>DFCS01000050.1:0-143812 GCA_002367105.1 Hungatella sp. UBA3048
AATTTACTTTTTCAATTCTCAAGGCAGCATAGGAGGTGTTTGTATCATTGACTTTCTTTATTTCTAAGGATAAAATTAATTAGGTAGCCACCCGCAAAGGACATAGAAAGGAGCAATTTATGTTATTCGACATTTTAAAATCCAGGAGAAGCATTAGAAAGTTTCAAAACAAGGAAGTTGAAAAAGAAAAAATCGATGTGATTCTTAAAAGTGCCCTGCTGTCTCCATCATCCCGGTCCATCAGGCCCTGGCAGTTTATCGCTGTCACTGATGCGGATCTGATACGCCGGCTTTCTCTTTGCAGAGAACCTGGTTCTCAGTTTTTAGCAGGTGCTCCTTTGGCAATTGTTGTATTAGCGGATAAGGGTTCCAGTGACGTGTGGATTGAGGATACGTCCATAGCGGCAGCGATTATTCAATTAACGGTACAGGATTTAGATCTTGGGTCATGTTGGATTCAAGTAAGAGAAAGATTCCATACAGATCAGGAGACAGCAGAAGCCTATATAAAAGAAGTGCTGGAAATACCTGAGCAATATAGTGTGGAATGTATGATTGCCATTGGCTATCCTGCAGAGGAGAAAAAGCCATATGAAGAAAGTACACTGCTATATCAAAAGCTTCATTACAACAAATTTTAAATCAAAATAAAATAGGATAAGCAAAAAAGACCTCTTGCCGCAGGATTTAATGCGACAGGAGGTTTTGGTTATACCTGAAAGCGATATAATATTGGCCCCATAAGAACAAAAACTTGCCTGATTTTGATATTATTCGATAATATATGCACTTAGAATCTCTCCGTAATAAGCGGTATGAAAATCCCTGTTTGCACCATGGAATGAACTGTCTACATCCTGTGGGTAAAATGCGTTTCTGTATTCTTCGGTAATTTCATGCTCATCTTGCTTTTGCTTATATACAACCCTGCACTCAAGCGTTAAAGGAAGTTCCTTAATACCAGGAACAGAAATGGTATTGGGTGTTTCAAGCGTCAGGTTAAGTTCTTTGATTTTATCAGTGGAATGACCGGATTTTGTACCGCAAACCCCTAAGATCTTTTTGTCAAAATCGCCATATGGTATATTTATCGTGAATTCCGGATTTTTTTCCAGTTGAGATTTTGTAAAACGATTCTCTCTAACGAAAACAGTAAAGATCGGTTTTGACCATTCAATTCCCAGGGTACCCCAGGAAATTGTCATGGAATTCACTTTGTCATCCGTCTTTGTGGTCAATAAAACACCTGTTTTTAGTGCTTTCATAATCTCATTGGTATAATCAAATACTTCGATTTCTTTTTTCATTGTGTGATCCTCCTTGTTATTTTATAATTATTATATTATGATAGGATAATTATATTAGCAAGTATGCACTTTTAGGTTAGATACTATGAAAAAGGAGAGTTAGAATGGATCAACGGGTCTGTGACATTTGCCATAGGCCCGCCTTTTTTTTAGCTAATCAATGGAATAAAGCTGTTGATGCTGCCAATTCACCATTCACAATCACATTATTATATTTGCAGCAACTACATCCAGCTTTCGGGGGAGGCGATACCAGTCTTGAACTTTTCTAAAAATAACCCCACATGATATCCGTCAGCCACAGCATGATGAACGGTAATAGAAAGGGGCATAGTTTTTTTTCCTTCTCTATCAAAAAATTGCCCAGCCTGTATTACCGGAAAATAATTGTTGATATTTGCATAAGGCACCGGTGTATAACTTGTAAATTTTATCCATGGCAGCATACCTATCATAAAGCTATTCTGCGGTGGAGTATCAGGTTTTGCCAATATCCCATGGTTGTCTGCATATTTTTTTTGATCTTCCATGTAATTATGATAGAACGTCTCAAAATTGGGGTCATACTCCGTCCACATATTTGATATCGTCTTGTCGTCTTCATGGAAGCATGCATAAGATGGGTGTAAAACCTCATAATATCCCAGCTGCTCATTTAAATTGGAGATACGAAACTCCTGCTGCCCGGCGATTAGTTTTGAAGCCAGATATATATAAGCAGGGAAGAACTTTTTGTTTTGCTTTTTTATCATGTTAAAGGTGTTGGTGATGTCTACATCAACACTAATGGAAAAACCGGTAGGTAACATCTTAGTAAAATAGTAAAAATATTGTTTCCTATCCCAATTATCAAAATCAATGGGATGAAAGGCAGTATTTAATCGTAATTCTTTATCTGTTTTATTCGGCAGACCGGTTTTGGGTTTCCAATACCGTGACCCGTTTGGCTCACGGCATAATAAACCATGGTCGATAAGTTCCCGCCTGAGTATGAAATAATCTCCAAAAGTATGCCAATCTTCACAGATGGAGTTTACTTCTTTCTCTGTATAATTGCGGTTTGATTCAAATTTTTCTGCCAAATAACAGAGCGCTGCAGCTCTGACGGATTGCTTTTGTGGTAATTGCGTAATTTTACCTTGATCATCTAGAAATTTATCTATTTTAATTTTATCCAATTCATTTTCTCCTTTTCAATTAATTTACGTATCATCTAAAACAAATGAAATTAACTCCCCACGAACTATTGTAGACCCTGATTTTTCGTTTTTCAATAAACGCTCCGTAGAGTTCTTCAATAATTGAATAAAAGTTGACAAGATAGTCTAATTAGACTAAGATAAAAATGTATAGTCTAATCAGATTACATTCCAATAGTACGATATTGAAAAAGAGGGTAAAAAATGGTTAAATCATTTTTAATGTTAGGACAGTCTAATATGGCTGGCCGGGGATTTATTCACGAAGTATCCCCTATTTATAGTGAAAGGATACAGATGCTGCGCAATGGCAGATGGCAGATGATGACGGAACCCATCAACTATGACCGCCCCGTTTCGGGAATAAGCCTTGCAGCATCCTTTGCAGACGCATGGTGCCAGATCAATGAGAAGGATCCCATTGGATTGATACCTTGCGCTGAGGGCGGAAGTACTTTAGATGACTGGGCTATTGATGGGGTACTTTTTAAACATGCAGTGAATGAAGCTAAATTTGCAGTCCGGAATAGTGAGCTGACAGGTATTTTATGGCATCAGGGTGAAAGTGATAGCACCAATGGAAATTACAAAGTTTATTATAAAAAATTACTTTCAATCATTGAAACTCTAAGGAAAGAATTAAATTCTCCCAATATTCCTTTGATCATTGGCGGGTTAGGAGATTTCTTGGGAAAAGAAGGGTTTGGAAAAAGCTGCACGGAATATAATTATATAAATCAAGAGTTGCAGAAATTTGCCTTCGAGCAGGACAATTGTTACTTTGTTACTGCTGCAGGTTTAACTTCTAATCCAGATGGGATCCATATTGATGCAGTTTCGCAAAGAAAATTTGGTCTAAGATATTTTGAAGCATTTGATAAAAGACAGCATATCATGGAGCCATTAGCGAATGAAAATGAGCTGATAAAACGTAACGACACCAGAACTCGCACAAAAGCTGAAACGATCTATATCATAAGCAAGGATTTTGCATTAGGAAAAATGTCGTTTGAGGAATTCCAATCTCAAATCACACAAATCAGCAATGATTAACCTTTTTATGAAAAGGCTGTCAGTATGTTATAAGCAGAGGAGGTAACTTCTTGATACCGCTATTAATATTAGGCTTATTGAAGCAAAACCCAGGTTCATATGGTTACGAACTTTTAGCTCTAATGGAAGAAAATCATTACAAATATATAGTGAACTTTACGAAAGGATCCTTTTATTATAATCTTCAACAATTAGAAGAAAAACAACTTATTAAAAAAGTTGATGTTGACAAGAGCGACCGCACCAGAGAAACTCACAATTATATCATCACTGAACTGGGAAATAAAGAATTTAAAAAATTAATGTTTCAGTATGGTTCGAAAACAGAGTATGTAAATTTATCATTTTATACAGCATTGTTATTTGCCAATGAATATAAGACAGAGGATTTTATTCAATTATTAGAAATGCAAATTATACAAACCAGAGAGAAGATTGCTCTATTAGAAAAATCCCTTGAACAAGATTTTAGGAACCCTGCCTATTTTAAACACATGTTGAATAATTCACTTGCTCACCACATAGTAAATGCTAAATGGTTTGAAGGATTGCTAAATGAAATAAGAGCTGAAAATGTATAAATGCAAGGGCTTTTTTATTTATAGATCAATACCTGAATGATGTTGAAATGGAAACATATATTCAGTATAATATTGTATATCTACCAATGTGTGGGAGGATAGGCCATGAAAAAAGAAGAACAGGTCATAGCTGGTTTCTGGGACTTATTTAGCAAGAAGATATGGCTTGATGGGTATAGGATGAAAGAAAGCTTTAAGGATTATAAGCCTTCTGAAATACATTGCATTGAATACATCGGAAAAAGTGAAGATTCCAACGTGACAAAGCTTGCAGAGACCTTTTATATGACCAGAAGCGGCATAAGTAAAATAACGAAAAAACTCATAGAAAAAGGCCTTATTGATAGCTATCAGAGGCCTGATAACAAGAAGGAAATTTATTTTAAACTTACGGAACAAGGGAAAGCGATTTACAAAGTCCACGAGGAACTGCACAAAGAGTTCCAAGAGCGGGATAAGGCCGTATTTGATCATGTAACTGAGAAACAATTAGACAGTATGATCGGTTTTGCGGAAAAATATAATAAGCATTTGGATGCTGAAATAAAAAAACTGGGTGTAGATATTAAGACGGAAAGCTATGACAAACTATAGTTATGCCAGTCCCTTTTTAGCGGTTTACAGAATAGGAAGTAATCAGGCACAAGGGTTACAAAAATGCGCAGCCACTGCAGAGACAAATTGAATAATGAAAGAGACACCACAGGCAGCCCGGCTCTATAGAGAGCGGGCTGCCTGTTTCTTGCTATTTTTGTTGACAAGGACCCAAAAAAGTGATAAAGTATGTTTCCTAGGACACAAAAGTGCCGCGAAAGGAGAATAAATTATGCAAACGAAAGCGATATTATCAAAAGATTTTATACTTGTAGCAATCGGTCAGGTCATTTCCTTATTTGGAAATCAGATTTTAAGGTATGCCCTTCCTCTTTACCTGTTAAATCAAACGGGCTCGTCTGTTTTATTTGGGACAATTCTGGCCAGCTCTTTTATACCTATGTTATTCCTGTTCCCTATAGGTGGAATCATTGCTGACCGTGTGAACAAGAGAAATATCATGGTGATTCTGGATTTTAGCACAGCAATACTTATTACCCTGTTTTGTCTGATGGTAGGGAAAATAGATGTTGTTCCTCTTATGACAATAACAATGATAATCCTGTATGGTATACAGGGCGCATATCAGCCGGCAGTAAAGGCAAGCGTACCTGTTCTGGTAGATACAGAACATATCATGCGGGCCAACTCCATTGTTGATTTAATAAGCTCACTGGCCGGTATGGTTGGACCGGTAATCGGCGGTATATTATTTTCCGTTGTTGGGTTAGCGCCGATTCTCTATGTAAGTATTGGCTGCTTTTTCTTGGCGGCCGTAATGGAGATCTTTATTCATATTCCATTTGAAAAAAGGCAGGCAGAAGGAAATATAATCATTACCGGCTTCAACGATCTTAAAGAAAGTTTTTGTTTTATGTTTAAGGTGCAGCCGATGTTGTGGAAGCTGTCATTAATATTTGCTTCTATCAATCTTTTTTTGACTTCTCTGGTTTTAATAGGAGTACCTGTTCTAATTACTCAACGTCTTGGATTTGCCCCTAATACTGCCAATCGGTTATACGGATTTGCACAGGGTATCATCGCCGCCGGATGCATATTAGGAGGTCTGCTTGCCGGAGTATTTTCAAAGAAACTAAAATCAAAGACGAGTCCATTTCTCTTAATGGGATGTGCGCTTTCCATTTTTTTAGGAGGGGCTGCACTACAGGTTTTAAAAGGTGTAATGGTGATTTATATTGTTTTGCTTATGGGGTGTTCTCTGATGTTGGTATTGTCAACATTATTCCAAATACAAGTAATGACATATCTTCAGATATTAACGCCAAAAGAATTAACCGGGAAAGTCATTTCTTGTGTTATGTGTATTAGCATGTGTACGAATCCTCTTGGACAGTTCCTCTATGGCGTTGTGTTTGAAAAGATAGGAAGCAGTACTTACCTTCCTTTTTATATAGCTGCCCTGATCATGTTAGGAATTAGTGTCTTTACCCGCCGTATGTTCTACGGAATGGATCATCCAGGCCTTAACGGGCATCAATCTCACGGATGAGGTTGACCATTTCAATGGCTCCGACCGCACAGTCAAAGCCTTTGTTTCCGGCCTTGGTGCCTGCACGCTCAATGGCCTGCTCGATGTTTTCTGTGGTCAGCACGCCAAACATAACAGGAATATCACTGCTTAAGGATATACTGGCAATGCCTTTGGACACTTCATTGCACACATAATCGTAGTGAGATGTGCTGCCGCGAATGACTGCACCAAGGCAGATCACTGCATCATATTTTCCGGTTTTTGCCATTTTAGAGGCAATCAGCGGAATTTCAAAGGCTCCGGGAACCCATGCGATGTCTATGCTGTCATCACTGACCTCATGGCGCTTTAATCCATCCAAAGCTCCGCTTAGTAATTTTCCTGTTATAAATTCATTGAAACGTGCAGCAACAATGCCGATTTTAATATCCTTTGATACGAGTTTTCCTTCAAATGTTTTCATTGTAAGCTCTCCTTTAGAAATACATTAATAATTTAAAATATGGCCCATTTTTTCCTGCTTGGTTTTTAGATAAAATAAATCATTTGCGTTAGCATCCATCTGGATGGGAATTCTCTCTGTAATCTCTATCCCAAAGCCGGAAAGCTGATAGACTTTGTCCGGGTTGTTCGTAAGAAGGCGCAATGTTTTTACTCCAAGATCACTCAGGATCTGCGCACCGATAAAATATTCCCGCATATCCCCATCAAAACCAAGGGCGAGATTAGCTTCCAGAGTATCCATACCCTTATCCTGAAGGGCGTAAGCACGCAGTTTATTGATCAGTCCAATTCCGCGGCCTTCCTGGCGCATGTAAAGC
The DNA here is from genome assembly GCA_002367105.1 of Hungatella sp. UBA3048. Taxonomy (GTDB): domain Bacteria; phylum Bacillota; class Clostridia; order Lachnospirales; family Lachnospiraceae; genus Lacrimispora. The sequence goes on from DFCS01000050.1 coordinate 7,048, forward strand.
AGAATTCCGCGGCCTTCCTTCTCTATTTGTGTCATTGCTGCAGCAAACTGCTGGCCGCAATCACAGCGCTCAGAGCCGAACGCATCGCCGGTTAGGCATTCGGAATGAACACGGCATAAAAGATTTTGGCCATCACCGATCTCACCTTTTACTAATGCCACATGATGCTCACCGTTTAGCTTATTGATGTACCCATATACCTTGAACTCACCGTATTTTGTGGGAAGATCTGCGCAGGTGGCCTGTTCAATAAGCTTATCTTTTCTTTTGCGGTATTCCTGTAAGGCTTTTATGGTAATTATTTTTAGCCCCCACGTTTCTGCCAGTACCATTAATTCCGGTGTGCGCATCATGGTTCCATCCTCCTGCATGATCTCGCAGCACAGACCGCATTCCTTTAATCCTGCCAGACGCATGAGATCCACCGTAGCTTCGGTATGGCCGTTACGCTCCAGAACGCCGTTTTTTCTTGCCAGAAGGGGGAACATATGACCGGGCCGGCGGAAATCTTCCGGCCTAGCGGTGTCCTCCACGCATTTCATGGCAGTAAGACTGCGTTCTTCTGCGGAAATTCCGGTGGCGGTATCGATGTGATCGATGGACACAGTAAAGGCTGTTTCGTGGTTATCATTATTATCAGAGACCATCTGAGGGAGCTTCAGCTTTTTACATAACTCTGCGCTCATTGGCATGCATATAAGACCTTTGCCATGGATTGCCATAAAATTCACCTGTTCCGTGGTAGCAAATTCCGCGGCACAAATAAAATCTCCTTCATTTTCCCGGTCTTCATCGTCTGTCACCAGAACAATTCTACCTTGCCGCAGCTCATCCAGTGCTTCTTCTATGGTGTTAAATTGAACCATTTTTAATTCCTCCTAAAATCCATATTTTGTAAGAAAGTCGGCGGTGATATTATGTTTGGATTGCTGTATGCCTATCAGCCGTTCCACATATTTACCGATGCAGTCGTTCTCAAGATTGACCGTATCACCTACGCGTCTTTTCGATAAAGTAGTTATTGAAGCCGTATGGGGTATGATAGAAACGCGGAAGCAGTCCCTTTCAACCTTTGCTACGGTAAGACTGATTCCGTCGATCGCAACAGATCCCTTTTCAATGATGTACAGCAGAATGCCAGGGGCGGTTTTGATCGTATACCAGACGGCATTATCATCTTTTTGAATGGCAGAAACTGTTCCGGTACCATCGATATGGCCTGAAACAATATGCCCGCCAAATCTTCCGTTTGCCGGCATTGCACGTTCCAGATTGACAGGACTTCCCGTTGGCAAACTTCCGAGAGAGGAGCGGTTAAAGGTTTCGTGCATAACGTCGGCAGTAAATCCGCCCTGAGAAAATGCCGTAACCGTAAGGCACACACCGTTGACAGCGATACTGTCCCCAATGCGGACATCCTGCAGGATTTTCTTTGCCTGAACAGAGATAGAAGAGGACTCTGCACCTTTGCGGATGGTTTGTATTCTGCCGATTTCTTCTATGATTCCTGTGAACATCTGATTACCTCGCTTTCCAATAAGATATCCTCCTTAAACCATGAGATATCCGGCTTGCTTAAATGAAACGCCTGGTCCGGACTGTCGATTCCAAGGCCCATTACCGGGGTTTTTCCGCTGCCGCCAAACAACTTAGGGGCAATGTAGGTCTGTACCTTGTTGACGATTCCGCATTGCAGGGCAGACCAGTTTAAAGTACCGCCTCCTTCCAGTAATACACTGTCAATTTGTCTTTCACCCAGAGCTGTCATCAGGCAGTTTAAATCAATGTGCCCTTCCATTTTGGGAAGTACCAAAATGTCACAGCCTGCTTCCAGATACGGCCGATGTTTGTCATAATCCGTATTTGCCGTAGCAAGGAGGGTAGCGGTTATGCCTGCTGTAGTAACAAGCTTTGCGTTTAAGGGCGTTTTTAGATGGGTGTCACAGATAATGCGGAGCGGGTTTCTGCATTTTTCCAGCCGGCAGGTCAGCAGCGGATCATCTGCAAGAACGGTGCCAACTCCAGCCATAATGGCAGAATAACGGTGCCGGTCCTCATGAACACGGTGCCGTGCCGCTTCACCGGTGATCCATTGGGATTTACCGGTGTATGTCGCAATCTTCCCATCCAGTGTCATGGCGTACTTCATGATCACATAGGGTGTTTTGGTTTGGATGTAGTGAAAAAAGCTTTGGTTGAGAGCGTCACATTCATTGTTTAAAATTCCTTTTGTGACTTCGATTCCACTGGAACGTAACAGCTCAATGCTTTTTCCCCCTACCAGCGGGTTCGGGTCACTAGAGCCGATTACAACACGGCGGATACCACTTTCTAGGATCGCGTCGGTGCAGGGGGGTGTTTTGCCGGTATGGCAGCAAGGCTCCAGTGTCACATACATGGTTGCACCCGCCGGCGATGTTTCGCAGCCGGCCAGGGCATTGCGTTCCGCATGGAGGTCCCCGTACTTCTGGTGATATCCCTGACCAATTATCTTACCGTCCTTTACAATCACCGCCCCTACCATGGGATTTGGATTTGTCCAACCACATCCTTTCTTTGCAAGCTGTAACGCTAATCGCATGTATTCCGTATCAGTCATACAACACCTCCAGAAAGCAAAATGCCTTGAACAAAATCGTTCAAGGCATATAAAAATCACGTGCACAGAAGGGTATGTACTGCAATAAAAAAACTCTGGAACTAGCAAAAAGGTTCCAGAGCAAATTTACATATACACAGAGATACTGTGACTTATCATCTTCTTTTATCCAGACTATACTGTCGGCTTCGGAATTACACCGAATCATGCCTTGCGGCTCGTGGGCTTTACCACCGGTAGGGAATTGAACCCTGCCCTGAAGATATTATTCAATTAAAATCATTATACTATGTGATTTTCATTTGTCAACTAGAAATATATATCCTATTTTGCGTTAAATATTTGAATAGGCCAGAAGCCGGCTGACAAAACCGGGCGGTGTTTATTGCAAGAGAATATTGACACCAACCAGTATGTCTGCTTTAATTATATTGCGAACTAGCTATTATTCAAGTACGCACATAAATGTTCAATATTGGTATTAAGGTGTAGTACTTACATAAAGGAGAGTGTAAATGAGTTTTTCGTGTATTTCAAAAGCTGAAGATTTAGAGAATACAGGTTTTAGTTATACCTTATCTCTGATCAACGGAAAATATAAAATGGTAATACTATATTGTTTGAAGGAGTTTGAAGTAGTAAGATATAATGAAATGAGAAAGTATATCAAAACGATATCATATAAGACTTTGAGTACAATGCTGAAAGAATTAGAAGCTGACGGGCTTGTCCACCGGGAGGAATATCCGCAAATTCCGCCTAAGGTTGAATACAGCTTAACCGAACGGGGCAAATCCCTGATTCCGATTCTTGATATCATGTGTGATTGGGGAAATACCAACCGTACAATGTAACAAGGAACATTTGATTGATTTCAATAAGAACGATGAAATAGTTTCAGATATCTGGGGAGGGGCGAGTGTGGACATACAATTTAGAAAAGGAACGGAAGAATATTTAGATAGTTGTATAAAAGCGATGGAACATTCATCAATGTGTACGGCTTATTTTCAATCGGAAGAGAGCAGAACGAATGCAGTAATGGAAGGTATACATAGAGGAACTTTGTATGTTGTTCTGTGCAGCGGTGAATGTGCCGGATTTGCATATTTTATCCCAGAAGGTGCCTTTCACGCATATCATTACCTGCATCTCATTGCGATTAAAGAGGAATACAGGGGTAAAGGGATAGGAAAGAAATTACTGGAGTTTATAGAAAATATTCTTTTTAAAAGCAGAGATAAAATATTTTTAGTGGTTGGTGATTACAATCCGGATGCAAAGATTTTTTATGAGAAATCAGGATATAAGTACCTGGCAACAATTCCAAGCCTTTATCGTAACGGGATAGATGAATTTTTAATGATGAAGGTGTATGAAGGGGGAGAGTAATTCAGGTAAATCTCATGACATGTGGAAGCTGTAACGCTCAGTATTTATAGATAATAATGGAAATAGTTCAATAGGCTTTAGGTCCGGCTTGTTTAAGAAGGTTAATTGTTTATAATTTCAGCTTGGAACTTCAACATGAAGGTGGGGAGCAATAAAATGAGTTTAGACTTCAGCATCAAAACTCTTATATTTACAATTGTTATAGGACATCTTTTTTCTGGAATATTAGGCATCGCCTACATGATCCAACATAAAAAGGATTCTTCTTTATTTATCTTTTTATTTGCAAGACTGTTTGATACAATTGCATGGGTTTTTCTTGGGTTACGGGACGTCATCAATATATTTATTTCGATATCCCTTGGTAATTCCTTTTTAATTATTGCTCAGACCACGCAGATTATTGCGTTCCTGATTATAAAGAGACGCTGTAACAAATTGATAAAACGGGTATATGTTATTGCTTCCGCCATTTCTATTGCGGTGATCCATCTGGCCATATTTCTTCAATATGGGGAGGGTGTGCGGATTTCAATTATGTCCATCATTATGATGATCCTTTGGTGCTTCCCAATCTATGAATTTTTAATGGATAAAAATTCATCGGTTTTACAAAAGACAGTTGCTTTTATTTATTTAGCTGGATTTATCTTACTTATTCTAAGAGTTTATATGGGAATCAGTTTCAGTGAATCTGTGCCTTTGATGTCAAATAACATATACAATGTCTTATTTTTCGTTTGCTTATATTTAATTATGCTGACCGGAAATATTGGTTTTATCCTTATGGCAAAGGAAAAGTCTGATTTGGAATTGACTAAGGTTGCTACATATGACGAACTGACGGACATATTTAACCGTAGAGCATTTTTGCTGCGGGCAAAAGAGAACATCTCATTATTCTCAAGAAGAAAGGAGCCTATTTCATTCTTTCTTATTGATCTGGATAATTTTAAAAAGATCAATGATGTTTATGGCCATTTTGCAGGTGATATGGTACTAAAAGATTTTGCAGTGAAAATAAAAAATCAATTACGGGATTATGATCTGTTTGGCAGAATTGGCGGTGAAGAGTTTACGGTACTGCTTCCTGGCACGAATGAAAAGGAGGCTTTAGAAGTTGCAGAAAGATTAAGAAGGATTACGGAGAGAACTTCTGTCAACATTGGCAGAGATCATATTATAAAATATACGATAAGTATAGGGATCGTCACCGTTATTCCTGATGAACACACTTCTATAAACACACTGTATAAAATAAGCGACGATGCTTTGTATGCTGCGAAAAGAAATGGACGGAATCGGATTGAAGTAGTTAAATCATGATTTATCTTTCATTTAAAAAATATACGAAAGGAGTGGAGCGATTGAACAATAAAAGAGAACAACTTATATTAGAATTAAGAAGGATCCAGGAAAATCAATACATGGTAGCAGAAGGACAGGATCCGTGGGATTATGTATTGCAGATGCTTGACCATATCGGTGATACGGATTCCGAATTTCGTGATGAGTTAATATATAATACCTTCAGTGAGTGGATAGAAGAAAAGGAATTTTTCAATGAAGAGCAGCTTAGATATATTCTTACCACCCTTATGGATAAGGAACATTTATTTTATCAAATAGGCAGTGACGGGAATGACAGCGTTTTTACCAGGACTTTTTCAGCGCTGGTCGTAGTTCTTGTTTTAGAGAGACATAGAAAAAAGGCATTGTTAAGTATTGATGAGTTCACTGATATAAAGAACAAAGTGATAGAATACTACACTTCGGAAAAGGACTTAAGGGGATATATTCAGAAATCGGAATGGGCACATGCTGCAGCGCACGGCGCCGATGTAATGGATGAGCTGGTTCAATGCCGTGAATGCAACGAGGATATAATGAAAGAAATTTTAAATGCCTTTAAGAAAGTTTTGCATAATGGAACATATATTTTTCATACGGAAGAAGACGAGCGTATCTGTCGTGTTGTTTTTAGAATCTTAAAAAGAAATCTGTTATCAAACCAAGGGATGATCAATTGGATTGAAGAGCTAAGTGAATGTGCCGGCTGGCAGAATAACCGGATGCAGTATATAGCAAGAGTCAATTCAAAGAACTTCATAAGGTGCCTGTATTTCAAAACAATGCACTACGACAGTACGTTGGATCTTATAAATGTAATATTTAATGCAGAAGAAAAATTAAACCGCTTCCATAAAATAGATCGGGAATTAATAGAAAATTAATTTTACAGCTTCACTGACAGTAGTTGTCAGTGAAGTTGTTTTATTATAAAGATAACATCGTATTTTCTCGCGGCTGATTGTTTGATCCGCGTTTGAAATTAAAAAATGGAGGATAAGTGTATGAATAAAAACGTTGTATATCTTTATGTTTTTGATACCATGGCTGATTGGGAAATAGGTTATTTAACTGCGGAACTGAATTCCGGAAGATATTATAAGAAAGGCTTAGCCCCAACAAAAGTCGTTACGGTCGGAGCGGCAAAGACTCCTGTTATCACAATGGGAGGCTTGAAAATATTACCGGATTTAGAACTTCATGAGTGTACCATGGAAAACGCAGACGCCTTGATTTTACCTGGCGGAAATACATGGACAGAACAGGTTCACGATCCCATTTTGTCTATGGCAGAGCAGTTTTTAAAGGAAGGTATTATTGTGGCAGCTATTTGCGGAGCTACTTTAGGACTTGCCCGGAAAGGATTGCTGGATTTAAACCTTCATACAAGCAATGACTTGGAATATCTTAAGATGATCTGCCCAGGCTATGAGGGAGAACAGTACTATCAGCAGGAACCTGCCGTTACTGACGGGAACCTGATAACTGCTTCCGGAATAGCTCCCCTGGAATTTTCCTTCCAAGTCCTGAAAGCTCTGGGTGTATTTTCTGCAAAAACATTAGATTCCTGGTATAATCTTTATAAGACACGGAAAGCGGAATATTTTTATGAGTTAATGGATTCAATCCAATCATGAGAGGATAAGCGTTATACCGGCAGGTTTTCCTGCCGGTATTTGTCATTCCTAATAAGTTGATTCAAACTTATTCTCCCCAGTATGACAGTGCGATCCTCTGTCCCTGATCAATTTTTGCCCACTGTTCTTCTTCCGTCAGCTCGTTGCCGCAGTCACAGGATGCAAATCCGCACTGGTGAGAGAGGAGCAGTCGGTCTTTTGGGATGATTTCAGATGCCTCGTTAAGCAACCGGATCACACGGGCTTCGTCATCCAGCGTATTGGTTTTTGATGATAATAAGCCCAGGACAATTTCTGTATCCGGCTTATCCTGAAAAACTTTTAGCGCCTCAAGGGATCCCGCACGGTCGTCATCCCATTCCAGGAAAAAGCGGTCATATTTTAACTGTTTTAAAAACAGGTTGGCAATCTTTACGTAGGAGCCGCCGCCCATATTACGTGAATCGTAGTTGCCGCGGCAGTTGTGTGTCCACATAGCAAGCCCCAGACTGTGGCCGAAATCAATCACTGCATTATTGATTTCGATAAATTCAGCCGCAAGTGCCTTGACCTCATCCTGGTTAATGTGTTCGCCCGTATAGGGAGAATTGGGATTATCGTCTGCAAAAAGCTCCCATAGACAGTCATCAAACTGCAGGATCTTTCCGCCGGCAGCAGCGTATTCTTCTACAAATTCTATGTACGCCTTGGTAAGTCCTGCTTTCAGCTCCTGCGGGTTACTGTAAACAGAGCCGTTTCCTCCGAGGTTATCTGACCATAACAGTTCTCCAAAGATATGGGATGGGGATGGGATACAAAGCTTTGTTTCCTTGTCCCCGGCAATGGACTTAAGCTGCTCAAAGACTTTGATGAAATGGTGATTCCTGCCGCCCAGCGGTTCCGTGATCTTAAGACCGATGTCCCGGCGGGTTTCGTATTTACGGGAATCATCTTTGTCACGGAAAAAGTAGCCGTGTTCCGCAATGTAACGGCTGACGCCGTGAAATCCCCAAACAAAGTCCAGATGCCACATGGACTTGGAATACTCGCCATCGGTTACGACTGTTAACCCATGTTCGATTTGTTTTGCGACAACATCTTTCGTCGACTCAGCTTCACACTGTTCGTAGCCTTCAAAATCTTTGTAGAATGGGTAGGTAACGTCATCCCGCTTCTCTATCTGGTTCTTGTATTCCAGCAAAGCTGCCGGGCGCAGCAGACTGCCTACTGTCTGAAATTTTATGCTCATTGGGAAATCCTCCTTTATCAGGTACATCAATTTAGTAAGCTGATTGTATCATCCCAGGGGGACTTATTGGTAACATGAAAAAAATATGCCAAGTTATAGCTTCAGGCTATAACTCATTTTTAATATTAACGCCATGTTCGGCCACAACTGCTTTCAATTCCTCAAGGTACATTGCCGCCTGCCGTGACAACTGGATATCTTTATGGGAAATCCAGCCAACCTCAATCGAATCGTTGACGCGGAGAGGCACTGCCGTGATATTATCCCCGTTTAAATCTGCGCTTACAATTCCTGTGGAAATTGTATAGCCGTTAAGCCCTATCATAAGGTTAAAAATAGTGGCTCTGTCACCAACGTGGATATCTTTCCTGGCGTATTCCGTGCTGAGTATTTCTTCCGAGAAATAAAAGGAGTTGTAATCTCCCTGTTCAAAGGACAAACGGGGGTAATCAGCCAGGTCTTCAAGAGTTACATATTTTTTTCTGGCAAGGGGATTGGCAGTGCTTATAAAAACATGAGGAACAGCGGAGAACAGCGGATGGAATGTCAGATTGTTTTCCCGCAGAAGCTTTTCCAACACCTGTCGGTTAAAATTGTTCATGTAGAGTATTCCAAGTTCGCTTCGCAGGTTTTTCACATCCTCCACAATCTCAAAAGTCCTTGCTTCCCGCAGCGTGTACTCATATTCTTCAGCATCGGTTTTTTTCACCATATTAACAAATGCATTCACAGCAAAGGCATAGTGCTGGGTGGATATGGAGCACAGCCGCCGTGACGGTTTCTTATTCAGCCACCGTTGTTCCAAGAGGCTCGCCTGTTCCACGACCTGCCGGGCGTAGCCCAGAAACTCCGCGCCGTCAGTGGTTAAAGATATGCCTCTCGGAGTCCGGGTGAGAAGTTCGTGTCCGATTTCTGACTCTAATTCGCGAAGAGCATTTGAAAGGCTTGGCTGGGCAATAAACAATCCTTCAGCGGCTTTGTTGATGGAACCGCAGTTTGCCACTTCAATAAAATATTTTAACTGTTGTAATGTCATCTCATGTTTCCTCCCTTACACAACTGGCTGTATTACTGCCCAAAAATATTCTGCGATTTCTTCCGGAGGCTGTTTCATATGATTTTTCAGCCACCACCTCACCAGATTGACAAAGCTTCCCGAAATATGATCGATTAGAAAATCATCCGGTACAATGGTATTTTTACGGGTGCTCCCACGAAATATGTGCAGCGTCACAAGCTCATGGAAGTATTGATGAAAGTAACGCTGGAACAGTTCCCCGTTTTCACAGGTCAAAAGGATAATCATCGTCCGCCCATGCTCTCTTAAGTGGTAAAGAATGTGGGTGATAATCGCCTTTGGATCGCCGGTCGCCATTGAAAAGTCATGAGTCGGTTCTGCCTCCGGCTTTTGGGAGAAAACATGCTCAAACAGTTCCGCACACATTTCCCTCAAAAGATCGTCCTTTGTTGGAAAATGGGCATAAAAGGTTGTCCGGCCTACGTTGGCCTCATCAATGATTTCCTGCACGGTGATTTGCGAATAGCTGTTATGAATCAGCAGCTTGCTGAATGCATCAAAAATAGCTTCCCTGGTTTTTCTTTGTCGTCTGTCCATATACCTCTCCATTTTGAACAATTTTGCAGATTTGTTCGGTATCGTACATTTCTTAAAAATCGTTTCTTGTATCGCTTAAATGACATTGCTATACTATTTAAAGAACAATATGTTCCGTTATGAACTTATTGTACTGAAAAATGATGAAAGAATCAAGGGACAATTTTGGAGGACAGATCATGTTGAAAAAAATAAGCGACTTATTTGCAGGGCTTACAATGACTATTATTTCCGGTGCGTTTCTGGTGCTCAGCCTGATATTGCTGCTGACAGGGAAAGAGGTCCCTTTAAATCCGGCATGGATAACCATTCTATTATCCGGATATCCACTTACGTTTCTTGCAGTCACCCGATTGGTATATGAAAAATGGATCTCTTCCGCATTGCTGATCTCTATTGCGATGGCTGCCTCAATTGCCATCGGTGAGTTCTTTGCTGCCGGTGAGGTTGCCTTTATCATGGCAATTGGTGCAATTTTAGAGGAAAAGACAGTTGAACGGTCAAAAAGAGGATTAAAGCAGTTAATCAGTCTAACCCCCATGATGGGAAGAAGAATTCTTACTGATGCATCGGGAAGCCGGGAGGAAATGATCCCGTTAGAACAGATCCTGCCGGGCGATATTCTTCGTATACTGCCTGGGGAAACGATCCCCGTAGACGGCGATATAACGGAGGGTAACACTTCAATCGACCAATCGGTTATAACCGGAGAATCACTCCCGGTGGATAAAAGTGTGGGAGATCAGGTATTCTGCGGAACCATCAACCGTTACGGCTCGATTGAGGTTGTTACAGCCAGGGCTAATGAGGATTCTTCCCTGCAAAAACTGATCCGGATGGTTCAGGAAGCCGAAAATAAAAAAGCACCTATGCAGCGCATTGCGGATAAATGGGCGACGTGGCTTGTGCCGGTGGCATTAGGGATTTCCGTGGCAGCATTTGGTATCACATGGGCCCTTGGATATGAAATCACGGAAGCCTTAAACCGTGCCGTAACCGTCCTTGTGGTTTTCTGTCCATGTGCATTGGCTCTGGCTACCCCCACCTCTATCATGGCAGCCATCGGCCAGGCAACAAAGCACGGAGTCATCATTAAATCCGGTGAAGCATTGGAAAACATGGGAAAGGTGGATTGCATTGCCTTTGATAAAACCGGAACTCTGACCAACGGCAATCTGGTGGTCTCAGATGTGGTTCCTTTGAAAGAAGAAGTAGGGGAAGAACAGCTTTTAAGTATGACGGCCTCTGCAGAAGCTTATTCGGAACACCCATTAGCCAAAGCGATTGTTTCTCATGCGAAAGAATTGCAGATGATAATAAAGCCTGCAGAGAATTTTCAGATGCTGCCGGGAAAAGGTATCTCGGCAACGGTCAGCGGACAGAACCTGCTGTGCGGAACCGTAAGCTTTTTAATGGAAAAGCAGATTCCTATGGATGAGCTGGTGTTCCTCAAATCAGAGGAGTTTCGTGCACAGGGAAAAGCGATGGTATTTGTGGCAAAAGATAGGTCTTTGATCGGAGTGATTGCCCTTTCCGATACGCTGCGGGATACCGCTCATGGTGTGGTAAAAGAACTCCATGGCATGAATACCCAGGTTGTGCTGCTGACCGGAGATCATATCCAAGCGGCAGGATATTTTGCTGGGAAGACCGGCATTACAACGGTAAAAGCCGGGCTGCTTCCGGAGGATAAGGTCAGCAATATCGCAGAGCTTAAAAAACAAGGGAAAAAGGTGTGTATGATCGGGGATGGCGTTAATGACGCACCTGCACTAAAACTTGCAGATGTAGGTGTGGCTATGGGGAGTATGGGAAGTGATATCGCTATCGAAGCGGCGGACATCGCTTTGACCGGAGACGATATTTCAATGATTCCATATTTGAAAAGGCTGTCCAATTCCACGGTTCACACCATAAAATTCAACATCACTGTGTCAATGGCAATTAATTTTGCTGCCATACTTTTATCGGTAACAGGCGTACTAAACCCGGTCACCGGTGCATTGGTACATAATGCTGGTTCTGTACTGGTGGTACTGAACGCGGCGCTGCTCTATGACCGGAAGTTTACGTGAAAAGTAAACCATGTATTTGCATGACTTTGCACATGCTATGTTACCGAATTCAAGGCAAATAAAAAAGAGTGCAGACCCTTAATAATTCAAAGGCTTTGCACTCTTATGTTACTATTTATGCAATTACATTAATTTTTTCTTTGATTTGCCTAATTTCATTTTCTAACCGATTAACTCTAACTTAGAAGCATTTCTTTTTCATTTTCTACCTTCCATGCGCCATCTAATTTCCGTGACAAATCCAGATGTCCTTCTGCAATTAACGAAATATTACGATTTGTTTCATTTTCTAACGTTAACTGAATATCAGTCACATTATTTTCAATGGTATTCATACGGCTTTTTAATTCTTGCGTATCTTTATATATCGCTTGTAATAATTCGCTATCAGTCATGGGTTCGTCCTCCTTTTTATATGTAAGGATTATACCATGGCCAAAGTGTAAAGTCTATTCAATTATCTATCCAAGTGTTGTGTTTGTACAGCGAGTTATCAACTTGTTGAGTGCCTGGTCAGGAATTGCACCCGACGGGGCGTCTTTCTGTCTCACTCGGAATTAAATTTATAGCATCGCTCTGGCTTTACTGTTTATTGTTCGTCTATTTTGCGAAATAAGGCTGTATGAGGGCAGCTTTGATAAAAAAGTAACGATGAAATAAATTCAAACGGTCTACGTACCCGAAGGAACACGGCTTTCGTATAAATTTTATAAATCTGACAGGATATTAATAAAAAAACATAAAAAGTGCTACAATATAATACTGCGCTATTTTTTATAGAAAAACAGACAAACTATCTGTAAAAAGATTTGTTATGCCGGAAGGATTTCTTAAATAAGGAGGAGCTTCAATTGCAGAGCTTTTTGGAAAAAACTAATTTTTATATAAATTCGCCGTTTCTGCTGAACATTCTATTGCTGCTGGCTGCGTCAATCTGCCTTGTACTATTCATTTTGTATTACCGGCGTTATCATTTTAGTAAGCACGTGCATTTCCCGGACTGCTTCCAGGGAGAAGATAATAAACTTGACCCAAACGAGTGGGAGAAGCAGATGCTTGATCTGGCAGAAGGACATGGCCAGGTCAGACTGGTGGGACGCAGCTTTGTTCTTAATGATTATAATCAGGCCGCTTATAAAAAACTGAATAATATAAGAGACAGTATCTCTGCCGTATCTACGGATATCATATCCCTGATTCCTGCAGCACGCTGGCTCTTTGACAATTTCCAGATGCTGTACCGGGAAATAAAAAAGGTACGCACATCGGGAACCAGTTACGCCGTATTGCCGGTTCTGGAGGGAAAGGAATACCGGAACTTTCCCCGTATATATGTTGTGGCAAAAAAGATGGTGGCTCTTTCCGGCGGGCACTTAAGTGAAGAAAATATTTCTGTGATGTTAAAGGCTTATCAGCAGAAGATACCCCTTTCGGACAAGGAAATCTGGGTTTTGCCGGAAGTGCTTGGCTTTTGTATTCTGGAAGAAATCATTGTAATTGCGGAAGAAATTCTTAATATGATTGATGTGAAATCAAAAGCAGAAAAATTTCTCCGGGATAAGCTGGCAGATAAAAAGGGACCGGCCGATATTTCTTCGCTGCTTTGCAAAACAGAGGATAACTTGAGGTTAAACTACTCCTTCCATGCCCATGTAATACACCTGCTGAAAAACCTGTCTTTTGATGAGGCTTCCATTCAAAAATACCTGGAACATCACTTTTCTTCCCTGGAGAGGCAGGTGAAGACCTCCGGCATATTCATGGAGGAAGGAAAGATTGAATCATTTCTTGAGACAAATATCAGGACCTTGATCGTCAGCCTGAGGGATATCAATGAAGTTGATGAAGAAAAGTTTTTTGAGGAATATTCTTATCTGGAGCAGATTTTATCACAGGATCCGGATGGGGTATATCCAAAGATGGATTTGGAATCCAGGGGCATGTACCGTGGGGTCATCGTTAAATTATCGCACCGTTACCGGCTGCTGGAGGAAAAGATAGCCGGAGACTGTCTGGAGCTGGCGGTTCAGGGCAGAGAGGACCTGCATTGTTCCCATCATGTGGGTTCCTATCTTTTGGGTAAGGGTTATCCGATTTTAAAAGCAAAGGCGATAGGAAAACCGATCCCTCAAAATATCAAGAAAAGGATGAACGGAAGCGGCTTCCTTTATTTCCTTACCATGTTTCTTATTCTTCCTGTACTTTGTGCCTGTTTGCTCCATGCCTTTTGGAACCTTGGCGGGCTTAGGAATATCAGCCGGCTGGTCATTATCTTTTTATCGGCAATGCCGCTGTTAATAGGTATTTCCATAGAGCTTACAAATTTTATTTTTACAAGAAGAATTAAAGTCAGGAAAATTCCTTCTCTGAACTATCTGGAGGAAATACCGGAGGAGGCAAAAACTTTTGTGGTTATGCCGGTTATTGTATCCTCAAGGGAACAGGGCCTTGGGTACATGGAACGTCTTCAAAAGCATTATCTGGCAAACCGTCAGTCCAATCTTTTCTTTGCATTGCTGCTTGATTTTGCCGATTCCCCGGACGAGGTCATGGAAAATGACCAGGTGATTGAAAACGCCCTTGCTGCGCGCAGAAGAGAGTTAAATGAGCTCTATCCGTCTGAACAGCAGCGCTTTTCCTTATTCTTCCGCTGCCGTAAATGGAATAAAGCGGAGAACTGTTATATGGGCTGGGAGCGTAAAAGAGGAAAGCTGGAAGAGTTTAATAACCTTTTAAATGGAGAAGAAAAGGAGAATACCACCTTTACCTCTGTTTACTGCGACGAAAACCTTCTTCCAACCTTCCGGTACGTAATCACACTGGATGCGGATACCAATCTGCTGCGTGACAATGCCGCAAAGCTGGTCGGTCTGATTGATCATCCTTTAAATAAACCGATCCTTGACCCGGCAGGACAGAAGGTTGAAGAGGGCTATGTCATCATTCAGCCTTCGGTAAGAAACCATATTGTGGATAAGAACGGCAGCAGGTTTGCGAAAATCTTCGGTGGGGAATCGGGCCTGGCTCATTACGGAACTGTAATATCAGATATTTACCAGGATATTTTTAATAAAGGAATCTACACCGGGAAGGGCATCTACGATCGGGAGGCCTTCCATAAGGTGCTTCAGAACAAGGTGCCGGAAAACAGGATTCTCAGTCATGACCTTTTTGAAAGCTGCTATGCCAGGACAGCTTTTTCCAGTACGGTCAAGATTATGGACAATTTTCCAACCAGCGTTTTATCCTTTACCAAAAGGGAACACCGATGGCTTCGAGGAGACTGGCAGCTGCTGCCCTGGCTGTTTTTAAGAAAGACACAGGAAGGTAAAAACTTATGTGCGCTGTCTAAATGGAAGATCTTTGACAACTTAAGAAGAAGCATGGTCCCTTTAAGTAAGACATTTTTTGTATTGTTTAATTTGGCATGGATGCCAAAGGCATATTATCTTTGGCTGCCCATTGTTTTCTTCAATGATATATTTACTCTGGTGATTCTGCTGCTTGCGGTGATCACCCAGAAGCTGATCCGGCCAAAGCTTGCCCTTGTTTATAAATGCTTTTTCAAGGAACTTGCTGCCATGCTTTACCGGGCATTCCTGGAGTTTACAATTACTCCCTATCGTGCTTATGTCGCAACGGATGCAATGATCAGAACCATGTACCGGATCTTTATCAGCAAAAAAAATCTGCTTCGCTGGAATACGGCGGAAGCAGTGGATGCCTCCATTGTCAATACCAGAAGGGGATATTTCATCACCATGTGGAGTTCTCTTCTTCCGGCGGCAGCCCTTGTGATAATCTTATTCATGGGACATTTAAACACGGCCGGAATGATTTTGACTGCAATTGTAATTGCCGACTGGTGCCTTGCCTCCCAAATCGCCTACGGGATCAGTCAGCCGGATAATAAGCTTCAACTTAAAAATAAAGCACAGAACAATGAACTGCTTCTGGATACTGCTCGCAGAACATGGCAGTTTTTTAAGGAGCTTTCCACGAAGAAAAATAACTGGCTCTGTCCGGATAATTACCAGATTTCAATGGTGGAAAAAGTCAGTGATAAAACATCTCCGACCAATATGGGACTTCAGTTTCTGGCGATCCTTTCGGCCAGGGATTTTGGTTTTGAAACCTTAAGCTCTACAGTTGAAGTCGTGGAAAATCTGATGGAAACTGTTCAAAAAATGCCCAAATTCAATGGACATCTCTATAACTGGTATCATATCGGGACCCTGGAGGTGTTAAATCCTGCCTATATATCAACCGTTGACAGCGGCAATTTCCTGGGTCATCTGGTCGCACTGAAAAACGGACTTCTGGAACAGATAGACAGTCCGGTTTATCCGGAGAACTTTCTGTCCGAGCTCAGGATTACGGTTGATAACAGCAATGAAGAACTTCGGATAAGAACAGGCAGTCCTGCCGGATATGAACTGAAATCAAGGTATCAAAGGATAGGGGAGCTTGCAGACGATCTTGCGCAGATCCGGGAAGATTTAAAGGATAGGGAGCTTGCACCGCCGGAAGATTACCTCTGGACAAGACAGTTAATGAATCTCATTGACAGCACTGTGAAAGAAGCTGAAGCTTTAAAACTGAAGGAGAAGACTTATTTTTCTTATCCCTCCCTTCGCAGTATTACGTCGGAGGGCAATAAATTTGCGGATAGCATGATAGAACGGATCAGAGGGCTCAGCAATAAAATAGACTTCATTTTAACAAATGTAGATTTCCGTTTTCTATTTAATGAAAAGAGAATGCTGTTCCACATCGGGTATCATGTTTCCTCCCATACACTTGATGAAGGCTGCTATGACCTGATGGCGTCTGAATCGGCGCTTACAAGCCTTCTTGCCATAGCAATGGGAGAAGTGCCGTTAAAGCATTGGAATAAACTGGGAAGACCGCTGACCATTGTGGGAGGCATTCCCTGCTTTGTGTCCTGGAGCGGCACGATGTTTGAATATCTGATGCCAAATCTCGTATTCAAAGAATATGAGGACTCTGTTTATGCCCAGACCTCAAGGGCAGCAGTGCTTCAGCATATGAAGTATGCTAAAGAGGCGGAGATACCCTGGGGAATATCGGAATCCCAGTATTACCGGTTCGACTTAAACTCAAATTACCAGTACAAAGCCTTCGGTGTTCCGAAGATAAGGCTCCAGCCGGTCCGTAAAAATTCCATGGTGGTTGCTCCCTATGCGACGATGCTGGCACTGGATATTGCAGAAGAAGAGTGTATGGAAAACTTAAAGCGTCTGAAGGAATTAGGCGCTTACGGCACTTACGGTTTCTATGAATCCGTAGATTTTAATGTGCCGAATTCTGTGGAACTGACCCCTTACTGTATTGTAAAATCCTATATGGCCCATCATCAGGGGATGAATCTGGCCGCAATTAATAATTATCTGAATGAGGGAATCCTTCGGGAGAGGTTTCATGGGGAGATGATAATAAAAGCCACAGAAGTTCTGCTGGAAGAAAAACGTCAGTCCTATTTGATTTCCATTGCAAAGCAGGGATATACCATAAAGATCGGAAAGCCTCTTTTTAAAGAAGACATTTACAGCAACCGGTATGTCAACCGTACCGGCATGAATCCACCGGTTGTGAATTATTTGTCAAATGGTAATTATTCACTGATGATAACCACCGATGGGGATGGCTTCAGTAAATATGAAGACCGGATGCTTTACCGGTTCCGGTCGGATATTTATGCGAATACAGGTAATTATATCTATATCAAAGACATGAAGCAGGGGAAGGTCTGGAGTGCCGCTTATCATCCGGCCAGAAAGACACCGGATGCTTACCAGGTGATTTTCAGCCCGCACCAGGCTGAATTTAAACGCAGGGATGGAGATATCTCATCACACATGATTGTCAGCTTAAATGCGGACCAAAACTACGAGATACGTAAGGTCATCTTTACCAATCATGGGAATGAGGAAAAGCACTTGGAGGTGACCAGCTATTTAGAGGTGGTGGATGATACCCATCTGGCTGAAATAAGCCATCCTGCATTCAATAAGCTATTTCTGGAGAGTGAGTACCTGGAAGAGCAGGACATCTTTCTTGCAAAAAGACGGCGGAAGGATACTGATGATGACAATCCCTATATGATGCACATGGTAAGAACCGGAACAAAGCTATGCAAAAAACTGGAATATGAAAATGACAGAAAACGCTTTATCGGAAGAAACAACACCCTGGAGAATCCGGATTCTGTGGTTAACAGCATAGCATTTTTAAATAATTCAGGCTTTTGCAATGACCCGATCATGAGCCTGCGGGCACAGATCTGCATAGGGGCAGGTGAAACCGCCTGCATTTCATTCATTACCGGAGTGTGCGCAAGTAAAGAGGAAGCAATAAAAATCGCAGGAGAATTAAATGTAAGCTACCGGATCGATGATATCCTGGAGAAATTCCGGCTTCAAACGAACCTGGAGTTAAAGTATCTGGAGATTACCAGAGCCCAGTTAAATGCTTTTCAGGACTTAATCAGCCCTGTTTTCTATCCTTCGGGCATTTACCGGGGGCCGGCTGAAAATATAAGGCGGAACTTTATGAATCAAAGCTTCCTATGGAAATTCGGAGTGTCCGGGGATAACCCCATTCTGCTTTTAATGGTCCGGTCCATGAAACAGGAAAGAATCGTAAAGGATGCATTAAAAGCTTACGAATATTTAAGAATCAACCGTGTTATGGTGGATTTAATAATCCTGATTGATTCCAAACATGGGTATCATCAGGAGGTGGATGAATTAATCAACGATATGACAAGCTCTCTTCGAATCTATGATTCCAGAAGCGAGAAGCCAAGCTTCTTTACGCTGCATACGTATGAGATGAAACCGGCGGAGCTTGATTTGCTGTATACGGTGGCACGGGTCGTATTTTCAGAGAAAACAGGGATCTATTTTACCAACGGCAAAGAAAATCAGTACGAATTACTTGAAGAATATTAGGCTTTAAGGAGGAAGGGTTTTGGACACAGCATATGCACCTGCAACACAGGAGAAAGAAACAGAGAATTATGAATTTTTTAACGGCTTCGGGGCATTTGCCTGTGAAGGCAGGGAATATGAAATTCTGCTGGAGGGTAATAACCGGCCGCCTGCACCCTGGATTAATGTTGTTTCAAATAAGAACTTTGGATTCCAGATTTCAGAGTCTGGCGCAGGCTTTACCTGGAGTATCAACAGCAGGGAGAATAAGCTGACTCCATGGTCCAATGACCCAGTCAGTGACAGAGCCTCTGAGGCAATCTATATTCTGGATGAAATATCCGGTGAGGTAATGACTCCCATGTCCTTAGGAAGGTCTGACCGGGGCACTTACCGGGTGAGGCATGGTTTTGGATACAGCAGGTTTCTTCATGAAGAAGCGCTTATTAGTCAGGAGCTGACTGTTTTTACTCCTTTGGATGAGTCATTGAAGCTGTGGAGCCTTACGCTTACCAACCGTTCGGATAAGGTGAAATATTTAAGCCTTACCTATTATGTGGAGTGGGTTTTGGGAACCCAGGGGGAGCAAACCAACCCTTATATCCTGACCTCCTATAACAATGAACATGAATGTTTATATTCAAAGAACATTTATACCATGAACTTTCAAAATACCTATTCCTACCTGTTTTCCAGTGAAACCATCATCGGTTATACCGGGGACAGGAAGGAGTTTCTGGGGCAGAAGGGCAGTGTACGGGAGCCGCGGGGAGCGGAGGTCAAGCTATCCTGTAATACGGGGGTATGCTATGATCCCTGCGGAGCTATTCAGGTATCCGTTGCAATACAGCCGCAAGAGAGCAAGACGGTGTTGTTCGGGCTGGGGCAGAGCACCAGCCTTGAAGAGATATACAAAATCAGAAATAAGTACAGGGAAACTGCCGCTTCTGAAAAGGAGCTTGAAAGGGTGGGAACCTATTGGGACGGTTTATTAGGGACGGTCAAAATTAAAACAAAGGACAGGGCAGTGGATATCCTGGTGAACGGCTGGCTGCTCTATCAGACGGTGTCCTGCCGCATTCAGGCAAGAGCAGGCTTTTATCAGTGTGGAGGAGCTTATGGATACAGGGACCAGCTGCAGGATACCCTTTCCCTTCTTTTTGCGGATTCCAGTATTTTGCGCAGGCAGATTCTGATTGCCTGCAGCAGGCAGTTTGAAGAGGGAGATGTCCAGCACTGGTGGCATCCTCCCATGGGAATCGGCGTGAGAACGAGAATCACCGATGATTTGCTGTGGCTTCCTTATTGCACCGCAGCTTATATCCGAAGCACCGGAGATACCACAATTTTAAAGGAACAAGTCCCTTATATCAAGGGTCCGGTGCTTAAGGAAGGGGAGCATGATATGATGTTTACCCCGGAAATATCCCAAAGCTTTGAACGTGTTTATGAGCATTGTAAAAAAGCCATCGACCGGACAGCCTTCGGAGAACATGGACTACCTCTCATGGGGGGCGGCGACTGGAATGACGGTATGAATGAGGTTGGAATAGAAGGGAAGGGAGAGAGTGTCTGGCTTGCATGGTTTTTCTATACGGTGCTGGGTGACTTCATTCCTTTGTGCAATCAGGAGAATGATGAGGCTTACGGCCGGGAACTGGAGCAGAAACGGGAAAGCCTGCTTCAAAGCATTGAAGAACACACCTGGGATGGGGAGTGGTATCTTCGTGCCTTCTACGACGATGGTTCGAAACTGGGATCCAAGGAAAATGATGAGTGCCGGATCGATTCCATCAGTCAATCCTGGAGCGTGATATCAAAAGGGGCAAAAGAGGAACGGGCTAAAACGGCAATGCAGTCTGCTTGGCGTTATCTCCTAAGAGAGGAAGAGGCCATTTCCCTGCTTTTGACGCCTCCCTTTAATAAAACAAGCAAAAACCCTGGTTATATCAAAAATTATATCCCCGGTATGCGGGAAAACGGAGGCCAGTATACCCATGCGGCGGTTTGGCTGGCGATTGCCACATCAATGCTCCGCGACTATCACATGTCACAAACCCTGTTCACCATACTTAATCCGATCCACGTGACACAAACCAGGAAGGATGTGCTCAGGTATGAGAAGGAGCCTTATGTTATGACGGCGGATATTTCCTTAAGCCCGCCTTATACCGGAAGAGGCGGCTGGAGCTGGTATACCGGATCCGCAGGCTGGATGTACCAGGGGCTATTAAACTGGTTTCTTGGCATTCGGAAAGAGGTGAATGAACTGATCATTGATCCTGCCACACCGGCAAGCTTCGGCGATTTTTCCATTGAATATAAGTATGGCAGATCCATCTATGAAATCAGGGTCGAAAGCAGAAGCAAGGGAATGCTGACGACGGAAGCAGTCACTGTAGATGACAAACTCATTCAGGGGAACAGGATAACGCTGGTGGATGACGGAGAAAAGCATCTTGTTATCGTATAGTACCTTGTTTTGCTGTTCCGGGGAATCAGAGTCCTATAGTAACCGGGATTGAGAAATAGGAAAGGAGGTAACATGAAGACTGACAGACGATTGAATCATGCATATAAAAATGCAGATGTTGTGTATTTTGATGATAATTCGAAATATATATTTTTTAGTGATATCCACAGAGGGGATGACAGCATCTCAGATGAATTTACAAGAAATCAGAATGTTTTTTTGCATGCATTAAATTACTATTATAAAGAAGGATATGAATATATAGAAGTTGGAGATGGAGATGAGCTTTGGGAATACAAGAATTTTAGCGTTATCCGTTTAGCCCACAGCGATGTTTTTACCGTGATCAAAAAGTTTTACGATGAAGGCCGCTTTATCATGCTATATGGGAATCATAATATTTATTTAAAATCAAAGTTATTTATCAGAGAAAATTATTATCAATATTATGATGAATACAATCAAATACGGGTGGACTTATACAGGGGACTGAAGCCGAAGGAGGCCATTATTCTTAAACATAAGAAAACGAAACAGAAGATTTTTGTGCTTCATGGGCATCAGGGTGATATTATGAATGATCAGCTATGGCTTTTTTCCATGTTATTACTTCGATATTTTTGGAGGTACCTGCATATCGTTGGATTCGGCAATCCAACCAGCCCGGCCCGTAATTTATTTAAAAGACATAAAGTAGAGAAGGTTTATGACAGATGGATAGAAAAAAATAAGATGATGCTGATCTGCGGACATACTCACAGGCCAAAGTTCCCGAAAGAAGATGACCTCCCATACTTTAATACCGGCTGCTGCATACGTACCCGTGGAATAAATGGGATTGAAATTGTAAATGGCATGATACAAATGGTTGATTGGAGAATTGCTGCCAATGAAAAAGGAGAATTGCGGGTTCACAGGACCGTAGTCAGAGGACCGGTACCACTTGAAAATTATGATTATAAAAACAATCCTTTTTCGACTCATTATAATAACTAAGACGGAGAAAAACCCCTGAACTGTCGCAAAGGCTGGAACCCCAACCTTTATTACAGTTCTGGGGTTTTTACCGTTATTGATGTTTTTATATCTGAAAAAGACTATTGACATTAATGATAAAGACCTTATGTTCAAACCGGACTATTTGAGTTATTGGTACTATGCAGTAGTTCATTACATTTTAATCGCATTTTGTACGAATATTGATTTTTAAATTACAATTGATGCTATCATCAATTACATAAAGGATAAAAAAGTATCTAACAAATAACGTTCATGATACCGAATGAAACATAATAAACTTTTGTCAGGAATTATGTATGGAAGGTTTATTAGAAGAAAGGGAGATGGGAAGATGGTTAATTTAAAAAAAAAATCGAATATCAAAGAGCATTGTATTTTTGCTTGTAGTGGGGATGCTTACCATGAATTTAAATGGGAATACAGAGAATTTTAGCAATCCGTATATTACCGCAATGGCTCAGCAATCGCAGATTGCTTCCAGCTCAAATGCAGAAAAATCAGATGCATTCGATATATATGAGGACGAGATATTTGAAACTGATCTTGAAATTGCAACTCCAGCGACGGCTTCAGTGGCAAGTGCGGTTTCTTTACCGCAGCACAGTGCACTAAGTTTACTGAATACAGTCAATATAAATGTTACTGATACCGTGGATCTTCAGGATACAATAGATGGAGCTGGAACTACTCCGACCTTGATCGTATTGAGCAGTGACGTATCACGTTCATCAAATTCTGGTGCTATGGGACATCATGTCCTGAAAATCGGATCTGGTCAGGAAATATATCTGGAAAGTGCAGAAGGTGAACACATTTCGATAGATGTGACCTTTTCCGGGGATACAACCCGGGGAGCAATATATGTTCAAGAAGGAGGAACACTTTACTTAAATAATATCACTGTGACCGGAGGCGACCGTACAAATAGTTATGGCGGAGGAGGAGGAATTCTCCTGGGCATAGGATCTGGCAGTACAGGTAATGCGGTTCTCCATATGGGGGACGGAGCGGTAGTCAGTGGTAATACATCAGGCTACGGAGGCGGAGTGTATGTATCACCTGGTTGTGAATTACATATGTCTGCTGGCAGTGTGATTAAAGATAACTCCACATTGAAATCCGGAGGTGGTGTGTATATCTACCCAGGAGGGGAGTTCTATATGGCTGGTGGTGAAATATCATATAACACTACCAATGAAGGAGGAGGAGACGGAGTTTATGTAGATGGTAATGCACAGACCGGTTCTTACTTCAATATGTCCGGAGGCCTGATTACCTACAACGGCATTCAGAGCAAGCACAATGGTGCAGGAGTTGTTCTGGTATCCTCAGTCTTCGATATGGACGGCGGAGAGATCAGTCATCACTATGGAAACGGCAGTGGTGGCGGAGTAAGAGTTCAGGACAGTTTATTTAACATGAACGACGGTGAAATCAGCTACAATGACAATTATTACGGAGGAGCTGTAACAATCGTAGGAAGTGCTAGAGAATCAATTACCGGTAATGATGAGTGCAGTATCTTTCGTATGAAGGGCGGAAGGATACATCATAATACCGGCTCTTACCCAGGCGTTATGGTCGGAGATGCAGGCTGGTCACACCAGGGCGGAACTTTCAACATGTCTGGGGGTACCATATCTTATAATAAGTCGAACGATGATTTTAAGCATGGTGGAGGTCTCTATGTGACCAACTATGGCTCCGCAAATATTTCGGGGGATGCAGAAATATCAAATAATATTTTAAACAACAACGGTGTCGGAGGCGGAATCGGAATTTATTACGGATATGTAACCATTGAAGGTAATGTGAAAATCAGTAAAAATACCGCTGGTGTAGGCGGAGGTATCTATATTGCGGGAACATCCGAACTGACAATAAGAGGCGGGGAGATAAGTGATAACTTTTCGTATGTCAAAGGTGGAGGTATCAGCATGGGTGTAAGCTCCAATGTAACACTGGACGGCGCAGAATTATCAGGCAACAGTACTTCCAAGGATGGAGGAGGTATCTATACCTCGGCAGGTTCCAAGCTCATATTGAAAAATGCAGTTATAAAAGATAATGTGGCCACTGTTGATGGCGGCGGAATATATATGATGGATTACGGAAATCTGTATATTCCGGCAGCATCTGATATAAAATTTTGGGGAAATGAAGCTGAAAATATGAAAATAGCAGATAATATTCCAAATCTTGGTGACTGGAGCGGTACCATATCCAAGACAACTATAGACGGCATAGTATTAACAGGTGTGATTAATAATACTATTGAGGATTATATCGCAAACGGAGGAGACATCAGAAAGTGGATAGTTTTCAACAACCTTGATATTAATATGATCTCATCAAATCATTATTATTTAGTCAGCTTTAACAGTAATGGAGGAAGTGATGTCCAACCTCAGGCTGTAGCAGATGATGGAACAGGAAAGGCAAAAAAGCCTAAAGACCCAACAAGGAGCGGGTTTGAGTTTGCAGGATGGTATACTGGTGTAGATCTGACGCAGGAATATGATTTTGATATACCAGTAACCTCTAATATAACTATATATGCAAAGTGGACAAGCATCGGAGGCGGCGAAACCGGAGGCGGCGAAACCGGAGGCGGCGAAACCGGAGGCGGCGGAACAGGAGGCGGCGAAACAGGAGGCGGCGGAACCGGAAGCGGTGGAACCGGAGGCGGTGAAAGCGGAGGCAGCGGAACCGGAGGCGGCGGAACCGGAAGCGGTGGAACCNNATATAACTATATACGATGACGATGTATCCAAAGATTCTCTTTTATTAAGTACCCAGGAAATGGCAGGAAACAGCAGTGAAGCAGAGCTGAGGGGATTGCCGAAGACCGGAGATAGTTCGAATATGGAATTCTATGTATTGGTAAGCCTCTTTTTGTCCGCCTTAGCACTTTTAATGTTGAAAAAAGAGAATTGGTAAGAAGTTCAGCACATTGCTAAATGCAAATCATAGCTTTGCTTTTATTTTTTAGAAATGGCACCGTAGATGAAGTAGAGCTCTCTTTTGCAGGCTTAAAACAAAGGGGTAAACTGTATCCTGATAGTTAGACACAGAAAAAGAGGCTGAGCTTAACTATCAGGGTATTTTTTGCAAAATAAAGTTATGAAACATAGGAGGGGGTCATCTTGGGCGGAAAAAGACTAAAAAATCCGGCACGAAATAAGGATTTTACAGATATTGAAATTGAAATTCTATCTCGTAATCCAAATGTAAAGCAGATGGCACCAGATGAATACTACATATATAAGACAACCGGTAATAAACCTTACTGAGAGAGCCGGTTCAGATATCAATATCCAAATCGGCTCTCTTAAAGTTTACCCCTTTATTTGTGTTTTATACTTAGGTTATCGATCTGTGACTAAAGTTACTTCCAATCAGAAAGGCAGGACTTATCATTTGCAATAGCGGTAACGATTTCCTCTCCTGATTTGAAATTGTCAAAGGTTCCTCTGTTAATTTCGCTGATGGCTTTGCTTAACAGGTTTTCATAGTATGCTTCCGGTGTTATTTCGGTTGTGGTCTGGTGGAAATGCTGCTGGGACTCAGACGAGGCTATACGTGCATATTCGTCTTTTACTTGGGATATGAGTTTATCACGGTTCATCCAATTTACTCCTTTGCATAAAAAGTTAATTATTTATCGTTACCAGGTTTGTGACGGCTGCCGGACTGCTTCTTAGTATTTCGGCTTTCTCCATCTAATGCACTCTCAGCCATGGTAGGGCCACCATTGGCTTTTTTCTTTCGGATTGATTTTGGGTCAAGTTGTGAATCTTTTGCCATAATTATTCTCCTTAATATTAATAGGATTATTATCTGCAGGTAAAAGGATATTATTCGCTTTCGGATTTTGTATTCATGCAAGTTCCTTACTGATACAGCCAGGACGGGAGCTGTTTTTGTTTCAATTGCAATCAATATTTCTTTTGTTGCTTCATGGATGACCAGGAATATCGAAAAGGAAGCAAAGATCAATGTCATGAACGTGGCGGAGCTAGTTGCACATTTCAGTGAGGGCTTTAGTAAGTATACCTATCATGCCATCTGGGAAAAAATAGAGCAGGGCGGAGAAGCGTATTATACAGCGGAAAATCTTGCAGAAATGCTGCAGATCGCAAGAGTCACGGTAAGAAGATATCTGGTGCTTATGGAAAAGGAAGAAAAGATATACAAATTAGTGGAATACGGGAAGGTAGGAAGACCGCAGCACAAATATAGAAAGATATAATAATGGTTCGATGCAACCGCAATTTGCCTGACAGTATTGTGTAAATGATATCAGGCAAATTGAGATTAATATGATTAATAAGCTATTATTTAATATCTATTTGGCAAGCATAGGATTGCCAAACCTTGTGAACCTATAAACGGTAACTGTGTATCGCGGATAACCTCTGTCCGGATTAGACTGCCATTCCGGTCAGTAAAGAAAACACTGATGGAGCCCTCATTTCCGTTGAGTACATACAAGTTATTGGAACAAATACCGCTGTCAATTGGTGCACCATTTCCATCATTGGTACTATAGGTAATATTTGTAACTTTAAGACGTCCGTTACGTTCAACTTCATACGTCGTTATTGAGTGGCCGCCAGCATTGGAAGTATAGGCAAAATGTCCGTTTTCAGATAGTGAGACCCAACAGGTAGCTGATTGAAAATTCAATACAGATGGACTAATGACTGAAAGTGTTCCGTTAGGATTAATTTTGTAGGAAGATAATGCATTTATTCCAACTTCCGTAACCAGCAAGATCTCATTTGTTAAGAAGACAGAGCCAAAAGGACCGGGACCGCTTGAATTGCTGACGATAGGTCCAGTGAGGGATCCATCTTGCTGAACGGTAAATACACTGATTAGGTTTGTGTTCTGTTCGGAAACAGCTATTTTTTTGCCATTATAATTAATGACAATGCAGGTTGGCTTGGCATTTGCTGAACTTAATGGTTTAGCAGAGCCAATGATTTCGGTAAGCATGCCGTTTTCGTCTATATGAAAACCGGTAACATTGGATGCAATACTGCTTCCATTGCCTGCATTTGCCACATAGAGAAGATCACGGTGAGTTGTCAGGCTTATAGGAAGGATGCCGCCGGACGGCTTCACATCCGCAAGAATCAAGGCTCCCGATCTGGTGATTTTGAAGCTGGAGATATTATTGCTGCCAGCGTTCACGACGAAAAGGAAATGTCCGTCATCGGATATTACAATTGATCCCTGTGAACCAAGAGGATCAACAATGGGGGTTCCGGTGCCTTTACCGCCTGTCTTGTAAGCCTTAATAAATGTGAATTCATCGTTGAACTTCTGGCGAATCGCTATTATTTCATTTTCATCAGCGCTATTTGTCATCGAGTAAACGGCATAACCTTGCCGACAGTTTGTCATAGCATACATTTATTTATCACTCCTTGTACGAAATATTATTAATAGGAATGTGCGTAATATGGTGTTTACGCTAATATTAATATATGCTATATTTATTTAAATGCGATTATATTGTCTTTAGAAGGTATTTTGCTGTCAAACCTAGCATGTAGTGAAACAGCATGATGGATCTTTGCATATTGCTCCCTATTGCTCACAGGATTATTTTTTATTATTAGAAGAAGCAATGAGATGAACAAGAAAATCAACATAAAACATGTTCTATATTGGTTTGTTAAATGCTCAATATTATCTGTGTAAGGAGGATCATTTATGATTTATCTAGACTATAATGCCACGACCCCTATCGACAAAAAGGTATATCACGCCATGCTTCCCTATCTGGAGTCAGAGTTTGGAAACCCATCCAACAGTTACGAATTGGGACTGCTCGCAAAAGGTGCAGTTGAGAATGCCAGAAAACAAGTTTCGGAATTGCTTGGTGCCAAAAGCAATGAGATTTTATTCACAAGCTGCGGCAGTGAATCCAATAATGCCGTAATCAAGGGAGTCGCCTACACTTATAGGAACAAGGGAAAGCATATTATTACTTCCTGCATCGAACACCCTTCTATCATGGAACCACTCTCGTTTTTAAAGAAAAACGGTTATAAAGTCACCTGTCTTCCAGTAAACCGGCAAGGAGCTGTGAATCCTCAGGATTTAAGAAATGCCATCTGTGAGGAAACGATTTTGGTTAGTATTATGCATTCCAATAATGAGGTTGGTACCTTGCAGCCAATCAGGGAGTTGGGGGAAATTTGCAGAGAACGAGGCGTTTTGTTTCACACAGATGCATCTCAGTCCATTGGAAAAGTGGATATTAACGTTTCCTGTTTACCAGTGGATTTTCTGACTCTTGCCGGCCATAAACTCTATGCTCCAAAGGGAATTGGCGCATTGTTTATTCGTGATGGAGTTGAAATAGAATCATTTCTGCATGGCGCAAGCCAGGAGAATGGCAGGCGTGCCGGTACGGAAAACGTGCCTTATATTGTAGCTTTGGGAGAGGCAGCGGCACAGGCTAGGAACCATTTGGATCAAAATGATTTGATGCCGATAAGAGATTATTTTTATAATCAGCTAAAGGAAGTGTTCGGCAGTAATATTCACCTCAACGGTGACCCGGTTCATCGCTTGCCAAATACAATTAATGTCAGCTTTGTGGGAGAAAATGGCGCCCAGATATTGGCGGCGCTGCCTGAACTATGTGCCTCAACCGGCTCTGCCTGCCATTCTGGTTCAAAAACCATTTCTCCTGTGTTAGCTGCTATGGGTGTTGAAGAGGAAATTGCATTTGGTGCTGTACGCTTTAGTGTGGGCAGATATACCACTAGACAAGAGATTGATCATGCAGTGAAATTGTTAAAAGAATACGGGTTTTCCATTGCAGGCTGCTGAAAAACTTCATTTATTCTGGACGGTAAGCTTGAAAACTGATATGATATTATTGGTTAGTCATACCTAATTAAAAAGAGTAAAGGCGATGTCATATCATGAATAACAAGAATTTCACGGATTTTTTTGATCCGGAGGTGCAAAAGACAGCAAGTGAAGCAGGCTGTTCGATATACAAGATGCAAAACGAAACTGGAGAGGGTGTTATTACCCGGTATCAAATCTTACCTGGCATCGAACTGTTTTATAATGATTTTCATATGCGGGATGGGCAAAATAAGAATAAGCTACCCCATCCAGATGTATTTGAGATCAATCACTGCCGGGAAGGCCGGTTTGAGTGCGTGTTCGGTAATGGTGATTGCCAATATGTGGGAGCCGGCGATCTTTCCATCAATCGGCTTACCAATGAAACCACATCGACCACGTTCCCGTTATCCCACTATCATGGGATTTCCATTACGATCGATTTGAATGAGGCAGCGGAAACAATGAAGCTGGTGGAACATGTACTGGGTGGGCTGCATATTGATTTACACCAGATAACAAAGCGCCTTTGCAGAATAGATACTTGCTTTGTCCTGCGGGGGCATAGCAATATTGAACATATTTTTTCTGAGCTGTATAAGGTTACGCCCAAAATGGCAGCACGCTATTTAAAAGTGAAAGTATTAGAATTGTTCATGTTCTTAAACGATGTCCAGGTTGACGAATATCCGGAAGAACGGCGGTACTTTTCAAAAAATCAGGTTCAGGTGATTAAGCAAATGCATAAATACATGACTTCTGACTTACAAATCCATCATACGCTGCAGGAACTGTCAAAAAAATTTGATATTCCTCTTACATCGATGAAAGTGTGTTTTAAGGGAATTTACGGCTGTTCTATTTATTCTTATATGAAATCCTACCGTATGCAGGCAGCCCAAATTTTACTGAGGGATACAACGGAAAACATAACAGAGATCGCCATGAAGATGGGATATGATAACCCAAGTAAGTTTTCCGAGGTTTTTAAAAAGGAATATGGGGAACTGCCGTCCGAATTCAGAAAGACGTTGTCCAAATAGAGGGGATTTGGTCTTTTTGGAGTAGTGCAAAAAAATAGAATACGATATACTGCCAACTGTGTGGGCAGATGATTTGAGAGCGCTGCAAGGCGCTCTTTTTTCAGGGCTTTGGTTAGCCGAGCCTAACTGAAACAAAGGAGTGGACGTACATGAAACAGGATATGAGAAAATACATCCTTGGAAAATTGATTGAGCTGATAATTACTTTGCTGTTTGTAACACTGCTATCGTTTCTCCTTATGCGGCTGTCTGCTGTAGATCCGGCTACCGCATATGCAAAACGAATGATTGGAAATCCTACACCGGAACAGATTGAAAAAATCCGGGTACAGTTAGGATTTGACAAGCCTCTGATCGTGCAGTATGGGCGCTGGGCAGCAGATCTGCTTCATTTCGATCTTGGAACCTCCCTGGCAAACGGACATGATGTCTGGACCGATATTGCAACAGCCTTTCCTAAAACCCTGGGAATCGTTTTTCTGGCTTCCGTCTTTCAAATTATTTTTATTGCAGCCATAAGCTGTTCTGCCTTTTTATTGCCGTGGCAGATCCCTAAGTCGGGGATAAGGGCCATCTGTATTTTAGGGGTATCCATTCCTTCCTTTTATTTGGCCACTGTGTATCTGGACTATTTTGCAGTCCAAAAATCGCTGATTTCTGTGGCGGGTAATACGACCTTACTAAGTTATCTCTCGCCCGCAATTTGTATTGGTGTATTTGGTGCATCTTTTTATACACCGATGCTGATAGATGCCCTGGAGCATGAAAGCAATGAGGATTATGCATTCTATGCCCGATGCCGCGGCCTTTCAGAACGCCGGCTTTTGTTCTTTCACCTTCTTCCGCGCGCAGCGCTAGGGCTGATTCCCAATTTCCTTCAAAGCATAGGACTGGCACTGGCGAATGCAACCATAGTTGAGCAGATTTTCTCCATTCCCGGATTTGGATACTTAATAGTCAATCATGTACTGGACCGTGATACTCCAATGATACACGCGGAAGTGTTCTTCCTCGCTCTGGCAATAGCCCTCTGCAATATTGGGGCTGACTTGATACAGTGGGGAATCGGACGGAAAAAGGAGGTGGCGTAAATGCATATGCGAAAGATGATGCGCCTGCTTTCTATTGCAATTCCTTTCCTGATAATAGCTTTTTTCTTTATTGGATTCCTGTTTGCACAAAACGATCCAATGGATGCGGATCTTTTGAACAGGTATCAGAAACCAGGCGGGGGATATCCATTGGGGACCGATGGATTGGGCCGCTGTATATTATCGCGGATTCTCTATGGCGGCTGGACAACACTTGGAATTGTGCTTGGCGGTTCCCTGATCGTTTTTTTCACAGGAACTGTCCTTGGTATGATGACCAGCCGGGTAATTATGAAAGAGAATGCTTTCGTTAATGGCCTTATCAATGCCGTTACAGCAATTCCCCCGATTGCCTATTTGATTGTATTCATCGGTGCCTGGGGAAGCGGTGCGAGAACCACCCTGTTTGCATTGACGGTATCCTATGTACTGCGTTACATAAAACTGGTTCGCACCCGTACTGATATGGAAATGGGAAAAGCCTATGTCATGTGCGGGATTGCAGCGGGAGCTTCTAAACTCAGAATATTGACAGTTCATATTTTCCCTAATCTGATTGCTGAGATGATCCGTTTCTTATGCCTGTCCTGTGCAGATATGATATTGGCGATTACAGGATTTTCCTTCATTGGATTGGGGCTGGGCGATAATGTAGTTGATTGGGGCAGCATGATTTTGGAGGCGCGGGGAGCGCTGGTTCTTCATCCTGCCATGATTTTGTATCCAATCGGTGCTGTGATCCTGTCGACGCTCTGTTTTAACATACTGGGCAGACGATTAACGGAGAGGGGGGAGCCATGATGCTGACAGTCAGCAAACTAAGTGTAAAAGAAAAAACCGGCCGCCTTTTGCTAAATGAAGTGTCCATAAAAATAATGCCGGGGCGGGTGGTTGGGCTTACGGGACACAGCGGTTCAGGAAAAACCACATTATTGAGAAGTGTTTTCGGTATGCTCCACAGGGACTGTCAGATCAGCAGCGGTGAAATCTTATTGAATGACAAGGAGATATCCAGGCTTTCACAGAAAGAGCATCGGGAACTGTGCGGAAAAACAATCTCCTATATCCCTCAGGCGCCGATGACCGCATTTGACAGCCGGCTGAAGATTGGCTCTCAAATACAAGAAACCTTCCGGAAACGGATGATGCTGGATAAACCGGCCGCCTCCCAGCTGGCAAAAGACATGCTTTCTTTGGTCAATTTAAAAGATTCCTATAGGATTTTAAACGCATATCCGGCAGAACTATCAGGAGGAATGCTTCAAAGGGTCGCAGCGGCGATCTTGCTTGGAATGTCGCCGGACTATATTCTCGCAGACGAACCAACGGCGGCTCTTGATGAAGAAAACCGTAATCTGCTGTTAGAGGTAATGCGGACACAGATGCGGGATAAGGGGATTCTGCTAGTATCTCACGACGTGGAAGCGCTTCGGGGACTTTGCGATACCGTATATGTGCTTGGTGCCGGAACGATCATTGAGCAGGGCTCCATGGAGCAGCTGCTATCGGCGCCGAAGACAGAATGGATGAAGCATTTTTCAGGATTAAATAAAAAAGAAAGCAGGGGAGAGTGGAAGTGGGAGAAATTGTAATACAGAAGGTAAATCAGGTTTATCATGACGATTCCCTTGGGGATTTCCATGCATTATCC
Organism: Hungatella sp. UBA3048; assembly: GCA_002367105.1. GTDB lineage: Bacteria > Bacillota > Clostridia > Lachnospirales > Lachnospiraceae > Lacrimispora. The sequence continues at coordinate 40,051 of DFCS01000050.1, forward strand.
GAAATTAGCCTGCGGATTGAAAAAGGTAAAAATCTGGCAATAGAAGGAGAAAGCGGTTCCGGTAAAAGCACCTTGGCAAGACTGCTGATCGGTCTTGAAAAGCCCGTTTCCGGAAAAATCCTTATGGATGGGCAGGATATTACACGTTGGAACTATGGTACATGGAAAAGCCATCGAAGAAAGATACAAGCTGTGTTTCAGGATACCTCGGGCACATTAAATCCGGCAAGATCGGCCTTTGCCAATGTTGAAGAAGCACTGGTAAATCTGACGGACTATAACAGCAGGAAGCGAAAGCTGCGTATCTGCGATTTGATGGATGCGGTTCATATGGATCATAAACTGCTTCATACCCCTGTGCGTCAGCTCTCAGGCGGTGAACAGCGCCGCCTTTCGCTGCTTCGTGCCATTGCCGTCCAGCCGGATTACTTAATTTTGGATGAAGTGACAAGCGGTCTCGATTTAATTTCGGCCGATGCTGTACTAACTTTAGTGGAGAATTCTGCAAAGCTTTACTGTTGCTCCTGCATTTTTATTACCCATAGCCGGAAGGAAGCTATGCGGATTTCTGACAAGATCATAATCATGCAAAAAGGCAGGATTGTGGAACAGGGTCATCGAATCAATCAATTTAAAAAAGAAAGGATATTGTAATATGAAAAACACCTGTAAGAAACTCATCACGGCATCCTTAAGCTGCGCGTTCCTGGCGCTTTGCCTGACCGGTTGCAGTAAGAATGCCTCTGCTACCGATCACAGCCCATCAGGGGTGCCGGAGACTCAGATCTCTGATGCAGGCCCCGGCAAAGTTCTAACCATAGTTACTGCAAAAGAGTTGGATAATTTAACCACCCTGACCATGAACAAAGAAAACAACATTGCCTGCGGGCTTGTATATGAAACGCTGGTAAGCTATGAGAACGGCAACATAATTCCGGCACTGGCAGAGGACTGGAGCTGGGACAAATCGAGCACCGTCCTCACCTTCCGGCTCCGTCAGGGCGTTACATTCACCGACGGAACCGCTTTTCATGCAGAAAGCGTAAAAGCGATATTGGAATTTGACAGGTCTAATCCTAATTTCAGCGGGATTAAAGGAATTCATAACATTCAGAAGGTTGAGATCATAGATGAATATACGGTTGCCGTTCATTATGACGCGCCCTGCTTCTCTTACTTAAATGACTTTTGCTTCCAGAACGTTGCTGGCATGATGTCCCCCAATGTGTTCGAGGCGGAAAATTTTCAGACCTTTAAAGATGTTGTAGGAACAGGCCCTTATGTGCGGAAGGAAATGATATCCGGAGACTGCACCCGGTTTGTACGGAATGAAAAATATTGGGGCGAGGCTCCATACTACGATGAGGTTGTTGTCAAATACATTCCGGAGGCATCTTCCCGTCTCCAGGCTTTGCAGACCGGCGAAGTTGATTTGATTTATGGTGCGGACTTAATTACCTATGATGATTATAATCAGGGGATTACACTAAAGGGCATTTCAGGAGAAATCAATGAGGGTAATACCCTTACCCGGAATCTGGTGTTAAATGCAGCCGGTTCCATGCTGAATGATAGGAAGGTACGGGAAGCCGTTGCCTATGCGGTCAATAAAAAAGAAATTACCCAGGGCCTTACCTACGGCTATGAGACTCCGGCGGCTGCCCTGTTTAGCAAAGACGCGCCTTATACCGACATTGCTTATCATACCACACGGGAATTTGATCTGGACAAGGCCAACGCCCTTCTTAATGAAGCCGGCTGGACAATGAATGAGAATACCGGTTTCCGGGAAAAAGACGGCAAGACCCTGACACTTAACTACACCTACTGGACAGACCTTTCTCTGGCAAAGGAAATGGCTCTTGCCATAAAAGCCCAGCTAGCCAAAGCAGGTATCCTTGTGGAGACCACAGGCCAGGATCAGATGACCTGGTGGACGGAGGGCGTTGCCGGAAACTATGATATTACCACCTGGAATACGGAGGGCTCTTATACGGAACCTCATAAATACCTTCAGGAATCTCTTGGAGCGGATCCCCACGCCGTTTCCCTGCAGGCGCTGGATCAATTTGAGGAATATTCTTCTGCTGTCAAGCTGTTTTCCGCTACGGCTGACCCGGAGGTTGTGAAAGAGGCAATCGCTGCTGCGCTTCATATTTCCAATGACAATGGAATTGATCTGCCCATTTCCTACTCTAAGGATCTGGTTTTGTATAATTCTGCTAAGGTTGCTGGATATACTTTTACCAGTGTCCCCCAGTTCTTTGATATTAACAATGTGCAGCCTGTCAGGTAAGAATGGAACATCCATTGTCCAAATGGGGGAGTATCCACCTAATCAGAGTAGCAGGAATAAAATGAAACACTATAATAGAAGTTGGTTCGTTAGTTTCAGCTAACCAACCTCTATTTTTATAGCAAAGGAGTAATGTACCATGGATAAAGAACAAAGTCCTATGTCCAGACTGTTGGAATTTGCTGCTCCATACAAGAGTAAATATGTTCTATCAGTCATTTTAGCAATCCTGGGTGTTGCCGCAGGTTTTGTACCATTTTATGCTGTTTCTCAAATCGCGCTGCTGCTGATGAAAGGGGAAACCTCTGTTTCTGCCTATATGGGGTATTGTGTGACAGCCGGTATCGGCTTTCTGACGAAAGTTTGCTTTTCCAATCTTTCCACTTTTGTTTCCCATACCGCGACCTTTGAAACTCTGGCTGAAATCCGCCTTAGTCTTGCAGACAAACTCACCAGGGTTCCCATGGGTTATATGATGAATACCCCTTCCGGTCACCTTAAAAACATTTTGGTAGACCGGGTGGAAGGGATGGAGACGACTCTCGCCCATTTGATTCCTGAACTGACAGCTAATCTTTGTGTTCCCGTTTGTATTTTGATTTATCTGCTGTTCCTGGACTGGAGAATGGCCCTTGCTTCCCTGGTGACATTCCCCATTGGAATTCTCTGTTATAAGGGAATGGCAAAGGGCTATGAGGAAAAATTCCAGGGACTTATGATGCGTGGCCGCAGGATGTCAAATACGGTTGTGGAATACATTGGAGGAATCGAAGTTATTAAAGCCTTCAATCAATCCGCAAATTCCTATCAGAAATATTCTGACGCGGTAGAGGACAATGCCGCTTATGCTGTAAACTGGATGAAAAGTGTCCAGCTCTATAAGTCCATGCTGTTTACAATCTGGCCCAGCGTATTAGTCAGCGTTCTTCCCATCGGCTGTATCCTGTACCGAAACGGAAGTCTCAGCGTTCCGGTCTTTGTCACCTGTATGATCCTGTCGCTGGGCATTATTACCCCGGTCCTTAATGCAATGAATTTTACTGACAGCATAGCCCAGATGAACTCTGTAGTAGGAGAAATCTGCTCCGTTTTGGACGAAAAGGAATTGGAGCGGCCTGCAGAAGCTGCCATGATTCATTCGTCAGATATCTCAATGGATCATGTCAGCTTTACCTATGAGGAAGGAACCTCACTTCTTGAAGAGGTAAACTTATTTATTCCGGAAAAGACCATCACTGCATTTGTCGGCCCAAGCGGAGGAGGAAAGTCTACCATTACGAAACTAATTGCCGGTTTTTGGGATGTGACCTCCGGTGCAGTCAGGATTGACGGCATCGACATCCGCAAAATACCTTTGGAGCAGTTAATGGATCAGATTGCCTATATTTCCCAGGACAATTATCTGTTTGATGAAACGGTTCTTGAAAATATCCGTATGGGCAAACCTTCTGCAACCGATGAAGAGGTGTATCAGGCAGCGAAGGATTGCGGCTGTTATGAGTTTATCCTGAAGCTGGAAAAGGGCTTCCAAACGGTTGTGGGCGGCTCCGGAGGCCATCTTTCCGGCGGTGAGCGCCAGAGAATTGCCATTGCCAGGGCTGTCTTAAAAAATGCCCCTATCGTCATTCTGGACGAAGCCACCGCCTACATTGATGCAGAGAATGAAGCGCTGATCCAGGAGGCTATGGCAAAGGTCATTGCCGGGAAAACGGTTCTTATGATAGCCCACCGGTTATCGACAATTACTGATGCGGACAAAATAGTAGTGGTAAAGAATGGACATATTGAAGCGGAAGGCACTCATGAAGAACTGCTTGTATCCTGTACCTTGTATCAGAACATGTGGAGAGCACATATGGATACCAGGGATGCCGCATAAGGAGGTGTAAAAAATGGTAAGTACCTTAAGAAAAATATATTATTTCTCCGGCAGAATGCAGGGAACCATGAAAACAGCAATCCTGTTTTCTGTGCTTCATTCCATTTTTGATATGATGACTTTTGCAGCCCTTGCCCTGGTTTTTTCCGGCATAATCGATGGATTTGAGACAACTGCTGTCTGGCAGATATTCGGCATTGCTTTTACCGGCATGATTCTAAAAGTCTGCTGCAGCTATATGACTGATTTTAATAAAGTAAAGATCGGCTACTTTATGTGTGCGGAAAAACGCATTCACATTGGGGACCGCATGAAATATATGCCTATGGGCTATTTCAGCGACCATAATCTCGGCAGCCTCACCTCTGCAGTTACCACGACGATGGGAGATATTGAAAACAACGCCTCCATGGTACTGACAAACATTCTGGGAGGTTATATTCACGCTGCGGTCATCACACTGGTTATGCTCTGTATTGACTGGCGGATTGGACTGACGATTTTCATCGGCATCCTATTATTCACTTATTGTATCAGCAGCCTGCAAAAGAAATCGGAAAAGGTTTCACCGGAACGGCAGTCTGCACAGGAAGCTCTTGTTTCCAATGTGCTGGAATATGTACAGGGAATGCTCATCGTAAAATCCTTTAACCTGGGGCGTGACTCCAACAGCAAGATAAAGCATGCAATTGCGGAGAGTAAAAATAAAAATCTGAAGCTGGAGCATTTATTCATTCCCTATACGGTTCTTCAGCAGATCATACTTTATGGAACCAGCGTCATAGTGATTGTGGAGGCTTTGCTTTTCTACCTGAATGGTTCCATGAGCCTTCCGATGTGCCTGCTAATGGCCGTGGCCTCTTTTATGCTTTTCGGGCAGCTTCAGTCGGCAGGCAATACCTCTTCCCTGCTTCGCCTTTTGGATGCATCCATGGATAAGGCAGAGGAAATTAATAAAACCCCTGTGATGGATGAACAGGGAACCCCCCAGAAGCCCGATAACTTTGATATTGCCTTTGAGGATGTATCGTTCTCTTATGGAGATCATAAGATCCTGGATCATGTGAACCTGCTGATTCCTCAAAAGAAAACAACAGCCATCGTAGGGCCCTCCGGATCAGGCAAAAGCACCCTCTGTAATCTGATTGCCCGTTTTTGGGATGTGGACAGCGGAAGAATTACAATTGGCGGCATTGATGTCAGGGACTACACCTTGGACAGCCTGTTGACGAATATCAGCGAGGTATTCCAAAGAGTATATCTGTTTGCCGATACCATAGAGAATAACATGAAGTTCGGAAGGCCGGATGTTTCTCATAAGGATGTGGTACTTGCTGCAAAAAAGGCTTGCTGCCATGATTTCATTATGAGCCTGCCAAATGGATACAAAACCGTGATTGGAGAAGGCGGTGCTACACTGTCAGGCGGGGAAAAGCAGCGGATCTCCATTGCACGCGCCATTTTAAAAGATGCACCCATCATCATCTTGGATGAGGCCACTTCCAGTGTTGATCCGGAGAATGAGAGTCTGCTGATGAATGCAATCGCAGAATTGACGAAAAACAAAACGGTTATTATGATTGCTCACCGCTTAAAGACAGTTCAGAGAGCTGACCAGATCCTCGTTTTAGCCAATGGGCATATTGTGCAGAAAGGGGCTCATGAGGAACTGGTGAATCAGATCGGTATCTATGCTGATTTCATTGGTATACGGAAAAAGGCAATCGGCTGGAAATTAAAATAAGTCAGGAGGAGAAAATATGCTGCTTTATGCATCAGGTGAGAACTATCTGGAGGCAATTCTTGTGTTAAAAAAGCAAACCGGCGCGGTACGTTCCGTCGATCTTGCCCGATACATGGGATATTCAAAGCCCAGCATCAGTCACGCTGTTGCCATGCTGAAAAAAGGAGGTTTTCTGGATACCGACGAGGACGGGTGCCTTCTTTTGACTGACTCGGGGCAGGAGATTGCTGAAAAGATTTATGAACGTCATTGCTTTTTTAAAAATCAGCTTGTAACAGCTGGAATAGACCCTCAGATCGCAGATAGAGAGGCCTGCCAAATGGAACATATCATTAGCGATGAAACTTTTCAAAAAATCAAAAAGCATTTATGCCAAAGTAATAAAGAGGATAGCCATCACCAGGCGTAAAGCTGTGAAATTAAGATGTTTATCTGCGAGGCGGATCAATGTACAAGACTTAAAGAGCCTGTCCCATTTATAAAAGGACAGGCTCTTTACATAAACATGTTTTGGCTTTTGGTTTTGAACGGACCGCTGCAACTAGGTTTCTGAATTTTGATGGGATGCGCCATGGTTGTACTCATGATACTGCTTTGTATAATGGTTGATTTTATGAGATACTTTTTCAAGATGCTTATTCATTTCCTGAATCTGAGCTTCCACATTCTTTTTATGTTCGATCAATATATCGCACCGCTTTTTGAGTGTCTCTCTGCCTTCTGCACTTAATTCCACAAATTCCTTGATTTGTTTTAAGGACATGCCTGTGTTCTTGAGACAGCAGATCAATCCCAGCCATTCTAAATCATCTTCAGTATAACTTCGGATGCCGCTTGTGCTTCTGTTGATATTGAACAAAAGACCTTCTTTTTCATAGTAACGCAGTACGTGTGCGCTTAGGTTTGTACGTTCTGATACCTGTTTAATTGTATAACCCATATAGATTTCCTCCCCTTGCAATGAAATTGTAGCTGTTATTCAAAAAATATAAACATCAGAAATAATTTCTGGAAAAATAGTCTCGAATTTCTGCTTTTTATGGTTAATCCTTTTATTTTAATAATTTTGCATTTTGTTATTGACTTAGAGTTAAGATTAAGGTTTATGATACCAATATACAATCAAAATAACAGTTTGTCAAATTGCAGATTGGGGGATAATATAGTGAAAACATTAACAGATTGTTATGAACTTTCAGGCGGTGTGAAAATTCCATGTATTGGCTTCGGTACATGGCAGGCACAAAAAGGAGATATGGCCATCTCATCGGTGAAAGAAGCTTTAAAATGCGGCTATCGTCATATTGATACCGCCGCAGGTTATGGGAATGAGGAAAGCGTAGGCATAGCTGTAAAGGAAAGTGGTATTGCCCGCGAGGATATTTTTATCACCAGCAAACTTCAAAATGATATGCATGGATATGAAAATACCATGGAAGCCTTTAAAGAGACTATGAAAAATCTTGATATGGAATATCTGGACCTTTACCTGATTCACTGGCCGAATCCAATCAAGTACCGCGATCAGTGGCAGGAAGCCAATGCCGGCACCTGGAAAGCTTTTGAAGAGCTTCACAAAGCCGGACTCATTCGCGCGATAGGAGTCAGCAATTTCCATCCTCATCATTTTGATGCGCTTATGCAGACGGCGATAGTTCAGCCAATGGTCAATCAGATCCGGCTTTGCCCCGGCGATACACAGGATAACGTGGTAGATTATTGCAGAAAGCATTCGATTCTTTTGGAGGCATACAGTCCCCTTGGCGTTGGAAAGATTTTTGAAGTTCCGCAGATGCAGTCACTGGCACAAAAGTACGGAAAGTCCATTGCCCAGATTTGCGTGCGGTGGAGTCTGGAACGCGGTTATCTGCCGCTGCCAAAATCCATCACGCCCGAACGTATCCGGGAAAATGCGGATGTATTTGATTTCCAGCTTTCCCTTGAGGATGTGCAGGCAATTGCCGGTTTAAAAGGCTGCTGTGGATATTCTGCAGATCCTGATACAATCTCATGGTAAAACTGATAAATAAACAAACCAAAAAATAAACCAACCAAAAAATAAACCAAAAGAAAGGGTAAAAATAATGCTTAATTTTGATTTCTATTCACCGGCACGTATACTATTTGGAAAAGATACGGAGAAACAGATTGGTGCTCTTTTAAAACCCCATGCAACCAAGGTTCTGCTGCATTATGGCGGAGGCAGCGTTAAAAAGAGCGGACTATATGACACAGTGATCACTTCACTGAAAGAGAATGGGCTTTCTTATGTGGAACTGGGCGGCGTGGTGCCAAATCCCCGTCTTTCCCTGGTACAGGAAGGAATTGCCTTATGCAAAGAAGAAAAGGTGGATTTAATCCTGGCAGTGGGCGGCGGAAGCGCCATTGATTCTGCCAAGGCCATAGCAATGGGTGTATATTATGATGGGGATGTCTGGGAGATTTACGAACAAGGCAAAGCAATTGAAAAGGCGCTGCCCGTAGCCACAATTCTCACCATTCCTGCTGCAGGAAGCGAAGCAAGCGGTGACACAGTTATCACCAATGAGGAAAAACAGCTCAAATACGGTTACGGCAGCCCCCACCTGCGTCCTTTGCTCAGCGTCATGAATCCGGAATTGTTCTATACCCTGCCAAAGAATCAGATCGCAAACGGTGTGGCTGACATGATGAGCCATGTTTTTGAACGTTACTTTACCAACACCACACATACCGATCTGACGGATGGTTTGTGCGAAACAGTATTAAAGACCATCATAAAGAATGCTCCGCTTGTCCTTGAAAATCCCGGAAACTACGATGCATGGTGCGAGGTAGGTTTTGGAGGTACAGTTGCCCATAATGGTTTAGTGGGTATGGGACGTGAACAGGACTGGGCCTGCCATGGCATGGAACATGAACTCAGTGCCATCTACGATGTGGCGCACGGAGCAGGTCTGGCGGTACTGACTCCTGCATGGATGCAGTATGTATACAAGGACAACGTGAACATGTTCGTACAGTTTGCGGTTAATGTTATGGGTGTGAAGGGCAGTTATCGCGATCCGGACGCAATAATTCAGGAAGCGATTTTACGTCTGCGTGAATTTTTTAACAAGATGGGACTCCCGGCAACCCTTGGAGAGCTCGGCATTGATGCAAGCCAGCTTGAAATAATGGCTAAAAAAGCGACAGGTGCTGCATTTGGAAATGAGGCGCCCATTGGCGGCTTAAAAAAGCTGTACTGGCAGGATGTGCTTGAGATTTATAAGCTGGCCCAATAAAAAAATAGTCTGAAATAAGAGAATACAATTTAATTCTGTTAAGGAGGTTCAAGGTCATGAGAACGGTTAAATTAGGGAATTTGCAGGTGCCGGTAATTGCAGTCGGCTGCATGCGTATCAATAAACTGGATAAGTCTGAAGCAGAGCATTTCGTACAGGAAGCACTGGATTTAGGCACTAACTTTTTTGATCACGCAGATATCTATGGCGGCGGCGCGTGTGAGGAGATATTTGCAGAAGCGGCACATATGAGCGCATCTGTTCGTGAAAAGATGTTCCTGCAATCCAAATGCGGGATTCGTCCAGGTATTGCGTTCGATTTTTCCAAAAAACATATTTTAGAAGCAGTAGACGGCAGCTTAAAAAGACTGAAAACTGATTATCTGGATGCATTGCTGCTCCATCGTCCGGATGCTCTGGTGGAGCCGGAAGAGGTTGCTGAGGCATTTGACATCTTGCAAAGCACAGGCAAGGTTCGTAACTTTGGTGTTTCCAACCAAAACCCCATGCAGATACAGCTGCTAAAGAAGTTTGTTAAACAGCCGATTATTGCGAATCAGCTGCAGTTAAGCATTACAAACGCCAACATGATCTCTCAGGGGATTCATGTCAATATGCTTGATGATCAGGCCGTGAACCGGGATGGCAGCGTAATAGACTTCTGCCGCTTAAATGACATCACCATTCAGCCATGGTCTCCGTTCCAGTACGGATTTTTTGAGGGGGTATTCCTTGGCAATGAAAAGTTTCCAAAGCTCAATGCCAAGATTGATGAAATTTCTGCTAAATATGAGGTCAGCAACACGACCATCGCCATGGCATGGCTGCTTCGCCACCCGGCCCATATGCAGCCTGTGACCGGGACCATGAATGTGGAGCGATTGAAGGATTGTGTCAAAGCCGCCGAAATTAAGCTGACCAGAGAGGAATGGTACGAGATTTACCTTAGCGCAGGGAACATTTTACCGTAAGCAAAAAGATGTAAATATAAGCGGTTATCTTCGAACCGCCATTCATAAACCACCCTGCCGAATGACAGTTTTTTATTCGGCAGGGTGCAATGATGAGCTACCGTTCTATTTATTTTTCCAGCAGTATAGAAATCGTTGCGTTATCTGTACGATAAGTGCTGCCTGCAACATCTCCAAACACTTCGCATACTCTAAAACCCACATCAGTTGCTTCTTTCATCAACATTTCTCTTGTGAAACAGGTATTCCATAAATAGTAAGAGATAGCCCCTGTATCATGAACAATAGAAGTTTGTTCTAGCGTTACATTCTCTGGATACCGATAGCAACCGTTAAATGCAATATAGTTCTCTTTACGCCAGAATCCCCCATCCTGACAAATTTCCCATGTTTGTTTCTCTTCAAAATCGTTATATTTAGCCATTGAAAAAACATCCAATAAGAACCTTCCCCCAGGTTTTAGATGACGATATACCGTGGTCATTACTGTTTTCCTGTCTTCAGTTGAAAGAGCACCGTAGTCACAATAGATCATTGTTGAAAAATCATAGTTACGATTCAAATCCATGGTTAAATAATTCTGATATAAGTAATGAATATCTAATTTACTTTTTTTCGCAGATTCTATTGCGTAGTCTATAGATCGTCTGGAAAAATCAATTCCCGTCACCTGATAGCCCATTTGTGCAAATTTTTCCGCATATATTCCTGGCCCGCAGCCAATGTCAAGAAGCTGCCTGTACCTTGACGGTGATGCAATCTCTTTTATCCAAATAGCAGATTTATCTATGAACGCTAACTTTCTGCTGGCACCTTCAAAGCCAGGATCCAGATGGGCTTTGAGCATTTGCTTGGATATATGCTCATCATCCCAAAATGGAACGGTTGTTTTCGTGTACAGTGGCGGTCTTTCTAAAAATGGAATTAAACTTTTTAACATTATGTTTTCTCCTTTCAAAATGAACAAAAGAAAAAGCCGTAGATTTTACTCTACGACTAATCTTCCTAAGAAAAAAAGAAGGTAAGAGTAAAATAAAATCAAACATCAGGCACAAAAACAAAACTGTGTAAACAGCTTGTTTTTAAACCTATTGAAATGATTTTATCTGCTCTTTTCCAGTGATATCCATGCCACCGATTATGTGGCATCAGATATGCCGGACTTCCATCACCTTTTCTTTTAAATTTTATGTTTTCATTTTATAGTACATAACTTACTTTGTCAACAATGTCTGACAGATGTATGGGATCCCTTTTGAGGGTATAATAATTTTAACATGAGATATCAAATAAAAAAAGAGTGTTCCCATGGGGCGCACTCTATCTATATGATAACCGATTGGAAAGAAAAAGTCTATATTTTTATAAAATTTCATTATATAATTTTCACTGTTGCAACAAATAAAAGATTAATAGGAGAATAAAAATGACAAAAACAAAGATAGCCAATATCCCTTATGGACCGTATGTTACAGTTTTAGCAGGGGCTTCTGTAAAGGGAAAGCCAAACTATGCCACCATTGGAGCGTACGGAGTTGTAAGTCAAAAGCCTGTACTTTATATTTCTCTAAAGAATACCCATTACACAACAGCCGGAGTCATTGAAAACGGATACTTCTCTGTAAACATTCCCTCTTCCGATGATATAGAAAAAACGGATTATTGCGGGACTGCAACGGGCAATAAAACAGATAAATCAAACATATTCGAGTCTTTTTACGATAATGCAGGTAATGCACCCATGATAAAAGAGTGCCCGGTAAATTATCTTTGTAAAGTAATTCAGACGATTCCAATCTTTGACTTTACAATGTTTCTTGGAGAAATTGTTGCGGCATATGCGAATGAAGATTGTCTGGAAAATGGCAAACCTAATGCTTTAAAGGTCAACCCTACCATCATGATGGATTCCGGGTATTTTGATATCAAGGACAGAGTGGGTTCCATATTTCAAACATGCAGCGGGAATCGTTAGAATCAAAAGCAAAACAGGTATTTGCCTGAACCGGCTGAAGAAAATTCTAATATCAGGATAAATCTTTCATAAAACGGTTGACATTGACGCCGCGTAATAGTTTATAGTGGTTTTTGCAAGGGGGTGATAAGATGGAATACACCATAAATAAGCTGGCGAAATTAGCGGGGGTCAGTACAAGAACACTGAGGTATTACGATGAGTTGGGATTGCTTTCACCCGCCCGAGTCAGTTCCAATGGATACCGGATTTACGGACAAAAGGAGATCGATCGGCTGCAGCAAATCCTTTTTTACCGTGAACTTGGGGTATCGCTGGAAGAAATCCGAAATATTCTTGCTTCCAAAGATTTTGACGGACTATCAGCGCTGGAGAGCCATTTGACTGCCTTGCTTGCCAGGCGAGAGCAATTGAATTTGCTGGTCGCCAATGTCGAAAAAACCATTAAGACCTTGAAAGGAGAAATGATAATGAGTGATCAGGAAAAGTTTGAAGGCTTCCTTCAAAAGCTGGTGGACCATAACGAGCATCAATATGGAGAGGAAGCCCGGGCAAAATACGGCGATGAGCGAGTAAACCGTTCCAACGCCAAGGTTTTAAATATGAGTAAGGAACAATTCACTGAACTGGAAAGGCTGACGGAAGATTTGAACGTAACATTAAAAGCGGCCTCTGAGCAAGGCGACCCAGCCAGTGAACTGGCGCAAAAAGCCTGTGAGCTGCATAAAAAATGGCTCTGCTTTTATTGGGAGGATTACAGCAAAGAAGCTCATATAGGCGTGACGCAGATGTATGTGGATGATCTGCGTTTTACTGCTTATTACGATAAGATCTCACCCGGATGCACAGCATTTCTGCGGGACGCAGTAGCGATATACTGCAAATAATTTTATAGAAGATCCGAAAGATAGAAAGCCCACTTGCTGGAAAGCAGGTGGGCTTTTTCGCTTGATATGCGGGGAGGTTTCATAAGCTTAGAGTCACCTACTGCGGAAAACTTCCAATTAACTTAAGGGCAATATCATACAAGCATTCTATTATCCGTTGTGGTACACTAGATATCAGATAATCGGGAAAGGGGGCGTGTTAATGAAACAAGAGATGCGAACTGTAAAATATGATACCGAATTAAACGTGGAAGCTTATCATTTTCAAGGGATTATGCAGAAGTTTCCCAATCATTTTCATGAATATTATGTGATTGGTTTTATTGAAAAAGGTCATCGGCTTTTATCCTGCAAAAACAAGGAATACACCATAGAACCGGGAGATTTATTACTGTTTAATCCACATGACAATCATGCTTGCGAACAAATCGATGGTAAAACGCTGGATTATCGCTGTATCAATATCCAACCGGAAAATATGAGCAAGGCGGTCTTTGAAATAACAGGAAAAGAATATTTACCTCACTTTACACCTCAAGTAGTTTTTCATAGCGAATTGGTTTCTGTGCTCCGGGAATTACATCAAATGATCATAGAGGAAGAAAAGGCTTTTAGAAAAGAGGAAATCTACTTTTTCCTTTTGGAGCAATTAGTGGAAGAATATACAGAACAGCAAGCGCCGGCAGGCCGTACAGAGCAAAGTATGGAAGTAAAAGCAATCTGTGAATTCTTAGAAGAGCATTACAAGGAGAACATTACGCTGGCTGATCTTTGCAAGCTGACCGGGTTTAGTAAATATTATCTGCTTCGCTCTTTCACCAGGCAAAAGGGTATTTCCCCTTACAGCTACTTGGAAACGATACGGATCGATAAAGCAAAGAAAATGCTGGAACAAGGTTACCCGCCAATTGAAGCAGCATTGCAGACTGGGTTTGTCGACCAAAGTCATTTCTCTAACTTTTTTAAGAAGTTCATAGGACTGACACCAAAACAGTATATGAAGATTTTTATGGAAAAGCGAAGCTGATGATTTATATCGAAAGGGTTTACATGGACAGTAAAAAGGATATTCAAGGACATTTGTTTGCATTTATGACAATTTTTATATGGGGTACGACTTTCATATCAACCAAAATACTTTTAAAAGCGATTTCTCCAATAGAAATACTATTTTTAAGATTTACAATAGGATTCATTGTGCTGCTTGTATTTTACCCTCACAGGCTCAAAGTCAGGGAAAGAAAGCAGGAGCTGTATTTTGCTGCGGCTGGTTTGTGTGGTGTCACACTTTACTATTTATTTGAAAACATTGCCCTGACTTACACCTTTGCATCCAATGTTGGGGTCATCATATCGATTGCACCGTTTTTCACCGCCATTTTTGCACACTTGTTTTTAGATAGAGAAAAATTAAGATTGCAATTTTTTATAGGTTTTGGGGTTGCGGTTATCGGAATATTTCTTATTAGCTTTAACGGAAGCAGTAATTTAAAATTAAATCCATTGGGAGATATACTGGCTGTTCTAGCCTCTGTGGTATGGGCAGCCTATTCTGTCCTGACAAAGAGAATCAGCGGTTTTCATTACAACACGATCCAAGCGACACGCAGAATCTTTTTTTATGGGCTGGTGTTCATGGTACCTGCATTATTCATATTTGGGTTTGAACCTAAGATCAATCAATTGCTGCATCCGGTAGTTTTGTTTAACATTTTATTCTTAGGCTTTGGAGCATCGGCTCTTTGTTTTGTGACGTGGAACACTGCGGTAAAAATACTGGGCGCAATAAAAACCAGTGTTTATATTTACCTGGTTCCGGTAATAACCGTTATTACCTCTGTGATTGTACTTCGTGAAACGATTACTGGTGTTGCTATATTCGGGATTGTACTTACATTATCGGGATTAATTATTTCGGAGATTAAAACATCTGCAAAATAAAAGGTATTTAAAGAAAGAGCGATACTGATATGAAATGTGTAATGAACCTGCCGCTAAGGAGTAGAAAAAGAAATTATTTTCCGGCACCAATATTCTCAGAATGTCATCCCGGAAGATAATTCGTAAAATTTGCAATCAGAAAGCCTTGACAAGATATATCATTATAATATATCATAATGATATATAAAACGAACAAAAGGTGCACAGATGAAAGAAAATACAGGGAAATCCAAATATGTAATGCTGGGAATGCTCGCCCGAATGCCGCAGACTGGTTATACCATAAAAAAGTGGATAGAGAACGAATACAGCCATTTCTGGCAGGAGAGCTATGGTCAGATCTATCCGACTCTCAAGAAAATGGTGGCTGAGGGGCTTGCCGTCACTTCGAATAACACGCAGACTGGAAATGGACGGGGACAGATCGTATACAATATCACGGACGCTGGTAAAAAAGAGCTCTCAGATTGGCTGAGGGAGGAGCCGGAAATCGAGAGGATCAGGTACGAACTATTGCTTAAAGTTTCCTTTGGTGAAAACACGGAACCGGAGGTGCTGCTTGGTCATCTGGATAATTTTATCAGAAGAAATGATAAGCTGGTCAAAGAAATGAACGGCTATATGGAGCTCTGCGGGCAGTTTAAGGAACAAGATATTGACTGCTCCTACAGTCAGCTGACCGCACTTTGCGGCGTTTATGTTTATTCTGCAATGAGGGATTGGGCTATTGAGGCAAAGAAAATTATTATAGGGAAAGAAGATGATAACTGACAGAATAATTCCATTTAAAATGTAACCATTAACCGTATCGATGAGTTAAGGAGAGAGATCTCATAAGTTACCCTTTCATCGATACCACAAAAAGAATAAGCCTATAACCCATTTTTTCCGGCTATAAACTTATTATATGAGGAGAATAGCTATGAGCACTCTGGTTGTATATTTTTCGTTTTCTGGCGGTACGAAATTCATTGCAGAAAAGATTGCAGAAACGCTAGGCGCTGACATTACGGAGTTAAAAACAAGTAAAAACTATCCGACAGAAGGATTCCGGAAATACTTTTGGGGAGGAAAGAGTGTCATTTTTGGAGAGAAGCCAACGTTAACAAACGAATTCGCTGATTTAAATCAGTATGACACGATTATAATTGGAACTCCCATCTGGGCCGGGTCATTTACACCGCCAATGAAAAGCTTTATCAGTCAATACAATATCCGGGGCAAACGGATTGCGCTGTTTGCCAGCCATGCAGGGGGCGGAGCCCAAAAGTGTTTTACTAAACTAAAGAAAGAGCTTTCCGGGAATGAATTCATCGGTGAAATAGATTTTGTAGAACCAAAGAAAAGCTTAGAGGAAAATTTGCTGAAAGCTGTCAGCTGGGCCAAGGGCCTTGCTATCTGATAAATACACACGATTGTCTGTCTTAAGACTGCAGCCGTCTGTCGGTCATGAAAGATGGCGGGAGATAAGGCTTTACCATATCGGATTTTTAATAAGGGAGATTGGAGATACAAGAATGGGGAATACGGATAAGTTTGAAATGATGGCTGATAGATACGACACTCCGGAAAGAATCCAGATTGCTAAAGTATCATCAAATGCCATTCGTGAATACGTGGTTGATGCGAAAAGTAAGAATGCCATTGACTTTGGGTGTGGAACCGGTCTTGTTGGAATGAATTTGCTAAACGATTTTAATTCTATGCTCTTTCTGGACACATCACAAAACATGATTCATCAAATAGAGCAAAAAATTTTAAGCTCTGATATTCGGAATGCAGCTACATTATGTTTTGACTTTGAAAAAGACAGCCTTTCAGATTTACACGCGGACTATATTTTTATGGTTCAGGTGTTGCTCCATATCAAAGACTTTGAATTAGTCTTATCAAGATTATATGAGACTTTGGAAAAAAATGGGCATTTAATAATCGTAGACTTTGATAAGAATGAAAGAATCGCCTCAGATATGGTTCATAATGGTTTTGATCAGGCAGAATTAACGGATGTTTTGACAAAAATAGGGTTCAGGGATATTCAATCGAAAACATTTTATTCAGGATGTAATATATTTATGGGGCATGATGCATCTTTATTTGTTCTTGATTCTCATAAATAGAGCCTGAAATATTAATTCTTTGGCTCCGTGCATGCAAAAACGAATAAATCAATAGAAAAACAGCGCAGCACTAAAAAACATCTTGCAAAGTTAAGAAAAATTCGTTATGATAATTCTAATGATACAAAGGGAGGTGGCTTGATGTCGTCTATTCGCTAAGATATTGAACAATAAAATTTAGCTCTCATATCACGAGGGGGTTTTTTGTTGTACTTATTTTGCGGATATATGAAGCTCAGGCTGCCTGTAATTCGATTGAAAAATTATAGGTTTTAATTGCGCAGGCAATGAATCAGGTGAACATTAGTGGAAGTTCGCCAGGAGACTGCCGCAATCCGTGGGAACCAGTAAAGCGTGTTTTTTTACGCTAGTGTGCGATAAGTAAGCAGATAGCTCTAAGTGACAGAGTTATCTGTTTTTTATTGTTTGGAATATCACATAATGGAAATAAATTATTTCGCTCAAAAGGAGAACGTATATTTTATTATGATCAGAGAATTGAAAGAAACCGATATCGATCAAATTATGAAGATATGGCTTGATACGAATATCAAGGCGCATTATTTTATTGACAGCAGCTATTGGTTAAAAAACTATGCAACGGTCAAAAAAGTTCTGCCCCAGGCAACTGTTTATGTGTATGATTCCGATGGTCAGATCCAAGGGTTCCTTGGAATGAACGGGGATTACATTGAGGGGATTTTTGTTGATGCAGAATATCAATCCAAAGGAATTGGAAGAGAGCTGCTTTGCTATGCCAAGGAGAGGCATAACAAACTTCTTTTAAATGTTTATAAACGAAATGAAAGGGCAGCAGCGTTCTATCTGAGAGAAGGCTTTGCGGTTTCGGCAGAACAGATTGAGGAGGAAACAAAAGAACGCGAGCTCACGATGGTATGGAAGCAGCTTGATACAGAACATTGTACCGCTTATCAATAACCTTTAAGAGGGGAGGAAGCATTTTATGATATTAAGCACGGTTCGTTATGCATAGCAAGGGCTATTGCATGGCATCAGAAAATTGATACTTGTATAGCCTTTGCCCATTCCTGAAAATACAAATTGGGAGGAGCATAATGAGCTATATCAAAGCAGCCGATGTGCTGCCAAAAGAAATAATAGATTTAATACAAGATTATATTGACGGTGAATATATTTACGTCCCTAGAAAAGAAATCAATCGCAAAGCTTGGGGAGAAAATACCAGGAGCAAAGAGATGATTCTTTTCAGAAACATGGAGATCTATGAAAAATATACAAAAGGAATATCAATTTACCATCTTTCGGAGACTTACTATTTATCACCCAAAAGCATACAGAAAATTATTGCAAAATTAAAACTGAAGAATCAATAAACAAAGAAGCGCCATGAAACTGCATGGTGCTTCTTTGTTTCTGAAACGTGAAATCGGTTGCCGCGATATAGAAACAGAACCTATAATATCTTATGAAAAGAGCAAGCGCAGACTCAATGCTTGTTCCTGATCAGGAGGAAATATAGATGAATAAGAAAAAAGAAATTAAAATCAAAAAAGCTATTAATACGGAAGCTTTCCAGGCTACGGTTGTAAATATCATGAATAAACAAGTGAAAGTATTATCAAAAGGTGAAGTCTTTTCTTGCCTGCTTCCCGGTTCTTTGATTTTGGATAAGAATCTCCTGGTTGTTGGTGATGAAGTTGAAGTAGAAGATACCGGAAACGGTCAATATAAACTAATTCATGTACTCCCAAGAAAAAACGCCTTATATCGGGGAAACCGCCGTTCTCCAGAGGAGAAGGTGCTGGTAGCAGCGAATGTTCAGTGTCTATTGGCAATCGTGACTGCAGATTACCTGCTCAATCAGGCTGGTTACCTGGAATCGGCGATCATTGCCGCCAGACGCGCAGAAATACAAGCCGGCATATTTATCAGCAAATGGGATTTGATCGGGGAAAGCGCTCAGGATCTGTTAGAAGCCAAACTGGAACTTTATAAAAATACCGCTGGCTTTGTATTTACAGGTTCCGCTCGTGAGCAGCAGGAAGAACTATTTAAAATAGTTGAGGGAAAAACTGTGGTTGTCATTGGTGACAGGTCCTGCGGAAAAACAACTCTCATACATGGGAGTGATTCCCGCTATCCGATGCCAAGCACTCATGCCAGCGTATTGGAGGCCGGCCTGAAAGGAACCTTATGGATTGATACACCGGGTTTCCGTGATTTTGCCCTGCAGCAAATCTCCGAGGAAGAGAGAAACGCGGTATTCCCTGAACTGGCACAATTAACAGAAGGCTGTTATTTCAGGAACTGTACTCATGTTCACGAAGATGGGTGTCAGGTTCTTGAGGCCCTTCGCGCAAAGAAGCTTAAAAGAGAACGATATGATGCTTATCAGAAGATGACTGATGTCAAAGCCGCTTCAAGAATCACCCCCAAAATTGATTACCGGCATTCTGCCTGTACTGAGAGCTTCACCTGCAAAGTCTGCGGAACGCTTGTAGTGCCGGAAGGTGCCGGGAGCCGGCATCGAAACCATTGTCCGAAGTGTTTATCAAGCATTCATATAGACAATGATCCCGGAGACCGCGCTTCCCTTTGCAAAGGAATTATGGAGCCGGTCAGTGTTTGGGTACGAAAGGGAGGAGAATGGGCGATTATTCACAGATGCCGAATGTGCGGCACTTTGAGCTCTAATCGAATTGCAGCAGATGATAATCCAGCCATGCTCATGTCCATTGCAGTAAAGCCGTTGGCTATGACACCATTTCCACTGAATAAATTGGAGGAGCTGTTTGGCCAGTATGAGGATCGTAATTAGGGCGGTAGATGCATACGCCCTAATTTTTTTACTGCTGCAAGGGGCTGACAGCTTCACAGTTCATATTATTGTGAATACTAGACTTGACAGTAAAATAAAGAAATGTTATATTTGTATGTACAAACAAAGGAGGGAATGTTTTGAATTGTAATAATGAATCAAACGATCAGGAGTGTATGCTTAATGGGTGCCTGTTTTTTACTTCTGCGAAACTGGCCCGGGAATTAGGAAAAACAGCAGATGAAGCCTTCAGCAAAACCGGGTTGTCACCCAGCCATGCAATGCTCCTGTATATTGTAAACCTCAAAGGTGGAATACCACAGAAAGAAATTGGCGAAATGCTGCATTTAACACCGTCAACCATAACCCGCCTGCTTGAAAGGCTTGAGCGAAAAGGACTTATTGCAAAACAAGCGGAAGGAAAGAATGTATATTTAAGTACAACACCGGATGGCCTATCCTTGCAAAATGAAATTTTAACAGCATGGAATCAGCTTCAAGAGAATTACAAGGATGTTTTGACAGAAGAAGAAACCCTTAAATTTATAGAAATCAGCAACAAGCTTCTTGAAAACCTGGACGTTAAAAAATTAAATGAGAAATTAAAATAAGGAGGTCATTTCTATGGAAGAAATTTATATCAGAAGAAGTATTCGTAAGTTTAAAGAGCAGGAAGTGGAACCCGAAAAAATTGATAAGCTGCTGCGCGCAGCTATGCAGGCTCCATCGGCCGCCAATCAGCAGCCATGGGAATTCATTGTGGTAAAGAATAAGGAAAGACTGGCTCAAATTGCCCAAACCTCTCCTTATGCGAAACTGGCTGAGAATTCTGCTGTAACCTTTGTTTTGCTGGCCAATGACAAAGAATTGAAAGTACCTGCCGGCTGGGAGCAGGACATGAGCGCTGCGGCACAAAACATGCTTCTGGAAGCGGTTCATCTGGGACTTGGGGGCGTATGGCTTGGCGTTGCTACATCCGATGTTGTTACAGAAAATGTGAGCCGCTTGTTTCAGCTTCCGGATCATATCAGACCCTTTGCGCTGATTTCCATTGGATATCCTTATGGACAGCGTAATGAATTTGTTGACCGTTATAAAGCGGACCGGGTGCATTACGAAATTTGGTGACAAAACGAAAAGGAGAGTTTAACAATCAATGATTAAAGTAGTCGCAGAGAATTTTATCAAATCAGAAAAGGTAGAAGAATTTATTGTATTAGCAAAGCAGCTTGTTAAGGATACACGGCAGAACGACGTTGGCTGCATCCGCTATGAGCTGCTGCAGGATATAAAAGACCCACAGCTTCTGACAATGCTTGAGGAATGGGAAGATCAGGAAGCGCTAAACAAGCATATGGCGGCAAAGCATTTTAAGGAAGCCATTGCTTTGTTTGCGGATCTCGTGGAAAAACCAGGTAATATCAATCTTTATAAGACGTTAGTCTGAAAAAGGAGGAGCAGCAAACTATGAAAATGGATTTCCCTGTTGCTAAAACAGTCAATGCCCGCAGCAGTGTCAGGACTTATGAGAACCGTGATCTTTCAGCAAATGAAAAGGATCAAATCAGAGCCTATATTGATAACTTATCCAATCCTTTTTCCGCAGATGTTACCTTTCGTCTTCTGGAAAAGACTTCTTCATCCGATGGAGAAAAGCTGGGAACCTATGGTGTCATTAAAGGTGCAGGGAATTACATCGCTGCATCGGCAGCAGATAAAGAACTGGCTTTGGAAGGCCTTGGCTATTCTTTCGAAAAACTGGTTCTGTATGCCACATCCCTTGGACTTGGTACCTGCTGGCTTGGGGGAACCTTTAACCGCAGTGGTTTTGCTGCGGCCATGGATCTAAAAGAAGGGGATCTTTTTCCCTGCATTTCTCCCATCGGATATCCTGCAGGTAAAAAAAGAACGATGGAATCACTGATGAGGTGGGTGTCAAAAGCAGATCAGAGAAAAGAATGGAGCGAATTGTTTTTCAAACAGAGCTTCTCACAACCTTTGACGAAAGATGATGCGGGGGAGTATGCATTCCCGTTGGAAATGGTGCGTCTGGCTCCTTCTGCTGTTAATAAACAGCCATGGAGGATCGTGCAGGATAATGACACGTATCATTTTTATCTGGCAAGATCTTTAAAAAGCGACAACGAAAAAGTTGACTTACAAAGAGTGGATATGGGCATAGCAACCTGCCATTTTCATATGGCAGCATTAGAAAAGGATTTGCCTGGGAAATTTCAAAAGCTTGCAAATCCCGGGATCCAAAGCCCGGAACAGGTGCAGTATATTTATTCCTGGATTCCAGGTTAATGGCAAAAATCCGCTGATCCAATGGAACAGATCAGCGGATTTTATATTTAACAGCATATATATCTGAATTCTATACTAGTTATAGCTATCGAGCCGGCATAGTCATTAAAAGCTGGAATACGGGCAATACTAAGTAAGGCAAAATCTTCTGCATGAATGAAATCATCTAAAAAAAATTCTATTACATAATGATTATACTGCTTGCTGCCAGGTGAAGTTTGAACAAGGATGTTCTCCCTGTTAACAGTACTTAAATTAGCTATATCGATTACTTCATTAGCCTTGGAAAATAATGATGAGAGTCTGATTGAGAATCGATCTCCCATTGGTATACTTAAATTATCACTTATTAAATGAACAAATACTCTCGATTTATGATATCCTTTTCGAGCATCTTTTGGTACACTAAAAGTTAATGAATATTCATCTGTATCACCTTGAGGCATAAGCCATCCTAATATAAAAATACCGGATCCTCCCAGCTGCTCCGTGTCAGATCCAGAAGTAATAGCATCAATCATATTACCAGCGTTGAATATCAATGATTTATATTTCAGTATTTTATGATCGCGATAAATACTATAGAACATATTAATTTATCTCCTTTCATAATTATAGTATATTTTGCATGTCCAAGTAATGTTACTAATGATAGGAACCTCTTTTTTTCGCTGTAAGTTTAATTTTTAGAGTGATAAGTATATAAGGAAGATTTCGATAATTTAATGGTAAAGAGAATATATTATAATGTTTGAAAGCAGAAGATTTCATAGATTATAAAACATTATGGAAGGTTGTATGAAAGGTAGAAAGGAATGGGTATTATCATACACACATTGACTTATTCTGAAAACGAGTATATAATCGTTTCATTCTGAAAAAGCATTAACTTAGTAAATTAAATATTTAAATGATCTAGGGTTCCGCAGTTTAACTGGGAGAAGATATCATTCAGGCTTAAATTTATTATGGGTCATGGCAGTCAGCTGAAATTCCATTCAAGAAAGGGGAAAAACACCAGATGTTTAGAGAAATGAGAAGAAACAAACAATTATTATCGCCTGAGGATACAATCGCAGTAATGGACAGATGCACCAATGGTGTCCTGGCATGCTTTGGGGACGACGATTATCCCTACGCTGTGCCGCTGAGCTACGTATATTTCAATGACAAAATTTATTTCCATTCAGCAAAGGCCGGGCATAAAGTTGATGCAATCACAAAATATCCTAAGGTATCTTTTTCGGTAATCGATGAAGATACGATTGTAAGTAAGGAATATACTTCTTACTTCCGCAGTGTTATCGCCTTTGGAAAAGCCAGAATAGTGGAAGGCGATGAACGATGGGAGGCATTTAAGGCTTTGGCGCAAAAATATTCAGGTGATCAGCCGGAAGAGGCCAGGAACAAGGAAATAGCCGGATGTAGCCATGCTTACGTTATTGCAATTGATATTGAGCACATAACCGGCAAGGAAGCAATGGAGTATGTCAGAGCCAGACAGCAATGATTTTTATACACATAATATAAAGCGATGACGTTTAGGCCCCTCCATTCATCAAGTTTGCGGATTATTCCGCTGCCTATGGGTTGATGAATGGAGAGCGGCTGGGAACGGCAAACAGATTAATCTGCACATTGGTGTTATTTCCATTAAAATAACCTTTTTCCATCTGAAATATCTATATCAAATTCTTTAGCTGCACTGGTCTGTTTAAATGGATTTATCTTATCCATTACTCCATCATGTTTAAATAGTGAGCCTGTGTTTTTAAACCAAAATGTTATATTTGCTTTTGCACATTGTTCACGGATATGAAACACCCAATCATAATCACATACACGAGCTTCCCGTCCTGTTTCACCACCAACTGTAACATGGTCGACTCCATGAAGATAAGGCGTTAAATCTATCGCTTCTAAAAGCGGTGAACAGGCTATAAATCGCCGTTTTATCGGATAGGATAAAAATAATGGAAGTCTATAGTCTGCCAGTTCTTGATTTTCAACAGTACACCCAATATTTACATTATCATATCCGGCACCCCAATCCGATGGAAGCGACACGAGAAAACGGTCAATTCGCTTTGTCAAAATCAAAAATTCTATATCTGTTCTTTTCCTGATCATAGCCCAAACTTCTTTCCGCCATTCGTCAGCTTCAGGAAGAAAGAAATCAGTGGCAAAACATGTTGCTAGAATTTTATCTCCTTTAATTCTGTATTCGCCTTTTGCATTTGTCCGTATCGGCCAGTCGAATTTATCTGTTTTTTGTATGGTGTTTTGACCATAGCGTTTCGCATGCGGCCCATAAAAATAACAATTTGTGCAGCCATCACTTACTTTGTAGCAGCCTGTCCACGGTTCCCAGTTCATAGGCATCCTCCTTATTTGGTTGGGTGTCATTTATCAAAGCACGATTCATACTGTTTCACAACATCAATGGGAAACATAGTGCGTTTGGCGACTTCTTCCGCTGACATGCCCTGACTGAAAAAGCGCTTTATAACCGTATTCATATCTTCTGCAATTTCCACAATATGCTTATCAGGGTCATATACCCGAATGTCACGCTGCCCCCACGGGTATTCCTTTATTTCATGTACCCATTGCAGGGCAGATATATTTTTTATTTCGGCATATACTTTGTCTAAATCTTCAACTTCAAAATAAACTTGAAAGCTATGTGATTGTTCTTTTACATGATCGACTGCTATACCGATGAGTTCGGCATATCCCTGTTGGAGAGAAAAGCCCTCAAAGGTTACATGTGAGCCAATATCCATTACAATATTTTGATGAAGAATTGTTTCATAAAAGTGTTTAGAAACGGATATATCCCTGACCGCTAAAAGACATCCTTGATATTTCATATTTCATTCCTCCTTTTAGGATATTGTATGATATATATCAGTTCCGTCATAGTAAAAATCCGACATGGTTTTCATATATTCTTGAGGGGTAACACCACTAATTGCTTTAAAGTCTTTATCAAAGTGGGCCTGGTCAAAATATCCTGCTTGCTGTGACAATGCTGCAAAGAAGCAAGACGGTTTTTGAATGTGCTTTAACACATAATTAAAGCGGATTAAGCGTGCATAATCCTTAATATTCATTCCGATTTGCGCAAGAAACAGGCGGTTTAGATGTCGCTCGCTATAACTGGACTGCCGGGCGACTTCTTTCACTTGTACTTGTCCATGACGATCAGAAATCACTGAAGCCGCTAATAATAAAGCATCCGAAACAATGTGATTTTCCATGCGTCCATATAAAACTTTTTCACATGTGTTTACCAATTCTATACCTGTTTTTGATAATATAAATGCTTGATACAGTGAATTGAAAAGTTCGTTGTCAATGTCAGCAAGGGAAAGGCGTTTGTCGGCAAACTCCGACTGACTTTGACGTGTAATTTGATATAAACCACAGGAGGATAGCTGAATAAGCAATAGGATATGATAACTATTTGGCTCCATCCCTAAGAAAACAGGCGTCATAGATGCACCCCAAAGCTCAGCTCTTACAGCGTTTCCGTCAAAAGCAAGCGACAATGTTCCACAAGCATTTGGCATGAGCGTATATTGTGCCATGAATGTATCTTTTTCTGGAAAAACAATGTTGTAATAGAGAATATATTTTCTTATGCCTATGTGTGAGGGAAACACATTGTATTGCTTGTCATTTTTGATAATCAAATCATTTCCCCCCGTTTTTTATAGTGAATATAACGTTGTTGAAACAAGCGTATCGCCCATTGAGAACGATACGCTTGATTGACATTTTGCTTGGCAGTTGCCAATAAACAAGATTTATTTGGTGTAATTATCGAAGTAGCCTTGAACTAATACGATAGGTGTTCCTTTATCACCACTTCCGGAAGTGAGGTCACAGAGGGAACCGATCAAGTCGGTTAACCGGCGCGGGGTAGTACCCTGAGATACCATGCTTCCAACTAAATTGCTGTCCTTGCTTTGAATGTAATTTGAAATAGCAGCCTTTAATTCCGCTCCGCTTAAATCAGCAAAATCGTTATCAGCAAGATACTTTAATTTGACTTCATTGGGCTGGCCTTCCAGACCTTCCGTATATGCCGGAGAAACCACCGGATCTGCCAATTCCCAAATTTTACCCATAGGATCTTTGAAGGCACCGTCGCCATAAATCATAACTTCAATATGCTTTCCAGTCTTTTCAAGGAGTCCGTCCTGAATCCTTTTAACAATGGGTTCGCAGTTGCGGGGGAATAACTTAACGGTGTCTTCGGTAGCTTTATTGCTGCCAAGTAAGCCGTAATTTTCATTATATCCGCTGCCATCGACCGGTGCGGTTAAGATATCATCAAGACCAAACACAGTCTCTGCATTGGCGGCTTTTAATAAGCGTTTCGTTCTAAAACGGGTATGAATATCGCAGTTAAGAACATGCTTTGTATAATTTAAGATTGTGCGGCAGTCATTTGCAAGAATAACTTCTACTTCACAGCCTTCTTTTTGGATAAGTTCCTTGTAATACTCAATGTAATCAACTCCGGTAAACGTATGCTTACGGTAGCCAAAAAGTTCACGGTAATGTGCCTCGGTTAAAACATCAGTCCAGGGATTAATGCCCTTTTCATCCAACGCATCAAGATCGATCAGGTGATTCCCTACCTCATCCGAAGGATAGCTTAACATGATTACGATCTTTTTAGCGCCTCTTGCAATGCCCTTAAGACAAATGGAAAAACGGTTACGGCTTAAAATAGGAAATACAATACCGATGGTTTCATTACCGAATTTATTTTTAATATCAGCGGCGATTTGATCTACAGTAGCATAGTTTCCCTGAGCGCGGGCAACAATGGCCTCAGTAGCAGCGACGACATCACGGTCACGCAATTCAAAATCTTCACTTTTGGCTGCATCAAGTACACTGGAAATAACGATATCTGCTATATCGTCTCCCTGGCGTATAATTGGTGCACGTACACCCCTTGACACAGTACCTATTAATCTCTCCATATGCATGATTCTCCTTTAAACCCATGACAAATGCTGATGGGCTGTATTTAATTCACCTTATTATATCATGATAATTGATATTGGTAAACTTAATGCTTTTTATATATGACATAAGTTGTACTTATATCAGAAGATATCATTACTTTTGAAGCTGTAGCAGCGAAATAACAAATAAACATGCTTGCTAAAACGCTATGCAAAGATTATTGACGAATGATCTCATTAAATATATAATGATAACCAGTTGAAATAAATATTGTTATATAAAAAGTAAAAGATTAGGTTTTCTGGGGTTTTAAACCGGTCTGTGACCAAGAGAGAACCCAGCGTTTTATAAATGATGTGCGGAATAATAAAGGCCTGGGAGATATCTGGTTGATATCTTTCAGGCTTTATTGTCAATTACTGCTGATTTGCCCGCATGGGGAAAGGAGAAAAATATATGAAGAAAAAATTTGCATTTTTACTGATGGGAGGCCACTATAACCCAGAGCTGCATCAGGCTTGTTTTGAGACAGAGAAACAAATCAGCTATGTATTTACTGTCAGAAATTTTAAGGAAGCCTGTGATAAGCTTGTTTTCTTAGAACGTGAAGGTGTTGGGGCCGTAGAATTATGCGGAGCATTTGGTGAAGAAGGTGCGCAAAAATTGATAGAACTAACGAACAATAAAATCGCTATAGGCTATGTCACCCATAAGCCGGAACAGGATCCGTTATTTGCTGATTTCTTTTCAAGCTTTAACGGATGAAACGAAAGCTATGCACAGTTAACAAACAGGAGGTATAAGGCTTTATGAGTGTTATCATTAGACCTATTGAAGAAAATGATGCTGAATCACTTTGGCAAATGATGTCCGCACTTGATGCTGAGACAAAATATATGATGTACGAGCCAAAGGAACGGACGAAAAATACCGATAGAATAAAATCCACCATCAAGGAAGCTGCCGCAGGCAATAATCTGTTTTTAGCTGCCGAAGCAGATCATGAAATTGTTGGATATATATCTGCGCAAAAAGGCATTTTAAGAAGAGTAAAACATTCTGCATATATCGTAGTAGGAATTCGTGCATCCTATCAGCGGCAGGGGATCGGTACCTCATTTTTTAGGCAGCTGGACAAGTGGGCCGGCGAGAAAGGGGTTACCAGGCTTGAATTAACGGTAATGTGTATCAATGATGCTGCGAGAAACCTGTACGAAAAAAATGGATTTGTTGTTGAAGGAATAAAGAAAAATTCCATGGTTGTGGATGGGACGTATGTGGACGAATATTATATGGCCAAGCTATTATAAGCAATGAGTATAATATCAGTCCCATTAACAGGTTTTAAGGAGGTGATTTCAATTTGAAGCTGTTTATTATAGAAGACGATATCGTTCTGAGAACAGAATTGATTTCGCTGCTGGAGAGCTATAATTATTCTTGTGAAACAAGTGATAACTTTAAAGATATCATATCGGAAGCAACGGATTCAGACGCAGATTTGATTTTGCTTGACATCAATCTGCCTTATTATGATGGATACCACGTATGCAGGGAGATCCGTAAGCTATCGGATGTACCTATTATGGTTGTGACAAGCCGCAACAATGACATGGATGAACTGATGAGCATGAACCTGGGCGCAGATGATTTTATAACAAAACCTTATAACATTCAGATCCTGCTTGCCAGGATCGGAGCCATACTTAAACGCACCAACCAGAAGAATTATTCCTCAGAAGTAGAATATAAGGGCTTAACATTGTCAATGGCAAAAAGCACAGTATATCATGAAAACAAAGAGGTTGAGCTCACGAAAAATGAATTGCGGATTCTTTCTGTTTTAATGCAGAACGCAAACAGCATTATTTCACGGGATGATTTGATGGATGAGCTTTGGCAGTCCGATGAATTTGTCGATGACAATACACTGACTGTCAATGTCAACCGTCTGCGTAAAAAGTTAGAAGAAATCGGTGCTGCGGATTTTATAAAGACCAAACGCGGCCAGGGGTATATGATATGAAGTTTTCAAGCTTTTTGAAAGATAAGATCCTGTTTTTATTGGCGCAAAGCTTTATCATTGTATTTTTGGCCTTCCTGTTGGATGTCTACCATATCGGTCGTTATGCCATAATACTTATTTGCACGACCATTGTCATAACCTCTTTCGTTGCACTGGTTTATGAGTACCTGATACGCTGCAGATATTATTACAGATTAAATAAAACGCTGGAGTCAATGGAGCAAAAGCAGTATATCGCTTCCCTGTTAGAAGAGCCTAATTTTGCCGAAGGGGAAGTTTTATGTGAAATTCTTAAGCGTGTTACGAAAGCGATGAACGATGAGATTGCTTCCTATAAGATATCCCAGGATGAATACCGGGAATATATTGAAACATGGATTCACGAGATAAAGATCCCTATTTCCTGCATCGATCTAATCTGCCAAAATAACCGCAATGACATAACAAAGAGAATATCCGAAGAAACTGTACGGGTGGACTCTTATATCGAACAGGCTCTTTATTATGCCCGGAGCAAAAACGTAGCGTCTGACTACAGCATCAGAAGGCTTTCTCTTGACAGTCTGGTGAAAGCCGCCGTGAAGAAACATTCAAAACAGCTGATAGGGTGCAGCGCACAGGTGAAGCTGGACAATCTTGATCATACGGTTTATGCTGATGAAAAGTGGCTTGATTTCATTATTGGGCAGATTATTGCAAATAGTATCAAATATAAAAAGGATACTCTGACACTGCAATTTTCGGCTTCAGAAAATCAGGAGAATATTATTCTTTTTATCCGGGATAACGGAATTGGAATTTCTGAAGGCGACCTTGGGAGAGTGTTTGAAAAGGGATTTACGGGGGAAAACGGAAGGGCATTCGCCAAATCTACGGGGATCGGCCTGTACCTTTGCAAAGAACTTTGTAATAAGATGTATCTGGGATTAGAAGCCCAGTCATCCGTGGGTAACGGTACAACAATTAGAATAACATTTCCAAAAGACAGACAGTCATTCCTACAGTAGGGGATCCCCATTAAAGCAGAGATGTGCAGAATATTATTAATCATAAGACGGAAGAGGAGGATTCATGGTCATGTTTCGCTATGTACACACAAATATAATTGCTAAAGATGCAAAAAAACTGATTGATTTTTATAAGAAGGTGTTTCACTGCAAAAGCATCAATGAAACACGTGACCTGCGAGGGGTATGGTTAGACGGACTAACAGGACTGAATGATGCACATATTACAGGAGAGCATCTTCTTTTGCCCGGATATGTCGAAGACCACCCAACGCTCGAAATATTTTCATACGACATGCTGGAAGGAACCATACCTTCGGAGATTAATCGCCCGGGAATTGCACATATAGCCTTTGAAGTGGATGATGTGGAAGCGACCTTAGCAGAAGTTATTAAGGCGGGAGGAAGCAATGTCGGAGAGTTGGTTGCTGCGGAATACCCAGACGGCAAGGAAGCGGTATTTGTTTATGCGCGGGACCCTGAAGGAAATATTGTTGAACTGCAAAGCTGGAGACAGATAAATCAAACCGAAAGAATGAGGCATTAAATTCAATTTATCATTGCATCACGGCAATGATGTCAGAGCGTATAACACACGACATGTTGCAAGCAAAGTAGTGTGTCAATAAAAAAGGCTGTATGTTCCTTCTGCGGGAGCATACAGCCTTTTATCTTACAAATTTGTTTGATTATCGTAAGTAAAATCTATGGTTCCATGATTCTTTCCCTGTTATACTGAGGAAGCAAACCACGAAAGGAGTGATTTTGATGAAAAATAAAACAATTAGTATCAGTATATTGTTACTTGCTGTCATCAGCTTCCTTATGGGTAGTTTAAAAATATCTCCTATAGTTTCTGCCGGATATGAAATGTATAGGAATGCGACAGAAGCCATAAGTGTGCCGGATAGGGTAGAGGAGCTTAAACAGCAAAACAGTTATATTGCATTTGATGAGATACCGGATGGATATAAAGAACAGGTGCTACAGTCAGAAGACAAACGTTTTTACTATCATTTTGGCTTTGACCCCATTGCTATGGCAAGGGCTATGGCAAATAATCTGATCGCAGGAAGCTTCGTGCAAGGGGGGAGCACGATCACCCAGCAGCTTGCAAAAAATATGTACTTTTCTTTTGAAAAGAAATATGAACGGAAGGTGGCAGAATTATTTGTAGCTTTTCAGCTTGAAAAAGATCTTACAAAGGATGAAATACTGGAGCTTTATTGTAATATTGCTTACTACGGGGAAGGATGCTACGGACTGAAGCAGGCGGCGAATCATTATTACGGTGTTGAGCCTTTAGACCTGACAAACTCGCAGATCAAGGCACTTGTATGGACAATTAAAAGTCCAAATAAGTACAATCCCAATGCTTACAAAGTGATTCCTGTATGAAAACAGACATAAACGTCTCTTATCGTGCTGCATTCACAAAATGCTGCTTTGCGGCGCTTGGCTCCTTGTTTTCCTGGTATAATAAAAAGTGACAAAAATGTTCGTTCTTTGTAAGTATAATCAATGGCTGACAGTGACAGATGGAATTATAATAGACATAAGTCAGGAATAGAAAAGGAGATCATAAATGTTACAAAAAGGATTAAATAGTTTTCAGATTAAAATAATTGCTTTGGTGCTCATGGTATTCGATCATATTCACTATATTTTTACAGGTGTTTTCCAAGTTCCCCTGTGGTTTACCATGCTGGGCAGATTATCAGCACCTTTATTCATCTTTGCTACTGCCAATGGCATGAGATACACAAGAAACCCGGTAAAATATTTAATGCGTTTATGGTTTGGATTTGTATTTATGAACTTTGGCAATGATCTGATTAATCAATATTTCCCGTTGCCAAATGGGGGTATTATCATAAACAATATTTTTTCCACGCTATTTGTAATATGTCTGATCATATTCAGTTTTCAGCGGATTTCTATAAGCAGGAAAGAGAATCGTCCATTTCTGCAATATATATTATTAATGCTTGTTCCTGTTTTCAGCAGTATCATTATTTTTATGACCATGTCTAATCCCAGCTTATTCTTTATGGCAAGAGGGATCATGTTCTTTGTACCCTCTCTCTTATTCTGTGAAGGCGGTATTATACTGGTTGCTTTAGGCGTTGGATTATATTTATGCAACCAGGATAAAAAGAAAACAGGTATATTTTATCTGGCGCTCAGTATTTTAGTCTTTGCAATGGGTTATAACCCCGAGACCGGTGTGGTAAGCATGTTTTTGGATAACATTCAGTGGTGCATGGTATTTGCTTTACCATTTATGCTGCTTTACAACAAGCAGAAGGGCCGTGGAATGAAATATTTCTTTTAGGCCTTTTACCCGGCCCATATCTATATTTTTACGATTTTAGCCAATATTATTTCAAAATACTAGGAGAGAGGACAGACATTATGAATACAATCTTAAAGGTTGAGAACCTTCAGAAATATTACGGTAACAAAGGGAATGTCACAAAGGCTGTTGACAATATCAGCTTTAATGTTTCGGAAGGAGAATATATCGGAATCATGGGGGCGTCGGGAAGCGGTAAAACCACCATTCTTAATTGTGTTTCCACCATTGATGATGCGACCTCAGGTCATATTTATATAGATGGAATGGATGTCACTGAGATGAAAGCAGAAGCCTTATCAAAGTTCAGACGTGAAAAGCTTGGCTTTATTTTTCAGGACTTTAATCTTTTAGATACCCTGACTGCCCATGAAAACATTGCCCTGGCCCTGGCTATTATGAAGGCGCCGACAGGAGAAATGGATGAGCGGATCCACCAGGCAGCCTCCCTATTAAACATCACGGAGGTATTGCATAAGTATCCGTACCAGATGTCAGGCGGTCAGAAGCAGCGTGTAGCCGCAGCAAGAGCCATCATCACAAATCCGACCCTGATTCTTGCGGATGAACCTACCGGAGCCCTGGATTCTAAGTCTGCAAAGATGCTTCTGGAAAGCTTTAAAAATTTAAATGAACAGATAAATGCTGCCATTTTAATGGTAACCCATGATGCATTTACCGCCAGCTATTGCAAACGCATCTTGTTCATCAAAGACGGAAAGCTGTTTAATGAGCTTATCCGGGGAAAGGAATCACGCAAGGGATTTTTTGACCGGATCATGGAGGTTATGGCTCTTCTTGGAGGTGATTTAAGTGCTGACTAAGCTTGTTTTTAAAAATGTCGGAAAAAGTATGCAGGATTACACGGTATATTTTTTCACTCTTGTATTTGGCGTTTCTATCTTTTATATGTTTAACTCCATCTATGCTCAGCAGGATATCATGGTAGTGACGGAAATATTGACCGATTCCATGATTGCACTTAGTAAGATATTATCTGTCATATCAGTGTTTGTTGCAGTGATCCTGGGTTTTTTGATCGTGTATGCAAATAGTTTTTTCATCAGGCGCCGTAAAAAAGAAATGGGTATTTACATGACTCTGGGCATGAGCAAAGGTAAAATTTCTGCCATTCTTGTATTTGAAACATTTCTCATGGGACTCCTTGCTTTAATTGCAGGGCTGATCATCGGTGTTTTCGGATCCCAGTTTATGTCCGTGTTCACTGCTAAAATATTTGAAGCAGATATGACCGCCTATAAATTCATATTTTCTCCAGGTGCAGCGGTGAAAAGTATCCTTTATTTCGCAGTTATTTTTTTGACCGTCATCATTTTTAATGCAATTGCAGTCAGCAAGTATAAGCTGATTGACTTGATCTATGGCGGCCGGAAAAATGAAAGCTTAAAAATCAGAAGTACCAAGTTATCGGTGCTGGTTTTCCTGGTATCCATTGTTTTCTTAGGAACCGCCTATGCATTGGTTTTGAAAAATGGAATTATTAATATTAACCGTATCTTCCTTTGGTCCATTATTTTAGGTACGGCTGGTTCGTTACTGTTTTTCTTTTCTCTTTCGGGAATACTTACAAAGCTGGTACAATCAAATAAGAAACTGTATTATAAAAACCTGACAATGTTTGTTACCCGTCAGCTCACCAGTAAGATTAACACAAACTTTATATCCATATCCGTGGTCAGCATTGTATTGCTTTTGGTAATCGGTATTTTTTCAACCGGTTATAGCATGAAAAATATTCTGTCAGCCGATTTAAAGGAGACTGCGCCCTATGATGTCAGTTTTTATGGCGATGGGAAAGGGAATTATAAGACAATATATGAAAGCCTGCCTTTGTCAATAAAAGGTATTGATGCGTCTCATTATGAATATAGTATTTACCGCGGGGACCTTCATTACAAGGATTTACCGGTTGATTATTCTTCCCTGTCCTTTGATATCGGGAAACGCGGCCTTGATTTTGTTATGTTTTCTGATTACCAGAAGTCTTTAGAAATGCAGGGAAAGGAAAAAGCCGATCTTCCTGGAAATGGATATTTCATTGTTGCGACCGGCGACGTCTACCTGCATATTGCACAGCAGTTCCTTGATAGAAATGTAACAATCTCCATTGGGGGTAAAACACTCCAGCCAAAGGGAGAAGTGCAAAACATAAAGCTTTCCAACAGTGATTCCGGTATCACGTTTGTTGTAAATGACGGGTTTTCTGAAACACTTGACAAATCACCGGATCAGGTGCTTAACATGGTATGCAAAACTGGGGAAGGATCAAAGGAACTTCAGGAAAACCTAAATCAATATAGTAACAGCGAGGATTATAAGGAAAAGGGCTTTTGGTACTATTCAAGCAGAGAAGAGATCTATGCCACATCCCTTGCAATGAAAGCCATCATATCCTTTTTAGCCATTTATCTTGGCATTGTGTTTATGGTTGCCTGCGCGGCAATTCTTGCAATCCAACAGCTTGCCCAGGCATCGGATAACAAGGAACGTTATGCATTGTTAAGGAAGCTGGGTGCTGAAAAGAAAATGCTGGACAGAGCATTGTTTGTACAAATACTTTGTTACTTTTTACTTCCTTTTATGCTTGGAATTGTTCATTCTATTGTTGGGCTTACGGCTGTAAATAATGTAATGATGGCCTTTGAACGTGTGAATGTGATGGATAGCGTTCTTATCCCGGCGTTGTTTATAGTTTTTATTTATGGCGTTTATTTTGGATTGACTTATATCGGATGTAAGCATATTTTAAGAAGAGATCAATATTAAATGTGTTTGAAAGCCTAAAACAGGTCCGTGTTTTTCACTTATTGAAAAACATGGACTTTTTGTAACATTGTTTTTCTTTACGAAACGCAAGACTGGTACTATAATTCATCTATAGTATAAATGAAGTGAGGAGAAAAGATGAAGAAAGAATTGTCCTATTTTAGAGTCGGAGATTCCTTTGGCGGAAATCAGGATTGGTTCCGGGACCCAATGATGCATCTGGGTGGCTGTGGGGCGGCGGCGGCTTGTGATGCCTGCATCAATACAGCGCTCTATGACAATAAAACCCATCTGTATCCCTATGATATTCAAAGACTTAATAAGGAAGATTATATAAATTTTTCCAAGGTCATGAAGCCTTATTTAAAGCCCCGATTTCATGGGATCGATACACTGGAAATATTTATGGATGGGTTTTATAAATATTTGCAGGATGTGGGGGCACCGGATTTACAGCTCACAGGCTGTCCGGGTGAGGTTCCGGCTAAGGAAGCAGCAAGGGAAATCACAAGCCAGATTGACAAGGGGATCTCGATTCCATTCTTGCTGCTGCGGCATAAGAATGTTAATTTTAAGGATTTGGTCTGGCATTGGTTCATGCTTGTAGGATATGAAGAATTCGAAGATGAATTTTTCGTAAAAATTGCAACCTATGGAGGGTTCCGCTGGCTGTCTTTTTATGAGCTGTGGGAGACTGGCTTCGAGCGTAAAGGTGGGATGGTATTGATTAGAGCTTAGCAGTCACAGTAAGGTGGCGGCTCTCTCTGATAAAGAAAGCGGCTTTTGGATACATGGAGAATCTCCAATCCAAAAGCCGCTTAAGTGAAAAATGGTATAAATAAACGGTATTGCATTCAATTATTCCTTATATAAATCTCCGCTGTTTTCTTTGTTTAAAGTTCCTGACAACTCAATCATCAAAAATTTTGTCAAATCTGTTACCACTGGCCGGTGCTTTACACCCTTTGGAACAATTACAAATTCCCTGTGTTTACTTTTGTTTTTTCTCCGAGGGGATCGCTGATAAAAAGAAAATTAATGAAGGATGGTGAACATTTTGATTGAACATCTGCTATTTATTTCACGGGATGAATTTAGAAATTGGTTAGAGGGAAATTGCCTCACCAGCGGCGGAATCTGGCTGTTATTTGGAAAAGCAGGCGGGCCAAAGACCATAGGGGCAAATGAGGCGCTTGAAGAAGCCCTTTGTTTCGGTTGGATTGATGGTCAAATGAAGCGCATTGACGATAGTAAATATATAAAATATTTCTCTTCCCGCAGAGAAAATAGTAAGTGGTCGGAGAAAAATAAGGCGCTGGTTGAAAAACTTGAAAAACAAGGGTTAATGACTGATTATGGAAGAATCAAAATAGAGGAAGCTAAGAAAAATGGTCAATGGGATGCTCCCAAGCCTTCAGAGATCACTGATGAACAAATAGGGCTTTTAAGTAATTTGTTGAAAGAGCACGAACCGGCCTTTACGAATTTTCAAACGATGACACCATCTGTAAAAAGGACATATACACGGGCATATCTCGATGCGAAAACAGACGCCGGTCGTGTGAAACGTCTGGTATGGATGATTGAACGGTTAAATAAAAACCTGAAGCCAATGTAAGCAGGGAATGTCCCAGAGCTTGAATTTCGGAAAGAGCGTTCATGATAATGGCTGGGGAATATTCACTTCATTGCTAAACTACAAGTTGTCTGANNAGGTTACTTGAGCAAGAAGCCTCACTTCTAGCATAAGCATTTGGTAGATCCCAAATGTGGTGCTAAGTGGTGGGAGTATGTCACATGGCTATAAATCATGAAATTGACAATCCTATTTTAGTGCTATATTTGATGTATGTTAAATGTAAGAGAGGCGTGTGATTTGCCGGTTGTCATTGAGTCTCTTAACGGCAAAAAGGGTTTGCAGTTTTAATGAACAACCTTTTGAATAAAAGCATAGAAGGAGGAAGTTGACATGAGTGAAAATTTAAGTTATATAATTGGGATAATGGGATTCTCATGGGTTCTTGTATTGTTTTCTACTGCTTTAACCCCATATTTTATTCAAAAAAATATCTGCTTTGGTATTTCTATACCTGTAAGCGAATATAACGATCCTAAGATAAAATTATTAAGGCGCAATTACTGCATCAGCTGTCTTGTGATTGGTTTAGTTTTGGGAATAGGAAGCACTATTTGTTATATCTGGATGCCGGCAGAGCGGGCGTTATGGCTCCAGCTTACCGGTATGTTCCTTTATCTCGCGGTCAGTACTTTCTTATATTTTTTCGCGCGTTCAGAAATCAAGGCGATCAAACAAGAACGTGATTGGGAGATAGATACGGAGACAGTGAAAAACATCAGTGAAAAACCGGATAAAGCCATTGGTACTGTGTGGTATCTTTTGTATCTTGTTCCGATAGCCATTGCTGTTATTGCAGCAGTGTTTAAATATCCGTCGTTATCCGGGCAAATTCCCATGCATTACAACCTTGCAGGAGAAGTGGACCGCTATGCTGCAAAATCCATAGGAACATTTGCTGTGATGCCATTGATCCAAAGCTTCACTGGCCTTCTGTTTGCAGGAATCAACTTTAGCATTGGTACGTCCAGGAATCAGCAAAATCACCGGAGAGCTCAG
The DNA here is from genome assembly GCA_002367105.1 of Hungatella sp. UBA3048. Classification (GTDB taxonomy): domain Bacteria; phylum Bacillota; class Clostridia; order Lachnospirales; family Lachnospiraceae; genus Lacrimispora. The sequence goes on from DFCS01000050.1 coordinate 78,034, forward strand.
GTCTTTCACAGTATTATGAGTTTTTACTTATATGCTGTCGGATTTATGGTAATGCTGATATTTACCTGCATTCAACTTACGATGCTATCCATAATAAATGAAAAGCTGATGATGGTTCTGCCCTTTGTCTTTCTTGCCGTTATTTTTTTGAGCTGTATTTATATTGGGGGAAAGGTCGGCCAGGGAGGAAGCCGGTTGGATATAAGGGATGATGCGGCAGGAAACAAGGTAGACGATGACCGCTATTGGCTGGGTGGTTTTCTGTATTGCAACAAAGAAGATCCATCTCTTTTTGTGGAAAAACGATTCGGAATTGGTTATACCTTAAATTTTGGTAATCCTAAAAGTCTCATAGCGATCGCTGAACTTGTAGTTTTTATTTTGGCTATTACAGTGCTTCCATTCATGTTAGAGTAAACTGGGATGATTTAAAAAAGGTCAGGCGGTTTTTATAATTTAGGAATAGGAAAGGAGGTTTAATCTTGTTAGGAAATAAAATAATAGGACAGCATGAATACAATATCCGGTTATTGTCAGGCGATGATGAGATAGATGTACAAGATCTATGTGTAAGATGCTCGGACTTTTTTGAATTAAATGAGGGCAGGCCGCCTGAAAAGGCTGCAGGAAGAAGCATTCTGTTTGACTTGCCGCCGGGGAAAGCGATGAAAGACAAGTATGTATTTGGAGTATATAAAAAGAATGTTTTAATTGCTGTAATTGATATGGTTAAAGATTATAAAGCGTCCGGAGAGTGGATAATAGGCTTACTTATGCTTGATCCAAAGGAAAGAGGAAGGAGTTTGGGAAGAAAATTACATGATTCTATAAAAGACTGGGTTCTGGAAGAACATGGCAGGGCACTAAGAATCGGGGTTTTAGAAGATAACCGCTTAGGGTATAAGTTTTGGTGCAAGATGGGATATATAGAAGTAGACAGAGTGAAAAAGACCTATGGAAATAGGGAACATACTGTAAAAGTCATGAATTTATTTCTAAAATGATCCGCTGCCCTATGCTACAGGGCAGCGGTTTTATGTATGGGCTTTAGCCTGAAACGGCTTTTACTCATGCCGATGGAGTATTAAGCTGATTGTGAAACGTTTTCGCCAGCTGATTGGCGGCTTCTTTACCGGTATATAATGCCCCCTGCATCCAGCCATGTTTTGTGGATAGGTGTTCACCGGCAAAGTAGACTCTCTGATTAAATTCCGGCTTAAGCATCTCATAGGCAAATAATTTTTTCTGACCTGGAAGTGCTATAGCAAAAGCTCCACGGCTATTGGGTTGATTATCCCAAACAACAGTCTTATAGTTTTCCACAATGGAATCTAAGAATCTCCTTGGCAATCCGTGAACTTCCTCCACATTACTTCTTATCAGTTTATATCGGGGGATTTCAGCCATATTTCCCACCCTTGTTGCATTTAAATGATAATTATAGGAAGCCACCAGTACTCCAGGTTCATCCGGCGAACAGGAGGAAACGTCGGGGCATAGGATATGATCTCCCGGATAGAAGATGGACTGAATAGGCAGGTCAGTCTGGGAAAATCCCCCCACCATCCTTCCGTAATTGGTATCCTGCTCCCAAAAACGTTTGTTGCACATAAAAAGTGTTTTTTGTGAATTAATATAGTTAAACTCTAAAATAGCCTGCATTTTAAGGTTGCTGAAATATGGCTTGATCTCAACCTCTCTTAGAGTGGAGTAGGGAATCGCACATACAACGTAATCAAATACATCGGCAGTTCTCCTGAGATTCCGTACATTGCGATGAGTTAGAACAATTTGATTGTTATATGGCGACTGATAAAGGCCTATAACCGTCTGCCCAGGCTGATATTTGACCGTGCCAAGCTGAGAGGCTGGAATATCTTGATACTGAGTCGGATTATCTGCGAGAAGGGATTGGACAAAAGCATATGGCAGATTTACAATTCCGCCTTCGATGGTATAGGTGTTTCGGTAATCGAGAGTATATTCCTCTTGGGTGATTTCATCATAACTGACATTCAGCAGAGCACCGGTACCTGGGCTGACTCCTGAGATCAAGCTGATCGCCCCCTGGCTTAATCCCAGATTTTCCAGTGTCTGCCGGATGGAATAGTTTGTAAGAGTCAGATATTCCGGGGAATATTCCGGTAAAATTTGTATTAGCTCTGACCGGATTTCGGGCGGAAGCTGCATCATCAGATACAAAAATGCATAGTCATCAAGCTCTGACCAGGGAGTGCTTCTTTCCTGAGGGGTCAAATCGTATAAAGGATAAAGCATCTGTTCAATGGAATCTGATGTTCTCAAACGGGTATTATGTACGTATAAAAAGTTATTTCGCTTCCTTACGGACAGTGGAAGGGTGTTAAGGCCTAATAAATTGACGTAATGCCAGGTGGTTTCATGAGTTACCGGAATCCTATGAGCGCCGAATTCATTGTAGTATTTGCCTTCCGGATCAAAATAATAGGTATAAACTCTTCCTCCGATTCTATTTTCATTAGCTTCCAGAATTGTAATATCGGCTCCCAGCTTACGAAGCTCGAAGGCGGCGGATAAACCGGCCAGACCTCCTCCGATGATACCGATTTTTACCCCTTTCATTTCTCCCATCGATGCATAATTTGTGATATCCGGAGGTGGACTCAGTAAATTAACAATATATTCGTAATCTTCCGGCCGGCCCGCCGTTTCTAAAGAAGTTCGGATCATTTCGCGCCGTTGTTCATTCGTGGGGTTTATAACTTGATTTAATGGAACAGCCATTGATTATACCTCATAATATCATTACAGTTTAATATATTGGAAACCTTTCGTGAATATAACAAAATAGGGGAGTCATGAGCTGCAGGCCGGCGTAATTTGGTCCTCATGGACGTGCAATAAGTCGAACGCTGCACAGAATTTCATTTTCTGATTGTAATTTTAATGCTAATTGTGTAAATTAATTACAGTAGATTAATATCTTAGGATGCAGTTCTGATAATGAATGGGAAACATAGGAAAAAATGAGGTTAAACAATGTCAAAAAACGATAATATGCTGGCAATTCTCTGGATGCTGAATTCAGGGACAAAAATTACTGCAAAACAAATAGCGGAAAGGCTGGAGATCAATATACGGACAGTTTACCGCTATATTGACTCGCTTTGTGCCAGCGGGGTACCGATCGTATCCGATACAGGCCAGAATGGCGGATATAGCCTGCTGAATGATTTTATCAATGCGCCCTTATTTTTTGATGTTGATGAGCAAAAGGCCATTCTCCATGCAGCAGTTTTTGCAAAAGAAGCAGGATACCCTTTTAATGAAGCATTAAGCAGGGCAACGGAAAAGCTGAAACTGTATTCCAACCGGGAACAGGAACGCATTCTCAATCGCCATTTAACCGGTTTCGAAGTGATCAGCCGGGAAATCGATTCTTCAGTTAAGCCTAAATTGGTAGAAATAGAGCGGGCTGTGGCTAATGAGTATTCCGTGGAAATAGAATATCGTACAAGCCATGAAGAAAAATCCAGGCAAAGGGTAATTGATCCATACGGCGTAATTTACTGGAACAATAAATGGTATACCATTGGATTCTGCCACTTGAGAAATGAAATCCGCAGCTTTCGTGCTGAACGGATTTTACAGATAAACAGGACACAAATGACTTTTAAACGTCCGGAAGCTTTTTCCGCCAAAGAATTCTTCTTAAAGAATCTTTTGCCTGACCCGGCAAATAAGGACAGGGTGGTTTCCGTCGTGATCAGGGGCAGGGCAGAGGCTTTGGATGACTTGAGCATTCACTGGTTTTTAGGACATTATCTGAAAGAGAGGACTCCAAATCAGGCTGTCTTTTTACTTGAAGAACGAGTGATGAATGGTTATGTGCCATATTTTCTTCTATCCTATGGGAGAGCCTTTGAGATCATAGAGCCTGAGAGCCTGAAAAAAAGGCTGGCAGATATTGCTTCGGAGCTAATGGAATATTATCGAATTTAACGATAATACTGACAGTAGCTGTCAGTGTCGATGATATATAATGAGATAATATTGCTGATTTAAATAAGGAGGAAGAACAATGGAGAAATACATGGGAGCAACAGGAGATCATACAAAAAATGGGATGCCAAATGGGTTTACATCCATAACACCATTTATCGTAGTAAATAACCCCTCAGAAGCAATTAAGTTTTATCAGTCCGTATTCCATGCAAGGGTTAAGGACAGCACGGAATTTTCCGATGAAAACGGTAATCGTATCATTGTTCATGCAGAACTGGATTTTGGAACTGGCTTTTTGCAGCTGGGAGCAGCGAATCCGGCTTATCAGCTGGTTTTGCCACCAGGGGAGGATAATGCCTGCTATTCTTTGGCAATTTATGTTTCCGATGTTGATGAGGTGTTTGATCATGCGGTGGCAAAAGGAGCAAAAATCCGGGAGCAAGTTTCAAACTTTGTTTCAGGGGATCGGTTTGGAAGTATTCTGGATCCATTTGGAGTTAGATGGTCCGTTATGACCAGGATCGAGGATTTATCGGAAGAAGAAAGCAGCCGGAGAGTAGAAGAATGGGCGAAAAGCATGAGCAAGGAATAGAGTGGGGAATACAATCTTAATGTAACTTCAGTGGGAAGGGGATTAGATATGATATTTTGTGAATTCAAGCAGATCAGTAATAATGATGTGCCGGCTATGGCTGACTTATTGATATGCAGGCAAAATCTTGAGAGTAATGAATTTCCATTTTTAAGAAACAGCTGTCTCAATACAAAATATATCGAGGATTTACTTGAAAAACTATTCATAAATAGTAAAGCAATTGGGTTAGGTGCATTTGTTAATGATGAACTCGTCGGCTATATCGTAGGACGGATAAAGATTGACCATGAAAGAGGCATGGCATTTACCCGACCCAAATGAGAAGTGGTGTTGGAAAGAAATTAATGAATGAAGGCAGCAGGCTGATGAAAGAAAAAGGGTATCAGAGAATCATTACTGATTGGAGGATAACCAATCTTGCCTCTTCGACATTTTGGCCTAAGTGCGGATTTAAGCCTATGGCTTACAGAATGGTTCGATATATTGATAATAATTTCACATGGGCAAACTTCAACAATCCAAGTTTGAAGGAGTTGTAAGCCAAAGACAATGTAAGATAATTATGATATGATATCAATAAATAATTAGGGGGAGGAAACAAAAATGAAAACAATTGGGTTGATTGGCGGAATGAGTTGGGAAAGCACGGTCACTTACTATAAAGTTGTGAATGAAACAGTGAAAAAAGAGCTTGGGGGATTGCATTCAGCTAAGGTATTGTTGTATAGCGTTGATTTTTCTGAAATTGAGAAGTGCCAAGCGGACGGTGACTGGGATAAAAGTGCTGCTATTTTATCAGCAGCTGCTAAAAATCTTGAAATTGCAGGGGCGGACTTTATTGTGATCTGTACAAATACGATGCACAAGGTAGTTCCCCAGATCCAAAGTAACATTGCGATTCCTGTTATTCATATAGCGGAGGCAACGGCAGATGAACTAAAATATCATAACATTACAAAAGTCGCATTGTTGGGTACAAAATATACCATGACTCAGGATTTTTACAAAGACAGGTTAATTAATGCAGGAATTACGGTTCTTATCCCGGAGGAAGAGGAAATTGAAATTGTGAATGATGTGATTTATAATGAATTGTGTTTGGGTATTATTTCTGAAGCATCTAAAAATAAATATCTCAGCATAATTCGTGGCCTTGCAGAACAAGGTGCACAGGGAGTTATTCTCGGCTGTACCGAAATCGGTCTGCTGATACAGCAAAAGGATCTGGAATTTCCAGTTTTTGATACTGCACAAATACATGCAGTTAGGGCTGCAAAGCTATCCATAGAAGAATAAACGCCGATATAGGAGGTAATCATATTGGATCTTGCAGTACTGTCAGATATACATGGTAACTACATTGCTTTGGAAAAATGTGTGGAATACGCATTGTCAAGAGGAGTAAAAACCTTTGCTTTTTTAGGAGATTATGTTGGTGAATTGGCATATCCTGAAAAGACAATGAAAATGATTTTTGAAATGGCTGAAAAGTATAACTGCTATTTCATCAGAGGTAATAAAGAAGATTATTGGATCGATTATTATAATAATAATGAACTTGGCTGGAAAGATAAAGATTCCACAACAGGGTCTTTGCTGTATACATATCAGCATTTAGTTAAAAACGATTTGGACTTTTTTAAAGGAATGCCGATATCGCGGGATATTTCAATTAAGAATATGCCATCATTTACCATATGCCATGGTTCTCCATATGCTGCTAACCAAAAGCTGGTGCCTAATAATGATAATGCATTAGAAACTTTAAACGCTGTAGATACGTCTATGATAGTATGCGGGCATACCCACATTCAGGCCAAATTTGAAGTTAACGGAAAAATAGTAATAAATGCTGGATCAGTCGGAGTTCCTTTGTTTAGTAATAGAAAATCTCAATTTTTAATTTTACATCAGACAGGCAAACAGTGGAAAGAAGAATTTATCAGCATTGAATATGATGTAGAAAAGGTTATAGAGGAATTACATACATCAGGACTTAACAAACACGCACCATACTGGTGCATTGTAACAGAAAACTTATTACGAAATGGTAATATACCGCCCAGCACAGTATTAAAAAGGGCTATGGCATTATGTAAAGCTGAAACAGGTACTTGCATATGGCCAGATATTCCCGAAATGTATTGGAGACAAGCAGTAGAAGAAATTTTGGAACATAAGTAAATGAAAGCTTGATTCAACAATCATGCATTGAACGATTCAATTATACATAGAGAAAGTTGAGGGAGGAAAAAATGGATATACAGATCGTATATGAAGCTCCGAAAGCCCAGGATTACATAAGTCTTCGGTTACGTGCCGGAATGAATAATAAAGATTTGGAAAGAAGCAGAATTGCTTTAAATAATTCTTTGTTTACAGTTTCTCTGTATGATAAAGAAAAACTGATCGGTTTTGGCAGGGTAGTTGGGGATGGGGGCATCACCTACGTCGTAAGTGATATTATGGTTGATGGAGAATACCGGCGGAGAGGTTATGCGGAACAAATCATGCAGGCCATTGACCGTTACTTTGAAGAGAACACACATGAGGATAGTTATATATTTCTGATAGCAAATCGCCCTGCTGATTTACTGTATCATAAGCATCGATTTGAATACTTGCCGGATAACAGATGTGGAATGCTTCGAAATCAGAGTAAAGAGAACAGTAATTGAACATCCCCTTCTTTCAGAGATACAAGTGGTAACTTCCGGTCTTTCTTTTGAAGAATCCATGGAAATTGATCTGGGAGATATAACTGCGGAACTTTATCATGTGGAATCTCCTCACAGTGAGGATTGTGTCTGTATCCTGATACCTCAGGAAAGAGTATTATTCCTCGGAGATGCGGTTGGGGTTGATTATTATAACAACTGCTTCTTAGATAAAGAGAAACTTCGTTCATTAATTACATCGATAGAAGGATTTGATTTTGATATTTGTATCATGGGACATGCCGAACCAATGAGTAAGGAAAATATCCTCCATATCATGCATTCTCTTATGGAACGCCAGGAGAACGTATGACAATCAAAGGCTGCATAAGTATAACTTATGCAGCTTTTGATATGGAATGTAAAGTTTATTTAAGAAAATCGTTGCTTTGCGCAAGCTTGTTTTCATGGTATATTTAAAACGAGAAAGTAAAAAATAACAATGATCATTAAAATTACTTGATACAAATAAAAACAGGAGGTTTTACTATGCTAGGTCATTATTTAATGTTTAATAGAAACTGCGAAGAGGCAATTAAAACTTATGAAAAAGCATTTAACGGTACGATTACTGAGATACGGAAATATAGTGACATGCCGCCAAATCCCGCTTTCCCTATTCCCGAAGAAAACAAAAATCTGGTTCTACATGCCCGCCTTCAGATTGATGGCATGGAAATTATGTGTGCCGACAGTTCTGAGAAAAGTACAAAAGGCAATAATATGTATGTTTCCATTACAACCAAGGATGAGGCGCTTGTGAAAGATGCCTGGGATCTTTTAAAGCAGGAGGGTGAGATATATATGGATCTTAGCCCATCATTTTTTGCTGCATTACATGGATCCTTACAGGATAAATATGGCGTCAACTGGATGTTTACGGCTTTAAAATAGGCAGATTACTGATTTAATGAAAATAAAGGAGATCGTTTATAAAGATGAGAAATAAGATATCAGTAATTTTCATATTTGCGGCCATGGTTATGGTTTTAGTTACCGGGTGCAAAAAGACAGAGGGCGGCGGTAATATGCCGGAGGCTCTGAAAGGAGATTTGACCACGATCATTGGAACAATTTACGAGAAAGCAAAGGTTGATTTAAGTCTGGGAAACACACCCATTGATTTAACAAATAAGGATACGGTGAAGTATAACATGGGACTTGATGATGCTTCTAAAGTAAAGGAAGCCGTTGTATCCGAGGCAATGATCGGTTCACAGGCCTATTCCCTGGTACTTGCCCGTGTAAATGAAGCAGCCGATGCAGAAGCAGTTGCAAGGGATATGCTTAATGGGATTGATCAGAGGAAGTGGATTTGTGTTATGGCAGATGACCTTCAGATTGTTACCTACAATGATTTGATAATGCTTGTTATGGTTGATTCCAATTTAAAGGATGCTGTAACCTCCCAGAAGGTTGTAGATGCCTTTAAGGAAATGTGCGGTACAGATTTCGACCTTAAGTTATCAAAATAGTGACAGCATGGTATTTTCAAGCATAACATTTTTATATTATTTTTTACCTTTGGTTATTGGCGTATACTTTGCATGTCTAAAGAAGCTGAAAAACAGTGCGCTGCTTATTTCTTCCCTCATTTTTTACGGTTGGGGAGAGCCGAAATACATCGTATTTATGGTCCTTTCCATAGTGGTGAATTACTTTCTTGGGTTGCTCATCGAGCGATACTCCGGTTCGGTATGGGGGAAGAGATGGCTGCTTGTTTCGCTGGTCTTTTCCCTGGGAATGCTGGGGTATTTTAAATATGTGGATTTTTTTATAGCAAACATCAATTCCGTTACCGGATTATCAGTCCCATTGCTGAACGTAGTTCTTCCCATTGGCATCAGCTTTTATACGTTTCAAATTCTCAGCTATACCATTGACGTTTACCGAAAAAACACAAAGGCCCAGAGGAATCTGTTATCATTGGCAACTTATGTGGCCTTTTTTCCTCAGCTGATCGCAGGTCCCATTGTAAGATATACTGATATTGCACAGGCTCTGGACAGAAGGGAGCACAGCCTTTTAAAAGCCCGCATTGGAATACGCAGATTTTTATTTGGAATTTCTAAAAAGGTACTGATCGCCAATACACTTGGAGAATTGTGCAAGGTTTTTGCAGATTCTCCGGAACGAAATGTTTTATTTTACTGGCTTTATGCAGTGGCCTTTACTTTACAGATTTACTTCGACTTTTCCGGATACAGTGATATGGCAATCGGTTTAGGCAAGATATTTGGCTTTGATTTTCAGGAAAATTTCAATTACCCGTTTATTTCCCAAAGTATTACTGAACTCTGGCGCAGGTGGCATATGTCCCTTGGAACCTGGTTCAGGGATTATTTATACATTCCCTTAGGAGGTAACCGTGTTGGTAAGATGCGCTGGCTCTTTAATATCTTTTTGGTATGGATGCTGACCGGCTTATGGCACGGCGCTGCATGGAATTTTGTCCTATGGGGATTGTTATTTGCTATTCTCCTGATGCTTGAGAAGCTGTGGCTTAGCAGTTTCTTAAAGAAAATGCCGAAAAGCATATCTCATCTGTATGTCATGCTTCTTGTAATCATAAGCTTCGTCATATTTGATGCACCTGATCTGCCTGCATCAGCAGAACGGCTTCGTTCCATGTTCGGGATGAGCGGACTGCCTCTTACAGGAGTCCAGTCAGCCTATTATTTAAGAAGCTATCTTATCATATTTGTGATAGCAATAACCGGAAGTACTGATTTGCCAAAGAGAATCATAGGCAGAATCCGCAAAATGCCGTTTGGAGCGATTGCCCTTACCTGGGCAGAGCCAGTGGTATGTGTGGTGATGCTTTTGCTGACAACGGCGTACTTAATCGATGCTTCCTTTAATCCATTTCTGTATTTTCGCTTTTAAGGAGGGCAGGAATGAAGAATAGAAAAACAAATCGGATGATCGTGATTTTGGTAGGAACGGTATGGGTTCTTCTTGCGCTTTCTTCCTGGCTTTCACCGACACAGGAAATATCAGCCAGTGAAAGAAGAAAGCTTGCCGGGTTTCCGGAGTTTACCCTTAAAAGCCTCGTTACGGCAGATTTTATGGAGGGCTTTGAGCAATATGCCAAAGACCAGTTTCCATGCCGCTTTTTATATCGTACCATAAAAGCGTATGTCAAGTTTTATCCGTTGGGTCAGAAGGATAATAACGGCATCTATATACAGGATGGCTACGCCGTAAAAATGGAGTACCCCTTGAATGAAGCCTCCATTCAAAAAGCGTCGGAAAAGTTCCGGTATCTATATGAAAAATATATGGAAGGTAAAAGCGTAAAAACCTATCTTACCATTGTTCCTGACAAGGGGTATTACCTCTCCCAGGCAAATGGCTATCCCTCCATGGACTACCAGAAGCTGTTTGAAATGATGAAGGCGGATACAGACTTTGCGAAGTATATAGATCTATCGGATATTTTGGAAATCGAAGATTATTATAAGACAGATATTCACTGGAAGCAGGAGAGAATTACTAAGGCTGCGGATAAAATCCGTAATGCTTTAGGAGAAGAGAAAGAAAGCGTCGGACAGTATAAAGAAATAGAAGTGGAAAAACCCTTTTACGGAGTATATTATGGGCATTCTGCCCTTCCCATGAAACCGGACAAACTGAAATACCTAACCAGTGACCTCATAAATGCCTGTACTGTTTATAATTGGGAGACTGGAAAGACCACAGCCGTGTATGATGCCCAAAAGCTCACAGGGAATGATCCTTATGATGTGTATTTATCCGGTGCGGCGGCACTTTTGGAAATCACCAATCCAAATGTAAAAAATGGAAAAGAGCTTGTGATATTCCGGGATTCTTTTGGAAGCAGCCTGGTCCCCCTTTTGCTTGACGGATATTCCAAAGTGACCATGGTTGATATCCGTTACATTGCCAGTGATTTGATCGGTGATTATATTACCTTTGATGATCAGGATGTGCTTTTTGTATACAGTACTTCGGTATTAAATTCCAGTGCAATGTTTAAATAGGGCGGATTATAATCTGCATTTAAAAATTCATCGTTGCAATAATGTGAAAGGAAGGCTGAGGGGATGAAAAAACTAGACAGAGAATTCTATAACAGGGATTCGGTCCTGGTTGCCAGGGAGCTATTGGGAAAGGTGCTTGTCCACGAGATTGAGGGACAGAGACTCGCCGTTAAGATTATAGAGGCAGAGGCATATATGGGCGTTGAAGATAAGGCGGCCCATTCTTACGGCGGAAAGAGGACACCAAGGGTGGAAGTGATGTATGGAGATCCCGGTTATGTGTATATGTTTCTTATCTATGGGATGTACAGCTGCTTCAATGTGGTAACAAGGGAGAAGGGAATTCCACAGGCAGTTTTAATAAGGGCTGCTGAACCATTGGAGGGAATCCAGTGGATGGCGCAAAAGAGATTTGGTAAGGAGTATGAGCAGCTTTCCAAAAGCCAGCGCAAAGGTCTTATAAACGGACCGGGAAAGTTTTGCAGCGCATTATCGTTGGATAGAAGCTTTAACGGGATAGACTTATGCGGGGATCAGGTCTATTTTGAGGAAGGCACAGACAAAGATTTCAATATCATTGCAACAAAACGTGTGGGAATTGACTATGCAGAGGAAGCCAGAGACTACCTTTGGAGGTTTTGTATAGAAGGGAGCGAATAGGCTCCCTTTTTCTCTATGGCATACTGGCAATGCCAGCCAAATCCGCAGCCTAAATCCAGCACCCGCTTGTCTTTAAAGTCAGGCAGCATTGCTTCAAGAGTCTTCCATTCCCATGCGCCGGAAAGTCCTTTTGTGGAGCGGTCCATTTGGCTGTATTTGTCAAAGAATGTTTTGTTATCGTAAGGATTCTGTCTCATGGTTGATTCCTTCTCTTTCTGTCATCTTTATCGCATATCTCCATGGATATGTTTTTTATTTGAAGATTTAGAGGGATTATACGTTTGCCCGATATCATTCTGCCGGTCTGACACATGGAAAAAAAGGATGAATATATAGTATATAAGTAGGAATTACTATTGTTATTATATAAGATTTAGTGTAAAATTTATATAGCATTTAACCCAGGGTTTTGGGGATCGGTCCCTGTCCGGACTGACCCGTAAAATTTCACGCGGAAGGAGGCCATTATTCTGGAGAAAGAACAATTTTCAATCCGGCGTCCTGGAATGATCGGAGAAGAAAAATTCAGGAAGTATGCGGTTTTGATTCCCCTGATCCATATTTCAGGGATCACTTATCTGCTATTTGAAAAAAGGTCTAATGAGTTAAAGCGGCAGCCCGGAGAGGTTTGTTTTCCAGGCGGAAAGCTTGAAGCCGGGGAATCCCTTCAGGAATGTGCGGTACGTGAGACAGTTGAGGAACTGAACATATTGCCGAAGCAGATTGAGGTGATGGGACCGGGAGATATTTATCTGTCACCCTTTCACTTAATGATCCATCCTTTTATAGGTGTTATAAGGGATTATCAGGACACATTCAGCAGAGATGAAGTTGAAGAGGTCATAAAAATACCACTGGAATTTTTCCGCAGTCAGGAACCGGAGAGATTTGTGAGTAAACTGATTTCGGAGCCGCCGGAGGATTTTCCGTATGAATGGATTCCGGGAGGGGTAAAATACCCTTGGGCTAAAGGAACTTATGATGTCTTGTTTTATAAATATGAAGACTGGATCATATGGGGTATGACGGCTCAGATCGTAAATTCAGCGGTGAAGCTGATGGAAGAATATCAAATCATTTGATTCCATGACAGATAAAAAGTCGGTTTTTATACTTTTAAAGAGAGGTGATTTCTATGAAGAAAGAAATTTATCTGGCAGGCGGCTGCTTTTGGGGAACAGAAAAGTATCTGGAAAATATCCCGGGCATCCTGTTTACAGAGGTGGGATATGCCAATGGCAGTACAGAGAATCCAACTTACAAGGAAGTATGCAGCCATGATACCGGGCATGCAGAAACGGTGAAGGTGGAATACGACGACAGCATAATAGGCCTTACTTATTTGCTTCAGCTTTATTATGACGTAATCAATCCCATAAGCGTGAACCGCCAGGGAGGCGATGTCGGTTCCCAGTACCGGACAGGAATTTATTTCACGGATGACAGGGATGAGACAGTGATCCAGGATTCGATCAATGAGCTTCAGAAAAAATACAGAGAAAAAATAGCCATTGAAGTAAAGCCTCTTTCCTGCTATTACCGGGCAGAGGAGTATCATCAGAAATATCTGGACAAAAACCCAGGCGGTTACTGCCATATTGGTGCCGATAAATTTGAAAAGGCGAAGAAGGCGGAGGATAAAAGCAAAAAATACGGAAAAAGAACAACGGAAGAATTAAAAGAAAACTTAACAAACCTGCAGTTTGAAGTAACACAGAACAGTGCAACAGAGCCTCCCTTTCAAAATGAATACTATGATAAATTCGATGAGGGAATTTATGTAGATATTACAACAGGGGAGCCGCTTTTTATGTCAACTGATAAATTTGAATCAGGATGCGGCTGGCCAAGCTTTTCTAAGCCAATTGACTCAGAGATTATTAAAGCCCATGAGGACCGGAGCTTTGGAAGGATTCGTACGGAAGTGAGGAGCAAGCTGGGAGATGCCCATCTGGGCCATGTATTTGACGATGGTCCGATAGAACGTGGAGGACTGCGCTATTGTATTAACAGTGCTTCTTTAAGATTTATTCCCAAAGAAAAGATGGAGAGGGAAGGATACGGAGATTATCTGAAGCTGTTTTAACCTCATCAAGAAACGAGGGGATTGCTGATATCCGATTGGCTGACAGGACTGAAATAATAATGCGGAAGAAGAATGAAGGATGATTAATGAAATACTGAAATTTAATAAAGAGTTTGTTGAAAACAAAGGATATGTAAAATATATTACCAATAAGTTTCCGGATAAAAAAGTCGCCATTGTATCCTGTATGGACACAAGATTAACGGAATTATTGCCGATGGCCCTTGGGCTTAAAAATGGGGATGCAAAAATTATCAAAAATGCCGGGGGAATAATATCCCACCCATTTGGAAGCGCCATGAGAAGCCTGCTGATCGGTATTTATGAATTGGATGTCAAGGAAATCCTCGTAATCGGTCATACCGATTGCGGGGCCAGACATACGGACAGCAAGAAAATCATTGAAAAAATGAAACAGCGGGGAATCGAACAAAAGAATATCGACCTGGTAAAGTACTATGGCATTGATTTTGATTCATGGCTGGGAGGATTTAAGGATCTGGATTTGTCCATCAAAAAGTCCGTTGAGCTGATACGCAATCATCCTTTTGTCCCGGAGGAGATCATGATACACGGTCTGGTGATAGATTCTGTTACAGGCGAATTAAGAAAGGTCATCTAAGCATCAGCCGTTGGCGGCTTTTGCATAAAAGGAGGATTTTCATGCTAGTTTATGCAGTGGTATCGATTACATTGGCACTGGTATTTTATACGATCGGCGTATGGAGCGAACGGATCCAGGGCCAGCTGAAAAAGTGGCATCTGGTAATTTTCTGGTTAGGCCTGATCTTTGATACCATTGGAACCTTATTAATGGATAAACTCGCTTCCAACGGTTTCCAGCTTAATTTTCACGGAGTAACCGGCCTTCTTGCCATTCTGTTAATGGTGTTTCATGCGGTTTGGGCTACCATAGTTGTGGTAAGGGATAACAAAGAAGCCAGAGCTGATTTTCACAAGCTCAGCATTATTGTATGGATTATCTGGCTGATTCCATATGTGTCCGGTGCGGCACTAGGTATGGCAAGGTAGTATGGGATAAAGGAACTGTTAATTTGTACTTGAGAGGAGATAGGGATGAAATTAGGTATCGTCGGATCGGGAATGATTGTAAAGGAGTTTCTGCCAATCGTTCATTATTTGGAAAAGGTAGAGCTTGCGGCCATATGTTGTACGAAAAGAAGTGAAGCATTAGGAAGAGAACTTGGTGAAAAATATAATATAAAACATATTTTTACAGATTATCAGGACTTTTTAAACAGTGATGTGGATACGGTTTATGTGGCTCTGCCAAACCATCTGCACTTCCGGTTTACGAAAGAGGCACTGGAAGCAGGCAAGCATGTAATTGTTGAAAAACCCTTTACCACTACCTTTAAAGAAGCCCAGATATTAAGCGGGCTGGCAAGAGAGAAAAAGTTGTTTTTATTTGAAGCTGTTACAACCCTGTATCTGCCGAATTATAAAAGAATAAAAGAACTGCTGCCATCCCTGGGAAACATAAAAATCGTTCAGTTCAACTACTCCCAGTATTCCAGAAGATATGACAGCTTCAAAGAAGGCAGCATTCTGCCTGCCTTTGACCCCAATTGTTCCGGCGGCGCGCTCATGGACATTAATATCTATAACATCCATTACGTTGCAGGTTTATTCGGAAGGCCGCTTAAGGTGGAATACTTCCCCAATGTGGAGAGAGGGATTGACACTTCCGGAATTTTATTTTTGGACTACGGTACTTTTAAATGCACCTGTGTAGGCGCGAAGGACTGCAAGGCTCCTGCGGCAAATTATATCCAGGGGGAGAAGGGAGTCATCCGTCAGGAGACGCCTGCCAGCATCTGTAAAGGCTTTGAAATCATCATGAATGATGAGACTAAATCCCTTGTAAATGAAGATAATTACGAACACCGCATGGTGAACGAATTTATGGAATTCCAGGATATGATCTGCGGCAATGATCTGGAACGCTGCTATCAGCTCTTAGATCATACCCTGCTTGTAAGCGAAATCCAGACAACTGCAAGACATAAGGGAGGAATCCGGTTCCCGGCAGATGAGGAAATTTAGGACAGGGTTATCCGCTGTGATAAATTTTTTTAGTAATTGACAATTCTTCCTGCCTGTGTTATTATTGCGGAAATAGTGAAAAGGCAATGAAGAGAAATAGTACATATACAATAAATTTCAGAGAGAAGATGGTTGGTGCGAATCTTTATTTTAGTATATCGAAGCAGTCTCGGAGCTTTGAACCGAATAATGGTTTCCTTATTTTCAAGGAGATGTTTAGTAGGCTTCAACGTATTCCCACGTTACAGGGACACGATATGATAGTATCGTAGAGAGTGCAGAGATTTCTCTGAATTTAGGTGGTAACACGGATTGTACATTCGCCCTAAACGTTTCGACGTTTAGGGCGTTTTTTTATTACCTTCACTTATTAAATTACATAGAAAGAGGAGAGCAATGATGAGAAATTTTGAAAAATCAAGTAAGCTGGATCATGTGTGTTATGATATCAGAGGTCCGGTCATGGATGAAGCAAACCGGATGATCGATCAGGGAGTAGATATATTAAAATTAAACATTGGAAATCCGGCCCCCTTTGGATTTCGTGCGCCGGAGGAACTGCTTAAGCGAATGAATGAAAACCTGTCCCATACGGAAGGCTACTCGGATTCCAAAGGGCTGTTATCGGCCAGAAGGGCCATCGTAAAATACTGTCAGAAAAAAGGGATTGAACAGGTTAATGTGGATGATGTATACACGGGTAACGGCGTAAGCGAGCTGATTACCTTAGCCATGCAGGGGCTGTTAAACAGTGGGGATGAGGTTTTGGTACCTTCTCCGGACTATCCTTTATGGACTGCGTCGGTAACCCTTTCGGGAGGAACCGCTGTCCATTACATGTGCGACGAAGAGGCGGAGTGGTACCCGGATATCAACGATATCAAAAGTAAAATTACAAGCAGAACCAAAGGGATTGTCATCATCAACCCCAACAATCCTACCGGTACCTTATACCCCAGGGAAGTCCTTAAGGAGATTGTGGAAGTATGCCGGAAATATGGTCTGATCATCTTTGCGGATGAAATTTATGACAGGCTCGTTTTTGACGGCCTGGAACATGTATCCATTGCCTCTCTGGCACCGGATCTTTTGACCATTACATTCAATGGCCTTTCAAAGTCCCATTTAATAGCAGGATACCGATGCGGCTGGATGAGCCTTTGCGGTGATAAATCCTTTGCCAAAGGCTATGTGGAAGGGATAAATTTATTGTCCTCCATGAGGCTTTGCTCCAATGTTCCTGCCCAGTCCGTGATCGAGACTGCACTGGAAATGGAAGAGGAAACAAGACAATTGATGATACCGGGCGGGAGAATATACGAACAGAGAAAATACACGTTCCAGGCGTTAAATGAGATTCCGGGAATTTCCGTCATAAAACCCAAAGCAGCCTTTTACATGTTTCCTAAAATCAATACCGGTAAATTTAATATCTATGATGATGAAAAGTTTGTATTAGACTTTTTAAAGGATAAGAAGATTCTGCTGACTCATGGAGGCGGGTTCCACTGGGAAAAACCGGATCATTTCCGGGTTGTTTACCTTCCGGAGCTAAGTCAGTTAAAGGTGGCATGTGATAAGCTGGCTGATTTCATGTCTTATTACATACAGAAATAGCGGCAAAAGAGCATTGGAAACAGCCTGTATTCCAGCTGCCCAATGCTCTTAACGTGTTAATGCTGTTCCGTCAGTTTGAGATAATTTTTAAACTCTTTGTTCCAGCCTGCAAACAGAGCATTCTCCCGGTGGTCGGTTAAGTCTGTGTGCTCTGATAAATATTTTCCCATATAGTCTGACACTTTTTTTGCTCCAAAGTAGTTTAAGTGATCACCGTCATCACGGGAATCCTTTGCCCAGTCAATGCCCAGGGTATCGATATCTAAATTTAAGTCAATGTAAGTCAGCTGGTTTTCGTTGGCAAAGGCTGCAGCGGCATTGTGCTTTGCGTAGGACCAGCACTTTGGCGAAGGTGCGCTGTATAGGATCAGCTGGATATCCTTATCCCTGCACAGGCCTGCGATTTTTTTTAAGTATAATAAGGGCTGCTCGTCAATCACATAAACATCGTCGGTTTCAGTGACATAAGGCCCGCTTTTGTAGGGATTGACGATTGCACTGTACTGATATCCTTTATAAACCGTAATTTGCTCCTGCTTTATCTTATGGCCTAAAGATTTCAGCATATAAAAATGAAAGAATTTCCAGTTGTCATGGTATTTGTAAATAGGAAATATCTTTTTGACTGTTTCTTCGATGGAAGTTTCAAGGGTATTGATATATTTGAAGTCCCGGTAAAATGCATTGGTTTCCAGGAAAACAACCTTTGGATGCTGGTTTTTAAGCACCCGCTCCAGCAGATAGTAAGTATCCTGAAGCTGTTGGCTTGGGACGCCGCAGTTATATCCCGTGTAGCCGTAATCATTCCAGACCTCCATGGGCGAAATGCTGGCGCTGCATTCGCTGTCCCCGATCGCCACATAGTCTATGGTGTTTTTTGGCTCCTTTAGGATGCCGTTTGCCTTTTTATACAGGCTGTCTCCCATGTTATTGTAAGGAATCAGCAGGTAGGAGGCAATGTACAATAAAAGAAAAAGTCCGGTTAAAAATGAAATTGTTTTTATCCTGTTTTTACTCTTCATCTCATCACCCCTTAAAATCCGGCATAAATTAGTTTTGCAGGTATATATCCGTCACCGTAAGCCCCCAAAACAATGACAAGGAGGATTGCAGCGTAAAGAAAGCTCCAGCGGGCAAATATATTCCAACCGGAAATCCTTTCACGGATAGAGATCCCCCGTTCATGGATCACGCCCACAGTATATACCGCAAGAAATCCAAAGAAAACGGCAATGAAATCCGGCAGAGAAAGACCAAGCTTAAGGAGTGAGCCGTCAGTGACCGCTGACAAGTGAAAACCGGTGAAGATTGACCGGAACATATTCATGCCGGCGGTCAGATTGTTGGCCCGGAAGAAAAGTTCTCCCGTAAATACAATGGAAAGCAGCTTCACTGTCTGAAAACTCCTGTAAAAGCAGCAGGTCCTGTCGATCCTTAAGGTATTTGTAATCCTCTGGACCGCCGGTTCCAACAGATTCCCCATAAGAATGAGGACAAAATAATACATTCCAAAGAAAATATAGTTCCAGCCCGTTCCGTGCCACAATCCGTTTAAGATCCACACGCCAAACAGAGCGACAGAAGAGGAGATAATCTGCCCTAAATGCCTTCCGAATTTAGCCCGTGATTTCTTTCCCAGATTCTTGACGAATTTGGTTAAGGATATGGGATAAAAGATATAATCCTTTAACCAGGCGCCAAGGGTGATATGCCAGCGTCTCCAGAATTCCGATGCGGTTTTGGAGAAAAAGGGCTGACGGAAGTTTTCGGGAATGGTTACTCCAAACATTTCTCCTGTTCCGATGGTCATGTCAATACAGCCGGAAAAATCCGTATATAGCTGAAAGGTATATAAAACGGCACCTGCAATAACGATGATCCCGCCGTAATGATTGGGAGTATCGAAGATCGTTTCCACAAGCAGATTAAGACGGTCTGCTATAACAAGCTTTTTAAATAATCCCCATATGATCCGCTGAAGGCCGTAAGTGACGTTCTTGTATTCCAAAGGCTTTCCCTGACAGAGTGCTTTGGCAGTCTGAGCGTAGCGGCAGACAGGACCTTCCAACAGGGTTGGAAAAAAGGAGAGATACAAGGCCAGTCTGCCCAAATTGTCGTCAGCTTCTATTTTTTCATAATAAACGTCCATCAGGTAAGAGATCGCCTGCAGGGTGTAAAAGGAGATACCGATAGGCAGGGCGAACTTCATGGCAGGCAGAAGCCTTGGGAAGGATATTGCTTTTAATACCAGGTTCATGTTTTCGAAAAAGAAACCGGAATATTTTAAAATAAATAAAATGCTAAGCTGCAATCCGATCCCAAGCCATAAGATCCTGCGGCGTTTGGCCTCATAGGCTGCTTTTTCTGTCTTTTTATTCTCAGGGACATGAGCTGCCGATACAAAGTCCTTTTTACAGGAATCAAGCCATAGACCAATGTGGTGTATGGAGAGGGTAGAAAACAGCAGATATACCAGCAGTTTTCCGCTAAAGGAAAGGAAAAAGATATAACTGGCAGTAAGCAGTACTTTATAGCGGGAGCTTTGGGGCGCAAGCTGGTAGGCCAGCAATACAGCCGGCAAAAAGATGAATAGGTAAAGGAGTGAATTGTAAGCCATCTTTTATTCCTCTTTTAACCGAAGGATCATATCCCAAATTGCCTGTGCAGAGTTAAAATTAGCGGGTACCATGTCCATGGGAGTGATCTCAATGCCAAATGCATCTTCAAGCTCCGGGATGAGAGAGAGAATGGAAAATGAGTCTAAGAGCCCTCCGTCAATGAGTCTTGTTTCTGTTTCATAATCAATCCCTGGGTTAATATCGTTTAAGATTTCTAATAATTCTTCCATGATTTTGTCTCCTTTATAGTTGAAAATAATTTAAAACATTCGTTTGTAAATGGGGTCTTGCAATACGGAAGTTGTCTCTTTCAGAATAGAGAAGGATCTGCGGCAGATCCCGGCTTAAAAATAAAGACATGCCTTCTGTTGCTGAATAAGCCCCGGTTTTTTGGAATATGATCCGGTCACCGGTCTGCAGGTTTTGAAAAGGGTATTTCTTTACAAGCACATCATTCACCGTACAAAGAGAGCCGCAGACCGTCCATTCTTTTTTCTCTCCTTCCCGGTGATTAAAATGAAGGATAGGCGGCTTTTTCATTGCCAGCATCTGCCCGTAATAATTTAGCTGGTGGATACCGCCGTCAACAATGCAGTAGGGCTCTCCCTTGTTTGTCTTCTGATCCACCACGCTGGTTACGTAGAAACCACAAGGGGCGGCGATCAACCTACCCATCTCCAGTGCGACACTGCCGCCGAACGTAAGATTTTTGATTGACTCGGCAAGGCCATTTAACATCTGATCTTCCTCATTTTTCTCTTCTTCAAAATAACAGACAGGAAGTCCGGGGCCATACTCCAGCCGTTTGACGGGAAAGCCGTAATCCTGATTTAATTCCCGGCAAAACTGGTCCAGCATATGAAGTTCGTTTTCCAGTTTTGCTATTGATTTCTTTTGGGTTCCGGAAAAGTACTGGATCCCTTCTATGGTTATAAATTCATGGGAACCGCCTTCAATGATTTGCCGGATCAGGCTTTCATCCATACCGAACTGATTCCCGGAGGTCAGGCGGAGGAGGACGCGTATGGGTGTCTGAAGCATTGTGCTGCAGTCTGAAAAAATCTGCCAGTGGGAGAGAGACTCGACGGTATAAATGATCTTATCTCCATAATGTTTCAACGCGTATTCTATGTCCTCAGGCTTCTTATGTACACCGGACATGATGACTTTCCCCATGTTGATTCCGGCTCTTTCGCAGATGGCAAATTCGCCGGGAGAACAGACCTCAAAGGAGTCCACCATCTCCTCTAAATCCTTAATTACAAATGAATTGGCCTTCATGGCATAGCATAATTCCACGTTCTCTCCAAGGACACCCCTGATCTTTCTGATCTGTTCAGCCAGGATATCCGTATCAAAAATGTAGAAGGGGGTTTGGTATTTATGAATGTCATATTCAAACCTTATCTCGTTCATAGCTGTTTTCCTTTACACATTTCCAATAATTTTTTTCTGTCTATTTTTCCGTTGGCGGTGACCGGCAGTTCCGGCAGGGAATAAAACGCGGATGGAATCATATAAACCGGAAGGGATTCTCTCATCCGTACAGAAATTTCCCTTCCTTCCATTTCGCCGACATAAAATGCACCGATCCGGTTTTTCTCCTCATCAAAGACGCAGCATGCCCGCTGAATGAGAGGATAGCTGTTTATGACGGCTTCGATCTCTTCCAGTTCGATACGGTGCCCCATGTGCTTGATCTGAAAGTCCTTGCGTCCGGCAAAGCATAGGTCCCCGTTCTCATGATAGAAGGCCAGATCGCCGGTCCGGTAAATCGTTTCCAGGCAGTGAGTGTTAAGAGGATTCTGGACAAATACCTTTTTTGTCTGCTCCGGATTGTTATAATATCCCAGGGCCATAGCAGTTCCGGATACGCAAATCTCTCCAATCTCGTCCTTTTCAGTGACTAATTTGTCATCCTGATCCAGGAGGAAGACCTTTTCATTGGGAAATGCTTTTCCTATGGGAAGGGTTTCATGGGCTTCAAATTTCCGTACCACAGGGTAGTAGGTACAGTTGCATGTAATTTCTGTAGGTCCGTACAAGTTTACGTAGTACGCATCAGGAAGGTATTTCTGCCAGGTTGTTAAATGCTTAACAGGTATTGCTTCGCCGCTGAATAAGACCTTATTAACCCTGGAGGGAACCTTATAGGTGAACCCCTTTAATTGGGGAATCAGGCACAGAGCGGAAACCGCCCAGATCAGGGTTGTTACCTGGTGTACGCATATGAAGTCAAGGAGCTCCGTCGGAATGGAAAATAATTTTTTCGGGATAATGACCATGGTGGCTCCCACCTTAAGGGTGGAGTAAATATCCTTAACAGACACATCAAAGTCAAAGGGGGCCTGATTCCCGATAATGTCCTCACCGGTTATGCCGAACATGGAAGGAAAATATTCCATAAAATCAATCACCGACCGGTGACTGACCAATACCCCCTTAGGAACGCCGGTAGAGCCTGAGGTAAAGTTGCAGTACAGAGGATCGATATCCAGAGAAAGATCACGGATAAGTTTTAGGGACTCCTCCCTTATTTCGCTTTTCACAATCTCTTGGTAATCAAACAGATTGCCGGAATATTCCACGCCTTCCGGCAGAGCTCTTAAATCCCTTAAGGTGATGATGGAATCTGCTTTAAGAACCTTAAGAATCTGGCTGATCCGCGCAGCCGGCTGTGCGGGGCTTATCAGTACATAAAAGCATCCGGCATATGCGATTCCCATAAATGTTTTAAGAGCCTCCACACTTTTATCCATAAAAACCACAACAGGGTTTCCCGGTGATTCATAACCGGAAAGAAAGCTGCCGATCCGCTTTGCATGTAATAACAGTTCCTTATAAGAGCAGCTATTCTCCTGATCTGCCGCAGCAATTTTTTCCGGATAGATACTTGCAGAGTGTTCAAGATACTCCAGTACGTTTCTCATAGGTTGTTACTCCTCTCTGTCTGGTTCGATTGGAAACGTCACACGAACTTTAAAATTTGTCCGGTTTTTTTGGAACTCAAAGGTACCATTCATCTGTTCTACTATTTTCAGGCAGGTTTTAAGTCCAATGTTAGTGCTTTCTAAAAACATGCTGTCCCTGCGGATCTCATTGGAGATGGTAATGATTAAGTCATTTCCGTCTATATGGCTTTTGACAAAGACCGGCCCATCGCTGCCTGCGTATTTTTTTACATTGGAGAACAGATTATCGAATAACCGTCTTAAATATTGGATATCAGCGTTTATGCTGCAGGATTCCTCTGCCAATTCTGTTTTAACGTCAAGCCCCAGGCTGCCAAGATCGAATACGTACTCCATAAGCAGCTGCTGGAGAAGGATCTTAGCATCAAAGGTCTCCATCTGCATCAATATCTTCTCTTTACCGAACACAAGAAAATACTGGAACAGCCGGTCAGATAATTCCTTTAGCTGAATGGATTTATCTCTGCAGCTTTTGATGTATTTGTCAAACTGTTCTTCCGAATGATAGCTTTTGGAATCCAGTATTTCCAGGTAGCCGATCAGTGAGGTAAGGGGAGTCCGGATATCATGGGACATGGAAGTGATCAGCTCACTGTTTGCCTCCCAGGCTTCTTTTTCGCTTTTATACCTTGTTATGATAGAATTTCTCATGTTATCCGCATTTTTTGCCAGCAATGCAATCTCATCATTCCCTTTATAGAAAATCGGCTGCTCCAAATCCCCTTTTTCAATCAGGGATACCTCTTTTGACAAAAGCATGATCCGGGCGATGATCCGGTGGTTGTAGAAAATCAGAATCACAAACAGAAACAGGAAAAAGACTCCCCATGAAATATAAGTTACCAGGTTATACCATTTGATTTCCGAAAAATCAATGATGGACACAGAATAGGTGCCGTCGCTGAAAGAAATATCCCATATGGCCTGTTTGCTGCTTTCTCCAATGGAACTGGCAGTTTCATAGGGAGCGTATGCATCATTCCAGAAACCGGATTCGTAGATGATATCGTTGCCGTTAAAAATAGTTACATAGGCGTATTTATGGTTCTTTACCCATTTGGAAATGGATCTTACATTTTTTACTGATACGTTATATTTATGAATGTAATTTTCAAAAGAGTTTTGATAATCGGTCAATCGTTTCCAGGCAGCATCCTCATTCATATGGTTCCTGGATACCAGGTAATCGCCAAAAGCCTGGGAGGCAAAGTACATTAAAAAGCTGATGACCGCGCCAATGATCAAAACAAATACTTGCTTATAGCGTAAAGACGAGATCCATTTATGCTTCATCGATCTGATAGCCCTTTCCCCAGACGGTTCGTATGATGGTAGGATTGTTAAAATCCAGTTCCAGTTTTTTCCGAAGCTTTAAAATGTGTACCATAACAGTATTAGCGGAAGAAGGGAGGAATTTATCATTCCATACGCCCTCGTAGATTGCCTGCGCATCCTTGGCTTTTCCTATGTTCTTGACAAGATACATCAAAACCTGGAACTCTGTGTCCGTCAGCTCTATTTTTTGATTTTCCCGATAAACGAAATGA
The DNA here is from genome assembly GCA_002367105.1 of Hungatella sp. UBA3048. Taxonomy (GTDB): domain Bacteria; phylum Bacillota; class Clostridia; order Lachnospirales; family Lachnospiraceae; genus Lacrimispora. Next base: position 102,901 of record DFCS01000050.1, read on the forward strand.
CCTGCGGTATCGATCATAAGATCCTGCAGCCGGATTTCTGAACTATTAAAAAGAGGAGTTCCTTTCCCTTTATAAACAACATATCGTCTTAAAAGAGACCGGACCTTCATAAGAAGCTCTGCCTGTGAAAAAGGTTTTACAAGATAATCATCGCCGCCGTTTTCATAGGCTTCTGTTTTATCGCTTTCTTTTGATTTGGCGGTTAAAAACATAACGGGGGCAGAAGATATCCTCCGGATCTGGGTACAGGCATCGGTTCCGGATAAACCTGGCATCATGATGTCTAAAATAATAAGGTCAATATCAGGATTATCTGTGACTGCAGCGACTGCGTCACTTCCGTTTGCTGCTTCTGACACGGAATAGCCTTTGCTTTCCAGCTGAATGCGAAGGACTTCCCGGATGTCTGCATCATCATCCACTACCAATATCTGCTGCAATGTACTCATGAATCGGCAGCCTCCTTTCTATTATTTTAATATGAAAAATTATATCATTTATGGACAGAATAACAATGAAATTCAGGGGAATTAAGAATTATTAAGATTTGGTCCGTGAATAAAAAAGACCGGTCAGGAAAGACCGGTCGTGTTCTTTTTAGGGGAATATGCCATGCCCATGTAGGCATCGCCGGACCGCAGCTCATCAAGCATCTGGCCGATCCGTTTTCTGCGGGTTTCCGGACGCCTGGCCCTTGTGATCCAGCCGATATAGTCATTTTTTTGATAAGGAGGACGGGCATTGTAGGCCTCTGTTAAATCCTCCTTCTGAAGCTCTGCCATTACATCATCGGGCATGGGATAGCGGGGACGCAAGGTCTTTTCCTTTGTTTTCCCCGCTTTTTTCTCTTCCATAAGAACAGCCTGCTCGGCTGTCCGAAAGCGGACTATTCTTCCTATGAGTTCAAGGGGAAGGGGTTTGTCATATGAAAACTGGACCGTGCCCTTTGAGTAATGGTATTCCTTCAGTTCGTCCTGAAAGGCATTGATTGCGGATGGGGCCGGATGAAATCCGACATGCTTTTTCCCCGCTGAGAAATGTACCAGATTGCCGTGATAGTCAAATGTGGCCATTCCCCAGCTGATTTTTTCCGTTGCTTCCGGTGCTGCCTCTTTTATGGCCTGGTACAGCTTTTTAAGAATAGGCTGTATGTCCAGGCGTTGGCCTGCAATGTATTCACCAATGGTAGTTGGGAGCTTCTGATCCATATGATACCTCCTCTTTCTGCACTTTGTTATATTTTACCATAAATGCCATGTTTTAAAAGACTTCTTTATATTAAAAAAATAATATCACCTTTCTATTAATTTTGCCGTAAACCTACACTGGTTATACGAATTTATCATAGAATATGGAAAGAATCTTATTTGGAGATTACAAAATGGGTTATTACGATTACGAAGGCTACCAGCCATATTCTTATGGTTATATTCCACCTTTTTGGAATATACCGGCAGCTCCCCTGTCATTTCAACAGATGATGAATACTGATATTTTCACATATCCCCAGAATCTTAATGGTGCCCTTGAATTGATTCTGGAAGCACTATCGGGTGAAACGGAGGACAGGATATTTTACATGTGGCTCATAAACCAGGCTTCCTCAGAAGAGGATAAGCAGATTATATCCGGTATCCGTGACAATGAAATAGGACATTATGCATTGTTCCGGCAAATTTACCAGGATTTAACCGGTGAGATGCCCCCATCTACGGAAGGAGAAGCTTTTGTGGAGCCAGAAAGCTATTGCGCCGGTTTGTCAAGAGCCTTGTTAGGTGAGCAGTATGCAGTACAAAAATACCGTAAGATCTTTTATGCCATGCAGTCTCGTCTCCATATAAATATAATGGTTGAAATTATCACAGACGAAATCAGGCACGGAATTTTATATAACTATCTCTATTCTAAAAATGGCTGCGGAAGCCAAAATCAGAATCAGACAAATAACACTTAAATAGCCTGGAATATCATTGGATCGGCAGGCAAGGAAGAAGTTTCTGATTAAGCATTGTGGACTGGAAAAAGGCATCCAAAAGGCCATCCGGATGCCTTTTTCCATTAATTTAACGGTTTCTTCACACACTGGTTTCCTTGGAAAAGTTAAAAAATCGTTAAAAATTAGTACATTATTTTGGGAAATATGTTAAGAAGTTGTATATATTTTGGCGAAAATAATATGGTTTATTCTTGTATTTTCCCCTTTTATTCTGATTTGTGGAGAGCTCTCATTTTCTTTTGGATTGGTTTATCGTACTGTGTTTTTTCGTGTCAAAACTGTGTAAATTGTACATAAAACAAAACATTGACAACCACTTTTAGTGTGATATAATGAGCACGAATTAATCGATGATGCGGTAAAGAGCATACTGATGGAGAATTTTGACGGTATCGTTGATTTTTTTATTCCCGATTGTGACAGATATAATAAAACAAAAGCAAGGTGATGAGTGTATGGGTGCGATTACAGGATTGATTTTATTTCCATTGGCTGCAGCGTTAGGAATCTTACTGGTCAAAAATGATGAGGTAAGAGATATGATTGTCAGGGTAGGAGCCGCAGGTACGGCTGTTTTGACTCTGGCAGTTGTAGGGTTTTATTTTAAGAACGGAATTGCTTTGTCCTTCCGTTTGGAAAAGGCAATTGAGGTTATCATGGCAATTACAGAGACGGCAATTGCGGTGTATGTGATTTCCATCGGCATCAAGTATAAAAAGTATGTTATTTCGGCTTTGTCGTTTGTACAGACGGCAGCAATGCTTTGTTTTGAATTTACGGCAAAACATAATATTGAAGTTAAGCATACCATAATTTTCGACAAACTTACGGCAATTATGGTTCTGGTTATTGGACTGGTAGGGAGCCTGATTTGTATTTATGCGGTGGGATATATGAAGACTTACCATATCCACCATAAGGAATATAAAGATAGGAAAAGCTTCTTCTTCGCAGTTCTATTTTTATTCCTTTCTGCCATGTTTGGAATCGTACTTAGCAATAATCTTACATGGATGTATTTTTGCTGGGAGCTGACGACTCTTTGCTCCTTCCTGCTGATCGGTTATACAAGGACAAAAGAAGCCAGAAACAATTCCTTCCGTGCCCTGGTGATTAATCTGGGCGGCGGAGTTGCTTTTGCAGCTGGGATCATTTTCATTGGTATTTATTATAAAACCCTGGAATTGTCAGTGGTTACTTCCATGAAGCCGGAAGCGGCTATGATGATACCTGTTTTTTTCCTGTCTCTGGCTGCACTGACCAAATCAGCCCAGCTTCCATTTTCCTCCTGGCTTCTCGGAGCAATGGTGGCACCAACTCCTTCTTCCGCTTTGCTGCATTCCGCCACTATGGTAAAAGCAGGTGTGTACTTAATCATCCGTCTTGCGCCGCTGTTAGGATCGACTCCTGTTGGAAGAACCGTAACCTTTGTGGGAGGAATCACGTTTCTTGCCTGTTCCCTGATGGCTATTTCACAAAGTGACGCAAAAAAGATTTTAGCTTATTCCACTTTGGCTAATTTAGGACTCATCGTAATATGCGCCAGCATCGGAACCCAGGAATCCTTATGGGCAGCCATCCTTTTGATCATATTCCATGCAGTCTCCAAATCCCTGCTTTTTATATCCGTTGGTTCCATCGAGCATCAGATCGGAAACCGGGATGTGGAAAATATGGATGTTCTCCTTGGGGTTTCAAAAAAGCTTGCGCTTTATATGATGATCGGCATTGCCGGAATGTTTCTGGCCCCCTTTGGAATGCTGATATCAAAATGGGTAGCCATGAAGGCGTTTATTGATTCCAATAACATAATTACTGTTATTATTCTGGCCTATGGCAGCGCCGCCACATTGTTTTATTGGACAAAGTGGATGGGGAAACTGGTTTCAAGGGCCAATATGAACAAGCAGATTGAGACCAAATTCCATCTTGATGAGGAGATTCCCATTACAATCCTCGCGGGCATGGTAGTGGTATCCTGCTTTACCTTTCCGCTGGTATCCAAATACGCTCTGATTCCTTATCTGACGGAGGTGTTTGGAAGGACGGCTTTGATCCCCATCGGAACGAATGATATTAAGCTGATGCTGTGCATGCTGAGTATGCTCATCCTTTTGCCTATCAGTTTTATTCCGATGTATAAAAATGATAAAAGAAGAAAAGTTCCGGTATATATGGCAGGAGAGAACACCGGAGATAACGAAACATTCTATGGAGCCATGAATGAAAAACGAAAGATGGAGCTGAGCAACTGGTATATGGAGGATTATTTCGGCCCCAAGAGATTAACTCCATGGAGTGATGTCATAGCTGCCGCAATTTTGGTTGGCGGAGTCATAATGATGATAGGAGGAATGGCGTAATATGAATATTTTAATCATGATAGGGATCGCCGTGGTTGCTCCTGTTGCCGGAGGGCTGCTGACCGGAATTGACCGTATTATATCAGCCAGGCTTCAGGGTAGACAGGGACCGCCCTTATTTCAGCCATTTTATGATGTACTGAAGCTGTGTCAGAAGGAATCCATAGAGGTAAATTCCATGCACCGTTTCTTCGTGTATATCTCCCTTGCATTCGTGGTATTCACCACGGTGATCCTGCTTTCAGGGGGAGATATCCTGTTAGCGATATTTGCCCTGACTCTTGGCTCTGTATTTTTCGTATTAGGCGGCTATGCATCCAATTCTCCCTATAACACCATTGGTTCGGAAAGGGAATTGCTGCAGATCATGGCTTATGAGCCAATGGTGCTGCTTACCTGCGTTGGTCTTTACTATGCTGAGAACAGTTTTTTTGTAAGGGATATCGTAATGGCACAAACGCCTTCGATCATCTATCTTCCGGGAGTGTTTGTCGGACTTTTGTTTATCCTGACATTTAAGCTTAGAAAATCCCCCTTTGATTTAAGCATGTCCCATCATGGACATCAGGAAATCGTAAAAGGAATTACCACTGAGTATTCCGGTAAGGATCTGGCTGTGATTGAGGTAACTCACTGGTATGAGGTGATTATTACTCTTGCTCTTGTGTATGTGTTTTTTGCAACGGCTGCGCCGATGAGCCATGTTTTTGCGGTCATCGTATGCCTGCTTGTTTATTTTCTTGAAATCATCATAGATAATGGGGCTGCCAGGGTAAAATGGCAGCAGGCTCTTAAATCAGCGTGGATCGTAACCGGAATCATGGGTACGGTGAACTTAATCATCCTGTCATTTTTCAGATAAATTCCTGGCAGGTCATGAAAGCTGCCAAGAGGCGGAATGGAGTATATTATGAGTGTTGTAAAAAAATCGCCATGGATTCTGCATTATGACGGAACCAGCTGCAACGGCTGTGACATAGAGGTACTGGCATGTCTTACACCTCTTTATGATGTGGAACGTTTTGGAATCATCAATACGGGCAATCCGAAGCATGCGGATATTTTACTCATTACCGGCAGCGTAAATGAGCAGAATATCCCAGTTGTAAAGCAGCTATATGAACAGATGCCTGATCCAAAGGCAGTGGTGGCTGTTGGAATCTGTGCCACCTCAGGAGGTATATTTGCTGAATGCTATAACGTGGTTGGCGGAGTAGACAAAGTGATCCCGGTGGATGTTTATGTGCCGGGCTGTGCAGCTCGTCCGGAATCGATTATTGATGGCGTTGTAAAAGCGCTTGATATTCTGGAAGAAAAGAGAAAGAAGCATTGATTCATTAGGAGGTAAATTATGGCTGAACAGATATTAAAAGAGATCTCCGCAAATGATCTGCTGGCGGAGACACTGAAAATAAAAAATGATGGTTACCGGCTTGTTGCTGTTAGCTGTACCAATAAAGACGGCATGGAATTGACCTATTCCTTTGATAAGGATCATGAGCTTTTGAACCTGCGGATCTTAACCGATACAGAGACGGAACTGCCTAGTATCAGTATTATTTATCCGTATTCCTTTCTGTATGAAAATGAGATAAAGGAACTGTTCGGAGTAAAGATCACGGGTATCACGCCGGACTTTAACGATAACTTATATAAGATTCCGGTCAAAACACCGTTTCATATGAACGATTAGGTATGATGCCATCTGGCGTCAGAATGGAGGCTACTTATGGGAAACAGGACAATTGTTCCGTTTGGTCCTCAGCATCCGGTGCTTCCGGAACCGATCCATCTGGATCTGGTTTTGGAGGATGAAAGGGTTATTGAGGCGATCCCCAGAATCGGATATATTCACAGAGGTCTGGAAAAACTGGTAGAAAAGAAGGATTATCAGCAGTATGTCTATGTTGCGGAGCGGATCTGCGGCATCTGTTCCTTTATGCACGGCATGGGATACTGTATGTCTATAGAAAGCATTATGGAGGTGGAAATCCCGGAGCGGGCAAAATTCCTGCGGACCATATGGGCAGAGTTATCCCGTCTCCACAGCCATCTTTTATGGCTGGGCCTTCTGGCAGATGCCTTTGGATTTGAAAGCCTGTTTATGCAGTCCTGGAAGTTAAGAGAGCAGGTTCTGGATATTTTTGAAGAGACTACCGGAGGCAGGGTCATATTTTCCGTATGCGATGTGGGAGGTGTGAAAAAGGATATCTCTTTAGAGACCTTAAATAAAATGAAAGAGGTCTTAACCGCCATGGAGAAGGAATTAAAGGAGGCTGCCGCCGTATTTTTAAATGATTCCACCGTAAAACTCCGCACAAAAGGAGTTGGCGTACTGTCGAAGGAGGCAGCGTTCGAACTGGGAGCAGTCGGTCCCATGGCAAGGGCCAGCGGGATTGAAATGGATATAAGGTCCCAGGGATATGCGGCATATGGTCAACTGGATTTTAAGCCGATCGCAGATCAGGGCGGGGACTGCTATGCAAGGACCAAAGTCCGGATCGGGGAACTGTTCCAGTCCATTGATCTTATCAGGCAGTGCATTGCCATCATACCAGATGGCGAGATAAAAAGAAAGGTAACGGGAAATCCAAAGGGAGAGCATTTTACCCGTTTGGAGCAGCCGAGAGGAGAGGTGCTTTATTATACAAAGGCAAACGGAACAAAATTCTTAGACAGAGTCAGGGTCCGTACTCCAACCTTTGCCAATGTCCCGGCCTTGCTGGAGACTTTGAAGAACTGTTCTCTTGCTGATGTGCCGATTCTGATCCTTACCATTGATCCATGCATCAGCTGTACCGAGCGATGATAGGCCCGGTTCATAGATATCATTGCTGGGAAGAACAGCGGAATTGAGGATAGTATGTCTATATTAAGGATGTCAAAGACGCTTTTAAAAAACCTGTTACATGGTCCCTATACGGTTCCATATCCGGTTAAGCGAAAGGAAACATATGAACGCACCAGAGGAAAGATCGAGATATCGGTGGATGATTGTATCTTCTGCGGGATGTGTGAAAGAAAGTGTCCCACAGGAGCCATTCAGACAGATAAATCGAAAGCTCTCTGGAGCATTGAGAGGCTTCAGTGTATTCAATGCGGTTATTGCAGTGAAGTATGTCCGAAGAAATGTCTGAGGATGGAAAACCAATACACAGAGCCATCATACGGAAATGTAAGGGATGAATATGTGAAATGCATGAATACCCAATCACCCAGCGAATCATAGAAATTGCCGGAGAATATGCTGAAAAGCACCACGCAAAGGAAATAAAGGTCATTAATCTGGTGGTGGGAGATACCTGCGGTTATGTGGCCAGTTCCATTGAACTTTATTTTGACATAATAGCGGAAGGAACTCCCTGTGAAAAAGCAAAGCTTCATATTGAAAGGGTAACACTTAAGCTGAAATGCAGCACCTGCGGGAAATTATTTGTACGGAAGCCCTTCACCTTTGAATGTCCTTTTTGTAAAGGCGAAGGCCGTCCCACAGATATCGGACAGGAATTTTATATTAAGTCGATTGAAGTTTAGGAACGGAGGAAACGATGTCTGAGAATAAGGAAATAGAAATCATGCAGTCGGTCTATGACAAGAATGACCAGGTTGCATCACAGATCAATGCATCATTAACAAATAACGGTATTTATGCCATCAATGTAATGGGAGCACCGGGAGCGGGAAAAACCACTTCCCTGATACAGATTATCAAACGCCTTACGGATGTGACCTCTTATGTCATCGAAGGAGATATTGAGGCGGACTTTGATACAAAAACCCTCCAGTCCCTTGGGGTAAAGGCCATTCAGATCAATACGGGCGGTGCCTGCCATCTGGATTCTCCCTTGATCGGAGCAGCGGTAGATGAACTGAAGATCAGCGACGGAATTCTGTTTATTGAGAATATCGGCAATTTAGTGTGTCCTGCCGAATTTATGATCGGGGAACATGCAAAGATGCTGATTTCAACCGTTACAGAAGGCAGCGACAAGCCATATAAATATCCCCTGGCATTTGAAAAAGCAGATTTGATTTTATTGAATAAATGTGATCTTCTGCCATATATTGATTTTGACGAGGACTTTTTTATGAAGGGAGTCCGGGCTTTAAATCAAACGGCTCCGGTGATCAAGGTATCTGGAAAGACAGAAGAAGGTTACGAAAAGGTAGTAGAATGGATCGAGGAAAAAACAAGGCCATTACAAAAATAATAAAGGTTTACGGCATTGTACAAGGGGTTGGATTCCGGCCCCTTGTTTATCGTGCAGCCAAACAATACGGGATAAAGGGAACGGTCCGCAATGTGGGCGGCTATGTTGAGATCGTGGCACAGTCCGATGAGGCAGTTCTTGGCCGGTTTCTATCTGACCTAAAGGAAAATAAGAGAGGCGGATATGAAATCGTAAAGATGGAAGCAGAGGAACTTCCTTTTGTGGAGTTTAAAGATTTTCTCATAATAAAGAGTGAGTCCAGTGCTGAAATATCAGTGATCCCGCCGGATCTGCCGGTTTGTCCGGAATGCATGAGAGAGCTTTCCGATGCTGCGGACAGAAGATATCAGAATCCCTTTACCAGCTGCATGTCCTGCGGACCCAGATATACCATAATGGAAGACCTGCCTTATGACAGAAACCGGACTTCCATGGAGGACTTTCCTATGTGCGATGCCTGTAGGGAAGAATATACCTCACCGGAAAGCAGGCGTTTTCACGCGCAGACCATTTCCTGCAATGACTGCGGCCCTTACTTAATCTTTCAGGATAAGGAAAATGGTTCTCATGAACTGTTAGAAAGAGAAGCGTATGAAAAGACGGTAAAGGTTCTGTCACAAGGAGGAATTGCTGCAGTTAAGGGGATCGGAGGCTATCATCTGGTTTGTTCTCCTTTTTTGGAAGAAACCGTAAACCGGCTTCGTAAATTAAAGGGGAGGGAGGAAAAGCCTTTTGCAGTCATGTTCCCGGAAATTTCGGAGATAAGAAAGTTCTGTCTGGTCTCTGAGGAAGAAAAGACATTGCTGGAATCAAAAGCAAGGCCAATCGTGCTGTTATCCCTGATACAGGATCTTATGGCACCTTCTGCGGGGAATGGAAGTCTTTATTGCGGTGCCTTTCTGCCATATACGCCCCTTCAGTATATGCTGACTGCAGAACTTGGGCCTCTTATCATGACAAGCGCCAATTTTTCCGGACAGCCTGTGGTTCGGGAGGATGGTCCCATGCTGGCTCTCTCCTCCCCTTATTTAAGCGGAGTATTATATAATAAAAGAAGGATCGTCCGTTCCGTGGATGATTCAGTTGCTAAAATTATAGAAGGAAAGCCCCAGCTGATCCGAAGAAGCAGAGGTTATGTCCCTTATCCTGTTTTTCTTTCTCAGGAAGATGGAAAGGAAAATGGGACAAACACTGGTATTTTTGCGGCGGGAGGAGATTTAAAGGCCGCCTTCTGTCTCTGCCAAAAGGGAAATGCAGTGGTATCCCAGTATTTCGGAGACTTAGAAGAAAATGCAGTGATGGAGGAATATCAAAGATCCTATGAAGATCTGACCAGGCTGTTACGAATGGCTCCAGGGTTAGCGGTATGTGATCTCCATCCAAATTACCACTCCGCACGGTTTGCAGAAGCCTTGGGGCTTCCAGTTCTTAAAGTACAGCACCACCATGCTCATATTGCATCGGTCATGGCTGAACACGATTTAAAGGTTCCTGTGATCGGAGTTGCTTTTGACGGAACCGGCTATGGAACGGATGGAAATATATGGGGCGGAGAGTTTCTTGTCTGTGAAGGAGGTGGCTTCATACGGGCAGCCCATGTAAGCATGTTTCCCATTCTGGGAGGTGACGGGTCTATGAGGGATGCCAGGAAAACGGCGTCCTGTTGTCTGCTTCACGCAGGCCTTGAAGCTTACGTCCAGGATGAGAGAATCAGTATGATAAAAGCAGCGCTTGAGCATAACGTCAACAGGGTCTTTACTTCCAGCATGGGGCGCCTGTTTGATGGGGCAGCGTCTGTTTTAAATATCGGCCATGAGAACCGTTATGAAGGGGAATGCGCCATATTATTTGAAAAAGAGGCAGTGCTTGCAGAAAGAAACGATAAAAAGCCGGCTGACATGTGCTTTGGCATAAAGGAAAGGGAGGGGATCCTGGAATTAGACCCCCAGCCTGTTTGGGAGGCCCTTTGCAGCATGAGAAATAAGGTGGATACAGGTTCTCTGGCACTTGGCTTTCATCTTGCTCTGGCACAAGCAGCAGCATCTGTGTGTGAAAGGCTGAAGAGAAAATACTTAAGCAATACCGTAGCCTTAAGCGGCGGTGTTTTTCAGAATTCCCTGCTGACAGGGCACATGGTCAGGCTTTTAAGGGAAAAGGGATTTAACGTCTATTTAAACAGTGCGGTTCCTCCAAATGACGGAGGAGTGAGCCTGGGTCAGGCTTATCTGGGAAATAACTATTTAAAATCCGATCATAAGGATTTGGAAAGGGCAGGATGCCATGTGTGTTGCAGTACCGGGAAAAATAATTCAGATAAAAGGTGATTATGCAAAGGTCAATATTATGGACAACATCACCGATGCCAATATAAAGCTGGTGGATGCGAAAATCGGAGATTATGTTCTCATACATGCCGGCTGTGTTATTGATGTCTTAAAGGAAGACGTAGCCGAGGAAATTCTCACGATATTTTCCCAGCTTCAGGAGGAACTTTAGAATATGATTGACCAGGTGATAGATGAACTGAAAAATTATAACGGAAGGCCGGTTAAGATCATGGAAGTATGCGGGACCCATACGTCCAGCATCTTTAAAAACGGCATCCGTTCCATGATTTCTCCTAAGATCCAGCTGATTTCAGGACCAGGCTGTCCGGTCTGTGTGACTCCCTCCGCCTATATCGATAAGCTGACGGAATATTCCCTAAAGGAGAACCATTGCGTGCTGACCTTTGGAGATATGATGAAAGTCAAAGGAAGCAAGATGACCCTGACAGAGGCGAAGGCGGCCGGAGGAAGGGTAAAGATCCTCTATTCTCCGCTTATGGCCGTTGCAGAAGCGGAACAAAACAGAGAAATCCAATATATCTTTGCAGCTGTGGGATTTGAAACCACGGTTCCTGTTTATGCCCTGCTTCTTGAGGAAATCCGGCATAAGAAACTGAAAAATCTGAAACTGATGACTTCCTTAAAGACGATCGTACCGGCTCTTTCCTTTATCTGCGAAAATGAGAAAAACATTGACGGCTTTTTAAGCCCCGGACATGTCAGCGTAATCACCGGAAGTATTGCATACCGGGAACTGGCAGCCAGATACCGGAAGCCTTTTGTAATAGCAGGATTTGAAGGGGAGCATATCCTGGCCGCCATATATGAGATCATGACCCAGATAAAGAAGCAGCACTTTGAGGTGAAAAATTTGTATGCCAGCGCTGTGACAGAAAAGGGTAACCAGAAAGCGGCTGCTTTTATCAAGGAATATTTTGAAGCTGCAGATGGCTTTTGGCGGGGAATCGGAGTCATAGAAGGATCCGCTCTGAGACTTAAGGAAGAATACGGAGCCTATGATGCAGGAAGCGCGGAAGAAGAGCTTTTAGAGGACATGCCAATTGGCTGCAAGTGCACGGATGTGATACTCGGACGGATCAATCCGTCGGATTGCCCGCTGTTTAAGACCGCCTGCAATCCGCTTCACGCGGTAGGCCCCTGTATGGTGTCTCCGGAAGGATCCTGCGGCATCTGGTATCAGAATTCATGATCATAGGAAGAGGAGGCAAAGCCATGAAAATCGATATGTCCTACGGCAGCGGAGGAAAGCAGACCGGCAATCTCATCAATGAGGTATTCCTAAAACACTTTAATAATAAAACCTTAAATAAACTGGAAGATGCCGCAGTATTAAATATAAAGGGGAAGATAGCCTATACCACGGATTCCTTTGTAGTCACGCCCCTGTTTTTTAAAGGTGGAAATATCGGAAAGCTTGCGGTTTGCGGAACAGTGAACGACCTTTCCATGATGGGAGCCATCCCCAGATTTCTGACTGCAGGGTTTATTATAGAAGAAGGTGCTGAGCTTGAGGCCATCGAGCAGATTGCCGCTTCCATGGCTCTGGCAGCAAAAGAAGCAGGAGTCAGGATTGTAGCCGGTGATACAAAAGTAGTAGAAGGAAACGGTGGAATTTATATCAATACCTCTGGAATAGGAGAGATCCAAAAGGGTGGGATCAGCATCTCAAACTGCAAACCAAAGGATGCCATTATTCTTTCCGGCAATCTGGGAGAGCATCACGCGGCCATACTATCTCACCGGATGGGGATTGAAAATCAGATCACAAGTGATTGCGCTCCCCTCTGTTCCATCGTAAAAAATCTTCTTGACGAAAATATTAAGGTCCATTGTATGAGAGATGTTACCAGAGGAGGGCTTGCTACGGTCCTTAATGAGGCAGCAGACCAGTCCTCCTGCAAAGTGGAGATATGGGAGGAAGCGCTTCCGGTCAGCGCCCAGGTGAGAGGCTTCTGCGATATTCTTGGCCTGGATCCTCTTTACATGGCAAATGAGGGAAAAATGATAGCAGTTGTTCCTGAAAGCCAGGCGCAAAAGGCTTTACAGGCAGTTCAGAAAAGCAAATATGGAAAAAATGCAAGAATTATCGGAACTGTTATGGAAGGCAGGGGCGTAACAATGAAAACCAGGCTGCAGGGAAGCAGAACCATTGATGTGCTATATGGAGAGGGCCTGCCCAGAATCTGCTAGGGAAAAATCGTATTTTTGTATGTAAAAATAGCCAAAAAACTGGATAAAATGTGGCATTTGCAGGATTATGTCATATATTTATTATAGTTAAGTATGAAAGGAAATGCTAATATGGCTATTAAAATATTTATTGATCAAGGTCATAATCCCAGCGGATTTTTTAACAGTGGGGCGGAGGCCAATGGTGTAAGCGAGTCTGAAGTCAATTTTCAGGTTGGAATTTATCTGCAAAATTTGCTGAACAGTGACCCAAGATTTGATGCACGCGTATCAAGACCGGAACCCAATACCGTATTAGGAACCAATAATACTACCAGTTTGGCGCAAAGAGTAGCCATGGCAAATGAATGGCCTGCCGACTATTTTATCAGCATACATTGTAATCTGAATCCGAATCCGGCAATTAATGGTACGGAAGTATATATTTATCAGTTTTATACCCAGTCTCAGTGGCTGGCAGAACATGTCATGGAAGGGATAAACCAGGTAGTTGGAACGGCTAACAACGGGATCAGGGAAAATCCGTCCCTGTATGTATTAAGAAACACAAACATGCCGTCCAACCTTGTTGAATTGGGCTATTTAAGCAACTTGTCGGATGCCAATAAGCTGCGTGATGATCAGTATGGATTTGCTTATGGCATTTTCTTAGGCCTTATGAGGTATTTTGGTTTTGCATAATGTTTACAAGCAGGTTACAACCATATGCTCCCTTTGTGGTAATTGGATGAGGATGCCATCTATTTGCTGCAAGGAGGGCATTTTTCCGTATATTGTCAGCATGTGCTCCTATCTGCGATGGGTCAGAATGAATTCCCTCTTTATGATCAGCATTTTTTTTGTCTGCTTTAAAATATAGAACAGGATTGCCCTGGCTTCAAATTCCTCCCGGTTGGAAGGTAGCTCATGTCCTTTTAAATCCTGAAACAGAAGGTCTAAATTATTTAAAAGACCTTCTGCCGTATTTTCTCTGTGATACCCCTGTTCAATTCCTTCAAAAAGAAGTGCCACCTGTTTTGCCTGTCTGGGCAGGCAGGTGATGCTTTTGATATTTTCATAGATTTCCTGAAGCACCATGCTTTGCTGCTGGCGCATCTGGATATAATCAACTTCATAAGAATCCTTTTTCCAAAGGGCATTGTTGTAATTATTAAGCGCACATGTTCTTGCCAGGTCCAGGCTTTCCTTAAGCTGTATCAGACAATCCGGGTTATATCCGCTTTTATCTTCCTCCATCAGCCAGTGGGACATGCGGCTTAAGATCCCCTTTATCTGTGAATCTACATCGTCTGCCAGTTTCTGAAATACTTTTTCCTTTTTCCGAAGATGCATATTGACCAGAACCCCAACCGTAGTGCCGATCAGGAACAGGGCAATCTCATTTCCTATAAGAGGTGCAGACATGGACCGTTCGGAAAGAAAATGAGTGATGAGGACAGAATCCATGGCAATTGCTTCCCCCCAGTCCGCATACAGGCAAAGCAGCGCGAATAATAAAAGGTACCAGGCAAATGCAAAAAGAGTAAAACCCAGAAGACGGAAGGATGCGGCAGCAAGTATTAAAGCGCACACAAAGGCAAGCGTCCGGTTTCTGGCGCTTTTAATGGTTTCCCTCTTGGTATTCTGGATGCTGAGCACCGTGATGATGCCGGCCGTAGCAGAATATTTTAAACCCAGCTCAGCCGCAATGGTAATTGCCAACACGGCGGCGGCTGCAATTTTTATGCTTTTAATGATCTTTTCCTTATCCATGTGTGTTACCTCTTAAAAAGCAGTTTATATTACCAGTATACCATAATTTTAAAAACATCCCATCAGAAAGATTGCTATTTCCTTCACAAATTAGTATAATTCCTATATTGCAGTTTTTATGTAAAAATGTATTTCCTAAGGAGGAACCGTGTGGATAACAACGATATATTAATAAGATTGCGGTATGCGATGGATATTAAAGATTCTGATATGATTGAAATATTCAAACTGGGCGGAATCACGATTACAAAGGAAGGGGTCCGAAGGCTTCTGGCAAAGCCCCAAACCGATATAAGTGATTCTGGGGAGCAAAACGCAATTGCTGATAAAAACAGGGACATCTGCAATGATTTTACGCTGGAATCCTTTTTAAACGGTTACATTATTTTTAAAAGGGGAAAGCAGGAAGCAAAGCCGGGAGAGCCGGAAAAACAGCTGTTCATGGTGAAGGATCACCGGTCAGTCAATAATGTCCTGCTTAAGAAAGTCAAAATTGCCCTGTCCCTCACCGGGGATGACATGCTTGATATTTTTAAGTCTGTTGGAATTAATCTGTCCAACGGTGAATTAAGTGCACTTTTGCGAAAGGAAGGGCAGCGCAATTATAAGGAATGCCAGGACCGGTATGTGAGAAATTTCTTAAAGGGCCTTGCAATCAGATACAGATAGCCGGCAGAAGATAGTGGAGGGGGGCCTTGCTTATTATTTTTTTTGTGTTATAATATAATTAGATGTTAAATCCGAGCGTTGCTGAAAGATTTAATGTTTCATGAACAATCTTATAATTGACATGTAAAGAACCGTCTTTTTAAGAAGGGCTTTTAGTATTGTGCCAATGGCATGGATATGAAAAGCCCTTCTTTTTTTTGAAAGGAGGAATATTATGCATTTGGAAGGAATGGAAGTCAGCCATATGAAGTTCGGTGAAGGGAAGGTCATGGAGCTTGAGGAGAAATACATCACCATACTGTTCCCTCAGGGTGAAAAAAAGTTTTTGTATCCCAATTCCTTTAACAAATTTCTGACACTCAAGGATAAGAAAGTGCAGACAGAAATGAACAATATGCTGAAGCATATTATGGAGGAAGAAGAAAGCAGACGTGCCGAGGAGATCAGTGAGCAGGAACGTCTGGAGGAAATACAAAACTTAAAGATCCGTCCCGATTCCCAGGCGTCCTTTGGATTTGTGGAAAATAACAAGGAACGTGTTTTCTCTACGTGGTCAGTCTATGCAGGTTCCTATCAGAGCGGAGCCTCCAAAGGAAAGCCCAAGCTTCCGGTAAGGCTTAAACTGAATTCAGCCTGTCTCCTTACGGAATGCCCCAAGGGGGTGGCAGAAAAGAGACGGCGCATCATAGGAGCTTTTATGCTGCAGGATAATTTTGAAAGCTCTGCCTGCAGAGATGGGATGATTCAAAGTCACGAAAAATACAGGATTCAGCTGAATGATAAAGAAACTCTGTTCTACTGGGATTATTTTTCCGATGGTGCGGAGATTTCAAAATGGGGAAATGTGGAACTTAAATATTTTTCCAATATGATCATGCAAAAGATTCTTTTTGATATGCAAAATGGTCTGACTGATGCGGAGCGTCGGAAAGATGCAGAAGAATTTTACCAGTACTTCTGCCTGGTAAACAGGTTAAAGCCTTTGGACCAGTAGAGAGTTGGGGAAAGAAAAGGAGTGATGCGTATGGAATATGAGCGGAACAGAAGAAAAGAATATGAAAAACGGAGGCTGCATATGTTTTAATATGCGGCTCATTGTCATAGGATCATGAGACACCGCCTCCGTTTTCTTAATGGAGGCGGTTTTTGTGAAGGTAAATGCCAGCCAGATAATAGAGAATTAATTCAGGAACTTATGTATCTGATTACATAGAGCGGGAGAGGTGATTGATTCATTATATGTTATCACAGGTAAATATAGCATCCATTGCATTCCGGCTTTTTCTGTCCATTATTTTATGCGGGGCAATCGGAATGGAAAGGGGGTTAAGAAACCGACCGGCAGGTTTTATGACTTACCTTCTGGTGGGGTGTGGCTCAGCCCTTATTATGATTACCAATCAATATATTGCTACAGTCTATACCAATGTGGATCCTACCCGAATGGCATCCCAGGTGGTGAGCGGAATTGGTTTTTTAGGAGCCGGAACCATTATCACCACCTCTAAAAACGAGATCAGGGGCCTGACAACTGCGGCAGGCCTCTGGGCGGCTGCAGCGGTTGGGCTGGCGGTTGGAATCGGTTTTTACGGCGGAGCCATTATAGGAAGTATTTTTATTATTTTTTCCCTGATGTATTTGAAAAAGATTGACCTTTACATAAAAACACATGCAAAAACCATGGAAATATATCTGGAATACAACGAAGAATTTTCCATGCAGAATCTATCTCTGTATACAGAACAATCCCAGTACGAAATTTTTGATATGGAAGCAGGTAAAATAAAGACCTTAAACGGGGAATTTGGCACCCTGACCTTTGATGTCAATTTCCGCCATAAGGTCAATCATGTAAAGATTATAGAAGAAATCAGGCAGTTGCCTGGTATTCTTTATGTGAGAGAGGTGGCATAAGCGGGCAGGGAATCGAAGAACTGGTCTGATACAATATCTTGCAAAATGGAAGGAATCTGTTATACTGTTTTTCATAGGAAAAACATGAAACCTATGGAAGACTTGTTATTGCAGAGAGGAAGAATGACCGTGATAGGGACTATTGTAAATACAGCTGCGATTCTGACCGGCAGTTTAGTCGGTACTTGTGTGAAAAAGGGGATCGAAGAGAAATATCAGGATGCATTATATAATGCCATGGGACTTTCCGCCTGCGGACTTGGCATTCATGCAGTCGTACAGAATATGCCAAAAAGCAGCTTTCCTGTGCTGTTTATCATCAGCCTTGCAGCAGGCAGCCTCTTTGGCGCTAAGTTAAATCTGGTGGAGAGGTTTGATCGTGTGGTAGCCCGCTTTTCAAAAGGAGATCTGGGCCAGGGGCTGTCTACGGCCATTTTGCTGTTTTGTATCGGAACGCTTTCGATTTTAGGTCCCATGGAGAGCGCGCTTCATGGAGACAATACTTATCTTTTTACAAATGCAACTTTGGACTTTGTTACCTCTATGGTTCTGGCCTCCACCTATGGGATCGGGATTGCATTGTCCGCAGTGGTTCTGTTTTTGTGGCAGGGAAGCATCTATCTTTTTTCCGGCTGCCTTTCTGTTTTTTTAACTCCCGAATTATTAACTGAGATTTCACTTGTAGGCGGTTTTTTAATCTTTAGCTCCGGTCTTTCCATATTAAAAATCAAGGACTGTAAGGCGTTAAATATGCTTCCTTCTTTATTGGTGCCAGTTTTATGGTTTTTAATAAAAGCCATTATCTGATGGAAACAGGCTCTAAGTCTTCCGAAAGGAAATTATTGACAAGCCGGTAAAATAAGTGTATCTTATCGTTAATACAGAGATACCTTTAAACCTGGTAAAGATGGGCAATAGAGTGAGAAGGAGAAAAGAACGATGGAAAAAAGAATTTCGGGAAAAACTGGTTTGTTAGGGTTGATTGGTTCGCCGGTAGGACATTCCGGATCACCGGCTATGTATAATTACTGCTTTGAGAAGCTGGGGCTGGATTACGCATATCTTGCCTTTGATATCAAGGTAGACGAGGTCGGGAAGGCGATCGATGCCATAAAAACATTCCGCATGAGGGGCTGCAACGTGACCATGCCCTGTAAAAATGAAGCTGTGAAATACATGGATGAGCTATCGTCCGCCGCCCGTATCATAGGTGCAGTCAATACCATAGTAAATGAAGATGGAAGGCTGATCGGACATATTACAGATGGTCAGGGCTTTGTAGATAATCTCCGGGATCACGGAGTAGAAATCGCTGGCAAGAAAATCATTGTCTGCGGCGGAGGCGGAGCGGCCGCCGCAATCCAGGTGCAGTGCGCCTTAGAGGGTGCCAGGGAAATTTCTGTTTTTAACATAAAGGATGCATTCTTTGAAAGAACCCTTCAAACCGCTGAAAAGATCAGGCAGGAAAAGCCGGAATGTGTTGTAAATGTATTTGATATTGCGGATAATGAAAAGATGAGGGAAGAGATCGCTTCCAGTAATATTTTGGCGAATGCCACCATTGTTGGGATGAAGCCAATGGATCAGGAGAGCGTCGTAAAAGATGTGACCATGTTCCGCCCTGGCCTAGTCGTGGTTGATGCGGTATATAATCCAAAGGAAACGAAGATGTTAAGAGAGGCAAAGGCAGCCGGCTGCACATGCATTGACGGACAGGGAATGCTTGTATGGCAGGGGGCTGAGGCCTTTAAGCTCTATACAGGGCAGGAGATGCCGGTACAGGAAGTGAAGGAACTGTTTTTTAGTTAAGGGATTAATCGTTCACAGTATGAGAAAAAGAAGAGGTATAAGAAAGGTTCAGAGAATCGGTTGCGGTTCTTTGGACCTTTTTTGCGGGGGGTATTGCTTATTATTTGTTTGTGCTATACTATAACCGGCCATTCAATTCAGGTATTAAATGGTAAAACGATCCTAAGAAATAACAAATAACTAAATAAGAAAAGATGATGAAAATATAAAAATCGTAAAATTCTGTAATAAATAAAAACAGAAAAATGAAGATATTGCCAAAAACCTTAAGATGATTTATTTTTACGCAGGTCCGGAAATGCTATACTTTTTATATAACGAAACGCCATAATTCCGCTGTTTTATAGAACGTGCTTATGGATTCAGAATGAACGGATATAGGCGTAAAAAAAAGTAAGGGGGATCTTTTCTTATGCTTAAAAGCAGCAGGATTTTCAAAAGAAAAGCGGCTGGCATGATGGCAGCAGTGATGATGATCGGCATCTTGCCCGTGAACATGATCGGATTTGCTGATGTCCTGGAAATGTCGCCGGACAGCTATGAAGACTTGAATGAAAACAAGGCGACAAGGTCCAATGCCAGCTATGCCACTGCATCCAATGCACAGAAAACACAGGAACTGCAGGAAGAGGGAACTGTGTATTATGTGGATGCCAAAAACGGAAATGACAGTGGAGACGGAAAAACAGAAGAGACTGCGTGGAAGACCTTTGACAGGGTCAATTCCAAAACCTTTCTACCAGGAGATAAGATACTGTTAAAGCGGACTGCATCTGGAATCAGGCACTGAATCCCAAAGGAAGCGGCAGAGATGGAGCGCCCATCATCATTGATACATACGGAGAAGGCAGCCGCCCTTTGATTAACGGCAATGGTACCTCAGGACCTTCCATTACCGGCGCAGTGACGATTTATAACGAAGAGTACTGGGAAATTTACAACCTGGAAGTGACGAATCTGGAAAATACGGATAAGGTGGGGGAAGCTATGGACAGCGGTACCAGTGAACGTGCCGGGATCCTGATCTATTCTTCCAATCAGAAAAAGATATACAAACACATTACTGTGAAGAATTGTTACGTACACGATGTTAACTCCAACTTCAAAGGCGGAAAAACTTCAGGCGGCATTATCGTCATGGGCCATTATCTGGACAAGGACGGAAACCGGGTTACCATTGATGACAGCGGCAATCTGACCGCCAAAGCCATGGGACGGGCTGCTTTTGAGGATGTGGTGATTGAGGGGAATTATGTAAAGAATGTGGCGATTGAAGGAATCCGGAATAAATGCAATACGGATATATCCAGTTCCGGCTGGGGGAAAAACGAATTCCTTAAAAACTATTCCAATGTCACCATTCGTAATAATTATCTGGAAAATGTCGTAGGTGACGGCATAGTTCTGACAGAAACCAAAGGCGGACTGATCGAGGGCAATATGGTGAATTCCTCCTGCGGCTTTGACCGGGGGGCAGTAAACTACGCCCAGTGCTGGACCATGTTTGCTGATGATGTTACCGTACAGTACAATGAAGTTTACGGCAACCGGTACGGGTACGATGACGGCGAGGCATTTGACTCCGATATGATGAATGTGGACAATATTTTCCAATACAATTTAAGCCATGACTGCGGCGGCGGTGCCATGCTGTTTATGTCGAGCCAGAAGAATACCATATTCCGTTATAATATAAGCATTAATGACGGCACAGGCACTTATCCCGGGGAAAACAGGATGCAGCAGCAGACCTTCCATTATGACAGTACATCTTCTGCAGGGCCCGGCGTAGGCAAAATTTATAACAATACCATCGTCGTCTTTGGAGAAGATAAAAAAAC
Source organism: Hungatella sp. UBA3048 (assembly GCA_002367105.1). Lineage (GTDB taxonomy): Bacteria > Bacillota > Clostridia > Lachnospirales > Lachnospiraceae > Lacrimispora. The sequence goes on from DFCS01000050.1 coordinate 123,994, forward strand.
CTCGCTGTTTGGCGGAATGAGCAAAAGAACTTGTTTTGTAGATTTCAAAAACAATATCGTTCTGGCGAAGGATGGAGCAACCATTGATTTTGCAGTTTTAGCCCAGGGATCCACCATCCATAATAACAGCGTGATAGAAAACAATTGTTTTTACCCGGATACCATTGCAAACACCAGTGCTGGTCCTGTTTTGAATAAGGAGAGCCTGGAAGCCAAAGGAAATATATTTAAGGATCCCATGCTGATCGATTATAAGGAGGGGAAGGATTATTCCAAATTTAAGTATCCCTTAGAGGAGCTGGAAGATCTTATGGATTCCGATTATACCAAAGACAGGATCCAGATGCTGGCAGAGCCGTATCAGCTGATGGATGGATCTCCCTGTATCCGCGCCGGGCAGAGGCTCGAAGGCATGCCTACTGAAGATATTATGGGAAATACCATTGCCGGACGTGTGGATATAGGCGCTCTGGAATATTCCAGCGAGGATGAACTGGCAGAAGAAGTGGAGGAGGTTCATATTGTAACGACTCCCGGAGTTTTGCCGAAACTTCCGGCGACCTTAAAGATCATTCTGGACGGAGAATTCTATGATTATCCGGTTAAGTGGGATGAACTGACAAAGGAGGACTGCATGCAGGCGGGAGTAATTGAACTCGCCGGAGTTCTTCCGGGACTATCCAATCAGGTAGCGGCTTTTATCATTGTGGCAGATGCACCGGAACGCTTTGAGCCGGTTGAAGTATCGACGTTTGCAGGAATCTACCCGGTACTCCCTGATAAGGTTACAGCAGAATTTACAGGCGGTTTAACCCTGGAGCTTGGGGTAACATGGGAAACGCTTACCCTGGGACAGTATTCCCGCGAAGGTGAGATCTCGGTAGAAGGGACTGTTTCTGGTCTGAAGGAAAGATGCAGGGCAAAGGTAACGGTCATCGGTGAACTGGGTGATGGAACAAGCGTCAAGGAAAAGGTGGCTTCAAAGGATGCCTATACCCAGCAAAGCGACGGAAACAAGGCTTACGGAAGCTCCGATCCCAATGTTATTAAGGTCAAAACAGCCAATAACTCGCCTTCCTATACAAGAAACGGGCTGATCGGCTTTGACTTAAGTGATGAAGAGGAGATGCTAAGATCCGCCTCCAGCATTACCATAAAGCTGCAGATGACAAGACCGGTTTCGGAGGCGGATTATAAGACCATTAACAATCATTTTTATCTCAAGGTTTATGAGGTGGATGATGTTTGGAATGAGGGAACGGTGACGTGGAATTCCTCTCCCAATTATTCTTTAAAGAACCTGGCGATCAAAGATAAAAAAATCGTGTATGCCAATATCCGGGATGCCCATGAGAATATTGTGGAACTGGATGTGACCGATTGGGTAAAGAATGCCTATGCGAAAAAAGGACAGACAAAGTTTTCCTTCCTTATGACAACCGATTATTTCGGTGAGTATGCTAACGGTGACAACGGCGGTATTGATTTCGCTTCCAAAGAGGCAAGCGGAAAGATGGCTCCTACCATGGTATTGAGCAATGTTTACGAAAGTTCGGTAGAGACTGTTTCCGTATCAACAACGGCAGGGAAGGCTCCGGTGCTGCCGGAGGCGGTGTCAGTCAGTTACTCAAGCGGAGAACAAAAGAATGTGACCGTGGAATGGAACAGCATAGATTCCGCGAATTACCAGAGCGAGGGGAACTTTGTGGTGTATGGGAAGGCAAATGGGGTAAAGCTTCCCATAAGATGTACGGTTTATGTCATGGAAGCGATGCATAAAGTCGTCTCGGTCAGGGATATCGCACCGATCATCCAGCTGGTTGGAACGCCATGGGAGGAACTGGGGCTTCCGGTGACAGCAGCAGCACTGTTAGATAATGGACAGGAAGCAGAAATACCCATAGCATATTGGTTCCCGGATAATGCTTATGACCCGGAAAAGGTGTTCACCTATACCTGCATCGGTTATCTGGATCTTAGCGGCCATGAGACAATTGAAAATCCGAATCAAAAGTTTGCCGCGGTAACCTTGAACATCATTGAACCGGAAGACAAGAATGCTCTCCTTGTTCTCTATACCGAAGCGGCGGATCTGGTCAATCAAGGCGCATTGGATAAGCTGACCGACGGAGCTAAAAACCGTTTTATAAAGGCATTCAACCAGGCAGCTTCCGTACTGATCAACGAAAAGGCAACCGAATCAGAAGTACATAAGGCCTATGTCAATTTGATGGAGGCAATCTGGTATCTGGATTCAGAAGAAAATTTAAAACCTGATACTTCCGCCCTCCGGGATCTGGTGCTCATAGCGGAATCCAAGAACAAGAAGGATTATACCGAAGAGTCCTATGGGGTATTAAAGGATGCTCTTTCAGAAGCTAAGTCTGTTTTAAAGGATAAAACGCTAACAAAGGGCGACCAGGACCGGGTTGACCAGGCATACGACAATTTGAAAGAGGCTATAGAAGGCCTGGAGTTTAGCGGGAATTCGGGAACGGAAAACAGGATTATCACAGGGATTAATATTATCGCATTACCGAATCAAATTATATATAAAACAGGAGAGCGAATCAGCCATTTCGGCCTAAAGGTGGCCGCCGTGTACAGTGATGGCTCATTAAAAGTCATAAACGGCTATGAGATATCAGATGTAAGCACTTCAGTGCCGGGGGTAAAGGATGTGATCATCACTTATCGTACAGCGGTCAATAATGCCATTAAAGTGTTCACAGATGTCTTTCAGATAACGGTGATAAAGGAGACTTCCCAGGGAAGCGGTTCCGGCAGCTTTAGAGGAGGCACGTCCTCTCAAAGGACGGGGGCCAGTATAAGCGGACAATGGCAGAAGGTCAATGAAACGGCATGGAGATTTTTAAAGGCTGACAAAACCTATGCTTCCAACGAATGGGCAAAAATTAATGGAAAATGGTACCGGTTCGATAAAGACGGCATGATGCAGACCGGATGGATCGTGGATCAGGGCATATGGTATAAGCTAAGCCAGAATGGCTCCATGGAGTCGGGCTGGGTAAAAGAAGAATCAGACGGGTACTGGTATTACCTTGATGAGTCCGGCGCCATGAGAACCGGCTGGATTCTTATCAATGGAATCTGGTATTACTTTAACCCTGCTACACAGGGAGAAACCGGCTGGCATAAAACAGAAGACGGCAAATGGGGACATCAGACTGGTGAAAGCGGAAGCAGACCGATGGGAGCCCTTAGTACCAATACCACAACGGCTGACGGATATCGGGTGGATGATAACGGAGCCTGGGTCCAGTGATAATTTAACTTAAAAGAGGGATTTCCCTCTTTCAGGGACCATTTGGGGGAAGCGGTCTTATGAAGGTAAAATGGAAAAAAATATGCGGGGCGGCGCTGATTTGTTCTATACTTATGGAGACTCTTATTTATGCAGCTCCTATACCCGGGAGTCCTGCGTTTAATACGGATCAAAACGCTCTGGAAACGGTTTTAAATGACGGGCTGGTCATGCATTCTTCCTTTGATGAAAGCAGTATATCCGGGAGCAGGGTAAAAGACCAGACCGGAAGAGGAAATGATGGAACCATTTACGGTCAGCCGGCCTTTGTAAAGGGGATTCGTGGAAACGGTGTTTCCGTGAATAACGGAAGCAAAGCCGGTCAGCCAAACACCAAAGCCGACCATTATATTTCCTATGGTCAGACTGGAGATCTAAAATTTGGAACGGAAGATTTTTCCCTGTCCTTTTGGATGAAGACGGAAAATCACGGACAGAATAACGGTACCATCCTTTCCAATAAAAACTATATAAGCGGCAGCAATATAGGTTGGGCATTAGGTAATTTTAATAATGTCAGTGATGTGGATATGAGAATGAACGTTTCAGGAACAGGAAACAGCCGGGTGGAAGTAAAAGGAATCCCTGCCAACGATGACAAATGGCATCATGTAGCCGGCAGCTTTGACAGGGATGGCGATATGACGGTTTATCTGGACGGAGAGAAATATTCGTCTGCATCTATGACAGGACACAAAGGAAAATCTGTTGATACGGGACTGGACTTCATCTTAGGCGGCGATGGAAGAGGGTGCTATGGCATGAGCGGCTGTACCGTTGATGAACTCCGGGTGTACAAGAAGGCAGTCAGTGCCTCAACCGTAAAAACTATTTATGAAGCAGAAGGAGTGATGGCAGCAGTGGAACAAATGAAAAAACAGCTGGCCTCCATCAAGCCGGGTTCCCAGTATTCTCTGGATGGGATCCGTGCTATGGAGCAGGAAATTGAGAATGTTGAAAAAGAACTGGAGGGCATGACAGCCGCCGCAGCCATGGCAGCCGTCAGCAGTCTGAAAGAAAAATACAATGAATTTTTAGAAGGCAGCGAGCCGCTTTGCAGTTTCCAGGTGATAGCCGATGTCCATATAAAGTCTGATAACCTGTCGGAAACCAATGCAGTGAATTTTATAGCTGGGTTAAAGGATATGAAAACCATAGATCCTGACTCTCTGGGGGTATTGAATCTGGGTGATTTTACACAGAGCGGCACTGAGGCCCAGTATCGTGGGATTTATAACATCATGGATCAGTATTCGCCGGTTTCTGACGATAAGGTTATCATGGCCCTTGGTAATCATGATGTCAGGGGATTCAATTCTGCTGACTGGAACAAGGATGAAACCGTTATCAGCGCATACTGGCCTGCAGCAAAAGGTCTTTATCTGAAACATAATAAAAGATATATGCCAGGAAGCGGTGAAACCCTCTATTTTGACCGGTGGCTGGGAGGGTATCATTTTATCGTACTCAATACGGAAAACGGCTTAAAGGATACCATGTATCTATCCGGAGAGCAGTTAAACTGGCTGGAAAAGACTCTGGCTGAAAATGCCAGCCCGGATAAGCCTATTTTTGTCATGGGACATAATGCATTAAAGGATAGTCACTGGAGAAGCAATATCCTGCTGGATTTCGGTAATCAGGATTCCAAGGTAAAGGAGATATTTGCCAGATATCCCCAGGTGATTTACATGTCCGGTCATATTCACAACGGTTTCGGCGTAGCAGAAGCCATTGACAGGGAATACGGGACCATGATTGATCTACCCTCTTATAATGAGACGGAAAACGGAGTAAAAGAAGCCGGAACAGGTTACCATGTAAAGATTTATGAAGACAGTGTGGTATTTAAAGCAAGAAACTTTAAAACCTCTGCCTGGCTGCCGGAGTACGATATAACGGTTGCTCTTCCTGGTCTTCCTTACCTGTACAAAAAGGCGAAAAGCTTAAATCCCGGCGCTTATACGCCTGAGTCTTACGGGAAAATATTAAAGCTTATGGAAGAGGGGAAATTGGTTTTCCAGAAGGAATACGATCAGAGTAAGCTGACCTATGAAAATGTGGCTCCTCCTGGGGTCAGCCTGTTTACCAGGGAGGTAAGGGACAGGATCCATGAACTTGCGTCAGAACTTTCCTCGGCAATGAATGCACAACCAGTTGATTCCCAGTTTCAGGAACTAAGGGAAAAGTGGCTGGTTACGCTGCTGGGCGGAGAGCTTGATACCGGCAATGAGGCGGTCCGCACATATATCCGGGGGCTTGATGATAAGGCCGGAGAATACTGGAACACCATGATAAAGGGAAACGATGAATCCAGGACAAATCTCTGGAGCGATCTGGATATGAGCTACATCAAAGGAACCGGCGCACAAGCCAAGGTCCACTCCGGCAATGTAGCTGTGACCTTCTACCGGTTAAAAGATGTGGCGATCGCATGGGCAACAAAGGGATGCCAGCTGTACCAGAATGAGGAAGTAAAAAAAGAGCTGATCCTGGCCCTGGATTTTATGAATGAACATCATTATAACAGCAGTGACGAAAAGAACCCGGTGTTCGGAAACTGGTGGCACTGGGAAATCGGAGGCCCCATTGCATTTCAGGATACGGCTCTGATTCTATATGAGGATCTGACACCGGATCAAATTGATCGCTATGCAGCGGCAGTCAACCGGTTTACGAACGTATGCGACCGTCCCTCCGGTTATCCTGGTTCCCCGGCCATGACAGGGGCAAATCTAATCGACAAAGGCATGGTGGTGGTCCAAACCGGCCTTTTGACCAACAACCGGGATAAGTTTTATCATGTGAAGAAGGCATATAAAACCGTATTTGAATATGTGACTACAGGAGATGGATTCTATGAGGACGGGTCCTTTATCCAGCACCAGGCTCTTTCCTATATGGGCGGATACGGTTCCCAACTGTATGAGAAGCTGAGCATTCTGTTTTCCGTATTTTCCGGCACTGATTTTGAACTCACCTACGAGGATCACGCAGAACAGCTGATCTTTGATATGGTATTTGAAGGGATCGAGCCATTTATCTATCATGGTCTGTGCATGGATATGGTATCGGGAAGAGATATTACCAGAAAGACCTCAAACGACAAAACAAGAGGCGCTGGAATCATGGATGCCATGATGCTGATGGGTAATGCCATGCCTGCAGAGCAGCAGGATCGTTTTAACCGCATGATGAAATATTTCATTGGGATGGATGAAGATTATTATTACAGCCACAGTACCCATATTGCTTCTTTAATGAAGGCAAATCAGATCATGAAAGATGCTTCCATTGAACCGAGGAGTGAGTATGTACTTCACAGGCTGTTTGCAGGTATGGATAAGCTGGTACATATTATGCCGGAATTCGGATTCGCTTTATCCATGCATTCCAGCCGTACGTACGGGCATGAGCTGATCAACGATGAAGGCAAGCGTACCTGGAATGTGTCCGATGGTATGACATACCTCTACAACTATGACAGAGACCAGTACGGGGAAGGCTACTGGGCTACCGTAGATCCCAAGCGTCTGGCAGGAACGACCACAGAATATGTAACCCGGCCCAACGGCGCCGGTGACCGGACAAAGAATATTTACAGTTGGGCAGGCGGTTCCAGTCTTGGCAGTTACGGTGCGGCAGGAATGCATTATAAGACCCTGGGCAACAGCGGCAGTACCAGATCAGGCACGGACGCTAAAAAGTCCTGGTTCATGTTTGATGATGAAATCGCAGCTGTGGGAAGCGGGATCACTTCCTCCACCGGAAATTACGTGGAGACCATTATTGACAACCGTAGGCTTAATAAGGACGGAAACAACGAGGTGCTGTTCGATGGGGAAGCAAAGGATATCAGGGACGATGGTGAGGAACGTGTATCAAAAGGAACTAAAATAGCCGGTGTCTCCTGGATCCATCTGGAGGGAAATGCGGCAGGCTCTGATATCGGCTACTATTTTCCTGAGAAAACCGATGTCATGGCACTGAAAGAAAAGAGGACCGGTAACTGGAATGTCCAGGGAACCAGTGAAGGGGAGGAGACAAACCAGTTTGCCACATTTTGGTTCGAGCACGGGAAAAAGCCATCGAATGCGGATTATTCCTATGTGATTCTCCCTGGTAAGACTTCGGAAGAAACGGAGCAGTACTGCGAAAGCCCGGGTATTGAAGTCCTGGAGTGCAGCGAAAACGCCCATGCAGTCAGAGAAAAGGATCTGGGAATCACGGCAGTGAACTTCTGGAATAACAAGGCAACGACTGCGGCGGGGATCACATCCAATAAAGCCGCTTCTGTAACAATGCAGATCAATGGAGATGAAGCAACCGTAGGGGTGTCGGATCCCACCCAGGAGAACAATGGTACCATTGAGATTTCACTCCCTTATATAGGCGGAGATATTAAAGAATCCCATGCCAATGTAGAGGTGGTTCAGAAATCACCGTTTATCAAGCTGGCTGTAAGGACAGCAGGAATGGCAGGCCGGACCAGCAAGATCACATTAAAGGTTCAGGAACCTAATACATGTGAAATCATCGGTATTTCCGGAGAGTTTGAACGGATCAAGGCAGCCCCCGGAACAAAGTTTACGGATCTGCAGCTCCCAAAGACGGTGGAAGCCTATGACAACACCGGAGGCACCCGCACACTGGATATCTTATGGGAGAGAGGGGATTATCAGAAAGACGTATTAGGGATCTATGATTTAACGGGGCAGCTGTTATTGCCTGAGGGGCTCTGCAACACGGCGGGGTTTACCCCACAGATCCGGGTCCAGGTGGGCGGCGAATCCACACCGGTCATGGACAATGTTTACGTACAGGGCGGATCAGACAGCAATAAAAATTTCAACGGTTCTTCCTACCTGATTGTAAAAAATGATGGGGGAGCACAGAATTATACCAGAAAATCCCTTATGAAGTTCAGCCTGGAACAGGTGCCGGAATCCGCTCAGGCATTTTATCTGACCTTTGAGCTGTCCGGTACGCCAAGTGCGGATTTTACCAGCGCGGATATTTATCAGGTGGAGAGCGATTGGGAAGAGGCAACGGTAACCTTTAACAGTTTCCCAACCCGCATTGGTACAAATCCGGCAGCTTTCTTTACAAAAGCAATGACATCCGATAGCCTGATCCAGAAGCTTGATGTATCGGAAGCTGTTAGCAGGGCTAAAAAGAACGGAGACACTGAAATCTCCTTTGAGATCAGCATACCAACGGCAGCAAAAAATAATTACCTGGACATTCACTCTTCTAAAACTGCCAAAGAAGGAGCCATAAAGCCGTTACTGGAATGGAAATCCGATTATGTACCGGAAAAGGTTATAAAAAAGAATTTAAGCTTTATTATCGATATGGCTTCCAATATCAATGCAGAAGATTACAGCAATGTGGATGAGGCAGGTCTGACACAGCTGCTTGAAGAAGCAAAACGAGTTCTCCAGGATCCGGATGCAGAAATGGAAGAAATTCATGAATTGGAGAGACGTTTGACTCAGGAACTGGTAAAATATAGAAGAAAGCTGTAAGGAGCAGGGGAAAAACAATGAAACAGAAAGCGCGCAGATGGTACGTGACAATAGGAACGGTTGTATTCTTAGCTTTATTCATGGCTGGGATCTGGCGGCTGAAAGCCTCTTCCCATGAAGTGATAAAAATTGGAAGTTACACCATTACTCAGGACCATCTGGCGCTTTATGAAAATGACTGCCGGGCCGAAGTTACGTCCTATTTTTACAATAAGTATCAGCTGGATCCAAATGAAAACGGATTTTGGGAGACTAAAATCCAGGGCGAGGTCCCAGAGGAGGTATTAAAACAAAAGGCGATGGGACGCCTTTACCGGGATACGGTGGAACGCATAAAGGCTTACCAATCTGGGATCCCTGCGGATATTACTCTGAAAGACATGAAAAGATCCCTGGAGAAAGAGAACAGAAAACGGCAGTCCTCCCAAAGCGTTTCTTACGGTCCCGGACAATATGGACTGATGGAATATATCTCCAGAACGCAGATGGAAGTGAGGGATGAACTGAAGGGAAAGCTCATAGAGGAAAAATTAAAGCCTTCCGAGGATCAGCTTATGGAAATCTACACAAGTGCAGATCCAACCCTGTTTGATAAGGGGTGCAGAGCCAGGATCGGAATCTATATGTATTACGGCATGAAGGCAGGAGAATATCCGGAGGAGCTGAAAAAGGTCTGGAGCTTTGTGGAGAAAGGATTTGCCGAAGGAAAAGAGCCTGCAGATATCGTCAATGAGATCAATAAAGTATCAGAAGTTAAAATTGAATACGAGGAAGTGGAATATGATACAGCAGATTTTCCAAGAGATAATCAGGAAATGAGCTGGCTTGCAGAACAGACCCGGACAATGGAGCCGGGGCAGAGCAGCGGCGTAATGGACTACGGGCCCTCCCAGGGTATCTTAAAGGTACTGGATAAACATGATTACGGAAGGTCGGGTTATGAGGAATCTGTGACGCTTCTAAGGAATCTGTGGCTGGATAGAGCCTATGAGGAATACATAAAACAATGTATGGAAGAGTATGGGTATTCCTTTTAAAGAATCCAGTTTTATACGGCGTTGAACTTGGAGAAAAAGTGAAGTAAAAGAGCGGAGTAAAAAAGCGGAGTAAAAGACAGAGTAAAGATCGGAGTAAAAGAGCGGAACATAAGATCGAACGATTAAGAGATGCGAATTACGATACGGGTTAATGAACCGGAATACCATAAGAGAAGATACCTCGGCCCATAAATCAATGAGATAAGCACAATGGGATCCTAGGCGAAGGTATAAATGCAGGTAACCGTAAAAATTCCTTTGGAGTAATAAATATGTATCGGATTATGATTGTAGATGACGAACCGCTGATTCTGGCAGGGGTGTCTTCTCTTTTAAACTGGGAAGAGCATCAATGTAAAATAGTCAGAAAGGTCTCAAATGGCCGCCAGGCTCTTGCACAAATGGAAGCTCTCCGGCCGGATATTGTGATAACGGATATTGGAATGCCAGTCATGGATGGGATCAGTTTTATGAAGGCATCTGTTGAACGAGGATATGCGGCATCTTTTATTCTCTTGTCAAACCTGGAAGAATACTCTCTGGTGAAAGAAGCGCTGCGTCTGGGAGCCGTTGATTATCTCATAAAGCTGGAGCTTGATGAGGAGATGTTACTCGAAGCTCTGGAACGGGCCAAAGACAGATGCAATCTAACCCATCGGAGGATAGGGCTGATGGAAGGCGGAGAGGTAACCGCAGACGAGCGCATTCAAAATTATTTCAGGCATATTTTGATTTGCGATGCGGATGCGCATCCGGATGAGAGGCTGTCTGTAATGATCCGGGAACGTTACCCGGTGCTTCTTTTGATGGTGATTCATTTTGATTACAAGCATGAGAGTTTTTCTGAGACATTTGCCTGGGCTGACCAGAAAAGAATCATAAATTTTGCGGAAAATATCATTCATGAAATGGTAAAAGGTTATTTTGACAGATGCTGCCTACTGAAAAAGGAGCAAAAGGGTCTTATCCTTGTTCTTTCCCTGGAGGAAATGGATGATTATAAAGAGTCAGTGGAAGCAATGAGCATCAAGTTCCGCAAGGTGATCAGGGATTATTTTGACATTCCTGTGTCCATTGCGGTCAGCCGGCCTGCGAGGGAAGCGGAAGGAGTTCAGGATCTTTTTTACCAGGCTATAAGCACGATGAATGAAACGTATGATTACAGTTCCGGTGCGGTTGTATATTATTTAGAAAATTGTAAAGAAAATTTGTATCACAGCAGCAGCTTCAATATTAATTTTTTAAAGAAGGAATTAACAGGCATTATCCGTCAAAATGACCGGGACAGCTTTTCCAATACCATGAACCAGATCATTCAGCTGTTTGTCCAGTGTAAGCCATCCCGTTCCCAGGCGGTTAATGCATGCAGTAAACTTTATTACTATATTACATTCCTTTTGGAAGAGAGAGAGGACCAGAACTTTCCCTATATATTAGATGTGGCAGGGCAGTTTAACCGGCTGTCTGATTTGAGTGCCGTGATCGCCTGGCTGGAGCGGTTCCGGGATCAGGTGGCAGAAGCTTTGGAGACCTATAAGGAGAGCGGGAAGGACAAGTATATTGAGCTGGTTCAGGAATATATCCGGGAGCATTACCGGGAAAAGATTACCTTAAATCAGATGTCCGCCCTGTTAAATATCAGCCAGGGACATTTAAGCAGCATTTTTAAAAAAAAGACAGGGAAAAATTTTTCGGATTATGTCTCAGAGGTTAAAATTGAAAAGGCAAAGGAGCTGATAGGAACGTATCAGTATATGATGTATGAAATATCAGATATGCTAGGTTTTGATACACAATACTATTTTAGTACTGTATTTAAAAAGATCACGGGACATACTCCAAAGGAATATGAGAGTATTACAATAAAAAAGAACTGCTACTGAGTAAATACTGCGACGGGCCGTATCCGAAAGGGCACGATACGGCGTAACATGAAGAATAGAAAGGGAAAGGCGGTTGCCTTTCCCTTAATCTGATTCTGAATTCGTCTTAATGCATGTTGACTGCACGAAACAGCCATAACACATTCGTTAGGAGAAGATATAAACTGCATTGAACCGGTCTTTTTTGTAAGGATCATAAAAACCGTCGCTGATATCCCAGCCGCGAAATTCATCCTTGGAAAACAACAGGTGTTCATCCCGGTGAGAACGCATGGGGATCTCTCCGATCAGCACTCCCTTTTTGGCAACCCGAAGCAGTTCTTTTGTTGCCTTTTCTGCATATTCCTTATTATCAAAATACAGGTAGACGCCGTAGCAGATCACCTTATCAAAGGATTTATCCTTAAACGGTAAGTCTGCGGCTTCGCCGGTCAGGACCGAATTCTGTAAAAACTCGATGTGCTTTTGTACCAGGGTAGGGGAATAGTCAATGCCTACGTAATCACAGTCCAGATACTGAGCCAGGGCACCTGCACCGCATCCCACTTCAAGGACCCTGTCATTTTTATGTATATCCAGCCGTCTGATGATCTGACTGGCCACTTCTTCCATATCTACCTTGGTGGCTTCATATCCGTCGTATGCCAGTAAGTCTGTAACGGAGCTGTCTGCCCGGCCTTTCCGGGTCCAGATCTGTTTCCAGGTTTCTTTTGATTCATTTTGCGTATTCATAATCATTGTCTCCTTTAATTAGCGTAATATGTGTTTCAGCGCATCCGCCAGACGTTCGTTGTCTGCCTCTGTTCTGACTGCAATGCGGATTATCTCTTTTCCTTCCATCCCTGGTTTGTGGGACAGATCCTTTACCAGAATGTTGTAGCGGTTTAACAATAGCTCCGCAATCTGTGTTGCCAAACAGCCATCTGTGATTTCACACATGATGAAGTTGGCCTGTGAGGGGTAAAGCTTCAACTGCCTGATGAAATGAAGGGACTGGTATAATTTTTCTCTGGTCCCCTTAAAATGCTCCAGAGCCTCCTGATAGTCTGATTGATACTTTTCAAAAATCTGAAGAAAATACTCAGCCAGAGAGTTGATGTTCCAAATGGGCAGTTCTTTCCGGACAAGGCTGATAATTTCCGGATCGCTGCAGGTGAGGAGCCCAAGCCTCAGCCCTGGCACCCCGTAGGACTTAGAAATACTTTTAATAAGAACCAGGTTCGTATACTCATCCAGTATTTCCTGACACATAAGCGACGGCGATTCCTCCGCAGAGGAGAAGTCAATAAAGGATTCATCCAGAATGAGTGTGATGCTCCTTGCCTTGCAGTATCTGGCAAGAGAAAGAACTTCTTTCTTTGGAATGTAATTTCCCGTGGGATTATCCGGGTTGACTAAAACCAGAGCCTCCAGTTCTTTATCGTTGTAAAAGTCCATGATATCCTTGGCGGTGTAAGTATAATCCGGAGTTGTAACGGAAAAATAAACGGCATTTTGGGCACAGGCCCCATACTCTTCAAAGGAAGGACGCAGGACTCCGACGGCATTTTTAAAGCTGCGGAGCAAAGGCTTTATTAATTCTGCCGCTCCGTTACCGGTGAGAACCTGGTTTCTGTCCAGGCCCAGGGATTTCGCCGCCAGCAGATTATTGACATCAAGACCGGAGGGATAGCTGGTGGTAAGGGCTTCAAAGCTGGCCTTGATTTCTCCCATGAAACGGCTGTTAGGAAAATAGGGGTTGACCAGGTAACAAAAATCCAGAAGGCCGGGGTACCGCCAGTAGCCGCCAAAGCGCTTTGATAACCGGGACAGTCTGCTTTGGGAATCTGTAAAAATAGATTCCGCAATATCTAAATCCTGTTCATCGTCGATTTCATACCAGAAGCCGTTTTCCAGTCTGCTGGCTTTTAAATCGTGGTCATCCAAAAGTGATATGACCTTTAATACCTGTTCATAATACTCATTGTTTCCCAAGGCCTTGCTGTACGCTTCCAGGAAGGGAACGTAGTGGGTGGTGGAAAAGTTGCGGCTGAACTTATAGATGTTGACAGTCTTATAGTAGGAATGAATATCCTCAAAACGGAAATCCTTCCTTGTGAGGAACTTCATAATATTGTCCTGTTCATCAAGCAGGACCACCGTCCCATCCATCCAGCTTTCAAAATGGGCCACAAGTGCCAGATTGGGATAGGGGTCGTTTATGATCTGAGTCAGCACTTCCTGCTCGAAAATCAGATCAGATTCCAGCAAAATGGTATCATCTTTGAGAAGCTGGTCCTTAGCAAGGTAAAGGGAGTAGATATTGTTTGTTGTTTTGTAAACCGGATTGTCTATGTAGGTGACCGGAGTGGAGAGAGGGAGAGAGGATACAAAGGATTGCAGCTCTTCACCCTTATGCCCTGTTACAATGATGATCCGGTCCAAATGGAAATGATCCAACTGTTTCATCATGCGTTCGATCATAGGAATGCCATTTACGGTGACCATGCATTTGGGCTGGTTCTCTGTTAGCTTTTTTAAACGCCGTCCCATTCCGGCGGCCAAGATAATTGCCTGCATCGCATACTCCTTTGTTCAAAAATATAATATTTTATTAATTATTGAACATAATACCAGATTTATGAAGGACTGTCAATAGATGTGAAATAAAAATATATTCCCGACAAATATTATCATGGACCTAATGGTTGATATCCGGCATTTCATGATTTATCATTGTAGTATCCGTTTCAATTAAGAGGAAAAAAGAAAGGGTGGAATGACCATGAAGCAAAAAGAAAGAATGCTGGCTGGCCTGCCTTATAAGGCCTGGCTGGATGGACTCAGTGAGGAGCGAATGGAGAACAAGCTTAAGATATACCAGTATAATCAGATGTGCCCTGATGAAGAAGAAAAAATGGAAGAGCTGATCCGGAGTATTCTTGGAAAGGCAGGAAAGAAGGTACATATTGAGGCGCCGTTTCACTGTGATTACGGGACTAATATTGAGGTCGGAGATTATTTCTATGCAAATTATAACTGTACGATCCTTGATGTAGGAAAGGTGATAATCGGGAATAATGTAATGTTTGCACCCAATGTTTCTATCTGTACTGCTGGTCATCCCATTCATCCGGATTCCAGAAATTCAGGATATGAGTACGGCATTTCTGTCACCATAGGGAACAATGTGTGGATCGGAGGCAACGTTATCATTAATCCAGGAGTTACCATAGGAAACGATGTGGTGATCGGAGCCGGAAGCGTTGTGACAAAAGATATCCCGGATCGTGTGGTAGCTCTGGGAAATCCTTGCCGAGTAGTCCGGCAGATCGTAGAGGATGACAGAAAATACTATTATAAAAATAAAGAATTTGATGTGCAGGATTATCGTTGATTCCGGTTTTAACCATGACGTTCAAATTTGGACAGGATTTTCGGATAGAATATAATAATTTTTTTCCAATAGCGTATACTAACTATGGATCAAACAAACAGGACGTGACTAAATAAACCAGAGAAGAAAATTCATGAAAGGAGACGGTGTGGATGAAAGAGATTTGTAAGTGCGCCGATGTATTTGTACAAAAGTGCAGCATAAAAGATTTTGCACTTTTAAAGATATGCCTGTGTGCAGTAGGGATCATGGTTGGATTATCGATTCCGGAAAAAAAGAGAAAATGGCCTCTTACGGCCGCAGGCTTCGTTTTTGTTTTCAGTTATATTTTGATTATGGCGAAATTTGTGAAGATATGTATGGATGAACGTTAAAACGGTTCCGAATAATGATTTGGACACTGTTCCTTGGTATGACCGGCTGTATCAGCATTTTGGATGAGACAAATTGCTGATATGGCCGTTTTTATTATGGGAAAAAAATAAAAATCAAAGTATGTTGTAATAACAACGGACATAACTTAATTCCAATGGTATCCTTTAAAAAGAAAGCAGGAGCACTGTAAAAAAGGTGCTGTGCATAGAAAATATACTTTAGGAGGTAATGGAATATGAGCATGTTTTGCTATCAGTGTCAGGAGACAGCAAAGAACACAGGCTGTACCATCAAAGGTGTCTGTGGCAAGAATGAGGAGGTTGCAAAGCTTCAGGACCTGCTTGTTTATGCGGTAAAAGGAATTTCTGAAATTGTTGTAAAGACAAAAACCAATGCGGCGGAGCTACATACCATCAACCACGAGGTGCTTACAAGCCTCTTTATTACGATCACAAACGCAAACTTTGATGCGGATGCAATTGAAAAGCAGATCGTAAAGGTTCTCGGATTAAGAGACCAGCTTGCAAAGGATACAGGATACAACGGAAACCAGGATGCCGCAGTATTTACTGTGGATTCCAGAGAATCCATGCTTTCCAAGGCTTCTTTAGTAGGAGTTCTTGCAACGGAAAATGAAGATATCCGTTCCTTAAGAGAGCTGATTATCTACGGAATCAAGGGTCTGGCTGCTTACACAGAGCATGCATTTAACATCGGAAAAGAAGATGTGTCCATTTATTCCTTCATATACGAAGGAATGGCTGCAACTCTTGATGACAGCCTTACAGCCGATGATCTGGTAGCCCTGACCTTAAAGACCGGTGAATACGGAGTAAAGGGAATGGCTCTTCTTGATGAGGCCAATACATCACGTTATGGTAATCCGGAAATCACTTCCGTTAATATCGGTGTCAGAAAGAATCCGGCCATTCTTATCTCCGGCCATGATCTGACAGATATGGAACAGCTTTTAGAGCAGACAAAGGGAACAGGAGTGGATGTTTACACCCATGGAGAAATGCTTCCTGCCCACTATTATCCGGCATTTAAGAAATATGACAACTTTGTAGGTAACTACGGGAACTCCTGGTGGATGCAGGTTGGCGAGTTTGAGTCCTTCCACGGACCGATTCTCTTTACCACAAACTGTATTGTTCCTCCAAAAACTCCTGAAGTAGCAGGCAGAATCTTTACAACAGGCGCTGCAGGCTTCCCTGGATGTCCAAACATTCCTGCGGATGAAAACGGAAAGAAGGATTTTTCAGCTATCATAGAGATGGCAAAGAAGCTTCCTTCTCCTGATGAGATTGAAACAGGCAGTATTGTAGGCGGTTTTGCTCATAATCAGGTACTGGCACTTGCAGATAAGGTGGTTGATGCTGTGAAGTCCGGAGCCATTAAAAAGTTCTTTGTCATGGCAGGCTGCGACGGCAGAATGAAATCCAGAGAGTACTATACAGAATTTGCAAAGCAGCTTCCAAGCGATACCATCATTCTTACGGCTGGCTGTGCAAAATACAGATACAATAAGTTAGAACTGGGCGACATCGGCGGAATTCCAAGAGTTCTGGATGCAGGACAGTGTAATGACTCCTATTCCCTGGCAGTCATTGCGCTGAAATTAAAGGAAGTCTTTGGTCTTGATGATGTGAATGAGCTTCCAATCGCTTATAACATCGCCTGGTATGAGCAGAAGGCCGTTATTGTTCTTCTTGCACTGCTTTACTTAGGTGTTAAGAATATTCACTTAGGGCCGACATTACCTGGTTTCTTATCTCCAAACGTTGCCAAGGTTCTTGTTGAAACTTTTGGAATTGCAGGAATCGGTACGGTAGAAGATGACATCGAATTCTTCATGAATGCATAATAACCGGATACAGGCATAATAAAAAGAGAGGCTGCATAACGAACGGAAGTTGGTTATGCAGCCTCCGTGTTTTGACTGTTTTATTTCCCGTAGGGAAAATAATGTTCTGCTTTCGATTGAAATTCTTTTAAGCCTTTGATTTTTCTATGATCATCAAAGTCAATCATTGAAACTCCGTCAAAACCATCGATTACATTGTTATAATCACATTTAAAATACCATTCTACAACAATTGTATTACCTTCCGGGACAAACCGCTTAATCGACCACTCTAAAACGGTTCCAACCTTATTCCAGTCAGCAAACCATTTTAAAACCTGTTCGATTCCATGATATTCCGGACCATAGCATTCGCTGTATATAATGTCATCTGAAAAGACCGTCTTTAGTACGTCTGCATCCTTTTCAATCCATGCCTGAAAATAACTTTCAACCAATTTTTTCTTCCACATTTTTTACTCCTGAACATTTAATCTTATTTGATGCTTTCGTTTTGATTAAAATGGCTGTCTGTTCACCACGTTTCCTGTTATAAAAAATGTATCATATTTCTTCCCATACTTCCATACATTTAATTAAAAAAATGGAAAATGTTGTAATTACAACATACAGACAGCGATGGAAGTGGTATTCTGAAAAAAATAAAACATATCTTTGGAAAATGGATAATTTGTAAAGAAATTACCAACAATAAAGATATCTTTGGGAAAGGAGTTGTTGATATGAAAGCAACGGTAGATAGAGAGGGTTGTATAGAATGCGGGCTGTGTGCATCGATTTGTCCGGAGGTGTTCCGAATGGGAGATGACGGACCTGCAGAAGCATATGTTGATGAAGTGCCTGAGTCTGCAGAGCAAACGGCAGTTGAAGCGCAGGAGGGTTGTCCTGTTTCGGTAATAACAGTAGATTAATCAGGTAAAGCGCCTCCTTCTGAGGGAAATGATCCAATCAGACGGGGGCGTTTTTTATACAATGAAAGTAGATTCAGGCCGTGGAAGAAGGAGGAATACTATGAGTGAATATATTAACAATCGCGAAATGAGGCAAAATGCGATTAAAGAGATCATTAAAAAGCTTCATGAAGGAAAATCAGTGGAAGAGGTAAAGCAGCTGTTTGAGGAGGCTTTTGAAGGTGTGTCTGCCTCTGAAATTTCTGCGGCTGAGACCGCTCTGATCGCAGATGGTCTGCCCGTTGAGGAGGTACAGAAGCTTTGTGATGTCCACGCCTCAGTTTTTAAAGGCTCCATAGAAGAAATCCATCAGCCGGATGATCCAACCTTAATTCCTGGACATCCGTTAAATGTGCTGGTCAAAGAAAATAAAAAAATTGCTCATATTATTGAAAACGGAATCCGCCCGTATCTGGTTCTGACAAAAGACAATGTTAAGGATAAACTTTTAAAGCTTAAGGAAGGCGTAAATCAGTTAAAGGACTTATCCGTTCATTATGGGAAGAAGGAAAATCTGCTGTTTCCATACATGGAGAAATATGGGATCACGGCACCTCCAAAGGTTATGTGGGGAGTGGATGATGAGATCAGGAATCAAGTGAAAGAAACAGTGGATTTGCTTGATCAGAACGTAAAACTCAATGAATCCCTGGTACAGAAGATTGAAAATTTACTGGATAAGATCACGGAAATGATATTTAAAGAAGAAAATATCATGGCTCCCATGCTATTAGAACAGCTGACCCAGGAAGAGTGGAAGACAATTGCCGATGAAAGCGGAGAAATAGGTTTTATGATCGACCATGTTCCGCAATGGAATCCTGCCGCAGCTGACAGGGGAAAGGATAAGACGAATATAAAGGAAGCAGGAGAAACAGGTCTTATAAAACTTCCTTCCGGAGAATTTAAGTTAGAAGAGCTGACAACCATGTTAAATACACTCCCCTTTGACATTACCTTTGTAAATAAGGATGATGTGGTAAAGTATTTTTCAGAAGGAAAGGAACGGGCTTTCCCGAGAACAAAAGCCATTATCGGTAGAAATGTTTCCAACTGCCATCCGCCGGCCAGTGTTCATATTGTTGAAAAGATTGTTGAGGATTTCAAAACCGGAAAGAAAGACCAGGAAGACTTCTGGATCAAAATGGCCGGAAAGTATATTTTGATCCGCTATTATGCGGTGAGAAGTCATGAAGGAGAGTATCTTGGTGTTCTGGAAGTAACACAGGACATAAAACCCATACAGGAGATTACCGGGGAAAAGAGACTGATTTCTGAATAGAGGTTTCATATGAATAGCCGTCCGGCCAGAGTTATTTTGTGCTCCGGCCGGTTTTTTGAGTCCAATATTTAACTGGATTATGATAAAAATATTGTAATATATCAGATTACTTATAAAAAAACTGTATGATTTGCGTAAATGTTATTTAATTAGCATAATAAGTTAAATAAAGAGACGCAGTATATTTGGTACTGCG
>DFCS01000050.1:143872-159692 GCA_002367105.1 Hungatella sp. UBA3048
CGCAGTACCAAATATACTGCGAATACATTCTGTCAGGACAGCGTTGCGCTCCCGGATAGGGA
This sequence comes from Hungatella sp. UBA3048, assembly GCA_002367105.1. Taxonomy (GTDB): domain Bacteria; phylum Bacillota; class Clostridia; order Lachnospirales; family Lachnospiraceae; genus Lacrimispora. The sequence continues at coordinate 143,935 of DFCS01000050.1, forward strand.
AGCCAGATTGTCCTATTTTTAATCATACCTAAGAGAACAGGGAGGAAATAAAATGAAAAGTTTTAAGGATTTCAGTATTTCGCGAAAACTGCTGACGGGTTTTTTAAGCCTGACGCTTATTATGTTGCTGGTCGGGGGTGCAGGAATTGCCGGACTTGCCAGGATCAGTCAAATGGATACATACATGTATAAAGGACAGACGGCTCCAATGAACGATTTATTTGAGGCACTTGAAAGTCTTTATCAGTTCCGGGTTGACTCAAGAGCCATGGTAATCTATACGGGAGATACCCAGAAGCTTGATGAACTGAAGCAAAGCTTTGACAGTGGGTCGGAGAAATTTTTATCCAGCGTAGAGGCTTACCGCAAGACCATAACTAATCCGGAATCCTTTACCCTTTTGGATGAGTCTGTTTCGCTATTTAATGAATCCTTTAAGCCAGCCGTAGAGAAGTGTATGGATGAGGCAATGGCAGGTAATGAGACTGCCGCATGGGAGGCACTTCTTAAGGAAACAGATAATATTCAAAAGATGTTCGATAATTTCAACAAATTAATCGCCAACCGGATGGATGAAGCCGGGAGAACCAATGATTCCAATCATGATACTGCATTGTGGCTGACCGTTGTTCTGGTTCTTTTTGTTGCATTTGGAGCCGGTGCAGCAGTATTTTTAGGGGCAAGAATCTCGAAAATGATCAGTCAGCCAATTGAGCAGGTTGTGGATGCCGCCAACCGGATCGCATTAGGGCATGTGGATGTGGAGCTTGGCAATATTGATTCAAAGGATGAAACCGGCCAGCTTGCCAATGCTTTTACTAAGATGATCGACAGCATTGGAAAACAGGTGGAAGCTGCCGACAGGATCAGCAATGGAGATTTTACCAATGAGGTACCACTTCGTTCTGACCAGGACCTCCTTGGACTTGCGCTGCAGAAAATCAGAAAAGATTTAAATCACACACTGTTATTAATAAGCACTTCATCCGACCAGGTCAATGCAGGGGCTGAACAGGTTTCCTCTGCGGCACAGGCTCTGGCTTCCGGAACTGCAGAGCAGGCAGCTACGATTGAGGAACTGAATGCTTCCGTCAGCAGCGTGGCGGAGCAGGCAGAAGAAAATGCAAAAAATGTTCAAAGGGCTGCTGATTATGTAGGGCAGGCCGGTGTCGGTGTCAATGAGAGCAACGAATACATGCGAAAGCTGAATGGGGCCATGAAGGAAATCGGATCCGCCTCTGATAAAATATCAAACATCACGAAAGTGATTGAGGATATTGCATTCCAGACGAACATTCTTGCGCTCAATGCGGCTGTGGAATCTGCCCGAGCAGGAGAGGCTGGCAAAGGATTTGCAGTGGTTGCAGATGAAGTCAGGAGCCTCGCCGGAAAATCTGCGGAAGCAGCCAAGCAGACCGCTGATTTGATCAGACATTCGGTGACCAGTGTTGCAGAGGGGGAGAAATTAGCCGATGAGACGGCAAAGGTTCTTCAGGGAGTAGCAAAGCAGGCGGGGGTTGTGGAACAAGCGATCAAAGGGATTGAAGTATCTTCTTCCCAACAGGTACAGGTGATAGAACAGATCAATCAGGGCTTATACCAGGTATCGGCAGTTGTTCAGACAAACGCTGCTACCGCAGAAGAGAGTTCTTCTTCCAGTGAAGAACTGGCTGCCCAGGCGCAGATGCTCCAGCAGGAAGTGGGCAGGTTCAGACTTTATAAAGAAGAGGCACTATATACTCACTAAATCGGAGCAGATTTTATCCAAAGGGCTTCTCTCGCATTACTTAATAATCGGATATCGAATTATAGTTTTCAATTTTTCGGGAGATGTTTTACGCGGGTCGTTTAGGTACAATTCATGATGTTTACGCGTGGCAGAAAGATCAATCCTATAACCCGAATCTGCAACGAATGCTTTCAGGGCGTGGATTGTTGCCGGTTCGCTATCATAGGAGCCGGTGTGCATAACCTGAGCGCAAAGCCCCTCGGTGAAAACGTCGAGCCGCGCAATCGATGAATCAAGACTGGGCTTCTTTTTTGAAAGGTGGACTTTCACCTCTTCAAAGACTTCTGGCGTAACGAACTCCGGCATTCGCATCATGGATGTCCAACAAAACGCGCTCTTATCTGTTATGCCTGTTTCAACGGCGCCTGTTTCCGTTGACCACAAACCTTCCAGTGGGGGAACAACAAAATCATAATACCCTTTGGGCTGTCTGCCGCCCATTTTGCTCATTTTTACAGTATAGGCCAAACCATAGAGGACTTCTACTGCCGTCTGATATGCCTCACTGGTATTTGGGTCACCGTGCCCATCAATCATAATGAAAGTCATTTCCGGCACTTCGATGATGGCTGGTTTCGCGCCGGGCTGGTATAAATCCTTTTCTATCTTTTTGAAATCAATCGCCATAAGACTTACCACCTTTCGTGCATATGAAATACTTTTATAAATTAAATTATATCATGTTTGCCTGCCTCAAAACAACGAATTTATATGAATAATGAGTAAATTTGTTCCATTGAACGGAAAAGTCCCTGGCAAAACAATCCGAAAGAATTGCTTTACAGCTTGCCTCTATATTATGTATAATGTAAAAAATATAAAGGAACGACAAGATAATGATGGAGAGACGGTATGAGAGAGCTGAATGAAATAAGAAAAGATTTGAACCACTGTGATATGGAAATTTTAGACCTTTTGAGGCGTCGTCTTGGTTACGCAGCAGAGATCATAGAATACAAAAAGGAGCAAGGACTTCCTATTTTTCAGATGGAAGAGGAGAAACTCCGGCACGAAACGTTATTTGCTGCAGTAGGAGATCATGATTATTGCGATGAAATATTAAGAGTTTTCAAACAAATCGATGAGGAAAGCAAATGTGTACAGAGCAAAAGACTGTTTGATCATAACATTGCTTTGATCGGATTTATGGGAACAGGAAAAAGTACGGTATCCAAGTACTTAAGGGATATGTTGGCCATGAAGGAAGTGGATGTAGATGCCATGATCGTGGAGGACCAGGGGATGCCGATCCGGGATATATTTGAAAAACACGGAGAAGAGTACTTCAGAGACTGTGAAAGCAATGCGATTCTTAACCTGCAAAACTGCTGTCAGACTATTATTTCCTGTGGAGGCGGCGCGGTAATACGTGAGGAAAATGTTAAAAATCTTAAAAAGGGCAGTTGTATCGTACTTCTGACTGCCAGCCCTGAAACCATTTTGGAGAGAGTAAAGGATGATGGCGGGCGTCCAATTTTAAATGGAAATATGAACGTGGAATTCATAAAAGAGCTTATGGTAAAACGTAAGGATTTTTATGAAAAAGCAGCGGATATTATCGTTGAAACGGATCATAAAAGTGTACAGCAGATATGTGAAGAACTGATTATTTCCATGATTCAATTTGAATATTGACTTGTATCCGAATCGTGCTATAATACAGGCATGAGCAAAGATTTCAAACGAATGATAAAGGATATACCGGCTTGATGAGCCGGTATATTTTTAAGAAAGGACAGGATAACAATGCTTTGGAAGGATAAGTATGAGCTGGGGGTTCCGTTGATTGATGTACAGCATATGGAACTGTTTCAGCGGGTAGAGATTTTTATGAAAGTATTACGTTCCTCCGCTTCCTGGGATGAAAAAGTAGAAAAGGTTAATGAAACATTAGAATTTATGAATGCGTATGTGGTAGAGCATTTCCGCGACGAGGAGGCATACCAGGAGAAAATCGGTTATCCGGGCAGGGAGGAGCATAAGAAGATCCATACGGATATGGTAAATTATGTCCTTGAAGTTACGGAAGAATATAAGCGCAGCGGTTATGACGAGCAGCTGATGCAGAAGTTCGCTGGAAAGCTTATGGCATGGCTTATCAACCATGTTGCAGCAGAAGACCAGCGCATTGCCGCTTATGCGATTTCAAAGGGGGTAGCTAAAAATGACTGATCTTTATGGCCCCTTTTTAGAAGCAACCCGGAATGTATTTAAGCTGATGCTTGAACTTAACGATGTTTCCGATCACCCGGCAGATTCCTTTGTCTGTGACGAGGAACTGGACGTTTCCATCGGCTTTATTGGAGATCTTAAGGGGGAGGTGATTTACCGTCTGCCTCATGAGACGTCTCTTGGCATCGTAAATATTATGAGCGGCATGGAATTTGATGCAGTAGATGAGTTTGTTACCTCTGCCGTATCTGAGGTTGCCAATATTATCAGCGGAAATGTTCTTACCATGCTTGCAGGTGAAGATCTGACCTGTGATATCCTTCCGCCGGTTTTACGTAAGCCGGATGAGAGCGGAGAATATACATTCCATACTGCCTGCTGTGTGACCACATCCATCGGTGATGTTTGTCTGGATATAAGGCTTAATCAGGCAGAGTAATTTTAAATACATAATTGACACGTGTATACCATTTGAATGAGTGGTATACACGTTTTTTTTGAAAAAAAACTCATCTACACAACTTCTACAAATCGTCCTGCTATTCTTTGTTTCAGAAATTGAAAAAGGAGGACAGACGATGGGATCTGCTGTAAGAACTAAACAATTACGGATCGGCGGGATGACCTGTATCAGCTGTCAAAATAAAATTGAAAAGAAATTGCGCAACACGGCTGGAATCGAGAAAGTAGAAGTTAGTTACAGCGCCGGAACTGCTGTCATCACCTTTGATACGGATATTATTTCGTATAAAAGCATTGTTGGGATTATTGAAGGTCTGGATTACAAGGTGTTAACAGATCATGAAAAGCAGGGACCGGACAGCAGCCGGGTGATTGGAATCCTGCTCATCATTGTTTCCTTATATATGCTGATCCAGCAGTTCGGTCTTTTAAATCTGCTTGCGCCCAGCCAGCTGGCAGACGAAAAGATGAGCTATGGAATGCTGTTTGTCATCGGCCTGGTTACATCCGTTCATTGTGTGGCAATGTGCGGCGGAATCAATCTGTCACAGTGTATTCCAAAAAGCGGGGATGCTGTCTTAGAAAAGAGCCGTTTTTCAACATTCCGGCCAACTTTTCTTTATAACCTGGGACGGGTGATCTCTTACACCGCGGTAGGCTTCCTGGTGGGAGCCCTGGGTTCGGTGGTAACATTCTCTAATACTCTTCAGGGAGTATTAAAGCTGGCTGCCGGAGTGTTTATGGTCATTATGGGCATAAACATGCTGGGGATTTTCCCCTGGCTGCGCAGGCTGAATCCGAGAATGCCTCAAATATTTGCGAGAAAAATTTACAAAGAAAAATCAAAAAGCAGCAGCCCTCTGATTGTTGGTCTGCTTAACGGCCTTATGCCGTGCGGCCCCTTACAGGCGATGCAGATCTATGCATTGTCCACCGGAAGCCCCTTTTCCGGCGCGCTGTCCATGTTCCTGTTCAGTCTCGGTACCGTACCTCTGATGTTCGGACTTGGAGCACTTTCCTCAGCACTTGGGAAAAGGTTCACAACCAAGGTCATGACAGTGGGAGCGGTTCTGGTTGTGGTACTGGGGATGTCCATGTTTTCCCAGGGATTGAGCCTGTCAGGATTCCAGGCACCGGACTTATTCTCAAGTGGAGGAAACAATGCCTATGCATCCGGAGGGCAGGAGAAAAAGGATGATATAAAAATAGAAGACGGAGTTCAGATCATAAACAGTACACTTTCTCCCGGTAGATATCCCAACATCAATGTTCAGAAAGGGATTCCGGTTAAGTGGATCATCGATGCGCCCCAGGGAAGCGTAAACGGCTGCAATAACCGAATGATTATCCGGGATCTTGGCATTGAATACTCCTTTAAGACCGGAGAAAATGTTATTGAATTTACTCCTGAAAAAACAGGGAAGATCTCTTACAGCTGTTGGATGGGGATGATCCGCGGGTCCATCTACGTGTCGGAAGAGGGAGATACAAAGAACAGCACAGGCTCTGACGGAGAGGGCGTATTAAAAGAATATGCGCCGGAAGAACCGGTAGCAGCCGGTTATACGATTCCAACGGAAGAAATTGCAGTTGCGGAAGACGCAACGGATGAATACGGAAACAGCATTCAGAGAATTACGATGGAACTTACAGACGAAGGATTTAAGCCGGCAGCGGCAGTGGTGAAATCCGGTATGGATGTGGAATGGAATATTATTGACAATACGTCTGGTGACACTTATGGAACCCTGCTTCTTGTTCCGGATTTTGCAACCCAGCTTCCTCTTGAAGAGGGAGAAAACAGCCTGTATTTTACGCCCGCAGGAAGCTTTGACTTTTCCACCGGGGACAATGCCTTTTATGGGTATATCAAGGTTGTGGATGATTTAGATAACTTAGATATGGATGCCATTAAGAAGGAAATAAGCAGTTTTAAGACTCTTATCTGGCCAGAAGATACCTTCCAGGGAGCAGGCGGTTCCTGCTGCGGATAAACAGGGAACCGATCTGCTTCGGTTGAGGAAATAGAGGAAAGGAGAACGGATTGATGAGTTTATTATTAAGTCACTGGCACTGCATACTCCCGGTTTTCGGTATTATCATAGCAATGTTTTTTATGAGAGACAAACAGAAAAAGAATTAACAAAGTATAAATTCAGGAGGACATTTACATGTTGCAGAAATTTAAGAACGGATATGACAAAAAAAACGGAAAGAAACGCAGTGGACTACCAATGAAGCTTGCGGTACTGATGATAGCTGCCGCAGCCCTTACTGCATGCGCTCCCAAGGAAACGGCGGAGAAAACAGAAACGACCAAAGCGGAGGCAGAGAGTACCCAAAAGGTAGAGAATGGAGAGACACTTGTAATTCCAGTAAAGGATATTTCTAGTACGGCCCAATTTTATCCGGTTGATGTAGACGGTACTAAGATGGAGGTCATTGCTGTCCAGGCTCCGGATGGAACGATCCGGACTGCGTTTAACACCTGCCAGGTATGCTATGATTCAGGAAGAGGATACTATAAGCAGGAGGGAGATGTTCTTGTGTGCCAGAACTGCGGGAACCGTTTTCCAATGAACCGGGTGGAAGTGGAAGCAGGCGGCTGCAATCCCTGGCCTATTTTTGACAAGGAAAAGACCGTGACAGACGAGTCCATCACGATCTCTTATGATTTCCTTAAAGAATCCAAGGAGATATTTGCCAACTGGAAAGCCTCTTATTAAAAATCTTTTGTGGGGAATTTCATGGAGCAGCTTACGGTAAGGCCATTCTGCCTTAAGTAATCTGCTCCCCAGTTATACATGGTTTCCAGAATAGGGCGGATACTGTTTCCCAGATCTGAAAGCATATACTCCACCTTTGGCGGCACGACCGGATATACGGTACGGATGATTAACTGATCTTCCTCCAGCTCCCGCAGCTGCTGGGTGAGCATTTTGGGTGTTACCTGGGGAATGAGCTTGCGAAGCTCTCCAAACCGAAGGGTATTGTTAATTAAGTGCCATAAAATGAGGGCTTTGTATTTCCCTCCGATCATATCCAATGTGGCATCTACCGGGCAATGATAAGTTGTGCAGTCACTGTTCATTTAAAGTCTCCTCCTTTAGTATCATTTTGGGTACTATAATACAAAAAAGTGCATACTTGCAAATTTCGCAATTAGTGTCATAATAATAACATGAGTACTCGAAAAATACAAGATAACAGGATAGCATATTTTTGGAGGCCATGGAAAAAATTAGTATTAAGTGATCTTTGCCGATGCCGGAGGGGACGCCCAAAGGAAGGGGCAGTAAAAAATAGTGAGGTGAATCAGAATGGAAAGTCAAATTTTAAATATAAGAGGCATGACCTGTGCGGCTTGTGCGCAGAGAATTGAAAAAACAGTGCGGAAGCTTTCCGGTATCAGCCAGGCGAATGTAAATCTGGCAAGTGAAAAGCTGTTTGTAGAATATGACAGCAGCACTCTTGAACTTTCTTCGATTAAAGCAGCAGTATCAAAAATCGGATATGAGGTGGTGGAAAAATCCGAAAATGCCATTGTGACCATACCAATCGGCGGAATGACCTGTGCGGCCTGCGCGAAACGTATAGAAAAAGTTGTAGGAAAGCTGGAAGGTGTGATAAGTACATCGGTTAATTTTGCAACAGAAAAAGCTACGGTTACCTACGATCCTCAAAAGGTCAGGATGTCGGCCATACGGGCAGCCATTGAAAAGGCAGGCTACAAGGCCCTGGAAGTAAACAAAGCAGATGCAGCGGATGAGGACCGGGCCCGCAAGCAGAGGGAGATTAAGACCCTATGGACGAAGTTCATCGTGTCTGCGGTGTTTTCCGTACCTCTTCTCTACGTAGCCATGGCACCTATGATTAAGATCGTCAGTCTGCCTTTCCCGGCAGGGATCGCTCCCATGGAGTATCCCCTGATCTATGCTCTGGTGGAATTACTGCTGGTGGTTCCAGTCATAGGCGTTGGATATAAATTCTATACCATTGGCTTTAAAGCCCTGTTTCAGAGAAGTCCAAACATGGATTCCCTGATTGCTATAGGAACTACGGCTGCTGTTCTTTACAGCATCTACAACACGTTCCAGATTGCAGAAGGACATTTTATGGCAGTGGATTCCCTGTATTATGAATCTGCGGGAGTTATCATCACCCTTATTCTGCTGGGAAAATCCCTGGAGGCAGTTTCAAAGGGAAGAACCAGCGAAGCGATCAAGAAGCTGATGGGCCTTGCGCCCAAGACAGCAATCATTCTTGAAGACGGCGTGGAGAAAGAGATTCCTATTGACGAAGTAGAAATCGGTGATATGATTTTAGTAAAGCCAGGCGAAAAGATCCCGGTAGACGGAACCGTGATAGGCGGCCACACTGCCATCGATGAATCCATGCTGACCGGTGAAAGCATGCCGGTGGATAAAAAAGAAGGGGATCAGGTTTATGCCGCTTCCCTAAACACCACAGGAACCATTCAGTTCAGAGCGGAAAAGATCGGCAGCGATACAGCTCTTGCTCAGATCATCAAGCTGGTAGAGGACGCTCAGGGTTCAAAGGCTCCGATTGCTCAGATGGCAGACATTGTTTCCGGATATTTCGTTCCGGTCGTTTGTGTGATTGCCCTTCTTTCCGGTATTGCCTGGTATATCGGCACCGCCGGAGACTTAAAGTTTGCACTTACCATATTTATTTCAGTTCTGGTTATCGCCTGCCCATGTGCTTTAGGTCTTGCGACACCTACTGCTATCATGGTAGGAACCGGAAAGGGCGCGGAAAACGGTATCCTGATCAAGGGCGGAGAGGCTCTTGAGACAGCCCATAAAATTAACACGATCGTATTTGATAAAACTGGCACCATTACCGAAGGGAAACCGACGGTGACTGATGTACTGACCGTAGAAGGGGTTTCCAAAGAACTGCTGCTTCAGCTTACGGCTTCTGCAGAAAAGGGCTCTGAGCATCCTCTGGGGCAGGCAATTGTCCACGGTGCGGAAGATGCCGGACTTACCTTATCTGCAGCGGAACATTTTGAGTCCTTAACCGGACGGGGAATAGAAGCGAAGATAGACGGAGAAGATATCCTTGCCGGGAACCGGAAGCTGATGACGGAACGAAACATTTCCTTAACAGGAATGGAGGAAGCGTCAGACCAGCTGGCCGGGGAAGGAAAAACACCGATGTATGTAGCCATTAACGGCAAGCTGGCAGGTATTGTAGCCGTTGCGGACGTTGTAAAGGAATCCAGCAGGGCTGCCATTGAACGCCTGCATAAGATGGGCATAGAAGTAGCCATGATCACCGGTGACAATAAGAGAACTGCAGAGGCTATTGCAAAACAGGTAGGAATCGACCGGGTACTGTCCGAGGTGCTTCCTCAGGATAAATCCGATGAGGTCAGGAAGCTGCAGGCCGAAGGCCGTAAGGTAGCCATGGTAGGTGACGGAATCAACGACGCTCCTGCTCTTGCCCAGGCGGATATCGGTATCGCAATCGGTTCCGGTACAGACGTAGCCATGGAATCCGCTGACATCGTTCTCATGCGTTCCGATTTAATGGATGTGCCCACAGCTATCAACTTAAGCAAGCAGACCATCCGAAACATCAAGCAAAATCTTTTCTGGGCCTTCGGCTATAATGTGATTGGAATTCCAATCGCTGCAGGGCTTTTACATCTGCTCTTTAACGGGCCGCTTCTCAACCCGATTTTTGCAGCAGCAGCCATGAGCTTAAGCTCAGTTTCCGTGCTGACGAATGCATTGCGGCTGAAACGATTCAAACCAACCACAGGAACGAGGTGAACCGGATATGAACAAAAATGGAAAATTAATTGCAGCGGTGGGAGCAGCCGCAGTATTGGTGGTAGCGATCATTGCTGCGGTTATACAGACGGCGGGGGGAAATCTGGATGTAGTCGGAAAACAATCTGCCGAATCCTTTGAAACAATTTTAAATACGATTCCCGACAATGTGAAAGCTGATGAAATCAATGGAGGCTGGTCCTTAACTGCCCCGGATGGCGGCGTACGCTTTATCTGGAGCGGAGATTACAGCCAGAGCCCGCTTCATGACGTAATGCTGGAGCTTGATGCGGCCCCATTTACCGCTGCAGGTCTTGATGCGGATAAGCTGCCGGATCAATATACAGCCTATGATGGAATGCTGATGGTAGGAACAAAGCTTGGAACTGAAAAACCGGCTTCTAATGGAGAAGCAACTCCTCTTGCAGCCTATGAGCAGATCGTAAATAAGCACCGCAGCTTTATTAACTACCATATGGACCTTGACCACTATGGGGTAAAGCTTGGTGACGGCAATATGTTTGAATGGGCAAAAAATATGGAAACAAATACCGTGAAAAACCTGGATCAGGATAAGGACATTGTTTTTGTATTAAATCCCGAACCTCTCATTGCAGCCGGTGTTGATCCGGAAAAAGTGGAAGGCTGGGTATATGCCCCGGTTTCAGTAATGGAAGGCGGAAAGACTTTAGAGGTTTATAAATTTTTAAAACCCTTTAATTTAAAATAATAAAATAACGGAGGTAACTCAAATGGCAAAATCAGTTATAAATGTAGATGGAATGGCGTGTGAACACTGTGTAAAGGCAATCACTAATGCGGTAGGTGCTTTATCTGGCGTATCCGGTGTATCGGTGGATCTGGAAGCAAAAACCGTAACTGTGGATCATGACCCGGATCAGGCATCCGTAGATAAGATCAAAGCTGAGATTGAAGATCAGGGCTATGATATCATTTAATAACAAGTAGAGAGGACGGGAACCGCACAATCGAGCGGTTCCCGCCTTTCGCGTTTTAATTTCTATTAGTTAGAGGTGATAAAATGCTTAAAAGCAGCAAAAATGTATTGGTCGTGGATGATGAACCTAAAATACTGGAGGTCGTCTGTCTGCTTTTGGAAAGTAAGGGGTTCCGCTCATTCCCTGCCGAAAACGGCAGGAAGGCCCTGGAGATATTTGATTCGGAAAATATTTCTCTTGTTATTCTGGATCTTATGATGCCGGATATCTCAGGAGAAGAGGTGTGTATTGCTATCCGTAAAAAATCCCGGGTTCCCGTCATCATGCTGACCGCCAAGGTGGATGAAGGTGATGTGGTGGAGGGGTTGGGCCTTGGGGCAGATGATTATGTTACGAAGCCCTTTGGTTTAAAAGAACTGTATGCCAGAGTTGAAGCTGTTCTCCGCAGGACAGAAAGCGACCTGGTGCCCCTTGTTAAACGGAATTCCTGGAGAAACGGAGATCTGGTCATTGATTTTGAGAAGAATGAAGTCCGTAAAAAGGGAATCAGCCTGACCCTGACGCCCAGCGAATTGAAAATCCTGTCGGTGCTCATCAAATACCCTGGGAAGGTCTTTACCAGAGAGGAACTGATCGAGGCGGCTCTTGACAAGGGCTTTGCCGGATATGACCGGGCGATTGACAGCCACATCAAAAACATAAGGAAAAAGGTTGAGGATGATCCCAAAAACCCGGTGTATGTGCGGACAATCCCGGGACTGGGATATAAATTTGGAGGGGATGGAGATTGAAGAGCTTAAGAAAACAGTTGTCTCTTTCAATTTTGCTGACGCTTTTGATTACCATTGGGCTTATTGGCCTTCTTTCCAACTGGTTTATGAACCGGGAGTTTGAGAAGTATATCACTGAGCTGGGACGGGAGCGCCGGGAAAATATTGTAGATGATTTAAGCAGGCAGTATGATGGTTTCAAACGGAACTGGAAGCTTGATTACGTCCATGCCATCGGTATGAATGCCTTGTATGACGGATATATTCTGAAGCTGTATGACGCAGGAGGAAACATGGTATGGGATGCGGAAAACCATGACATGAGCCTATGCGGACAGATTATGAATGAGATATCAGCGCGTATGGAAGAGAGGGGCGCTGAGGGCGGCTTTGTGGACCACACCTTTGAAATTGATCAGAATGGGAAAAAGGTGGGAGCAGTCTCTATTAAGTATTACGGTCCGTTCTTTATGAATGAGGCTGATTTTAATTTTATCAATGTCATGAATACAGTCCTTCTTGTCATAGGAATCTTGTCCAGTGCCTGCTCAGTGGTGGTTGGGTGTCTCCTTGCCCGAAGAATATCCCGTCCGGTCACAAAAACGGCTTATATTGCCAAACAAATATCAAAGGGCAACTATGACATCCGGTTCGAGCCAGGTACAAGGATACGGGAACTTGATGATCTTGCAGACGCAATCAATCATCTCTCCGATGCCCTTAAAACACAGGAAGGGCTGCGCAAACAGATGACCGCGGATGTGGCTCACGAACTGCGGACACCGCTGACTGCCTTGAGTTCCCATTTGGAAGCCATGATTGAAGGTTTATGGGATGCAACCCCTGAACGGCTGAAAAGCTGCCATGAGGAGGTAATGCGTCTTGGAACACTGGTTGAGGATTTGGGGCAGCTGGCGAAGATAGAGAGTGAAAATCTGGTCTTAAATAAATCCCGGATCGATTTGCTGGAGATTGTACAAACGGTGACAGATACGATGGAGGGAGAAATCAGCAAGAAGAACCTATCTCTTTCCATAGAGGGCAGTCCGGTCTTTGCCGAAGCGGATAAAAACAGATACAGCCAGGTCGTGGCCAATCTGCTTTCCAATGCCGTTAAATACACGCCAGAGAGCGGAGCTATAGAGATTAAAGTATATGAAACGGACCGGTGGGGGATTGTTAAGGTAAAGGACACTGGAATTGGAATTCCTGAAGCGGAGCTGCCGTTAATCTTCGAGCGCTTTTACAGAACCGACAAATCCAGGAACCGGAAATTCGGTGGCGCCGGAATCGGTCTTGCCATTGTTAAATCCATTGTTGCCGCCCATAATGGGACTGTATCGGCGGAGAGTGTTAAGGAGCAGGGCAGCTGTTTTACGGTAAGCATTCCGAAGGAAGGTTAATGATGCCAACAGTATGAGAGATTATATTGATATTTTTGGGCAGTTAGGGAAACATTGTTGATTTATTCATGTGATTTGGTTTATACTGGATAAAATAAGTAATATTTAACCAGAGGAGGAAATGAATATGTTCGAAAATATGGTTGCCGCATTAAAAGTTCAAAAAAGAAAAATCGTATTTACCGAAGGCACTGATCCAAGAATCCTGGAAGCAGCCAGCCGACTTTACAAAGAAGGTGTTCTTACGCCGGTCCTTCTTGGCAATCCTGGTAAAATAGACGAAGCTGCAAAAACATTTGGCTGGCCCGTAGATGGCATTGAAAAAATTGATCCGCTTAATTATGAAGGATCTGAAGAAATGGCGGCCAAAATGGTAGAATTGAGAAAAGGTAAGATGGATGAAGCAGCCTGCCGGGCGGCACTAGAAAAATCCAATTATTTTGGAACCATGTTGGTAAAAATGGGAAAAGCAGACTGCTTGTTAGGCGGAGCAACCTATTCGACTGCTGATACGGTAAGACCCGCTTTGCAGCTGATTAAAGCCAGACCTGGCAGCAAAATTGTTTCCAGCTGCTTTATTCTATACCGGCAGACAGAAAGCGGCAATGAAATGTATGCGATGGCTGACTGCGCCATTAATGTTGATCCTGATGAAAACGAGCTGGTAGAAATTGCATTGGAGACAGCCAGAACAGCCAGTACTTTCTCAATTAGTCCCAATGTTGCACTGCTTTCTTACAGTACACTCGGTTCCGGTAAAGGCGGATCCGTTGATAAAATGCACAATGCGGCTGAGAAGCTGAAGGCCATGAATTTAGACTTTCCGGTAGATGGTGAGCTGCAGTTTGATGCTGCTTTTTCTCCCACAGTAGCGAAGGTAAAGGCACCGGATTCTCATGTGGCCGGACATGCCAACACATTTATCTTCCCGGATATCGATGCAGGCAATATCGGCTATAAAATAGCACAACGCTTAGGAGGCTTTGAAGCTTTCGGACCCATTCTGCAGGGTCTCAATGCCCCGATCAATGATCTCTCAAGAGGCTGCAATGCAGATGAGGTCTATAAAATGTCAATTATAACAGCGGCTTTGATATAAGCCTGCTTAAAATGCAGAGATATCTTGAATCGCCAAAAGCATCAGAATAGAATATTTTGACGCTTTCGGCGATTTATTAGTTGAAAAAGTATTACCTGATATAGCGGGAGATACCTATGACGATGCACATTGCCTCGGATAACAAGGCGGCAAGAATAATCAACTCATAGCTCCAATACTATTATATAGATCATGATAAATATATCCGGACTACTGGAAGCATCAGCATGGAATGAACAGGGGGGGGCTTGTTTGTTAAAAAAAGTTATATATGCTTGTATTGGAATCGCTGCCATGGCCCTGGGAGCTATGGGAACGGTGGTGCCTGGCCTGCCTGCCACACCGTTCTTTCTGTTGGCCTTGCTCTGTTTTACAAAAGGTTCTGATAAACTTAATTGCTGGTTCAGAGGCACTGGCCTGTATGCAAAATATGTGAAAAGTTATGAATACGACCGGTCAATGACAAGAAAGCAGAAGCTTACCATTCAGGCAGCCGCAGGATTGATGATGCTTATCTCCTTTATAATGGTTGGAAATCTGGCCATACGTCTGCTTCTTATCGGAGCCTTTATTCTGCATAATTATGTTTTTATCTTTGTTATTAAAACGCGTCAGACAGGCAGAAGCGAAACGACCATGAAGGGAGAGGTTGATGACAAATATGAATTATGATGGAATTCTTATCGGTATCGGAACATTTCTTATCATCGGATTATTACATTCGGTTGTTATCAAGGCAGAATATTACTTTAGCAGCAGAATCTGGCCGGTATTTCTAATAGGGGGAATCTTGTGTATCGGCTTCTCTCTTGCATGCGCTAAGATAGTATCATCCGCACTTTTGGCAGTTTTGGGCTTCTCGCTTTTATGGAGTATAAAGGAGCTTAAAGAGCAGAAAGAAAGGGTAGAAAAGGGCTGGTTTCCCAGGAATCCAAAAAGAAAATGGGAATGACAAACAAAAAACGATCCATATAGGATCGCTTTTTGAGTTGCGGAGAAATGGACGTCAGGTGCAAGAAAACATATCGATTCGGTTTAGTGATATTCCGGTATATGACCAACCAAACCTTCGGTCCCAACGGAACCCTACGACGGTATTTGCCCAGATCTGAACTGGGAAAAACCAAAACTCCAATCCGTTGCTTAACCATACATAAGTAAATCGTCCAATGCAATTTCTCATGGACCCAGGATTGACAAATCTGACTCCAGGACTTGGAGGACCAGGTCTTCGGGGAACGCCGGATGGTGGAGGCCCCATAGGTACAGGACCGCCGCCTCCTGGTGGTCTGCCAGCAGGTGG
>DFCS01000051.1 GCA_002367105.1 Hungatella sp. UBA3048
TGCTTTCTGGGCATAAAGGTAGTCACGCCTTCACGCCGCCTGCCATGATACCGTCCATAATCTGCTTTTCAAAGATTGCCACAAACAGAATGATCGGAAGCAGGATGATCCAGCCCATAGCGCTGACCAGATCCCAGGGCACTCCATACATATTATCCCGCAGCGGAAGCTGTACAATGGCAACGCTGAGCACTTGAATGCCGTTAGAATAATACAGCGGAGTAAAGAAATTATTTAAGCAGGTGATAAAATTAATGATACACACCGTGGCTATGGCAGGCTTCATTAGGGGAAGAACCACATAAAACAGTCTCTGACGGAAGTTTGCGCCGTCAATGGCAGCTGCCTCTTCCAAAGATTCCGGAATTTCTCCCACAAAATTACGAAGGATCAGAACCGTAAATGGGATGATCGCGCTTATGTACAACAGGATCAACCCCTGGTACGTATCAAATAAGTGTACCTTTTGCATGAATTCATACAAAGGTCTGGCCGTGACCACCTCCGGAATCAGCATGGTGGCAACGATGAATGCAAACGCCAGACTGATGCCCCTGGAGCGGAACCTGGCAAAGGCATAAGCACCCATGGCACAAAAAAGGGTTCCCACCACCAGAGTCACTCCGATGATCACAATGGTATTGCCGATCTTAGACAACAATCTTACATTTTCAATTAAAAACTGGTAGCTGCTGAGAGTCGGATGGTCCGGTACATAATCAATGGGTGTCTTAAACAGTTCTCCCGGCGGAGTAATGGAGGAGATAAATATCCAGTATACCGGAAACAGAATCAAAAATGACACCAGCCCGAACAGGACCCATCTGCCTGCAGTCACTCCCCATCTGTATACCTTATACATTCTATCAGAATCCATGTTCATATCCCTTCCCTCCTAGTCATTATATCGGTTCATAAATTTTAAGTTCATATAACTGAATACTGCCATGACTAAGAATAGCAGAACTGCCAGGGCCGATGCATACCCAACGTTTAAGTTGGTAAATGCCTCCATGGTGATGCGGTATGCGATCAGGGAGGTATCTTCTCCCGGTCCGCCTGAGGTCATGGAATACACCAGGTCAAAGGCAGTCAGCCTCCACAGGGTAAAGGGTATACAAAGAGTCAGCACATTTTTCATGATCAGGGGCAGTGTAATGTGCCAAAAGGACTGGCTCCCGTTTGCTCCGTCTACCCTGGCTGCTTCGTAAATATCTCCTGAAATAAACTGCAGCCCCGACAGAACCAGAATCCCGAAAAAGGGAAGGTCCTTCCATAAGTCCATGGCAATGACTGCGGCCCTGGCTGTCCCTGTATTAATAAGCCAGTTCATCTGGAAGCCCGGCACAAACCAGCGGACAAAATCATTGACCAGGCCGTAGTCATTATTAAAAGCCCATTTGGCAGCCATACCGATCACAACAGCCGGCATAGCCCAGGGAATCAACACAATGGTTCGTAAAAACCTGCGGCCCTTAAAGTTCATGTTCAGGATCATTGCCAGAGCCACCCCAAAAATCACATGGAGAACCATGGAGATGAGAACAAACATCACCGTAAACTTCAGGGTAGTAATGACTTTTTCATCTTTAAATATATTCAGATAATTGTTAAACCCTGCAAATTCATTGACTCCGCTTAATACCCTGATATCAAAAAAGCTGTTAATAAATGTTCTTACGATCGGATAAATCGTGGTAAATCCGCGGATCATGAGCACCGGTAATATCAGCGCCCAGGCAATCCAGTGCTGTGACTTCCTGGAAATCATACTGGCTGTCTCCTTTCACTGCTTTTCATTGGCCGGACTTCTGTCCTTATTTGTTGTATGTTTCCACATAATCCTGAGCTTTTTTGCAGAATTCATCCACTGTGATCTCATCCTTCATGCAGGACTGGAAAATAGTTCCCATGGCTGAAATGAATTCCATGGTCTGAGGAAGCATGGGGCGCCCCTTAACCACACATTCGCTTGCGTACTTAGAGTACATTGCTTTTGCCGGATCAGTATCCGGTACTACCTTTTCTGCCACATCTTTTCTTGCAGGATACCGGTCAAAGGCTTTATAGGAGGCAGCCATTCCCTCTTCGCTTGCCATATACTGAAGGAATTTCACGGCAGCTTCCTTATTTTTGGAAGCCTTGTTCAGCACATAGCTCCAGGAATCCGTAAAAATATATCTCTCATCCGTGAACTTTGGCACCATTGCCATATGGATTTTATCCGCTCCCAGCATGCCTGCTTTATTGTAGTCTGCTCCAAGGCCCCACATGAACAGGCTTCCGTATTTCCCATCATTAAATTTGGGATTCATCTGCTCATATTTATCTGCAATCTGATCAATAGGCGTATAGCCGTCTTTTACCATATCTTTTAAGAACTGAATCGCTTCCTTGTTGGCAGGATTGGTCCAGTCTAAATAATCTCCGCCGAACATGTTGACGAACTGGGCTATTTCATTAAAAGCATAAGTCTTCTCCCAGGAACCGCCGTATCCGTATCTGCCGCTGCCTGAGGCAGCCTTCATATAGGCCATAAAATCTTCTTTCGTATCCAGAGAGGTGATACCGGCCTCATCAAGAATTTTCTGATTTACCCAGAAGGCCAGGTAACCGGAATAACCCGGTACGCCAATGACCTGTCCATCCTTACTGGTAATCATATCCTTTATATATCCTTCCGGGAACTGTTCCTTAATATCCTGGGTCATAACCGTATCGTTTAATCCTTCCAGCCAGCCTGAATTCTTAAAGGATGCGCTCATCTCGTCGTTAATTTCCAGGATGTCTACACTGGCATCACCGGTAGACAGAATGGTGGTGATCTTCTGCTGTCTTGTATCTGAGTCCGTGGGCGCTGCAATGACGTTGATCTTCAGTCCTGTAGCCCCTTCCACGTTGGCCAGCCATTCAGGGAAATCAGAATCCGTGGTATTGATGGTATACAGAGTCAGGTCGTATTCCCCGGATTTTTTCTCTCCTGTCCCGCTGTTTGTTCCCCCTGTTTTTCCAGTTCCTCCGCTGCAGCCGGATAAAAGCCCGCAGATCATGGTCGCTGCCAGTGCAAGGCTTATTAATTGCTTCTTTCTCATAATGAAATCCTCCTTCTCTACATTGAGTGCTCTTTCCTCGTTGGTAGATTTAGAATAACAGAAACTGTTTTTCATCAAAATACAATTTATTTTGATTCGTTTATATTATTTTTGGGTACTATTGAATTGTTTCTCCGGCTTCTTTATAATGATGATCAGCCGGGCTTCCCGGAATATGACTTGATATTGGATAAAAGGAATGGTTTTATGAAAAAGGTTATTAAACGGTTATTGATTGCATTTTCCCATTTTCAGGCTAAGCTGCTGCTCGCCTTCTTGTTGTGCACCTTCATCCCTTTAAGCGTTATCGGCTGTATTTCCTATGCCGTCTCCTACTCCATAGCCAGAGACAAGATCGTGGATTCCGCCATCCTGGCCGCCGATCAGCTTCATGTCCAGCTAAACAGCCGCATCCGTCAGGCGGAAAATGTGGCGGACACCATCCAGTACAATATGTACACCTTAAATAAATCCTCTGGACAGGGGCTTTCTGTCAGACTTGAGGAGCTTACCTCCGTACGCAACAATATTTCTCTTTACAAATCAACCTTTAACTTTTATCAGATCTGTATTTTTTTTAAAGATGAACAGTTTGGCAGCGGGGAAGGATTGTTTTTTTATCCCATCAGCTCTATTTCCAGCTATGGTCTGTCCTTAAAGGAATTAAACCACTTGGGCTCTTCCTCTCTTTGGCTCTACCAGCCTCAGGTAAAGCTTCCCTTTGTATTAAGCCATGATGAACCGCCCTCGGATGCGGTGATCTGCTGCAGGGCCATGGTCAACCAAGGTTCTAAGGAGCTGGAATACGCTTACTTTATCATGATGAGCACACAGGAATTTTCCGATATGCTTACAGCGTCCTTTTCCAATACGGAAATCAGCTGCTTTCTTCTGACTCCGGACGGAACTTTGGCGGCAGGCACTGAAAAGGAGATAAAAGGACAGCTTATAAACTCCGTAAAAGACTTAATATCTTCCCATGACAGCAAGCCTTATTATGAAAAAGGCGGTGACTGTTACTATGTCCTGCCTTTGGAAAATGGCTGGCACCAGGTCACTGTGATCCCCCATTCCTACATTGCGGGAGGAACTGCAGTCCTTTTGCGGACCATTTTCATAGCCTTACTGCTGTCCCTGCCCCTTACCGCCCTTATCATACTGCTGATTTCCAGGAACTTGTCAAAACGGGTCATGCTCTTGTCAAAAGCCATGGAGGAACTCCGCCTCAGTGCTGATATGAAGACACAAAAGCACTACCCCCTGCCAAAGGATCAAAACCTCTATGATGAGATCGACCACCTGGGCCTGGCTTTTGAACAGATGCAGGCCACCATCCGCCAAAACGTCCGCTCCATCCTGGAGCTTTCCCTAAAGGAAGAACGGCTGAAATACCAACTGCTCCAGTCCCAGATCAACCCTCATTTTCTCTACAATATCCTGGGGTCCGTGAATACATGCCAGTCCCTTGGGAAATTGGATACTGCCAGCCGGATGATCACGGACTTAACCCGCTTTTACCGTCTTACCTTAAGTAAATCCGGTGACCGGATCACCATCCGGGATGAAATAGAAATTGCCACGCTTTACTTAAACATGGAAAAGCTTTGCCACAGCAGTGAGCTTTCCTGGGAAATTGACTTGGAAGACGGGATCGAGAATTTCCTGATCTGCAAGTTTACTCTCCAGCCTTTCCTGGAAAACAGCATCCTCCATGGAATCTCCAACCGGACGCCTAACTTATTTATCTGCATTCAGGCGGTCTACGGAGACGACACGGTCATTATCCGGATCCATGACAACGGAGCAGGAATACCGGAAGAAAAGCTTAGTGAGCTGAAACAGGATTTAGAACGTAAAACTGTTAATTATGAGAAACATTTCGGCATTTTAAATGTCAATGCGCGCATCTCCAGCGAGCTGTACGGCAGCGGACATATTGATATAGACAGCAAGCCCTGCCAGGGCACCTGCATTACCATCACCTTTGCACAGATAGAAGGAGACCTGGAATGAAGAAAATCATGATTGTAGATGACAACTGTTTATCCGTGGAAGGAATTCAAAAGAACGTTGACTGGAAGGCCCTGGATTCAGAAGTCATCCATATCCAGTACGATGGGACGTCTGCCATAGAAGCCATGAAGGAAGATCCTGCGGATATTATTATTTCAGATATAGAAATGCCGGATTTAGATGGAATCTCCATGAGTAAGCTTGCCATTGGCTTTAATCCCTTTGTAAAAATTATTCTGATCAGCGCCTATGACCGGTTTGACTATGCCAGGCGTGCCCTTCGGATCGGCGTTTATGACTACATTGAAAAGCCCATTGACTATTCCTATCTCACGGAAAAGGTCCGGGGCGCATGCACTCTCATTGATCAGGAAAAAAAGAACATGGAGCTTTTAAACCAGAGCCGTCCCCTTATGACGGAGAAATTCTTCCGGGACCTGATCCATTATTCCGGAAAAGAGGCCGCTTATCACCTGGATTCCTATATGGAATACTTAAATCTGGACCTGGAGTATAAGTTCTTTGCCGTTTTCTTATTAAACGTTGAAAACGCCTCTGAGCGTAAAGCGGATATAGGTGTTGCCCAGTATGAAATCCTGCTGTACAACATACGGGATACTCTAAGCCGGTATTGCCGGATTTTTGATTTTCATTATGTGTTAAAGGACTTTGACGGACTCACGCTGATCCTGTGCCAGAACAGTTCAAATCCGGATCATTTTCTCCAGTCAGTCCATAAGATTGCCTCCCTTGTGGTGACAGAATATCACAATTCAGATGTTTCACTAAACATCGGCATCGGCAATGTGGTCTCTGATTTATGGAACGTCCACCTTTCCCATGAAAGCGCTGTTCACGCCCTGGAATATCGTTTCTTCTTTCCCCAGAAGAACGTTTTTAATGCCAGGGAAGCCCTGGGCAGGAATTTGACCCTGGAACCCTTTTCCGATACAGGGGAGGAGGAACTGATCCGGCTCATCTGCAAAAAAGATTATCCTGCCCTGGAACAATGGATCAAGGAGTTTTCTTCCGACCTGCTGAAAAAATACCAGACAAAAAACCTGGTTTTCATCCGCATTTACTCCCTCCTCGGAAGGATCCTGAAATTTTTGTATGAATTAAACATTGACGCAGAAGAGCTGGAGATCAGCATCATCAGGGCCTACAGCAGCCTTGACACGTTCACCACCAGCGGCCAGTTCTTTTCCTGGCTGTACCAAATCTGCACCATGGCCTGCCGCAAGCTGGATACTTCATTAAAAGCCTACCATGACACCCTGTGCGGCTCTGTCCTTGCCTATATTAAAAATAACTATGAAAACAGTGACTTGTGCCTTCACGACATTGCAAAATATGCAAATGTAAGCCCGGCTTATTTAAGCGCTCTGTTTAAGAAGAACACAGGTGTGAATATCAGCGATACCATTGCTTCCGCCCGTATTGATTCCGCCTGCCAGTACCTGAAAAACTCCAGCCTTTCCTTAAAGGAAATCAGCGAAAAATGTGGTTACGCCAACCAGTATTATTTCAGCACCAGCTTTAAAAAAAAGCTTGGGATATCTCCTTCGGCCTACCGGGAAAACCAGGCCATTGACCAGGACAGATCCTAACTGGAACAAAAATACGAAAAGCCACAGCCTATGAACAAAAAACTCAGGCAGCCAGTGAGAACAAACATCAAACTGGTTACCTGAGTTTTTAAATCCATTTATTTTTCATCGCTCTTAAAAATGATCTTAAAGATTGGGAAGAACACCCAGAATGAAATTGCTGAATTGATCAGCATGGTGATCACATCTGCTATGGTCTCTCCACCTCCGCCCAGATTTAAGCCGTTCATGAACAGTTGGTAAACCGGAGCCTTATAAAGACCCTGAAGGGCTGCCGCACCAATGGTGATGATAATATAGGCGATCACATACCACATGGCCGCTTTTGCCGCACTGTTATTAGCCTTAAAGGTAACATTCCTTTGAAGGAAAAAGTTAATGACCTGGGCAATTCCCATGGTGATCTCCACCGCCAGAAAATACGCAAGTCCTCCTCCCCCTCCTTGAGAAAGGGCGCCTGCCCCATAGTTGAAAATATAATAAGGCGTGCCATCCAGATTGGAACCTACATGCCATATCTGGAAGTTCGTATCCACCAGGGAGGTCATCCCCAGCATGTTCCGGAAAACCGGCATCAGAATCATCTGTAATACCGTGACTCCGTTAGACACGAGAAAAAATATTAAAAATTGTGCTAGGGTCGGATGGTTCTTGGCAAATGCCTTCCATCCGGCTTTTATGCCTGAAAGCATGAGTCCCCTCCCTTCTATTTTCCTGAGAGCTTCTTTTCATACGCTCTGTTCGCTTTTGCATTGGCAAAATATCCGCCTATGATCTGTTTCATCCCGCGGAAAAAATGACCGTTTACCGCCAGGATCATCCCTTCCACCATATCCATACTGACTGCCCCGCCGGTCATCTTGGCGATTCCCCGAAAGGGCATGTTATAAATAAACAGTAGATTCAGATCCGGCTCTCCCCTTGCTTCGCTTCTGTTTTTTAATGCTGTAAGAATCCGCCATACCAGCCTGGCCAGCAGGCTCTTGGCATGATACATCTGACAGAGGGCATCGTTTACTCCCAAATCCCCGGACCTTTTACCGTCCGGGACAGGCTGCCCTAAAAGTGCTTCAAATTCCTTCTCAGACACCTGACTGATGTTTCCGGAATAGTAGGAATTAAGTTGTTCCGGTTCATAAGGCCAATGTTCTGTTGTTCCCTCCTGGGTAACAGTCTGAAACAGCCTTATATCTGATACATTTGTACCAATGAATACAGTATAAACACCGTCCTCCACCTCAAAGCGGTTTGTGGCAGCATTCCAGTAACGGAAGGTTTTATCGTCAAAAAGGATCGTAATAGCCCTGCTTTCCCCTGCCTTTAAAAATACCTTCTTAAAACCCTTTAATTCTTTATCCGGGCGGAATATCCTGCCCTTAGGGCCTGCCATATAAAGCTGAACGACTTCCTTTCCGTCAACCTTTCCTGTGTTGGTTAAGGTGAAACGGACTCCATCTTCCAGAACCTCCATATTGCTATAAGAAAATGTGGTATAGGACAGCCCATAGCCAAAGGGATACTGTACCTTGATCTTTTTCGTATCATAATACCGATAGCCCACATACAGGCTCTCCCGGTACTGGGAGCAGCGCTCTTCTCCCGGAAAATACTGAAAAGCGGGGGTGTCTTCATATGCCAAAGGATAAGTCTCACTTAAACGGCCGGAGGGATTCACCTCCCCGGTAATTACCCGAAGCATGGCAGAAGGACCGGCCTCACCGCTTAAATAGCCATGGAGAATGGATTTACAGCATTCCTGCCAGGGCATTTCTATGGCAGAGCCTGCGCTTAAGATCCCCACAATCCTGGGATTTATCTCTGCTAAAGCTGTAAGCAGCTGGATCTGGTTTCCGGGAATCCTCATATGACTTCGGTCCATTCCCTCTGATTCACTGATCTCATCAAGGCCAAAGCAATATAGCACCACATCAGCCTGAGAAGCCAGATCAAGAGCCTCCTGGCTTAAGACAGCATCAGCCTTTCCACCTCGGGAATAGCCTCTGGCACAGCCGGTCACGCGTAAGGGATAGGCCCTTACCATATCCTCCATGCTTTCCAGGCGAAGGGGATTGACCAGGGAGGACCCTGCCCCCTGATATCGGGGTGTGAAAGCAAAGTCGCCGATCAGTGCCACCTTACAGCCGGGCTTTAAGGGAAGCAATCCATCATCATTTTTTAGCAGCACAATGCTTTCTTCTGAGGCCTTCCCTGCCAGCTCATGGTGTACTTCCTTATCAAAGGAGCTCCGCTTGCTTTCCTTATCTCTGGTAAGGGTAAATATTGCTTCCAGAAGATCATCCACGCAGTCATTAAGCGCTTCCATGGAAAGGCTGCCGTTTTCCACCGCTTCTATCAGCTCTCTGGCCGTGTGAAGGCCGGGGGAAGGCATTTCCAGGTTAGATCCTGCCGCAACCCCTTTTACATGATCGTTGGAGCCGCCCCAGTCAGTGATTACAATGCCGTCAAATCCCCATTCTTTGCGAAGGATATCCTTAAGAAGATGTTCATTCTCATTGGCATAGACACCGTTGACCTCATTGTAGCTGGTCATAATGGCTTTTGCTCCGCCTTCCTTTACCGCTATTTCAAAGCCTTCCAGATAGATCTCTCTGAGAGTCCTCTCATCCAGCACGGAATTCATAGTCATGCGGCGCAGCTCCTGATTGTTGACTGCAAAATGCTTGGGACATGCATGCACTCCCTGGCTCTGGATCCCTTTTATATAGGCTGCCGCCAGTTTTCCCGACAAATAGGGATCTTCGGAAAAATACTCGAAGTTTCTTCCGCAGAGAGGGCTTCTCTTAATATTAAGGCCAGGTCCCAAAAGGACATTCACTCCCAGGACCGATGCTTCCTCACCTAATGCCTCTCCGATTTCCCGGCAAAGATCTTCATCCCAGCTGTTGGCAACGGCGGCTGCCGTAGGAAAGCAGGTGGATGGAAGGGAAGCATTTAATCCCAGATGATCCCCTTCCCTTGCCTGCTTCCGGATTCCATGCGGGCCATCAGCGCAGAATATGGAAGGGATCCCCAGCCGGTCGATGTTCCGGGACTGCCATACATTCTTACCGCTTAAAATGGCCGCCTTTTCTTCAATTGTCATCTTTTCAATGATATCAGTATGTTTCATGTCATTTTCCTCCGGACCTTAGATGAGTTTTCCCCCTCTTAAACTGCTGCCTATGATTCCCGTTTCTTTTTATAGACATTGATGATTCTTACCTCCAAGGCTATAAATCCTGCTGCCAGAATCACATCAGCCACAATGGCTGCGATCTGCCATGGAAGCATTCCGCCCTTTGCGTTATTTCCTTCGTAGGCACGGCTGTTTACCACCGTGTACATAATGTTTTTACTTGCCTTACGCATAGCCTGAAGACTTGTAGCGCTAGACGTATCCTTTAAATGGTTGGTTTCCGTATCATAGGCTACCAGCATGGCATCGTTTCCGTTCCGGATCTCCTGATCTGCATTCTGATATCCATATCCGCCGAAATAATCTGTCAGCACAAAGCCGCGGAAGCCCCATTCATCCCGAAGCACCTTATTAAGCAGTGCATCGGAAGCACCTGCGTATTCGGTTCCAATGTAGTTAAATGCGGACATTACTGCCTTTGCTCCGCCCTCTTTTACTGCAATTTCAAACGGTCTTAAATAAATTTCACGGATGGCCTGTTCGCCGGTCCAGGTACAAAGCATGTTGGTCCGGTTGGTTTCCTGGTCATTAAGGGCAAAATGCTTCATATAAGCATATACTCCATGACGTTCTGCACCCTTAATGGCACTGGCCGCCATTTTTCCTGACAGGATTCCGTCTTCGGAATAATATTCAAAGTTTCTTCCTGCAAAGGCGGAACGGTGAGTGTTCATAGCTGGAGCATACCAGCCGGATACCTTCATCTCGTCTGCCATCTTACCGATGCTTTCTCCGAATTCCTCTGCAATATCACGGTTCCAGGTACTTGCAATCAACACTGCGGAAGGAAAGCCGATGGAGCCGGTTCCTGTAAAGTTGTTGTTAATGGAAGCCGGTCCGTCACAATCCACGGTACCTACCTTATCCACGCTCTTAGCTGCTGACGTCTGATAACCTCCGATGGCGACCATGGTATCCATTTCTCCTACGGTCAGCTGGTCAAGAAGCTTCTCCCACTGCGGATCGTCATAATCCAGCCCCCGCATGGCGGCAAGGCTCAATCCATTCTTTGCACCGGTTACCGGTTTTATATCCTCAGCATTGTTATGAGCTTCCGGATCGTAATTGCTGTTATTTACAAAGGTAGCCTTATATTTTTCCGGCATGGTCAGGATTGAAGGCTTTGCCGTAGCCTCTTTATAATTTGCAAATCCATCTGCACGGGATAAATAAGTCGGTTCTCCCTTAGCATCAGCAAACCTGTTTTCCGCAGCCGCCTTATCGGTAGAGCGGGGATTGGCTTCATCATATATGGTATCCGTAGCTGCCGTATAAATCTGTTCTTTGATGACATTATGGGAATCGGTCCGTATAGAGATTTTATAATCTCCTGCTTCCAGGACATAAGCGCCCTTTTCGGCTGCATCGTAGGATGCCATATCTTCCGCCTGGAAAGAAACTGCAACGGTCTGGGACTGGCCCGGCTCCAGGAGATCTGTCTTATCAAAGGCAATCAGATTTGCAGAAGCCTTTTCAATTCCTCCATTTGTATAGGGCGGATTGTAATAAACCTCCACTACATCCTTTCCTGCTTTGTCTCCGGTATTGGTAACGGTCACGTCAAAGGAAATCGTGCCGTCTGCTTCTGTGAGGTTCCCCATTTCCTGAGAGAAAGAGGTATAGGACATGCCGTATCCAAAGGGATAAAGCACCGTTTTACCGTAATCAATGAGCCCTTCCTCTGCGGCAGTTTCATAGAAACGGTAACCAACATAAATGCCTTCCACGTAATTGATAAAGCTGGGATAGGTAGCCTCTCCCTTAAATGCCTTACCCGCGAATTCAGTCATGTTATCGTAAATAAAGCTTCCGAAGTTATTATAGTGAGGAGTCGCTGTTAAGTCTGCAGCAAAGGTGTCACTTGTTTTTCCTGAGGGATTGACCGCACCGCTTACAATTTCGCCCAGTGCCTCAAAGCCGGACTGACCGGTTCCCGGACACCAGATTGCACTCTTTATCTGGCTGTAATCATTAAGAAATCCAAGCTCCATGGCGTTTGCACCATTGTAAACCAAAACGACATTATCGAAATTGGAGCAAACCAGATCAACCATGTCCTTTTCCGTCCTGCTTAATTGCAGATAATGCCCGCCGGCCTCAAAATCCTTATATTCCGCAGAATTATCTGTATAGGTAACTGCGCTGACATCCGTAGGGAGATCGGCTCCTTCCCCTCCTACACGGGTAATCACGATCAGTGCCGTATCAGAAAATGCTTTTGCATCTGTCATCAGCTCACTGGTGTAGGATTCCTTTAAAGGCTCCGGAAGTGTCCAGTCCTGTTCCCACATCCCCACATTGGGGCGGTCGCTCCTGTATGCGGTATAGAAATCAGTAAGCCCGGTATTCAGTTTAAATCCCGCATCTTCAAGCCCCTGAAGCAGAGACACGGTTTCATAGGCGTCAGAGAGGGAGCCTGAACCGGTACCTCCATAGCATGGATTGGTGGAAGCCCAGCCAAAGACGTTTAAATTAGAATCTGTCTTTAAGGGAAGTAAGTTTTCCTCATTTTTTAAAAGAACAATCCCCTCTTCTGCAATTCTGGTACAAAGCTCTGTTGCTTTGTCTGAGGTTTCTTTTGAAATTGTTCCACTTCCGGTTGCAAGGGAAATCAGGCTGGACATTGGACCCCAGCATATCATATTTACTACGATAACCACGGCAAGCCCAATGGCCATGAGCCCCTGGCGCCGGATCAAATACCGGGTTGCAGCTTTCTTCTTCCTGCATACCACCATAACCACCACTGCGGCTGCAGCTGCAATGGCCAATCCAATGAGGTACGGCACACAAAGGTTGACGATCTTTAATACATCATCGATGTTGATTTGTAACATTTCTTTCATCCTCCTCCTTAAAAATTACCACAAGCTGCGTGGTATGAACTTCACTTTAGCATACTATGGATTCTCAGGGCGGCTTTTTGCATAACCGGTAGTATTTTCTGCATAATCAGCAAAGGGCATGTCCTGTCCGGCCGGAAGTCCGGCCGGAGTTATTCCTCTGGTTTATAAGGCGGAGTGGGGTGAATGAGGGAAATCTGCAATAAGAAAACATTCCGGATATAAACAGAATCCGGAAAAAAATCTTTTGTTCAGATTTTCTTCCGGATTTTTATAAAAGTAGTATGGTGATATGACAATTGAATTTACTCCTTGAGCCAATATTCAGAGCCGGAGTCCGTGCGGCATAAGAAGCCGTATTCGATTAACAGCCGCCTGATATATGGAAAATCATGATATATCTCTTTCAAAGCATTGTTGATTTCATTTTCGCTGTAATGGACACCTGGCAGAAACTTGGCTGCTATTTCACGGAGAACCACGATTTTAGCCTTTTCCTTTGAAGGAAACTGCTTTACCGCCCCGCTTTTATCAAAATATCTGGACAAGATCTTCGTCTTTTCTTCTATGGTAACATCATACCGGTCATCCATCATTGTTGCAGTTTTATGAGCATCATAAAACTCTGTTGTATCATGTTTTGATTTCATAGCTTCCTCCTTTTTATGAAACAGTTCCATTGCCGCTAAAAACAGTTTTGATTGCTTTTCATGTTCGTGAAGTTTAAAGCGGTAATTCCGTACAGTCGAATAAGAAATGCCTTTTTGCGCAGCTATTTCTTTATCGGATAAGCCCTCTGCCATCAATTTTAATATGGAGTGCTGCAGCTTTGATAAGCCTAAAAAAGAAGGATTCATATTCATCAAATAATTCAGCATTGATCCATGTTTTTCTGCGACATGGATGTCAGCCATTTTATATGCATCATAAAAATGACCGTCATAGGAATAAATCTCACCCTTGGTATAATGCTCATTGCAAATGAAACAGTAAACGGAATCATCATCTTCATAATATCCACTCTTTAATTCATCGGGTCCAGCCTGCCACAAAGATTTTCTGTCAAACAAATTTTTCATGATTATATCCATTCCACGCATCGTAACAATGCATATAATTCCTTTTCTTTATTTCCTGCATTCAAATATCAGGATACCCTTAATAATGGTTATTATATATGATTTTTCACCAAATGTCTACGTATAAACAAACATTAATTAATTTTGTTTGCTTATAAAGCCAATATCATCAGTGAATTCCCCTTTAAGTGCCGTTCCAGCATCGCCGGATTATAAGCGCCCATAACCTATATTTCATAATCCCTCATCTGCAAAATAACCTGATTCACCCTGTTTTCCGTATCACGGCCATTAAACTTTTTCAAAAAAAGCTCGGACTTAACAGCGCCGTCATTCATAAATAACACCCGGTCAGCTCTGGACGCGACTTTTGCGTCATGGGTCACAAGAAAAACAGCCATTCCATTTTTGTTGATATCGGAAAACAGCCCCATAATTTCTTCCGATGATTTTGAGTTGAGTGCGCCGGTAGGTTCGTCAGCAAATAAAATCTCCGGCTCGTTCATAAGGGCGCGGCAGATACAGGCGCGTTGGAGCTGCCCGCCGGAAACCTCGGTAATATCTCTTTCTTCCAGCCCGGTTATGCCGGTCTTTTCTATCAAAGTCTTGGCTTTTCTGATAATGCCGGCGGTATTTTTTCTGTTTTCCTGTACGCTGGAAAGAATGATATTATCCAGAATATTCAGATTTTTCAGCATGGCAGGCTGCTGGAATACAAATCCCATCTTTGTTCTGCGAATATCTGCCAGTGCGTTTTCATTAAGCCGGGTCAGTTCCTTACCGCCAAATTGGATAGAACCGCTGTTGATGGTATCTGTACCGCTTAACGCAAAGAGCAGCGTAGACTTTCCGCAGCCGGACGGCCCCATCACTGCGACGAACTCTCCGGCTAATATTTCTATATTCACTCCATTGAGTACACTCACCGCTTCCCGTCCTATGCCATAGGTTTTTACAATATTTTTTCCGCTTAGAATTTTATTCATAGGCTACTCCTTTCTATATTCCGATATCTTCAGACCGGAAATTTCCGAAATGCCAAAACGTGCTGCCAGATAGACACAGACCGCCATTAAAACAGGGGAAAACAGATAGGCAAACAACGGGTTTATATCAAAGCGAAACGTGGATGCGCCGAAAGATGAAATCAAACCCACGCCCACCAGTTCTCCCAAAGTGTTTGCCAAGACAGTGCCTATTAAAACGCCGGCTGCCAGTACAATGGCAGACCTCACCATATATTGCCGGCAGATATCTTCATTTTTAAAGCCGAGGGATTTTAAAACGGCAATCGGATATCTATCCTTTGTCACCAGCATTTTCATAAAGAGAAGTGTGACCAGCACAGTGAGCATGGCGGCAGCGGCAATGGCAGCGTAAGAAGCTTTTTTAACCGCATCAGTAATCCCGCCAAAGGTCTGGCCGATGTATTCATCTATATCGGATACCTTGGCATAGGAAAACTGTTCCTTATATCCGGTTATCTTTTGATCTGTGGCAGCATCAGCCTGTAATTTTACCGGAATAATACTCCATAGAATGCTGTCCTGACTGGTTTTAAAAACGGCCTTTGCCGTCTTGCCCCCATTGGTAATATCAGAATATATCCCGCTTATGGTAAGCCGCTTTTCCTGACCGTCAATATTGAGCACGATAATATCATTAAGACCTTTTTCGAGATCGCCCGCAACTAATGATGAAATAGCGATTTCCGATTCGCGCTGCGGGGCTCTGCCGGCCGAATACTCAATAGGGAACGCTGATTGGTCGCCAAGTTCCACCTTTAGCTTTTCAGTGGTACTGTCCTCCATTTTCATATCAAACATATAACTGGTCAGCACCGTGTATTTTTTAATATCTGTGTCCCGTGCCATCGCAGCGGCTATCTCCGCTGTCTTTCCTGCAATATCTTCCGTCTGCTGGATATCGATTCTCATATCACATTCGCCAATGCCCATATAGGTCATAAAGTTTCTTTGGGAAATGGTATTATAAGTATTCTGCGGCACAATCATCAGGAACGAGGAAATAACAAGCACCAAAAGCATTGTGCTGTAAAGTTTTTTTCGGGCTAGCACATCCTGAATGCCAAGAAATATATTCGGAGGGAGCCCCCCGCTGCAGGATAGCCGGAAGTTTTTTGCAAGTTTGGCTCCACTCTGGGGCGCTCCGAAGCGTATGGCTTCTGCCGCTGATACTTTTTTGAAGCGGCATAGAACGCCGTTCACATAAAGCACCACCACCAAAAAGATAATCCCTGCGCCTATCATTCCATATACCGTGCCGAGACCGGAACTGCCGCTCTCTCCCATATACAGACGAATATTCTCCATCAAAGGCTCTTTTGCAAACAGGGACAGGATGAATCCAGCTATGCAGGCAGTTCCGGCAATAGCGCCATACTTCGCCAGGTAGAGCTTTTTGATGCTTCCAACCTGCAGACCGATAGCTTTTAATACGCCAATTTCCCGGTAATCTTCTTCCACCTTGGCAAGCAGGGTAAAACGTATGCACAGGAAATTGATCACGATTACAAGGATGCTGATAAGGATAAGCATCGCTATCATCATGCCGTCATCAAGGGCATTTACCAGCTTAAACAGGGAATGGGTGATGGCGGGAGGCCCGTTTGCCGGAAGCCCTGCGGCAATATAGCCGGATTCAAAAGCGGAAACAGCGGAACTGTCCCTAAGTCGGAACTCTATTAAATATTCCAGCTTTCCAAATTTCCTTACTTTTTCAAAATCGCTTTCATTGATAAGGAACCGCTTGGAGGAAATCATGGAAGCGTTCATTTGAGAATCCCGCAGGAAACCAGCTACCGTAAAGGAAACCCCATGAATGGTTATGGTGTCGCCAATACCTGCCAGCCCCTGCTTCATGTAGTAAATGGGAACATAGATCTCTCCTTTGGCCGGGTAAATAATATTGCCGTTAAGGCCCAGCAGAAAATCAAAGCCTCTGCTCTGCACCGAAAGGCCGTTATCCTGCACGGAACCGGCGAGGGAGTTTTCACCAATGACAATCTCTGCGCCCTCGATGTTGAGAAAGGGAAGCACCTGAAAATCTTCTACATTATTTTCCGTATCTGCAAAAGCAGAAAGCCGATCCATATCAATATCACCGGAGTGCATCTGCATAAAGTGGGGCGTTTCGGCTCTTAACATCATGTTGTTAATAGCAGAGAACAAATTCACCGACAATATCGCGGCAAGGGAGGTAAGCATTGCCGCAAGCAGAATAAATACGGTAATGGTAATTGTAATCAGTTTGCTTTTCTTTACATCGTTCATTATTATTTTTCTGTACACAGCCCACCTCCATGTTCCAGCCCTCTGACGGACTTAATACTGTATAAAAGAATGGCCGTTACAGATAACAACAGACCTGCTATCATAATCAGTAATCCAATGCCTCTGCCGCTTCCCACGCCGATTACCTTTCCCATGCTGTTTGCCAGTGGGCCTTCCTCTACCAGCAAAGGGATAAATACATAGTCGGCAAGCGGACCTAAAATGCTGTATGCAATCACATAGCCAAGCTGGGAGATAATACCGATCAGTCCCCAAACCCTGCCTTGTACATCATTACTGATATTGGTACGGATCAGATAATCAATGCTTGTGTTGGCAAATGGTAGCATTGAAAAAAAGAGAAAACCAAAAACACAGATTAAAATAATATTTTCTCTAAACCCGTAGCCTGTCATAAAGATACCCGCCAAAAATAGCGAGGCAAAAAGCATTTGTGTAAATCCCTTTTTTATGGGAACCGTGCCAAGAATAAGGCTGCTTACCAGCATGCCCATGGCGGAAATCGTAGTGGCAGCACCCAGCACCGAACTGTCGGTAAATCCGAGTATCATTGGCGTATAAAGAGACTGGATGCAGCCCAAAAAGAAAGAGATGCCGACTCCAGATAAAACCAGTGTGAACACGCCCCGGTTTTGGGTGAGGGCAGTCAGTCCGGTTCTAAATTCATGGAAGAAAGATTCTTTATATTCGGAAACTTTGGCAGCGAGCCCCCTGCGTACCACAAACGTCACCATCACGGTCAGAAAGATTGTGCATATGTCTATCATAAGCAGCAGCTTTATATCTGAAACCTGTAACAGAAACCCTGCAATGAGAGGCGAGATCAAAAACTTTGCGGAACCGGATAGTTGTACCAGTCCGCTTGCTTTTGAGTATTCTTCTTCCGTCAGCAGGTCAGTAATTGTAGCTTTGAACGCTGGTTCTATCAGTGAAGAAAACACCGAACTGATGGTAACGCCTATCCCGATCTGCCAAAGCTGCGTTTGGCCATTCATCATACAAATCAGGATATAGATAAGCCCCAAAGCGGACAGCCCGTCGCCGAGTATCATTAAAAGCCTGCGGTCGTATTTATCCGCAAGCACCCCTGCAAACGGAGTGAGCAGGAGTCCCGGTAAAAAAGCCAGCAAGATAATCAGTGTACTGGAGGATGCAAGCCCAGTCTGCTCAAATACATATACTCCAAGCCCGAAAGACGTAATTCCGCTGCCTATGGCGGCGACAAAGCTGCCGGAGCACAGCATAATAAATTTTATAAATGGTTTTCCCATGTTCTTATTCATAGGCACTTCCTCCATTCATTTGAAATAGTTCTGTCACCCTGTCAAATCTTCCCGGTTCTGCACCAAACAATCTTTCCAGATTAAATATAAACGCCTTAATCCTTCCCAAAAGTTCTTCACCTGTAAGTTTTTCCGAGTAATCATCAAAAACCGCATTGACATGAGCCACAACCATTTCCAAAGTCTCATAGGGATAAGGGGTGTTAAATAAGCCCTCACTGATACCGTCCTCAATAATATCCATAAGGATAGGCGGGATGCCTTCCATCATTGCCTGATGTGATTTCTGGTGCATCAAAGCATTCTGCGGCTTGTGCATCTGCCGGGTGAGTTCTGATGTGCCATCTTTATCACCATTCATGGCAATAAAAGTTCTGATCAGCCGTTCCAGCACAGGAATACTTTTATCCACAGCGATCTGCCTGGCCGCAGTCAAAAGCTCCGTATTGCGCCGGTTGATAAGTGCATCCAGAATATCTTCCTTTGATTTGAAATGATAGTATATTGTTCCACGCGCGATTCCGGCTTTCTCTATAATGGCACTGATGGTGGTTCCATCAAAACCATCACTATTAAAAAGGTCTTCAGCAGCATCCAGTATTTCATTCTTACGCACTTCAGCGTCTTTTATAATTCGCATAACATTGCTCCTTATTCTTTATTAGACTGACGTTCAGTCTAATAAATTATAGAATGAATCATCCTAAAGTGTCAATATAAATTTTTAATATTTTCTTTATATAGAGATTCCCTCAGCAAAAGTTTCTTTCTTACTGTAACAAAAAAATGCTGCCCAATAAATGAGCAGCATTCCTGATTTTATCTTACACAACCTTATTTTTTATGGCCCCGATCCCCTCGATCAGGCATTCCACTTCATCACCTGCCACTAAAAACTTCGGCGGTTCAAATCCCATTCCAACACCCTTAGGCGTACCGGTGGAAATGATCGTACCTGCCCTAAGGGTCATTCCTTTAGACAGCTCGCTGACTATATGGTCTATATTAAATATCATGAGCCGGGTATTGCTGTCCTGTCTCAGCTCTCCATTTACTTTGGACTGAATGCCAAGCTCCGGCGGATAGGATATGGAGCCTGCAGTCAGAATACAGGGTCCCATGGGAGTAAACCCGTCAAGGCTCTTTCCAAAATACCACTGCTTATGGGCATTCTGCACGTTGCGGGCACTGACATCATTGATAATGGTATATCCGAAAATATGGTCCTTTACCTGTTCCGGCGGCACATTTTTTGCATCCTTTCCAATGATAACCCCTAATTCAGCCTCATAATCCAGGCTGTCCACTATATCACTGTGGCTTAAAATCTCACCATATGGATCCACTGCCTCATTCACTCTCTTGGAAAAATAAACAGCATTAGGGCGCTTCCCGTCAAAATCCTCTTTCTTAAAGCGGGCAGACTCCTCGGCATGTTCCATGTAATTAAGCCCCAAACAGATGATGTCCTGCTCCGGTGTCCGGATGGGCGCCAGCAGCCTGACCTCTTTCATCATAGCAGCTCCGATGACGTTGCTGTTGTAAGGATCCAGGCCAGAGGCATGTTCCAGCAGGTCAAGCTCAGACTGAGAAAGTCCCTTGATGACCTCCAGCATCTCCTTATACTCCATACCAAATGCCCTGAGAGGAAAGATCCACATCTCGTCCTTACTCACTACCCCGATATCTTTTCTCCGGTCAACCTCGTATGTAACTAATTTCATAACATCCTCCTTTTACATGAACCATAGCTCTTCCTTTGTGGTGGAGATTGCATCCGCACCCACAATATATGGATCTCGTTCTACTTTATCAATCCTTTCCCCCACCGTCAAGGCAATTTTTGCCCTTTCTTGATTTTATAAGGAAGAAAATCATATTTTAACGTTCTTTTTTCCATACAAGATAAAAGGAGCTGCGGTCACTGGAAACCAGACGCCTCACTCCTGCTATCTTTCATCTATCGTTCTTTGCTTTGGACCCACCGCTTGCAGATCTCCGGAAAGTTGCTGATGACACTGTCACAGCCCCACTCATAGACCTGCTCTAATGCGGACATGTCATTCACCGTCCAAACATTCACCAAAATTCCGTATTTTCTGCAGTTGTCCACAGCCTCTTTTGTCAGACCCTTTACTCCTGGGTGATAGCACTCAAAATGATACCGGTTGCAATAGTATCCTGCATTTCCAAGGCCCGGATATTCAAGCAGCGCACCGCACGGGATCCCGGGAGCCAGCTCCTTTAAGCGGATTATGGAAGTATGGTTAAAGGAGGAAAAGATGACCTTTTTTTCGAGCCCGTATTTACGTACAAGTTCCAGAGTCTTTTCTTCCAGGCCTTCATAATAATATACGCCCGTCTTGATTTCGATATTTGTAACAAGTTCCTGATCCTTAGCCCATATGCAGTATTCTTCAAAGGTCGGAACAGGCACAAATCCGTGAATCCCTCCGCAGACAGCATCTGCATTGAATGCTCTCAGTTCTTCAAAGGTAAGATCCTTCACAAATCCGGTTCCATCGGTGGTCCGGTCAATGCTTTCGTCGTGGATTACCACCACTGTTCCATCCTTTGTAAGCTGTACATCCAGTTCGATCCCGTCACAGCCGGTCTCTGCTGCCTTTTGAAAGGCCAGCATGGTATTCTCCGGATACCTTCCGCTGTAACCCCTGTGTGCAAATACCCTCATATCAACCCCTCTTTCCTTTTAGACTTTCTCTGAAAATCTCTTTTCAGTATATCATTTCCTGGATAAATTTACTATAGGTTGTCCCTGTTTTATGCAAAATAACCTCGTAAATCCGCAGGCTTCCAATAAGGCTTCCGACCGCTTACGGCAATTACGAGGTTTTTTATAAAATTATTTTACACCTTTTCAACATTCCTTGTAGCAACGATGGAAACGCCGGTTCCGGCACAGTCAGGAATGATCACATCTCCAATGGAAACAGGTGCGGAAACTTCCAACTTTCGGATTTCCTCCATGCAGGCAAAAATCTTGTCCTTAGGTATGTCCTGCTTTGTTTTAACCGGTACCATTTCTAAGTCGCCGCCCAGTACGCGGACCGAGGATGTCACCACTCTGGTAGGGCTTAAAACCTCTTTTTTTCCGTATTCCTCCCCACGGCCGCAAGAATTCCCTGTTACTCCCACCTGGTCCCCTTCTATGCGCACCGTCAACGGGCAGCCTAAAGGGCATCGGATACAGATCAGTTCTCTTACCTCCATATCATTCCACCTCCGTACAGATAACAATTCTCTTAAGCTCCGGATATTCCCTAAAGCTGTCTTTCTTTAATACAATCTGCTCCATCTCACCGGGAGCCAGGACTTTTTTCTTTTTGTGGGAAACCCTTTCATCATCATAATAAACACTGATGAAGCGGTCCTTGTATACATCAGCCACGCGGAAACGGACTGTAACCTTATCTTTCATGTTCTCCACGTCAATCTTCTGAGGCACCGTATAGCGGACTCCGTTCTCGGCTTTCAGTTCTACTGCGCAAGCCGCCTCCTTTTCTCCGTCTGCTTTTACGTAGGCGGCAGCGCTTGCTCCTGCCAAGGCGGCTTCCTCAGATACATAATCAACCAGGTCATGAACATGAAGTACATTGCCACAGGCAAAGATACCCGGGCTGCTGGTTTCCAGCTGGTCGCCTACCTCGGGTCCAAACGTCACCTGGTTCATCTTTACGCCTGCCCCTTTGGAAAGCTCATTTTCCGGAATCAGGCCTACGGAAAGAAGAAGGGTATCACAGCTGTAATATTCCTCTGTACCCGGAATCGGCTTTCTGTTTTCATCGACCTGGGCAAGGGTAATTCCTGTCAACCGTTCCTTTCCCTCAATGTTTATTACCGTATGGCTGAGCTTTAGGGGAATTCCATAGTCATCCAGGCACTGGACGATATTTCTCTTTAATCCGCCGGAATAGGGCATAAGCTCTGCCACCACCTTCACCTTAGCTCCTTCCAGGGTCATACGCCTTGCCATGATGAGTCCGATGTCTCCGGAGCCTAAGATCACCACTTCTTTCCCCACGCTGAAGCCTTCGATATTCATTAGTCTCTGGGCAGTGCCTGCGGAATAGATTCCTGCCGGACGGTAGCCCGGTATGTTAAGGGCACCTCTGGGGCGCTCCCTGCAGCCCATGGCCAGGATAATGGCTTTTGCCTTTATCATTGACAGGCCATCCTCCTTGTTGATGACCGTCACTTCTTTATCTTTGTTAATATCAAGAACCATGGTATTTAATTTATACGGGATATGTTCCGACTCCGCCATCTCTATGTAACGGGCCGCATATTCCGGGCCTGTTAATTCTTCCTTAAAGGTGTGCAGGCCAAAACCGTTATGGATGCACTGGTTTAGGATGCCTCCAAGGCAAGCTTCTCTTTCCAGGATCAATATATCCGTAATGCCCGCCTTTTTTGCCGCTACTGCCGCAGCAAGACCAGCCGGACCGCCTCCGATTATCACTATATCATGCTCTGCCATATTGCTGTCCTCCTTATTTATGACCGGTCACTATATTGGAGCCGGGCCTGTTCTTGCAGATATCTTCCAATTTCCTATCCGTTTCCCTTGCCAGGATTTCCATGGTTTTAGGAGCACAGAAGCCGGCCTGGCACCGTCCCATTCCGGCACGGACCCGGCGTTTGATCCCGTCCAGGGAAACCGCCCCAAGAGTCCTGGTAATGGCATCCACGATCTCTCCCTCACTGACCCCTTCGCAGCGGCAGATAATGGTTCCGTACTGAGGATTCTTCTGAATAAGCTCTGCCCGTTCCTCAAAAGACAGCTTCTGAGGATCCAGGATTCCCTTTCGGGTGACCTTGAAATTCTCCTTTCGGGAAGCCTTTGCCTTTTCAGCAACCAGGCCTGCTATATAAACACCAATGGCAGGCGCGCTTGTAAGACCCGGTGATTCAATGCCTGCCGCATCAAAGAAGCCGGCGGCATCGGAAATCTCACCCAGGATAAAGTCATCCCCATCCTCATGAGCGCGAAGGCCTGAAAAGGAGGTGATGATCTGGCGGAGCGGAATATTCTTTACTCCCCAGGCAGACTTCTCCATAATGTCAGACAGTTCTTTTGCTGTTGTTCCGACGCCTTCCTTATCCTCCACATTGATTGCCGTAGGCCCGATTAACAGGTTGCCGTGGACCGTAGGGGTCACCAGAACCCCCTTCCCCATCTTGCCTGGAAGCTGGAAGATGGTATGGGACACATGGGTTCCTGCCTCCTTATCCAGCAGGCAGTAATCTCCCTTTCTTGCCGTGATGTGAATCTTCTCTTCGCTTACCATATTATGGAATACGTCGGCATAAACACCGGCTGCGTTGATCACATAGGTTGCATGGATGATCCCCTCTCCGGTTTTTAGGTCATAGCCATTTTCCGCCTTTTCAATTTCTATTACCTCAGTGTTAAATAAAAATTCCACACCGTTGTCACAGGCATTCTCCGCCAGTGCAATGGTTAAACCAAAGGGGCATACGATCCCGCCGGTAGGTGCATACAAAGCTTTCACTACCGACTCCGTCACATTGGGCTCCATGGCCCTCACTTCATCGCCGGAAAGGATGGATAAGCCGGGGACTCCGTTTTTTATGCCCTTCTCATAAAGTTCTTTAAGAGCGGGCACATCTTCCTCTGAAAAGCAGAGTACAAGAGAGCCATTTCGGATCATCTGAAAATCAAGTTCCTCTGAAAGCTCTCCCATTAAATGATTGCCTTCCACATTAAATCTCGCCTTTAAGGACCCAGGTACCGCATCGAATCCTGCGTGTACAATGGCGCTGTTCGACTTTGACGTACCGGAACAGACATCTTCCTCCCGCTCAATAACACAAATGCCAAGGTCATAGCGGGCCAGTTCTCTTGCTATTGCACAGCCGATTACGCCGCCGCCTATGATTGCTGCATCGTAATTCATTTCCTTCATCTTCTTTTCCTCCATATGCGTAATGGTCCCCTTTATTTAATGGAATTCATACAAAAAAAGAGTAAGGAAAACAAACGGATCACTCCGTCCAATTCCCTTACTCTTTCGTCTCAAGGTTTTTCTATTTCATTATTTTAATGCTAGCACAATCCTCACCGGATTGTCAAGATTTTTCTGCCAGGGTATTCCCTCCCTCTATTCGCTGACTGCCATGACTGAATTCTCTTCTGCCAGTTTGGAAATCAGGGCTCCCTTGTCAAACCCCGGCGGATAAATGACTTCAAATTCCAGTTTGATCTCATCTTTTTTATTCTTATTAATCTTCACAGAAG
Source organism: Hungatella sp. UBA3048 (assembly GCA_002367105.1). GTDB lineage: Bacteria > Bacillota > Clostridia > Lachnospirales > Lachnospiraceae > Lacrimispora. Next base: position 24,711 of record DFCS01000051.1, read on the forward strand.
CGATCTCAACCTTTTCCTTTTCCAGAAATTCTTCCATGTTTTTAACCGCTCCTGACTTTTGTGCTATGGTCATCTTCAGGCAGCCGCAGGAAGCCACCTGAGCAAAATAGCTGATCCGGTGAGTCATGGTCTGCATGACGATGATGAGAACTGCAGACAATATGCCCACAATGTACTGGCCCGCCCCAAGAGCCAGCCCGACTCCGGCGGTAGCCCATATCCCTGCTGCCGTCGTCAGTCCGTTTACCAGATTGTTCCGCACAAATATAACCCCTGCACCTAAAAATCCTATTCCGCTGACCACCTGGGCCGCGATTCTGGCTCCGTCGCTGGTTGGAATGTCCGGAAACCCATATTTCGATACCACCATCATGAGAGCTGAACCGATCGCCACGATGGCGTGGGTCCGGATTCCAGCCGATTTGTTACGGTTTTTTCTCTCACTGCCGATCAAAAACCCTAATAGCCCAGCCGTTATAATACGCAGCATATATTCCAGCTGGATCATGACGTATGTTATGGTAATTCCCCCAAACAATAAATATGTACCCTCCAAATCTTACCCCTCCAAGTTTTACTCCTCTTCTTCTGACCGGTAGAGAGCGCATTTTACCGCCCTTTCTCCTGTGTTCATAAGAAGGAAACAACCGGTTCCATAGGTGTTCTTTACTTCCCCCGCCTCAAAGCAGCACCGGCCGAACAAAGCTGCCTGTTGGTCGCCTGCTGCTCCTGCAATGGGATTCTTTCCTCCCATGACATCCGAAGATGTGTAGCCATAAATACAGCTTGATGGTTTTACCTCCGGCAGCATGCATCTGGGAATGCGGAAATAGTTTAGAATCTCTTCATCCCAGCACTCTTTGTGTATATCAAAAAGCATGGTTCTTGATGCATTGGTATAATCTGTCACATGGATGCAGCCCTTGGTCAGGTTCCAGATCAGCCAGGTATCCACGGTTCCAATACATATCTTCCCATCGTTCCTTCCCCTTCCAGTAAACGCCCAGGATTTTATCCTTGTTAAGTTTTTCTCAAGGGATAAAGAAAGAGCCATGGAAATGAACGGTTATCCGCACTCATCACCTGGCTCTGTCATCTCTTAGGCTAACTATTTATGTGTCTATAATAGTACCATGGAGCAAAAATTATGTCAAGATTTCCTGCGTTTATTCAATCTTTATTCAGGTCTTGGCAGGCATAGAATCTTTCTGCTACTTCATTCTTTTTGTAATAAGCTTTGCAAGCTCCCCGCCCAGAGTAGGAACTACCGCAAAGCCGACTGCCTCGCTTAGCTGTGTGAGCGTAAGAGGCGCCGTGCTGAAAATTGTGTTTAAGAACGGCACATAAACCACAACCACTAAAAATGCAAAGGAAGCGATTACGCATTTATTCAAGAAGGAGTTTGATAAAAGCCGGATTCCGAATATAGACCTCTTTTCGCTTCTGTTTGAGTAGGCGCGGAAAAGTTCGCCTAAAATAAGGGCTACAAAGCACATGGTACGGGCGATGGTCTCTCCGCCTTCGACGCCTCTGTAGCTGATATGCCCGATATAAAATGCGGTCAGAGCGCCGATACCAAGGAAAAGACTCTGCATGGCAACAGCTACGCGCATCTTCTTATCAATAATGGATTCATTGGGATCTCTCGGCTTCTGGTCCATGATCCCCGGCTCCCTCTCCTCCATTCCCAGGGCAAAGGCCGGAAATGCATCGGTGATTAAATTGATGGAAAGCAGGTGAATGGGCATCAACGGCATGGGCAGGTTAAAGAGCATTGCCAAAAATATGAGAAGTATCTCACCGATGTTGCAGGAGAGAAGGTAGCCAACCACCTTTCGGATGTTGTTATAAATGGTTCTTCCTTCCTCTACGGCATGGACAATGCTTACAAAGTTGTCGTCCGTAAGGATCATATCGGCCGCTTCCTTGGAAACATCTGTACCGGTGATACCCATGGCAACGCCGATATCCGCTCTCTTAAGGCTTGGCGCATCGTTTACGCCGTCTCCTGTCATGGCGACTATCTCTCCGTTTGCCTTGCATGCGGATACAAGCCGTACCTTGTGCTCTGGCGAAACCCGGGCAAATACGTTGACGGTTTTAACCTTTTCTCTCAGTTCTTCCTCGGAAAGAAGCTGTATTTCAGCTCCTTCTAAAGCTTCTTCTCCAGGAGATATGATTCCCAGATCCCCGGCAATAGCGCTGGCCGTGATCTTGTGGTCCCCTGTGATCATCTTCACACGGATTCCGGCTTTTCTGCATTCATCTACGGCCGGCTTCACTTCCTCTCTGGGCGGATCAATCATACATATGAGTCCAAGATAGGTAAGAGAGTTTTCCTGGCCGTCAAAGCCATCGAGAGTTTCCACTGCCTTACCTGCAACGCCAAGTACGCGCAAAGCGCTTTTTGCAAAGCTTGAATTGGCTTCCAGGATTTTCCTACGGTCAGACTCCATAATTTCTGAAACCGCTCCATCCTTATATATATGGGTACACCGTTTTAATATTTCATCGGGAGCACCCTTTGTATAAATGGTCAGTTCTCCGTCTTTTTCATGGAACGTGGACATAAGCTTTCTGTCGGAATCAAAGGGGATTTCCTGAACCCTCCGGTATTCTTCATTCAACCGGTCTTTGCTGAGACCGGTTTTTTCTCCTAAAACCAGCAAAGCGCCTTCTGTCGGATCTCCGATGATTTGGCTTTTCTCTATGTTATAGACCGCATCATTACAAAGTACGGCGCCCTTTATGAGTTCCGTAATATTGGACGATAGCCTGCCGCCTTCTTCTACGGTGACGGAGCCTTCCCTGCTATAGCCTGTCCCGGTCACATCATAAGCTTTCTCATAGTCAAATACCTTGACCACGGTCATCTTATTCTGAGTGAGCGTTCCCGTCTTATCGGAACAGATAACCGTTGTGCTTCCCAGCGTTTCGACAGCGGAAAGCTTCTTTAGGATGGCGTGGGACTTCACCATCTGCTGCATGCCCATGGCAAGAATTACGGTAACGACTACTGTAAGCCCTTCCGGTATGGCGGCCACGGCCAGAGAAACGGAAACCATGAAGATTTCCATAAGCTCATCCCCCTGGAGCAGACCCAGGACAAAAATGATGGCGCATACGGCGATGCAGACAATTCCCAAAACCTTACCCAGGCTGTCAAGCTTCTTTTGAAGTGGGGTTGTCTCCTCTTCGGATTCATTTAACATGGCAGCAATACTGCCCATCTGTGTTTCCATTCCGGTTGCGGATACGATGCCCTTGCCTCTTCCATAGGTAATTACAGTCCCCATAAAGGCGGAATTGACACGGTCACCCAGAGGCGCATCATCTGGAAGAATGCTTTCGCAGTTCTTTTCCACGGGAACTGATTCGCCGGTAAGCGCCGCCTCATCGATCTTTAAATTAAAGCTTTCTACAAGCCTTACATCCGCCGGTATATAATCTCCCGCATCGAGGATTACCACATCGCCTGTTACAAGCTCGTCGGAAGGCAGCCTAACGATGTTTCCGTTTCGGATGACTTTAGCCTGCGGGCTTGACATATCCTTAAGAGCCTTCAGCGCATTGTTCGCTTTTGTTTCCTGATTAACACCGATAATCGCATTGACGATGACGATGGCAATGATGACGAGACTGTCAAAAATTCCTTCTCCCTGCACGATTCCCACAACCATGGAGATGATGGCTGCGACAATCAGAATAACTACGAGAAAATCCTTAAATTGTTCGGCAAACAACTGAAACAGGGTCCGTTCCGCCGCCCCCTGCAGACGGTTGTGACCGTTTGCCTCAAGCCTTTTTTGGGCTTCCTGCCCGGATAATCCTTGAAGGAGGTCGGTTTTTAAGTTCCTGACAGACTCCCGGATATCCTTACTGAAATAATCATTCATATAATATCCTCCATTTAATTGTGCTATGCAGAGCTTCATGTTCTGGCAAAATGCATAAGAGAAAATGAAATAATAAGCTTATGTTAAATCTTTTTACTGTTTCTGTCAATAAACCATTGAGGTTTACCGTTCACTCCAAACCAGAAACAGGTAACATATTAACTTTTCCATATCTGGCATACCAAAAAGGGGGCTTGAAGTTTATATCTTCCAGCCCCTCTGTCTTGATTTGTGCAGAATTTTTTTTATGGAAAAATCGTGCAAAATATTTTTACCCTTCATTTCCGTCTTTATATTCTTAATGGAGACTCTCTCTTACGGTCTTAAATGCCTGGATTACAAGCGTAGGAATAATTGCAAATATGAAAATGGTAATAAACTGCCTTACATTTAAATCTGCTACGTAAAAAAAGGTATGAAGCCTGGGTATGAACAGCACGGCCGCCAAAAGAATGGCTCCTGCCTCAAAGGCCATAATGCTCCATAAATTACTTTTAAATCCTATCTTTAAGATGGAATGGCCGCTTCTGCAGTTAAATCCGTGGAACAGCCTTGCCAGAGTCAGGGTGGAAAAAGCCATGGTGCTGGCAGCGGCTTCGCTTCCGGTCACCATGCCCGTGTGGTAGGAGGTCATGGTACAGCCCGCTATGAGAGCCCCCTGAAGCAGAACCTGAAGGACAAAACGCTTTGTTAAAATTCCTTCTTTGGGATTCCTGGGCTTTTGGGCCAATAAGTCCGCTTCCGCCTTTTCCATGCCGATTGCAATGGCTGGAAGAGAGTCGGTCAGAAGGTTGATAAACAGTAAATGAACCGGTGCAAAAGGAGGCGGAAGAGCCAGAAAGGATGTATACAAGACGCATAGTATCCCAGCCATATTTCCTGACAAAAGAAATTTAATGGCATTCCGGATGTTCCGGTAAACATTACGGCCATTGGCAACTGCCTTAATAATAGTTGCAAAGTTATCATCTGTCAGGATCATGGCAGAGGCATCCTTTGACACCTCTGTCCCCATTTTTCCCATGGCAACCCCGATGTCGGCCTGTTTTAAGGCCGGAGCGTCATTGACCCCGTCTCCTGTCATAGCTACGATATGGCCTTTTTTCTGCCAGGAGCGGACGATCCGTATTTTATGCTCCGGTGAAACCCTGGCATATACACTGATATGCTCCAGCTTTTGGCTCAATACTTCCTCCGGCATATCATCAAGCTCCGGTCCGCTGACTGCCATATCATCGTCTCCCAGAATGCCTATTTTCTCCGCAATGGCAGATGCAGTGATTTTATGGTCTCCCGTAATCATAACCGGGCGGATGCCTGCTCGTTTGGCATTTAACACCGCATTCCTTGTTTCCGGGCGGGGCGGATCCATCATCGCGGCCATTCCAAGAAAGGTATAGCCGGCCTCCGATTTTTCCGTCAGCCTTTCATCCTCATTCATTTCCCGGCAGGCAAAGGTCAGAACCCTGAGCCCCTGTTTGGAAAATTCCATGTTCTGCTCCATTAAGTTCTGCCGGTCTCCCTCCCTCATGTGGCGGATCCCTTCCCCTGTCCAAATATGGCTGATCCTGGGAAGCAGCACATCCACCGCTCCCTTTGTGAACAGGACCCTTTTTCCTTCGATCCTGTGCATGGTGCTCATAAGCTTTCTCTTGGAATCAAATGGGATCTCCCCTGCTCTGGGGTAATAGGATTTCATAGCTTCCTCGTTTATTCCCGCCCTTTCGGCCATCTGCACCAGTGCGGCTTCCGTCGGGTCCCCTAACAGCTTTCCTTCTATGTAAGCGGAATCATTATTTAAAACAGCATCATACAACAGAAATTTATGTACCGGAACCTCTTTGTTTAAGAGCTCCGGAGGATAAAGACGGCTGTTTACGTAGATTTGCTGAACGGTCATGCGGTTTTGTGTCAGGGTTCCAGTCTTATCGGAGCAGATGACTGAAACACAGCCAAGGCTTTCCACTGCCTTTAAATCCTTTATGATGGCATTCTCTCCTGCCATTTTCTGTGTTCCCATTGCCTGAACGATGGTGACAATGGAACTTAACGCTTCCGGTATTGCCGCAACCGCCAGGGCTACGGCAAACATCAGGGAATCTAAAACCGGCATCCTCCGGTAGATGCTAAGGCCGAAAACCACGGCACAAATAAACAGGATCGCTGCCGCCAGCCTGCTTCCGAACTGGTCTAAACTCACCTGAAGAGGTGTCTTTTTTTCCCCGGTATCATTCATGAGGGAAGCAATCCTGCCGATTTCCGTATCCATTCCGGTACCTGTGATCAGTACCTTGGCCCTGCCTGCTGCCACCAGGGAACCGGAAAACACCATATTTGTCTGCTCGGCCAAAGGTACCTTTTTTTCCCGGATCCTTCCCGTCCGTTTCTCCACATTAATGGATTCTCCGGTCAGGGAGCTTTCATTGACCAAAAGGGAGTAATTTTCCAGGATCCGGCCGTCTGCCGCTACCATATCCCCTGCTTCAAGGAGCAGGATGTCCCCAGGAACAATCTCCCCTGAAAAGATTTCCTGCTTTTTCCCCTCTCTTATCACCTTTGCTACCGGTGACGACAGGGCCATAAGACTGTCTAAGGACTTCTCTGCCTTCTGGTGCTCCACGGTCCCCAACACCGCATTCAGCAGAAGCACTGCAAAAATCACTCCTGTGCTTTCCACGTCACCGGATATCATAGAAATCACTGCTGCTATAATCAGGATGATGACCAACAGGTCTTTAAACTGGTCCAAAAACACCTGGAAAGCGCTTTTGCGTTCCGCTTTCTTTAGTGCATTTGGACCATATAACTGCCTGCGCTTCAGGACCTCTCTGGAATCCAGTCCGTTCCTGCCTGCGCCGAGCTTTATAAGGGCCTCATCCTCTGATAAACGAAACCATTCTTCCATTCTGACGCTCCTTCCTGTTTCTCATATTATCGGACTGCTTCCGATAATCAGATGGACGGGCTGAAAGGCAGCCCTTTTATCAGAAATCTGTAAAACGATTTCTGATAACCTATATTATGAAAACAAAAAGATGTTTTCATAATCGGATGGACGGCAGCATAGTACGCTGCCTTTTATCAGAAATCCGTAAAGCGATTTCTGATAACCTATACTATGGTATGAGACAGGTAGTGAATTTCATGAATGTTTTTAGCTTGCTATAGACATTGGACCGTACAGCAAGGTATCATAGACAACGTGATATGAGTTTTATTCCGGTGGATATCCATTTAAAAATGAACAAGAGTTCAACAGTTGTTGGTCTTTTATTTTTTACCATTTTATTAGTTCTAACTAACTATATTTCATTAAAAAGGGTGAACTGGACACGCTTGAAGCACAAACTCAATAAATTGCTATTGGCCCATAGGGCCCATCGATAATTTCTATTTTTGTTTCATAAATATCGGTCAAAACTTTTGAATCCATAATCTGGTCTACCGTTCCAAAAGCGGCAATTCGACCGTTTTTCATTGCACAGATTCGGTCTGAATATTTAGCCGCAAAATTAATATCATGCATAACAGCCACAATTGTTCTTCCAAATTCATTGGCCGCATGCTTCAAATGCTCCATCATCTGAACAGAACGGGCAACGTCAAGATTATTCAAAGGTTCGTCAAGAAGTACATATTCCGTCTCCTGGCACAAAACCATAGCCACATATGCCCTTTGCCTTTGGCCGCCGGAAAGCTCATCCAAATATCTGTTTTCCAAATCAGTCAACTCTAAAAAATCAATATATTTAGAAATAATGGCCTCATCCTCTTTCGTTAATCTTCCTTTCGAATAAGGGAAACGGCCGAATCCAGCCAGCTGCCTGACAGTAAGCCTCGTTACAAAATGATTTTCCTGCCGCAAAATAGTCAAAACTTTTGCTAAGTCTTCTGATTTTGACTCAGTAACATCCATATCTGCCACTTTAATATGGCCTTCTTCCATATCCAAAAGTCTTCCAATCATCAAAAGTGTGGTGGATTTTCCAGCACCATTGGGTCCGATTAAAGAAGTAAGACCTGCTTTTGGTATTTTTATATCCAAAGGTCCTATTTCTACCTCATCATATGACTTTCTGGCATTATTTATTATTATCATAAGGTACCTTTCCTTAAAATTACGATTAAAAATACGATTCCGCCAAACATCTCGATAATAACTGAAACTACACCTTGCGCCTTGAATATATGATACATAAAAAAGTATGCACCTGTTATTATCAAAAATCCAATCGCGAGAGCCATTGGAAAAATATATCTGTGATCATATGTCGGCGCCGCTTGATAACTCAAAGTTGCAACTAAAAATCCATAAAAAGTAAGTGGTCCAACCAAAGCCGTAGAAATTGACATCAAAACAGAAACTAAAATCAGAGCATAAATAACGTGAACCTGATGCTTGACACCCAAAGATGTAGAGCAATCCTTTCCAAGTGACACAACATTTAATTTCTTAGAATAAGCAAGAAGAAGTAATGCTGCAATTATTACGACCGGAATTGCAAGAGGAAAATATTCCGAATCTGCATTGTTGACAGAGCCAAACAGTCTTGCCTGTAAAATATCAAACTCTGACGGCGCAAGAAGTCTTCTCATAAAAGATGATAATGACTTCAGCCCGGTTCCCATAATAACGCCAACTAAAAGCATAAGCTGTAAATTCCCATACTTTCCGGTAAGCAGCCAGCCATAAAGGATCAGGCACATCAAAACCATAACAACAACTTGAAATACAAAGGATATAGTCCCGCTAAAATTTATAAAGGCACTGGCACCAAAGAAAAATATGGTACTGGTATGAATGGTTGAGTAAAGTGCTTCAAAGCCTAAAAGGGAAGGAGTTATAATCCTGTTACTCGTAATCGATTGGAACGTGACTGTCGATAAACTCTGACAAACTGCAGCAATAATCATTGCCGTAAGAGCGAACATCCTTCTTCTGACAACAGGAAGAAAAGAAGGAGAATCAATTGGAACCGGATTATTATAAACCAAAAGTCCATAGGAAGCAAAAACTCCCAAAAAAATCAATGTTATCAACAAAATCCAATATTTTTTTTCTTCTTTCTTAGAACGAAAAGCTCTCGCTGACCTGTGTTCTTTATGAAGGCCGGTATTGTATTCTATTCCGTTCATCTTAGCCTCCTTTGCCTCAATAAGATAACAATAAATACAATTGACCCCACTGTTCCAAGGATCAAAGAGACAGGTACTTCAAAAGGCATTATAATTGTTCGGGAAATTATGTCACAAAGAGTTATTACACCCATTCCCAACACACAAACCCAAGGCAAATTACTCCTAAGATTATCTCCTCTGTACATGGAAACAATATTGGGTACAATTAAACCTAAGAAAGGTAAATTTCCAATAACAGCTGTTACAATACCAACTGAAAAAGAAATAAGGCCGGTCCCCAAAATAATTATTTTATTGTAATTTACTCCAAGACTTGTAGCAACATCTTCTCCCAGACCAGCTAACGTCAGCTTATCAGCACAAATAAAAATAAGGCCAGTAACTATAATAATCAGCCATAAATATTCGTATCTTCCGACTTGAACTGCTGCAAACGAACCTACAAACCAGCTTTCAATATTTTGCGTCATTTGGAAGGTAAGTCCTACAAATGTAGAAAATGCAGAAATAACTGCTCCAAGCATCATCCCAATGATCGGTACAATCAAAGACGAACGAAGTTTCACTCTTCTTAAAAACAAAAAGAAAATCATAGTTCCTATAAAAGAAAACATGATTGCCCCGGTCATTCTCAAAACTAAAGTTGGTGCCGGAAAAAATAAATAGACAATTAGAAGTCCCAAACCCGACCATTCAATTGTCCCTGTAGTAGTAGGTTCAACCAAACGATTTTGTGTAATAAGCTGCATGACCAGTCCTGACATTGACATAGCAGCTCCGGTAAGCATGAGTGCAGCTGTTCTGGGTACCCGTGTTATGAAAAACATATCCCTTCCATCCACTTGACCCTGTATATCATAAACTCCGGTAAACAGTGATATAATACCTAAAATAATAACAACGATAATCGCTAATATAAAAGGTTTTGTCCATATCTTATTGTAATAATAACGTTGGGGCTGAGAATTCCCAGCCCCAATCATTTTTTTCGCTGTATTTTTCAACACTATGCTATACTCCTATGTACTATTCAGCCAATGCCTTTTGAAGGTCTCCAAATAACTCCAGATAGGTTTGTATGGATTCATTTGTGTAAGTATCAGCTGGGGCATAAACGATATGTCCTTCAGAAACAGCAGTTACGTTTTGAAGAGCAGGTGATTGATCGATAACATCCTGAGCCGGAACCGCATCAGTTGTAGAAGATACCGCAGCATCACGGTCTAAGACGAAAATCCAATCCGGATTACTTTGTGCAATTGCTTCAACAGATATATCATCCCCTTGATGATCGGAAGTCGTATTGTCAATATCTAATGCAGGAACCCAGCCGAACACTTCATACATCGGCCCCCAAACACGTCCGGAATGAGGAGCTGAAAAGCCGATATTTCCGCCGGAAACCACAACACTCATAATGGTATCCGTTCCGTTATATGCAGACTTGACCGCTTCGATCGCCTGATCAAAGTCATCTGTCAATTGTTCAGCTTCTTTATTTTTATCAAAAATTTTTCCAAGTGCAACGGTGGAATCCTTAAGTCCGTTTACTAAGTTTTCTCCAGGTGTATCCGCTTCCTCAGAAACATCAAAATTTAAATCAATAACAACCGCATTTGGCACTAATTTTTTAATTTCTTCATAATAGGACGCAAATCTTTGACCGACTATTACGAGGTCAGGGTCTGCAGCTGCTATAATCTCAAGATTTGGTTCGCGGTGATTTCCGATATCCAGAACAGACTCATCGGCTACATATTGGGATCCCGCCGGCATTACACCCTTTGGGGCAGCGACTAATTCAATTCCCCAGTCTGATAATGTTTCATAAGTTCTATTATCCAAAGAAATTACCTTTTGAGGATTTACAGGAACTGTAACCATGCCATGAATATCTTTGATTTCAACCGTTAAAGCTTCGTCACTCTTGGCAGCTTCAGTGGTTTCAGCGGCCTTGGCAGCTTTAGTGGTTTCAGCGGTCTCAACGGTATCTTTAGTTGTTGTGCTTGGACTTGAGCAGGCTGTCATCATTAAAACGGCCGCTGCCATAATGGCAGTTGTTTTTAATACATTATTTTTTTTCATTTCATCTCCTCATTGAATAAATATATTTAGTTAGTTAAAACTAACTTTTTTTCATTATATTATTATAAATGATTATTGTCAACCGCTTTACTGATTTTTTACGGCAAACACATGAATGTGTTCCGTCAGACATGTTTCCTATTGCATGGGACCGTTTTATTTATTATAATCTTACCATGGGATAAGCAACCCGTAAATCGTAAGCAACCATGTTAAGAAAGGGCATGATAACCATGGAAAAAATAACCAGCTTTACCATCGACCATTTAAAACTTCTTCCAGGCATCTATGTCTCCCGCAGGGATCAGGCCGGGGACTCTGTCATTACTACCTTTGATATCCGCATGACCCGCCCTAATTTTGAGCCTGTTATGAATACAGCGGAAATCCACACCATTGAACATCTGGGAGCCACTTTCCTTCGCAACCATGAATTCTTTGCTTCCCGGATCCTGTACTTTGGCCCTATGGGCTGCCGCACCGGTTTTTACCTTCTGCTGTCCGGCGATTACAAGTCCAGGGACATTGTGCCATTGATCACGGAAATGTATGAGTTCATCCGGGATTTTGAAGGCGAGGTGCCGGGAGCGGCCGCAAGAGACTGCGGCAATTACCTGGACATGAATCTTGGAATGGCAAAATACCTGGCTGGAAAATTCCTTGATTCTGTGCTGTACGGAATTGATGACGACCAGCTTATTTATCCTGAAGATTAAGAGCCGTTTTTATCTGCTAGCTGCACTTCTTTATGACAAAGACACCCTGTCTGATAAAATTTCATTGTCAGACAGGGTGCCTTTATCCATGATCATATTCGTTCTTCTCTTCGGTCTTCTTTTTGCTTTAATTTCTCTTTCAGTAATCCCAGAACCGCTGGTATCACTGATATCAATATGATGCCAAATATAACAAATGTAAAATTATGCTTTACCGCAGGCAGATTTCCAAAGTAATAGCCGCCCAAAGTAAACAGTGTGACCCAGGCCAGTCCGCCGACTATATTAAATGAAATGAATCTCATATACTTCATTTCACCTATTCCGGCAACAAATGGAGCAAAGGTACGGATAATGGGTATGAACCTTGCAATGATAATAGTTGCGGCACCGTACTTCTCATAGAATTTATGGGTTTTTATCAAATGCTCTTTTTTTATGAATCTTAAATTCTCTTTTTCATAAATCCTGCGTCCAATGGTTCTTCCAAGCGTATAATTTACAGTATCTCCAAGTACCGCTGCTAAACCATTGATCAGAAGCAGCAGCTTGATATCAAGGAAACCCAGGGCAGCAAAAGCACCTGATGCAAATAAAAGGGAATCGCCTGGAAGAAACGGAGTCACAACCAGACCTGTTTCACAAAAAATAATTAAAAATAATATCAAATAGGTTCCAGCTCCAAAATGCTGGATTATCAGGTTCATATAGCTGTCTAAATGAAGAATTACATCAATACCGTATTTTATAATATTCATTGTTTTTTCCGCCTAAAGTTTCTTATTATTTTTTGTTTGACTTGCCTATCAACGTATTTGACTTTCCAGCAGTCAATCGGAAATTTACAAACCGCTTCCCTGCTTGATATGGGTCAATTCTTTATTCGTTAATATTCTCCTCTTTTTAAACAAAAGAATTTTATCACAAAAACAGCTGCAAATCAAATCATTTAGACTCTTATCATATGTCTTTTTTTTTACCCTTCCTCCAATTCCTCCACCATCCGGTAACCAACGCCCATTTCCGTAAGAATATACTGGGGTACTCCTGGATTTTCCTCTATCTTCCGCCTAATATTCGCCATGTTGACGCGAAGGGTATGGCTTTCATCGGTATAAACCCCCCATATTTCCCGTATGATGAAATCGTGGGTAAGCACTTTGCCTGCATTCTTGGACAGTAAAACCAACAGCTTATATTCGATAGGAGTTAAATGGATTTTTTCTCCATCTTTGTATACGCCCCGTTTGTTATAATCGATTTCAAGCTTCCCAGTGATAAACGTTTCATCACCCGCAGCTTCTGCGGCGGCCGATTGAGGGCTGTGCCGCATTGCCGTCCGGATCCGTGCAAGGAGTTCAGAGGTTCCAAATGGTTTTACAATGTAATCATCAGCTCCAAAATCAAGAGCAGCCACCTTCTCACGTTCGTGACCACGGGCGGAAACTACAATCACAGGAGTCTTTGACCATTGACGTATCGTTTTAAGGATCTCTACACCATCAATATCCGGCAGTCCAAGATCCAAAAGGATAATATCGGGAACACGGGAGGTAAACAGGGAAAGTCCTTCCTTCCCTGTTTTGGCTTTAACCACCTGATAACCATTTGAGGTCAGAATGGCTGATATAAAATTGCAAATCGCATCTTCATCTTCAATGATCAGCACCATCGGTTTTATATCCATATTTACTCACTTCCTTTCAGGGGCAGAGTGAAGCAAAATACCGTTCCTCCGTCCTTTCTGTTTTCTGCCCTTAAGTTTCCCTGATGCGCGTTGACAATCGTTTTGCAGATGGACAGGCCGATTCCCATTCCTCTGGAGGAATCGGCACTCCTGCATTCGTTAGGTTTATAACCTGAGAACAGATGGGGAAGATCTTCACTTAGAATTCCTCTCCCCCTGTCCAGCACTTCGAATCTGGCCCATGTTCCTTCCCTTTCCAAACGGATCTCAATGGGAGAATCGGCTGGAGAATATTTAATAGCGTTCTCAAGAAGGTTTATCAGCACCTGCACAATTAAGGTTCCATCCATTGGGACCTCTAAAAATTCCTCCGGTACATGAACAAGGATATTGCTCTGGGGGAATCTACGTTTGATACGGCTGACGGCCTCCCCTACGACCTCCTCCGCTGCTTCCGGTCTCTTCTTAAGATTGGAGGCATCTTCATTGATCCGTGTCACGGAAAGCAGATTTTCCACCATCCGTATGAGCCACTGTGATTCCTCCTGTATGTTGGCAATCAGGCTGTCCTGGGTACTTTCATCAAGCATCTTCCTGTTTTCCCGAATCACGGAGCTGGCGCCTAAGATACCTGCAAGGGGTGTGCGCAGATCATGGGATATTGCCCGCAAAAGGGTACTGCGCATCTTTTCCTTTTCCGAATCCACCATCATGTTCCGCTGTTCATCGGAAAGGTGCTGCCGCTCCAGAGCCATTGCCACCTGGGAAGCGATCATGCGCAAAAACAGGCGGGTATTATGGTCAAGGTTTCCTTTTCCACAGGAAATTCCCCAGACTGCAAGAACCTTTCCCTGAGAGATCACCGGCATATAAAACGCTGCCGCTCCCATTAAAGTATCGGTTCCTGCTCCAGCACGCTTCTGGTTTAAGAATACCCAGTGGGCAACTGCCTTTTCATCGCCAGAATTTAAGACAGAGGATCCGATATCATCTGCCGCCTGTCCGACTTCGCCATTCTCTCCATGTTCAGGATCCGTAGTAAAAAAAATGATAGAACGTTCAAGCAGCTTGACCACATAGTCGTTTGTAAGAGCCACAATCCGGTCAAGACCTCTTGTGGCAAGCAGCTTTTTATTGATCTCATACAGAATTTCAGTACGGTGTTCTCTTTTCACCGCCAGCAGGGCTTCCGCTTTCATACGCACGGTCAAAGCACTTGTAATTAAAGCGACCAGGAGCATAATGACAAAGGTCAGGGGATAGCCGGATTGGATTGCATTAAAAGTGTAATAAGGCTCTGTAAAAAAGAAATTAAAGGTCAGTACGCTGACCGCAGAAGCAATGACTCCGTACCAATATCCTTCGGTCATTCGGGAAACCAGTAAAACGGAGAAAATATAAACCATAATGATATTCTGGTTCATAATATTCAGCCTGTGAAGCCAAAGGGACAACAAGGTGGCGCCAACTAAAATTAAAAGTGCTTTCACAGCGTCCGTCAAGGAAAAATGAAAACTGTCATGTGCCGTTTTTTTTCTTGGCTCTTTATAGTTGCGTTTGGCAACGCTCCCAGGTATGATATGGACTTCTATATTAGGCAAAAGAGAAATAAGTTTATCTTCAAAATCCATGTCGAACAGATTTTTAAGTGTTTTCTTATTTCTGCTTTTTCCTACCACGATGTTTGTGATACCCGATAGCTTGGCATATTCCGATACAGTGGCGGCAACATCATGTCCAGTCAGGTTGACAAGCTCAGCACCTAGCTTCTCTGCCAGGTCCAGGTTCGCCCGGATGGTCTTCTGCTGCTCAGCACTAAGGTCCTCACTTTCCGTACTCTCCACGTATAATGCTGCCCAGCTTGCGTGAAATGCTTCCGCAGCCCGCGCTGTCCACCGGATGCATTTTGCCGAAGACGGAGAGGCGCCGATGCAGACGAGCAGCTTGGTATTAGCCATTTTATCGGATAAGCTACGCTCATTCTGATTCTCCAAGCTGATCTTATCTGCAGCGCAGCGCAGGGCGATCTCCCGCAAAAGCCTTAAGTTATCCTGTGTAAAAAAATTCTGCATGGCCGTTTCCGCCCGGTCAGTGCGATAAATCTTTCCGCCTTCCAGGCGGCGGAGCAGTTCGTCCGGTTCAATATCCACAAGTTCGATTTTCTCCGCCCTGTCAAAGATATAATCCGGCACAGTTTCCCGGACCCTTACCTTTGTGATGTTCTCGATTACGTCATTTAAGCTTTCCATGTGCTGAACATTCACGGTTGTATATACATCAATCCCTGCTCCCAGAAGCTCTTCAATGTCCTGATAACGCTTTTTATTTCTCCCGCCCTCTGCATTGGTATGAGCCAGCTCATCCACTAGAATCAATTCCGGTTTAAGTTCCAGAGCCTGATCTAAGTCGAATTCCTTTAGCTCTATATTGCGGTATGATACAGTTTTAGGCGGAAGCACCGGCAGACCATGCAGTTTCTGCATGGTCTCAGGACGGGTATGAGGCTCGATATAGCCGACTAAAACGTCGATCCCGCTTTGTAAGCGTTCCTGGGCGTCGTCAAGCATTGCAAAGGTTTTTCCTACACCGGCAGCATATCCAAAAAATATTTTTAACCTTCCCGGCCTTTGGTCCCGGTGCGTTTGAATATCCTCTAAAATCGCGTCAGGGTCAGGTCTGTAATCAAAGGATTCCATCCAAATACCACCACCTTACTTTTTAGATATCATACCACTTTTTTTATCTGCAGCAAACCATCAAGAGCCAAATTCACCTTTAAAACATTGACACCCGGTTCTCCGATAAATCCAAGAAAGCGCCCCTTTGTACAGGTCTTAATAATGCCTCTCACTTCATCCTCTGTTAAATTCCTGGCGGCTGCAATCCTTGCCACCTGGTATTCTGCCGCTTTAAGGGAAATATGAGGATCAACACCGCTTCCTGATGCCGTAACCAGATCCATGGGAATATCTTTCTGATTGCCTGGGTCAAAGGAATGCCACCAGTTTATGCGTTCCAAAACAAGGGCCTGCTGCTCTTTGCTGACAGGGGAGAGGTTTGATACGCCAGAAGGCCTTCCAATAAGATATTGGGGCTTTGTAAACTCCTGGGCCAGCAGCTGGGATCCATATTCCTTTTGTGTACCATCCTTTTGGGTGACAACGATCATGCTGCCGTTTGCCTGATCCGGAAACAGCAGCTGGGCGGCACCCGTAACTGCAGCCGTATAAATGATACCGCACAATATGGTCATTATGCCAAAGCATACAACAGCGGTTCTGAGTAATTTCATAATTTTCATAATTTCTATTTACCTCACGCAAGACCGCACGCGGTCAGAATCATATCTATCAGCTTAATTGCGAAAAAAGGCGCGCAGATCCCGCCCAGGCCATAGACCAGCAGGTTCCTTGTCAGCAGCTTTCCAGCCGGCAGCTCCCGGTATTTAACCCCTTTAAGAGCCAGGGGAATGAGTGCAATAATAATCAGCGCATTATAAATGATCGCTGAAAGCATGGCACTTTTGGCGCTGGTCAGACTCATAAAATTCAGGGCTGCCAGCTGGGGATATATGCCGAAAAACAGTACAGGAATGATGGCAAAATACTTTGCCACATCGTTTGCCACACTAAAGGTGGTCAAAGAGCCTCTTGTCATCAAAAGCTGCTTGCCAATCCGGACAATATCGATGAGCTTGGTAGGACTGGAGTCTAAATCCACCATGTTTCCTGCCTCCTTGGCAGCCTGGGTTCCTGAATTCATGGCCACCGCAACATCTGCCTGCGCCAGGGCAGGAGCATCATTCGTGCCGTCTCCGGTCATGGCAACCAGATGGCCTTTGGCCTGGTAGTCACGGATGAGGGCCAGTTTTGCTTCCGGCGTAGCCTCCGCAAGAAAGTCATCAACCCCTGCCTCTGCAGCGATCGCCGCAGCCGTCATGGGATTATCACCTGTGATCATAATGGTCTTGATGCCCATTTTGCGCAGATCTTCAAAACGTTCTTTTACGCCGTTTTTCACGATGTCCTTTAAATAGACCACGCCCATCACCTGATTGTTTTTTGCCACCACAAGAGGAGTACCACCTGCCTCTGCGACACGCTTTACCAGCCTCTCACATTCCTCCGGGTAATCTCCGCCTTTTTCCAGCACATAGTCTTTGGTGGTATCAGCAGCACCTTTCCGTATCTCATTTCCCTGATAGTCGATGCCGCTCATCCTTGTTTTTGCTGTAAATTCCACAAAGCTTGCACCCAGGGCCGAAAGCTCCCTGCCCCGTATCCCAAACCGTTCCTTTGCCAGAACAACAATGCTTCTTCCTTCCGCCGTCTGGTCTGCAAGAGAGGATAGCTGAGCCGCATCGGCAAGCTCCTGCTCTGTGACGCCGGCCACCGGCAGAAATTCGCTTGCCTGGCGGTTTCCCAAGGTAATGGTCCCAGTCTTATCGAGCAGCAGTACATCCACATCCCCGGCAGCTTCAATGGCTCTCCCGCTCATTGCCAGAACATTGGCCTGATTTAAGCGGCTCATGCCCGCAATGCCGATGGAGGATAGAAGTGCACCAATGGTAGTAGGCGCAAGGCAAACCAAAAGGGCAATGACATTGGTGATGGAGATGGCGGAACCAGATCCTGCCTGGAGGCTTGCAAAGCCGGTAAAGGGCCGCAAGGCTGCCGTTACCACAAGAAAGATAATGGTAAGGGTTATGAGCAAAATCTGCAGAGCCACTTCATTAGGCGTTTTCTTTCTGGATGCACCTTCCACCATGGATATCATTTTATCGAGAAAGCTTTCTCCTGCTTCCGCCGTTACTTCGATGATCAGCCAGTCAGACACCAGGGTGGTTCCCCCTGTTACAGCGCTTCGGTCGCCGCCGGATTCCCGGATGACCGGCGCTGATTCACCGGTAATGGCACTTTCGTCCACAGAAGCTGCCCCATCGATCACTTCCCCATCCATTGGAATCTGCTCCCCTGCCCTGACATATACAATATCTCCTTTTTTCAGGGTATTGGAAAGAACCTCGGTATAATCGTCAATATTGGATGGCGTTTTCAGTTTTCTTGCCTTTACGTCCTTTTTAGCACTGCGCAGGCTGTCTGCCTGTGCCCGCCCCCGCCCCTCTGCTATCGCTTCTGCAAAGTTAGCAAACAGGACGGTAAACCATAAAATCAGGGATATGGTTAAGGTATAACCCGAATTCTCATCCTTAAGTCCTGCAAAGGAAAGAAAATATAAAACTCCGGTCAGGACTGCTCCTATATAAACGACCAGCATGACAGGATTTTTCACCTGCACCCTGGGAGACAGTTTTACAAAGGACTGTCTCAGCGCATCATAAAAGATGCTTTTATCAACACTCTTTTTTTCCATTCTAATCACCTTCTGTCACTTCATTGTAAAGAAATCGGCTATCGGGCCAAGGGCCAGCGCCGGCAAAAAGCTCAGCGCACCAATGATAAGGATAACTCCGGTCAAAAGTCCTATAAATATGCCGTTGCTGGTGGACAATGTGCCCTCGCTGACGGCTACGGCTTTCTTCTTTGCCATATTGCCGGCAAGAAAAATGACGGCTGTCATGGGAACGAACCGAACCATCAGCATAATGATCCCGCCTAAAATATTGGTAAACGGGGTATTCCCGTAAAACCCTCCAAAGGAACTGCCGTTGTTATTCGCCATGGAAGAAAAGGCATACAAAATCTCTGAAAATCCATGGGCGCCTGAATTGGCCAGCCATGACCGGGCATCAGGCATTGAGACGGCTGCGGAAGTTCCTATAAGTGTCAGAAGCGGGGGGACAAGGACAATTAAGCAAACCATTTTCATGTCAAAAGGTTCTACCTTTTTCCCCAGGTACTCCGGAGTCCGGCCAACCATCAAACCCGCAATAAATACGGTAAGAAGTACAAATGCAAGCATTCCATAAAGTCCGCTTCCCACGCCGCCGAATACAATTTCCCCCAGCTGCATAAGGAACATGGACACCATTCCTCCAAGGGGAGTAAGGCTGTCGTGCATCGCGTTCACGGAGCCATTAGATGCCGCCGTGGTCACCACTGCCCATAATGAGGAAGCGCCGGTACCGTGAATTACCTCCTTGCCTTCCATGCTGCCGGAAGCTGCCGCATGTTCAAACACAGGTGCCGCAAACTGTTCGCTGACGGTTATGGCAGCAAGAGCTGCGACAAAGAAAATCATCATCGTAATATAAATTGACCGCCCCTGCCTGCCGTCTTTTACCGCCCTTCCAAAGCTTACGCAAAGCGCCGCAGGAATCAGCAGAATAGACAGAACCTGTATCAGGTTCGAGAAGGCAGTTGGATTCTCAAGAGGAAACGCAGAGTTCAGCCCAAAGAAACCGCCTCCGTTTGTTCCAAGCTGCTTGATCGCGATCTGGCTTGCCGCAGGACCTAAGGGGATTGTCTGCAAGGCTCCATTTTCCAGCATGGCAACTTCTTTATAGGGGCCAAACGTCTGTACCACCCCCTGGGAAACAAGCAGCAAAGCAACGAGAAGAGAAATTGGGATCAGGATATAAAGCGTGGACCTTATTAAATCTGCCCAAAAATTCCCGATGGTTTTTTTTTGTTTCAGGACAAAGCCTCTGATTAAGGCAAAAAGGACGGCAATCCCCGTTGCAGCCGACACGAAGTTCTGGACAGCAAGGCCTGAAAACTGTGTGAAATAGGACAGGGTGGATTCGCCTGAATAGGACTGCCAGTTGGTATTGGAAACAAAGCTGGCGGCTGTGTTAAAAGCCAGATGCCAGCTGGTTCCTTTCATTCCCTCCGGATTAAATGGCAGAATCCCCTACAGCATCAGCAAACCAAAAAGAAAAACAAAGCCTGCCCCGCTGAATAAAAAAACGGAAAGCGCATACTTTCCTGCGTTCATCTCATCCTCGACGTCAATGCCCATAAGTTTGTAAATCCCCTTTTCTACAGGGGCAAGGGCAGGTGTTAAAAATACCCGTTGCCCTGTCATAACCTTGTATATATAAATACCCAAAGGAACGGACAATCCAACTAAAACTGCAATATAAAATATATCCTGCAAAACAATATGGCTCATAACTGATCACCTCGAAATAAAATGTAAAATAAATAAATTAGCAATAAAACACCGATAATGCTTACCAGCATCAAAATAGCTCCCATGATTTCCTCTCCTGATCCTTTTATTTTCCTTCTCCTTATGCTCACAATCATATCAGAGAAAAAATCAAGACGGTGTTAAAATGAAATGGTGCCATGTCAAGAAGTTGTCAAGATTATACGGCTCCCCTCAGACCAGCGCTTCCATGCATCCTTCCCTGAAAAAACAGCATAAGAAAACACACCAGGGGCTGTTTTCCACCATAGTGTGTCTTCTTTAACTATTGTAAAAGCTTATTACTTCCGATTATAAAAATTAAAAATACGGTTTGCCAGGCTTTCTGAATCCAGTTCATGCTCTCTTAGCAGTTCCCTTGCAGAGCCGGATCTTCCATAGACGTCATTCACACCTATTTTTAAAACTGGGACCGGATAATGTTCAGACAGGGCATCGCACACCGCGCTTCCTAATCCGCCGATAATGGAGTGCTCCTCTACTACTACTACTTTTCCAGTCTTTTTTGCTGACTGGATCACCAGATCCTTATCAAGAGGCTTAATCGTATGGATATTTATTATTTGTACCTGGAGCCCCTTTTCCGATAATACCTTCTCCGCCTCAAGCACTTCATTTACCAGAATCCCATTTGCAATGACAGTGATATCCCTGCCCTCTTTTAATACGACTCCTTTCCCAATTTCAAAATGATAGTCTTCCCTCTGATTAACAGAAGGTACAGGGACTCTTCCGAATCTTAAATAAACAGGCCCATTATGGTTATATGCTGCCTTTACTGCTGCTTTTGTTTCTATGTCATCCGAAGGACATATGACAACCATTTTCGGTATGGTCCTCATGAGAGCAAAGTCCTCATTGCATTGATGCGTGGCTCCATCCTCTCCTACAGAAATTCCACCATGAGTGGCTCCGATTTTTACATTTAAACCAGGGTATCCAATGGAATTGCGTATCTGTTCAAACCCACGGCCTGCCGTGAACATGGCAAAGGAACTGGCAAAAGGGACTTTACCTGTTAATGACAAGCCTGCAGCAACCCCTATCATATTGCACTCTGCAATCCCGCAGTCAATATGTCTGTCAGGAAATGCCTTTTTAAAATAAGCGGTTTTTGTCGCAGAAGCCAGATCAGCATCCAATACAAGTAAATCTTCATGGATATTGCCTAATTCCACTAATGCTTCGCCATAACTGTCTCTGGTTGCCTTCTTCATGATCCCTGACATAACAACTTCCTTTCCCTTTCCAATTCGTCCATGGCAAGCTGATACTGTTCTTCATTCAGAACGCCGCTATGCCAGGACAAATTATCTTCCATAAACGAAATGCCTTTTCCCTTTATTGTCTTCGTAATAATGACCGTTGGTTTCCCTTTCACCTGCTTTGCCGTCAGAAAGGCTTCTTCCAGTTCCTTAAAATCATGGCCATTGACTGTCACGGCATGAAACCCAAAAGCCTCAAACTTCTTGTCAATGGGATAAGGAGAACAGATCTCTTCAACGGTACCGTCTATCTGGAGATTATTATTATCTACAATCACGACCAGATTATCTAATTTCCTGTGGGCTGCAAACATGGCAGCTTCCCAAACCTGCCCTTCCTGTATTTCCCCGTCACCTGCCAGCGCGTAGACACGGTAATTTTTAGAAGACAGCTTCCCTGACAAAGCCATCCCGGCGGCAACGGAGATACCCTGTCCCAAAGAGCCGCTGGACATATCTACGCCAGGCGTTTTCTTCATATCCGGATGCCCCTGCAACCTGGAACCTATTTTCCGGAAAGTCGGCAATTCATCCACAGGAAAGAAACCACGGTTAGCCAGTACTGCATAGTACCCTGGCGTTATATGGCCCTTAGACAAGATAAACCGGTCCCGGTCCTCCTTTCCTGGGTCTTTTTCATCAATATTCAACTCTTTAAAAAACAGGTATGCCAGAATTTCTGCTGCGGATAAAGACCCTCCCGGATGTCCGCAGCCTGCATGATATACGGCCTCAATGATTCCCCTGCGGATATCATTGGCTATTAATTGCAGCTCCTTATACTCCATTCCAATCCCTCTTTCTTTAATCTATGACAGAAAATCTTATCTTCCGGTGAAAGAAGAGCTGTCATGCCTGAACATACCGTCAGGCATGACAGCCTTCCTCCTTATGTATCATGATTCTATTCTTTTCTCCCAGGTTTCTTAATTGAGACAGCGATCATGACTGCCAAAACCCCAAATACGAATATGGTGGCAGCTATGGGCCCTAATTGTCCGGCTTTACCGATCAAGAATCCGGAGGCTATAAAATCCAGATCAGAGAAGGTCGTTCCCTGGTAACCCAGATCACCAAGCAAAGGCATTAAGAGAAGCGGAGCAAAGGTCAGCATTAAACCGTTTATAAAGGATCCGAATACAGCTCCTTTTACCCCTCCGTTGGCATTGCCGAAAACTCCTGCCGTAGCGCCGCAGAAGAAGTGAGGAACTACTCCCGGCAATATGATGATTCCTCCGGTTAGAATAAGCATGATCATACCTACAATTCCGCCTACAAAGCTGGAAAAGAAACCAATTAATACAGCATTAGGCGCAAAGGTATACACAATCGGGCAGTCTAATGCCGGTTTTGCATTGGGAATCACCCTTTCTGAAATACCTTTGAATGCAGGCACAATTTCTGCAAGGATCAGACGCACTCCCTGTAAAATAATAAATACCCCTGCCGCAAACTGAATTCCTTTCGTAATGGAAAACATAATGTAATTCGTTCCGTCTGACCAGTTGTTCTTTACATAGTCCGATCCGCAAAAGAGTGCAAGAATCAGATAAAAGATAACCATAGTAAGGGAAATAGAAACGGAACTGTCTCTTAAAAATGCAAGTGATTTCGGGAATTCTATCTCTTCCGTGGATCTGGAATTTTTCCCTACTAATTTACCGATCATTGCAGAAGCCCAATATCCGATGGTGCTGAAATGTCCGAAAGCCACATCATCAGATTTTGTTATCTTTTTCATCGTCGGCTGTGCCAGGGCAGGAAAAAGCACCATAACAATTCCAAGGGCAACCGCTCCAACCACGACTGTCGCAGCGGTAGACATGCCGATGGTAATTAAGATAACACCAATCATACAGGCCATATAAAGAGTATGATGTCCTGTGAGAAAAACATATTTAAACCTGGTAATACGGGCAATTAAGATATTGGCGAACATCCCGAAAAACATGATCAGGGCAGTAACCTGGCCATACTCTTTTAATGCTACCGCAATAATGGCCTCGTTATTGGGCACAACTCCTGCCGTATGAAACGCCTCCTGAAACATGCCTCCTAACGGAGCCAGGGATGTGACGATCACATCTGCTCCTGCCGATAACACGATAAAACCAAGAAATGACTTTATCGTACCTCTGATGGTATCTGCTGCGGGTTTCTTTTGCAGCAATAAACCGATCAATGCAATTAAAGCCACTAATACTGCGGGGGTAGAAAGAATTTCCTGTATTATATTTAAAACAGCCATTGTCTTCTCCTCTCTTTGCGCAATTAGATTACATTCAGTTTCCTTAAGGACTCTTCCAATTTTTCCTTTAGTTCTTTTTTATCCAACAGGTTATCAAGCTCTACAACACCTTTCAAATGGGTCATTGCCATTGCGATATCTCTTCCTGCAATAAAGATATCCGCCGCACCCGGTGTCGCGCCCCCTAAATCACTGTGATCCACCTCAATTCCTGCTGCCCCAATCTCCTTTAACACATTTTTTATATTCATTTCCATCATAAAACTGCTTCCAAGCCCTGAACCGCAAACCGCCAATATCTTCATATGACATTTACCTCGTTTTTTTATTCCTCATCAATATCAAGCAATTTGATGACATCCTCCACTGAGTTACATGCTACGAATTGTTCCCTGGTATCTTCATTGGTTAAAATATTAGATAGTTGGGCAAGCGCTCTTAAATGTGTGTGATTATCAATCGCCGCCATGGTAATGAAGACCTTAACCGGCTTTTGGGGATTATCCAGCACTAAAACCTCTTCTTCCAGCTTCAAAAAACTCATTCCCAGTTTATTGACCCCTGTTTGATTCTGTGCATGGGGAATCGCAACATAGGGACATATTACGATATAGGGACCAAAGCCCTTCACATTATCTATCATTGCATTGATATAATCTTTTGTAATGGATCCATTCTCCAATAAAGGCCTTGCCCCCAGCCAGATTGCTTCCTCCCAACTGTTCACACGGGAAGCAAATTGTATGGTTTCCTTCGTAAGAAGGTCTTTTATCACGGGTAATCCTCCTTTTCTGTTGCTTTCTTTTTTATATTTCTTTTGCAAGAGGTTCTTTAATTCGCTGCTTAATCCCTTCTGATCATGAATCACTGCATATTTCTCTACGATTTCCAAAATGGAATGAACTGTTACATTAGCTTCTGATTTGATTCCAAATACCGAAGAATATACCGCTTCACTCAATATAAATTTTTCTTCCACCGTTAAAATGGGGGAGGACAGGAACAAATACTTCTGTTCAGGTACATCGATCCCCTCGGTAGTGGAAAAAACCATGTCATAAATTTCAAGCGGAATCCCTTTGAACTCTTCTGCATTGCAGGTAGCCACAAAGTTTATTTCAGGAAATATCTTTATTAATTGGTTTTTCATCATAACAGAGCTTGCAAGTCCGTTCTGGCATACGATAATCGCTCTTTTTCTGATCTTATCCTGATCCGGCAAATCCATAACCGTCATAAAATGTAAGGCAATATAGGCAATCT
Organism: Hungatella sp. UBA3048; assembly: GCA_002367105.1. Classification (GTDB taxonomy): domain Bacteria; phylum Bacillota; class Clostridia; order Lachnospirales; family Lachnospiraceae; genus Lacrimispora. The sequence goes on from DFCS01000051.1 coordinate 50,123, forward strand.
CATCATCGGGAATCAGGCAATCCAAATAATCCCCAAAGGGCTCCAGCACGAATCTGCAAATATCAAATACCTCTCCGTACTCTTTTTTAACCTGCATCAATGCCGGATTCACTACCGGTATCCCATACTTCAGCCGAAAATAGGCCAAACGTAAATGCATCAGCATGTTTTCTGATATGCCCGCCTTCTTCTGCACCACTGTTCCTGTGATGACTTCAAAACGGTTTATCAGGCTTTGGCACATCTCCTGTAAAAATATGCTCTCCTTATCGTAAAGCCGGAAATACATGTTATCTCCCAAAGTCATGCTTAACAAAAGTACAAATAAATAGTCAATCTCTTCTTTGGACAAAGGAAACGTCAGCGACTCATAAAAAGCTGTTACAGCTGCATAAAGGGGGTGGTGGTTCCACATGGGTTCATGGATCAGGGGGGATACGTATGTAATTGACTGGCAGTGATAGGGCATTAAACTGATAAAATAGATCACCAGGATCAGATATTCCTTCATGATCGGCAGATTAAATTCCTTAATTAAGGACTCTACCTTATCTCTTGTTTCTTCAAATACAGATTCATAAGAATTGTCCGACACTGCCAGTGAGATCAGTTCTTTACATAAAAAGTTATCTTTCAAGTTAATAATTGACAGCAACACCAGAGATCGGATTTTAATGGGTTCACCTTCAAAGTAATAACCCGATTTTCTTGAGTATTTTAATTCCACCTTATACTGACCGCCTATCTTTGCAATTTTCTTTAAATCACCTAAGACCGTATTCTTGCTTGATTGCAGCTTCGTAATAAAATGATTCAGTCCCAAAGGTTCCCTTGTACAAAAAATCTGAATACAGATCATCCAGATTTTATTTTCCCCATTAACAACAAATTTCTGATGGGGCAGGTTTAGACTCGTTACTTTGTCGATGGTCTCCTTATTAATCAGAAATCTCCCTCTTGACAATCTGATTAATTCAATCTCATTTTCTTTCAGCAGTTCATTGATCTTACTCACATCATATTCAATCTGCCTTTTGGAACATCCTAATAAATCCATGGCTTTGCTAACAGAAAAATTTCTGTCACTCAGTAAATACTGCAATAAATTGAATGCGCGCTTTTCAATAACTTGCATTGCCCCACCTCTTTTATGCAATATATCACTGACTTTCATTAATTATTATAATTAAGCTTTATTTTCTATCTTAATTGATACCTAAATTTGTCTATTTAAAACAAACAAAAATGTGCTCATATAAAATACACACTCATGACAACCCGTCAATATGAAGTGCATCCCACCCATAAATAAAAAACTTCCCGGCCTCAAGCTGAGAGCCGGGAAGTCTTTCTTTATTCTGTTTCAACTATTTGGAGGAAAACTCCAGCCTTATCAGGCGTCTTCCCCTTCTTAAGCTTTCGCCGTATACTGATCCCTCACCCCGTCAAGCTTCTTGCTTCCGATCCTCTTATGAAACTCAGGGTCTTTCGGTATGTCAGGATTGATCCCCAGATCCTGAGGCGCCAGGCAGGCCACCACCTGCAGAGGGATGATATATTCCCACGGTGAAAACAGGGGATCCTCCACAAAGTGGCAGATCAGATCCTTAGAGGCTGTTTTCTCAAGCCCTTCCGGTGAAGCAACCATATAGTTGTGAGGTGTCCATTCACTGAGAATGTCTATAAGCTTTACCGTTCTGGCCTTATAATCGCCTTTGGATGCCAGATAGAAAATATGGGAATCCTCATTGATGGAATTATAAATGCCATGGAAAAATTCTTCAATATCGTATCCGGTCACTCCCTGGCGAACTGTTTCAAGAATTTTCAGGGCGCCTTCCAGGGCATCGGCATACAGCCCGTCATATCCCACCACAATGATCCGTTTGGCGGAAAGGAGCTCTTCCTTTATCCGGTGATACCATTCCGTGGATTTTTCAGTGACCTGCTTCATATTGCCGATTACATGAAACATCCGGTCAATATACCCCTGGGCAGCCTCTTCTGTCAATATGCCTTTTGTGATGGCCAGCTCCGTCAGCATCATCATCAGGGTAACGGTTGTCCCGGCATACCCTTTTGTTTTCGCGCCGCATTTTTCATTTCCCACTTCAAGCCTTGTGCTGGTATCGGCATGTTCAAATATCAGGGCCGTCGGGTTTTCTGAAATGGCAGCCGTATAGAGCCCCCGGTTCCGGGCAGAATCTAAGCCCGCCACCGTAGAGAGACTCTGCCCTCCCTGGGAAATTCCGATAACCAGAGTGTTTTTGTTGAAAATCTTTTCACTTCTTTCAAACTGGGTCGGATAACTGTTGAATACCTTAATATTCAAAATCTTTTCCAGATAGGTTTTTGCAGAAAGCCCTGCATGATAGCTGGTCCCTGAACCGATCACATACACCTGTTCAATTGTTTTGTCCTGATAAAAGGCGACAAATTCTTTTGTTATCTCTTTTCTCCGTTTTATAATATCCGTGAGCACCAGAGGAGTCTCACAGATATATTCATACATTTTTGACTGATAATTCATTATAATATTCCAAAGAACGCACATGCAATGCCGGCTGCAATGATTCCCAGCATGACCGTAACCGTCTTATATCCTTTCTTCAATAATCCGTAAATTCCAAATGTCAGCAAAAGAGGCAGAACCTTGGGGAGAATCTGGTCGAATACTCCCTGAATCTCAACACTGGTTTCTCCCATGGTTAGCACAAGAGGCGTTTTAAAGGCCACCATGGAGGCGATCATCGCTCCCACCACGCAAAGTCCGATGATCTTCGCACAGTTGGTAAGAATCTGGATCATGCCTGAGGCTTGAGCTGTTTCAATAAAGGTGATCCCGCTCTTATATCCCAGCTTCAGGCCGTAATATCTCACCAGATAATGAGGTATGTTGAATATGAGCAGAAACAGCACGGCTCCCAGCAGGCTGCCCTTTGATGCAAGGCCGCAGCCTACGCCGGCCGCGATGATGCGGAAGGTCCCCCAGAAAAAGGAATCCCCGATACCGGCGATCGGTCCCATCAGGGCCGCCTTTAAAGCGGTGATCGACTCAATATCAAAGCCTTCTTTGGACTTTTTGTTCTCCTCCTCTAAGGCAACGCAGGCACCGGTAATAAAGCTGACCATTTGAGGCGTTGTGTTAAAAAAGGACAGATGCCTTTTTAGGGCCTCCCTGGCTTCCTCCTTCTCCGGATAAAGCCGTTTCAGCACCGGGATCATGGAGTAGCAAAAGCCTACGTTCTGCATGCGTTCATAATTAAAACAGCCCTGCAGCGGAAAAGAACGCCAGAAGGTCTTTCTCATATCAGATTTGGTAACCAGGCTGTTCTCTGTGTATGCGTCGTCTAAATGTGCCATTATAATTCACCTCCTAAATCATCGGACATGGTCTGCGTCAGCGCAAGAGCCATCTGTTCCTTTTTCCTCTGAGTGGCCGACTGGTAAACCGTGTACGCAATGACAGCCCCCACAATGGCCACGCCCACCGTGCTCATTCCAAGCAGGGCGGTCAAAATAAAACCGACAAATAAGTATGCCGCATTGGTCTTATCAAAAATGAGCTGCATTAAAATGGCAATTCCCAATGCCGGAAGCATTCCGCTGGCAACCTTTAAACCGCTCAATATAAAAGCCGGGAGTGCTTCAACAAAAGCGGCGATGGTATTGGATCCCAGCAGAACACCCAGGAACACCACCAGAAACGAACTGATCCAGAACAGCCACGCTCCCGACCAGAAGGCTTTTGCAACGCCCTTATAATCCCCCTCTTCCGCAGCATTGTCCGCCCAGTGAAGGAATGTGGCATTGATGGTCCGGTCCAGAATACCCACGGACTGTGCCAGTGTGGCGATGGGCAGTGATAATGCCACAGCCGCATCCATATCGAGTCCGGACATAATGGCAAATGCTGTGGCCAGGATCCCTCCCGAAACCACATCAGGGGGAGTGGCTGCTCCAATGCCCACGATCCCCATCATCACCAATTCCACTGCCGCTCCCATTACAATACCAGTCTGTATATCCCCCAGCAGAAGTCCCACGATGGGGCCGGTCACGATGGGACGGTCAAACATGTGCTGCCCGAACACCCGTCCATCCCAGATGGAAAATCCGGCAAGGATCCCTAAAAGCAACGCTTTCCATATCATAAATGTATCCTCCTCTTTTTATTTTTTAAACTCTTTTACAATATCACCGTACTGCAGTTTCTTTTCCGTAGGCACCGCCTGCAGATAGATTTCTTTCCCCATGACATGGATTTTTTCAATTCCCTCCATGTCCCGGTCATCCAGATACACCTGCCTTTCCACCATTTTTTTACCCGGAGTCTTCCTGATCCCCCCCAGGCAGATATCCTTAACAGCCTCACAGCGTTCCATTAAATACAAAGCATCCTGTATGCTGGCTGTTACGACAAAAATTGTTCTCCCTGCATGCTTGGGATTGTTCATCACCGCTACAGCTCCATCCAGGGATTTTATGGACAATGTTACCTGAGGCGGCTTTGCCATTTGGAATGCCATCTGAATCAGCTTGTCCGTGATGGCATTATCATTAGCAACCAAAATGGTATCCGCACTTAAATATGAGGTCCAGCTTACCGCCACCTGGCCATGGATCAGCCGGTCATCCACACGTAATAATTTAATCATTTTTACCTCCAGTGCCGCGTCTGCCGCGACTTACATTTTTTCTACAGTTCTTCCAGATCAGACATCTGACTGAAATCCTGCTCATCCATGGTGTCGTTGACAAGGCTCATAGTGCTTTTTGAACTCTCAATGGCGTTCTTAAGGGCCTGTCTGTCCAACGAATCCTCTCCGCTGAGGGGCAGCAAGGCAACCTCCAGCAGCAGTCCTAAGTTCAGGCCGGTTATGAGATAGATGTTTCTTCTTCTCACCAGCAGTTCCATGGCAGCCCTGGTGGTGCTGCCTCCTGCAATATCGCTGATAATGACGGTGCAGGCGTCATTGTGAAATCCATCTATCTTAGCCTCTATCATTGCAGTGATTTCAGGAATGGTTTCCCGGGCGCTGATGCTGACAAAATCAATATTTTCCGTTTTACCCACGACCAGCTCTAAGGATGTCAGAATGCCCTTTGCAAAATCCGCATGAGTGACCAAAATAATGTTCTTCATGCTTCTCCTTTCTAGACTTTTTTCATGTCCGCCACAATGTATATACGTTATGTTTAAAGTATATGCATTTGATTTATTTTTTCATATAATATCACAAAAAAAATAATATTGCAACTTCTTTCAGCTGCAATATTATACAAATTTTCTATTATTTATTGTATAGACATTTAGTGTTTTCCGATATATAATAATATGAGGCAATTATGCCTCCCAAGGAGTGAAGTAATGAATCAGAAACCAAAGTATATACAAATAAAGGACTGTATATTAAAAGACATTAAAAATCACACACTGCACGCGGGAGACCAGATCCCTACGGAATCAGAATTATGCGAACGCTTTGAAGTGAGCCGTATGACGGTAAGCAAGGCGATCTCCGCCCTTACCTCGGAAGGCTATATCCGCAGGATCGCGGGAAAGGGGAGCTTTGTCACCAGTTCCCTGGTACAGAAGCAGTACCACCACCAGCCCATCAGTTTTACGGATGATATGAAATCCATCGGTTTAAAGCCGGGAGCCCGGCTGTTGGATTACCGGATCTACCGCGGGTCTGATCTTTCTCCAGAAATAGCCCAAAAGCTTCAGGCCGAGCCGGATGACCTGATCCATTATTTTTCAAGGATACGGACTGGCAACGGGATGATCATTAGCATCAGCTATAATTATGTTCCCTGCAAAACAATTCCGGCCATCGACATCGACTGTCTGGAAAACTCTTTCTTCGAATTTGTGAAGAAGCTTGGCTTTACCGGCCTGCATACCGTGAGCTTTTCACTTTCCGCCACTCTGCCGACTCCGGAGCAGAAAAAACTGCTGGAAATAGAAAATGAAGCATTGCTGAAGGTATCTCATTTTACCTGCAGCAGTCAGGATGATATATTGGAATACATTGATACCTATTACATCGGCAGTATGTATACCTACCGGCTGGATTAACAGGGCAATCCCATAAATACCACAACGGACCGGGGAGGAACCATATATCTCTTTCCTTCTGTCTCCGGCTCTTTCCCTTCTTCATACATGCCGTTGACTTCCTTCCTGTCCGTATGGAAAGCCACATGCCACCGCTCCCCTCTGGGAAGGTTGGGCAGGTCAAATTCATGGGGCTCCCAGTGCATGTTATAAGCCACATAAAAGCTGTTGTCCCTGGTCCCGTCCGGCTTTCTTCCATATTCTCCGCAGTAGAAGATCCCAAGCTGGCGCCGGAAGTTTTCAAATTCAGGGCACCACGCCCGTACTCCGTGATAGGACATATCGGGAAACCCGCAGGCTAAGTAATCCATGACTCTGGGTTCCTGCTCCATGTGAAATACCGGGTGTTTCTTCCGGAAAACGATCACGGCCCTGACAAAATCATAAATATCCCTGTTGGTTTTTATAAGATTCCAGTTCAGCCAGGACACCTCATTGTCCTGACAGTAAGCGTTGTTGTTGCCTGACTGGGAGTTTCCGAATTCATCTCCCGCCAGGATCAGAGGTGTCCCCTGGCTCAGAAACAGAAGAAGATAAGCGTTGCGCAGCTGCTTTTTGCGAAGCTCTGCGATCTTTTTTCTTTTTGTAGGCCCTTCCGTTCCGCAGTTCCAGGAATAATTATAAGGACTGCCATCCTGATTGTTCTCCCCGTTTTCCTCATTATGCCTGGTATCGTAGGAAACCATATCCATCATGGTAAAGCCATTGGTGTTGGCCATATAATTAATGATGCCGTACACCGCCGGATTACTTCTGGTGCGGAATGCAAGGTTATTCATCTGTTCCTCGTCACCCTTTAATACCCGGCGCATATCCACCAGAAAGCCGTCATTATACTCTCCTAAGTGCTTAACCTTTCCTACAAAAGCCGGATCCCAGGAAGCCGCAAACAGCTTGATCCGGCTTAAATAGGGATCCCGTTCAAGGAGGTCCAGTGGCGGGGTTCCCACCAGATGGATCCCGTCCACATGGAATTCATCCGCCCAGAACCGAACCACATCCAGAACAAAAGAGGGCGGTTCTTTTCCGGTAAAGAAAAGCTCCACGATCAATTCCAGCCCCTCCTTATGAAGAGCCTTCACAAGGCCCTTAAACTCCAAAGCCGGATCCTTTTCAGAAGCGTAGGAAGCCTTGGGTGCAAAATAACATCCTGACGTATATCCCCAATAATTCAGTTTTCCAACAGGTTTATCCACACCAAAAGGATTCCCAGGCACTTGTTCCTGCATGATGACCTCGGAAAATTCATTCACAGGCATCAGCTCCACCGCAGTAATGCCTAGTTCTTTCAAGTAATGGATCTTTTCCCGTATGCCATCAAAGGTCCCTCTGTTCTTTACTTTGGAAGAGGCGTGCTTTGTGAACCCCCGGTTATGAAGCCGGTATATGATACTGTCCTCATAAGGAATCTGAAGAAGCTTGTCCTCTTCCCAGTCAAAATCAGAAAACTCGATGGGAGTTCTTAAAATAGTGGATGCGCGTTCAAGATCCCCCCATACCTCCCGTCCGGTAAAACCCGTACCATAAGGATCAGAAAACAGTCTTCCATCGATTTCAAAGCAGTATTCCAGATTTTCAAAATCCTCTCCCAGAATGGTCATGCTCCATACATCACCTTTTCTGGACTCTGCAGGAAAGGATAGGGTCTGTACCGGTGTTTCTTCTCCGGCCTTATAGATAAGGACCCTGCATTCCTCTCCTTGCGCAGCCACACTCAGACGGATTCCTCCGGATACCCTTGAGAGCCCCATAGAATAGGTCCCCATCTCATGCTTTGCAATCTTGTACTGTTCCATACCGCTTATCTCCTCTGTCTCTTGATCCGATCCCGGAATAGTTTCCGCTGACTTTTATCGTGCTTCTTATTGGTTCTCAATCTGCTCTGCCAGGTCGTTTAGATACATCCAGCGCTCCATTTTCTCTTCCAGCAGCCTTTCCTGTTCTGTTTTTTCTTCCATCAGCGCATTCAGCCTGCTGTAATCGCTGGCAGCTTCTCCCATCTGCCTGTCAAGAGCTTCGATCTTTTCTTCCAGGGCCGCTAAATCCTCCTCTATGGTTTCCCATTCCCTTTGTTCCTTAAAGGAAAATTTAAGCTTCCTCTCTCCCTTTGGCTTTTCCCTGGTCTTCTTTTCCGTGGCTTCCGAACCTTTTGCTGCTTCCTCCGCCTGGCCTAAAAGACCTTCCGGATATTTCTCCTGAAATGCCCCCTGGTAATCGGTAAAGCCTCCCTCATACTGGGTAACCCGGCCCTGGCCCTCAAAGGCAAAGATCCGGCGCACGACCCGGTCCAGAAAATACCGGTCATGAGAAACCGTGACTACAATTCCCTGAAAGCTGTCAAGATAATCCTCTAAGATCGTTAAAGTCTGGATATCCAGATCATTGGTCGGCTCGTCAAGCAAAAGCACATTCGGCGCTTCCATCAGGATCCGGAGCAGATACAACCTTCTTTTCTCCCCGCCGGACAGCTTGCTGACGGTGGTGTACTGAACGCTTGAGGGAAACAGAAAGCGTTCCAGCATCTGAGAAGCGCTGACGCTTCCATCCTTTGTCTTTACATACTCTGCCACATTCCGGATGTAGTCAATGACCTTTACACTGCCATCCATATCTTCGCTTTCCTGAGAAAAATATCCCATTTTCACAGTCTGTCCTATGGTGACCGTTCCGGCGTCAGGCTCCAGCCACCCTGCAATGATCTTCATCAACGTGGACTTACCGCTTCCGTTAGGCCCAATGATGCCGATTCGGTCATTTTTTAAGAACACATAGGTAAAGTCCTTCATCAGAACCTTTTCCCCAAAGGCTTTGTTGATCTCATTAAGCTCCACTGTGGTACGCCCCAGGCGGCTTGAAACAGAATCCAGTTCCACCGTCTGATCGATCTTAATCCCCTCCTGGTCACGAAGGTTCTCATAGCGCTGGATATGGGCCTTCTGCTTGGTAGAACGCGCTCTGGCGCCCCGCTGCATCCATTCCAGCTCCACTTTAAGGATGGACTGGCGTTTCCGCTCTGAGGCCGCCTCCATGTCCATGCGCTCTGCCTTCAGCTTTAAATAGCCTTCATAATTCTCCTGATAGTTGTAAAGCTTTCCCTTATCCAGCTCCACAATCCGGTTGGTAACGCTGTCTAAAAAATACCTGTCATGGGTTACCATCAATAGCGCCCCTCTAAAACGCTTTAAATAGTCCTCCAGCCAGTCCGCCATGCTGCTGTCTAAATGGTTGGTTGGCTCGTCAAGGACCAGTAAGTCTGTATTCCCAAGAAGGACGCTGACTAAAGCCACCCGTTTTCTCTGTCCTCCTGACAAGGTCTCCACCTTGGAATCAAAGTCCGAAAATCCCAGTCTGGTCAGCATGGCCTTTGCCTGGCTTTCCAAATCCCAGACATGCTCATGCCCTTCATTGTCCCGTACAATGCTCTCTAAAATGCTATCACCATCATGGAAGATTGGATTCTGGGACAGAAAACGGATATCTAAATTCCGCCCCTTTACAACAGCCCCCTGATCCGGCTCCTCAAGGCCTGCCACGATCCGGAGCAATGTGGATTTCCCGGTTCCGTTAATGCCGATCAGCCCGATCTTTTCCCCTTCATTGATGCTGAAGCTGGTATCATCAAAAAGCAGACGTTCCGTATATGATTTTGTTAAATGTTCAATGGTCAGTAAATTCATTCCTTATCGTTCTCTCCTGTCTGGTACTCTCTAGCGGATCACAAGCTCCACAGGGCAGTGGTCGGAGCCTAAGACCTCGGCATGGATGTCCGCGCTTATAAGCCTGTCCTCTAAGCTTTCCGAAACGCAGAAATAGTCAATGCGCCAGCCTGCATTTTTCTCTCTGGCTTTAAACCGGTAAGACCACCAGGAGTATACGCCTTCCAGCTCCGGATAGAAATAACGGTATGTGTCAATAAAACCATTTTTCAAAAGGAGAGTAAACTTCTCCCTTTCTTCATCGGTAAAGCCTGCATTTTTCCGGTTGGTTTTAGGATTCTTCAAATCGATTTCCTTATGGGCCACATTTAAGTCTCCGCAGAAAATCACCGGTTTTTTCTCCTCCAGCTTTTTTAAATAGGCAAAGAACGCCTCCTCCCAAGTCATCCGGTAAGGAAGACGAGCCAGCTCATTCTGGGAATTAGGGGTATAGCAGGTAACCACATAGTATTCCGGATATTCAGCTGCGATCACACGGCCTTCCCTGTCATGTTCCTCTATGCCGATTCCATAAGCCACTGACAAAGGCATCTCCTTCGTAAATATGGCAGTCCCTGAATAGCCTTTCTTTTCCGCATAATTCCAGTACTGATGATATCCGGGAAGTTCAAGTTCAATCTGTCCCTCCTGGAGTTTGCTTTCCTGGATACAAAATACATCCGCATCCACTTCGTTAAAATAATCCAAAAAGCCCTTGTCCACACAGGCGCGAAGGCCGTTTACATTCCAAGAAATCATTTTTTTCATTGTTTTTCACCTCTTATAAAAGATAGAAATAGTATATCATTTTCCCGTTGACGAATCCACATCTTTTGATATATTCTAGTAATAATGAAGGAAAAGGCGTTTCCATAGTATTCGTTTCACAGAATAAAAGAATAATTGGCGGGCTAAGGAGAGGGATATGGAATATTGTTTAGGGATTGATATAGGCGGAACATTTATTAAATATGCATTAGCAGATGAAACGTACCATATTGTTGACCGGTGGAAAGCTAAAACAAAAAAGTTTGAAAGCATACATGAATTTTATGATTACATATGTTCAAATATCAAAGATCTTAACTCAATAACAAATATAGGAGTCAGCGCTCCAGGGCTCATTGATGAAAATTCCAATGTAAAATCTTATGCTGCGGCAAATGTATGTATCATGAAGGAAAGCAATGTTAATTGCGAAATAGGAAAAAGGACAAATAAGAAGGTGGCAACTATCAATGACGCCAAAGCCGCCGGCCTTTGTGAACTTAAAATGGGAAATGCAAAAGGGAGCCGCTCTTCTGCATTTTTAATCATCGGAACAGGCACCGGGGGATGTTTATGTGATGAGAAAGGCGTTATATATGGTAAGGATGGCTACGCGGGAGAATTTCACCACTTGCCATTCATGAATTTTAAAACTGGGGTCCTTGACTGTCAAGGGGATTATTGCTCTATGACAGCTCTAATTAAAATATATAACAGTAAGTTAACTAAAGAAGATAAGGCGATCTATGGAAACGAAGTATGTGATAAATATTTAAATGGGGACAGAACCGCCATAGAAGCAGTTGATGAATGGATTAATAATATATCCATTCAATTGCTGACAATCGCTGTATTTTATAATCCGGAAATCATATGCATCGGCGGAGGAATATCAGAAGAAGCCTGGTTTATTGAAGCTGTCAGAGAAACGTTTCAGAGCACATGCAAGAGTTACTTTAAAGGCGAGGAATTTATAACAACCACAATTGATAAATGCAGCTATAACAATGATTCTAATATATTAGGCGCAATGATTCATGTAAATGAAATGCTTATATAACATTGTAATTTGAGGGTGTCTTAAAGGTGTTTTACCTCTAAGACACCCTCTATCAGGTTCTTATCCTATCTCATTATTTTCCTTTTTCCTGCCACTTCTTACGTTCCACGAACCGTCCCATGAAAAAGGCCAGAACGCCTACACCGATACCGGTCTGGATACAAAAGAGCAGGCTTTCCACTTCTCCGGGAAGCTCCCCGTCGATGAAGGTTTCCATTACCGGTGTAAACCATGGCTCATATTCCGTTCCCTGGATCTCCGATATCATCTGGCTTCCTGCATCATCAGAACCGCCGAATTCGGCTCCCTTTAAGGCAAAAAGGGGAACCGCTGCAATCAGGAAAGCTAAAACAAGGAGAGTTGCTACGATCGTTTTGCTTTTACTGGTCATATTACTGAACCTCCTTTGAAAATCCAATTGCCTTCAGCTCCGGAAGGGCATACGTTTCAAGGGTGATGATGATCACTGTGGTGAGGATACCCTCAATAATTGCAAGGGGAAGCTGGGTCGGTGCAAATACCCCTAAAAATTTAACGGCAGAGGCAAAGACGCCGCCTGTTTCCGAAGGATAAGCAAGTGCAAGCTGAATGGCAGTCACACAATATGTAAACAGGTCGCCGATCATCGCTGCCAGGAAAATGCTGACCAGTTTATTTACCTTCAGCATTTTTAATAATTTATAAATTCCAAAAGACACAAACGGTCCTGCAATTGCCATGGAAAAGGTATTGGCACCCAGCGTCGTAAGACCGCCGTGAGCCAGTAATATGGCTTGGAATATCAGCACGATCATTCCCAGAATGCTGACTGCGGACGGCCCGAATAAAAGTGCCCCCAGGCCGGTTCCCGTCATATGGGAACAGCTTCCGGTTACGGACGGGATCTTTAAGGATGATATGACAAAAATAAAAGCTCCCGACATAGCCAGTATGGTGATGGTTTTTCTGTCCTCCAAAAGCCTCTTCCTGATGGAGAAGAATCCCGCTGCCAGAAATGGTACGCAAATAGCTCCCCAGGCGATACAGTATCCCACAGGAAGATACCCCTCCATAATGTGCATTCCATAAGCACTTGGAACAATTCCAAAGGCCAGGGCAAATGCAATGACAAGTTTCATGACTCTTTTTTCTTTCTTACTCATTTTCATTCTCCTTTCCGTTTTCACACCCAGCTTTCTGGGTGGGGACCACCCCGCTTTATCGGAGTGTTCCAATAAAATAAGCACCAAGTTCCGATGATTCCCACTCATCAGACCGGCGCTCACAGGGTAAATCTTTATACAACAAAAAGACTTCCCGGCACCTGGTCATCGTTCGTAACCAGATGCATCGCAGGCCGTTCGATGAGCCAAAGGCGTATCGAACTTCCTTATGAAAGGCAGGTCTTCTGACTCGTGTATCTTCACAGCAGCTCCTCTTCCCGGTTTCCCAGTGATTTATTGAGCCCTGCTCCCCACTTACAGCGGCGGGACCGTAAGGGATTTTCACCCTTTTCCCTATTATCCTGCGGAGAATTTCACAGGCACCTTTCATTTCTTATGTAGTATTGTAGCTGTTTCATACGTTTCTGTCAATTTCTTTGTGTTTGTAAGAGCATTTCCAGCTCTCCTGCATCTCTGGGAGAATCCCCGCCTTCTTCTAAAATGCGATGCCTCACCAGACTGTAATAAACCTCCAAAAGAATCGGCCTTTTTAAATTGGCCTGGTTTAATACTTCATCATCCTCGAACACTTCCCTCACCGGACCGTCGGCTATGATGCGCCCCCCGGCAAAAATCACCGCCCGGTCTGCAAAACGGTAGGCAAAATCCACATCATGGGTTGAAATCAAAAGAGTTTTCCCCATTTCATTCATCTTATCCAGAACACCTTCTAACATTTCCACATTGACCGGATCCAGAGAGGCTGTAGGCTCATCGAATATAACCACCTCTGATTCCATGGCTATGATATCGGCTATGCTTACACGCTTTTTCTCCCCCCCGCTTAAATAGTGGGGCGGCCGGTCCTTCATGGGCATTAAATTCATACAGTCCAATGCCGTCTCCACCCGCCGTTTCACTTCCTCCTTAGGAAGCTTTAAATTCACCGGTCCAAAGGAGACCTCCGCAAACACCGTGGAAGCAATGATCTGGCTATCCGCATCCTGAAACACGATCCCCACATTTTTCCTCAGTTCATTCAAATCCTTTTTCCCAATTTCTTTTCCGCGGTAACGGATCTGGCCCGATTCAGGCCGCAATACGCCGTTCAGATTGAGAAAACAAGTGGATTTCCCAGCTCCGTTGGAACCAAGAACTGCTATCTTCTCTCCCTTTTTCACGGTAAAGTTGATTTTCTTTAGCACCTGGTTTCCCTGCCCATAAGAATAAGACAGGTTTTCCGCTTGCAAAAGGATATCATCCATTTTCCTTCAACTCCTTATCATCTGCTTTGATCCAGCAGCAAGACTATCCTGCCATCCTCCACACCAGAACCAGAAATACAAAATAACCGGATGCAGCACCGATCTGCCAGCCTTTCACCTTTTTCTCCTCCTCCAGAAACATAAGCTCCCCATCATAACACCGTGCAGTCAAAGCGTCATAATAAACTCCGGCCTTTTTTAGAGAAACCACGAATAAATTGCCGGCCGTACTCCCAAAAGACCAGCAGGAAGTCTTAAAGTCGCAGTATCCCAGCCTTGACTCAGCCGCCTGCCTCATGCGGCACTGGGTATCCGTCATCACAAAGATAAACCGGTAGATCATATTCATCAGTTCAACAATGATCTTCGGAATATGGAGTCTTCGGAACACACAGATCAACTCGCTTGCCGGAGTGGAAAGCACCAGCATATACATGGCACTTAATGAGGCCATAGCCTTTAAAACCAAACAAAAAGCCAGTTTAAGCCCACCTTCCGTCAGATACAGATAATATCCCCGCAACGAAACCAGGACCCGTCCGTAAGGCGCCTTAGAAATATCCATTATAATGGCAGCCGTCCCCAAGACAAGAAATGCCAGCGGAATCCTTAAAAGCGCCAGGTATTTCCTCCCGGAAACCCCTCCCACCAGAATGGTGATCCCACCCATGGATAAAATAACCGCCCCGGATACCCAAGCATTATTTGCTGCAATGCAGATAAACAGCGCTGCCACTGCCACCGCCGCCTTAAGCTGTGGATTCCATTCCCTAATACGGGAAGCATAGGCATAATAATCAATGGTATCTATCATTTTCACCTCCTTTACAAGCTGATTATACGCTATACGGAAGGATCCTGCAATCATGTAAAACCCCCCCGGACAAATAGTTTTCGACTATCTGCCCGGGAGGCCGCTCTTCTTATATCCAGCACTCTGCTTACATCGCAAGAACCTGGCTCCATTTTTCTTCTGCAACCGGTATTCCGTTTGCCATGTTATCCCTCATAGCGATTGCCTCCGGTTCTCCCGGATACAGCACCTCACCGTTCTCCACCGCCGGCTCAGAGGATTTGATATCAGCGATGATATCAGCGATGATCTGATCCGTAAGCTCCGGACTGTTCGCTTTCGACGGGTCTATGGCGATCATCACCTGGGAAAGCCCTATCTCATCTCCGAACCCAGCTATGGTATGGACGGAATTCCCATTGGTCAGAACCGTCCCAATTAAATCAAGGGCAATAGAAATACCACTGCCTTTCCAGTATCCCATAGGCAATACCCGCCAGCTCTTCTCAATTTCGGCCGGATCAGTGCTTAAATTTCCTTTTGTGTCGTATCCGCCCGGCACCGGAAGCATTTGCCCCTTCAGCTTATACTCTTCCAGCTTCCCATAAGAAAACTGGGAGACCGCACAATCAATCACAACATGCCGGCCATCGCTTCTGGGAACTGCAAAAATGATGGGATTGTTGCCGATCTTCCGGTCTTTTCCTCCCCACGCCGGCATATTCGGACAGGTATTAGACCAACAGATGCCGATACATCCCTGGTCCGCCGCCAAAAACCCATAGCTTCCGCCGCGCATCCAATGGTTGTTGTTGCCCAGAGCCACGATACCGATCCCATATTGCTTTGCCAGTTCACAGGCCCTGTCCATGGCGAGCTTTGCATTCAGCGGACCGAATCCCCTTAGGCCGTTCCAGCGTTCAAATGCTCCCATCTTAAGCTCGCACACAGCCTCTAAGTCCGGATTTATCTCCCCTTTTTCCAGATATTCCACCACCCTGGGAAAGCGGTTAAGCCCATGGGAATAAACACCGGCAAGGCTGTTCTGCGCGAAAATTACGGCCGCAGCCTCTGCTCTCTCTTCACGAAAGCCTTTTTTTACAAGCACTCTTTTAAACTCGCTTACCATTGTTTCATATGGAACTCTCATCATGAATCATTCTCCTTAACAGATATAATAAACTGCTAAATATGCGTTTAGTCCTTTAGTCATCTTTATTTCCGGCTTTAAGCTCCAAAGATCCTGCCGCAAGATAACCATGGCTTTTCCCTTCTTCACTTTCCGTGATCCAAAAAGCATATATTGCGGCATGGTCCAGCGTAAATCTGATTCGGATTTTATCCTGCCTTACATCCTTTAAACTTTTTTTATCCTGCCAGGTGATCCGGTATTTTGTCTTATCCTCCGTCATTACAATGCAATCCTGCCCGGAATATCCCGGAATCACATTTCCCTCCGGATCCAGAATTTCGGCTGACAGTTTCCCTCCTGTGCAGTCTGCATTTACAAACAGGAACTCTCCCTGATATTTTAAAATCTCTGTTGTTAATGATCCCTTTGAATAAGCCTTCATGCCGGCGAACCCGTCACGCCTCAGTTTTGCCACCCCCACGGCTCCGCCTGAGTATTTATGGCTGCCGAAATGAGGCGATTGGCCTGAAAATGCAGAATAGTAAAAATAAAGTTCATCTCCTGCCACCGTGCAAATACCGTTAGCCGGATGCAGGTATCCGTAATCCCAGCTTCCTTCTTTCCTCGAAGAACTTAAAAAATCCTCATAAGTAGGCCTGTCAAAGTGGAACCCATCCCTGCTGAAGGCGATCTTTAAATCATTGATCTTTGGAAGCCCGGTTTTTTCACATACAAAATTCGGAGGTCCCATAAATACGGAGTAAATACCAAGCATCACGCTTTCGTATGCCACTGCATCCAGATTATACAGCTGCGTATAATATCCAAGATCCCGGTCCGGCTTATCGTATATATCTGTTCTCGCCCAGAAGCTTAGATCATCCTTTGACCACCGGCTGCCTTTGTAAAAATCGTCGGTCTCATAATAGCTGCGTACCCTTACCCTGCTGTCCAGCTCAGAAAAGGTCCTCAAGCTGTAGATCCATTTTTTACGGAATGGATTATAAAAGAATGTCGTATTGTCCCCGGAATGGCTTGTTGTACCGACTTCCTCCCAATGTATTCCATCTGCGGACTTATATAATACCGTTATTTCCTTAGGAGGAACAGAGGATGGATCATCATGCGCATGTTTGGGCTTGCGGTGGTAATATTTGTAATCTTCCTCAAAACACCGGTAAAACACCAGCATCTTATATCTTTCATCCGGGGTCCCGGCATACTCGTCCAGCCATACGGCATCTCCATCTCTCATATAACCCGGAATGTGCTTAAGCACCCGGTCCGAGTGCCCGGCAGCGATCTGGCTTAGCCGTTTCCACCGGAACCCATCGTCACTTTCCGCGTAAGCGCTGCCATCAAACCAGCCTGCATGATACCACATTTTAAATTTCCGGCTTTGAGCATCATAAAACACTCCGCCATTGAAGGGGCAGGCGCATGTACAATATCCGTCATTCAGCTCCATGCTGGTCTGTGGCCATAAAACAGGTTCTTCCGAGACCTGCGGTTTCCCGAACTCTCTGATCAGATCCGTCTCACAAATCAAAAAATCGTCCACAAACAATTGCCGGCCAGCCGATATATCAATATAATCCGGTTTGTTCTCCAGATATGGAACGCGCAGCGGCTTATCCAATGTTTCTTCTCTGTAATGCGGCGGCCACGAATCCGGCAGCGTTATATTATTATATAATCGTTCCATGATACTCCTTACTATACGTTTAGCTATTCTTCAGACTTATAAAATACATAGGTCAATGCAAATGCTACTGCAAATCCAATGGCACATGCAATCAGATATTTTCCAAGCTGCCCATTTAAATACAATAAAATTCCGGGTATTGCGGTGATCGACATTCCGGTTCCTGCAAGCCCTGAAACAGAAGCGAATATACCGGCAAAACCGCCGCCGATACAGCCGCAGACAAATGGCACCAGTCTTGGCAGGTTCCCGCCGAAAATAAGCGGCTCTGTAATTCCTAAAAATGCAGGCACCACAGATGTAAGATACAGTGATTTCTGTTTTTTGTTCTTTGTCTTAAGTGCCGCCGCAATGCCCGCAGCTCCCTGAGCAACGATTGCGCCGCAGACCAGAGCATTAAATGGATTGGCACCTGTATTGGCAAGCAGCTCTATTTCAAGTGCCTTAAATGTATGATGGAGTCCTGTGATCACCACCGCCTGCTGCAGTGCTCCAACAATAAACCCTCCTATTCCAAACGGAATATTCATCAGGAAAGAAATGGCCGCAACCAGTCCCTTTTCGACTATATGCATGACAGGTCCTATGATAATTAAACCTATGACCATGCTGGAAAAAAGTGTAACGAATGGAGTAACAATCAAATCCAGAACATCCGGTACGATTTTCCGAAGGCCCTTTTCAATTTTGGCCGCGATCACACCCAGAATCAATGCCGGTAATACGGAACCCTGGTACCCTATGATCGGTATGTTTAAGTTCAACAGGCTTAAATAGATAGGCTCAATTTTTCCGCTGGCCACCTGATTCGCGTTGGGAAGCTGCGGGGCCACCAGCATAAGACCGATTACAATTCCCAGTGCGGGTGAAGCGCCGGACCGTTTCATGACGGAATACGTCACCAGTGCCGGAAGAAATGCAAATGCAGTATCAATCAATACCTGGGACAAAGCCAGGAATGTAGGGTCTAATTCCACACCAAGATTCGTAATAAAGCTGCGCAGGCCCATGAAAAGACCTGTTGCAACTAAGATCGGTATGATTGGAAAAAATACATCTCCCAGCAGCCTCGATGCCTTTTGAAAGACATTCATATTTGCTGCCGCAGCTTCTGATTTAGACATCATGTTCCCGCTGTCCAGCTTTGTGATCTCAAGGAACTCTGCATATACCTTGTTCACAAATCCCGTCCCCAAAATAACCTGGTGTTGCCCGGATGCCAGAAAGCTTCCTTTTACTCCGTCTATTTGTTCTATTTCTTTCTTGTTAAACTTTGCTCCATCTTTAAGAACAAGCCTTAATCTCGTAGCGCAATGCTCTACGTTTAAAATATTCTCCTGACCGCCAACGTGAACCAGAATCTGTTCAGCTGTTTGTCTTTCTTTACTCATATGATCCTCCTTAGCATTATGCAACAATGTACGCGCGTTCATTGATTTATATTAAGAATATAACAGAAGTGGTCAGCTGTCAAGATGTCATGTGATTTTTATATATAATGCCCTATTTTTAAATTTTTATTTGTGCTGATTATACAATTCCCTGGAGGTTGATTCACGTATTACCAGCCTTGGAGAAAGTTGAATCAATTCCTCTTCCATATTCCCATTTATTCCATTGAACAGCATGTCTACCGCACTCTTTGCAATTTCTTCGATCGGCGAGGCCACGGAAGACAGCGTTGGAATCATCTTTCTGGCCAACAGCGTATTGTTATAACCACATACAATCACATCATTCGGCACTTCCAGGCCATATTCTGTTAATGCCTTTATAACGTCGCTGGCAGCGATATCGCTGTGCGCAAACCAGGCAGTTATTTTTTCGGGATCATGGTCCTTAAAATACTGACTGATGATTTCATAGACTCTTTGATTTTCCACCGTCTCATGCTGATTGCATTCAAGAACAGCTTTTAATTTCAACCCGTTCTTTTCAAGCTCTGAACGGAATCCTTCTAATTTGTTATTTCCGGCCAGGGATCTTATGGGGCCTATATAACCAATATTTCTATGTCCAAGCTCACAAAAATGCCTTGCTACCTGAATGCCCCCTTCCTCTGAACTGATGATAATATTCTTCTTTTCCGTCCGCTTAAAAAGGCTGACCATGGGAATGCCTATTCCGCTGTATAATTTTTTATTAGGAGTTCCGATCGGTCTTACAATAATCCCGTCTACCTTCCTCCGTTTAAATCCGTTGATGATGCTGGCTTCCCTCGCCTTTTCTCTCTGAGCATCGCCGAGAATTACATTATACCCATAAATTTCAGCCCCGTGTACGATGGATGTCATCAATGAAGCATACAATGGATTGGATAAATCGGAAAATAATACACCGATCAGATTGGTCCTGTTTCCTGCCAGGCTCTGCGCCACCTGATTCGGTTCATATCCCAGCTTTCTTACCCAATACATGACATTGCTTCGGGTTTCCATCGTGATAGATGGATGATTCGATAATACTCTTGATACGGTAGCACGAGATACGTGTGCAGCCTTGGCAACTTCCTCCATTGTAACCATAGTCATATCAAATCCTTTCATTGCGTTTCTTCTTGCCCGCTTTTCTTCTATCATACTATTTTCCTGCTGTTTTCGAAACCTCTTTTTAAGTAAAAAATTACAGCCTGGTAATTTTTAAATTGCCAGGCTGCTGCCCTCACAGGAATCATGATACTAACTATATATTCTCTTCTACCTGTTCCTCGGTCAAGGTAAATACCTGTCTCTTACGAGCCATTTCATCACTTGCCAGATATTCGTCATAGGTGGTGATCTTATCGATCAGCTGTCCGTTTACGATCTCCATAATGCGGTTAGCCGTTGTCTCAACGATCTGGTGGTCACGGGAAGAGAAAATCAGAACTCCCTGGAATTTTACCAGACCATTATTGAGTGCCGTGATAGACTCCATATCCAAATGGTCCGTAGGCTCGTCAAGCATCAGCACGTTAGCACCGGAAATCATCAGCTTGGAAAGCATACAGCGCACCTTTTCTCCACCGGACAATACCCGGACCTTTTTTACTCCATCCTCTCCGGCAAACAGCATACGGCCAAGGAATCCGCGCACATAAGTGGCCTCCTTTTCCGGAGAATACTGGGTCAGCCAGTCAACGATGGTGTCATCGTTCGCAAACTCCGCTGTGTTGTCCTTTGGGAAATAACACTGGCTGGTGGTGAGGCCCCATTTGTAATCGCCCTCATCAGGCTCCATTTCCCCTGAAAGAATCTTGAAGAGAATGGTCTTTGCCATCTCATTTGGTCCTACCAGAGCTACCTTATCCTCACGGGTTAAGGTAAAGGAGATATTGTCTAAAACCTTTACTCCGTCAATTGTCTTTGATAAATTATTAACACTTAAAACCTCATTGCCGATTTCACGGGCCGGGCGGAAATCAATGTATGGATATTTACGGCTGGATGGTTTGATGTCATCCAGTTCGATCTTCTCCAACGCACGTTTTCTGGAAGTCGCCTGCTTGGATTTGGAAGCATTGGCGGAGAAACGCTGGATAAATTCCTGCAGCTCCTTGATCTTTTCTTCCTTTTTCCGGTTGGCTTCCTTCATCTGCTTTACCATCAGCTGGCTGGACTCATACCAGAAGTCGTAGTTACCTGCATAAAGCTGGATTTTACCGTAATCAATGTCTGCAATATGGGTGCAGACTTTATTTAAGAAATAACGGTCATGGGAAACCACGATTACCGTATTCTCAAAGTTAATAAGGAATTCCTCAAGCCATGCGATGGCATCCAGATCCAAATGATTGGTAGGCTCGTCAAGAAGCAGGATGTCCGGGTTTCCGAACAGAGCCTGGGCAAGAAGCACCTTAACCTTTTCAGCACCGTTTAATTCACTCATATATTTGTAGTGAAGATCTGTATCGATACCCAGGCCGTTTAAGAGGTTTGCCGCATCGGATTCTGCCTCCCAGCCGTTCATGGTAGCGAATTCACCTTCTAAGTCCGCTGCCTTGATACCGTCTTCATCGGTGAAATCTTCTTTCATGTAGATGGCATCTTTTTCTTTCATGATCTCATAGAGCCTGGTATTTCCCATAATAACGGTATCAAGCACCTGAAAGCCGTCATATTTAAAGTGGTCCTGTTTTAAGAAGGAAAGTCTCTGTCCCGGCGTTATGACGATGTCGCCGTTTGTCGGCTCCAATTCACCGGAAAGTATTTTAAGGAAAGTGGACTTTCCCGCGCCATTGGCGCCAATCATCCCGTAGCAGTTGCCTTCAGTAAACTTAATGTTCACCTCTTCAAACAATGCTTTTTTCCCGAGTCTTAATGTTACGTTATGTGCACTGATCATCTTAAATTCCCTTTCTGCAATCTGGTTATCGTTCTCTAGCCAAAATCATCAAAATAGGGGTCCATTGGCCCCTTCTTCTGTCATCTCTATTATTGTACATGAAAATCCCGAATTTGCAAGCTTTTTATCTTGGAAAAAGAAGTTCATCACGCCTTCGGCTTATGAAATGCTTGTCTCCATGGATTAAATTATGCCTGCATATTCGGGATTTTAATCATTTTACTTTGCGGCTTCCACCCTTAAGGGGAAGTTGGATTTGCTTCCTGCGTCATAGTCAACAGTCACGTAGGTCACCTTTATCATGGCCCCGCTTCCATTGCTGTCATCGGTAGCGGTTCCAAGCACATCAGTGTCCAGACCCTCGCAGTTGTCCTTGATAAATCCAATCTCTTCGCCGGATTCCGTCTTAATGGTAAAGGTACTCATGGCCTGGTCCATAACGCTTCCGGTCACTTCCTGCACCTTCATGTTCTCCTGCCCGTCAAGTACCAGGACCGGTTTGGCATTAGAAGCATCCGAGCCGGAAATTTCCCCTTTATAGATAACGGAGACTGACACCTCCGGCTCCAGCGCATAGGAGGTCTCCACAACCGTACCGCTTAAGTCAAAGGACAGTTCTTTGCCGCCGTTTACCACGGTCATGCTTTCTAAGTTGTCCCCAACCTTTTTGACCGTGCCGGCCAGTATCTTAAATTCTGCCCCGCTGCCCGGCGCTTCCTGGCTTACATCTCCCGTACTCTCAGAGCCGGGGGCCGTACTTTCCGTTACCGTATTTGCCACACTTTCTGTATTCTTTGTAGATTTTCCACAGGCTGTAAATAAAACTGCCGCGCAGACAGCTACTGCCATAATCCATGTTTTCTTCATAAGCATCCTCTTCTTTCTTTCCTAAATCACCTATGATTCCACATTTAGTATATCATCCGATTGTGAAAAATCTTTATCTTTTTCCTTAATTAATTTTACGAATTGCCTGAAATTGGTAGTTTTCCGCTTAAAACCAAGGTTTTTAGACTTTTACACTCACCAACTACAACCACCTAAAAACAGTCAAAACCAAGCGTCCTGCAGTCAAAATGCAGTCAGAAGATGATATAATTCTATAGCAGGCGGGGTCCGGAATACTGGATGCCCGCCTACACCTTTTAAAACTCTCCCGGGCCCTGTACACCATGCCGATCTGATACATACAAGGCACATTCCAACGGATGCCCGGCTCTTGGTTCAAAGTAATAATCATTCCCATCAATTACCTGCCAATTAGTGACTGCGTATCCATCCTGGTTGAAATAGTACTTGTGGCCATTGATGATCTGCCAGCACGACTTATAATAAGAAGTCTTTGTATCTGCATACCACCAGCCATTCTTGTCTTGATTCCAGCCGGAAGTATAATCTGCAGGTCTCTCCACTAAAGCTGCCTTAAAGCCGTCCCAAATATGCTGGGTGTGATTCCATACATAAGGGTTCGGGCAAATCTTTCCCGTCACATCGTAATGGCGGATCACCCTTTCCACAGGTATATTATATTTCGCCATCAGTTCCTTAGTCAGCTCTATGGTCTTCTGTACTGTAGCGTCCTCAAAATACCAGTCCCGGCTTGTGTCTGCCAGATTTTCACTGCTATTTCTTACACACATTTCAATACCCAGGCTGTTTCCGTTCCTACATTCTGGGTGCACGTATGCTTTTGCTCCACAATGCCATGCAATATCCTTGTCCTCAACGGACTGCCATACTTCCCCATTAAACCCAACATAATAGTGGGCACTGGCCCCGATATACTTAGAAGCGTAGTATTTACAGTTTGCTTCTGCTCCCCCCAAGGCTCCTACATAATGGATCACGATGTATTTGATACGGTCCGCAGTACCTGCGGAGTAATTATAAGGTGTAAGTAATTTCTTGATCTGCATATTTCAATCCTCTAATCAAAAGAAAAGGCCCAGGAAAATCCCAGGCCCAAAAAGTTGCGATATCGCAACAGCTTATTCAGTTACTTCTGCTTTCTTTTTTAACACATCAATGGCTTTGATCAGAACTGCAGGAAGCGGCAGACCCATGAGTCCGGCATTTTCCACGATGGAGATCAGCTCGTTTGCAAGAAAGCCGATAATAACGGTATCTCTTATGTAGCTGGTCCCGATGACTAAATCCAACCGGTACGCAATAAGAACAAATAAGAGCGTCATGCCCTTCCGGCATAGTCCTTTAAACCCGGCTTTTGATTCCAGGGCGCCGGTCTCTGTTTTAGTGCTCCTCTTAAAGATTCCGGCTACAGCTAATCCGGAAAGAAAATCAATGGCCATTAAAAGGACCAGGGTACCGATCCCGGTATCCCAGCCACCAAATAATGATGCTATGTAGCTTCCCACAGTTCCCACTACCATACAAAGTGCTTCTTTTTTCATTCTCATTTCCCTCACTCTTTCTCATACTCTTTCCCGGTGATATCCCGAAACTCATCCGCCGTAATCCATCGGCCTACGGCATTCCAGACCATTCCTTCAGACCATAATTTTGCATCGAAATATCCTTTTACCTTTTCAAATTTACTCATTCTATACTCCTTCCACGTCAATCTCTGCCATCATGGATATGTATGCCACCTGGGCGCTGAGCGAAGGAATAACCTGCTCCGCCGTAGGAACGTACTGTATTACTTCCTCTGTACTTTCTTCACTTACCCGGTGAAAGGTTCCATCACGATACTTATCGCCTATCTGGCATGGATACTGTAAACAGTCAACAGCAAAAGCCTCATCGCCATAGGATGCCCTGGTCAGCCAGTTGGCCATTTCATAATTGTCACACACAATAATATTTTTTATTTCATCTGCGCAAATCTGCGCAAAAACCTGATGTACAATCATTTTCGTAAACCTCCTTAAATTAATATCACCATCTTATGATGCAAACACCAGAACCGCCAGCGTATCCAAAACCATTGGAGTTTGCTTTGAGAGATCCGCCTCCGCCTCCACCTGTAGCATAAGTGCCCGCAGTTCCTTCCGAAACATTAGAGCCGCCATTTCCGCCTCCGCCTCCGCCCCCTACTCCTGCCGGGGATCCAAGATGTTCAGTAGCACCGCCTCCTCCTCCGCCTCCGGAATATAAAACTCCGTGGAATGACCATGTAGATGTATGCTGACCGGTTCCAGGGTGAGTGCTGACATATCCACCGGCACCACCATCAGATCCATCAGAGCCTCCGTTTCCGGCATAATAATTACTACTCCCTTGCGTATAAGAGCCGGCCCCTCCGCCCGAACCTCCGTTACCCCCACGGGCAGAACTGGTGGTACCTCCACCCCCGCCACTGGCGTTCAGCACAACATTTCCATTTGATAAAACTGTCGTACTCCCACCAGAAGCTCCAGTAGCGGCGCTAGCATATCCTCCGGCACCGATATTCACAGCTAATTGCTGACCAGGAACGACAGGAAATCCGTATACTGCGGAAGTATACCCTCCGCCTCCTCCACCTCCTCCGTATCCAGAACTGACAGTAGACCCCCTGCCACCTTGACCACCTCCGCCTACACAAAATATATCAATGCTGCGAACTCCAGCGGGAACAGTGAAATTTGTTGATTCGGTAAGGGTCTGTACCCCACTTGCGGTAGTAGCTGCAACAGCATGTAATGTATTTCCCCAAATATCTGTGGGTGAACCACTCGCATAGGCCGTTGCACTAAAATAATATGTGGTTCCAACTGCTGGCATAGTGACAATAACCTGCGACCAACCACCAGGAGTTGCATTATTTCCATATCCAGTATAAATTCTGGTTCCACCTGTACCTGGATATCCGCTTGTAGAGTAATTTATAAACACCCCGCTAAAAGGTTTTCCTCCGGCCGCATACGGATTTTGCCACTGTAATAAAATCTGGGTTGTACTATATGCGGCCGCACTAAAAGATAGTATACTGTTTACTGTCATGGTCCCCGTGACCTTATTCCCATTCACCCAAGCCGTCTGGCTGCTTAAAATCTGCGCCGCCGTTGCTGTTGCAGAGGTCTGGCTCGCAAGGCTACTTGCAGTCACCGTTCCTGATCCGTTGTGGTAACCCACGGGAACCATATAGCTACCTCCTGCGTTAAGAGCCTGACTGACTGCTCCCCGGTTAGGCATGATTCCTATTAAGGGCTCACCATCTCTATCCACGATCACTTTTCCGGCTAGCACATCACCGGCCCCAGCCGTTATCACATCCAAGTCAGCCCCTCCGCCGCCTTTTAAAACAATACATTCTGCCATTCTTACACCCCCTTCACTTGAATCTGAAAGTCCGTTGTTGGTTTCTTTTTATAGCAATAGACTGTTATTATCCCCGCACCAGAAACCGCCCGGTTTACACAGTCAAAAGCTTTCTCTTTCAAATCTACATTCGCTGCGGTAATGCCATCTGGAAGGTATAGACTCACTGTCGGTCTATCCTTCTCGGTTATGCCAGCTACACTTACCGTCTGGGTGTATGGGGCAGTGCTACCGGTCCAGCCTGCGGCAGTCAAGGCGATCTCTGTCACATGGTCAAGCCGGTTGATGGCTTTATTCGTAGCATTAATATCATTAGCCCCAAACTTATCCCCTTGCTGAGTGTAGACGGTTGCATCAACTAAGGTGTGAGTACCATCCTCGTTTTGGATCAGGCGGTACCGGCGCTGGCCGTCATACATGGCATCCTTATAATCTGTTTTTAATCCCACTTAAAAAACACCTCCATTTAGTGTAAAATCTAATGTTTTTCGGCCATTTATCCTGCTCTGAATATTGTTGTAGATCAGCCGGCAGGCCTCCTCGATCCGGTTCAGCTCCCGCCAATTAATGAAAGGCTGGTTGTCATAAAAGGTCTGGCGGTTCCCTACCTGGAATGGAAATGTCCCGGAACAGATATGGTCCACGTTGAACTCAAACCGGTTGATCTCATCCGCATGGAAACCGTAATCCTGATAGCTCTTATCTGATCCCATTTCCTCAAATGCAAAATCCGGCCAGAGGATAAGTGCCTGTGACCGGATCTCATTTAAGTTTCCCTTTATGCGGTTGTAATCTTCTATATTAAAGAAATCAGGTTCCTTCCAATTGGTCTTTGGTTGCTGCCACATGGCTCATGTCCCTCCTTGCCTTGACGGTCCCTGACAGGGCCCCGTTAAATTTCAAAGTATGTTCATACACCCGGAGAAGCAGATCCGGGACATACTTATTTTCCAGGAATGCAATATCATTCGCATCGATCCGGGGCTCTCCACGGTATTGAAGATCATACTCACGATCTGCTTTCATGTAATCGCCGATCCAGTCGGTTAAGTCAGCAGCGTGGATCAGATCGGATACCAGAGGGTTTTCCCAAGTCTCCAGGCTGCCTGTTGGATTTAACTGCCGGCCTACTTTGGTCTGGCTCGTGAGATATTCCCGGCCTGATACAGAGACTTCAACTGCCCCGGTGACCCCTGTGATCTCCACGGTAGCATAATAACTGCTGCTCTCTACTATGGCGGCCACCTGCCCATTCTGCGGCTCTGTCAAAGCACAGGACAAGTCATAAACAGGATTGCTGAAATTAAAGGTATACCGGTTATCCGCGGAGGTAATGGATATTGTTTCTTTCGCCAGCTCCTTTGCCTCAATTGATTGGCTGAAAAGCGTCCGGATCACCTGTAGCTCTCGCACCTTTGGAAGCTGCGTCCCTTTTGGAGTCTTTGTCAGTTCGGGGCCGTACTCAAATGTGTAGTCCGTACTATCTCCAAAGATGATGTTAATTAAAACCACCCGGTTGTTGGGACAGCCTTTCGTAAATTCCAGGATCAGCCTGTCAAACTCCTCAAATTCATGGCCGATGACCGTTGTTGTGGTCAGGCCGGTTACTATGTAATCCTCCACCAGCTTACCATCCCGGTAAGCGTGGAAGATCATCTCCGCGGGATTGTTATTTCCAAATCCCAACGTCAGGCCAAAGCATTTAAAAGACGCTTCCAGGTTGATTTCCACCGTTGGATTGATTGTAAAGGATCCATCACTTTTTGCCACTACCTCTGATACATATCCAGTGTTTAAATATGATGGCTTGACATACTCCTCTATTGGTATCCATTCATAATTACTTGGATCTGCTAACCAATCTGAAGGAGAAGGCTTCCAAGTAGTAACAGAATTGCCCAAGAAAATACCATCGCACTTTCCCTGAGTGGTAAAAGTAGCTCCAGTCCCATTACCATCATTTCTAGAATATCTTACAGCAACTCTATTTGGCACTTCAGTTGATACCAATGGTGGAACTATTGCAACAGAGTATATTTCTTTTTCCTCACCGGGATAGATCGTACCTCTTTGAGTATAATGTGGTTGATCATTTTGTCCACCATTTGCATGAAGAAATCTTGCACAAATGTTAATTCCTTTTGGAGCATCACTTGGAATTTTTACCGTAGACATTACTGTTATCGTATCTCCTATTTTCAATCCCAAATCACTTAAGAAATATCGTGTTCCCTGATTCCAATCCCAACCATTAACGTTTCTATTTTGGTATGTTACACTACTACTTATTAAGTTTGGATTTTCCAGTATCTCCTTCGGCATATACCCTACCCCCACATACTGGCTGTTTGGCTGCCTTGATTCTGTCATGTTTGAGCCGTCTGGATTGGCGGAGTATCGGAGAATTTGTTTCTTTGGTAGAAAATACTGCGTAGGCTTTACATCGGTATAATCTTTTGCCGCCATGGTGTAAGCCTTTTTCGCTGTCTTATCCAAGATTGCCCCCGCATTGCTGAAATAGGTCTCATTATCAGACCCAGCTTTCATATCCGGAACAAGGCTGGATTTCAAATAGATATTACCATCCCTATCCTGATAGAGAATGCACCTGCCTGCATTTGCGATCAGCTGCAGGGCTTCCTTGTGAGAGACAACAGGCATTGGATTTATAACATTCACAGACTTTAAATACGAATCAATCCAGTAGGTCCGGGAATCCACCTTGGCATCTGAAAACACATCAACCGCCAGATCATACAGGCTGACCCCTTCCGGTCGATATAGGCCTTTATAATAAGTTCCGTCCATGCCGTCAAAACGATCTGTTGCTGAAAATTCCATCTGCTCATCATCGGCAGACCATTCCTTCAGCTGAACGGCCGCACCAGGAAGCCACTCCACGGATCCATCATCAAGCTCCTGGCCATATAAAACAGTAATATCCTGACCAATCTCCAGGAAGTTTACGGAGCTTTCAACATTTTCTATGTCAAAGGCCCGGTCCTTGTTATTTACGGTCAAGCTAAAGTCAATAGTCGGCAGCTCCTCCATGATCGGACTGATATGCTCTTTCTTCGTAGCAGAAAGGATCTTTCTGTTGTCAAAGTAGATGCCGATCCCCATTGTGATCATGTGGATCCGGAACCGGCTCTGACCGTTTACCATGGCTGAGGGCGTGAAGCGCAGGAATGTGGCTCCGTTAAATATCTCTTCTGTAACAAAATGCCCGTCTGTATTATCCTTGATTTCCACCGTGTTGTTATCGGATTCTATGACAAAATCCACCGGGTAGGCCTTTCCAAACTCAATCGTTAAGCCTTTGATATCGTATTCAATCGGAAAACGGATCTCTATGGGGCCAAGAAGTGCCTCTGACACGATTCCTTGATTCAGGACTACATCTGCTCTCTCCCTTGGAAGAAAGTACATGTTGCCGTCCGCGGCGGTATAATCCTGATCGCAGGTTGCGTAAAGTTCCTTTACCTCATAATTATCCAGAGGCATTTTAAAACTGCTGTAATAGGTATAATATCCCGAATCCGGGCTGAAAGTAACGTCATATACCTTTCTTTTATCCAGTACCATCAGCCTGATATAATCTACTTTATCTGTAAACATAAAATTGTTTAATTCTTTATTTGTTACTGTGTATCCACAAATAGCCCCACTGGAATCAAATAGTCTTAATCGAAAGATGTCGTCCACGTCTGAATGTGCCTTCCAACTATATGCTTTCCCTTTCTTAATAGGTATGGGACCTGAATAACATGCATAAGGATAGCTTGAATTATATCCATATGAAGGCGTTTTTCCTATAGCTGAATTACTAATAAAACCGTCTTTAAAATAAGCCAGGCCTTCCACTAAGTTTTCCGGAACATAAGCACTGGCCTGGGCCTGTTGATTGATGAGACCGATGGTTACACGGATATGTGACAGCGGATCCCTGAACTCACGGCGCATCAGTTCTTTATATTTCTTACTTGCTGGCTGCACTATTCAATCACCCCCGCATCGACAAAATTTACCTTACAGTCCATATAGCGTGTAGGGAGACCGTCTTTGTCAAACTCAATAGGCGTAGCTGTCCGGTTTCCTGGATACATGCGGATTGTCATCATGCGATTATGTGCCATGTCCGGGATCCTTGCTGTCACCACAAATTTATCAAGCTCCTGCAGCATGGTCGCCCAGGTAGCAGCGTCTAAAAACTTCCATTGTAGGTTCTCAAATTTATGCTGATCTCTTCCCACTCTCTGACCTATAAACTCGCCCAGGGCATTTTTCCCTTCACTCACATTCGTTGCAACCACCAGGTTTCCCCCAATGTCGGGAGACGGAAACTCCCGGCCATTGATTGTTATTACTGCCATATTTACCGCCTCCTTACGTTGTTCTTAGAGAGAAACCGCTTCTCTTGTCAAGGTCGGATAATTTCTTTTTAATCTCTCTGATATCAATATTTACAGTCAAATCCATGGCCTCAATCAGTTCTATGATCTTCCGGAGAAGATCCACCATGAGGGACAGATAGTGATCTGACATGTTCTCGGTTGGCGTGGACATTGCTTGACTTGCCATAGCCTGGACCAGCTCAGCCGTGTCGGTACTTCGTCCAGAGGTGCCAACCAGAGACAGCTGTGGTGTTGAATTACTGGCGATGGAACTCATGCTTGCAGCCAGTGGTGCAATTGCCGACCTCATACCATACTGAACTGCCTTGGTGATGCCTTCCGTAATCTGCATGTTATTGGCAACCGCAGCCTTGCCTCCCCAATTTCCTACCATCTCAGGATTGCCGTTTTCATTTGCTACGAACAAGCTACCGGATTTCGGGAAACCACCAGTTGCATGACCTTTTACTCCCGGCCCACTACTTACATAGCCCTTACTGCTTCCCGGACCGGAAGATTCCTTTTTATCTTCTTTTTCTTCTGCGTCTTTCTTTTCTCGGGTAAATGCTTTCTTCGCGCCATCGATGACTGAGCTAAACGCCTCGCCTACCTCTTTGGCAATTCCGCCTAGCCAGCCAGTAATGTCTGTCCAGATTTCTTGCATGCCTTTCCATAGCTTATTCATCACGTCTTTGCCGATTTCCAGCATTTCATCCAGCTTGAATACATCCTTGATCTTCTGCCAGATTTCCCCGAACCAATCTTTAATGGAGTTCCACTTTTCTTCTATGGCAGCCCTTACGCTATCCCAAATTTCAGACAGCTTATCTCTGATCGCTTCGAAGACTTCGGTGGCTTTGCTTTTGATCGATTCCCAGATGTTTGACGCAAGGGTTTTAATACCATTCCACACCAATTCCCAAATACCTTTTATGACATCAAGAACGGTCTTGATAATGGAACTAATGGTATTTATTGCGAGAGAAACGATACCTTTCATAGCATCCCAAATGCCATTAAAGAAGGTCTTTATTCCCTCCCATGCTTTATGCCAATCTCCAGTGAACACACCGACAATAAAGTCCATAAGGCCGCCAAGAGCTGTCAGAATATCTCCGACAACACTACTTACACCCTCAAAAAACAGGAAGAATCTATCAATAGCATTTTTAATAAATTCCGCTATAATCGGAGCTGCCGTTTCCATAAACCAAAGAATAAAGGGCTTTAAAACATTTTCCCATAACACAGTTATGGCATCAGCCGTCTTCCCCGCAAACTCCATGAATTTATCAATTAGAGGCGACAAATACTGCTCCCTAAAATCCTGGAATCTCTCAGATAAATAGGTTAGTACGGGAAGGAAATAGGTGTTGTAAAGCTCCAGGAACTTTGTTGCTATTTCGGTGAAACCTTTCCCAAAAGAGTCAAGCATAGGCTTAACGTGGGCGTCATAAGTTTCGTTGATCTTTGTGAAGACTTCTTCTACAATAGATTTTATTTCAGAAAAGATAGGCTCAACAGCGGAAAAAGTATCTTCCAGAGTCTTCTTAATTAGGTCCCTGTTTTGAATGAAGGGGGCCGTAATCGTTTCAAGCAAATCCCTAGCCAGTTTGCCGACCAGCTCCGTTACACCCATAAAGGCTTCTGCAAAAATACCTTGCAGATCAGCGTTAATTTGCTTTGCGCTATCACTCCGAAGAGATGAAAAAATTGTAGCAAATGCCACACTGAAATTGCCGACGATATCAGCAATACTCCCTCCGATATCAAACATGGATATTAGATATTCTTTAATTCTCCCGCTGTTTTGCTCCAAGAACAAATTAATGCCACCCAACAGATTATCTGCTATGGTGGTCCCGATGGAAGCCACGCTACCAGCTACTTTTCCCAGATTCACCGCTATACGGTTTCCAAATTCCTCCGCAGAGGCCAGGACTGCCGGATCAGTGAAAATACCTTTCAAGCTCACACCAATACCTTGTATGGCCTGCTGAATGCTATCCAGTACAGACGTGTCCCCAAACCCAATACTAAAGCCGGTCTTAAATAATCCAGCTAATTCTTTCGCCCGGTCGATCAGACCCTGGTACTTAGTACTGGCTTCTTCAACACCAGAAGTATCCAGGGAACCCATGTCAAACTCATCTGCAGCATATCCACCAGATCCACCTCCGCTTGATCCGCCTCCATCACTCCCAGTATCCGGATTGATGATATTTAACTCATCAATTCCAGTGGATATTCCCTTGATATCCTTGGCCGCTTTCTTAGCAGCCCCGCCAGTCCCTCCGATAGCACCAGAAGCATTATCCGCAGCATCGGTAATAGCCTCCATGCCGGTGGCCGCAGCGGCTGATACACCTCCACCGGAACTTTTCTTTCCGGATATAAGCTCCGTAAACGCCTTGAATGCATTGGCTAGGCTCATCAGCTTCCCGATGATTGTATTAATGACCTGGATTACTGGGGTTAGGACATTGATAAGGCCTTGGCCAATGGTAGCCTTTAAGGCATTGAACTGCTCACTTAAAATCCGGACTTGATTCGCCCAGCTCCCGGAAGTTCTGGCAAAATCACCTTGGGCAAATCTAAGCTTTTCCTGAACAAAAGCATATCTTAAGGCCACTTTCTCAGCCTCAGACATGGACTTTGTTGTTTTTCCGTATCCATTTGCCAATGCATAGGCGTCTAAGGCGGATTGGGTCATAACAACACCCAAATCTTTTAAGCTTTCTGTTTCACCCGTAAAAATGCTTTTCAGCTTGGTAAATGCTTCGGACTGGCTCGTATCGTAAAAAGAGGCCACATCCGCCGCGAGACCGGTAAGGGATGTTCCCATGGAGGCTGCCGACTTTTCAGTAAAACCAAAGCCACGGGCCATAGAAGCAAAAACACCGGTATAACGTTTAGCCGCTGTCTCGGACATACCAAATTGCTTGATTGCGTTTTTGGCAAACGAATCTATCTGTTTCTCCATGCTGGGTACTGCCTGCTGAATGACGTTATCCACCTCAGCCAGCTGCGATCCCAGTTCTATGGCACTTTTTCCAAAATCAATGATCTTCTTAACAGCAAAAGCGGCAGCCAGAGCCTTACCAGCTTTCATGGCAAGTCCCTGAATGCCAGCCATCTGCTTATCAAAACTGCTTTTATTTACTACAAGGTCGAGCCCGATCTGCCCCACGCTGTCAGCCATAATATCACCTGCCTTTAGATAAGACAGGCACATCGGCACAGCGTCTTAGAGCTTCAACTCAAATTCTTTCTTACAATCCTTATTTTTACATTTTAAAAAAATCCCTTTGCAGACTGCCTCCTTAGTGCGAAACACATTAACCGGATATCCGCAATAGGGACATTTAACCTTTATCTTTTCTTTTTCAATATTGATCCCCCTCCTATCTACACAGCTGTGCAAACATCTGCTCCAGGGCAGCCATCTCCTGCTCATAAGTTGCTGGAGCCATTGCCTCTGCTTTCCGATTGCGCCATTCATTGAAAATGCGCCTTTGATCGCTATTAAAATTCTTGATAACATTCTTATCTGTCTCTGATCGGATTTCTACAATCCGTCCAAGAGGGGTTTCTGGATCAATTCCTGAAAGCAAAATCTTAAATTCATCCCAGCCCACCGATTCAAATTCTTTAGTCCGTATTCTCAACCCGTACTGCGAAAGGAAACTGGAGACAATCAGATCCCAGTCCTCAAATAAATCGTAGTACGGGTCACTGCTCTCCCTGGCCGTTTACATCTCCTACAATCAGGCCAACCGCTTCTTGCACCACCACGATCAGGTCATTAAAGCCAAGTCCCAACTTCTCAATCTCTTTTTTCGATTTTTCCGGAAACATCATATCATAAGCTTTAAGGATCTCATTAACACCTGGATCCTCTGCACTCATGAGCCCCATAACCTTTAACATAGTAGGAGCATCGGCATTTACTTCCAGTTTCTTGCCCTTGATCATCAGTGATGGGTTCCCCTCAAAAGTCAGTTTCTCTGTGATATCAATTACTTTTGCCATCTGTCATTTCCTCCTATTCTCCTGTGCCGGTTGCAGCTGTAAAGGTTGGTTTTCCCTTACACTTTACTTCAAATTCCAGAGCGTCCACCGCCGTGCTATCTCCACCTGCTGGAGTGGTTACATTGATAATCGCATCAAAGGTTACTTTCGCCCCGGTTGGCATTGTCCACCTAAATGGAGCTACTACATCATTTCCAGACTTCCACGCAAGACCCGCAATGTAATCATTTCCCGGATCTCCGTAAGTACGTTTTCCTTGGAAGGAGAAGGACAGCTTCTTACTGGTCATCATTGCATCCCCCCAGCCTCCATGCTCCATGGCATTCCATTCTTCCACGCCGCCCTCAATACTTGGGGCAAAGTTTGTCAAGTTTGCAATAGTAGTCCAATTACTTCCATCATTTCCCAAACCTAAATCAAATTTATTGTTATTGACCGGATATACCTTAGCTTCTGACATAAAATTACCTATTCCTTTCATAAATAAAATCCAGCCATATCACATATTCGTATACTCCTGCATCATCTGATCCAACGTCCTGCGGTTCAGGAACCATCAGACGCAGATAATTGATATGGGTGTCTCCAATGGTAAGGCTGGTTATACTTCTTAGCTTCTCAAATAAATTATAGGCCGTTCTTTCCGTTTCATCTTTACTCTTACTCCAATGGATCAGAAGGGAAACCGGCTTCGTGTCGTAGGTGGTGCATTCTAGGCCACCTATAGCAATGTTTGCAGGACCAGAAGTCGGACGGCTATAAACTCCAATTGACTTTTGCTTTTTATTATCCAACTTACCAATATAAACATTATCATCTACAGCAATATTTAGACAGGATATATACTGCCTGATGCCTTTTAAGGCCAGCATCACACACCACCTACTTTTTT
Source organism: Hungatella sp. UBA3048 (assembly GCA_002367105.1). GTDB lineage: Bacteria > Bacillota > Clostridia > Lachnospirales > Lachnospiraceae > Lacrimispora. The sequence goes on from DFCS01000051.1 coordinate 85,708, forward strand.
ATAAAAATTTTTATATACTTTGTGTGCAAAGCCCGCTTTGCCTCCTCCTGGTTCCCAATCCTCAAACCAGTGGCCTCTTGCGTTAGGGTTCTCATCTGTTTGGAAGTTATATTCTGGGTGGAAATATAGACGCCTCGCATAGGGGGTACTTGAAACGAGCTGTACCTTTCCTTTAGAAGAATCGGAATAGTCAGCAAAGAAGCTCTCCCCCTGAAGATGTCCGGTATCATAAGGCATGACCTGGGCCCGGATCACTTCTGTATGTAACACCTCTGCTGTCATTTCCAAAGCCGTTACCGCCGCCTGTGTCAGCTGCCGGATCCGTGGCAAATTCATTTTAACCATTGATTTGACCTGCATCAGATTACCTCCAATGTACAAAAATTTACTGTCCCATCCGGATTCCGGTTCTTAGTTCCCCGTTCGATCCTGCGATCTTCTCCAAATACAGTAACGATACCTCCGCTTAAGGTCGGGAAGTTCGGAGCGATATCGCCGGGGAACATGGCCGTTCCCGTTATCTGGACCAGCTTCTTTTCTGCCGTAAGAATCGTCTTTGCCCGGTCCTGGAAATTGCACTTCAAGTCCAGGTCAGCCACATATTTGGGCTCACTCAGATTATTAAGTTCCTCACTCTCCAAGTGAACATGGATATCAGTCTTACAGAGCCTTGCAGGCACTAAACATGGGTATTTCATAGGCTCACCTCGCTAACCGGCAGCATAGGCCCGTCTGTGACAGCTGGGCGTATACGTCGCGCTTCATAGCCACACCTTTGTCCGTGAATACGTTCCAGCCCTGCCCAAACTGCATGGAAGTTCCATTAATGCTATAGCTGGATAAAACAGTGTCAATGACTTCGGCGTTCTCATACTCAAAGTCAGCCTGCAGGCATATAACCTCCTGAATGAGTTCCTGCTGGAATTCTGTTAGAGAAGAAAAACCCCGGCCCACAATGCGATTGTAGGTCAGGGAATCAATGTGCCGGCTGGCTTGTCGGAGCGCCTTTCCCCGATCTTCTTCCGGGACCATGCTACCCTTAAATGTTTCTTTGTAGTACTCTGGTGTCACATAGGAGACGTAAGCCATCTTACTCACCCGCTTTCTGGCTCGCAGATCTTCCTTTCTTTACTTCCTTATCAGGTTCTTTTTCTGCATTTTCTTCCGGGACTTCGGGAGTCTCCTCTTGAGGTTCGCCCTGACTTTCCGCAGGATCTCCTAATTCTGGTAGATCTTCTACTTCATACCCATGGCTTTTGAACCAATGTAGCAGACGCGGATCCTCTGTCTCCCCCACACCGTTGCAAAAAGGTACGCTGGCAGACGTACCAGTGTACTGCTTGTTTGGAGCATATACTTTCATAAATAACCCTCCTTATTTTACTTTAATATTACGGAATGCCCCAGCTGCCTTGGAAGTCTTTAAGGCGATTGCTGCATTCATTTCCACTTCACCGGTCTTTACTGCTCCTGCCGTTGTAAAGTCGGGAAGCCAAGTCCGCACCGGCGCTACGCCCGCAAAGGACACACCATGGAGTCCGTCAAGCGCCAGCCTAGCTGCAAAGAGGGATGTGGTTCCTTTGGTTGCATCAATGTCCACCACTTCATTATTGGTTCCAGGCTTCGCTCCCAGATCCACGAAAGGAATATTTCCATAGGCTTCTACGTTGGTCCCCCAGTCAGTCTTTGTTACCTGATACATGGAAGCACGCCTTGCACAGGCTCTCAGTTTAGAGATCAGCTTGGTATTGCCTGCAATGAATGAGGGTTCTCCATCAAGTCCTCGGAGGAATTCATCAAGCATATCCAGGAAGTACTGGAAGTTATCCGTCACCAGCTGGGACGTGGATAAATCAATGACAGATGCACCGGTATTAAACTCAGTAGAGCTGCCGGTTAAAGCTTTGTCCAGCCCATCAAAAGCGTCGCTGTCCACTGCACTATCGCCGTTAACAAAAGTATCATTAAACAATGCCTGGGCTGCCTTGATTTTTTGGGACTGCTGTAAATCGATTTCAGATACGATACCGCCCATATTTGCGATAACACGGTCGATCTGATAGGATCCACCAAATACTTTAATATCCACGGAATGACGTTCCTTGGTCACCTCATGAGGTGTATACTCCTTATTGATCTCACGAAACTGCGCCGTAGGCTGTGTTTTCAATCTGGTGTAGGAATAAGTAGGGGTTGCTCCGCCTCCAGTTGGGGAAACGGCATCATCGAACGTAATATGATCCAGGATCCAGTTGGATTTTCTGAATTCATCAATCACCCCGATCTGCAGGTCATCCTGCACATTTTTTCTTGCTTCTTCTAACGTCATAGCCATAGTCTTTCATCTCCTTAATTATTATTTGGAAGGCATCTGCGCCTGAAGCGCTGCTTCAATGGCGGATTTCATATTTACCTTGCTGCCGTCGGTTGTAGTTGTTGTCTGGGTCTGCTGACCGGGAGCTCCAAGCGGGCGGAATCCTGGCTTTGAATCTGTACCTGGCTTAGCCTCTTTAAACAGGAATGGTTTTGATTCCTTTATAGACTTGATCTGTTCCTCCAAACCGGTTACCTTCCCATCATCAGAAAGAATCAGCTTAGACTTATCAAACAAACCAGTTACCAAATCTGCATCCTGGGCAGACTCGGCAATGGTCAGCTTAATGGCAGTTGTAAGCTTCAACTCCTTCATGTCAGCTTCGTTTTTCTCCGTAGCCGCTTTGCTCTCAGCCTGCATGGTTTCAATCTGCTTTTTCAACTCTGCATTGTCCCCGCTATTCTTTTTTAAATCTTCCAGCTGCTTATCCCGGTCCTTGATATCTTTTTCAAGCTGCCCCTTCGCCTGATTGACTGTATCATAATCAGTTTTAGGGACATATGATTCCAGTTCCTTTTTTGAAGCTTCTGCCGCTTTGGCTGCCTGTTCCTCACTAATTCCCAGTGCGATAAATTCTTCTTTCTTCATGATCTCATCCTTTCTATGCAATAAAATAACGCCCAGGATATCCCGCGCGCTTTATCTGTAATAATATTTAATTATATCGGATCCTCTCTTATCCGGTGCATACTGCCTCCGATCTGTTGCGACGGTCGCAACGCAGAATATAAAAAAACCACCAATCCTTTAATGGATCAGTGGTATCAGCCATTCATTACAATATCCCCTTCATCATAATGCTTAAGGATCTCCAACTCTCCCAGTTCTTTCAACCTGGTAGGAAATTCTTTCTGCTTTTCCAAATCTTCCGTAGACAAAACACAAGTGTTTGGAAAATACTCTTCAAATAATTGATGTATTTTAACTTCATTCTCAGGATCATGAATCCACTGTTTCGGAATGTAAACCATTATTTTATTCCCTCCTTCCACATAGCATTTATTATAACGTTTGAAAATATCACACGCTCATTCGTGCTTAAATTATCCAGCGAAATTCCATGGTCAATCTTTGATAATGCGTTTTTCAAATCTTCTCCCATCATGTCCTCATACTGCCGCAGTTTAGGATTATTCTCAAAAAACTTATTAAGTAACTCCTTTTTATTCAGTTCAATACTTTTATAATATTGCTTATAATAGCTTCGTTCATCAAACTTCAATGAGAAAACATCATCATACAATTGTTCCCAGACACCGCTATTGCCAAGAAGACGATCTCTCCATGCTATCTTTCCAAAGTCCATCGCAGTATTACAATTTTTAAACTTAGGCAGCCTTTTAAGCCTGGGTAAAGTCTTTGCAAGAATATCACCGTAAGCCGGGGCAAGCTTCTCTTCAATGCCATATAGAGCTGCAGCATGATGGGCTGCTACCTCCGCGAAAGTCTCCTCCATAATACACCACTTTTCACTTGGGCGACCATTCTTTACTGCATCCCATTTTCGTCCATGCAAGGACAAGTGATAGGATTCATGAAAAGCTGTTTTTATTTGATACGGCATAGAACGTTCATCATTAGATTGGAGAGCATATTCTACATATTCACAAATACCTTTATCTGCCTGAGGATAATAGCTACACCCTCCTCTGGCATCCATCTTGCTTAATTTCACCGGTATGTTATTACGTTCAATTCCTAACCTGTCTATTAGCTGCTCTGAAAATACTTTTCTGTCCTGAGTCGAATTGATACTGTCCATGGCAGGAAGCTGATCAATAACAAGGTTTTTAAAAGCTCCTTCCTGTATTATATCAGCTTGCGAAGCTTTTGACCATTCATCTGCTTTATTTTTGTATTTTTCTTTGTCTTCTTTATCAAGAGAATACTGAGACAACTGGCCATACTTATCCGCCTGCCTTTTGTTGTATTGATGGTCCTGTTCCTGTTTATACTTTTGATCAATGCCTCTCAACTCTTTTTTCGTCCAAGTATCTTCTGCTGTAGATATCCCAGGGAAATATGTGCTGTGACTGTCCTTACACCTTGGGTGATAGAGTCCTCTTGCAATGGCTGCGCTCATAAGGGGATACGGACCATCAGACGCCTTGCCTCCGCTCCACACATCATCAATCAGAACTTTTCCTACAAACGGGAGACACTTGGGGCAAGGGTTTCCACGCTTGTTTACAATAACGGTACTGATTCCCCATTCCTGACGTTTCTCCCCTTCTCCCTGCAAGTAGGCCCGCTTACTGGCTGTCCGAATTGCCATGTCTGCATAATCTGACAGAGCATGGCGCGCACCATTCTTATACTCTACACAGTTAAGTCCCCTGGAAAGCATATCTTTGGTGGCCATATCCACTGCTTTTTCATAAGTACCCGCTCCAGAGTTGGCATACACCTGGGCATTAAAAATAGCCTTACGATACTGGTCATTTGCCATTCGTAAGACTGCTGTTTCTGCTTTCTTCATATCATTGCCGGTCGCCTTGATCAGGGCTTCCAGCTTCCGGGTATTCAGTTTAAAAAACTCTGCCTGCATGGCTGCCGAAGCAGGCTTATAGCTTTTAAAGCCGTTCTTGATAGCCCGGAGGATCTGCGCCTCCTGCTTCATGCCTCCCTGCTGTCTGGCCTGCCAGATAAGCTCTCCGATCTGGGCATTTATGCTTTTAAACTGCTTGCTGTACTTCTTCTGGTTTACCAGCTTATATTTCTCCAAAGCCTTAAGCTGTTCTACCTGCCACATAGACCAGTCATATCCCTCTCTAAGTTCCTCAGCCCTATGCCGGTTCATATTCCGGATCATGGAGGCGATAAGTTCCTGTTCAATCGCTTCAAAAGCAGCGGAGATATCATACTCATTCATATGATCACCTGCCGTTTGCTAAAACTTTAAATCCTTGTGCCTTAAACTTCCGGGTAAGATCTTTCAGCTGGGTAATGCTTTTGCACTTATCACACCGGAGCTCTGCATAATCCTTTTTTTCAACGGCGTAAATGCCAAACGGAACCTGCTCACTTGCCACTTTCAGGAGCCCCTGGTACTCCAGCTGGCTCATTTGGTACTGGCGGTTCATCACCTTCACTTTCATCTACCTTCACCCCTTCCGTATTTAATCCTGGTTCTTCTGTTTCAAAGATCCCTTGCTCAATCTTGATCCGCTTGACCTCTTCTGCTTTTTCATCTTCTGTCAGAGTATCGCCATACATTTCATCAATGGACTTCTCTATACTCATGACTCCACTGGTTCGCGCCTTGCCGACCGTCTCCACAACGGCATCAAAGCCTGGAGCTGCATACTCTCCAAACTTGACGGAAATTTTATACTCCCCAGGAGCCTTTTCCTGCATCTGGTCATAAGTCATCATAATTTTACTTACAAGCTCCGGAAGAATCTTACACAGCACCTTAACCAGTGTCCCCCTGGTATGAGTGGTGATTTTCTCCTTTTCTCTCTGGCTTTCTGCATTGTCCATCTTTTTCAGATCAATACCAAGAGTGGCCGGAGAAATGATCCCCTGCAGCACCAAATCCAGAAAGGAAGTATAGCTGTTTAAATACGCTTCGTAGGATATCTGGGGCTGAACTACCTCAATTTTATCGCTGTAGCCTTCCTTTTTTACGGCACCGATTGCTATGTAATCATTGTCAAACTCATTTGGCTCAATCAGTTGACCAGTGTTGGAATCTCTGGGAACAATATCTTCCGGGATATACCGGTTCACCCTTCCTTTTCTCACTGCATCAAGCCACTGGCTGATTACTTCGTCCAAGGCGTCCAGATCGTCCGTCTTGCCCTCAAACAGCGCTTTCCCTCGCCCCTTCCATTTACTTGATGTGAAGAAGATAAGAGGTACTCCCATGATGTAATCCCCGTCATAGGCGGTGTCTTCATAGATTGCTGTTTCTGAAAGAGTATTAAGTGGAACTTCTCCACCAGCATCATCAAAGAGCTTATAAAGCACGTACCCTTTTCCGTAAGTCTCCTCTAAGCGATATTCTTTTTCTTTGTTATCTGGATATGAGTAGTTTGTGGAGAATACAATCTCGGTCAACCTGCCCCGCTGATATTTGTACTCCACCCTATCCGCTTCGTAAAATTCTATGATGGGGTATTTACTGACCTGATCAAGACTTATTTTAAACGCGCCATCACCCGCTGACAGCGCACCGGCCACCGCTTCACCCAGGAGACCTTCAAAGTCATTATCCTCTGCAATCTGATCCCATAATTCCTTTAAAGGCTGATTGTCCCCTTTTTCTCCAAAGCTGATATTATTTAGATCCGCTGTTATAATATCCTTAAACCGGTCCACAACGATTCCTACAATACCGGAATGAATTTTCCTTACTTTCCGGAATGGAACGGAAGCCCAGAACCTCGCTTTAAATACATCACAATAAGCCGTCTGTTTGAAAAATTGTTCCAACTCTGACGGATCTCCACGGTACCAGATCTTATTTTTTAAGACATTACCCTGAAAGGAAAGCGGTTCCTTTATAACCACCTGCCTCTCTTTTGCTCCTACAATCTTAAGCAATTTAAAATACATATCCTTAAACCAGCCCACTTATGAAGCCCTCCTTCCTGTTCCGATTTTTACTTCGTATGGAAGCCATGCATACTGCACACTGTTTACCATGTGATCGTTTTTGTCTTCTGGTGTATTATCCTTGTCTTCCAGCCAGCTATATACTTCAAGCTCCCGGATATAATTTGAGCAGGTATCCACGATGTAGAAACATGGCTTTGATCCTGCATCAGCAAACCAGTTTAACTGATTGATGATACGGTCAATAATCTGTTCTTTTTTCCAGGCATCATTGAAATTATACACACAGCCATTCAGGCGCTTGTACTTTAAGAACTCTGTTATAGTTGCCTGATCCGCAGAATCAATAAAGGTATCTCTTGCAAACCCCCATTCATTCCGGTTGCGATCAAGGAAGTCAATAAAGTTATGGACCGTATCCGTAGGGGCCAGAGGCGTTCCCAGATCTGCGTTGTTGTACACCTTCTCATCAAGCATATAGCAGTTGCCTCGGTTCGTGATCCCGATAAAGCTCATGGAAATGGTATCCGGTGATTTCTGGGAATAGGACGTATCAAGACCTGCCGAAAAGTGTACAAACCATTCTGTCTGGTGTCGGTCATTTTGATTCCGGATAAACTGCTTTGCGTGCTCCTTCGTGACCACATGTTTCTTCCGGTCAAAGTTACTAAAGATCAGGCCAGTTGCCTTACCTCTTAAGCCCTGGATCTTGTTTTTATATAGTTTTGTTCCCGGCGGAGCAGAACGGATCTTCTTCTGAATATCCTCCTCTGACAGAGAAAGGTTATCCCTGAACGTAAAAAACCAGTACCTCCATTTGGGTACTGGCGTTTCCGTAAGCTCTGCCCTAATTTCCGCTGGCACGTCGGCAGCGTATTTTTTGTATGGCCGGGAGCGATTTATAAATTCCTTGTACACCGCCAGGTTCGGATCATCCGGATTGAGCGTTGCCATCAGATAATCGTTTCTGGTGGAAACTTCCCTGACAAAATCAATGTTGGCCGTGTTGATCTCATCAATATACACACAACCAAACTGAGAGCCCAGGACCAGCTCCCATTTATCCCTGTTATCATATCCCAAGACAAATATGATCTTTCCCTCAAATACGATATGTGGGATTTTATAATCCTTATCCCCGTTTCCATAATATCTTGCATTCGGGTGGATATCCAGGATCCCATTATCCTGCTGAATGACGTTCTTCTCTGCAGTACCTGTTGTCTTTGAAGCAATGATGTGCAGTTTCTTACGGCTTCGGCTCACCATGCGCATGAACTTAACACCGGCGCCGACTGTGGTTTTCCCGCTGGCGGTCGTTCCCTCCAGGAAGTCTGCATCAACTCCGTCTACTGTGTTTATGAAATCCAGGTATTTCTGCGACAAAGGAAAGCTGCTACTCTTCAAGGCCCTCACCGCCCATCTGGGACATGATATCATCCAGCTTTTCGGAAGTCTGGATATTTACGTCCACCTTTTCCTTGAACATTCCCATGTGCTTGCCCAGAAGCTCCAGCGCCTTGATTTTATCGGCCATCTTGATTTCCCGTTCAAGGCCATCTTCCCCGAAAGTCTTGACCTTTACAGAGAGAATCGCGGCTGTATCCTCCGGGAGGGCATCTTCTTTCACTGTAGCCGTATCCGGATTAATTACATCCACAGCATTTACAAAAGCTATCTTTGCAAGCTCCGTTACTATGCGGTCTGCATTCACACCGGTACGTCTGGAGCGCTCCGCCATGGCCTTGTCTATACGTGTGTGAAGTTCAGGTTTCTTCAGGTTCTCCTGCCCAATTGAATAAGCACTGTCAGAAGAATATCCCGCTCTTATAGCTGCCTGTGTGGCATTAAGATCAATCAGGTACTCATCTGCAAATAATTTCTGTTTGGCTGTCAATGCCATCAGTCTCACCTCACCTTCCAATCTGGTTAATTTTTTGTATTAAATAAAGTAGGGTAGCCTATTTCTAGGCTACCCCCTTATCAAACCGTACGTGCGCTATTAACGCATACGGCTTACCAATTGTAGCTTTATAATTTATGATGTAATCAAACCTTTGTTAAAAGCTATTCCTTGTAATCTACTGGCATTATAGTATTCAATTCCTTGTGCTTTCAAGTTCTTTATCTGTCGTTCAAGATTTTTCTTGTTTTTCATCGTCTGCTTTTCGATATATTGGTCTATCGTATAACCATACATTTTAATATAGTATAGCCAGTTTGAAGGAATTAGTTTAGACTTCCCGATTTGCACCAGTGCTCACGGGTGGAGATTTCCACTCCAGAGAAATCTTGCTTTCGGAACTCTTGATCCGTGTTTGCCTCCGCATCGTGATCGCCGTTCTTAATTCACAAAATAGTCCTAGCCAGGACTGGTGCGACTGCCTGTCGCACAAAAAGAGGCACCACACGGGCGCCTCTTTTCAAATCTTATAAGAGTCTACGATAAAACTATTATACTTACAAAACTTCGATAAAACACTAATAAAATCTCTACTTTTTATAATCTAATTAAACGTCTGTATCAAATATACTACATATTGCAGTAATTTGCAAGCCTAAATTTTAAGCCAATCAGCATCTGGCTTAACAATGCGTCTAGAATTTACATATGCCCATCCAATCGTCAAAACCGTCTTTCCAATATAATTGTGATTTGTTTTATCCACCACCAGCGCTAAATCAGCAATATTATTGTTTCCTTTTAAAAACAAAGGTAGTAATAATTGAATTTTAGATTCACCAGTACCCTTATCAGTAAAATATTGAGGAATGGCCAATTTGTAATTTCTTTTTAACTTTTCTTTTATTGTTGCTGTAGCATTCATAAGTAATGCTTTTATCAAATGTTTATCGGTATAGCCTATATCTACAAATCTTTCGTAGTTATCATCTATTATATGATCATAGTCCAATATTAATTCCAATTTACGATCAAAAATGAAATCTGAGGGATTGGTAAAATAATCCGCTACATCAGGGAGTTTTGAAAAGCATTTCATCCTACTTTCTACACCTTGGCAAAAACCTATAAAATACCACTTCTGATCAGGCTTAGCGCCCTTACTTGTACAAGTTGCAAAAAAAGCAAAAACATCGTTTCCATTCAGTGTTTGCAGACCAGTGTTGAAACACATGTTATTGCCATCAGAGGAAATCTCTATCTTTCCTTCTTCTTTTACTTGATCGTATGTATATAAAATATAATTTTTTAAAATGAAATTCTCTTTATAATTTCCCTCCGTTTCAGAATACCCCCACTCTTCTGGTTGCACAGTGTTTGCTAAGTAATTAATCTTTTTCTGATAAGACTCCTGATTTCCCATATATGCATCTTTATATAAATAACCCTCTGGCGAATATTCCTTTTCCATGACTCTTCATACCCCCTATATCATTTTTTTTATTATACACCAAAAATCACCAAAAGAAAACACCCATCGACCAAATTTCGACAGGCGTTTTCAAAAAGGAGAATGAGTATAAAATCAGCTGCCAAGCTGTTAAACATGGCAGCCGTCAAAGTTAAGCCTTCACTGTAGTGTCTTACTTAGTTCACTATCAGTAATGCTTTATTCGTACTTAATGCAATAAAGAACAGCCGTATTAGTTGGCCTGGTTGTGTATGCGTAAGAACCAGTCCAGTTACTAACCATATTGGTAGAGCCTACGGTCTGATACTCTGTGTTTGCTTCTGTGGTCATATCAAGATCTTTTTCTGTTGGCCAATTAGCCAAACCAGTTGGGTTACTATTCTGAAGAGCGAATATTTGTGGAATATAGGTATTACTATTTAACTTCGCTACTCTAACTTCCGGTATTTGAGTGGGATTTTGATGTACACCTACATTTGCACCGGTTCCAGTATTTCTAGTGCCAACTCCCGTACCTCTTAAAAACTCGCCTCTCAAGTCAGGTACAGCAAAGGTTGTAATTCCGTCACCGCCAAAAAAATCAAATGATCCATGTTCATCTTTTATGAATTGGGAAAATTCTTTATAATTATCAATATTATAAACACTCCCATCGCAAATTAAGTAATGCTTGGGAGCCGTTGTTCCCATATAAGAAATAACGGTTCCAACTGGTGTGCTATCATTGCTATTGCTATTACAACACCCACAGTTAATTGTAATGCAACTCTTTTTATCTTCACACATATAATTTACCTCGCTTTTGTTTTTTAATAGCCTTCTTGTTAAAATCCATACAAATATTGCAGCCATCATGCTTACGGCCGACATCCGTAGGGAGCATTACTGTTTTGTGTATTCGATAATTACATAGGCTGTAGCTCCTGAGTAAAGCCCATCATTGTTAAGAAAATGGTAAACGATGTTGCCATTATTATTGTAATAATACACGTTCACTGCTGCAAACAAACCATTGGTTCGGTTTAAGGACGTTTGTAACATGATCTGTGCATTACCAACTCCATCCACCAAATTTCCATACAGATTGACTACCTTATCAATCTTGAGATCAGAAACATTTGCAAAGACAATACCATTGCCACTCTTGTCAGCAAGAGTCCCTGAAATCACCTTCCGATAAATCGGCTTGCCGTCCACCCATGTACCAATCTCAACCTCATCAAAGGAATAAACTTCTTTCGAATTTCCATCACATTCTGCAAGTTGAATGCAATATTTTTTGTCTGGCATAAATAAATCCTCGCTTTCATTTGTTTTTTGTTTCACATATTAACCGGTATCGTATGTTTCGTTAACACAATCATGATATAACTATAATAATGCACCAAATGTAAAACGTCAACCTTTTTCCGAACATATGTTCTTATATTGTTTCCGGTCAGCTATTAATCAATACGGCCCCTGAACTGTTGCGCTCAGAAGCCGCTAAAGGAGGATTTCCTAATTTATCTAATTTTGGATACTATCATTATAGATCGGCCATGTGGACTTTACAAGGACACGGTTTTGACACGGTTTGTCAAGTCCTCTAATCCAGCGTAATTGCATCTGCCCCAAATAAATATACACTTAGAATATTGGTCAATTCAGAAATCCATCGCCTTACGGTTCTATCCGTAGTATCAAACCTTTCCGCAATGTCTTCCTGAGTATCCCTGTCCAAATAGAATCTTTTGAAAGCCTCGTATTTTTCCGGTGTCTCCTTCCTGATCTGCTCCTCTTCCAGAAGCCTCAGGCACTTATCAATATGTGCAATCATGACAATGCTCCGCAGCTTGCTTTTTATGATGCTGTTTATGTAAATGTCCTCTTTTGACAATTCCTCCAGTTCTTCTCCATCGTCCACGTCCGACAACTCCGACACGCCCTCCTGGACACTCTGGCAAATCCGGTTATAGTTTTCCATCAGCTTCTTGGCATTCTGGAATACTTTTACCCTTTTAAGCTTTTTTTGTGATTTCTCAAATTCTTTTACGGCCTCTATGGCTGCTATTCTTGCTAACTGTTCCGCTGTCTCTTTATTCATTCACTTCCTCCTCTCCCTCTGAAACAATCCTCAACCTCTCCTGGGGCACATCTATGTATTCACCGCTGTTTAGCAAGATCCCGATCAGACCACCATTGCTACCAATCACGGTCCCAAACTTCCTGCCAGGATAAACCTGGACAACGATTTTCTTTTTATCTTCCAGTTTCATGCTGCACCTTCTTTCTCCGCCCTGGCGGCTCCCAACGTGCCGGATCCGGGCATAAACTTGTATATGTATAAGCCGGATGTGTTGCGGAGAAGGTCATGGCCGGCTGCGCCTTTACTGCTATAGCAGCCTCTGCCGTGGTGATCCTCTGCGCTTGCACATACTGATTCCGGCGCTCTTTTGGTGATTTTCTCAATCTGTCCCCTCCTTTTGGGCAATAAAAAACCAACTACCGAATATTGATAGTTGGTTAAAAACATTTATTCAATTGTAGCTATAATTCTATTTCTTAATCTAAAAGGCACTTCTTCTTCATCTTCCCATATAATGGTATTTTTTTGGGCTATATCAAAATGTAACCGTACTTCCTTTTTGCATAATTGAATTACCGGTTTTCCCAATCCCATCGCATATCCTTCTTCAAAATATGCGCCGTTATTTTGATGAGATAAGTCTACTACAACAAACTTACTATCTCTAATATATTTAAGTAACTCCGGAGTAATAAAATCGTTATGTTCAACTTCATCAATAAACACAGGGTTGTATTCTGCATCCGTAATTCCTTGTCGAATTGCCTCTCTAAGTCTTTTAGTTTTATCACCAAACTGCATTGCTACAAGAACATCTTTTCCGTGCGTTTTATCTTTTTCGATTTTATCTATTCTTGAATATGCCTCAGGCGTAAGTTGAATTGGCCTTCCCCAAAAACCGCCAGTCCATGAGTTTTCTGGCTTGATAAGTTTGCTTTCAGTAAGGTATTCATACATGTAGCTTGCTTGTTTCTCTAACTCATCAGTATAGCTTTGATTGTGACCATATCGATCCTGCTTATACCTAATCAAAAATAAACAGCCTATAACAGTTTCTTTTTCTAGCTTAATAGTTTCTCCAATGTAATTTGATCTGCTATGTAAATAAGTTAGAATTAAATCAATTTTATCTGATAATCGTTTAGGATACCAATTTTCCACATTATCGGCCGAAAGATGAACCGGATGACCATTTACTGTATTGCCTTTATTATATTCGGCTCTATACTCATCGCACATCTCTTTGCTCATTGTTGTAAAATATTTGTATTCAGTTTTTTTTAATATATTATCTTTAAAACCATTATAAACAAAATAAGATGCCAGATGATTCAAATTAAATTCTTCTATGTCTACAGTCATTGGATAGTATTCAAATCTACCACAAACTGGACATTGAACAAATATTTTAACTGGATCATGGCTAACAGTAACTGTAGCATATGATTTACAAACCGGACAACTTTCTGATTCACTATTCATTTTCCCCTCCATTTGTTTCTTTTTATTATCCAACTATCATATTCGGTTGTCAATGTACGATTTACTGTTCAAACAAATATCAGTTTAATCTACCAATCCCAATATGCAGAAACCGTCTTTCAGTCCATATAATGGACAGTCCTTCAATACATATATAACAGATTTTCTTATCACCTGACCGGTATATCCAGTGGTAAAATCTGTGTCATCATATTCTTCCAGAACTAAGGTATCACCTATTTGATAATTGCGGTCATTAAATCGAATTTCAAATGGTTTCTTACCACTTTTTACATCACTGAAATAAGGCTGTACTGTTTTTAATCTATGTTCCATAAAACTCCTTTCCGATACTACGGGAAATTCTAATTTTATTGACAAACCTCATTCATACATGATATCCGCCTGCCAATCCTCAAGACTCTCCTTTGACTCAATACCCACAATGCGCTCTGCAAGTCCCTTTGCCACTTCCCAGGGAGCCATTGCCTTGTCCATTTCATAAAAATAACCATGGATCGAAAGCACCAGCGCATTGTACCAATCACCTTTCTTCAGAAGTTCATTCCTGACAACCTCCGCAGCTGCTTGAAGCTGGGTAGCGGCGTTATATGTATTTACGATGTCACAGACATACTGCCCCATCTGACACCCGGCGCATATCTCTTCCAGATCCTCCTTGCGCTCAATCTCCCATGGGAACCGGCACCGATGATCACACAGGTATTCCATCATAGAAGTAACGATCTTCTCCATTTCATTTTGATCTGCCATCCTAAATTCCTCTTTCCTGTTTGCTTAGCTCTTCAAGTTTCTGCGCCAGACTCATCATGTCATAATCCTTTTTAGGATACTGCTGGTATGTACTTTCGCAGCATCTACCCACTACATACAGGTTGTGGTAATGCAGGGCCAGCTCTAACGGAATATCTCTGTGTTTCCCTGTTATCGTGATTTTGCTTTTATCACTGTATATAATTTTAATCTTCCACATAATTTTCTCCTTATCTTTCCGGCATCTGAAATTCACTTTTCCCAAATGACCTTGCTGAATAGATCTCCGCCAGGACCTCCGCTGCTCTCATCATGCTTTCATACTTTCCAAGTTCCTCACGTTTTCTACGGTCTGAGTCAGGCGTGCATTTTACTATAGTTCCGAAAAAATGCACCTCATGGGTAAAATGTTCATGGCCCTGCTGATCAGTAATTTTCATGGCTTATTCACTTTTCCCTTTCTTCTGAAATTCTTTCAAATACTCCACCATGGCCGACATATTACTGTTACACTCATAAAACGTCCTGGTGTCATCTTCCACATAAACGTTCTTACCAGCTTTCCATTCCGTTCCCACACCCAGGAGATAATACTGTTCAGCGCTGTATTCGTAGCCCTCAGACTTTTTGTAATCTATCCAGGAATGTCTCCAGCTCACCTTCACGACCATGGCAATCTTGTCAGAAAGGTTATACCGGTAATACCGTTCCCCGGTCTCCTTTGTCTCAATCCACAATGGCCATGTGGTATAGTTTTCAATAAACTCCTTACGCTGGTCATTATTCTTCAGAAGTGGCAGCTCTGGCTGTTCCTGTTTTACAGATTCCGGTTCCGGCCTTTCCAACTCTGCCACCATGCAGGCCAGCGACGCGACAATTGTCTTCTGGCATTCGATGATTTTGATATCTGCCAGAAGCAGCTCTTTCCCTGCAGTTATTCGTAGCAGCTTATCAAGTTTCTCTTTCTGCTCATCCAGAAAATACTGTGGTGTATATTCAGTTGTTTCTGGTTCTGAGGGAACTTCCACAAACTCCCCATCGATTACGTTTTCAGAGGATTGTGGTATACTTTCATCCTGTTCCGGTACGTTTTCCGACTCTTCAAAATCCGGATACAGGTTCATGAGCTCCTGCACAAACCGGCCATACTTTAGATGCATTTCTACTTTCCCTACTCTAAAATCCATTCCGCCAGCAAAGCTATTATAAGAAAAACTATACTCTGAACAGCTGCGGCAGCGTGCTCCGAAAGGAGAAATGAGTTCCTGTACCGCCTTTGCTCGATCCGCATTGTTAATGTTTTCCCGGCATATACTCAACACATCCGTTAAGTCTCCGAATCGCAAAGCCCATTCTTTTACAAACCACGCTGCGTCATATTCTGGTAACTCTCCATCACGGCCAGCAGAAGCATTGCATTCCATATCGCACATCCCATGGAATTTACAGGACCAACAACAGGTAAAGCCACAGCTATGACCATCTCCTGGTATCTTCTTTTTTTCGTCTGAAAGAGTGCAGCTATACCCTTCTCTGTACAGGCAGGAGGTAGGCTCGGAATTAAATGTACCGTTTCCCTGGTTGTTTTCTGACTGTTGTTCCTGGGCCTTCTCCTGCCTTTCCTTTTCCGCCATCTGCTCTATGTACTCATCAATCTGCTTCCTGACATAGTTTACAAACTTCTGGAAAAGACAGATTCCAAGGTCCTCATCACCACGGGAAAACTCAATGATTTCAGCACCCACCGACACTTCCACATCATTATCAATCACTATGGTTTCTCGCCCGTAATGGAATAATTTAAGCATTCTAATGATTTCTTCATCTCTGATTCCATAAAACAGACCACCGTGAAATAGCATCCCTGCGTTTTCTTGAACAAACCACCAGGCGAACATGGTGACGTGCCGATCAGAGGCCCTGGGGATACCTGCAAGGCTGTAGGATTCGTCTACCTTGCTATCATCATCTGGATTATAAAATCCTGACTCCAGTTGTGGCAGGATTTCTTGCCCTGCTTCTTCCGCCTTCTCCTGTTCCAGATCGTACCTTCGTTCAAAACCTTCAAAGTCACTGCAAGTCTCGCATTCATTCCCTCCGTCTAAGGCCAACTCGTGCCGGCAGCTGTCGCAAGGAATACTGCCGTCATCATCGTTTATCTGTTGCGATATCGCAACGCTCTCCAGCCCATCAGACAGCATATCCTCCACATTAATTTCAAAGGTCTGCTTCTGAGAGATCATCGGAATCGGCTGCTGATCTGGTGGCAATGCATAAGGAAAATCTATTTCTATTTCCATCTGCCCTGGAAGCTCTATGTATGGTACTTCCTTTGGTTTCCGCAGGCTACGGATATCCTCTACCCTGTCCCCAGGTCTTACCTGTTCCAGCTGTTCATCTTCCAGGTAAAGCATTTCCTGCAGCTGGCTCTTCCCAAAGGCCCTGTATTCTTCCCGGATATTGGGGCTGTTCCCGTTTTCAGAAAATCGATCATTCATGGACATGTACCGACTGGCCGTGCTCTTGCTTATTCCATATTCTGCTTTGGCAAAATCCCAGACGGTCTCATACTCCTCTTCCTTAAACAGTTCCCGGTCCCTGACGCATTTTAAGTAAAAGCCGATGGCGATAAAAGAACGGGCAGCCGTCGTAATATTTGCTTTAATAAATGTCTTGGCATCTTCAAGACTGATATGTCCCTCATACCAGAATGAAAATTTTGGTTTATTCTCTTCTGGTTCAACCTGCGTAGTAACAGGCTCCATTTCTTCCATGGTCAATCCTCCTTTAATTTTTCCCCAATTCTGATAACGAAGCGTTGACAATTGCATCATAATCCGTTTCCCGTTGTGGAAAACTCTGGAACTGATTTCTCTTTGGTTCTTCCTTTTTTGGTGGTCTTGCGGAATCTTGGGCTCTGCTTATCCAACCATTAATGAATTTATTAATCCCACGATTCGTCTTTCTGTTTGACTTATGGGTATCAAGCCAACCAATCATCTTACGAAATTCCTGATCTATATCAACAGCAGGATACAGTTCCCGGTACCTTTGGATTTCTTGTGTACAAACTGGATAATAAGTCCCATCATTCAAAATTAGTTCATACACCGCTTCCTGCCTGGTGCTTTCCAAAAGCTCCGGGCTTATCTCTTTACTTTTATTTTCTTTACTTTCCTTTACTTTACTTTCCTTTAGGGATAATTCCTGGGAAGTATCAGAGTTTTTCCCGGAATAATCATCGTTATTCCCTGATTTATTCAAAAATGAGTTCACTTTAATAAAGGGTTCCGTTTTTTCTTCTGGAAGAATCCAGAAACCCTCTATTACAATAGGATTCTTTTTCGCGCGTTCTTTCACGGCTAACTGGAATCGTTTCTGTATTCCGGCTGAGGTCAAGACAGCGTCCGATTGGAAAAGTTTATTATCAAACAGTGACCGTTCCAATAAGAATTTCAAGACCTGCATTACCTTATCTGAACTCATTTTCAAATCATCCGATATTAGATATGCAGAATCATCATTAAATCGGATGTAGTATCCTGATCGGTAGATCTCACATAACAGATATATATAGACTGCAATACCGTCCACGCCATACCTTGCCTTCAGGATCTTTATTTTAGGGTCGGAAAAAAAGTCTATGTCAAACGGAAAGTAGTCAATACCCTCCTTCTGGGGTCTTGGCATGGTGTGACTCACCTACTTCCATTTAAAAATCCTCCGCTGCCCACTGAAAGACAGCGGAGGGTAATACACTGGTTTTAGATTCGTGACATATAAAACCGTGGAGGTAACAATATTAGCCGATTATAGTAATTTCATTTTTGATTGCCCGAATCATATCAGACAGATGTTCTGCCAGGAATACTTTGATATTGGAAATGGCTTCATTCTTCCAAATGCCACCCTCAGCCTCTACAATTTTAAAAGACGGGACTTCCTTATCTCCAATCCGGAATACAAACTTACTGGCCGGCTGTTCCACTTCCTGGAATGTACGGTAAGGAATCAGTTCTACTGGGTTAGGTACAATTACGTCTGCTTTTGTTGCAATTCCTGTGGTCATAGTTGCAACCTGAGAACAGCCATCATCAGAATAGGCCTGTCCATTCTTCTTTTCAATATTACCGACTGCCTTTAATACCAACTCAAGATCATCATTCTTTTGGAAATTGGCCTGCAGTTCAATCATCATGCGTTCCTGTTCGTACCACTGGTCAAAATGAAACTCTGATGTTTCCGCATTGACTTCAAACAGCACTTCTCTTTCCCTTTCCTTATCAAGAGCAGACATTAAGCGAACCTGGGTGGGGCCTACGATATGTATGATCATGCTGCCAGGGAATTCTTTGTTGCACTGGTGAATATAGTCTACCAGGGAAGTAAGAGTGGCCGCCTGGATCTTAGCTGCCTTTGGCTGCTTATCATAGCGGGTCAGACTCTTGTCTGCATAAGTTCTTCCGTTAATCTCTAAAACCTCTGTCTTTTCAGCTTCAATGCTCAGGCCTACAATGTACTGCAATGCTTCTCTTAAATTTTCCATGTTATGGTTCTCCTTTTCTATTTTCTAATTTGCTTCTCTTAAATTAATTGGTTTCTGGTTCAGTGTAGGTTCAATGATCTCTCCTGTTTCCGGGTCAAATGGCCTGGACTGAGGCGGGATCTCTTCGGTTGCTACAGCATAAGATTCCCCGGCAACCCGTACCGGCTGCTGGTTACTGCCGTACTCATTCATCTCAATCCGACCCGTCTTCAAATCCTGGCCTACAAGCATCATCGTTTCATCTGCCAGAGGCGGGGCCAGAGCCACATTAACTCCTAGTGAGGTTTTCACATGCCGTCTGCTTTTGTCCGGCTTAAATGTCAGAGTGATTGTGACCTTACGGGCTTTTTCTGGATCGGTATTGGGATCCATGATATTTCTTGCCACCTGTGCCATGGCGAGATTGGCCCTTTCTAACAATGCTCCACACCCCATACTGTCAAGGCTGATTCCCATCTTTGTCTCCTCCTTTCTACTATATTAAATATCTATCAACCAAACCTGTAATATCACAATCAGTCTCCTGATTCCAAATATCCCAGAAATCGATTGTCCTTGATAAAGGACGTTCCTTTGCCAGCTCCACCTGAATTTTCAGGGGGATAGGAACAGCGTCCCCTATAATTAGCACCTCACCGGGATTAAACATGGTCACAGAATCGATGATCTTATCATCACCGTCCGGCAGCATTCCCTTGATCATGCTCTTGTCATTTTCGTTATTCAGTTTCGAGACAATGAAATTTGCACACTGAGCGACAATGGTTTTATTAAGCTCCGACGGCCTCTGTGTGGCAGGGATTAAGGTAATCCCAAACTTACGTCCCTCTTTTGCAATATCCTCAAATATCTCCACCATGCGCCGCTGACTGGCTGACAGTTGGAAGTTGTCCGGAATATAGACATGGGCTTCATCACACACCATCGTGACGGGCCGGATCTCATTGATATCCTGCAGTCTTTGAATGTCAAAAATCATCCTGGATATTACTCCGATAATAGGAAGGGCTACATCATGGGGCACACCAGAAAGATCAATATTTTTTACGGGTTTTTCATTTCCAAGAATCGCTTCTAGTGCAGTATATAAATAACTCTGCAGCTCATCATGAAACAAAAAACTGTACCGGCTATCCATGAGCCTGTCCTTTAAAATATTGATGGTGCTTGTTAGTTTCCCGTAATACTCGCCCTTTGTCGTCTTGGCCGTTCCAGCCTTATCTCCGGTCTTGTAATACTCACCGGTATAAACTTCCTGATTATCTAAGCACTCCATTTCTGATATCAGACGCTGATAGTTAAAATAGACCGGCTTATTCTCCCTTCCGTCCGGGCACACCGCATAATAGCATTTCCTCAGCGCAGTCATAACTGTGGTTGCTGACTCCTCCCGAATTCTTAGGATATTACTGACAATATCATTGAACCCAAACATCCAGATAGGAAACGGGAATTCTTCCCCTATTTTGATATTTGATGCATAGGACAGTTGGCTGTATTCCCCATGAATATCAAATACTACAATATTTGTGCCAGGAAGTTTCCCGGCCTCTTCCAGAATCTTTGCAACGGTTTCCGACTTTCCGGATCCAGTATTCCCTACGATGCAGGCATGGCGCTGAAAAAACTTGTTTCCGTTCACCCAGGCCACGCGATCATAGGCTGTATATTTTCCGATCAGGAAACATTCTGACACATGAGTAGCAAGCATATCGGAAAATTCATGTTCCTTAATTTTCTGTATCGTTACACTTGTTGTTGGATACTCATCAATTGCTTTCACAAACCGCCTGCCTTTGAGGCTCCCGATGATGGAGCATTCAATGGTTTTTATCCCGGTTATCTCTCCCAGGAAGTCCACCTCACCAATCCGCTCCTCCGTATCCGTATCTGTAAGCCCAGAAACCATTGTGACCAAATTGACCTTACCATCTGATACGGACAACAGGTCATTGATACGGATGTCTTTAAACTCTGACTGATTCGTCCTGATCTGGACGCTGTCACTTAATATTTTTACCAGTTTCATCTTTTCACCTTTCCAGCAACAACTCATTATAGTTTCTGATCGTTGCTGCCTTTACAGATTTGCAGTAATCGCATTGGCCACAATACTCTGGTTCCACAATTCCCTGTTTCACCATAATATAATGACCCATCTGTTCTGCTATTTCATCCAGAGCTGCATCCAGGGTGGATTGAGGAATCTGAAAAATATCCAGATCCGTTACACGCTCCTTAGTTGCTACTGCCAAATAAAAAGGAAGTCTCTCACCAGTCTGTGCCTCAACTCCGGCTTGGTAGACTGCTCCCTGCAGATCATATCTCCAAAGGGGCAGGTTTTTAAAATTCGCTACCACCTTCAAATCTGCAATGCAAACACCTTCTAAATAGCTGTCCATTTTCATCTTCCACAGAGCACCGAACATCTCAAAAACAAGAATCTTCTGCTTCTCTCCACTCATGAACTGCATAAAGAGAGGATCTGTCTTTACCCTTCCAATAATTTCATTGGCTTTCCGGAATTCACTCCGGAGCTCTTTCTTTCTTGTGAAGAGCTCCGGATTTTCTCTCATAAATTCCGGTAGGGTGCCTTCAAAATAGGAATCCACAAAGGATCCTACCAAAAGGGCTTTTGTCATTGGCTGCTGATATTCGCCTCTGATATTCGCAACAGCCATGGCTTCACACTTCATAAAATCTTTATACTGAGAAACAGAAAAGTAATTCTCGCTTGCTTTCTGGCTGTAATAATTCTCTGACGTCAATATCATTTTTGCACCCCTTACTTAAATGGTGTTTTCTGGTTTTCGTCCGGTATAAAAGCCGGATCAATTTCCTCCTGGCCAGCTGGTTCAGAATTCTGTTCGCCTTTAGCCTTTGGGGTAGCGTCTGGGGATTTCTCTGACTTTTTCCCTGTCTTTCCTTTTGTCTCCTTAAAAGGATCTGTAATTTCTGAATTGTCTGCAGTTGCTGCTAATTCAAAATAATCCTCTCGCTTTGCCATGCCATCTCTTAAAGACTTATAGACATTCTTAAGCCGTACAAAATCATTTTCTGAAAAACTCTCATGGTTACACCCTAAGTATTTTTCAATAGAAGCCAGAGGAACACTAAAATCATCTTCAAATGCCTTTGACATTTTTCTGACCCGGTCAATTAAAGGCTCTTTGTTTCCTGCTGTTAATGTCTTCATGCACTGGTCAACAGCAGAATCAATTACATCGCCAGGGATAACTCCAAGAATACAAGCCCTAAGCCTCCTTGCTCCCTGATTGGCTACCAGTTCATAAATATCTCTTGGATCTGTCAATGAGATATTTCCCTTCTTGGTGCCGCGGATGTGAGGAACACTAAAGATCTTGGTTTGCCTGGTATTCGTCTCCAAGTCCCAAGCATAAGCCATCACTTGGCTTTCTCCGTCCTTCTGTTCCAACTCTATAATCCCAAAATCAAGATTTCCCCAGTTTTGTGCCATAGCCTCTGCCAAACGAATGGAAGGGCCGGTTACCTTGGTGCCCCCTCTTGGGTATTCGTACATAGACTGTTCTGCAAGGCTCTTCCTCTGGCACGCACGAAGAATCCGATTATAACTGTCCACCTCATCTCGAGGGAACCTTTTTGCGATCACCATAGCAGCCTGTACTTCCTGGGCCTGGCGAGTCATGACCATTTCAGTTGTGGATCTTCTTCCGGCCTCCGCAAGGCCAACAGTAGATCCATAAATATTTAATGTGTTTTCCATAATATCCTCCTATCCTACTTTCACAAAATTTCCGGAGTAATACCACTCCTCCACTTCTTTTGGGCTTTCTTTTATTTCTTCCGGGATATCAACTCCACTTCCCAGAGCATGGGAGTAAGCATCCTCTTTTCTCACAAATATCCCCATCTCTGGCCCAATGCCTATGTATCCGCTATCAGTCTCCTCTTCCTGGCACCAGCATGATTCTCCCGGATCCAGATTTGCCCCACAGCTGGGACACTTTCTGTAATATGCCATCTTGATTTCCTCCAATTCTCTATGTATAATAGAGATGAATAATATTTTTTATTTGCTGACCTTGGTGGTTGCCGCCACCGGGTCTTTTTTAATTGTCCGGTTTTTACCAAAAAGCTTACTTACCAATACAAGCTCTTCTTTCGTATCTTCGATTACCAGATAGTTCTCAGCTAATAACCGGTTCTTCGCCATAAGGATCTTCTGGTTCCTTGTCGGTTTCGTTGCCTTACTCTTTCCCATTAGCATTCGCCTCCTCTCAAAATCGTTCTACAATCATTTCCATCACCTGCAGCACTCCTAAAACTGTGCAGGCACAAGTCGCTATGTACATCAGACCAACAAATACCCAGGTTAATGCATCTACGGTCCGTTCTGCTAGGTTTTTGCGTCTTGGTCTTCTCCGACTCGTGACCGGATCATACTTTAAAGATTCCATAGTCTCCTACTATCCTTTCTTGTATATTCTTTGGACAAAGGCGAACCTATAAAGGCTTAATAATACATGAGGTCTACCGCCTATACACCCTCTTGAATCTTACCCGGAAATACTTATGTCTTTTCGCATTCCGACTGCAGACGGTTTCCAATGCACCGACAACAACTTCGCTAGTATAATCTTGTAAAATTTTCCAATTCTCTTTATACTGTACTTACAGGCGCCTACCAAAGCTGAGTACATATACAAGAGGTAGTTATGGACATTTTAAAATTCTTTAAAGACAACTATTTTAGCTTTACATCTGTGATAGACTTTGTAAAATTTTTGCTTCCTATCTTTACCACTTACTTCATAACAAAATATTCTGTAAGCAACCCTAAAAAAAGAGAAATTAATCAGCATCAATTTACAAATGTATACTTACCTCTTTACAAGCTTTTCTGTTGCACTAATAAAAAGAAATTCACTTATGGAGTCGAAACGTTGTTCGGTCCGGTTGTATAACATCCTTCAGGAAAATTATGAATTAGCCTTTCCTCAATTGCACTCTTTGTCAGAAAATCTAATTTTAGCTATTAACAATAAAAATGGGTATGAGTCCCTTATGATAGAAATTTCTTATCAAATTTCTTTAGATTATGAAATCTTAAAAAAGAAATTAGGTTATCCTCATCTAAATCAATGGGAACTGTTTAAGCGTCTCACCTTTATAGATAAAATAAAGAAAATTACAGGTTACATTACAATCATTTATGCCTTCACGGGCCCATTTATTATAAGTCCAACAGTAGGAACACCAAGAAGTCTCATGTATTATTTAATAGGTCTAGCTGTTATTTCATATATTGGATATAATATCGGTAAGTTAAAGTATTAATTTTTAATAATGAGGCAAAGAACGAATATATAGCATAATGTCAATTGAAGTCCTCGTTGATAAATCACTGCCTGTATTGAACAAAAAATCAGTATAGGCAATACATATTTATACACCTCCACCTTTTACTCCTTCACCTCCTCATCGTCTCCCTGGTATCATGACTTCATCCCCAAACACCCACAGGAGCATTCCATCCTGAAATCTTAAATTTACCATTCCAGCCTCCAAATCAAACTCTATTGCTGCAGCCTCCTGGCCTGTATATTCTGGGTGTACATCGGACGCGTATATCACCTTATCACCTGTTTTCATAGTGCTCGTCCTCCTCTCACAAAGCTTCCAACGCCCCGCATGTCCCCAAAATAACGATCATGCTGGCTACAAAGATCACAGCCGGCAGAAACCACTTGGTAAACTCCATCAGGCGTGATGGGCGGGTGTCTGTGTAATCATCTAGGTTATCAAAGTACTTTTGCATTGCCATCACCCCTTACTCTCTTCTGCCAATTTAAGCAGATACTGATCCCACTTGTTTGCATCCACCTGCCATCTGCGGCCTACACGGATCGCTGGGGATCCTTTTCTTTTAAACAGGGACTCTATCGTGTTGTGGCTTATTCCGTGGCGCTCTACACAGTCCTTGATTGTTAAGAATTGCTTGTCCAACCTTGTTCTCCCTCCTCTCATAATCCTTGCAGGTATACCGCCTGCTACGCTCAGGACAACGATTGCGGTACCGGCAGGACTTGCACGAATATGTAATCGTAACCATGCCTCACCTCCTTTATCATTGCGCCGTCATGCGTCTGGGGCGTTTTCCAGTAAGCTGTCCACGGTTACGCCCAATAACTTGGCTACCCTGTGCACTCTCCATACACTTGGCTCGTTCTCATCCCATTTACAAATACTGCTTCTCGGAAAGTCTAGGCTTCTTTCAAGTTGTGAAATAGGCATATTTTGCATATCGCATAGAGTCTTTATATTGCTGTAAAGCAAGGTTCCACCTCCTATAATTTGATATTGCGCAAAATTTTATGTTTTTCTCTTGACTTTTTGCGTAAAATATTCTACAATTGAAAGCGCCAACAATCAATTAAATAAATACGCCTTAACTATGACATTCGCAAAATCTTGCGCAACTCATAATTTTATTATACATAAAATTTTGCGAATGTCAATACTTAATTGCGCAAAATTTTGAGGTATTATAAATGGGATTATATGAACAGATTAGAGATGTTGCTAAAGTAAGAGGTTATTCTGTAAACCGCTTAGAACAAGAATTGGGATTCGCCAGAAGTTCGATTAATAAATTTAATAAAAACGCGCCCAGTGCAGATAAATTGCAAAAAATTGCAGAAACACTGGGAGTAACAGTTGATTATCTCATGACTGGTAATACCAGAGATGATAGTGAGCATTACTATGCTAACGAGGAAACTCGTGAAATAGCTCAGGAAATTTTTGAGAATCCAGATCTGCGGTCATTATTCCATGCCGCAAAGGACTTGTCGCCTGAAAGACTAAAAGCACACATAGACTTTATGCAGTCTCTGAAACAGCAGGAAGAAAAACATAATGATGAAGGGTGTTGATATGAATGAATAATCCATTGCTTACAGAGACGATTGGGGTGTATTTTTTAGATATGGACAGTGGAATCGAGGAACAAGTGGTATCAAATAGTGATGGAAGCTTTACTATTATAATAAATTCAAGACTGAACCAAGAGCGACAGATGCTCGCATACCAGCACGCTCTTTTACATATTGCCAATGATGATTTTAGTAAAAAAGACTCTGATTCTGTAGAATTGGCTATGTAACAAATGGTAATAAATTAAAATAGCCTACGGCTTTTTAATAAAAACAAAAGAAAGAGGGAATGAGTATGAAACAAAAATGGTACTTACAAACCTGGCTTATTTGCTTATTATTTGCTTTTTGGTTTTTTATTTTGCCAGGAATCGCAGGATTGGTGCTACTTGTATTACAAATAATTGATAATAGTAAAATTAATAAGAAATATGGTGCAGTTGATCAATTAGATATCAGAATAAAAAAATTAGAATCAGACAGTATCATTAAAGAACAGCAATACGATGAAACATGCCGAACTCTTGAAGAAGAATATACTACCAAAAAAGAAAATGCTCAAAAGGAATTTAATTCATATTCTATGAAACTTGAAAAACAAAAGGCTCTTATTATACAAGAATTGAACATTCTTAAAGAAGAACATAGCGCACTCAGTACGTCATTAGCTGCTGATCATTTTAATATCTCAGACTATGATGGAATTACATCAGAGGAATGTAAAAATAAACTATCACTTTTAAAAGCAGATGAACAAGATCTATTAAGAACGGAAGAATACATAATAGTGACTTCCTCTGTTTCAAAACAGGAAATCAACAACAACTCAAAGCAAATCATTAGGTGTTTGAATGCTGAATGTGATAATATTTTAATAAATATTTCAACTAAAAATATAGACTCTATGCGAAACAAAATATCCAAATGTTTTGAGTCCTTAAATAAAATTTTTGCGATAGATGGCGTACAGCTTTCGAAGCGAGTACTGGAATATAAACTGGAAGAATTAAATTTAGTTTACACCTACGAGTTAAAGAAAGAACAGGAAAAAGAACAGCAAAAGGCAATAAAAGAGCAAATGATTGAGGAAGAAAAAGTTCGTCGAGAAATTGAAAAGGAAAAAGCTAAAATAGAAAAAGACCAGATGCAATTTTCCAATGAAATCACCAAACTAATGGCTTATATGCAAAAAACTCAGAATGATATTGAAAAGCAGTTGTATATTGACAAAATAAAAGATTTAGAAGAAAAACTTTCTCAATTAGAAAAAGATAAGGAAAATGTACTAGAACGAGAAGCAAATGCTCGTGCAGGATTCGTTTACATTATTTCAAACATTGGTTCTTTTGGAGAAGATGTTTACAAAATAGGAATGACTCGCCGCCTAGAACCGATGGATAGAATTAAGGAACTCAGCAGCGCTTCAGTACCTTTTGAATTTGATGTTCATGCAATGATTTTTTCAGATAACGCTCCTGATTTAGAAAACACACTCCATAAACATTTTGAAAAGTATAGCGTTAACAGGATCAACCTTCGCAAAGAATTTTTCCATGTCTCTCTTGATGCAATTGAAAAAGTTGTTAAAGAAAATTATAACAATACTGTTGAATTCATTAAAATACCCGTTGCAACAGAATACAGACAAACAATATCAATTAAAGAATCTGATATAGCATAATAAAAACCGCCCGGTATTGGCGTACCGAACGGCTTTACATAGATTTCTCTTACCGGGCTTCCGGAAAGATATAACTACCTAGTCAGTAGAATTATATCATTTTCGAAACGTCCTGGCAAGGGGCGTATTTTTGTACTCAAAAATAAGTTGTGACATTACAACTCACGAAAGGAAATGATATTATGGCTGAAAAAATGAAGAAAAGAAAGGACGGACGATATGCCAAACAGGTAACCATCGGTATGAAAAATGGGAAACCTGTCCGTAAAACTATTTACGGAAAAACACAAAAAGAACTGGACAAAAATTATAGGGATTTCATGAACCTTAAGGACAAAGGAATTATCATTCAAGAAGAGAACATGACCTTCCGGGAACTTTCGGAGCTATGGCTCACGAATGAAAAGGTAGGTCGCATTAAGGAACAATCTGTCAAGGTAATCAAGAGCCAGCTACGAAGCACATATTCCTACATAGGAGACATCAAGGTAAGGGACTTAAGGCAGAGCCACATAGAGGGAATCCGGCAGGTATATATAAAGATGGGTAAACCAGCCCGGTATAACCAATGTCTGATTACTATACGTGCAATTATGAGATATGCTGTTCGTAAAGATATTATAACGAGAGATATAACCGACGGTCTGTTAAAGGCAAAGCATGAAGCAAAAGCAAAGAGGGCTCTTACCCCATGCGAAAGAGATTTGATATCCCGGGCAGATTTTAGCAGTTTTGAACGCTGTTTTGTAAACCTTCTGCTTTATACCGGCCTGCGAAAAAGTGAGGCCTTGGCTTTAAATACATCTGATATAGACCTCAGTCACAAAAAGATAAATATAAACAAGACGTTGGTAACAAGTAAAAAAGTGGAAAGCTGCTTACAGGACTACACAAAAACAAAGGCAGGAATGCGGCAAGTCCCAATTCCCGCCCCGCTTCTTCCGATCCTGACGGAGTATATGAGGGGGAAAGACGGAGTTTTATTTACCTCCCGCACAGGCAGCTACATCGGCAATGGCTCCGTGTGCAATCATTGGAATAATATTCTTACGAAACTCCAAACCGTAAGCAAGGAACCCCTGGCAGAAGATATCACCCCGCACACCTTCCGGCATACCTACGCAAGCGACTTGTATAAATCAGGAATAGATATTAAACAGGCTCAATACTTACTCGGTCATGATGATATTAAAACCACGCTGGACACTTACACTCATTTTGGGTACACGGATGTCAAAGTGGACAAGCTGGAATCCTATTATGATGCAGTCAGAATGCAGTCAAGTAAAAAGATAATACCCCTGAAACATGCATAAACAAAGGGTTTCAGGGGATTAATAAAAATCTTTATCTTTTTCCTTAATTAATTTTACGAATTGCCTAAAACTGGTAATTTCAACCCTCTCCATACCTTCCAAGGAAGCTCTGGGTCCGCTCATTACCGGAGGAAAATACCTCTTCCGGAGTTCCCTCCTCTACGATCACGCCGTCAGCCATAAAGATGATCCTGTCTGAGATATCCCTGGCAAAGGCCATCTCATGAGTCACAATAACCATGGTGATATGCATGTCTGCAAGGGACTTGATGACTTTTAGTACCTCTCCCGTAAGCTCCGGATCCAGAGCAGAAGTCGGTTCATCAAAAAACAGGATCCTGGGATTTAGGGCAAGTGCCCTTGCTATGGCTACCCGCTGGCACTGCCCTCCGGATAGCTGGCAGGGATATGCTTCTGCCTTATCCTCCAGTCCCATTTTTTTAAGAAGCTTCATGGCCTCGGAAAACACCTCTTCCTTATCCCGTTTCTGCACATGAACCGGCGCATCGGTAATGTTTTTTAAAACAGTCATATGGGGAAATAAGTGGAAGTTCTGGAATACCAGGCCGTAATTCTTCTGGATTTCCTTTCTTCTTTCCCCTTTGGCATAGATGGCCTTTCCGTCAGGCCCGTTCCATGCAGCCTTTTCTCCCAGATAATTTAGTTCTCCCCCATCCATCTCTTCCAGCATGGTTGCGCACCGAAGCAGGGTGGATTTTCCCGAACCAGAGGGACCGATGATGGAAACGATCTCGCCTTCCTTTACCGACAGGGAAATATCCCGAAGCACGCCCTGGCCATCAAACGCTTTTTTAACATGGTTCATTTCCAGTAAGTACATCTTTTCTTCCTCCTATTGATAATAGTTCAACCGCTTTTCTATGTATTCCATCCCAATTGCCACGATAAGGTTAAAGATATAATAAAACAGGCCTGCTGCCACAAAAGGAATAAGGCTGGTCTGGGATGAGGCCAGGGCCTTTGCAACTGCAAACATCTCCAAAACGCTGATGGAAAAAGCCAGGGAGGTGTCTTTGACAAGAGTAATGACCTCATTGGTCACAGACGGCAGGATCCGCTTCACCACCTGGGGAAATATGATACGGAAAAAGGTCTGGGCCTTTGTATAGCCTAAAAGCTTTGCCGCTTCATACTGTCCCACCGGCATGGATTGGATCCCGCTCCGGTATATTTCCGCAAAATACGCTGCGTAGTTGATGACAAAGCCAATAAACGCAGCCCAGAGGCGGTACCCGTTCCCAACCTTTATGCCGAATAAATAGTAGGGGCCGAAATACACCACCATCAGCTGCAGCATCAATGGAGTTCCCCTCATGACCGAAATATAGAATTTAACAATGGCCTGTATGACAGGGTTTTTAGACATCCTTCCAAAGGATACCAAAAGTCCCAGGGGCAGAGAAAAGACCAGCGTCACTACAAATATCTGGATGCTGACCCACATTCCCCCTGCCAATTGTAAGAATATCTTCGTTAAAGCCATGATTTCTCCTCCAAGTTCTAAAAAATAGGGTCCGGCCTATGGCAGGGGAACCGGTACCCGCTTTAATATCTTTATTTATGCAAGCAATGAGCCAGGTGCAGGAATGCTTGCATTCTACATCTGGCAAATGCTGTATGGTTCAAATATTTCCTGGCATTTTACGGAGTATTTGATTATTTAACTGTGGTTACATCCTTGCCAAACCATTTTTCTGAGATCTTTTTGAGGGTTCCGTCAGATGCCATAGCTTCTAACTGTTCCTGGACCTGATCTCTTAAGGCGTCATTGCCTTTCTTAAATCCAACGCCGTATTCTTCAGCAGCAAGGGCCTCATCCAGTATGATAAAATCCGCCTTCCTCTGCTCGATCTGGTATCCTGCCACAATCACATCCATTGCAATGGCATCCACGGCTCCCATCTCCAGGTCCATAAAAGCAGTGTTGTAATCCGGCGTCGTCTGAAGGGTTCCAAAGGTTTCGGCAAGCTTTCCATCCGCCTGCAGTGCCTTTTCCGCGGAGGAATCCGCCTGAACCTCAACGATCTTTCCTGATAAATCAGCTAAGGTCTTAATGCCGGAATCCTTTCCCACTACAAACACCTGACTGTTTTCCATATAGGGCTTTGTCCAGGTATAGCCTTCTTCACGGCCTGTAATGGTAAAACCATTCCAGATGCAGTCAATATTTCCTGCTTCCAGCTCCATGTCCTTGGCATCCCAGGCAATAGGCTGGGGAACAAATTTCCTGCCAAGGCGGTTTGCCACCTCCTGTGCCAGTTCTAAGTCAAAACCAGTGTATTCTCCATTGTCTCCGACAAAACCCATCGGCGGGAAATCCTGGTCAAATCCAACGGTAAATGTATCAGCGCCTGATTCTGTTTCTTTTCCAGTCTCTTTTGCTGTTGCTGCAGTGGTATCGGAAGACGCAGAAGCCGTAACTTCGCTCTTTTGCCCGGAACAGCCGCCAAGCAGGACTGCCGCTCCTAACACTGCTGCTATTATAATTTCTTTTTTCATAATTGCATCCTCCTCTTGCTTTTTCATGTGTTACCATGGTAGCATACTAAAGTGTTTCTGTAAAGAAGAAATTTGCAATTATAAAATCAGTTTTAAAAAAAGAACAGAAATAAAACCAGGATGAGAATTGCAATCGCAGCTCCCGACAGGAAGACAGGACTTATGGTATTCCCCCTTTCTCCGGAAGACAGCTCCGGCTCCGCCAGCATTCCCCAGGGACTTAATTCCAGGACTCCTAAGGGAATCCCGCCTAAATCCTCTCTTCCCATAAAAGACAGAAATTCCTTCCAGTCCCGTTCTACTATTTTCTTCCCCTCTTTCCAGTCCTCCCTTGGATCCCTTTTGTCCTTTGTAAAAAAGGATCCGGAATCATCCATGCCATCCGGACATTCCTTGTCCTTTAAAAATTGCTGATAGGCATGTTTTATCCCCTTATTTGCGGTCTCCCGCAGATCTCTGGTGGTCTGATAGAGGTTCATCATATAATAATAGATTTTATAAGCAGATCTGGGCTGAAAGGGGATAGTTCTGCCTCCCAGCCTTTTTATGGCGCCCTCAGACTGCCTAAATGCTTCCTGTATGTAGTAATCGATCATTCGGTCAACCGCCTCCCGCAGATCAGCCGCCAGTCCTTTGTTGATACTGGAATAAGCTCCAAAGGTTTGGGATTTAATCGCCATCAGCGCAGCCAGAAACCCATAAAGCTCCTCGCTTCCTCCTGAAAGCGCGGAGCCGCTTAACAAATTTCCCCTGTGGTTTATATACCCGGCAAAAGCCTCCGCCGATTCAAGATCCGAAGGAGAATAAACCGTATTTTTCCCCATGGAGGAAATGGAGGCCTTGGCACCATATGTCTTACTCCCCGGAAAACCGCTCCTTTCCAGGTAGGACAGCGGTACCTCCCTTCGGATCCGCCAGGTATACCGGGGATCATTCTTTATCCGCCCCTCCCCGGCAGGCTGATAGATCATTCCTTGCTCTGCTTCATATCCGGATTCATTTACCGGGATTCTAATGCTGCCCGGATTTAATTTAACCGAATCTACGGCATTTTCCTGCTCCTCAAAAACCCTTTGCAGCTCTCCGCTGCTTAGAGTATTTCCTGTAACGCAGCGGTAAAGTGCAGCCTTTAAGGCCGCCATGGAGCTTGGGGACCCGAAACTCCCAAAGAGGATTTTCAGTTCCCCCATGCGTGTCTCAAGCACCTTCATAAGGATATCCGATAATACGGTTTCCAGTGCAGCAAGCTGATTCTCCTGCACTCCTGCTGTGGTATTCTCAAGGATGGCCTGCAGCAGATGCTTATAAATTAATGCAAGATACTCCAGTTCGTCAGGGAAGGGCTTTAAGACAGACGGACTCCACGACAGGATATCCTCCCATGCCAAATCAGCCTCTTCCTTTCCCCACATTTTATCAAGATCAGAAAGCTCTTCCGTGCTTAACTTATAATAGGAGCTTTCATCTGACAGGGCGGCAGTATCCCGGGCAGATCTTGTTTCCTTCCTGTCTTCCCCGCCTTCCTCACTCTTTTTCTCACTGTTTTCCTCTACGCTACGGCTCAGTTCTTCCATGATCCGCTCACTGGCCTCGATCCTTCCCTTTATATCTGCTTCCTCTACAGCCCGCTGAATGTTAAAGGCCGCAGGTTCACCTTTAGGAGCCGCAGCAGACGGCGGATCCTGTGCCTTTATCTCCATGTTTTCACTCCCTTTTGATTCCTTTCACATCAATCAGTCTTTTTCATCCTGATAAACAATCCGCCCGCCGCAGATGGTATATTTCACCTTTCCAAACAATTGCTCTCCTGTAAACGGGGAATTAGAAGACTTGGAAGCATATTCTCCCACTGTCCATTCCTCATTGGGGTCAAAAATCACCAGATCCGCAGCACATTCCTTCTTTATGCTGCCAAAATCCAGCCGGTACAGCTTCGAAGGATTTAAGCTCATCTTTTCCATCAGCTCCATCATGGTCAGATGTCCGGGCCGGACTAAGTTTGTCACACCAAGCCCCAGCGCGGTTTCAAGCCCGATGATCCCGCTTGGGGCCACGGTCAGTTCCTTTGACTTTTCCTCGGCACTGTGGGGAGCGTGATCCGTGGCAATGATATCAATACTTCCGTCCTTTAGTCCCTGAATTATGGCCTTACGATCCTCTTCCGTCCGAAGGGGAGGATTCATTTTTGCCAGAGTCCCATACTTTAATACCGCTTCCTCTGTCAGAGTGAAATGATGGGGCGTCACCTCTGCATATACTTGAGCCCCCAGCTCCTTTGCAAGCTTAACCATTTTAACGGAGGCAGCGGAACTGATATGCTGGATATCTACCGCCGCGCCGGTGTGAAGGGCAATCATACAGTCCCGGGCAACCAGACAGTCCTCCGCCAAAGCCGGGGAACCAAAGATTCCAAGCTGCTCGGATACTTTACCATGGTTGATGCCATTGTTTGTAATAAAAGCAGGGTCTTCCTCGTGAAAGCTTAAAGGAACGTTAAGCTTTACCGCACGTTCCATAGCTTCTTTTACCAGCTTCTCATCAAGAAGGGGAATCCCGTCATCGGTGAATCCCACCGCCCCCTGGTTTTTTAATTCCTCCATATCCGTCAGTTCTCTGCCAAGAAGTCCCTTCGATACAGCCGCTGCCTGCAGCACGTGGATGCCTGTTTTCTTCCCTTCCCTCAACACATACTGAAGGGTTTCCACATTATCCACGGGAGGCCTTGTATTTGCCATACAAACAACCGCTGTAAACCCACCTTTTGCCGCCGCTCTGGCTCCGGTCTGTATATCCTCTTTATAAGTAAGACCAGGATCCCGGAAATGAACATGGACATCTACAAACCCAGGGGCAACGATATAACCGGAAGCATCGATCACTACATCCTCCTTTGAAACGGGAAGGGCATCCATCTTAAGCTGTTTTCCCATACCGGCAATCTTTCCATCCGCAATATAGATATCCATAGTTCCTTCCACCTGATTCCCAGGGTCTACAACATGAGCATTTTTAATCCATATCATCTTCTATTCCTACCTTTCTCTCTTATCTATCGTCCACTTCCACCTGTTTCTTTGCTGCAAATGTAAAAAATTTCTGGGGCAGCTCAAAAACAAATACAATGCCAAGTACAATGGCAACCGCCACCTTACATGCAAGAAAACCGGTCCGAACAGCCAGCGCCAGTTCATCCGTAACAATATAATAAGCCGTCCAGTATATTCCCGCCCCAGGTACCAGGGGAAAAATACCGGATATTAAAAATATAGTGACAGGACACCGTTCCCTTACAGCAAA
Source organism: Hungatella sp. UBA3048 (assembly GCA_002367105.1). GTDB lineage: Bacteria > Bacillota > Clostridia > Lachnospirales > Lachnospiraceae > Lacrimispora. The sequence goes on from DFCS01000051.1 coordinate 120,617, forward strand.
AGTCCTGGAAAGAAAAATCACCACAATGGTAGCCGCCAAAGCGGCCGACGGAGCCGTCAGCCCATTCATGAGCCCCCCATAGACCAGCCAGCCTGCTCCTCCGATGAGCCCACAGTATGGATAAAACCTTGCAGGAACCCCAAACAAAAGGGAAAAGGCAACCGTACCAACAACCGCAGCAGCGGCTTCCATAAACACACTCATAGAAGCACACCTCCCGTCAGCCGGTGGAACAGGCTGAAAACCAGACCGACACCCATAGCTATGCAGAAAAATACCAGCAGTGCATCAATCATCCGGACGGAACCCGAGATATAATCTCCGTCTGCAATATCCCGGATGGCATTGGTAAAGGCAACTCCCGGAATCAAGGGCATAATGGAACCTATGATCATAAAATTCAAATTCTCTCCCAAACGAAGCAGATAAAGAACTGTACACAAAAAAGTGACCAGGGCTCCTCCCCCAATGTTTCCAACGATTTTTGAGAGATGGGGGCTGCTTAGAAAAATCACATATACATATAGAAGAATCCCGGAGCCAAAGGCCGATAAACTGTCTCTTAGGGTTCCACCAAACAGATAACAAAAGCAAGCGCTTCCAACACCGGAGGCAAGGATCTGCATGGTCTTTGGTTTTCCCGGCATGACCCGGATCTGGTCCAGCCGGTGCCTCACATCACCAGGACTTAATAAGCCCGTCTCAATTTCCCTGGATAGCTGGTTTACCGCCGCAACCCGGTCCAAATGGGTTCCGCTCACCGGAATATGCTGGACCTTTGCAAATATTTCCTCTCTCTCATTGCCTGAGGTCGTAAAAATTCCATTGCTTAAAACAAAGGAATTACCGGACCGGATTCCATAGTGACAGCAGATCCGGTCCATGGTCTCCTCCACCCGGAAGATCTCCGCCCCGTTTTCCAGTAGAATATGCCCGGCCTGCATGGCGGCCTCTAAAACCTCTCTCTGCTCCTCAGGGGTCAGCTCCCCTGGCTGTTCCTTTTCGTTTTCCATAAAAACCTGTCTCCTACCCGATTTCAAAACATTGCCCGTCTTCATGGATCTCTACGATCCGGTCCCGGTAAGGCGCGGAAATATCCATGTCCTTTAACTTACCGATCACAGAAAAATCTCCCCAGAAGTGCATGGGAAATGCATGGCTTACCCGGATCTTTCTCATGAATTCGTCAAAGCCGAGAGAAAAGGCCTTCTCCTGTCTGGGATCAAGCGGGAGAAAAGCTGCATCTATGTGCATATCTGACAGCTTATCCACTTCCCCGGAATACTGCTTTGCCATCTGGTCATTCCAGCTGTCCGGTTCCCCTTCCCATCTCCAGTTGTTTAAATCTCCGGCATGGTAAATGACCTTTCCTTCCGCTTTCACAAGAAACGCAACGCCTTCATCGGTGGAACGGAGGGTCATAACCTCTGTATCTGCCCTTTCTTCTGCAGGGATGGGGCCTGTGAGATTTCCTTCTGAATCAGGAAAGCAGATCTTTTCCCCGGGCTTCATAAAGACCACCTCATCGAGAAGCTCTTTGGGCAGACGTCCCTTTGGGATATCATCCGAAAGGATGTATCTGGTCTTTTCATGCCCCTTAATAAGCTCCAGAATTTTTTCAGAATAATGATCCCCGTGTCGGTGGCTTGCAAAAACAAGCAGAGGGTTCTTATCATTGATTTTGGGCAGGGAACCCTCTGTGTAATCAAACAGCAGGGTTACTGTCTCAAGCTCCGCCAGAAATGCGCTGTGATGGATATAGGTGATTTTCATTGGAAAAGACCTCCTTTTTAAGGTTATTTGGAAAAATTATATCACAACTGCCATCACTCTGCATAGCAGGGGAAAGCAAAAAGAGCGGGGACAATTGTCCCCGCTCCGGAATTTTAGCATTCCTGATCGAATCAGTAATTCTGCCGATTAGTTTGCTGCTTTTGTAGATTCAACTACTGCTTCTGCAGACTCTGTTTCTGCTTCATCTGCTGCTGCATCTTCCTTGCTCTCTTCATCAGAAGCCTCATCTAAAGTAACATCTTCTGTTTCGGATTCTTCTACAACTTCTGTAGTCTCTTTCTCTGTGGTAACTGCTTCTGTTGTAGCTTCTACAGATGCTTCAGTAGCTGCTGTTGTTTCTGCAGTCTTTGTGCTTCCACATGCAGAGATAGATGCCATTGTTAATACGGCTACGCCTGTAAGTACCAGTTTTTTTGCTGTTAATTTCATAATTATTCTCCTCCTTGCGATACATAGGTGTTATTGTTACATATTTCTGTCTTGGTTCCACGTTGTCCTATGTACTTGAAACCGAGTCTCAGTTTAGCACCTTGAGAAAATAAAGTCAATAATTCCAACTCGCTATTTTTCCCAGCCAAAAACAGGCAAAATCTAAAAATTAATCACAACTAAGGCCGGATAATTTCATAATAAATTATGAAATTATGCTCTTGAATTTATTTTATTTTACTGATTTTAATTTTGTCCACTCTAAAAATATAACAATAATTTCCTATTCTGTTATTGTTTTTTTGTTAATTTTAACTACCATTTTCCCGAAAAAACTGGAAAATCAGGTAGTCAGATCAAAACTTTCCCCTATCATTCGACAGATATCTTTCTTCGGTACGGACCCGTCAAGAAGGACTGTGTTCCAATATTTTTTATTTAAATGATATCCTGGAAGTACGCCGGAGAATGCTTTTCTCCAAAACTCCACCCACTCCGGATCACATTTTAAATTGATACACACTATCCCATCCCGTTCATAGATCCAGGCAAACACCTTTTTGTTTTTTCTGTGCCGGATTACGGCCCACTGGTGGTCACGAAAGGGATAATCTTCATAAACATCAGGATAGGTTAAGCAATAAGTAATCAATTCTGCTCTGGTTTTCATCGTAATATCTCCCTTCCTTCCCCATGCCATTGCAGGCCGGACCGATACCTGTTATAATTTTTAATAAGAAAACGGATAAAATACAGACAAAACAGGAGGAATATTCTATGTTAAAAGAACTGGTTTTAAAATGCCGTACCTTCCGCCGGTTTTTTGAGGATGAAGCGGTTTCAACGGAAGATTTAAGGGATCTGGTAGATTTAGCCAGGCTCACCGCCTCAACATCCAATTCCCAGGCGCTGAAGTTCCGGCTGTGCAGCACCCCGGAAGAAAATGCCAAGGTATTTGATACTCTAAGCTGGGCCGGCGCTCTGCCGGACTGGGGTGGCCCCGAAAAAGGGGAACGCCCATCCGCCTACATCATCATTCTATGCGATCTGTCCCTTGGGAAAAACAAGCTGTATGATGATGGAATAGCTGCCCAGACCATCATGCTTGGGGCTGTGGAAAAAGGATACGGCGGATGCATATTGGGAAATGTACGGAGAAGTGATCTGGCAGAAGCTCTTTCCATTGATCCATCCCGGTACTCCATAGATTTAGTCCTTGCCCTTGGAAAGCCTAAGGAAGAAGTGGTCCTTGTCCCAGTGAAAGAGGACGGGGATATTCGCTATTACCGGGATGAGAATCAGGTGCATTACGTTCCAAAAAGAACTCTTGATGATATCATCATTTAGGAAACCATTCGCCGGCCTACGCTTTTTGTCTCCTGCCGGACATACGGTGATAATGCATGTTTCATTAAAACCTCTGTCCACATTTAGGACAGTATTCAAAATCCTCTGTGGTTTCATACCCGCAGTGGGAACATTGCTTCCGGTTCCAGTCTGAACTCCTGCGGCCGGATTGCACCAGGGTCAAATCCTGCTCACTAATGTCTACAGACTCCTTATGATTCAGACTTTTTCCTTTTTCGGAGTTCAGTTCGTAAAGGGTGTTACAGCAGGACATTTGAACGTAATAACGTCTGTCCCATTTAATGATGGGGATGAAAAAAATACTGAAATAACTGTAGGTCATAAAAACCTGGTATCTGCCGTAGCCTCCACACAGGCCGCAGATTACTGTTTTTGTATAATCGAGTATTTTCTTTCCCTGGCTCATGCCGCATATAAAAAACATAAGTTCCTCCTGAAAATGAATGATGGTTTGACTTTGGATTATCATGACATATGATATTTATATGAATTTTATCATAATTCCATATCGCTTACAACTCATATAAAACCATATTCAGGGCAAGTGAACAAGATATTCGTGTAAGCTGTTTCGCAGAAAGGAACGCATAAGAGAAAGATGCTGTAAAATGATTCGTTAATAACCATTTTACAGCACCTTTCTTATGTAATTATAATAACGAGCGAGGGCATTACCGCATGGTAAGTGATCCGCTCATGCTGCAATGCCCTTTAAATTATCGGTTATCTTCTGTTCCAGCCTCGGAACGGCCATAAAAAGTAATCAGGTACAACCCGCAAATTCCTACTAGAGCATACACGATTCTCGTAATCCATGTCATGCTGCCGAAAATAAATGATACCAGGTTGAAGTTAAAGAAACCTACCAGCCCCCAGTTGACCGCGCCAATAATGGCTATAGTCAGAGCAGTGTAATTCAATGCTTTATTTCCCATGGCACTACCTCCTTTTCTTTCATTATTATGGAGTAGTTTTTTGGTTTTTATACATTATTTTCCTAAACTATCAATCCTGGCTTTTATATCACTTTCCCTGTCCTTGAATAAAAGCCGCTCATTATATTGATAATACCGTTCACAATCGTATTCTTTTAAAAATTTAACGCTGTGATACCCGGTATTTAATTCCGTTATAAATACCACCATTTCCTGTCCGTCACCGAATGCGGCTTCCATAAAATCAAAGGCATGCTCCAGGGATTTTCCACCCTCTTCCAAAAGCGCCTCATATCTGGCGTTCTCTTTCTCAAACATCTCCCGTATCCGGTCCCAGGCATCCTCATTCCCGGTCCCTTCCATTCGGAGGGTTTCCTCATATTGAAGAAGAAGGGCCTCCACATCCCGGCGTAAATAATCTTCTCTCCTGCTTAAAAGGCCAGCTTTTCTTCTCCTGTCCCAATCACCATTCCACTGGTCCCTTAATTGGGCAAGGCTGGCAACCATGGAGGTATCCCGATCTTTTTCGGATTCCGGACTTATCTTTTTAAGTTCGTCCATCAAAAGGCCGGTTCTATCCCCCTGATCAGACACAGAGCGGAAGCTTTGGCCCAATCTGGATAAAAGCAGGCCGATGACACTCAGCTTCTCATCAAAAGATGCCCGTTTGAGCCTGTCGCACAGGCTCTCCCTGATGATTCCTGACAAGATCTCATCGATCTGGTAATCATCCCGGTACTTATAATAAAGATCCAGGTAGTTGGTAAAATCCTTAGAAATCTTAGGAAACTGGATATATTCTCCCACCACATCCCGATCCACTTTTTTGCCCAGGCGTTCATAAATTTCAATAAATTTTGATAAGTCATCCCAACCCCTGGGGGTAGCGAAAAATTTTCCATCAACCGTTGTTTCGATCCGGCAGAAGTATTCGGTCCTGGCATTCAGATAGGAAATAACCGCTGGATGCAGGGCCTGCTCATAGGCATAAGCCTTCCATACCTCAAAGTCCGGTTCCACATGAATGAGCTTGATACGGTCTAAGGTCACCACATCAAAGTCCCTGACCGACTTGTTATATTCCGGCGGGTTACCAGCCGTCACGATAACCCAGCCTTCGGGAATCTTGTGGTTTCCGAACGTTTTATACTGGAGAAACTGGAGCATGGTCGGGGCAAGGGTTTCTGACACACAGTTGATCTCGTCAATAAAAAGGATCCCCTCCTTAAGGCCGGAGCCCTCGATCTTATTGTAAATTGAGGCCACGATCTCGCTCATGGTATATTCTGTTACACGGTAAGTACTCCCGCCGAATTCCTTTTCATTTATAAAGGGAAGTCCCACCGCACTCTGTCGGGTATGATGGGTGATGGTATAAGCCACCAGGCCGATCCCGCATTCTCTTGCAACCTGCTCCATGATCTGGGTTTTCCCCACTCCCGGAGGTCCCATGAGAAACACCGGTCTTTGATGAACCGCAGGTATCTCATAAGCACCGTATTCATCCTTTAGCAGATAAGCTTCTATGGTATTCTTAATTTCTTCTTTCGCTCGTTTAATATTCATAATAAAATCTCCTGTCAAGTAACTTCCAGATCCTCTTCTGTCAGGATCACTTTCATGGCCCAGCCAGGTACGGAAATGTCCTCATACTGGTCCTCCATAAAGACAAATGCCGTATCATAGGACGGCATTTTCACCGGATATATCCCTTTCCCATCGGTAAAATACAAAAGGCCCCGGAGCTTCTTAAAAACCCCTTTGTATAAAAGACCGTTCACATACTCGAAAGCCGGCCGGAAATCCGTTCCGCCAAATCCGGATAATGTGAAGTGCTCCATATAATCTTCCATCTCCTCCCTGCTTGTGATGGTCACATCAGAGCGGATTTCCTCATCACACTGGATGATATGGATATTGATCTTCCGGAAATAGCTTTCCGATTCCCCGAGGACGCCATAGGTTTCCTGTAGAAAATGCCGTACCAAATCCCCGGATACGGACATGGATGTATCGATCACGATCACAAAATCCTCAATTCTAAAAACCTCCTTTGTTTCCAGAGGTTCAATCAGAGGCATATTTCGGTAAAGAGACATGCCGTAAGTATAAAACACAGGGTCAAAGGAATCCGGATCGATCTCTGCCTCCTCTCTTAACACCGCAAACTTTCTTAAAAACTGCTTGTAATTATATTTTTCCCGGTTTTCAACTTTCACCTGTTCCAAAAGGTTTCTTGATGAATCCTCATTCTTTTCTCCAAAGGACTCCATTTCCGTCTGCATGGTTTCCCGGATGTTCTGCCATTTATTCTGCCGCTCCATCTGAATTGGAGGGGTCTCCTCTTCCCACCGGTCATGGTTGTCCACATAGAACTCTGCTGCCATTCGTCTATACTGTTCCGGGGTCAGACTCATATCCTGAAGCTCTTTATAAATTCCCTCAGCGGTAAATACCTTTCGTTTTTCTGCCAGCCTGCCATATACCTCCCTGCGGTAAGGAGTCTGGTGCCGGTAAACAGGTTTCACATAGAATCCATCCAAAATGGATTCTATGGTGATATCACAGGCCAGATCCCAGTATTCTTTTTCCCGATCCCCTTTCCCATTCAAATGGCAGAACAGGCAGTGGAAAAGCATATGCAGATAGGCCCGGTTCACCAGGGTCCGGCTTCTCTTATATATGGAAAACAAATGCTCCGGCTGATAATAGATCACAAACCCATCCGTTCCTACGCCCTGACCTGTCCAGTCAGCCGCAAACCCAAGGCTGTTTAAGGCTACATCCAGATACCGGAAGCTTAAATAAAGTTCATTGCGGGCATTAGTCAGGATCTCATGGCCCAGTTCCACCTCTGCCAGTTCATCAAGCTGCCTTTGTTTCACCGGATCGATCATGGTTCCACCCTCTTTCTGTTCTATTTTATTCAAGGCTGTTCAATTTGCCTTTATAAATGAAATTATATCAGGGTAAACTTCCGTTTCCCTGCCTTAAAGCGCTGGCGGCGAAGATTCATAAGGACGCTTAGAATTTCAGGCTTGTCTGCGCTTCCCGCCATGTCGACCATTCCGTCAAAGTCCTCCTGATTATGGCCGTACTGCACGGCAAGCCAAAGGAAAAGGGCCGGGTCCTTTTCCTCAAGCGCCAGCCGCGCCGCTCCCGTAAAATGTTCCATCAGGTAGGCTTCGTATACCTCCCTATCCTTTTCAAGAAGTTCCACAGGAGTATAAAGCCTTCCAAGAACCAGGGCTGCGGTCACCCGCTCCGGCTCCTGCACCAGGATGTGAGGGAACAGGGCGTCGTATTTATGAAACTGGAACTCCGTCTGATCAAAGCAGTAACGGTACATATGACCGCAGCCATGCATTTCACGGAGGATGATTCTGGCTGGCGTATGCTCCACAGACTCCTCAAACATTTCGGGAAAAACCAGCCTCGCATTCCCCTTGCTGCTATAGTAGTTTACATAAAGTTCCTGCCGTAGTTCCGCAAGCAGTTCCTTCATACAGGAGCGTTCTCCATCGATCATATGAATATCTAAAAACCGGACTCTTATGCAGCCGGTAAAAAGTCCGGAGCCCACATCAAAGATGGAGCTTGCGCACTCCACACGGCTTAGCTCATAACAGTTATAGAATGCATAATTTCCTATTTTCTTAATCGTGTCCGGCAGATATATATCGGTCAGCCCTTCACAGCTTATCTCCGGCGGAATATCTTTTTCTTCTATTTCAATAGGGTTGCCCTCTTCATCGCACAGGCGTATCTCTTTTCCCGCCAATGAAAGCATTTCTTTTTTCCCCCAACCATCGGAGAACGCATAGGCAGCCAGTTCTGTTACCGGCTGGCCTCCGATTTTCTCCGGGATCCGTATGGAACCGTCATATCCCCGACAACCCAGAATCCGTACATGATCATCTTTCATCTGATATAAAAACATCCTGAAATCCTCTCCACTAACCGTTTAACACATCAATATAACAGAAAATCGGAAGAAATGCAACGGAGTTTTTCTGGAAACAGATAAAATCACTCTCCATACTTTTTAATAATAAACATCTGCTCCAGCAATAGCCAGTTTGCCCGGAAAAACTGCATGAGCTGCCAATACCCGGCACCGGTTAAGCCGAATTCTTTGATTAAGTCAAACTTGGCCTTATAACTTCTCACATCCTCAAACCAAACCTCATGCTGAACTCCATATTGCCAATAGCGGAAATATGGGGACATGGCGACCTCGTCAAACTGGATATCCACACCATGATCAATGGCAATCTGGATCGCCTCCAGGTTATTTATGGTCCTTGCCCTCGTCACTCCTCTCTCATAGGGCAGGGGCCAGTCGTATCCGTAATTAGGAATTCCCAGGCTGATCTTCTCCGTTGGGATGGCTGTCACAGCATACTCCACTACTCTTCTGACCATGTTGATAGGGGCAACTGCCATGGGAGGGCCGAATGTATACGGGCCGGTAGCTCATATGTAATTGCATCAACTGCCTAAACCAGTTATTGTGCAAACTATTGAGTTACATTATTATCTGCATGATGTTATGAACATATAAGATCAGCATATAATAGATTAATAAAATCAATTGAGGGAATTCATGATCCTACACGTTGTACAACCCGGTGAAACCATAAATTCAATATCAGAATATTATAAAATCCCTGTTGACAGATTAATATTGGAAAACGGAATTACAAACCCTGAAAATTTAGCAATAGGCCAGACAATTGTGATTGTTCAGCCTGAAACACTTCATACTGTACAGGCCGGTGATTCTTTGGAAAGTATTGCAATGCAGTATGGAACTACACCAATGGAATTATTAAGAAATAATCCCTATCTTTCCGACATGGAATTTTTGTACCCCGGTGAAACTATAGTTATAAGCTATCAGACGAATAGAAAAAGAACAATTGCCACCATTGGTTATACTTTTTCATATATAGATAGATCTGTCTTAATCAAAACACTTCCTTTTTTAACTTACCTGACTATATTCAATTATAGGACTACAAGTGAAGGCGAAATAATCTCAAGTGCTGACGATACTGAAATTATTCAGCTGGCAAAAGCATATGATGTTGCACCCATGATGTTTATTTCCACCATGACGGAAGAGGGAATCGTCAGCCGTGAAGTGACCTATAATATTATAAACAACCCTACTGTGCAGGATCGCTTTATTGATAACGCTCTTTACATACTAAGAACAAAAGGATTTTATGGTATAAATATATATGCCGAAAACATAACCAATGGCAACATTGACAGCATTGCAGAATATTTGAAAAAAGCCTCTGCGATATTCCATTCAGAAGGTTATAAAATGTTGGTTACCATTACACCAGCTACAAATGTAGATATCCCCGGCGCCAATTTTGAAAAATTAGACTATTCAAAATTATCTGAATTTGCAGATGGAATTATATTTTCTTCTTATGACTGGGCAAGGTCATACAGCTATCCAAACGCAATATTTCCGGTTAATATCCTAAGAGAATTGTTAGATTATGTGGTTAGTATCATTCCCCCCGAGAAAATTTTTCTGGGAATCACTGCTCTGGGTTATGATTGGACACTTCCATATGTTCCCGGTGCTACAGAAGCTGTTGTAATATCTAATAATAGTGCGGTACAAATTGCAGCGGAAAACGAAATACCAATACAATTTAATGAAGTAGCACAGTCATCCTACTTCTACTATATTGATAGCGATGAGATTCTGCATGTAGTATGGTTTAAAGATGCAAGAAGTTTTAATGCAAGAGCTGGACTTGTAGATGAATATAATCTTCAAGGGATATCTATTTGGACTATTATGAGATTTGATACCCGAATGTGGCTTATTATCAATAATCAATATTACATCGAGAAGTTTTAAATGTCCATATAGGCAGTTTGAAAAGAACTTTATAAAGGCGGGCCCGGAATACCGGTACCCGCTTTAATAATTCCAATCGTTAAGTAAAAAGCAGGAATTTGATAATTATAGCTCACATTTTAGTCAATCGGATATTGGCTATCCGTTTCGCTGCTTTATGAGGTTAAAAGTTAGTAAGCAGCCTGAATAAATTGACCACATTCACCTGTCCGTATCCCCATATGTTATTCGGATAAGTGTATGAGCTGGACCGGGTCGCCCCTCTTACCATCAGCCGGTCAACAGAAATTCCATTCATTGTGCTATAATTTCCTCTCACAATGGTCCACTCAAAGACCATGGAAATAATGCCGGATATATGGGCAGCGGCAGCTCCTGTTCCGGTCACAGAACCATACCCGCCTCCAGGGAGCGCACAAGTGAGCTGGTAACCGGGAGCCGCAATATCCGGTTTTATAAAACCCGTTCTTGTATAACCCCTGCTTGATTCACCAAGAATTGAGTTATTCATCTGATTATAGGCAGTCACAGTCAGCTGGCGATTGCCGTTTCCAGGTGAAGTGATCGTAGTATCCGGTGAGTAATTAAGGAAATATGTCTGGTCAGATATGAGACCGTTCGAAGGAAGCCATGAATGAAAGGACAAAGGCTCATTTTCAACGCTTCTGATCCGTATTCGCCAGATTCCGGGTATCGTATTCTGAAAACGGACCAGGATCATCTGGTCTCCGGTTTCCTCTTCAAAGATATAATTATTGACATAAAGGGTAGTGGGGGAGAATACAAAGTTGAATATTCTGCAGCCGCCGATCGTAGGATAAATCTGTTGTGTTGACTCTCTGTTCGGTGAGGAAATGTCAATGGAAACCCTTCCTAGAGAATGGGACCAGATTTCCATAGCAAATGTTTTATCTTCTTCCCCTATTCTTAACTCGAAGTCATTGTAAAAAGGTTCCAGTGGGGTGAAGTTATAATAATGCCTGCGGCCATTTCCCTCGTTACCTGCAGAAACGGATATTCCGATACCGGTCTGCAATACCAGATCATTTAAGTAACCGCTTAGGGCTCCATTCCCATCATGACCTCCCTGGTTACTTCCAACGGCAAAGCAGGTGACTACAGGGCGGTTAAACCTTTCCTGAATGGTAAGGGAATAACGAAAACCAAGCATAAGATCTGATTCTTGAAAACATAAAGCATCTTCGGGTACAAAATAAAAGCTCTTTAGATTCTGTTTAGCTTCCTTCAGTTTTACGATCACCAGATCAGATTGTGGTACTACTCCGCTAAAGGCTTCCAGTGCATTGGGAGTACCGGCAATAACGCTTGCAATGGCCGTTCCGTGTCCGTTGGTATCTGTTGATGGTACGATGGACAAGGGGTCTTCAGAATTTAACGCGGTATTGATTGTCTCCCGGCTGTATTCCGTACCAAAGGTAAACGTATCGGGAGGAGTGCCCTCTTGCTGAGTCTGATCCCATATGGTAAGGATACGGGTTGAACCATCGCTGTTGCGGAAAGCGGGATGCTGGTAATCAATACCGGTATCAATGACAACTACAATTACGCCCTGTCCGAACAGAGCTAAGGCCGGAATCCGCTGTATCTCTCCAATACCACTTCGTTCAAGACTGACTGTAGAATTGAGGGTAAATAGTGACGGAAAGGTGTGTGCGGGGAAATCTGACAAATCACAAATGTCTAAGTCTTCCGTGGGAATATGAAGTAGGGAATGCCGGTTGTTTATATATGTAATGTAATCATCACTGGGAAATAATAACACTGGATTAGTCATAATTAAATCAAAATAATTGTTATCCAAAATTTTCTTCATGGTTTAGTCTCCTCGTTATCACTGAAAGTAATAATTATATATAGACAGAATGAGGTTGGCTGCCTAAGATTTGGATGTCCCAGCAACGAACTAAGTGACATACTTGTTAAATAATATGTCAGAAGAAAAAAAATATGAGGACCAGACCCCTTGTCCACCAGTTCCGGCCTCAGCCGGTTCCCTCCTTATGTAAATAAGCTGCCCTCAGTGCCGGCAAGACTATTTTTGCAATTTGCTTAGAAATAGCTGTAGCCTCTTCAGATGTTGTATCTTTGCAGTAATCGTCATGAAAAATAAAAGTCGTGTTTCCTCTTTTTACTTCCTTCACTTTTGCCATATCACCACCCCTTCTTACTGATTCTATGTTGCATAGTTTGTACACCTTTACTTGTTTTTGTCCTATATTCTTTACATGTAAAATGCCTGCTGCCTTCCGGCTCAAATGGCTGGAATCTGACAAAGGAGTATTATTTATGCCATGAATTAGAATTAAGTGCACAGCATATCCATAAAATAAAGCAGATCTAGAAGGGAGGCGTCTATGTCATATCTCATGTATTTACGAAAAAGCCGGGCTGACAAAGAAGCGGAAGCCCGCGGCGAAGGCGAGACGCTCGCCCGCCATGAACAATTGCTGACCGGACTGGCTATGAAAATGGGGCTTGATGTCGGCGCCATTTATAAAGAGCTGGTTTCTGGAGAGACCATTTCTGCCCGCCCCAAAATGCAGCAAGTGTTATTAGAGGTCATGCAAGGCATGTGGGAGGGCGTTCTTGTCATGGAAGTCGAGCGTCTTGCCAGAGGTGACACCAAGGACCAGGGGACCGTGGCGGAAGCTTTTAAGTTCAGCAGCACTAAGATCGTCACGCCTTTAAAAACTTATGATCCTTCAGACGAATTTGACGAAGAGTATTTTGAGTTCAACCTCTTCATGAGCCGCAGAGAATACAAAACTATCAACCGTAGAATTCAGAGAGGCCGTATCGCTGCCTTTCGGGACGGCTGGTACATAGCCGGAACAGCTCCTTATGGATATGAGAAAGTGAAACATAAAGGAGACAAGGGATATACCCTGGAAATCGTTCCGGAAGAGGCAAAAATCGTTGAATTCATCTATGAACTTTATATCGCCGGCGAGCTGAAAGAAGATGGCAGCTATGCTTCTTTTGGTTCCTACCAGATCAGGGATCGGCTGAACGAGCTGCAAATACCTTCTCGTAGTGAAAAACCTTGGTCAGCGTCTTCCATTATAGATATATTAAGTAACCCCACCTACTGCGGATATCAGCGGTGGCAGTGGCGCAAAGTTCAAAAGCAAATGATAGATGGAAAGATCATTGAAACCAGACCCAAGGATGCTGACTGCGAAAAAGTCCGTGGACGCTTCACAGCAATTATACCGGAAGAAACGTATGACATGGTTCAGAAGATCAAAGCCGGTAAACCTCTCCCGACCAAAAACAATATTGCCTTGCAAAACCCCCTTTCCGGGCTGGTACATTGTTTCAAATGCGGTACCTTAATGACCAGGCAGCCCAGCAATACCAGACTTCGTTACGCTGTCCTGCGCTGTCCAAACAGTAAGTGCAGCAATATCTCATCCCCTCTTTCCCTGATTGAAGAACAGATCATCGAAGGCTTAAAGGAATGGATTCCGGAATACGAATTAGACTGGCCGGAGGAAACAGTAAAGGAAAGTAGGACCACACTGGCTGTCTTAGAAAACTCCCTCCATAACATCGAAGAGAAATACATCCAGACAGTAAATCAGTTAAATAAAACCTTCGACCTTTTAGAGCAGGGAATATACTCCCTTGATATCTTTCAGGAGCGCCGCAAAAATTTGGAAGATCAGAAAAAGGAGTTACAGGAAGAGTTAACGATTATTCAAGAAGAACAGAACCGGATTGCCGCAAGGGAACAGGCCCGGAGGGATTTCATTCCGGCCATAAAGCATCTGGCGGAAGTATACTGGGAAGTGGATGACATTATGGTTCGAAACAGCATGCTAAGAAATGTTTTGGATCATGTAGATTACTTAAAGACAGAAAGAAATAAAAAAGGTGCCGGAAACACAGCGAATTTCATATTGCAGTTTTACCCTAGGATCCCGGAAGGCCGCTGAAATACTGGGCTTCCTAAGGATTTAAAATCACCTATACCCTGTCGGCCCGTATGTATATCCCCATTCATAAGTCATAAGAAACACCCGGTTAGCCGCCTCACCCAAAAGCGCGTAATCAACTCCTTCATACAAAAGCCCCGCCTGTGTGGCCGATGTTTTAGGTGCCAGGGCAACCGTGACCTGATAACCGAACCGATTCATGATCTGAGTAGTCAGTCTTACAAAGTCCGCATAAGCCACTCTGTCCTCGGCCATAATGTACTCAAAATCAAAATCCAGGCCTCCAAACCCCTTTTCCAGCATCTTAAGGCCCAGATTCCAGATCAGCCGCTGCTGGACCTCCATATTATGTACAGCCTCAGATACCAGATTGTTGTTGAAATGCCCGTCAGGGCCGAGAGGAGTAAGAGTCAAAATCGGGCGAACACCAAGCTGCCATGCCCTTTCTATCATCCAGTCATCCGGGCTAATGGGCGGAACCAGTTCTCCCTCCATGGTAAATCCATAAGAGAAAACATAAAGGTCCGTCAGAAATGGAAGGGTATTTTCCAGATTATCCGGAGTGATGATCGGATATGCATAACCGAACACATAAAGAGGCACCCTTTCTTCCGAAGGGTTTTCATCCCTAATATAAAGGGCCTGGCCTACAGCCAGGCGGTATGGATAACCAATCTGGTTATCAAATATAAGGTTTTGTACCGGAATGCCCTGGGATTCGGCAATGGTGTCCACACTGTCTCCCCGCTCTACCACATATATTTTCATAACAGCATCCTTTTACCAGAATTGGTAAAGCATATGATGAAAAAATCCGTAACATGACAGAAACAGACATCTTTTCAGGTTTCTTTAGAAAAATGTAATATGCCTTTTTTATTAGGAAGTGAGCGAACGCTTTAAAACCGGGATTTTTCGCTTAGAATCAAGATTCTTGAGACTTTTTGCATTACCAACTTCAACCGGCTTAATGCAGTCAAAACCAGGGGTTCTGCAGTCAAAATGCAGTCAGAAAATGATATAATTCTATGGATGGGCGGGCCCGAAATTTTGGATACACACTGCAATTCGTTGATGAAAGAATCCTGTAATTGTAATATTTTAACAGTAGGTATAATATAATAAAAAAGGCAATCGCCACAGGGTGGTTGGCTAATTAGAAAAGCAAAAACCTTCCCAACCGGCCAAAGTACAGGGAAGGCTTTTTGTATTTAGCGACACGTCATTAAGACGAATGTCAGCAGTGCCAGAAAGAACATGCCAAAAGACATTAAGTCCTTAAAGTCAAAATACTTCATGAGCAACACCTCCATTCTATGTAGAATCGAGGCCTACCATCCTATACACGATTGCCAGCAGTTTGTACCTGCCAGTATAATTATATGTTCCGGCTTAAGAGTATACTATTAATATTATCTTACAAATTCCTTTGTAACCCAGCACTCCGACTGCCGTATTATCTAAAAAGTACGAATTTCCTGATCCACATCAGGATCACAAACCTTCCCGTCACATACAAGGCCTTTATTGATTTGAACCTGGTAAACGCTTAAATTATCCAGATTTAGCATTGCCAGCGTTGTAAGATACTCCAGTGGATCCGAAAAGCGCATCTGGAAGCTGTTACCATTGCAGCTTCCCTCGATTTCGATTATAGTTCCATCTTTTAATTTGATTTGTCCATGATAAAGACTCCTTTCTTTAAAAAAATAATCTTCAATGTACATTTCACATAATTTATGGTATCATTCGAGATACATATACGAAATTAATACAGGTGATAAAATGAATAAAAGTCATAGAATATTTCAAATTGATAACATAAAATGTATTTTAATATTTTTAGTTGTCTTTGGTCATCTTTGTGAACAGATGACATTTAGAAGTAGCAAATTCCTGTATTTACTAATTTATTCTTTTCATATGCCTGCATTTGCTTTTATTTCTGGGTTTTGCTGTAAAAAAACGACCGTAGTAATATTGATTTCAAAATATTTATATCCATATATAGTTTTTCAAACTTGTTACATAGCATTTGCAAAATACATTTTACATGAAACAATAAATATTCAATACACCACCCCCTATTGGATTCTTTGGTATTTATTAGCCATATTTTTTTGGAATACTATAATTTCAATATTTAGTGATTCAGAAAGAAAATTAGTATTAATTATTATAAGCAGTTGCATAATCGCATTGTTAGTGGGATATGATGACACGATTTCGTACTATCTCAGTTTATCTAGGATTGTAGTGATGTTCCCATTTTTTGTAAGCGGATATTACCTAAAGAAAAAAAATTATCAGATTTTCAAGTCTGATGATAGAAAAATTAATGTACTCCCTAGATTTCTCACCATATTTTGTGTTGTTTTAGTATGCGGTATATTATATTTGGCTCAGAACAAAATGCAAGCATCTTGGGCATACCACTCCCTACCTTATCACACGTTAGAATATAGTGTATGGAACCGCGCTTTTTTTCTCATTACATCTGGAGTATTTATCACGTTTTTATGCATGTTTATACCAAACAAAAATATGGGTATAATTACAAATATAGGCCAGAATACCATTGGAATATTTTTAATACACGGGTTTATCATCCGCTATCTAACTTATAAAAACATCTTACAAACTTTGCCATTTCCTCAACTAAGCATTATATTGTTATCAATCATTATTCTCTTAGCCTGCTCGAGCAGACTAATGATTAGATTATTGAAACCGTTAATAATATGGCCAGTAATGATATAAAAACCATCCTGGACACTTACACTCATTTTGGATACACGGATGTAAAAGTGGATAAACTTGAGTCATATTATAATGCAGTCAAGATGCAGTCAAATGAAAAGATAGTAGCATTCAAACACGCATAAATAAAGGGTTTCCGAGATTCATAAAAATGTAATGTGCTTTTTTACTGCCTTCGTTGTATAATATTGAAAAAGGAGGTTTTCGTATGCAAAATATTTTAGTATGTGATGATGACAAACAAATCGTAGAAGCTATTGATATATATTTAACAGGAGAAGGATTTCATGTGATTAAGGCCTATGATGGCTATGATGCCCTAAAGCTTCTGGAAGAACACGAAGTGGATTTAATGATACTGGATGTGATGATGCCGGGTCTTGACGGGATCCGGACCACGTTAAAGGTCCGTGAGACAAGCAGCATCCCCATCATCATCCTCTCTGCCAAATCCGAGGATACCGATAAAATCCTGGGATTAAATATCGGAGCAGATGATTATATTACCAAGCCCTTTAACCCGCTGGAGCTGGTAGCCAGGGTAAAATCACAGCTGCGCCGTTATACCCAGCTTGGCAATATGAACCAACAGCCAGCCGGACAGGTGTATAAATGCGGAGGCCTGGCCATTAATGACGATAACAAGGAAGTTGCCGTAGAGGGAGAACTGATCAAGCTGACTCCCATTGAGTACAACATCCTGCTGCTTTTAGTGAAGAATGCGGGAAAAGTATTTTCCATTGATGAAATCTATGAGCAGATTTGGAATGAAGAAGCGATCGGCGCAGATAATACCGTGGCCGTACACATCCGACACATCCGGGAAAAGATCGAAATCAACCCGAGAGAACCTCGCTACTTAAAAGTGGTATGGGGCGTAGGCTATAAGATTGAGAAACAATAGGAGCGTTTATGAAAAAAAGAAAAGATTTTGCAGTCCTCATGCATATGCTCTTCTCCCTTCTCGTTGTCGTAGGCGTCTCCATCATGTACAGCAATTCCCATTACGGGGAGGGAATTCATTGGATCAACCATGAGACTTATGAGGACACGCCTGATTTTACCCGTCAGCTTAAATCTGATATTGACGATATTTTTAATTATGTGAAATATAAAGAAGTATTTGAAACCAACGGAAAGATTGACTATTCAAAGCCCATTGTCCGGGTCCTAGAAGGTCCGGGGACCACAACGGAATATACGGTGGATGAGATGATACGGAGGGCCAAATCCCTGGGCTATTATCTGAATGAGCAATTTAAAGTGAGCGGAGGGCAGCCGGCTGCAGATGGTTCAGACTCGTATGTACGGGTAGATTACCGGGCCTATGAACCGGATTTTAAGATCACGGAGCCTGGAGAAGCATTTCTTACTATGGACCAGCTGGCCTATGAGGTGCTGACCCACCTGGGCAACTACTATTCATTTTATTACCGCTTTATCCAGAATCCAAGCAACTTAAAGTTTGAAGTCCTCTATCAGAATACAGCTGAAGATTATAAGCTATACAGCAACGTTACCGGCAAATCCATCAATGATTTTAAGGCAATGGGAAGGTACCTTTACGTAACAGGAGAAGCGCTTTATGTGGACTCCAACTTGACCACCATCCCAAAAAATGTTTCTTCCCAGCTGGAAAAGATGAATCCCTATAACAACGGCAATTATCATATGACAATCGCTGTGGATACTACCTATCCCTACGGCGATGCTTATGCCAAAGCCGCTGCTTCCTATGACCAGATGCGTTTGCTATTCATTACCGGCATGATCAGCCTGTGCCTGGGGATCCTGGGTTGTATCGCGACCCTGTATGCCCTGGTAGGCATGATTGGGCAGTCAGTCAGGAAACAGAGCCACGGTCCCTTGGAACGGATTGACAGGCTCCCTGCAGAGAGCTGTCTTCTTCTGTATTCTGTGGCTGCCATCCTCGCCCTGTTTCTTGCGAACCGGCTTGCATATAAGATCATTCACCTTTTCTTTGCCGTTGACCATTGGGATTACGGAGAGCTGGCCCTTCGGGTCCTCATTTATTATGCCGCCGGACTGTCAGCCGCATTAAGTCTGTTAAAACGTTATAAGGCTGGAAATCTCTGGACCGGAAGTCTTACGCACCGGGGACTTAAAAATTTGTCCCTGTACTTTAAAAACCGGCGCTTTACCACGAGGATTATGCTTTCTTATGCCTTGTTCCTGGTCTTTAACGTTGCCATGACAATGGCTTTTGCCTTCCTTTTATTTACCTACAACAGCCTGGAATCCCGGATTCTTATGGGGGCAGTTGCTCTGCTGTTTTTCTGCCTGGATTTCTGGATATTCCATCAGATGTACAAAAATGCATGGGAGACCGATCAAATCAATGAGGCCCTCTTAACTATATCCAGAGGAGATACCACTTATAAGATCAATACCTTGAAATTTAACGGAAAAGAGCGGGAACTTGCTGAACACATCAATCACATCAGCACCGGACTTGAAACGGCGCTCCAGGAAAAAGTACGAAGTGAACGCTTAAAAGCAGACCTAATCACCAATGTATCCCATGACATTAAGACGCCCCTGACATCCATCATAAATTATGTGGACCTAATAAAAAGGGAAAAGATTCAAGACCCGAAGATTGAGGGTTATTTAGAAGTCCTGGATCAGAAGTCCCAGCGATTAAAGACTTTAACAGAAGATCTGGTAGAGGCCTCAAAGGCAAGCTCAGGAAATTTAAAGCTGGACATCACCAGCATTGATTTTGTAGAACTTATTTACCAGACCAACGGAGAATTTGAAGAAAAATTTGCCCTCCGGCACCTGGAACTGGTTTCCACCCTGCCGGCCGATTCCATCCTGATCGAGGCGGACGGCAGGTATTTGTGGAGAGTGCTTGAGAACCTTTATAACAATGCGTTCAAGTATGCCATGGAACACAGCCGGGTATACGTAGACATTACTATGGAAGAGAATATGGCAGTTTTCACCATGAAGAATATATCTCAAAACCCGTTGAACATCCGTGCGGATGAGCTGACGGAACGCTTTGTCCGGGGAGATGTTGCCCGGACCACGGAAGGAAGCGGACTGGGAATCTCTATCGCTAAAAGCCTGGCCGAGCTTCAGGGCGGGGAATTAAGGCTTTACATTGACGGAGATCTATTTAAAGCAGGCGTCGCCTTCCCCGTCAAGAAATAAGCCGTATCTTCTCCCACTTTCCCGACAGATATCGGAAGAATGATATAATATAATTGGCCGTCCAGCCCATTGGAACCGCAAACCAAACGGCCTGGACGCCAATAACGGGAGCGAGCACAGCCGCTACCGACACCCGGATCGCCAGATTTACCAGATTTGCGACAGTAAATACCACCACATCTCCTGCGCCACGCAAAAGCCCATCTGTGGTCGCCTTACAGCCAATGAAGATATAGAAAAAAGAAATGAACCGTACATAATCCATACCTGTCTGAAACGCTGTATCCGCACTGCCTTCGTTTAAAAAGCTACGTATAAACAAGTCTCCCCAGGTTTCCATTACGACACAGATGATAACCGCAAAAACCCCTGCCATGAGATAGCAGTAACGGTAGCCCGTTTTTACCCGGTCTGTCTTTCCAGCGCCTATGTTCTGAGCCGTATAGGTGGACATGGCATTTCCAAGAGCAAGCATAGGAACAATACAGATGGATTCGATCCTGGTTCCCGCCGCAAAGCCCGCCATGACCGCGGAGCCAAAACCATTGACCACGGACTGAACGAGAAGCATTCCGATATGAACGATGGACTGCTGAAGGGTGGAGGGTATGGCAACCCGCATCATATGAAGCATCATATTCCAGTCATAAAGCCGGAATGGTTCTGTTGTCTCATACCCCTTTAACCGTTTTACCAAAACGAGAAAGGAAAGGACCGCTGAAAATCCCTGCGCGATCAAGGTGGCAATCGCCACACCGGCTACCCCCATGTAAAACTGTGTCACAAACAAAAGATCCAGTACAACGTTTAAAAGAGAAGAAAAGACCAGCAGATATAAGGGAGTCTTAGAATCTCCCAGGGCCTGAAAAACAGAAGCCTGTACATTATACATGAATAAAAAGGGCAGCCCTATAAAATAAATCCCAAGATACACCGAAGCATCATAAAATACATTCTCCGGGGTGTTCATGAAGCTTAAAATCCGGTGATTGAAAAGAAGACCAAGACCGCCCAATATCACTCCTATGGATAAAAAGTTTATAAGAGTGGTGGATATGGCGATTTTCATATTTCCAGTCTGTTTTGCCCCTAAAAACTGGGACACCACCACTGAGCTTCCGATTCCGCCTCCTACCGCAATGGCGATAAACACATTTGTTATGGAATAGGAGGCGCCTACTGATGCCAGGGCCTCCTCCCCCACATACCGTCCGACCACAACAGAGTCTATAATGTTATAAAACTGCTGAAATAAATTTCCAAGAATCAAGGGAAGGGAAAAGAGCAAAAGGGCCCTTCCCGGTGAATCCGTTACCATATTAATTGCTTTTTTCTGCGTTTTCATACTCATTATTCTAAACCATTCTTATCCAAATATACGCCAGCCGCAGATAAAGTTGTTCTTCCACCAGGAGCTTAAGGAACGTTCCACTACCCGTCCGTTACTGGAGGAAGCATCGATAACTTTTCCGCCTCCGGCTACGATTCCCACGTGGCCGCTTACCACCACAATATC
Source organism: Hungatella sp. UBA3048 (assembly GCA_002367105.1). Classification (GTDB taxonomy): domain Bacteria; phylum Bacillota; class Clostridia; order Lachnospirales; family Lachnospiraceae; genus Lacrimispora. The sequence goes on from DFCS01000051.1 coordinate 142,448, forward strand.
ACCTGCCTGCAGGCTTCCAAAGCTGGTGATCTTTGTATATTTACCTACGTTTCTCCAACCGGAGGAGGTCAGATAGCTCTGTCTTACGCCAGCCTTGTTTAGAGACCAGTAGATAAATCCCGAGCAGTCAAAGGATTCCGAACCCTTGGCCCCCCATACATAGGGGCGTCCCAGCTTTGATCTTGCAATAGAAAGCAGTCCGCTTACACCAGAGCCTCCCTTAACGGTACCTCCCGAGGAACCGCCTGAGGAACCGGAAGAGCCAGCAGATTTTATACCGCTACCCGTAAGCTTACTCATGGTAAGCTGCCCTACAGAACCATCCGCCTTCAGACCATTGTTATTCTGGAATGCCTTAACCGCCTTTTCCGTCACATCACCGTAATATCCTGTCACATTAGCGGAAGCCAGGTACCCGTATTTATTTAACAGCTGCTGGATCCTGGTAACCGATTCTCCCTGTTCACCCAGGGTCAGGCCATTTGGCTGCGCCTCAGCACTCATTAAGGTGATCCGGGTGGACGGCCCTAAATACCCATCTACAACCAGGTCATTCCGGGACTGGAACTGTTTCACCGCTATCACCGTATCATTTCCGTATGCTCCATCCGGAGTGGTCGTTAAATATCCCAACTCCTTAAGGCGCTGCTGACTGGATAAAACCAAATCGCTTTTTTCACCATAAGACAGAAAGTTAGGCTTGATCTCTTCGCTGTAAAGCAGGTTTATGGTCTGACGTCCTACTTTTCCATCGATGTTTAAGCCGTTTATTTCCTGAAGCTTCTCGACCGCAGCCTCCGTCTCATCCCCAAAGCTTCCGGATACCTGACCCGCACTGGCAAGATACCCCAGCTCATAAAGGCGGCTCTGGATCCGTGAAATGTCGTCACCCTCCACACCCTTTGACACAGCATAATATTTGGCAGATGGTGACATAATGGAATTTAACGTCTCTGGCCCTACAATTCCATCCTGAGCCAGCCCATTCTGTCGCTGGAAAGTCTTAATTGCAGCCTCCGTCACATTACCAAAGTACTGGGTGGGCTCATCGTTATCCATAAAGCCTAAATTCATCAAACGCTCCTGAAGGCTGGCCACCACCGGATGCTCTACCCCGTTCCGCAAATACTCCGGGATAGGACTTTCTTTTTGTTCCGGCACCTTAAGAAGTCTTGGCATTAAATCTCCCCCCGGAGTAAGTGTATCAATAGGCTGCAGTTCATTTTTTTGTTCCGTTACTATGGCAATGGATGGCGTTGCATCCTTTCCAGGTCCTTTGACTGCTTCTGTTTTATTGCAGCCTGCTAATAAAGAAACCGCTGCTGCTGCCAGAAATACAGAATAGGCAGAACGCCTTTTCCATCTTATTTTTATGTTCATAAATCAAATTCCTTTCCTATGTTTTGCCCATGCTCTCTGGGCATAAAGGGATACCCGAAGGGTGTTTCCTATGTTTTGCCCATGTTCGCTGGGCATAAAGGGATACCCGAAGGGTATTTACTATGTAAAATTAGGTCTATTTTAGCATAAAACTGTCGGAAATGGAAAGGGAATTTATCTCATTGCGTCAAAACTGAGGTTATGGTATAGTTAAAGAAGTGAAAACACAGTCAGAACCCCTGACTTTAAAGAGATAAAGGAGGGCTTATTATGACGCCTGTTCTGTGGGCTGCCGGCGGTACCGGCTTTACATTTCTCATGACCACCCTGGGGGCTTCGGTTGTATTCTTCTTCCGAAAGGATGTAAACCAGTCTGTCCAGAGGATCTTCCTGGGCTTTGCTGCCGGTGTCATGATCGCGGCCTCGGTGTGGTCGCTTCTCATTCCAGCCATCGAGGAGGCTGAGGCAAGCGGAACTGCGGGCTGGATACCCGCTGCAGGAGGATTTGTCCTGGGAGTACTATTTCTCATATTGTTAGACACCCTTCTTCCTCACCTTCATCCTGATTTGAACAGCGATAAAATGAATGAGGCGGAAGGAATCTCTTCCACCTGGAAACGGACCACCCTGCTTGTCATGGCTGTGACGCTTCATAACATTCCGGAGGGTATGGCCGTTGGACTGGCTTTTGCCCTGGCTGCACAGCATGGAGGCGATCCGGCTCTTTATACGGCTGCCATGGCACTTGCTATCGGAATCGGCATCCAGAACTTCCCGGAAGGTGCTGCCATCTCCCTGCCTTTAAGACAGGAAGGTCTTTCCACAGGAAAGGCATTTTTACGGGGAAGCATGTCCGGCATTGTAGAGCCTATATTCGGAATCCTTACCGTGCTCGTGGCAGGCGGTATCCAGCCTCTCATGCCCTGGCTTCTGTCCTTTGCGGCCGGCGCCATGATGTATGTGGTGGTGGAAGAACTGATTCCCGAGGCGCATTTAGGAGAACATTCCAATGTTGGAACCCTTGGCGTTATGGTGGGATTTTTGATCATGATGATTTTAGACGTGGCTTTAGGATAAGAAAAAAGGATATCCGGGAGGCAGATTTCTTCCTCCCGGATATCCTTCTTTTTTTATCATCATTTCCTGTCAAAGCTCATATTTGTGTTTTGTACGCAGCCTGGCCAGTGATCTGGCCATAGAAGCCTCAAAATGAGAATGCTCCTGAAGGCTCTTACCTTGCCTTAGCTGCTCAGCCGCTCTCTCCATCGCTTCTTCCGCCCGGCGTTCGTCAATATCTTCCGGATGTTCGGCAGTGTCCACAAGAAGTGTCACACGATTGTTGACAATCTGGATGAAACCATTTCCAACAACTGCATGAATCCACTGGCCGTTTTCATCCAACAAACGCATTTCTCCTATGGATACTGCTATGACCATATCTTCGTGATGAGGAAGAATCGCCTTTTCTCCATCTGAAAGAGGAATCACAAGCTCCTGGCACGAACCTCTGTAAAACACCTTATCACTGGCAAGAACCTGAAGGAAAAATGTATTTTTACTCACAGGCAGCACCTCCAAGCTAAGCCTCTAATGTCCTGGCCTTTTCAATCACTTCATCAATAGTTCCTACATTGAAGAATGCAGCCTCAGGATATTGATCCATATCTCCATTCACAATTGCCTTAAAGCCCCGGACTGTTTCCTTAAGGGGAACGTATTTACCTGCAACGCCTGTAAAGTTCTCAGCCACAGAGAAAGGCTGGGATAAGAATTTCTGGATCTTTCTTGCCCGGTAAACTGTGATCTTATCGTCATCTCCCAATTCTTCCATACCTAAGATAGCGATAATATCCTGAAGTTCCTTATATTTCTGAAGCAATTCCTGTACCTTTCGGGCTACCTCATAATGCTCTTCCCCAACCACATCCGGTTCAAGGATACGGGAGTTTGAAGCAAGGGGATCAACCGCCGGATAAATACCCTGTTCTACGATCTTTCTGGATAGTACGGTGGTAGCATCCAAATGGGCAAAGGTGGTTGCAGGTGCCGGATCCGTCAAGTCATCGGCAGGCACATACACTGCCTGTACAGAAGTAACGGACCCATTTTTCGTGGAAGTAATTCTCTCCTGAAGCTCGCCCATTTCCGTAGCCAAGGTAGGCTGGTAACCAACCGCCGACGGCATACGTCCAAGAAGGGCAGAAACCTCAGAACCTGCCTGGGTGAATCGGAAAATATTATCAATAAATAAAAGCACATTCTTATGCTCTTCGTCACGGAAGTATTCCGCCATGGTAAGTCCGGTTTCAGCCACACGCATACGTGCACCCGGCGGTTCATTCATCTGACCGAATACCAGGGCAGTTTTTGAAATAACGCCGGACTCTCCCATTTCGGTCCAAAGATCATTCCCCTCACGGGAACGCTCTCCAACACCGGTAAAAATTGAATATCCGCCATGCTCCGTGGCAATGTTATGGATCAGCTCCTGGATTAAAACCGTCTTACCAACACCGGCGCCGCCGAACAGACCGATCTTTCCGCCTTTTGCATAAGGAGCCAGAAGGTCAATGACTTTGATTCCTGTTTCCAGGATCTCTGCCACAGGGCTTTGCTCCTCAAAGGCCGGAGGATCTCTGTGAATGACCCACTCCGGACCGCCATTTAAGGAACCAACCTTATCAATGGTCTCTCCAAGTACATTAAAAAGGCGTCCCAGAGTCTGCTCTCCTACCGGAACCTTAATGCCTTCCCCGGTAGCGGTTACCTCCATGCCTTTATAAAGCCCTTCACTGGAAGCCAGCATGATGCAGCGGACCGTGCTGTTTCCCATATGCTGTGCAACTTCCATTACGCAGCGTTTCCCTTCATTATTCACCTCAAGGGCATCCTTAATGCGGGGAAGTTCGCTGCCCTCAAAAAACTCAACGTCTACTACAGGTCCAAGGACCTGAACGATCTTTCCTATATTCATATTCTGTTACTCACAGTCGTGAGGACTCCTCCTCTCTAAAGTCAACCGGAACATCCGATGATACTAAGCTTTCTTCCTTTTTTTCTTTTGGGCCTTTGCACCGCTGATTACCTCGGTGATCTCCTGGGTAATAGCCGCCTGGCGGACTCTGTTATAGGTTATCGCCAGTTCATCAAGCATCTCCTGAGCACTCTTTGTTGCAGCCTGCATGGCCATCATTCTGGAATTCTGCTCGCTGGAATAAGACTCCACCAAACCTCCATAGATAAAGCCTGCAATGTAATTGGGCACGATGGCATCGATCACTGCCTGTGGAGATGGCTTCATGGTGATCTCTTCCAAATGCACATTAATTGGTACGCTCTGGCTTAAACTGTGCTTAGGAATGGGAAGAAGCTGTTCGATCTCAGCCTCCATCTTCATGGCATTCACCATTCTGGTGTAGATCATATATACCTCATCAAGCTTTCCTGTCAGGAAGTAATCCACGATCTTTTCCTCAATGATTCTGGCCCGGCTCATATTTGGCTTCTGAACGGTATACCGGAAATCCTGCTCCACCGGTATTCCCTTTTTCGTAAAATACTGCTGTCCAAGATCACCAACTACGAACAGCATGGGATTTCCGCCCTTGTCAATCTGCTCCTGAGCCAGTTTAAAAATATTATGATTATAAGAACCGGCCAGCCCCTTGTCAGCCGTTACCACAATGTATCCGATCTTACGGTCTTCTTTCTTAATATGCGGCCTGGTATCCAGATACGGGTCGTCAATTTCGGGCGTGTGCCTTATGATTCTGGCAATGGTCCTTTGCAGTGCATAAAAGTAAGGCTCCGTATCAGTCAGGGCTTTCCTTGCTCTTTTCAGCTTTGACGAGGAAATGGTATACATCGCATTGGTTATCTTCATGGTACTTTTGATGCTGTTCATCCTGCTTTGTATCTCTCTCGCATTTGCCATATCCTACACCCGTTTCTGTTTAAATTCGGCTGTCACATCAACAATCTTCTGCTTCAGCTCGTCAGACAGCGCTCTGCTCTCTTCAATTTCCTTTCCGATTTCCGGATAGCGCTCATCAAAGAATGCCAGCAATTCTCTCTGAAACTCTTTTATCTTTGTAACTTCCACGTCTATGAGCAGACGGTTATTGGCTACGATCAGACTGATCACCTGGGCATGAAGGCTCAAAGGATGGCATAAAGGCTGTTTTAACAGCTCTGTAAGTCCCTTACCATATTGGATCTGCTCCTTGGTAGCCGGATCAAGATCTGAGCTGAACTGGGTGAACACTTCCATCTCCCGGCATTGTGCCAGATCGATACGGATGCTCCCCGCAGCCTTTTTCATCGCTTTAGTCTGAGCCGCTCCACCAACTCGGGATACGGAAAGACCTACGTTTACTGCCGGTCTCATACCGGAGAAGAAGAGGTCACTTTCTAAGAATATCTGACCGTCTGTAATAGAAATAACATTGGTCGGAATATAAGCCGAAACATCACCGGCCTGGGTTTCAATGATAGGCAGTGCGGTAATGGAGCCGCCTCCTGCTTCCTCACTCAACCGGCTGGAACGCTCCAAAAGCCTGGAGTGAAGATAAAATACATCGCCTGGATAAGCCTCACGTCCAGGAGAACGCTCTAATAACAGGGATAAGGAACGGTATGCTACCGCATGCTTTGACAGATCATCATAAACGATCAGCACATCTTTACCCTGGTACATGAAATACTCTGCAAGAGCAGTACCGGAATATGGTGCGATATACTGTAGGGGTGCCGGTTCGTTGGCCGAAGAAGATACCACAATGGTATAATCCATAGCGCCGTAATGTGACAGGGTATTTACCAGCTTTGCAACGGTAGATGCCTTCTGCCCCACTGCTACATAAACACAGATCACGCCTTTTCCCTTCTGGTTTAAGATAGCATCAATGGCGATGGAAGTCTTACCGGTCTGTCGGTCGCCGATGATCAGCTCTCTTTGTCCCCGTCCAATGGGGAACATGGAGTCAATGGCAAGAATACCTGTTTCCATTGGAACAGACACGCTCTTACGGTCAATGATGCCCGGTGCTTCATGTTCAATGGGACGGTAATCGTCAGAGATGATCTCTCCCTTCCCGTCAATGGGAGCACCAAGAGCATTGACAACTCTTCCCACAAACTTTTCGCCTACCGGAATTCCGGCACGCTTTTTCGTTCTTGTTACCTTGGAACCTTCCCTGACGTCCCGGTCGGAACCGAACAGGATGCATCCGATATCTTCTTTTCTGATGTCCTGTACCATTCCCTTGATTCCACTATCAAAAATAACGATTTCGCCGTACATCGCACGGTCAATTCCATAAACCGTTGCAATGCCGTCGCCAACGCTTATAACAGTTCCGACTTCCTGGTCCCTGGCATGAGCGTCATAATCTTCAATTTCACTTCTCAATATAGAAATTATTTCATCTGAATTGATGGAAGCCACGTTTTTCACCTCCGCATTATTTTTTGTTCCAATTCTCTAAGGCGTCCCCTTAGGCTCCAGTCAGTTTCCACATCTCCTACACGGATGATGAATCCACCGATCAAACCGGGGTCCTGAATCAGGCGAAGCCTTACATCACGTTTATCGTATTTTTTACACAGCATTGCTCTGATCTCGCGAAGCTGTTCTTCCTCCGGTTCTGTTACGTAAATAAGGGAAGCCTCCAGGATTCCTTCCTGTCTGCAAACACAGGCACGCCATGCACGAAAAATATCATCTGTAAGATCTACATCCCGGCGATCCACCAAAACCTTTAAAAAGGTTCTGATCTCAGCAGGAAATACGCGGTCAATAATCCGGTGCTTGCTGCTCCTTGCAACCACAGGGCTGTTAAGAGCACGTTTAAGCTCCGGCACAGTCTTTAGTGCCAGAGCCGTTTCCTCAATGGCTGTTTCAGGAACAGAGAGCTCATAAAGCACCTGCCCGTAATTAATTGCTGCCTGCATCATGAAAATCACCTGCTTCTGCTATAAATGAATCGTAAAGCGCCTGATTTGCCCTGGCGCTCACCTCCTGATTAACCACCTTGGCCGCTGCTGCGATAACTATACCCGCAATCTGCGCCTTGGCCTCACGCAATGCCTTTTCCTGATCAGCCTCAGCTTGTTTCCTGGCCTCGACCATCAAACGGCCTGCATCTTCCTCCGCATCCTTTAAGATCCGGTCATACTGGGCCTTTGCCTGGTTTTTCGCTTCTTCAATGAGCTTTGAGCCCTCATCCGAAGAGGCAGCCAGCTTTTCTTCATACTGCTTTTTAAGATCCGCTGCTAAAACTTCCTTATTCCTGGCATCTGAAATGCTCTGCTCAATCATTCCCCGCCGTTTATTCATTACATCCAAAACCGGCCCTATGAGGAAATGCCTAAGCAAAAGATACAGGACGATGAGATTCACGATAGTCCACACAAAGTTCATATCCAGTCTAAGCATCTGTACCGCCTGCCTTTCTTTTCAATTTTTTCATCTTAATCCTGACCTTGTTAATTATTTAAGGAATAAAATGATGAGAAGGGCTATAACGAAACCATAGATGGCAGTTGCCTCTGCAAGCGCACAACCTAACAGAAGGGCCTTGCTGATCTTGCTTTCTGCCTCTGGCTGTCTTGCAATGGAATCCACTGCCTTTGAAGTTGCTATTCCAATTCCGATTCCTGCTCCAATACCTGTGAATACTGCGATTCCTGCTCCAATTGCTATTAACATAATAATCTCTCCTTTTAATTATTGTTTATTCTACCGATTCCTTAATGAAAAGGGCAGTCAAAAATACAAATACATACGCCTGAATCAATCCGTCAAAAATATCAAAATAAAAACTGAACGGAATTGGTACAAGGAGTGCTGCAAACTGCTTAAGCAATTCCATAACTACAAATGACGCCAGGATATTACCAAAAAGCCGCATACACAAAGAAAGCGGTTTAATAAATAATTCCAGGATGTTAATAGGGGCTATAATCGGTGACGGCTCTGCAAAGCCTTTTATAAAACCTTTTACCCCTTTTTTGTGAAGGCCTGAATATTCTATCAGAAGTATGCTCATGACAGCAAGCGCTGCAGTGGTGTTTAAATCTTTGGTAGGCGGCTTGAACCCTGCCAAACCAATCAAATTAGCCACTCCGAGATAAATTCCCACTGATATGAGATAAGGAATGTATCTCTTCCCTTCTTCCCCCACTAAATCTTCAAAAAAATTGTAAATTCCACCGATTGCCATTTCAAGCGCCAGCTGCTTCTTTCCAGGATTCTCAACCTTAAGATTTCTCACCAGAATGATGGAAAGGAGTGTCAGTGCTGCCATGATAATCCATGTCACCACTACTGATTCAGCAATGGGAATGCCTCCGAATATCGGAATGGTAAAAACCGTTTCGCAGTTCAGTTCCTCTAATAACTTCTCTGCCAAATCCTCCGTAATGCTCACTTCCTTTCTTAAACTGTCTTCCCCTTTATATATTACCAGATTTACAGATTGTACTCCTAAATATACAATATAGCAGAGGTCTACCGTGTATCATACTTTCATATGCGAAAATTGTCAACTTTTTGCAAATTTCATAACATCTTATTAATGCCCTTATTGTTTGAACATTAGAGACAATTTTTCGCTTGAAATTCTAAAATTATTATTAATTTTTTAACTTAATTTATGTCTAAATCCTAAAGATTTTTATTTTTAGCGTATTTTTCTAGGTTTTATGTAGAATTTTTTTCTAATAATTTGTGTAATTTGACTACGTTTTTTTTACTTTTTTATAATTCACCGTCATTAGTACCTAACACAATTAAAAATAGATAAGGATAGATAGGGAAAAAAGATATGCTCCCGACCACTACTTCTATTATGGCTATCAAATCCTACAAATATCCAATAAATTTTTTTTCCTGCTTTTCATGGCTTTCTTCCTATTAAAATAGATATAGTTCTGGTATAATAAGGGAAATGCAAAACAAAAGTATCAAAGGAGGTATTACTATGGGAGAAATGATTTCTTCATTTGACGGAACCAAACTGTTTTTAAATAAGGAAGTTCCAGAGGCAGCCAGGGGAGCAGCCGTCATCGTCCACGGGTTATGTGAACATCAGGGAAGATATGATTACGTTGCTGAGCTGCTTCACAAAGCCGGGATTGCAACTTACCGCTTCGATCACAGGGGTCACGGACGTTCTGAGGGGGAAAGGACCCACTATGAAGACTTTAATGAATTGCTTGATGACACAAATGTGGTGGTGGACATGGCAATCATGGAGCATCCGGATATCCCGGTATTTTTAATCGGTCACAGCATGGGAGGCTTCACCGTTTCCTTATACGGCGCAAAATATCCGGACAAGAAGCTTCGTGGCATCATCACAAGCGGCGCATTGACAAAGGATAATATGGGGCTCATAAGCGGTGTTCCAGGAGGCCTGGATCCCCACACGAAGCTTCCCAATGAACTGGGAGCAGGCGTATGCTCCGTAGCCGAGGTCGTTGACTGGTACGGCAAGGATCCTTATAACTCAAAAACTTTTACCACCGGCTTATGCTACGCCCTCTGTCAGGGAATTGCCTGGTTTGAAGAGGCAGTGAAAAGGTTTGAGTATCCAATCCTCATGCTTCATGGGGAAAAGGATGGATTGGTAAGCGTTCAGGACACTTATCAATTCTTCGCAGCCGCCCCATCAAAAGATAAGCAGATGAAGATCTACGGAGGGCTGTTCCACGAAATATTTAATGAATACTGCAGGGATGAAGTCATCAATGATGTCCTGCACTGGATTGAGGCGCGGATTACCCTTTAAGATAAGTATACCATCATTTTCAGCTATAGACCATTGCAAAAAAGCAGCGTTTTTCCAATTGGGATAAACGCTGCTTTCTCTCATATATTCCTTTTCAGTTCTCTACCAGTGAAGTACCGTGCCTCCCACTTTCTGCTTTTCCGTATCAAACACAATCACCGTTCCAAGTCCCTTCACCCCTCCCGCTGTAAGCAGGTCAGTGGAATCTCCAATATCACGGTGGGCCAAAATTACTACATAATTCTTACCTTTCCAGCCAATAGATACCGCCTCCGCATCAGAAGGATCCAGGGGAACCGATGGATCCGCGCCAAATACAGGAAGAAGGGAGAGTTCCGGAGATTTATAGTTCTTCTTTTCCCCTCCTGAGACAACCGTAATAATAGAAGAAAAGCCATCTGCTTCTTTGCCGGTCAAAAGCTGCCTTCCCGTTTCCGCCTGATTATAATTCCTGGATATCCGGCCATCTGACAGTTTCATCTCACACCCCTGCGTAAGAACCGTTAATTCCCCGTCTGTCCTGCTGCCGGAATAACGCACGGTGCATCCGGACCTGGAAACCTTTCCCTGGTTGTTAAAATGAAAAAGCTGCTGGTATGTGTGCTTTTCCCTGGAGAAAAACTCGTCAGCGATCAGATAAAGATCCGTATCAATCGCCAGCACCTTTCTGGTGATCCACACATTTCCCTCTTCTCCATTTAAATATCCGCCGTGGCTTCCCTGTATATAACGGTACTCATCCTTTTTCTTATAACCGCCAAAATATGCTGCTGACATCTGATCCACTCCCCAGGCATCCCGGCATTTTAAATAATCACGGCCGTCAATCAGTGGGACATTGTGGCCCAGGGCGCTTTTAAACCAGGTTCTTGCTTCGCCAGGCACATAATGGTAACGCCCTGTGTCCATGAGGATATCCTCTCCGTTGATCACAAGATCCACATGCAGCTTGTCGGAATGGCCATGGCCTCCCCCCAGGAATCCACAGCGGAAGTGGAAATAATCTGCATTTTCATCCCAGCCGGACCGGACAAAAAGATTTCCGGTACTTTCCATTGCCCTGTCTAAAAAATCTGGTTCCTTTGCAATAAGGTTTCCATAGCCCTCGATTCCTTCTTTTAAAAAGTCCCATGCACCGTCATAATCCATTTTGTCATAAGCACAGAATTTCAGCATCGGATCTGAAAACAGCCAGGCGCTTTGAGTCAGTAAGTCCCTGATATCGGTTTCATCACTGTCTCCCTGCATGGGCTGGCAATGGTTTGGCTTTTTCCATGCAACATTTGCATAAGCCATCTGCCGTACTTTCTCCGTCCTTTTCCTTGAAAGCTTAATTCCGTAGCGCCTGGCCAAACGCATCACTTCCAGATAACAGTGAAATACCTCATTATGATACATAGGGGATTGCTCCCAGTGTACTCCGTCATCAGCGATCTGCACCTCTATCTCTTCACTAAGGCGCATAAGCGCCGCGTCCAGATATTCTCTTGTCCGGTCGCTGATAGGAAGGGCAAGTGCAATCTCCATAAGGCCCCGGTTTTCAATAACTCCCCAGTTGCTCTTGATCTGGAAATGTTTGTAGGTTGTCATAAGGTATTCTGCATGAACGGTGAGACAGTCCATATATGCTTTCACAAGCTTGTCATCCACGGAGGGGCTGTCCTTAAAATAGCCCATGGCCTTGACCCAGGTTTCAGCCCTTATACCGGCTTCAATGCTCCTCCATGTGGTTTGCCTGGTTTCTTCTGTTAGAGGATTGTCTTTTATCCAGGAATCTAATAGCTCTGCAAAAGTCTTTGCATACTTTTCATCACCGGTCATGGCATATGCCTGTCCCAGGCATATAAAGAACTGGTGACGGTTGAACTGAAAGATAAATTCCGGATCATCTCCCGGCATGTAATCCCAAACTACTTCCTGATCAAAATGAACCGGCTCATAGGTTCGCTCCATATCCCACCGCAAATCAAACAAAAACGTATGCTCCATTACATCATCTGCAATGCGGAGGATATGGTTCACTTCCTCCGGCCAGTTCCTTTGGCAGTAATCTGTGGCCCATGCCTTGTCCTCGCCGCTAATATAATTATTCCGGTTTTCAAAATATTGCTCTTTTGACATCTCATACCACCTCTTCCCTAGTAGACTATTTTATTAGTTGCTATAATTATAATAGAATAACCGGATAAATGGAATGAACGATTTTCAGATTCATATTCTTTTTTTAGATTTACAAAACTATAGAATTGGGTGAAATCTTATACGTTCAGCCACCACTCCTTAGGAATTGTTTCTAATTCTATGATACAATTAATCCGGTGGGACAACACATCTTTTGTCACCTCATATACTGCATCAGCATCGCACAGAATGCAGGCGGCATCGCCAAAACAGGCCTTAACTGCTGCATTTCTGTCGTAGAAAGCCTGTTCCAGTTTTGTGTAGTTATCAGAAATATGATCCGTAACCGGATTTTCATGACAGTGCATAAAGGAGGGCTTAATCTGATTGCCTGGCATGACTATCTTAAAATAAGTGGGTTCCTTGGTCAGGCGCTCCGGTACATCTAAATGTTCTTCCACGCAATGTATAAAAGTATTCCGCTCGTGACCAACCCCAAGAAGCAGGATTTTACCATTTCTATCTTTTAAACGATCATAACAGCCACCTGGCGGGCAGGGCGTTGTTCGGTTTTCTTCTCCCTCAATAAATGCCTTACTATCCTTTCCGTACACGGCTACACTATGGGTTGGATGTAAGGATCGAAGTACTCCTTTCCGTCTCATAAAAAGATTGGGTAAAATTCCTACGCAAGCCGGCTCTATTCGTGGATCATATACATTGTGGTATTCTGACATGGCAGCCCATGTATGAGTGGGCAGTATAAGCAGACCGTCAGACATATATTCCATAAAAGCATCAAGTACGGTATCCGCCCCACCTTCAACCTCTCCGATTGCCTTCATGGATGAGTGCAGGAGCAAAGTGTCATGGGGCATAATTCCCATTTCTTTCAAATTCTGCTTTAGATCTTGTTTTGTATACATAATAACACCTTTCTTTTTCCAAATAGATTAATATCATCCTGTCTGATATCATAAGAATTATGACATAATTTTTTCCAGTTAGCCTAATTTTAATGTAAATAATTTGATTCCCTTACATCAGTTCCATATACATGATGAAAGGATGGGCGTATGATTTTCTATTTAATCCATATCATAAACCCATTCCATTATGATTAATCCTTTGCCGAACACAAGCCAATAAATAATTTCATCAGAGGGCTTATCCACTTGTTTTTGTGATAGGCGCATACCGCTGAAATTGTTGTGTCTGTGAGCCCTGTTGGAATTTCAGCAAGTATTCTTTCGTCCAACTCTGCCTGTACTGCAAACCTTGGCAAAAAGGAAATCCCGACATCATTTTTTACAAGGTTTTTAATGGTTGGGATGCTCCATAGTTCTATCGTGTGGTCAAGCATAATCGACTTTTCCCGTAGATACTGCTCAAATATCTGTCGGAATACACAGTTCGGTTCGTTGATGATAAAGGGAACCGGTATCTGCCGATCTGGGGTAATGAAATCAGGGTAACTGCTTCTCAATTCCGGCGATGCCACCAGCGCAAGCGGATAGGTCCCGATCGGATGAGTGGTGAGACTGGAACCGAAACCGCCTACATCCTCATAGAACACCCCCAAGTCCAATGCGCCGCTCTTCAGCTCATCACGGATATCGTAACAATTCATGGAGCGAAGAAATAGACGGGCTTTGGGGGCTTGCTTATGAAACTCTTTTAGAATAGCAGGCAGTTGGTAACACAAAAGCGTTTCTCCAACGCCGATTCGCAGATCCCCCTGGCACTCAGCGAGATCATCTTCAAAGCAACGAAGTCTTTCAACGGAGGAAAGCACTTCGTCTACATACGGAATCAAGTGCTCTCCGGCCTTGCTCAACACCATCTTTCTTCCAATCTTTTCAAAAAGACTGCTTGAAAGCTCCTGCTCCAACTGGCCGATCTGAAAGGTGATTGTGGATTGCGTATAGTTTAATCTTTCGGCAGCCTTTGAGAAACTGCCCTCCTCAACGATCACACGAAAAGTGTTTAAATATTTCAAGTCCATAACAAAGCCTCCCTTATACTTCAATTAAATTAAATCGTATTATTAATTATTTCAATTTGATTCAACGATCTTCTGGTTGTATCATAGACGCTAGGGAGGTGAAATGCAAGTGTTTTATTCTATTATTGTTTCGTATTTGCTATACACATTGGTCACGGCTTTTACACCGGGACCAAATAATATCGTCGCACTTCACGCGGTCAGCCAGCATGGTTGGCGAAAAGGAAAGGATATTCTTCTGGGTATCGCCGCCGGTTTCCTCTGTGTGATGATCATCTGCGCACTATTCTGCTATGAACTGGCCAAGTATGTGCCATCAGTGGCAAACATACTTAAGTATGTGGGTGCTGCCTACATCGTGTATCTGGCAATTCATGTGGCACGTAGTAAACCGGATGGCGGTGAAAACAATCAAATGTCGTTTATGAAAGGCTTTCTGCTTGAGTTTGTCAATGTGAAGATTATCCTGTATGCCATAACGGTCTATACAGGATATGTACTGCCATATGAAAGCAGCCTTGGCTCTTTGCTCATCCACGCTTTTTGCCTGACAGGCATCGGCGTAGCCGGAACTGTCACATGGGCTGCAGCTGGGGGAGTATTCCAGAAGCTCTTAAAGAAGTACTACCGTCCGTTTAATGTCGTCATGGCACTGGTATTGCTCTGGTGTGCCGTATCACTGGCATTCGATCAGGCGTAAGTCTATACCTAAAGAATGAACCCCTGGAGATGTTCTTCTCCAGGGGTTCACTTTTGTTAACTGTCTCTCTCATCTATGTCTGGCCCATGCGGGTAAGGTTTAATATAATACGGTCCGCCACCTCAGGCATTTCCGCAAAACTATTGACAGTACTGCTTTACTTAGCCGGAAAAACAGAGCTCCTGTTTCCGGGACTTTATGGAAAACGCTGCTTACAATTAACGAAAATAAAGTTTATCCGGGGTGCTTATCTGATAAGTGCTTTCAAATTAAAATTAATTTAAAATCTGCACCTCTCCGTTTTTATCTACCCCTTTTATTTCATATTTATATGTCTGTAAATCTGCTTTCAGTTCAACTTCATATCCCTGCTTTTTCCATCTGATCTCCAATTTTGATCCGTCAGCCTGTATATCCATTTCCGAATCAAAGCCAAAAGCCTTAAAGTTATTCCGGAACCGGAGCATTTCTATTTGTTTTTTAACTGCCTCAAGTTTCATTTTTTCTTCTATCTGCTCTAATGACAGATTGGTACGGTTAATTTCCTTATGACCGCCTGCTCCTGCCCGATTCACCGCTTCATAATCATTTTTACCGGCAAAAAGATCCAGATACCATACCTGGGGCTTTCCAGGCATAAATATCTGTAATGCTCTTGCCAGCAGCATTTTTCTGTCATCTTCTCCAAGGGCACTATAGTAAGACGCATTTACCTGGTAATAGACATTTTTCTGGCCGTGCAGATTTTTGACAAAGCCTCCCCGGCTAATAACAACATGGATCAGCTTTTCAATCTGCTCATCCGGAATCAGTCCCTTTAAATCCAGAAGCGGAATTCCGTCATGGCAGCCCAGCATGTTTACGACCCTGATCTTCTTTTCCTGCAGTTCTTCTGCCCAGCTTGCCAGATGCTCTCCGCTGCTGCTTTCCAATGCATCAATGATGAGGCCGGGAAGGAAAAAGTCATAAGTCATATATCCTTTTTCTGCCAGCAGCTCATAAGTCTTTTCGCCATAGCCGGAATGTATTTCCGGTAAAAGTTCCAAATTATACTTATCAGCCAGTTTCTGCACCCGTTTTAACAAATCCCATGTTCCGGGATCATTTAAGAAGTTCTTCTCTCCCGGAGCCTTTGGCGCATAGGCGAATGCATCTAAACGGACGATTTTTGCACCGTATTCAGAAAGTGTTCTTAAGGTATCATCATAATATTCCCAAACAAGGGGCGACTGAATATTTAAGTCCATCTGACCAAGATATTTACGCTTGGATTCTAACAATTCAACCACACTGTTTTTGTATTTTTCATACCGGCCAAAATCTATCTCAGACGTTTTCTTTCCGTTTTCCAGGGCCTCATTAACCAAACGGGCCAGTTGCTCTGCCAAAGCATACTGGATCTCTGTCTCCTGTATCAAATCCAATGCATCCACCTTTTTGTACTGCACTTCCTGATAAAAGGTATTCCAGTATGGTATGTTTTTCCCGTCCGGCAAACGTACCATTAAAATAGGAAGCCCCGGTTTCCGGAAAAACATATCTTTTATAAGTTCTTCGTCCGGCTGAATATAGCCTTCCTCCGTCATGGTTCCATGACCTTCCCAGAACTTATTCCAGTCAATAAAAAAATCACGGTATTTAGACTTCCCGCCGTTTTTTAAAATATCCTGAAAGGGTTTTGACAGCACAGAAGAATGATTTAAGATGAAATCCAATTTTAAGTCAACATCTAAATCCTTCAATGCCTCCATATCTTTCCTGTCTGCCATAAGTTCATTTAATCCATAATCAATAACTGAAAATCCCCGATCCAAATCGGTGTTAAAAACACTTGGAAGAATATAAAAGGAACTGAATACATTTATAAGTTCGGGTCTTTTTAAAAAATCCACAATATCAGATAAAGTACCGCCCATACTGTCCGGATAAGCATTTAACATCACTCCGTTATCTGCCGGAAAATTGGTTTTCTTACCGCTCATAATTACCTCCCCTGCTCTCTTCCATTTGCCTGCAATATTGTTCATAAGATAACAGTTCCCCATTTTTAGAAAGAATTAATTGGGCTTTATGGGCCTGCGACTCTAACATATCCTGTTCCAGTTCCAGTACCATGGTGGTAAATGGACTATCTGTGGAACCATCCCGGTTTCTTGCCCTTCGATGTGCCAATGTCTCTTCAGGCGTACTGTTTAGCAGAATCGGAATGTCTACCCCCTGATAATTGTCACTGTTTCCATGGGTCCATTCAACAACCAAAATATTTATCCTGGAGAAATCAACTTTACTATACCATAATTCTGTATCGGACCTCCCCATCCGCTTGAGCCAGATCTTTTCTTTGCCTCTCTTAAATTCAGATAAAATCCCTTCTATTTCTTCAAAACCGATCTCATTCCTGGTTCCGAGATAATTCTTTAACCCTTCCCTTCCTCCGGAAAGATAAGATTTATACCATGGATACTCTTTTGCATGTGCAGCATTTGCATCATCTTCTTCCTGCTGAAACCGGTGAATGATTTCAAATCTGTCCTCATTAAATATTCCATCCTTAATCATACCTCTGATCGCAGATTCACGGAATATATGCAGCCGTTCTGCATCATTATACTTAGGAATCCTGTGGGGATAATTATCTCCCGATAAGGTATAGCTGCCGATTCCAAGCTGATTGAAATAGTAGGTCAGTAAAGAAGCGATCTCTGATTTACCCACACCAGAACCGCCGCATACTGTCAGAACCACTTTCTGATGTTCACTTTTTTCCAGAGTTTTTAACACCTGAAACAGCACTTTAGGAAAAATCGTGTTGGCTTTTTCAATATGTATCTTCCCTATTTCGATTTTATCTCCAGGCATGTCTCCATGGGGAATATCCGCCGGTATATCAGGTGCATCCCATTGTTTACTTTCTACTATTTTTTCAATGATGCTTTTTATCTCCATTTCTTTACAGCCTCGCTTTCGTTGTTATCGTACTTCCAGTAAAATCATAAGGAGTCACAAACTTTTCCTTCAGCCGCAGCAACTCTTTCCTGGAAATGCCACATTCCAGTAAAAATCCGGCAGCTGATCCCCATTTCTTTTCAATTTCATCCAACAGTTTTTGCATATTGCTTCCATGAGATCCTGAAATATCTGTGGTAAATGTTCTAATGTAGTGGTGGCTCATCTCATAATCTGCAATAACGTCTTCTCTGCTTACCCCCACAGCGCCTAAAAGCAGCATGGCTATAATTCCAGTTCTGTCCTTCCCTGCCGCACAGTGAAACAGGGCCGGGCCATCTGCCTGAATCATGGCTCTGACTGCATCCCGTATCTCCGTTCTTGCATGATTTATAATCTGTCTGTACATCCGAATTAAGGTTTTTGTGTCTTCTACCGTATCATTAACCCGGAGTTGTTCGGCTGCTATCGGTCCCATGAGAGAAATCCCCAGCCAGTCAGCTCCTTTTACCGGTAAATCCGGCATTTTTTCTCTTTCATGGGGATAACGCAAATCCAGGACCTGTGATATACCCAGGCATTCCAGTATTTCCATATCTTCTTTCAAAGCCTTATGAAGGCTGGTGCTCCGGAAAAATACTCCCCATTTCGTAATTCCGTCTTTACATGCATAACCACCCAAATCCCTGAAATTAGAAATCCTTTTCATAGGATAATGCCGGCAAGCCACCATATTATTTTCCTCATTTCTTATATTCTTATTTTTTATGTTCCGACGGCAGCGGATCTCTGGAAGTCTTTGCATCTCCAAAAAAGAAGAAGAAATCCTGGAGTTCTGTAGTCATCATCCCGTGAATCCGGTTTAACTTCTCTGCTTCCTCTAGCAGACAGCCTCTGTCATAAGGAACGCGGCACAGTCTGATCTCTCCATTTTCAATCAAAGCATAATGAGCCGTCTTATCTGAATCATCCGGTCTACGATAAGATGCACTCCCAGGATTGATCCATAGCATATCCTGATCCAGAACATGGATGCACTGCCGGTGTGAATGTCCAAATATCATACGTCTTTTTTGGGCAGCCCCATATTCCGGTGCTGCGTATTTTTTCCAGTACTCATCAAACTGCTGCCTGCTTTCAATGACGCCGTAAGTTTGATCATACTGATGCTGTATCATATATACATATCCGTCAGCTTCAAAAGTCAAATGCAGAGGAAGCTGTTCCAGATAATGAATTCTGTCTTCATCCAGTTTGCGGCAATTATGATGCACCCATTTGTATTCCTGAGAAGGCACATTCCAGTATTTATCCTGTTTCCAGATATTAACTGTGTGTATGTCATGATTCCCCTGAACCAGCTTTTGAGAGGAGCACTGCCTTAATAAATCCACTGCTTCAGCCGGTGCGGTTCCATAGTCCACCAGATCCCCGGCACAGCATAACAAATCAAAATTCTTAACTGTATCCAATATTGTTTTTAATGCCCATATATTACTATGTATATCTGATATCACCAATAGTTTCATACAAATCCTCCCTATTCTACCGCTCAAATTAAAAACGGAGAGTCCAGACACCGGATAATTGGAAAGGAGGAGGTATCTCACCATCCTCCTTTTTTACTTAATATTAACAATCATACCGTCATAAGCCACGGTAAAACCCTCTGGTCCCATCAGTGTTTGAAGATCATCATGAATAATCCCGCTCATATGGGATAAATGATTCAAATAATACCTGGTTCCCTCTCCTGCACATCCCATCTGTTCCAGATGCAACTTAAGTTCAAGATTTTCCCTGATTCCCATATGTCCATCTCCCGGTAATGTGCCTCTTGCACAGTCCATGCTGACTGCATGGAATACCAGTCCCAAACTTTCTATCAGTTCCAGGGTTTCTGCTGAAGGAGTTCCGGTATCATTGGCATAAAGCAGATTGGTGACTCCATCGGTCACCGCATAAATATAACAGAGCTCATCCTTTTTATGATTTGCTTTTAACGGGCAGAAAGACAATCCTCCTGCCTGAAACCAGGTGCCTGTCTCCACAGGCACATATTTTAGCCTGGAAGCTCTGGCATTAGGTTCCTCCGCCAATGCCTTATGGATCACTGACTGTACAAAGCTGCTTCCATATACAGAAAGGTAGCTTTCTTCTTTATGGATTTGTTTAACCGCACCTTCCTTGGCTCTTAATTCAAGAAAGAAGGAATCCAGATGATCCTTATGGGTATGGGTTACCACCAGGTCTTTGACCTTTCCCAGTTCCAGCCCCAGAAGCAGGGACTGGGCATAAAGGTCAGGGGACAAATCAATCAGTATTCTATCGTTTATCATGGCACAGCTTCTGGTCTTTAAATTATGTCCGCCTTTTTTTCTTGCACGCTCGCAAGCCTCACAGCGGCAGAACATTCCCGGAAACCCTTCTGCTGCTCCGGTGCCAATATATTGAAGCTTCATAATAATCTCCTAACCTTTAATTCCTGACATTGTCAAAGACTGAATGAACTGTTTTTGGAACAGCAGGAAAATAATAAATACAGGGAGGGTCATTAAAGTAGCAAATGCAAAAATCTGTCCCCAGAAAATATATACATCCGTTGATAGGGCACGCAAAGCTAAAGGCAGGGTCCGGTATGTTTCATCTCTGGTTACCAGAGTCGGCCACAGTAAGTCCCCCCAGGAACGGATAAACGCCATAATAATCACTGTGGCACAAATAGGCTTTGACAGGGGAAGCATGATTTTCCAGAAAATCCCGCCATAAGACTCCCCATCCACAATAGCCGCCTCCATCAATTCCTTTGGCATTCCTTTAAAATGATTATAATATAAAAAGATATACATGGGATAGCCTATGGTTGGCAAAGCCAGTCCTGCATAGCTGTTGAGCATACGGAATTCATTCGCAACCATAAAACGGTTAATGATAACTGCTTCAGTCGGAATAATGGATAATGCAATAATCAGTGAAACCATAAGATTCTTTCCTTTGAAGTCCAGCATACCAAGTGCATATCCAATCATGGCATTGACGATAGTCACCAGTGACACATTTATGACAGCCACCACAACGGAATTTTTAAAGAATTTCATGAAATCTACCTTGTTGATGACCTGGCTGAAATTATCAAACGTAAGGATTCCCGCCGGAAGAAATGCCTTATAAGTAGACATGTCTGCCACAATCTGGGCATCTGTTTTCAAGGAGGACACGACCATGTATACGATAGGCGCTATAAACAGAAACGCCACTAATATGTATGACATATACATAAGCAACGAATACAGCGTTTTCTTTTGCTTTGACATTGCTGTTCTCATTAGTTATCCCTCCCTACGACTTTATTTTGAATCAGGGATATCACCAGCACAACCAGGAAAAACACCACAGCGATTGCAGAAGAATATCCAAGCTGATTATTGACAAAGCCTGATTTATACAGCAAATACACCACTGACGTTGTAGAACCTTTGGGTCCTCCGTTTGTAAGTACATAAACCTGTGTAAATAATTTTAATGTATTAATTGTTGTAGAAATCAGCACGTATACCAGCGTATTTTTCAGCATCGGAACTGTAATATACCAGAATCGTTGGGAAGCGTTGCAGCCATCCATCCAGCCAGCCTCATACAAATCTTCCGAAATAAACTGAAGACCGCCCAGAATAATCAGCATCTGCATGCCAAGAGACTGCCAGATATACATAATGGCAATACAAAACAGCGCCCATTGGGAATCCTGCAGCCACGCCTGGGGCTGCAGACCAAATAGTTTTAATGCCGAGTTCATAAGGCCGTCTGATCCTGGTGAAAATATAAATGACCATACCACAGCCACAACCGTCATGGTAACGATCTGGGGACTAAAATAAATAGTCCGGAATATTTTTACACCCTTCATAGAATTGTTCACCAGGACCGCCAGCATAGTTCCCAAAATGATAATTACAGGAACTACCAGCATTGCATAAACCGCTGTGTTGAGAAAGGCCTGCTGAGCCGCTCCGCTGGAAACCAGCTTCATGAAGTTTTTCAAGCCAACAAATTCAACGGCCTTTCCTGCCTTCTGCACCAGCATTTTATTCGTAAAGGAATAAACGATAGACATGCAGAAAGGCAGTATGATAAACAGTGTAATCGGAATCAAAGCCGGAGCACAAAACAGCCAGGCCGTACGTGTCTGTGCATCACAAATCCCAGATCTGGCTCCTGTCTTTAACTGACCTTTCATCTATTGCTCCTCCTTATTTGAGATTCCATTCATTTTCAATAATAATTTCGTCAATGGATTTTGACGCATCTTTCAGTGCCTCTGCCGCATCAGCTCCGCCAATAATATCAGAAGTGGCAGATTCCATTGCACTGTAAATGGTCATATGTGCGGGAGTTAATGGCCTCAATACAGAGATTCCGGCTTCCAGCTGTTCACGGTATAAATATAAACGTCCGCCTTCTTTTAATTCATCCTTGCTGTCCAGAACTGATTTTCTGGAAGGAATGGCTCCGTTAAAATCTGTAATCTGATTGATATATTCCGGCTGAAGAGCTGCTTCCATTACAGACCAGACTGCATCTGCAGTTCCATTCTCCGTTGCTGCCGTTGACATGGCCCAAACAGTAGAGCCTGAACAGGTAAATACGCCATGTCCAAAGTCAGGAATGGGAACAAGAATTGCATCATCTCCAAGATTTGTTACGTGATCCGTATATTTCCAATGTCCCAACAGAGCAAGTGCACTTTCTTTTCTTCCGTAAAATGCATCTTCATAGTTGGCAGCACCATTCATATAGCCCTGCTCCTCCAGCCAGGTAATATAGGAATAAGCAGCAATGGTTTCATCGCTGTCAAGCACTCCTTCCGTCAGCATGGTGTCACGGTTTACATAATCTCCTCCAAAGCTGGCTACTACCGGCATATAAGTAAAGTATAAAGATGACGGTTTATTCTGACGGATGTAAATGGGATATTCCACTCCGCTGGCTTTTAATTTTGCAAGTACATCTTCAAATTCAGCCTTGTCCCATGCTTCTTTATAGCTGACAGGAATGCGGACACCCGCAGCTTCCAGCATAGACTTGTTAGCCCAAAGAGCCATACCTGCGTCAAACTGGGCCGTGGTGATTAAATGTCCGTCATAACTGGACTCATCTACGATCGACTGGAGCAGATCATCCTTAATATCAGCCGGGATCCGATCATCCAGTGATTCAATCATTCCTGCTTCATAATAAGACGGAATCTGCAGATAATCGGCAATGATCATATCAGGAGTATCTCCAACTACCGGAGCCACCTGCATCTTGCTGTCCAGCTCATCTTTGGGATAATACTCATCATTAATTTCAAGGTTCAGTTCAGTCTCCATTTTCTGAAACATATCACGGTAANNCGGTAAGTATCATCCTCAGCTCCTGAACTTACCCATACCTTAATGCTGCCTGCCTGCTGGCTGCCTGCTTCCTTGTCTGCTTCCTTGTCTCCCGCCACACTCTGAGCCGCAGTTGTGCCGGTATCTGTTGCTTTTTCTCCACAGCCGGTCATGGATGCTGCAAGTGCAAGCGCCGTCACACCCACCGTTACTTTTTTCCATAATTGTCTCATTTTCTTCTTTTTTGCAAGACAGTTCTGCATTCTGTCATGCTTTCCTCCTTATTTGATAGGCTCATTATATATCCTGCTATTTGATATGTCAATCGGTTGATATAAATTTTGTATAATTAATCTTCTTGTTTTTTCATTTTTATTGGTAATTGTACAATTAAATATACATATTTTTTCTTTTTATCTACATCTTTTCCTGTATCATATTAATTTTACACCATAATATAATCAGAGTTTGCATATTTTTATCATTTATGATATTATAATCATAAGTCAATCGCTAAACATGGGATTGATACGAATATTCAGGAGGAAACTATGTCAACATTAAAAGATGTGGCTGAGAAAGCTGGTGTTACTGTAACCACGGCTTCCCGTGTGATCAACAACAGAGGCTATCTCAGTGAGGAGACTAAACATAAAGTAAAACAGGCCATGGAGGAACTTCATTACCGTCCTAATGAATTAGCCCGTTCCCTTTCTAAACAGGTGACCAGTACCATAGGTGTCATAACACCTCATATTGCCCATCCATATTTTGCCCAACTAATCAGCCAGTTGGAAAATGCCGCGACAAAGCGGGGGTTTAAAATTCTTCTCTGCAATTCCAAGGAAGATCATTCCCTCGAAGCAGAATACATAGATTTATGCAAAAGCAACCGGGTAGCCGGAATTATTTTCTGCGGTATGATCCTGGCTTCTGAACAATACTCCCAAAAGGGCTTCCCTTTTGTCGCCATTGAGTGTAACAGCCCCTTATGCGTATCAACGATTTTATGTGACAACTATGCCGGCGGACGTCTGGCTGCAGAACATCTTATTGAATGCGGCTGCAAAAATTTAATTCATTTCAGCGGAATCATTGATCAGGAAATGCCCGGCGACAGTCGTGCACAGGCCTTTACCGATGTCTGCAAACATTATAAAGTGACTTTTAACAATATATGGACCGGCGACAGCACCTATTACACCATGGATTACCATGAATTTATCAAGCAAACTCTATTAACGTATCCGGATACAGACGGGATCTTTGCCAGCAGTGACTTAATTGCCGCTCAGGTAATTCAAGTCTGTGCGGAAATTGGAAAAAAGATTCCAGATGATATACAATTAATTGGTTTCGATGATGTTGCTCTTTCTACTTTGACCACCCCCCAAATCTCGACCATACACCAGCCTACAAAGGAAATGGCGGAAATGGCGGTAGAATCCTTAATTAAAAGCAGCGGCCAGGAGACGGTACCCAACAAGATCGTACTCCCTGTTTCGCTGGTCAAACGACAATCAACCAGAAAATGATTTTACTGCCTAATATCCCAGAATTTCCGGTACTGCCCGCCTCTTTCTAATAGCTGATTGTGTGTTCAGGATTCTGCCAGTTCCCCCTCCTGCATAACCAGGAAACTGCCGGCAATGCATAGCAGGTAATATTTTTGACATCAATGCCCCCAATTTTAATACTGCCTTTTTGCACCTCCCAGAAGCGGGCGATCAGACGGGCCATTGTAGTCTTTCCAGAACAGTAAGCACCTACAATGGCTAAGGATATAGTAATATTTTTCAGGAAATGCAAGCTATACCCACAATTTCCCACAACATTTGCAATCTGCCCCGCTATCAGAGGAAGGCCTATGGCAGAAGAATTTCTCTGTTCGTTCCATAAAAAATATCATCTTTGTTGCTGATAAATTTGCAGAATTGTTCAAATTTATCCCAGGCATTATGGATATCAAACTCATAGCTGTGTCCCCAAATATAAAGAATCTGTAATTTATCCGACTCAAGATGGATAAAGTCTTCTGCAAGCTTAAACATAAGGTCCCATTCCTGATGATGGTATACCGTTGGTTTGAATCGCATAAGATCTTCCTGCAGATCAAACCGGTGGGAAGATGAGGTTGTTCTCACATACTTTATCTGAGTGTTGCTTTTTATAACATCCGCAACATATTCATTGTTGTTCACTCCGCCGCCGGGATATGCCATACCGACTATCTGATACCCCACAAGCGCTTCAAGGTTCTTTCTGTCTTCCTCCACTTGTCTGATAATTTCCTCAGTTTCCAATTGGGTCAAATTAGGATGAGTTAATGTATGCACCGCTACCTCATGTCCTTTATAGACCTCTTTTACTTCCTCCTTCTTAAGCTTTGTGTGATTTATTGTTTTCCCTTCCCGTATAAGGGTATTTTTCTGACCCAGAAGCTCTGAATTAATATTGAATGTTGCCTTTAAGTTGTACCGGTTAAATATATCCACTAATATTTTGTCCTGTAAGACTCCGTCATCATAGCTGAATGTAACAGCTTTCATTTTTCCTGGAAACACTTCTCTTCCTCCTTTTTCTGATTGATATTCATGTGCTTATTTTTTTCACTTTCCTGCTGATCATCTCCATGGAATCCGTACTGAGATTCCCCAGCTTTCAGGTGGTCTTCCGCTAACAGTCATGAAGTCCGGGGGAACCGTACAGCCTGATAAAAAGCTGATGGCTGCAACGCTCAACACACCGAAGGAATGCAGAATACGGAGAGTCATTGCTCATTTTCCTTATTCTGCATCCCTTATAAATGCTTTATATTTAATTACAACCCTTCTTCCCCATCAAATACCGTCAGCTGTCCGATCACTACCTTTTCCTGAGGATGGATAGAAATCTCTTCTTCCCCCGCTTCTTTCATCATCCGACTCAGCTTCTGTCCTAAAACGCGGCAGACATTCTCATGGGCCTTGGAATGAATCAGATTATTCAGCTCATATGGATCGTGCTCCAGATCATAAAGATACATTTCTGTGTAAACATCACTAGAAGAATCCCGGACCGGATCTTTGTCCAGCGCCCGTACGGAGTACTTCCACCGCTTCGTACGGATTGCCCGCCCCAGCTCCGCCTCACTGATCTGAATAAGTGCCGCTTCCGGCCACCGGGCTTTTTTCCCGCCAAGTAGCGGCAGAATGGAATGTCCCTGCATATCATCTGGTACCGTTATGCCGCACGCATTCAGAAGCGTGGGGGCCACATCAAGAAGACTGACGATTTCCTTCACATTCCCTCCGCCGGAAAAACCCGGGCCGTAAAATGCCATGGGAATCCTCACCGAGCTTTCATGACAGGAACGTTTATATTCTTCATTTCGTGTTTTGAAATGGCAGCCATGATCACTGGTGAACAGAACAATGGTATTATCCGTCATATAAAGGCTCTCCAGCACATCCATGATCCTGCCAAAAGCTTCATCTAACCGCTTCACCATGCCGTAGTAGCCGCCTAAATGCTGCCATGAAGTGCCGCCCAGAGCTCCCAGGTCAGGCGGCATATAAGGTTGCTTTACCGCCGCCCCGCTATGAGGTGCCTCAAAATCATCAAAACAGTTCTGGAAATGTGGCTCAAGAAAAGAAAGGAACAGAAAAAATGGCTTCTCCTGATTTTGATGACCGTTAATATAACGGATCGCAGCATCTGTCAGTGCATCAATGCGATGGCCCGGCAGCTTGACCGGACGGTTCTCATTGTCAAAGACTACCGTATCATAGGGCCTAGAGGTAGCCTCTAAAGCATTGGCTCCCAACCACCATTGGTAACCTCCTCTCTCCTCTCCGGCGACCTCCCGGCGCCCGGATGCCAGATGCCATTTCCCAATATAGGCCGTATCGTAGCCTGCCTCATTAAAATGATGGGCCATGGTCTTCTGATTACTTCCCAGGGGAATGGCATTGCGGTAATTTCCGGTACAGGTAGCATATTTCCCTGTCTGGAGAGCGGCTCTGGCCGGACCGCATACGGGCTGGGGAGTGACGGCTATCGACGCATACGTTCCGGCGGAAGCCATACGATCAAAGTTCGCCGTCAATCCGCAGGGGTTTCCTCCCATCCCTGTTGTGTCAAATCTTTGCTGATCTGTAAAAAAAACAATTACATTTGGTCTGCTCATCTGCTCCTCACTTTCTGTCCGTACATGTGTTGACTTCAGTGAACAATCTAACATTTTACAAGACAATGCTTCTCATAATCAAACCAGGTTCCATCCAGCATGGGTGCCAGAGTATTTGTCAGACGGATTTCCAGTTCGTTCTTTCCTTTTCTAAGGAGAGCGCCTTCCCCATGCCACATATAGGGGGAAAATACCCTCGTTCCGACGGAAACTCCATTGACTGATAGTTCCAGGCACTCATGACACTGGTCCTCAATATCCAGCTCCAGATCAAACCGCTCCGGAGCTTCTTTCATGTCAATCTGCGTGAGAAAGGTGAATGTTCCGCTGTAATATGGGAAGCCCCTGATATAGTCCAGTCTGAATTCTGCTTCCAGAGGCTTCCTTATAATGCTTCTGTTCCCACCAGCCTGTTTTCCCACCTTCTCCTCTTCCTGAGGTACCATTCCCACTTCCCCGGGTTCTGACACTCCGAAATCTCCATACAGGTAAAGAGGATCTCTAATGCCATCGGAATCCTTTGTAAGCGTTACATCAACCGCCAGTTCATTCCAGCCTTCTTTCAGCAGCGGGGTAATATTCGTTATGATGTTGTTCTGATCATTAATGAATACACTTTGGAATGCTTCGCCTGCGATTTCTTTCCCATTTAACGTTATATGCCATGAATCCTTCACCGCCCCCCGGTCCATCAGCAGCGAGCATTGCTCCGGCACCTCTTTTACTTCAAAAAAAGTCTGATACGTTACGGCAAGGGGATAGCGGACGGAAATTTTCTTAGGAATACCGAATGCCCCGGTAAATTGATAATCCTCCGTTTTCAGACACGGCTGCTCCGCACATTGTTCAATAAATGTTTTTACCGGTACGTCATACCAATTATTTTTATCCAATGAGATACGGAATTGATCTAGGCGGAAGATATTTCCCCCCTCTATAGCAACCTTCATAGATTCAGATGTATCAACCACCAGCTTTACCGGAGCACTTCTCCGGCTTTCTGTCTCTCCCTTTCCTGTTTCACTGCAAGAGCACTTGGAATACCTCAGCAGGCGGCTCTCATAAGGCCTCAGATACACACCTTTTCCGGCATCCATTACCAGATTTATAACTTTACCGGTATCCAGGCACAGCTCTGCAGCTTCCCCATATCCAGCCCTGCAGCACCGGATGGACACCTCCGTATTTTTACCGCCCTGGTTTGCCAGAAATACATAGTAAGCTCCCTCGTCTTCCCGGACAGAGCTGATGATATCCTTTTTTTCTGTCTCCCTGGTCTCTATTGTAAATGATAAATCGGCTGCATTCCTGCACCACATACACCACGCTTCCTCATGAATATCCTCAAAGAAACGCCGGTCCTCCCGTTCATTCAGCCGCAATCCATCCCAGCAGGCTTTCTCCTGATTTCTGTCGATTACCATCTCCGGAAGGTTTCCCAGAAAAAGGAGTTTTCCTCCGCAGGCAGCGAATTCACGTATTTTTTCACTGGCCGCCGCCTCAATAAAATCTGTGGGAGGAATGATCAGGACTCCATAGGAGGCCCTGCCCAAGAGAATCTTTCCATTCCGGATTTCTGCATGATCCAATATCTCGGTATCAAGATGCTCGTAATCGATCTGGTGAAAAAGAAGCTCTTTGCAGACCTCCACCCAATCATTGCGCACCTTGTTGCATTTTCTGCGTTCTGCCTCGTCCTCACCCTGGTAAACAAAGCCGATAAACGGTTCTCCCAGATATGCCCAGAGCGTTGCTGCAGGGTCCAGTACAGCTACGTGAATATCCGCTTCCGTGTTCGTTACCCATGTGCTCAGCCTCCCTGCGTAATCGGCCAGAAAGCGGTAATGCTTCCAATATGGGTTTTGCAGAAATTGGGACGGCGGTGCATCGTGCTTTGTAATGGAGTCAATGGTATAATAAAATGCATGTACATTATAGAAATTAATGCCGCTTGCACCCAATCGGTCAAACATCCACTTGGCATCCTGAAGGGTCATGCTCCAGCCTAGGCTGTGAAAGCATTCAATCATAGCGAATTTCTGTCCCAGCTGACGCGTTAAGGAACTGACCGATTTGGCATTGGAGCGGTATTTGCAGGTATATTGATCGTAAATCCATTCCAGGGGGCGTCCCAGCTTTTCATGGGCAGTGTCACCGCCCACAATCGTGCTGTGGCGCTGGGTACTCATGCGCATGGACGGCACCTCCGTAGCGTATTCCAGCTGCTGCTCACGGCACCAGTCCGACACCTGCTCATGATAGCTTTCCACAAACAGCTTATGTATGGCATCGTAGAGATCATAGCGAATGGTATAAGCATTTTTATATGACCCGTTATGCAGGGCCGGAAGATGATTCAGCAGATCATATCCCTTTAGCCGTTCAAAATACTCCGGCAGCCGCTTAGACCAGGGAATCGGACTTAATAGTCCTACCTCATCAGAAAACATGCCCAAAATACTGCGGTTGAAATCATCTCCCATGTATTTCTTATATTTTTCATGAGTCGTATTCAGAAAAGTTCTCACTGCTTCCCTCGAACATGGATCAAAAAAACCGCCGTAATATTTAAATTCCCCCAATGGGGATTGTGTGTATACCTCCACATGCCACTTTCCGGCAGGCAGTTCTCCGCGGAGGATCTGCTCCGGACGATAGGTGAAAAACCGTTTGTTGTTATAATTCGTGAGTCCTGTAGTCTGATATATCTCCTCTGTCTGTAAATTTCCTGCCAGAGCCTCCAGATCCACGGAACTGTCAAAATCAATTTTTTCTTCTCTCAACGGAAATGCTTTTGCGTAAAGGATCTCACACCAGCCTAAATTAATCTCAAATCCACCGCCGGCTGGCAGATCCAGCGCCCGGTGATTTAAGACCATATGCTCCGCCTCAGGATGCTTTAACAGCACCTCTCCCCCGCTCATGCCGCTGGGATAAGGATATTCATCGTAAAGCCATGCTTCCATACCGCACCCGGCGGCCTGGTCAGCGGCAAAACGAACCTTCTCAAACCATTCCTTAGACAGATAGGGAACTTTCTGCCCCTGTCTCGCGCAGATAAAGGCCCCTCCGAGACCTTTATCTGCCATTTCTTCTATTTGGTGCTTTATTTCGCCTTCTTCCATATCACCATTCCAGAACCAGAACGGTTTGATACGGCATCGGGCGGATGGACTCTTAAACTCAGCCAACCAATTCATTTATTCTCCTCCGCCACTGAAATCCTAATTAGACTGCAGATATTGGTCGTACTCAGCCTTCAGCTGCGTCATTTGCGCCGCCCAATTATCCAGGTATTCTTTAGCGGTCATATTGCCGAGCAGAACGTTCTGGAAGCCTTCCACCAGTGTGTTCTGATGCAGGTCATAATAGCCGATTACATTGATCGGAAGGGTAGTAACTGTTGTGTCGGGGTCCAGGAGAGCATCTGCCGCCTCCTTAATTGGGGCTGCTTTCTGTATCCAGGTATCCTCCAGCGCTTCTTTGTTACAGGGAATCTGGCCGATCTGCTCGCTGATATAGCTGCAGGCATCATGCTCTGCTAAGAAGCTGACGAACTTGAAGGCTTCCTCCGGATGCTTGGAATCCTTAAATACAGACAGGCACATTGCCCCGTTGGATACAATAGTTCTCTTACCGTTTTCAGCCGTTAAGCGTACCAGACCGGCAAACCCATCCTCGCCAAGTGTCTGAATATGCTGACCATAGGAGCCCAGGTTATGGAAAATCATTCCCGCTGAACCGGAATCAAAGGCCGCATTCATCTCCGCCACCGCATTGGTAATGTCGCTTTCCGGTGTATACACGTTATAGATGCTCGCAAACTTCTCCAACAGCTCTACATGAGCCGGATCATTGACCGTAGAATCGCCGTTACCGTCGAACATATCCTGTTTACCGGAATATTGGTACATCATCTGCTCAAACTGCTGGGAGCTTCCGGCGCCGCCGCGAATGGAAAATCCATAGACGCCGTTGGCTTTATCCGTCATTTTTTCCACACAATCGAATACGCCGTCCCAGTCAACCGGAATTTCACAGCCCGATTTTTTCATCAGGCTGGTATTGTACCATACGACAGGCACCGTAACCATATGCGCAAGTCCGTACATTTTACCGTCCGGAGCCATGCTGCGGATGCTGTCGTCAAATTCTGATAAGGTGTTATCCTTCTGATCCCAGTTAGCAATATAATCATCGAGGGGAACCAGTGCATCCTGAATCAGGAAATCACTCATCCAATACTGGCTGACGCCGCCGCAGTCAGGCGCCGTATGTGACTGAATCGCCACATCGTATTTTGACTTTGCCTGGTCTGCCGGGACAGGGACCAGCTTCACCGTAATATTCGGATTCTCCGCCTCAAAATCAGAGATCAGTTTGTTGAATATCTCCGTTCTCTTCGTATCAGCGTTCTGATCCCAATATGTAATTTCCACCTTTTCTCCATCCGGTGCCGTCTCCTGGATTCTGGCTTCCGTCGTCTGGGCTGCTTCCGCTCCAGCCGTTTCTGCCGACCCGCCGCCGGCCGTCTCCCCACCTTTTCCGCTTCTGCCGCAACCCGCGAGGAGTGACGCTGCCATAACCCCCGCCATCGTGAATGCTACGATTTTCTTCCTCATAATTTACTTCCTCCTGTTTTAATTTATATTTGATTATGAATAAACAACAAAATCTCAGCCCTTGACACCGCCGGTACTCAGTCCTGTTACCAGGTACTTCTGCAGATATGCAAATAAGCAAACCGGAATTGACATGGCAATGATTGCTCCCGCAGCCATGGCTCCGTACTGGACGCTGAACTCGCCCTGCATCATTTTCAAACCAATGGGCACCGTATATTTAGCCGGGTCATTTAAGAACATCAGGCTGAACAGGAACTCATTCCAGCAGGCAATAAACGCAAATGCCGATACGGTGATGATTCCGGGAACAAGCATCGGAAGAACAATTTTAATAACTCCCCGGAATCTGCTGCAGCCGTCTACCATGGCGGCTTCCTCCAGTTCAAAAGGGATTCCCTCTATAAAGCCTTTCATCAGAATCGCATTAAACGGTATATGGAACGTAATGTTCACTAGAACAATGGCTGTACGCGTGCCTACAAGCCCTACCCTCTGAAAAATATTGAATAGCGGAACAAGGAGTACAGCCGCCGGAATGAACTGGCTGGCCAGAAGAAATCCCATGAATGCCTTTTTCCCCTTAAACTTGTATCTTGTCAATGCATATCCAACCATGATTGACATAATAACAATGATGAGCACGGAGACTATGCTGATTTTCAGGCTGTTTGCAAAATACTGGCTAAAGCCCGCATGAAGCCATGCATTGATAAAGTTGCTTAAGGACGGGGACTTCGGAATATAATGGATCGGTGTGCTCACAATATCCGCTTCGCTCTTCAGCGATGTGATGACCGACCAGTAGATTGGGAATATCACATATGCATTAACAAGAAGCAGCGGAAGCCAGCGCAGGAATATGATATCTTTTTTCTTTTCTTTCATGAACTACGCCTCCCCCTTTCCAAATCCGGAAAGTTTCATGTAAATGACTGCAATCACAGCCAGAATCCCAAAGCTAACAACGGAAAGTGCTGAGCCGTATCCGTAGTTGCTCGTCTTGATGGCCTGATTGGCAATTAACATACTGAGTGTGGTCGTCTTACCGATCGGACCGCCTCCCGTTAAGCTGTAAATCAAATCAACGCTGTTGAATTCCCATATGGTACGCAGCAGTGTGGTCAGTACAATGGTATTTTTAAGCATCGGAAGCGTGATGAAACGAAACGCCTGAAGCCTGGTGCTGCCGTCTACTCTCGCCGCTTCGTAGATATCATCCGACAGCCCCTGCATGGCTGCCAGAAGACTGATTGCAAAGAAAGGAATTCCTCTCCACAGCTCAGCCAAAATTACGGAACTGAGCACAAATTTGGTATTCGCCAGCCAGGCGATCGGTTCTTTAATAATTCCAAGTCTCGTCAGAATATCGTTGAGCACGCCAAAGTGCTGGTTAAATATGATGCTCCATAAAACCGCTGTCAGTACGCCGGACAGGGCCCACGGTACAAAGGTAAGGGCTCGGAAGAAGCCTCTTCCCTTGAATTTTTGGTTTAATATCAGTGCCACCACCATACCGAAGACCAGCTGAAGCAGTACCTCAGAGATTACAAATTTGGCGGAAACAGCCAGTGCATTATAAAATTCTTTTTTCATAAAAATACCGATATAATTATTAAACCCTGCAAATCCATTGGCGAAAGGCTTCGTCGGGTTATAATGCTGGAGGCTTAAATAAAAGACTTTTCCCAGCGGGTATATCATGATTGCACACATCAGAAAGCACGCCGGAAATATCAGAATATATGGCGCAAAATTTATTTTTTCTTTTTTCACAATATCTTCCCCTTTCGTTTCGTTGATGTTAGCGCTTAACCACACATTAATTTAAACACAATCCCCCGCTAAGGTAAATAAAGTATCTTTTGCCAAAATTACAATATCTTTAGATTCTGTTGACAAACCTTAAAAAAATATCTATTGTATAGAAAAAACATTTTGCATAGATGATAAAGGAGTTCTTTCATGAAGAAATATTTCTTTTCATTGTCCATCAGAAGCCTGGCACTGCTGTTCTGCCTGCCCTTTGTTTTGCTCGTACTCCTGTCATGCAGCTACTTCTACCACACCAGTAAAGAAGAGATCACCGGACTGATCCAGACCAATGCAAACGCCGTCATCAATCAGTCAGGCAGTGCACTGGAGCAAAAGATCACTGCCGTAAACAATCTCTCCGGCACAATTACAGCCTCTTCCTATTATTACAAGCTTCGTAAAAACATCAATGCGGACAGGGAGGCTATATCTGCAAACGATTACCGCAGCTTTTCCAATGCGGCCCATGATTTCCTGGCCATGAATTCCAATTACTTTGATTCCATTTTTTTATATCTGGATAACCACACCGTATGTATGTATCGCTCTAATTCCAGTAAGTATCTGGGGCATCCTAATTTTGATTACACAGAATTTGCTGACCTTTATCCACCTTATTCCCTTCACTGGATTACCAGTGACCTTAAGCCCTATCCTTATTCCTCATTCAATGGCAGCCTGCCTGTAAATGCACTCATTGAGGTTATGGGGTCTCCGTTTTCCACCGTGCACGGTGTCATGGTTTTTGGCATCAATGATGAGTTGTTCACCTCATCTCTGGTAAACTGTAAAATTACCGCTTCCTCCTGTGTAACACTGGTAAAAGATGGAAAGTTGCAATTTACATCTCATGATCTGTTCGGAACGGACACACTGGAAAAGCTGTCGGAAAATGATTTAAAAGCAATTGCTTCCCTGGCCGGACAGGCCTCTCCTGAAACAACTATCGCCCGGGAGCTGACCGGGAACTATATCATCTACCACCCTCTAGCCTACGAAAGCATGGGACTGCTGGCTGTCATTCCCATGAAAGAAATGTACATGAACTACCAGCGTTTCTCTGAGGTTGCCATCAATTTCAGCATCCTCCTTTTCTCAGCCTGCCTCGCTCTGTATTTTACCGTCACTCATCTATTAACAAGGCCCATCAGTTCTCTTATGAAGCAATTGAATCATGCATCGGAAAATCACCTGGATACCAAGGTTACTGCAAACGGAGGCAAGGAGATCAGCCAGATCTGCCAGGGAATAAACCACCTGATCAGCCATGTAAAATTACTGATGAAGGATCTGGAAACTGAGATGCTGGCAAAGCAGGATGCCGAATTGCAGGCTCTGGTTTTTCAGATTAATCCTCATTTCCTTTATAATACCCTGGACTGTATCCATCAATTATGCGATCTGGGCGAGATCACCAAAGCGGGCAAGATGGTCGATCAGCTTGCCATATTTTACAGGATCGGAGTCAGCAAAGGGATTGTACAGATTTCATTGAGAGATGAGCTGATTCATGTCAAGATGTACCTTGCAATCCTGAAAACACGCTTTGAAGATTTTCAGTATCATGTATCCGTACCGGAGGAATATTCTGATTGTCCCATTATTAAACTGGTGCTGCAGCCCATCGTAGAAAATGCCATATGTCATGGACTGCGTCCATGCCGGACCGATGGTACTATAAAAATCTCTGCAGAAAAAGAGAACGGATACTTACTGATCCATGTAAACGATGATGGCAGCGGTATTCCCGACCATGTTCTTACAGACATCCGTACCTCTTTAAACTCCCAAATATCAGAAAAGTCCACCAATGTCTATGGTATCAGGAATGTACATGACCGTCTGAGGCTGACCTATGGAAATGACTGCGGCGTTACCATTGAAAGCATGCTGGAAGAAGGAACTACGGTTACGCTCCGGATTCCATACCGAATACGGGAGAACGAGGCCACACTTCCCGAAACACTTTAAAAAATCTGGGGGAATGATCATTAATGTTAAAAATACTTTTTGTCGATGACGATGCAATTGCCAGAAGAAATATGGCTCAGAGGATTGACTGGAATGCTTACGGATGGAATCTGGTCTACACAGCCCGGGACGGGGTAGATGCTTTGGAATATATGAAAGAAGATCAGCCGGACATTGTCATTTCTGATATTAAAATGCCCATTATGGATGGAATAGAAATGGCGCGAATTGCAAGAGACTACTATCCGGACCTGTTTTTTATCTTTCTTTCCGGCTACCGGGAATTCGAATATGCCAAACAGGCTCTGGCACTCGATGCCATAGATTATCTGAACAAACCGATTGATACTGACCAGCTCGTCGATATTGTCCGCCGTGCGGAGAAAAAATGCCTTCAAACCAGAGAAATAAACTGGATACTGCACGAAAAATATCCCTTGATCCAGCGTCAATATATCTCCAAACTGATGTACGACAATTTCCGAGAAGCTGACGATGCAATTTTCCGTGCTTTTGATATCAACATCGCTGACGGACTTGGTATGGCTTTATTCATGGATTTTGGCAAAGCGGTTCCTGTGGCCACAGACAAATGCCAGAAATTCTTGCAGACATTATGCAACGATTTAACACGCCAGTATCATGGCAGCCTGTTTATCTGCATGGATAACCTGCAGCTTTTCATCATTTATACCATACCGGACTGTAGGAAGCAGGAAGCGTTTCTTACCAGCCTTGAGAATTTGAAAGAATATATCAACAACCGTTTGAAGCAGGAGTTGAATATAACCGGCAATTTTTATCTCGGAAGCGTCATACGGGAGCTGAACGATCTCTACTCCTCCTGTCAGGCCGCCATGCAGGCGAAGAATAGTGAGACCTACACGCTGCTTTTCGAGATTAAATACTACATTAGGGAAAATTACTGGGATACGGATCTGAGCCTGGTGAAGATTGCCCGGCACTTCAATATAAACCACTGCTATCTGACCAGCCTGTATAAGGATCAGTTTGGCATCAATCTGTACGACTATCTGATACAGGTGCGTATGGAAAAAGCAGGCGAACTGCTTCGTACCTCTGATATGAGAAACTATGAAGCCGCC
Organism: Hungatella sp. UBA3048; assembly: GCA_002367105.1. Taxonomy (GTDB): domain Bacteria; phylum Bacillota; class Clostridia; order Lachnospirales; family Lachnospiraceae; genus Lacrimispora. The sequence goes on from DFCS01000051.1 coordinate 179,449, forward strand.
GAAGCTATCGGCTACAGGAACAGTCAGTATTTCAGCGCGAGCTTCAAAAAATATTATGGATGTACCGTAAAAGAGTATAAGCATCAGCATACCGGCTGCAAAAGCAGATGATTCGGAGTTCTATTCTTTATTTATAATGTATCCATAACTGTCTCCTTTGGCATTAAAAATAGAGAGCACATAGTGCTCCCTGATTAAATAATACAAATTAACTTTTTATATACCGTTCCACAGCATTCAATAGTGCTTCTGCCGTACCTGTCTGCTCCCGCGCTTCTTCAGTCGACGCGATTCCTTATTGAAGTATGCAATTGTATCCTTATGCCTTTTAAATGCAAGCTGCTTATACTCCAATCTGATGGAAAATGCTGCGGATCGATATCAAATTTTGACGCTAGACTGAATTTTATTTATGACAAGCCGTTCTGCACTCTTTCCAAAGAAATGGTAACCGGAGCCACCCTCGCTGATGATGTCTAGCACTTCATCCGGCTTAGTAACCAAAACACCGCCCATTGTCGTGACTCCACGCTGAAAAAAGGCATCTGGAAGCATGCTGGCTGTTGGCCCTGTAACAAATACTTGGGCACCGGGCTTTATCATATTCAGTAAATCTGGCAGGGTATCGTTGAGCACAGTAACTCCTGTGATAACTAAAAGATCAGCCTCAGGAATATAGCTTGATGCTTCTTCTGGACGCACATAATGCTCAAGCTCTTTTCCTTTTAAAGTACGGTTGTCCATCTCAAGCACCTTAAAGTCAGCCTCGGCGGCAATCAGTTTTTTCAAAATGGGAACCAAAGCTCCCACAACTACACTCTTTCCGCCATGGGGAATCTGCACATCATCAAAGGCATCCTCCCCTATCTGAAGCTGATATCCTTTTGATGCTCCACTTTGCCAGCAGGCAGCGGACAGCGCATTCAAGGCAGCAATTGCCAATGTCTTTCGAAGAATATTGGAATGGTCCAAATCAGATAGATAATCTGCTGCGCTCCGTCCCCTTAGCCTGCCGGATAAGGGCATTGCTTTTGCAGAACTGGGACAGCATACAGCCTCAGGAATTTCCTTAACCGGCGTAAAGCACAAGCCTCCCTTGCCATTGCTTAGCTTTACTCCAGAAAAAAACAGTCCGAATACCGCTCTTTCCACAGTGATAGTTTCCAAATCACTGCCCAGGCAGCTTTGTACAAGTGAAGCAGTTTCTTTTAATAAAATATTCCCCATAAAATGCATCCTTATATTTTTTATTTATAAACTTATCAGCAATTTCTAAATCTTCAGTAGCATTCCTTCAAGTATGCGTTCTATTTCTTTTCTTTTGTCTACAACATATATCTGCTCCCCGATTTCATGTACAATAACATCCGGAGACGCCTTAGGCATATGCCTTGTAATAGAAACACCCAGCAGCTGGTTCCCGCCGCCAGCCAAATACCAAAGTGGGATATCCTCCGTGCCATTGCCCGCCGCTAGGCTGATTTCCCGGTCTGGCAAAATTAATCTTGCTATTGCTGTTACTAGAGCGGTTTCCCATGGTGAGCAACGTGGATGCGATTGAAGTGCCGTTCCCGAAAAAGGCATGAAACGAGATATTCTTAACTGATATAGTTCACGAAACTGCTTAAGATAAAATAATTGGGCAATCCGGTCCTCATCGCTTTCTCCCAGTCCAACCAGCATCATTGTGCGACTGGGCATTGAAATCTTTTCACAAGTCTCCAGAAGATCCTGACGACGGTCGAGACTGTCACCTGGCTTCACAGTGCTAAATATTTCAGGATTGGTGCATTCCAGTGAACTGGTAATACTCTCCACCCCTAAATGCTTTAGTTCCATAACGGTTTGTTCGGAAAAAGAAGGTCCTAGGTTCACTTCAAGCTGCAGGCTGGAATGCTCACGGATTGTCCGCACCATAGCAAGCAGCGGTTCCTCGAAACCGCCGTTTAAATCGGTTCCCCCGCTGATATGAAATTGCCGGATACCCATATTTTCAATCAGTTCCAACCCTCTTAATAGCGCATCTATAGGAAAATGATCTTCTGTAAAAAAGCTACAATAAGAACAGCGCGGAACCACATGACAAGGAAAAATGCCTCCGGAACCGGAAGTCCACCATAGTTGATCTCCGAGCATCTGCTTTCTTCCTTGACACGCTCGCTGAAAAAGGGCAAATGCAGCTTCAGGCTGATTTAAATTACGTGCATTCTGCATCAATGCCAATGCTTCTGTAGGTGTAAGGCTATGTTCCACGTTAATTTCTCCTTTCATCATCCGGCAGTTCATACAGCAGATCCACCTCAATCACATCACCTTTGTGATAACCCTCCAGGCCCTTCGGTATCACCATTAGCGCATTACAGTTCATTGCCTGAGAAAACCGGCTCCCCCAAGACAGCGGCTCTGCGCAGAATCCGTCCGCAGTTTTATATACCTTTAGCCGCAGATAAAACTCATAAGGTGCAGGTTTTTGCACATCCTGTAGTAAAACCGCCGTTACCTTCCTCGTAGACGGCATAGGGCGGCCCTGCCCCCGGTAAATCAGTGTTCGGACACACCAATCCAATGCGCAGAACGCTGCGAAAGGCGGACCTGGCAGGTTAATAACCGGTTTTCCGTCTACAAGAGACAATGCGACCGGAATTCCCGGAATGGATTTTATACCGTGCTGCAGAAAACTGCTGCGCTCTTTAAGCAGCCCAACGGTATGATCTTCGCTGCCTTTGGAAGACCCCCCGTTAATCAGAATAATGTCCGCATGCTGCAGCGCATCGGTTAACGTTTCATCCAGCAGCTTCCGATCGTCGGTAAGAATGGGATAGGTCCGGATAACCGCACCCCATTCCTCCAGATACCCGTTGATCATCAGGCCATTGGTTTCTACATTCTGTCCACGCTGCGGCTTTTCTCCAGAGCGTACCAGCTCATTTCCTGTAGGAATATAAGCGACCACCGGTTGCTTTACCACCTCAAGCTCTAAGATGCCGCCTGCCGCCAAAAGGCATAACTGCAGAGGATGCACAACATCCCCTTTTTTGAGGATAAGTTCCCCGGTATATAGCATAGAGCCTTGTACGCTGATCAGCTGCCCTTGCACGATTGGCGCTTCGGGTACAATGGAAAATGCGCCCGAAGCGTTATAAACAAGGTCCTCTATCTGAATAACAGTGTCAAATCCGTCATCAAAATCGTCGCCGGTATCTGCCATGACATAATCTACATCTTTTTTCCACGCAGAGGTGTCCGGTATACCATTCGTAAGATCTGCGAAGCGCACAGCGATTCCATCCGCCTGTGCACTGCGGCATACAGGCAGTGTATTCACTGAAAAAACATCACGCGCGCAGATTCTGCCCCTCGATTGCTCCAACGGTAAAATTTCCGTTGTAATATCCGGAATCCATCGTGCCATTAAAGCATGAATCGCCTCAGCCCTTGTTATAAAGTCCCCGCTGTCTAAATACATCCCATCCCCTCTTACTTTCCGTCAATGATTTCTGAAACCTGTGCATCGCTCATCTCATAAAGGAAGAAATGACTGTAAAAGTATTTGATTTCCTTGGATAGCTCATCCCGGCTCATAATATCAGGATAGAGCTTGTTCATTGCCCAAAAGATGGTAAGCGGCTGCTCTACCGTGCGGTTACCCCAGACATGTGCAACGGTAGGTGTCACATAAAGAGCTTTATCCTTTACAGCGGTAATATTAGCAAAACGGCTGTCCGCCTCAATTTCTGCAATTTGTGATTTGGCAGTAAGAATCATGACCTGAGGATTCCATTTCAGTAGGTCTTCCAATGTATACGTGAGCGTATCCTCCTTGCGTCCGTCGTCAGTGACGCTGATACCACCCGCCTGCGCAATCCACCACTCTGCAATTTTATGAGGCTGGGTAAGTGTGGTAACACTGCCGTAAAGTACGGTTTTGTTATCCGTAATGTCTTTGGTCAGCTCCTGGGCTCTGGCTAACTTCTCGTCAAAGTATTTTATGTAATCATCAGCAGTTTCCTGTTTATTCAGCACTTCGCCCATCAGTGAGACTGCCTTTTTCACATCGTCTATCTCTGACCATGCAAGATAAACAGCGCTGATTCCGTTCTTCTCAAGCAGCTCTGCAGTTTCCTTCGTCATAGTAAAGCAAACGTCCGGCTTCGTTGCAAGAACAGTTTCCATCGCAATCTCTTTATTTGCTTCGAAAAGAGGAGCACCCTTAATTTGAGGCGCAAACTCGTACTGCAGCTTCCAGTTATCATTTTTTGTAAAGTTTTCCGGCATATCGTTGCAAATCTTAGAGCCATCTCCCATTAGTTCCACAAAGGCGTTAAGGACACCAACGGAGCCAAAGGTACCAATCTTTTCAATTTGCGCCGGAATAGTAACCTTACGACCTGCCATATCTGTTATTGTGCGTTGGGTATCCGCAGCCGGTCCGGCTGTAACCGCCTCCGAAGATGCAGCCTCAGATGTGGCCGCTGCTGCAGAAGACGTTGGTTCTGTTTGGATTGCTTTCTGTGAACAGCCCGTAATGCTGCCTAGCAAAAGCACCCCCGCCAAAAGTGATGCAACTGTTAGTTTTACTGACTTCATAACTACTTCCTCCTAAATAGAATTTTATGATCAAAGCATAAGCGGAACGCAAACCTTAACTGCATGTCCGTCCATGTTGATGTCTGTTTCGGTGACACGAACAGGTGTCTGATAAAGCGCGGAAAGGGAGTCACTGGTTACCACCTCTTCCGGTGTTCCCTGGGCCATAATAAATCCGTCCTGCATCATCACGACCCGGCTGCAGGCAAGAAATGCATGTTCAGGAAAATGAGAGGTCATCAATACGGAATAACCCTGTGAAGAGAGTTTTTTGATCACACGCAGCATCTTAACCTGATTGCCATAATCGAGATTGGCAGTTGGCTCGTCCATAACTAAGATATCAGACTGCTGTGCTAAAGCGCGAGCAACCAGCACCATCTGCCTCTCGCCGCCGCTCAGTTCCTGAAACAGCGTATGCTCCAGTTCCAGAATCCCCATGCGTTCCATAGCTTCCCGGGCAACGGAGCGGTCTTTCGCGGTGGGCGAGCCTCCCAATGAAAGATGAGAAAGCCTTCCCATCAAAACCACCTCAAAAGCCTCGTAGGGAAATGTGATACCGCTGGACTGGGGGACATAGGCCATCATGCGTGCTCGCCGCCGTGCAGAAACAGACGATGACATGTCCTTTCCGTCAATGCGTATGCTTCCGGATTTCATTTTGCTAAACCCCAGCAGGCACCGCAGCAATGTGGTCTTCCCTGTTCCGTTAGGACCGAGCAGACACAGAATATCCCCTTTATTCACCTGAAAAGAAATGTCTTCCAAAATCATTCGCTCCGGCTTATAAAAAAAGCTGATGCCATTCACTTCAAGCATCATGACCACCCCTTTCTTACACGGTAGAGCAGCAAAATGAAAATCGGTGTACCTATTAAAGCGGTCAGCACGCCCAGTGGCAGCTCAACACCTTCAATTCCGCGCACAACATCATCTATTGTCAATAGGAAACAACCACCAATTAAAAAGGAAACCGGAGCCAGCCTGGAAAAGCTGGAACCGCTGATCATACGTGCAACATGAGGCACCACCAAACCTACCCATCCAATAATTCCGCTGATACTGACAGCAGAAACAGTCATCAGTGTGGAAGCAACCACCACAACCAGCTTGGTAAGAGGCACATTCACACCCATAGCAGCCGCTTCGTCCTCACCTGTGGAAAGCGCATTGATCTGGTGGCGAAAAAAAAACAGCAGTACCGATGAGATAATAACGGCAGGCAGCAAAAACAAAACCTCACGACCGGATCCCCTTCCGAGGCTGCCCATCAGCCAAAAGGTAATGGAGGGCAAAGCATTGTCGGTATCGGCCATGGTTTTTACAATAGAAAGCAGCGCCTGAAACAAACTGGAGACCACAAGTCCTCCAAGAATAAGCACCGTTATTGCCTGCCGTCCGATTGTGTAGCCAATAAAATAGGTTAATACCACAGCTGCCATTCCGAAAACAAACGCGCAAAGCTGAATTTCCCACCAGGATGCATCATTGACCATTGCAAGCGCTGCCCCAAAGCCTGCGCCGGCAGATACACCTAAAATATCCGGAGATACCATTGGGTTTTTAAACAATGTCTGATAGCTCGCTCCAGAAAGTGAAAGTGCACCTCCTACAAGAATTGCCAACAGGATACGCGGGAGACGCACTTGTAAAATTACGGTCTCCAGTGTTTCTTCCCAAGAAGGTTCTATAGAGAAGATACGGGAAAGAATTATTTCCCATACTGTTTTAGACGGTACAGCATACCTCCCCACCAAAAAGGAAAAGGAGAAGGCTACCAGCAACAGCATGCTTAGAAGTAAAAGAATCACCGCAAAATACTGGCGGTTTGTTTTTCTCATATGGAATCCTCCTGCATTTTACTCTTTCGATATTCTCATTTGAGAATATCGAAACAAAATATAAAATCGTTATCGAAAAGTAACGATTTTTTAAATTATACAATAACTATAGTGAAATATCAACACATGTAATAAAAATTTTTAGTCTCCCTAAAAAAAATTGGATATCCTTTTTGGAGTAGGCCTAAGGCTGTTCTATTAGCTTTGAAATTCCTTCACTACCTTACCTCTTCTACCTGCTTAATAAGTTTTATATTATTACCCATTAGCATATCTTCCGTAAAGGAATTGATCGCAATAATTCCATAATACCAGCTTTTCGAATTGAAATAATCCTGATTTGCCAATCACTGAACAAGTATCCGAGCCTTGCATGAATCTCATTCCTTGCATACCTTAACTATATAAATAATAAACCCCTGCAAATCAATTACTATGCAGGGGTATATGCCTTTGTTTATAATTGTTTTCACGACCTTATTGAATCAACATCGTCTTTTTATATGCTACGGCTCCACCCTATACGGTTACTCCTGTTAGCATGATTCTGCAAACTGAGGAGGATAAACGCCCTTTTCTTCCCTAATGTCGAAAACTCCTTTACTATCTCACTTACCGCAAAATTGCTGTCGGCTTCATCATGACGAACGAGATAGGGAGATTCATCTGTAACCCATAAACTCAATAATAGCTGCTCTTATGGCCCCAAATCACACGAAAAAGATTCTGCAAAGAATTAGCATAGAATCACTTTTACAAAAAAGATAAAAGTGAACGCCATCCCGCATCCGCTTCTCCGTTTAATCAAAATAAAATCCATCAAGCCCCAATAAATTAGACAAAATAAAAGCCCCAACCCCGCAGCTCTCTGTCTGCAAAACCGGAACTTTTTAGTGCGCCTTCGGGGGCTCGAACCCCGGACAAATAGATTAAGAGTCTACTGCTCTACCAACTGAGCTAAAGGCGCATGTCTTTTGTTTTTCACTGTGCTCTCGTCTTGAGCACGTGTGTAATTATATAACTGTATCCTACAAAAGTCAACACCTTTTTTACAAATAATTTACAACTTTTTCGAATTTATTTATTATTCTTATTTTTTTGTGCATTTCCGCCTAATGTTTTGTTCACTTCTACAAAAGATTTGTTCCAAGACAGCATTTTCTTATTTAATTCCGTTTTGTCGCTGGTTGCCTGAAGAAGCTTGCTTGTAACCTTGTCTTTCATTCCCATAACTGCTGCTCCCGCATCTACTTTTGCTTTATTATATGCAAAACCGGCATCACGGTTATTAAAACCGAATGCCGGTTATTAAAAATATTATTTTCTTCCTGCGATCAATTTATAAATAGGGTTCCCCTGAGAGGAAAACTTTTCTTCATACTCTGTCATTACATTTCCCTCTCCCATCTGATTGTGGTGAAGGTCATAGGTGAATTCCTTAACCTGCCACCCAGCTCTCGGGATTGCTTCCAGGGAATAATCAAACAGCCCCCTGTTGTCAGTTTTAAATTCCACAGCACCGTCAGGCTTTAGAATCTGGTCATAAACCGCCATAAAATCCTCTGATGTGAGCCTGCGCTTAGCATGGCGGTCCTTTGGCCAGGGATCGGAAAAGTTTAAGTAGACCTTCTGAACCTCTCCCGGAGCGAATATATCGGCCAGATTTTTTGCATCCACACACATAAAGAATATATTATCAAGTTCCATCTGAGCCCTTTTCTGTAAACCTCTCAAAAGAACACTGGGATACCTCTCAATACCAACATAATTGATTTCCGGATGAATAGCAGCCAGTTCCATGATAAAACGGCCCTTTCCCATTCCAACTTCTATCTCTATGGGATTTTCATTGCCAAACACTTCCTTCCAACAGCCCTTTTTCTCAAAAGGATTTTGAATAACATAGGGGCTGTCCGCGATTTCCTCCTCTGAGCCTGGTATATGGCGTAACCTCATATTAAAATTCCTCCAAATAAATTCATCTTAATGAAAACATGCATCAACTGATCGATTGTATCATATATGATGCAGGGAACGCAAGTTTGCGGTTTATAAGTTTTTAAATGCAGCACCCCATCTTCATTTGGAGTCAGTTTCAAGGCGGAAGATGCTGCCGCTTTCACAAACTGTTCACATCTTCCACAACTTTTCTACACAACCCAACGATATATTAATACTTGTTACAGGTAATATCCTTATTAGATAAACTTTTTTCATACAGCCGGCAGGATTTCTCCAATCTTGCCGGCTCCTCTCCTTTAAAGAGATATTGTTTAAGGTACTTCTTTGATGATTTTCTCAGTTATCCTAACTTTAGGACAAAAAACACTGACTATCTACCCAAGGTTTGATAGTCAGTGTTTTTTGTAATTGTTTTACTTTTAATTAAGTTTTGTGAACACCTATAAAGTTACCGCAATTCTCATGAACAAGAATAAAAACTGTATGACAACACACAGGACTGATACGCCCAGGCAGGACGGCATCGGACTCTTGTGTTTCGGCGAAATCGACCTTTTAATAACAAACACGCCTCCTATTGTGCCAACTAATATTCCGAACAAACCGCATAGGATCCAGCCGATTATGATAATGGCAGCGGTAAATCCATAAGCCCAGCGGGGTATTTCATTAAGCGGTACGTATGGTTTTTTAGAATTTAGGTAAATGTCATCTACAGCCAGATCCACTTTGGAACCAATTGCCGTAAGGTGAAGTGTTTTTCCCTCCAACTCAATTGGCTCATCAAAAACCCGGATAAACATGCTTGTACTTTTAATAGGCGCAGAAACACCATCAACGACCATCTTTCCTCGAAAAACCCCGGGCTTAAAAGCAATCTCATGCTCATTTCCGTCAATTATTACATTCCATTTCTTTTTCATACTTAAATCCTCCAAAGCCTATTTATATTTTTATAGAACAGAAACCCGGATCCCGTTATCGGATCCCCGCAGCAACCAGCTGTAGCTTCGAAGCCGTCTGCCTATCCAAATCAGCTGTGTAGCCAATTTCACCGGGTGACTGATCGTATAACACCTGATACAAAACACATGCCGCCAGATAGGTTCCGGCCGGTGACGGGTGATTCCCGTCTTCATCCCAAAGTTCAATTTCCGGATAATCGGAAGAACACCGCATAAATGCGATACCGGCCGGTGCCAGCAGCGCATCCAGTTCAGTGGCAATGCTCATATAGTTTTGAGCCATTTGAGTCTGCATTTCTTCTCTTGTATTATTGAATTCCAAACCTAATAACGGTAAAGAAAAACCCTCTTTATAAGCCCATGTCATAAGAAACACCGATTCGCCATTTGCTTCCCGGATCATACTGTCAAGCGTCCTTGCGGCAGGATACATGTACTCTTCTGCTCCCATTGTGGAAATACCGCTTTGTTCCTGCAAAATCACATAATCCCAATCATAATTTTTCAGTGCATCACACGCCTGTGCCCCAACCTCATCCGTTTCATCCGCAAAATATTCAAGACGGTACGAACCTTCCGTCAATTCATATACCTCTGCGGCGAATCCTCCGCTCCGGCTTAAATTCAAAAAAACCGTCGGGAGATCATTATAATATGTCATGCTGTTTCCAAGAAACAAAATGGTCGGTTCTGTTTTTACCTGTACCGGTTTTCTTAAATTTAACTCCTGGTCAAAATCCATAACCTGCACTTTAAAATCCTTTAATGCACTGGAGATAAAAATAATTACGGTCAAAAAAGCAATAACCAAAAATGCCAAAATACCTATTGCTGCCTTTACTAATCCTGAATGCTTCATACTTCTGCCTTTCCCCATGTTATTCATAAACTATATCGGCTGAAACCGGTAATAAAATAGTTCATTTTCACTTATTCGTTAAAATTCAGTAACTCTATACAATAAATAGACCTATTTTTATGCTTTATGGTATAATCTTGACATTCACAATTCTAATCTTTCCAATACTTTTTGATAGTGGTTGTAGGATAAAAGCATACCAGATCCCCCACCCGTACTGACGAAAAATAGTCACTGCAATATATAAATTCCGCCAATGTAAATGAAACAACATTTACATGCCTGGGTTACTACTCTTATTTCGCTTATCATCTCCTGGGTATTTAGGGAACGTGAGTAGTTTGTATTTCGCAGCACTATGCTGAACCGGTATAAGCTTTAAGGTCATCATTTTGGTTTATAACCTATTTTCTCAATCTATTACTCCCCTTTTTCATTAAAATACCTATATACTTGTTACCATTGTTGATATAAGATATTTTTATATGATAAGAAAGGAATAGAATATGTCAGAAAATAATAAAAACAAATTAGCCCACTCTGGATTAGCTATTGGTATGAGCTTAGGATTAATATTCGGATTACTATTTGATAATCTTGCCCTTGGCCTATCATTGGGCTTATTATTTGGCTGTGCTGGTGATCTGAAGATACAGAAAAAGAAATAAATTTAGATTTTATCACTTGAATTTCATACCGCTGCTTTTTCCAACGCTTTGACGTTGCAGCACGAAAAAGCAAAATTACCCGTAAGACAAAATCAGAGAGCAGAGGGAAAAAGAAAAAGTATAAGCGTTTAGGACATTAACCTGATTCACATTTGTACCTAAAAACGTTATAGGAGGAATCAGGTGTATTATCAGCTTAAAGATTTAAGGAGTATATATGGAAAAAGAATATATAAAAATAGAAAATATCCCTGCAATATTGTGGGGAACAAAATCGAATAGCATATACATATATGTTCATGGTAAGAATGCAAATAAGGAAGAAGCAAATAGTTTTGCGGAAAAGGCAGTTAAAAAAGGCTTTCAAGTTCTTAGTTTTGATTTGCCCGAACATGGTGAACGAATAAATGAAAACTATCCTTGTGTGGTCTGGAATGGGATTCACGATTTGAATATAATAGGAGCGTATGTCCAAGAGAGATGGATTGACATTTACTTGTTTGGCAGTAGCTTAGGCGCATATTTTAGTCTGCTTGCGTACAAAGATATGCCGCTTAAAAAATGCCTGTTTCTGTCCCCTATACTTAACATGGAACACTTAATACAAAATATGATGAAGTGGTTTAGCGTCAGCGAAGAAGCACTGAAGGAAACGCAAGAAATTCAAACGCCAATAGGCGAAAATCTAAACTGGGATTATTATTGTTATGTGAGAAACAACCCCATTGACAGATGGAATGTATCAACGGCGATTTTATTCGGTTCAGAGGATAATCTAACTGAGCGTGAAATAGTTGAAGATTTTGCAAAACGGTTTGTCTGTGATTTAACCGTTTTAGATGGTGGTGAACACTGGTTTCATACGGAGAAGCAATTAGCCATTTTAGATAAATGGCTTGATAAACAGATATAGAGATTCTTTTAGCCCGTCGCAAGCAAATTGCAGGATTTAGTATCAAAATAGTATCACAGGAAGCTTTTTAATGCAGTTATACCTTCATTTATAATGATTCTCAATAAGTTTTTTACTTTTCTCTTACAAATCAAAAAACGACAAAATAACAGGTGCACAATTTGCATTAATCTAGTATAATATCTGTATATTGGAATACAACCGCTTTTGCAAAGGAGGAAATATATGGGAACTACAGACAACAGTTTCTTGCTAAGAATCCAGCAGGGTCAAAGGGAAACGGAAAAGCTCATGAGCCAGAAGCAATATAACATGGCTATGATCAAAGCCCGGCAAACCCTGGAATATATGGTTAATTATCTTGGAGAAAGGGCTCTGATTGTGGAAGGCGATCTGGCGGACAGCATAGACCAGCTATTTGAAGGACGCTTTATTTCTCAGGCTGCCAAAGACCACTATCACAGGATCCGCGTGCTGGGGAACAAGGCAGTCCACGAAGGAGATGACAGTCCCTATGATGCCAACGAAGCCTTCCAGCTTCTGTCTCAGGAAGTCAATACCTTTGCAAACTCTCATAATAGAGGAAACCAGGGGGGAACCCCAATCAATAAACGTCCTGCGGACGTCAGGACCATGTCCTCCGCTCCCAGGAATAACCCTCCTCGAAGCAGTGCTCAAAGAAATGAATCCCAGGGAACAGGAAATCAAAGAAGCAACGGCGCAAGGACTGCGCCTTTAAGAACCCAGGAGCATGCAGGCAGCACCGGGCGCACTGGATCCAGACCGGATGGGACAAGGCCCGGACAAAGGCCTGCCCAGAAAAACGTTTCCAGAAGCGGCCAGAGGCCAGCATCACACAGCAGAAGCCGGAGGCGCTCCAAGAAGAAAGGTTTTGATCCGTACGAACTGCTGAAACCAGCCCTCATCTTTTTGGTTCTTCTTATACTTGTCCTGATCATCGTAAAGGTGATCCCAGGAAAGAATTCAAAAAAAGAGCCAACAACTGCCGAAACGACTGCTGAGGTAACTACCGAAGCCATGACAAGTGCCGAAACTTCCGCAGAGCCTACGGAACCAGAGACAGAAGCGCCTAAAATTTATACCACCAAAAGCAAGCTTAATGTCCGCTCTGAGCCTTCTACCGACGGTGCTAAGCTTGGAAGCCTTGCTTCCGGTACGGTGGTGGAATATGTAAAGACTTATGACGACAAATGGACGGTTATTATGTTTGAAGGAACAGAGGCTTATATTGCCACCGAATTCCTGACCGAATCAGAAGGTGAGACAGGAACGGGCACAGTGGAGTCTACCTCTGCCGCGGAGAATGCAGCTACAACAACAGCCGCAGCCCCGTAAAGAAACCGTTAAGAAAAGCGAAGAAACCAGGGAAAATTTTCCCTGATCTTCGCTTTTTTCTATTGATCATGCATAGCTAAAGCCTCATTGTCGTAATCTATATTTATGTTAAAAATATATTAATATTGGGTTTTTTTACAAACATCCTATGGTATTTTTTTCAAATTGTAGTATCATTATAAATCAAGCACTATATTTTTAAAGAAATTATTACAAAAAGGAGGGCTCAGTATGGATACTGTAATCGAAAAAATATCCGAAATTGAATCGGCAGCGGCTTCTATCATGAATGATGCCAATGAGCGCAAAAAGGCGTTTGCCGAAGATATGGAAGAACAGACCGCTGAATTTGATGACCGGCTGGAAGAAGAAACCAGTAAAAAGATTGAAGAACTGCAGGCTGGCATGGAAATCAGTATGAATAACCGTCTGGAAAAACAGCGAAGCGATTCCGAAAAGGTCCTTAAAGCCATGGAACAGCGATACGAAGATCATCATACTCAATATGTGGAGAAACTATTCAATACTATGATAAAGGAGTGATCCAATGGGAGATTTATTATCCTACAGCGGCATTACAACCAAAGTAAGAGCCATGGAGAGCCATCTGATCACCGACAGTCAGTTCCGCGAAATGACTGCCCTTGAAACCGTTTCTGATGCAGAGGAATATTTAAGACGTCTTCCGGCCTATGAAGGACTGTTTGCTAACCTGGAGGGTGTAGTGCTCCACCGGGGGGCCATTGAACAGCGTCTGATCCTTTCTCTGTACCAGGATTATGCAAAGCTCTACCGGTTCGCCAATTTAACCCAACGTAAATTCCTAGACCTGTATTTTATGCACTTTGAAATCGATATCCTGAAGAAATGCTTCCGCAATGCTATGGGTAAAAACCGATTAGATATCGATCTCTCTGTATTCCAGGACTTTTTTGAAAAGCATTCCCGGCTGGATTTAATTAAGCTGTCAGCAACCACGGACTTAGAAGAGTTTATAGCCAACCTGGAAGGTTCGGTCTATTATGACCTGCTGTCCCACTTAGACGACAAGGAACAGCCTACCTTGTTTGATTATGAGGTCCACTTAGATCTTTTTTACTTTAAGACCATTTGGAAGGTCATGGGAAAATATCTTACAAGGAAGGAACAGGACCTTCTCAAACGCTGCTTTGGCAGCAAGCTGGATTTACTTAATATCCAATGGATTTACCGATCAAAAAAATATTATCATCTGCAGCCTGCCGATATTTATACCCTTCTTATCCCCTACAATTATCATTTGAATAAGGAGCAGATTAGTAAACTGGCAGAAACAGCTACACTGGAAGAGTTCTATTCTGTATTAAAGAATACCTTTTATGGGCGGAAATCAGATCTGGAAGCCGCAGACATGCCGGACTTGGAGCACATTACACTGGAAGTACTGGATAAAATATACAGTTCCTCCAGCCGTCAGAATCCATATTCCATTGCCATACTGAATTCCTATCTTTATTTTAAGGAGGAAGAAATTCAAAAGATTATCACCCTCATAGAGAGCATCCGTTACCATGTAAGTCCGGATGAAATCATCTCCTATGTAGTAAAAATGTAAAGGGGGTTGCTTTTTCGTGATAGAAAAGATGAAATTCTTAAGTATCACTGGGCCCAAGGAAGATATTGACCGGGTCATCGACACTTATTTATCCAAATATGAAATCCATTTGGAAAATGCCCTGTCGGAATTAAAAACGGTGAAAGACTTAAGGCCTTATATTGAAACAAATCCATACAAAGACGCTTACCAGCGTGCCATGGAGCTGGCGGAATTACTCCCTCCGGGTATTCAGCCAAGCAGCCGGAAAAAGATTCCAATCCAGCGGGCAGCCGGAATTGTCAGTGAGATCGGGGACCAGATAAAGGAGCTTACAGCAAAGGAAGAGGCCATTATATCCGAACAAAATTCCTATCAGCAGTCCCTGGATCGAATCCTTCCATTTACCGGACTTAACTATGATTTAAGCTCCATCCTTCAGTTTAAGTACATTAAATTTCGATTTGGACGGATATCCCATGAGTATTACAACAAATTTGTAAGTTATGTATATGATACCATTGATACGGTCCTATATAAATGCCGTGAGGATAACGAATATGTCTGGCTTGTTTACTTTGTACCTGAAACCATCTCTAATCAGATTGATGCGATTTATGCCTCCATGCGTTTTGAACGCTTCTTTTTGCCAGACGAATACAAGGGCACGCCTTTAGATGCCATTCATTTTCTGGAAGATAAGATCAGCGCTCTCCAGTCTGATATCAATGGCATACGAAAGCAGATGTCCGGATTGCTGGAATCCAGGCAGGAGGAGTTATTGACAGCACTGGATAAACTTGAAGTATTTTCTACCAACTTTAATGTGAGAAAATTGGCCGCATGCACCAAACAGAAAGTAAACACCTTTTATATCCTTTGCGGCTGGATGAGCAACCGGGATGCGGCCGCCTTTCAGAAAGAGATCTCTAACGACGAAAAAACTTTCTGTATCTTGGAGGATGATCATAACAAAATTTTGAGCAAACCTCCCACCAAGCTTCAAAATCCCAGGCTTTTTAAGCCCTTTGAGATGTTCATACAGATGTACGGCCTGCCGGAATACAGTGAGATCGATCCCACCATATTGATCGGCATCACCTATTCCTTCCTCTTTGGCTTTATGTTCGGGGATGTGGGACAGGGAATATGCCTTCTGCTTGGAGGATTACTCCTCTACCAGCTGAAAAAGATAAATCTGGCGGCGATTATATCCTGCTGCGGTATTTTTTCAACCATATTTGGATTCCTGTTCGGCAGTGTTTTTGGATTTGAAAATATCATACAGGCCGCCTGGCTCCGTCCTCTGGAGCATATGACTAACCTGCCCTTTATAGGGAGACTGAATACCGTATTTATCGTAGCGGTTTCCATTGGTATGGGTATTATTTTGTTGACCATGGTCCTTAACATCATAAACAGCATCCGCTTTCATGATCCGGAAAAGACCCTGTTTGACACAAACGGTGCGGCAGGACTTGTCTTCTATGCAAGCCTTGTGCTCACCATTGTCCTTTACATGACAAATAATCCCATTCCGGCTGCCATCCTCCTTGTTATCATGTTTGGCATCCCGCTGATCATTATGTTCTTTAAGGAACCTCTCACCAACCTGGTGGAAAAGAAAACGCAGATCATGCCAAAGGAAAAGGGCATGTTTGTGGTTCAGGGTTTCTTCGAACTGTTCGAAGTGCTTTTAAGCTATTTTTCCAACACCCTTTCCTTTGTCCGTGTAGGGGCCTTTGCTGTCAGCCACGCGGCCATGATGGAGGTTGTCCTTATGCTGTCCGGTGTGGAAGCAGGAAACCCTAACTGGCTGGTTGTTATTCTTGGCAACTTATTCGTCTGCGGCATGGAAGGCCTGATCGTTGGGATCCAGGTTCTGCGTCTGGAATATTACGAATTATTCAGCCGATTCTATCGTGGAACCGGCCGTGCATTTAAACCATACGGGAAGAAAATATAAAAACCAAAACGGAGGTAATATTATGTCAACCTTAGTAAAAATTACATTAGCAATTGCATTAACCTTAAGTATCGCCCTGCCCTTCGGAGCCTTTGCCATGGGCGCAAAAACAAAGGGCCGCTATAAAACCGCTCTTGGTATCAATACCCTATTATTTTTCGGAACCTTAATCGTATCCAGTGTATTGATGTTTAACGGCCAGGCTGCCGCTGCGGAAAGCGCCGCAGCCAGCACTGGAAGCATTGCCGGAATGGGTTATTTAGCAGCAGCCCTTTCCACAGGTCTTGCCTGTATCGGCGGCGGTATTGCCGTTTCCGCTGCTGCCAGCGCCGCTCTCGGTGCCATCAGTGAGGATGGTTCCATTCTTGGTAAATCACTGATCTTCGTAGGGCTTGCCGAAGGTGTGTGTCTGTATGGCCTGATCATCTCTTTCATGATCTTAGGTAAGCTCTAATCCATGAAAATGTATTTGATCAGCGACAACGTGGACACCTGGACCGGCATGAGATTAGCCGGAGTGGAGGGCGCTGTCGTTCATGAAAAGGCTGAGCTGAAACGTGAACTGGATAAAGTCCTGGCCGATAAGGAGATCGGGATCATTCTCCTGACGGAAAAGTTCGGAAAAGAGTTTCCGGACATCATCAATGATGTGAAGTTAAACCGCAAGCTTCCATTGATCGTTGAAATCCCAGACCGCCATGGTACCGGCCGCAAGCCGAACTTTATCACAGATTATGTTAATGAAGCCATCGGATTAAAACTATAAGAAAGAGGTGGTCATCTTGACGACTGAGGAAAAATTACAGCATTTCCTGGGATTTTGCATGGAAGATGCCAGAACCCGCAGTGCAAAGATGCTTGATGAGTATATAGCTGCCTTGGAGCAGACCTTTTTAGAGCATCAGGAAGATGCAAAGCGAAGGGCTGCACACCAGGTAGCTTTGGAAAGCGAACGGATCGAACGGGAAATCAACAAAAAGCTTTCCCTGGAACAGATCGGCATGAAACGGGTCTTTGGAAAAAAACAGGATGAGCTGAAAGATAAGTTGTTTTCGGAGCTCCGGGATAAACTGGCCACATTTATGGGAACTCCTGAATATACAAAGCTTTTGGAAAAACAGATACGGGAAGCCAAGGCCCTGGCTGGAAAGGAATTCATCACCATTTACATCGACCCTGCAGATGAAGAGAAGATCAATGAACTGGCAATTTCAGGCGGCTCTGACATCCAGGTGAGCGAATACTCCTTTCTTGGAGGAACCCGGGCAGTTATCCCATCCAGGCATATTTTAATCGACAATTCATTTCAAACCAAACTGGCGGAGGCAAAACGCGACTTCCGCTTTGATGTAAAGGATCTGATGGGAGGTACGGCTAATGACTAATACAGGCACCATTTCCGGCATTAACGGCCCTGTCATTTATTTAAAGGGTGATTCCGGATTCCGAATGAATGAAATGGTCTATGTAGGCGTAGACCACTTAGTCGGTGAGGTCATCGGCCTTACAGACCGCCGCACCATTGTCCAGGTATATGAGGAAACCAGCGGCTTAAAGCCGGGAGCAACGGTTACCTCCTCCGGCTTCCCCGTATCCGTTACACTGGCACCAGGCATTTTAAATAACATCTTTGACGGAATTGAGCGACCTTTAAGCGAGATCGCAAAGACCGGAGGGGCATATATTGACCGGGGGATTCATGTGGATTCCCTCGACGGAGAGAAGCTTTGGAAAACCCACATAACAGTTAAAAAAGGAGATCATCTCTTACCAGGTACCATCATTGCCGAGGTTCCTGAAACACCGGCCATCGTCCATAAGGTTATGATACCTCCTGATATGGAAGGCTATGTCCTTGACGTGGCGGAGGATGGTTCCTATACCATATCCGATCCACTGCTGACCCTACAGCTTTTAGACGGGTCCGAAAAGAAAATTACCATGACCCAGAAGTGGCCCATCCGTGTGCCAAGACCCATATTAAAGAGGTACCCGGCGGGAAAGCCTCTTATCACCGGGCAGAGGATCATTGATACCCTGTTTCCTCTTGCTAAGGGAGGAACTGCTTGTATCCCCGGCGGTTTTGGTACAGGTAAAACCATGACCCAGCACCAGATCGCCAAGTGGTCTGATGCGGATATTATCATTTATATTGGATGCGGGGAACGTGGCAACGAGATGACCCAGGTGCTTGAGGAATTCTCTGAACTCGTTGACCCCCGTTCCGGTAATCCACTGATGGACCGGACCACACTGATTGCCAATACTTCAAACATGCCCGTAGCCGCCCGAGAAGCCAGCCTTTACTCCGGCCTTACCCTGGCGGAATACTACCGGGATATGGGTTATCATGTGGCAATCATGGCAGACTCCACCTCTAGGTGGGCCGAGGCCTTAAGAGAGTTGTCCGGGCGTCTGGAAGAAATGCCTGCGGAAGAAGGCTTCCCGGCTTATTTGGCCTCCCGTCTATCAGCCTTCTATGAAAGGGCCGGGATGATTCAGAATTTAAACGGAACCGAAGGCTCAGTCACCATCATCGGAGCCGTATCCCCTCAGGGAGGCGACTTCTCCGAGCCGGTAACCCAGAACACCAAGCGTTTTGTCCGCTGCTTCTGGGGCCTGGACCGAAACCTGGCAAACGAACGCCATTTCCCGGCCATTCACTGGCTCAGCAGTTATTCTGAATATCTGACTGATTTAGCACCCTGGTACGTGGAAAAAGTGGATAAGAAATTTGTGGACTACAGAAACCGTCTGGTTTTCCTGCTGACTCAGGAAAGCAGCCTGATGGAGATCGTAAAGCTGATCGGCGGTGACATGCTTCCTGATGACCAGAAGCTCATACTGGAAATCTCAAAGGTGATCAGGATCGGATTTTTACAGCAGAACGCATTCCATAAGGACGATACCTGTGTCCCTATGGAAAAACAGTTTAAAATGATGGATCTAATTCTTTATTTATATAAGAAATCCCGTTCCCTGGTTTCCATGGGAATGCCTATGTCCGTATTAAAAGAGGATCCGATCTTTGATAAGATCATTTCCATTAAATATGATGTACCTAACGACAGACTTGATATGTTTGATGACTACAAAAAGCAGGTAGATGCCTTCTATGATTCCGTCATCGAACGCAATGCATAGGAAGGAGGCAGGCTATGGCAATCGAATATTTAGGACTTAGTGCAATCAACGGTCCATTAGTTGTTTTAGAAGGCGTCCAGAATGCTGCTTTCGACGAAATCGTGGAAATGACCGTTGAGAAAAAGACAAAGAAGCTGGGACGTATCATTGAGGTTTACGAGGATAAAGCGATCATCCAGGTGTTTGAAGGAACCGATGGGCTTGCCTTAAGAAATGTTCACACCCGTCTCACCGGTCATCCTATGGAGCTTGCTGTGTCCGAAGACATGCTTGGACGCACCTTTAATGGAATTGGAGAGCCTATTGACGGGCTTGGGGACATCAATTCCGATATCTGGCTGGACATTAACGGAAAACCCCTAAATCCTGTTACCAGAGAATACCCAAGAGATTATATCCGTACGGGAATCTCAGCCATCGACGGGCTGACGACTTTAATCCGGGGCCAAAAGCTCCCCATCTTCTCCGGAAACGGCCTTCCTCATGACGATCTGGCAGCCCAGATCGTACAGCAGGCCTCCCTGGGAGATGACGCCCTTTCCAGTGAAAAATTTGCTGTGGTATTTGCTGCCATGGGTGTGAAATACGATGTGGCCGACTTCTTCCGCCGTACCTTTGAGGAAAGCGGCGTTTCCGACCATGTGGCCATGTTCATCAACCTGGCAAACGACCCTGTAGTGGAACGTCTGATCACACCGAAGGTGGCGCTTACACTGGCGGAATACCTGGCTTTTGAAAAGGGAATGCATATACTTGTTATTTTAACCGATATGACAGCTTATGCGGAGGCTCTCCGTGAGGTTTCCTCCTCAAAGGGAGAGATCCCTTCCAGAAAAGGCTATCCCGGCTATTTATACAGCGAGCTGGCCTCCCTTTATGAACGGGCCGGCATCGTAAAGGAGCGGCATGGCTCCGTGACCCAGATTCCCATACTGACCATGCCAAACGACGACATCACCCATCCCATCCCAGACCTTACGGGATATATTACGGAAGGGCAGATCGTTCTGGACCGCAGTTTATACGGCCAGTCAGTTTATCCGCCTATTAACGTCCTTCCTTCCTTAAGCCGTCTGATGAAGGACGGAATTGGAGAAGGCTTTACAAGAGCTGACCATCAGGGCCTGGCAAACCAGCTATTCTCCTGTTATGCCAAGGTAGGAGACGCCAGAGCTCTGGCATCGGTCATCGGAGAGGATGAACTATCCCCTATTGATAAAATGTATCTGGTCTTCGGCAAGGAATTTGAAAACCGGTTTGTTGGGCAGGGTAATCATGCCAACCGGAACATCATCGAAACCCTGAGCATCGGCTGGGAGCTTTTAGGCCTTCTTCCAAGAGCCGAGCTGGACCGCATCGACACCAAGGTCTTAGACCAGTATTACAAGTCAACCACAATTGACGGATGGTCAGAATAGGAGGGATATCCATGAATCCCAATACATTTCCCACCAAGGGAAATTTAATCCTTGCGAAAAGCTCCCTGGTATTAGCCAGACAGGGCTATGAGTTGATGGATAAAAAACGGAACATTCTCATTAAGGAACTGATGAGTCTGATCGATGAAGCAAAAGGAATTCAGTCAGAAATCGACGTCACCTTCACTTCCGCCTACAAGGCCCTTCAAAAGGCAACCATTGAACTGGGCATCAACTATATGCAGGATATTGCCATGGCAGTCCCTGTGGACAATTCAGTACGAATCAAGACCAGGAGTATCATGGGAACGGAAATCCCTCTGGTAGAGCATGATGAAATGCCTTTAAACCTGACTTATGCTTATTACAACACCAGAGAATCCTTAGATGAGGCCCGTTACCAGTTTGAAAAGGTTAAAAAACTGACGGTTAAGCTCTCCATGGTTGAAAATTCTGCCTACCGTCTTGCAAACAGCATCAAAAGAACCCAGAAACGTGCCAACGCCTTAAAGAATATTACAATTCCCAGGTATGAGACACTGACTAGGAATATTACCAATTCACTGGAAGAAAAGGACAGGGAAGAGTTTACCAGGCTTAAGGTGATTAAAAGGAATAAGAATGGAATTTAGCGGCCTGTTCCAGAGGCTGTAGGGCTATCTGAAATCAATAGCCCTGCCATAAGGATCGGAGATGGGAACGATAGCATTGTCTTCCCGCCTCCGGTCTTTTTTTATATTTTAAAAATAAAAGCGTAAAATAATGAACCGAATGGTACTTTGGTGACTCTTATTATCAGATGCATCTAAAAAAGGAAAGGAAACAGGTTATGATGGAAGAAAAAGGGGCTTTGGTAGAAAGCATGATAAATGGCAGCGAAGCAGCATTTGACGAACTATACCGTTCCTATTCCAGAAAGCTATACCGTATGGCATATTTTATTACTGGTAACCGAAGTGACAGTGAGGACATTTTACAGGAGACATTTGTTAAATGCTATCTCTACAAGTCAAAACTGAAACAAACGGAACGCTTTGAACCGTGGCTGTATCAGATTCTGGTCCGAACAGCCTGGCGGCTTGAACGAAAGAAAAAAGGAAGAGCTGAGATCTCCTACGAAGGCATTTTAGAAAACGAGGAGGAAAAAAAGAGTGCAGAGCATATCCGGGAAGACAAGAAAGCGGACGAACCACTGGAATCTGTTTTAGAGGCAGAAGCAGCAAAAGAAATCCAGGCAGCACTCAGCAATCTGGATATAAAATACCGTACCGTGATTCTGCTGTATTATTATAATGAATTGAGCACCAGAGAGATCGCCCATATTACAGGAACCATGGAAGGGACGGTAAAATCCCGTCTGCATAAAGCAAGGAAACTGCTTAAGGATTTATTGAAGGCTGACGGTACTGAAAAAACAGAAATGGAAAGGGGTTTTTGCCATGGATAACTTTGGGGATGACAGATTAAAACAAATCATAAAGACCGGGCTGGATCAGATAAAGCAGGATGAGCAGGCAGAGAATCGTTGTCTAAGAGAAATTCATAAAAAAATAGAAATGAGGAGCGGAATTATGATGTTTAGTAAAAAGAGAATGGTGGCAGCTTTGGCCGCAATATGTACAATAACGGTAATGGGAACTGCTACGGCAATAGCAGGCGGTAAAATTACAGGCCTGCTGAGTTCTACCTACCGGGATGAAGTGGTTCATTCAAAAGCTGAGCTGATCCAATTAGCGGGAAGCCAGATGGGAACCACTCCAAAACTTGTGGATGCCTTTTCAAATGGACTTTCTTTTAACGAAGGCTCTGTTACAAAGGTGAACGGAGTGGATGAGAACCAGAATCCTTTGATTACCTACCCGGAGGTTTATGCCGCCTATGGGGATAATAATCGTGTATCACTTTCTATCCACGAACATCAGGATATGATTCCTCAGGAGACTTCCGCAGTGAAAAAGCAGGACATTTATCAGGATATCACATTAAAAGCATGCGAAGATAACTATCTGTTTTTACCGCCGGATGCAAAACCATCCGCGGAGGATTCAAAGTTGGAGGAAGAAGGCAAGCTGATGATCAGCTACGGAAGTGACAAAGAAGAGCGTATGATATTTCGTAATGTAAGCTGGAGCGAAAACGGTATGGAATATTTGATCAGCTCCTTTGATGGCTTAAGCTGCGATGATTTAATTGGTATGGCAAAGGAAGTTATAGACGCAAAGTAAAATAGCTCTGGATATAAATGCCACAGATAAGGACGGCAGCAGATCTGCAATTCATTATATAACAAAGAACTTAGAGGCTGAAGATATACTTCTAAGTTCTTTGTATTTATATTATTTGAATCCTTTGTAAACTGACAGCTAATATTCTATACTTTTACTGCATCATATAAAAATTTAACACCCATCTGAAAATAATGATAAAACCGGAATTCCGTCTCCAAAATATAAATTCCATTAAACCCATCAAATATGGGCAGCACCGATCCCCAGGGTATCTCTCCCCAGGCAGGCGGCAGATGCAGATCGCCTATTCCCTTAGAAAAGTTATCCATATAATTTTTCATCTCACCATGCTTTCCGAAATTATCATGTACATGTAGGTGCACGGCTAAAGGAGCCATCTTGCGGATATCCGACACATAATCACGGTTACAGTTTATGGCAGACAGATAAGCATGCCCGAAATCTAATGTGATTCCACAATTACTGCAGCCTATCCTCTTAATATGTTCAGCTAAATCTTCCGGATTTACCCCCAGCATCATCCGAAATTTTTCAACATCACCCGAGTAGTACGGATTTTCTATCCCGATCCGGATATCTCCGGCATACTTTGCTATTTCTTTATAATAGGCAATGTCCTTTAAAAGGCTGTCTTCATCCTCCACTGCTATTGGACTGGCATGGGCGGTAATATTTTGGGCACCAATTTGTTTTGCAAAGTCAATGCATGACTTAAAAAACGCCAGGCTTTCCACCTCTCCCATGGCATGAGGATGAAAACTATAGGGCATATGAATAGAGTAAGTAAAATCATAATCCATTAAAATCTTCTTCACAGCCGAAACCCGCGGCTCCAAAAGTCTGCCATTTAAGACTACATCCATAGAATGCATAATCAGTTCACAGCAATTCCCGCCCGATTTCCGGGCCAGCTCCAGACAATACCGCAGTTTATTGTCATCGCCGTCTATCCAGTCAGCATTCAGGCCAATACCTATCTGCTTATCCACGTTCTCATCTCCTATATAAAATATGGCTTCCCCAAAGCGTTCTTATCACGATCATTATTCTTTAAAATAAGAATACTTTTGAATGCTTAACCATAACTTTTCACCGGGGTCAAATTCTTCATCTGTATTAATGGTCAGCTCCAGCCCCGGTTCTACTTCTGCCACACAGTTTACGCAGTTGCCCCGGTAGGCCGCACTTTTCACTGTAACCGGAAAGGCCCCTTCTTTTTGATCGCGGCCAAGATGTGCATGCTCCGGACGGAAGCAAAGTTTTACACTTCCCGCTTCCTGAATACCGGTGCTAAGGGGTATGGGCTTTCCTGAATGAGTGATGAATTCCCCATCCGATATACTCCCTTCTATAAAATTGCTTGTGCCCACAAACTGTGCGACAAACGGATTTGACGGGTTTTTATAAATCTCCTGGGGCCTTCCGATTTGCTGTACAACTCCCTTTTCAAATACTGCTATCCTGTCCGAAATCTCCAGAGCTTCTTCCTGGTCATGGGTCACATATACAACCGTTATGCCTACCTTCCGCTGTAAATCCTTTATGTCCTTACGCATTTTAATACGAAGCTTTACGTCCAGATTGGAAAGCGGCTCATCCAGTAAAAGAGCCTGTGGCTGAATAACCAATGCCCGGACAATTGCCACCCGCTGCTGCTGCCCGCCTGAAAGCTGACCGGGATGCCGTTTTTCCATTCCTTCCAGACCGCCCACCGACAAGGCCCATCTTACGCGTTCATCAATGACATTTTGCGGAAGCTTTCTCATCCGCAGCCCATAAGCAATGTTTTCATAAATAGACATATGGGGCCATAGCGCATAGTTCTGGAACACAAATCCCACATTTCGTTCCCAGGGATTTAAAGAGGAAATATCCTTGCCATCGAAAGAAATATGTCCGCCCGTTATCTCCTCAAAGCCCGCAATCAAACGCAGCAGGGTTGTTTTTCCACAGCCGGAAGATCCTAATAATGTAAAAAATTCACCCGGCTGAATATTAATATCGATTCCCTTTAATACTTCTACTTCACCAAATTTCTTTACGACATGATCTATTTTTATTGATGCCGGTTTCAGCGATATGTTATCGTTCATAATTCCACCCCCTAACCTTTCTCCTGAAACTTAACATTTTCCCGCCCCATTCTGCCTAAAAGATACATGGGCACAAATACGAAAATCATCAGCAGTACAGCCATAGAGGATGCAATGCCAAAATCGGTGTTGGCCGACATAGCTTTTTGAAAGATAACCACAACCATGTTTTCCCACGGCGGCCTGTACAGCATGATATTTGTACTGAACTCAGTCATGATCTGTGTGAAGGCCAGGGCACTGCCGCTTAAGACCCCTCCCATCATGAGTTTTAGGGTAACATCCATAAACACCCTGCCGGGCTTCGCCCCTACCATTAACGCCGCTTCCTCCAGAGAGGGGTGTACCTGGTACAGGGCAGCTTCTGCATTTTTAACGGAAAACTGCAGCTTCCGGATAAAATAGGACAATACTAAAATCATCCATGTACCGGTCAGAACAATGGGCGGTTTATTGAACACAACAATGTAGCCGATGGCCATGGTCATCCCCGGCACCACATAAGGAATAACAACCGAAAAGTTCAAAAAAGTGGAAAACATTTTATACCGCTTGCGAACAATGATAAATGCTATGCCCACACCCACCACAATATTTAAAACAGTGGCCAGGCCGCACATGAAGAAGGTCATTAAAATCGGGCGGTAGTAATGGGAAAACAGATTATAATAGTTTTCCAGTGTAAGCCTGATGATGGGCAGCCCATTCGCTGCAAAGTCAATAATGGGCTTTCCGTTCTTAAACCGGAACAGGGAATACACCAGCAGCGTAAAGTGGGGCATAAATGAAATAATAACATAGAGAAATACAATAAAGGTAATCACAAAACCAAGCAGTCTGCCCGGTGTTTTTTCAGCATATCGTTTCGCAGAAATAGAGGAATAAGCCTTTCCTGCCAGAATCATCCGCTGCAATGACAGAAATGCACCGGCAATAAACAGCATTATGATACCTGCTGTTGCTGCCTTGGATAAGTTTCCCCCCATCTCACTTACAAATTCATTGTAAATGATAACCGGCATAACCGGAAACTCACCACCCAGCATATAAGGCGCACCAAAGTCGGAGAAAGCGCCAAGGCCCGCCATCAGCAGCCCGGTCAGAATTCCCGGCAGAGCCAGGGGCAATTCAATTTTAAATAACGTGCTGATTTTATTTCCACCCAGAATTAATGAAGCTTCCTTATGAGCAGGATCCTGAGCGATAAATGCTTCGTAGCAGGTAAGAAATACCAGGGCAGAAAGGGGCCAGATATTTACCCATACAATTCCGGGAATCCCCTTTAAGCTGAAAGGTACATCGATACCTGTTGTCAACTGAATCAGCCAGTTAAAAAATCCAAATCGTTTTAGTAAAATTACCCAGGCCTGCGCCCCCAAAAAGGGAGGGGCACAGGAAGCCATGGTAATCAATGTAATAATCAGGTTTTTATTCCTGATTTTATACCGCGCCATAAAGTACGCGATGGGAACACCAATCAGAGCGGTGACAGGGGTGATAATTGCAGTCAGTATCAAACTGTTTTTAAAGGCGCTCTTCGTGGTTCGCTCGGTAAAGAATTTAACAAAGTTTATGAGGGATATACCGCCTTCTTTAGGCATCACAGCGGAAGCAAAGATCCAAAACATAGGGATAATAATTGCAACGATGCTGAGGATAACAAAAAGGGCCGTAAGGTATATCCAAGGGTCTTTCAAACGCTTCATACAACCTGTCACCTCTTACTTTTTATTTTCTTGCAGCATCCAGTGTCTTTGTAAAGTTATCCAGTACTTCATCTTTGGAACTATATTTCGATTCAATCAGCTTATAAGAGCTTAAATCACCTAAGCCTTCCGGCGGAGCCATATCAGTACGTGCAGAACGTCTTTTTACAACATCCTGTAAAACTTTATGTACATCCCTGCTTAAAATAAAGTCCAGAAACAGCTTGGCATTATCCATGTTTTTGGCATCCTTGATGATACCGGTCGCTTCCACGTTATATGTAACCCCATCTTCCGGATAAATGTTCTTAACAGGCTCACCGCTCATTTCCCATTTGTAGCCTAAGTCCTCATTGATAAAGCCTACCGGGTTCGTTGCATCCTTTACGGCAGCAAACATAGCATCGGAGCTTGGATACACTTCCGTATTTATAAGCAGCTGCTGCATATAATCCCAATCATATAAAGAGGCCATACCCTTTACAAGAGACAAACCGGTACCTGATTTGGAGGGGTCTGCCAATGCAATTTTAGCCTTTTTCCATTTTGGGTCTGTTAATTCCTTTAAGGTCTTCGGATAGTCGGCTTCTGATTTTAAAAGCTTTGTATTTACCAGAATGGTCTGAGGCATAATTACGTAGGAATGCCATTTATGGTCCGGGTCACTGGTAATCATAGCCGCATCTTCTTTGGAGTCATAGGCTTCGAATAAATCTGGATTGGACAGATACAAAAATGTATCACCGCCCCAAAGCACATCCCCTCCGGGATTATCCTTTTCCGCACTGATTCTGGCCAGCAATTCGCCGGTCCCGCTCTTTACCTCCTCAATTTCAATATCAGGATACTTTTCCTTCCACAACGCATAAATTGGTTCGGTAATCTCCGGACCGCTGCCGGTATAAATAACAACCTTGCCCGATGGACCTGCTGCCTGTTCCGGTGCCTTTGATGTGTCCGCGGCAGTTGTCTGACCGGTTGCTGCTGCTGTTGAAGCTGCTGTGGTGTCTGCTGCGGTCGCTGCAGACTGCCCTGAACTACATCCGGTTAAAGCTGAGATTCCCATGATAGCTGCCATTGCATAACCCCAAATTCTTTTCATGTTACTTCCTCCTTTTAATGATTCCATTCTCCTAAATAAATTTTGTGTGCGTTTAATATATCTTCCACCAGCTCTTTTGCCAGTGGATAATCGCCGATTAGTGGATGTGCCATTAAGGCAGCCTGGGCAGTTTGAACTGACTTTGTGCTAATTGCTTCTACCGTCAGATTCTCATATGCCTTTACACTCTGAATCATCGCCAGGGCTGCTGGAGAAAGTTCCCCTCTTTCCTCCACCACGATGCCGTCCTTTGTAATCCTGCAGGTAATTTCCATGACATCACCTGCTTTAAACCCAAAGTGCCCCACCGAATCCGGAATGGATAAAACCATTTCCCTCTCTTCTCCGGTAGCCATGGTCAAAAGATAATTCATCATAACCCCTGCATAGCCTTCCGAATTGGGGATCTGCCCGTCAAAAGGCTTATGAGCCAATGCCTGCTTGGTTTCATTAACCATATAGGTAGACTCCCTGTTGTACATAAACCGCAGATAAATTTGCAGCATTTCCTCGATCTGCGTCTCCGGGTTCATCTGTGAAAGGGCTTTAAACATCTCAATATTGTTTTCCATTACAGCCCGTCCCCGTGCCTTCTGGCTGCCTTGGACATTTTGGTTTGCTTTATTCCGGTAAAAGAAATAGTAGAGATATTCATTGGGAAGATGTCCCATAGTGCGGATCACATCCGGTTCAAACATGGAAAACTCTTTTACTTTACTTAAAAATTCATCATTTTTTAATAACTCCGGCAGTAACTCTTTCCCGTTATGTAAAACACTTGTTACAAAGGACAGATGGTTCAGTCCTGCAAACTGTACCTTTAATTCACTGGCCGGAATCCCCAATGCTTCCGCCATATTGATCTTTGTGCCGCTGGGTGCATCACAGATACCCAATACCCGGTTATAGCCGGCATCTCGAAGAGCCTGAGTTACCAGACCGGAAGGGTTAGTGAAGTTAAATATCCATGCCTTTGGTGCCAGTTCCTTTATAATCCTGCAATATTCTTTCATAACCGGAATGGTCCTGAGAGCCATGGAAAATCCGCCGATTCCGGTAGTTTCCTGCCCCAGAACACCATGTTTCATAGCAATGTCTTCATCGATCACACGGCCTTCATCATATCCCACCCGGATGGTGGTTACTACATAATCCGCTCCGGAAACAGCTTCACGTATATCCAAAGAGGTGCTTACTGTCAGTGCCGGATTTGCTTTCTTCGCCGCGTACTTGGATAATGCTCCCATAATCGCCAGCTTTTTTTCGTCCGTATCAAAAAGAACCAGCTCAGTAATTCCCATTAGATCCGCCTTTTGGGCCACGCCATTGGTAAAAAACACAGTTCTTACACCTGCTCCGCCCAGAATTACTAATTTCATTTTAACTCCTCCTTTAATTGTTTTAGATTTGGAACTTTTTCGTATCCGCCATATCCCTGTACCGAGGAAGCACCGCAAAAGTTAGCAGCCGTCAGGCATTTTTCAGGAGATAAACCGTTTAAGAATCCATACAAGTATCCTGCATTAAATGAATCGCCGGCACCGGTGGTATCGAGAGCGATTACGCTGAATGCTTTACCATGGATAACCTCTCCATCCGTCAGCAGCCGGGATCCCCGGGCCCCCATCTTAATGGCGGCATGCGAGCAAAAACCGGTCAGTTTTTCAATCCCCGCATCTAATCCGGCCGAACGGGTGTATTCCATTAATTCCTTATCATTGATAAAGAAAACATCCAATTTCTTTGTTATTTTGAATAAACATTCATCCCACTGACCCGTATCATCCCAGCCCACATCCATGGAAACCGTAGCTCCCGCTCTATGGGCGTCTTCAATAAATTGCAGATATTCTTCCAGGTCTATGCGTCCCCTGTAATTAGTCAGGTGGATGTGACGTGTTTTTTTCAGCAGGTCCTTAGGGATATCCTTAGGCGTAACTTCATTTACACAGCCGTCATATGTGATAAACCGTCTGTCTTTGTCTACATCCAGCGCGATTGAAAGGCCGGTGCTCTTTTCAGAAAGTCTGGTCTTCATCTTTACCCCGTATTTCCGCATTTCCTGTAAGATAAATTCGCCAAATAAATCATTATGTACCGCACCATAGATCATGGTCTTCATTCCCAGCTTGCTGAGCCCGATGGCTGTAATGGCCACACCGCCGCCACACTGCACATACATATTGTCTACCCGTATTTCTTCTCCCGGGCCGGGCAGCGAATCGTATGGCGATACAATCAGATCAATATTAGGCGTACCTGCTATGAGGACATCTATTTCTTTCATGGTTTTTTGCTCCCTTGTAACAGTATATTTTTATATGTAAAGCTTTACACATCAGGCAAAAATTTCTCCTTTCAAGGAAAAATTTTTATACAGCTATCCCTCTCAATGATCTTATGAGGTAGTATCAGGTTTGAATATTGCCGTTCATCCCTTTCAATTAAGTCAATTAGCGTGCTCACCGAAAAATATCCGATTTCTTCTATGGGCTGATGAACCGTAGAGATAGCCGGACGCATACTGGCTGAAATTACACTGTTATCAAAACCCAGTATAGAAAAATCCTCCGGAACACGGTATCCGAAATCAAACGCACAGTTCATAACACCTACTGCCACATCATCGCTTCCCGCAAATATGGCGGTAGGCAAATCATCCTTACAGGTCTTTATCAGGTTTTTCATCATCTTATAACCATGCTCTATCTTTAAACCGGAAAGCCAGACATATTGTTCCTTCATGGGACAGCCTTTGTCAGCCAATGAATCTCTTACCCCTTCATAGCGCTGGCGGCCTACCGTGAAATCGTGTAGTTCTGCACCGATATAAGCTATTTTTCTGTGTCCCAGCCTGTGCAGATAAGAAACGGCATCATACGCTGCCTTATAATCATCAATGTTAACACTAGCACATGAAACCCCATGGATATGGCAGCTGCAGGCAATCATGGGTATATCGGACATGGCGGCCAACTGTCCCAGCAATTCCTCATCCGTCTGTTCATTGGTCAGAATAATACCGTCTACGCACATGCGTTTAAATACGCTTAAGTATTTTTTTTCTTTTTCTAAATCCTCTTCAATATTACAAATCATAATGCTATAGCCTTTTTCGGAGGCACAGTTTTCAATGCTTTTTAATATTTTTGAAAAAAAGCTGGTACCAATATCGGAAACCACAACGCCGATGATGTTGGTTTTTTGCTTCAACAAACTTTGGGCCAGATAATTAGGCTCATAGTTTAACCGTTTTGCGGCCTCCACCACTTTCTTATAGGCACTTTCACTTACATAGCCCTCATTATTTAACGCTCTTGAGACGGTTGCTATGGATACTCCCGCCTCTTTTGCAACTTCTTTGATACCAATGCTCATTCCTTTATACCTCTGCCTTTCCCCCGAAATGAAAGCGAGGGGGGTATTTTGTATGTAAAAGTTTATATGGAAACCTTTACATACACTTTATTAAAAAATGCCAAGTAAATTAGCACAATTGAATTGTATCATTCTCATATTTTTTTGTCAATAATTATTTTCTTTTCGTATCATAAAAAGTTCTGCCTGACAGTTTTTACTTGCTGATTCACTGTACATAAAAGGACCGGTCCAACGGCCGCGCTCATAACCGAAAAGAATCGGAGCGGTAACAACAGCTGCTGTGTTCCCGTTTCCGATTCTATCTTCCCATATCTCTTTAAAAAATTTCAGTGCCGGACAAGCACTTCCTTTACCGTGCCAGCAAGGTAAACACCCTGGCTTCATTGTCCGCCTTGATTACCGGCATAGGCAGTCCCGCATACATCAGTGCTGCCCCGGAAAGCTTTATTCCAAGCTCCTGAACTTCATACACTGTCTGCTCTTCAAGCCCCCGCAGCTTTAAGTAAATGATTCCCTTATTCGCTCCGGAAACTCTCTGCACATATCCTACGACCGCCTCTTTCTTATCTTGGGAGACCGACATAAACGCCCCATACTCCCGCTCTCTTTCCGGATTGGTCAGCCGGTAATAGTCTCCATGGGCGGATACAAGTCCGTGTTCCTGATAGTATTTTACCTGCCTGCGGACCGATTCCTGTTCTTCCTCTGATATTTCATTTAAATCCAGCTCATACCCAAAGGTCCCGAAATAGGCAAGCGCCGCTCGTGTGTCAATGGAAACCGTTCTTCCCGTCTGCTGATTGGGGCACTCTGAAACATGGGAGCCCATGGCAAAAGGCGGATAGATCATGGAAGTCCCGTACTGAATATGAATCCTTTCTACCGCATCCGTATCATCGGAGCACCAGATCTGGGGCATGTAGTAAAGAACTCCCATATCAAACCTTCCTCCGCCTCCGCTGCAGCCTTCAAACCGCACGTTTGGAAACGCCTTTGTCATCTTGTCCATCAGCTTATAAAGGCCCAGCACATACCTGTGGCAAACCTCTCCCTGCCTATGGGCCGGAAGAGCCCCGGAGAAGCGGTCCGTCATGCTCCGGTTCATATCCCACTTGATGTAATCAATCTGAGCATCCTTAAATTCCTCATAAAGCTGATGAAAGATAGCCTCCACCACTTCATCCCTGCTGAAATCCAGGATCAGCTGATATCTCTGCCGGGTTGGCTTTCTTCCCGGAATCCGGATACACCAGTCCGGATGCTCCTCATAAAGCCTGGAATCCTCATTGACCATTTCCGGTTCGATCCAAATGCCGAACTTTAGCCCCATATTATGAATTCTTGCAGAGAATCCAGGTATTCCGCTTGGCAGCTTACTTAAGTTGCACTGCCAGTCCCCAAGGCCCCTGTATTCATCGGTCCTTCTTCCAAACCAGCCGTCATCCATGACAAACATCTCAACACCCAGTTCTTTTGCCTTTCCGGCAATGTTCACCAGCATTTCTTCGTCAAAATCAATCATGGTCGCCTCCCAGTTGTTGATGAGAACCGGACACCTCTCATTGACAAACTGGCTGGGAATCAAATGATGCTTCACCGCCCGGTGGAAATTGTGGCTCATTTTGGACAGGCCCTGAGAACTATAGGTCATGACTGCTTCCGGTGTTTCAAATACACTTCCTTTTGAAAGCTCCCAGTAAAAAGTTTCCGGGTTTATGCCTGCCACCAGTCTGGTCTGTTTAAAATCGTTGACCTCTGCCGTGATTGCAAAGTTTCCGCTGTAAACCAGGGCAACTCCATAGCAATCTCCCCCATCCTCTGTTGCCTCAGGGCTGCAGAGAATGGCCGAAGGGTTCTGATAATGGCTGGAAATGCCTCTGGCGCTGTCCACCGTGATCTTCCCGTGTCTCACGGAAGTTCTCTCCGCACACCGCTCATGCCCCCAGCTTCCGTAGAAGCTAATCATATCCATCTGATCCGTAGGGAAAGAAATGCAGGTGGAATGAGCTGCATTGACGAACACGGTCTTATCTCCCGCATTATGAATCCTGGCGCATCTGGTAATGATGTCATACTCTTCCAGAATGCCGTAAACAAGAGTCACCTCCGCCCGGGTATAAGGGTCCCTCATCAGAACCTCCAGAGTCTGCCATGTACCGCCGTTATCCCGCAAGGACGGCATTTCATGTAAGCGGTATTTTCCATCTGTTACCTTATGTGAGACATACCTTAAATCAACGCAGTTGGAGCCATCCCCGTTGATCACGCTGACTGCAGAAACCCGGAAGTCTGAAACTCCAAACCCCGGATATTCCTGCTCCAGTACATCCAGGCAGATGGTCCTGTCCTTTTCCGACTCATAGGGATTGGCTTCAAACCCATGGCGGATTCTCACCGGAAGGTAATCCGCTGCATCGGATATCTTTTTTCCATAGTACAGATGCTCTAAAAATCCATACTCCGCCACCCGGAACTGGTAGCTTGTATTCTTCGTATTTAATAAGAATACCTTTTTATCCTCAATATATTGTACACTCATAACGAACCTCAATCTTTCAATAATTTTAGAAAAAAGCGGAAGTCTCATCCGATTCCCGCTTTTCTTATCTGAACCCTATTTAGTTAATATCCAATTACTTGATCGCACTGTCCACCATACCCTGGATAAAGTACTTCTGTAAGAACAGGAATACCGCAACCATGGGTAGGATTCCAATAAAGGCCGCCGCCGCCGCTCCATTGACATTGGCCGAGTCTGCGGAAAAGAAGCCTGCAATGGCCAGTGTAATGGTCTTGATCCTGGGGGACTGGAGTAAGTATAAGGCAAACTGGTAATTATTCCAGCAGTTCACACCGGTGATGATGATAACAGAAGCTGTTACCGGCTTTAGCTGAGGCATAATGATCTTAAAAAATGTCTGGAACGGTCCGCAGCCGTCAATTGCCGCTGCTTCCTCAAGGGCAACCGGTATGCTGGTTATGAAGCTCGAAAATAAAAAGATGCTGGTGGGAAGCTGGAAGGTAATCAAAGTTACGATCATGCCCCAGTAGGAATTGATTCCCTGAATTTTAGCCATAAAGGAATATAAGGGAACCAGAATACTTAAGGGGGGAATCATCATGACACCCATAATGAACCCTTTTACCAGGTTGTTAAGCCTGCTCTTATTTCTCGCAATAGGATAAGCCGCCATAGCTCCGATGACCACAATAAATAGAATTGACATACCGCTTATGATCACAGTATTTTTAAGGGCCAGAAGCATTCCTCCCCGCTCCAGTGCGGTGTATATATTTTTTAAGTAAAGGTATCCCGGAAAGGCCCACCTGGAGGAATGATCATAAGGGGATTTGAACGCAATGGCAACCACCATATAAATGGGAACAAAGTGGACTGCAATGATGATGAGAGCCAGTACATATTTCCAGGCATTGGAAATCCTTGATTCTTTCATTATACATCCACCTCCTTTTTGTCAAAATACCCCATGACCACATTGCTGATGATCATAATCAGCAGGAATGAGAAGATTCCGATTGCAGAAGCATATCCTGCGGACTGAGCCGAAAAATACTGGTTTGTAACCAGAGTGGACAGGGAATGGGTGCTAAATCCCGGTCCGCCGCTTGTAAGCGCCATAACCAGATCAAAAAGCTTTAATCCTCCGATCAGGTTTAAAATGGTAGAGGAGGAAATGGCCGGCATCAGCAGCGGAATAGTTATATGTTTAAACCGCTCCCAGAAGGTGGCTCCGTCAATCATGGCTGCTTCATAATACATGGCCGGCACATTCTGGAGCCCTGCCAGATAGATGACCATGGCAACGCCTACAAACTGAAGAGAGTTTACCAAAACAATGATCCGGATGGCGGTCCCTGAATGGACCAGTAAATCCACCGGCTCCATGTGGAGGGCGATCAAAATATCATTGACCGCGCCTCCGTCATACTGAAAGAAGAAATACATGATGTAACCCATAATCAGCGGAGCAATCATAACCGGCATGTAGATAATCGTTCTGACAATGGAACGTCCCTTAAACTTTGTATTTAAAAATAACGCATAGCCTAGGCCTAAGATGTTCTGGATCACGGTACTCATAACACCGTAAATAAGGGTATTGACCAGTGCTGTCTTTACATTTGCATCCTGAAACAATCTGGTGTAATTCTTAATTCCAACAAATTTCATCGTCTGGGAATACCCATTCCAGTTGGTAAAGGACAGCCGGATACCCTGGATAAACGGATATATTACAAAAACAAGAAACAATATCACTGCCGGAATATAAAACAGATTGATTACTGACTTTTTTTGAATCTTCATGTTTACTCCTGTGCTTTCTTTTCCTCATAGCTTGTCTTCATCTGGTCCACTGCAACAGTAAGGGAATCTGCCTGTCCTGAAACTATGGCTGCTCCTGTTACGCAGAGGTCGTTCCACATACCGCTTGGCAGATATTTTCTGTCAAAATACGGAATATTTAAAATGGAACTGTCATTTGCATAATTATCATAGTAAGGAGCCAGTCTTCCCGTATCACTTACCACATTGTCAAGTCCGGAAGGCATACCGCATTTGGTCGCAAGGTAAGAGCTGATGTCTTCGCGGGCAAGGAATTCCATAAACTGTTTTACTTCCTCCGGATGCTTTGTGGTCTTTGACATCCCCACTGCAAAGTGCTCCCCTGTCATCAGAGACTGCTTTAACCCTTCTTCTCTTGCCGGAAGAGGCATAAAGCCCATTTTTGTATCCTGATTCTGAACGTAGGTTTCTGTGATTCCGCTGGCTGCGGTAAACATGAAAGCTGCCTTATCGGCTGCAAGAGCCTTAATACCGGTCATGAAATCTGCTGTAACTGCATCTGTATTGAAATATCCCTTCTGTCTCCAGGAATCAATCTGATTTACAACCGTATTCCATTTGCTCCAATCAAAGCTGCCGTCTAAAAGAGCTGCCTGATTGGCCTCATCTTCGTTTGTAATAAGGGTAGGAGCCACGAAATCCATCATATTTCCCATGGTGTAACTGTCTTTCCCGCCAAGCTGGATGGGGGTCAGCCCTGCTGCCTTGATCTTCTCGCAGGCTGCCTCAAAATCAGCCCAGGTTTTAATGTCATCTACAATCACACCGGCTTCTTCCAGCACATTTTCATTGTAGATCATTCCTGTTAAATCCATATCAATTGGAAGGGTGTATAAGTTTCCTTCCCCGTCTGTGATCTGTTCCTTAATGCTTGGTGATATATGAGAAGCAAACTCAAAATCATTTAATGGAGATAAATATTCCGCATATCTTGCAACTGCCCAGCCATGGGTTGTCCATGCATCCGGAAGCTGATTGGAAGCCATTCTGGTTTTCATGATATCGGAAAAATTGCTGCCTGGCATGACTGCTTCCACACCGATTCCGGTTTCTTCTGTAAACTGTCTGCAGACATCCTGAATGGCATCGCTGACTGACTCGCCGTTTAAATTATATAAAAATTCAATTGTAACACCTGTAGAGGCTGCCGCATCTTTCTTGGTCTCTGT
This sequence comes from Hungatella sp. UBA3048, assembly GCA_002367105.1. Lineage (GTDB taxonomy): Bacteria > Bacillota > Clostridia > Lachnospirales > Lachnospiraceae > Lacrimispora. The sequence continues at coordinate 216,767 of DFCS01000051.1, forward strand.
CTCTTTTACCGTTTCTGTCGCTGTGGTAGTCTCCAGAAGTTCCTGGGGTGCCTTGGAACAGCCTATTACGCTAATCGCAATGATACCTGCCAGTGAGGCAAGTGCTAACTTCTTCATAATAATTCTCCCTTACATTTATATTAGTTTTTAGCCGGCTATTTTGTATCTTTAGTCTATCACAGTCCTCTGGGTTCCGTAAGATACCCAAATCTACACTTTCAGGCTCTTTTCTATCATTTTCCTTCCTGGGGATTGAAAAATGTATATAATATGTATACAATATAGGCCCAGGAGGTGACCCCATATGAAAAAACGCCAAAGCTTTCAAAACCGGTTTTTGGCCCTGTTTCTCGTAAGTATTGTTTTGCCCATTATTATCATGGCCACCATACTTGCCTTTTACTTTCAAAAAAGAATATACAGGGACAATGAAAAATACTTCTCAACTTCCCTTTACTCCATTTCTACTAATTTAAGCACCTATGTGTCTGACTTAAAAAGGCTGGCTCTGACTCCTTATATTTACGATGATATTCTAAACTTTTTTGCAGCCGTTGAGAATGGGAAATACACAAAAAATGGTTCTTTAGACTACCGGATTGAGCTTCACCGGCAAAACTACACCACTTCCATACAGCGTATATTAAACACCGCCAGGGAGGATATCCTGGCCGTTTCTTTCATGCCTGTAAACCCGGACAACCACATCATCGTTACTGCAACAAAAACCAGCGACCTCATAAACACCACAGACTACCCTTACCAACGGGAACCCTGGTATCAGGAGGTTTTAAATACAGCCGATCCATATTACTTTATGGTTTCAGAGGCTCCCCCTTATATCCGTTCTGAGACAACGGTCATCTCTGCCCTTCATACGGTCCGTAACGTGTACACCAAACGGAAGCTGGGGGTCATCCGGATCGATGCCTCTGATAAAATCATCAAGGATATTTTCAGCAGCGTAACCTTAAGTGAAAATTCAGGCTTTGTTATCGCGGGTCAGGATGGAACCCCTGTCTACCAGGTAGGAAAGGTGGAGGAAGGTGTCCTTAAAAGGCTTTCTTCTGAGGAAACCATGATCCGTACGGACTCAGATACTTACCGCCTGTATAAAAGTGATATTTCAGGAATGCCATGGCAGCTTATTTTTGTATCCTCCCAAAAGGATATATTTAAGGAAGTATCCATTGTCTGGAGTCTGGCTGCTGTTTTAAGCCTTTCCTCCATTCTGGCTGCATTCTCAATTTTCCGTTCTAATTCAAGGAAGACTGCCCTTGCTTTAAATTCCATCTTAAATACCATGAAAAAGGTGGCAAAGGGAGACTTGAAGGCTTCCGTTCCTGACACAGACCTGTTGCAGAACGACTCCTTTAACACGGAAGAATTGTCCCTGATTGCGGAGAATCTAAACGAGATGATCCAAAAGCTGCAGCTATACATTGATCAGTCCTATAAATATGAGATTGACCGGCAAGAGGCAGAATACCGTGCCCTTCAAAGCCAGGTGAACCCTCACTTTCTCTATAATACCTTAAACTGCTTCCTGTCCATGAACCGGATTGGGATGAAAAAAGAGCTGGAGGACAGCATCATCCAGCTGACCAGAATATTCCGTTATACCTGCAGCAATGCAAAGCTGACTACCGTACAGGAAGAATTTGAATTCTGCATCCAGTACTGCAATCTCCTTAAAATACGCTATGATGAACGCCTGACCTTTCTAAGCTCCATGGAGGAAGATGCAAAGAATGTTTCCATTCCAAGACTTCTTATACAGCCTCTTGTAGAGAATGCCCTTAAGCATGGAATGGAAGGCGACGGCATATCCATCACCATCTCCATTTCCGCATTGATTGAGGACAATACCCTGGTCCTGAAGGTAAAAAACAATGGAATACCCATTGATATTCAAGAAGTTTACTCTGACGGAAAGGTTGGCATAAGAAATGTGGAGAACCGTATAAAAATCTTTCACCCCCAAGCTTCCTTTGAAATAAAACTGACCGGAGATATTACCTCCATGACAATTAAGATACCCCTGAAAGGAGGAGCTTCTGCATGAAGATTCTTTTAGCTGATGATGAACGCCTGATCCGGCTTGGATTAAAAAGTATGATTGAGGAACTTTACCCCAATATGCACCAGTTTTTTGAAGTGGAAAACGGAGAAAAACTATTAAAACAACTGGAAACGGAAATTCCGGACCTGATTTTCCTGGATATCCACATGCCGATGCTCACCGGGCTGCAGGCATTTTCCCAGTTTCATATGCAAAAGATTCCGGTGGTCATGCTGACCGGATACGCGGAATTTTCCTATGCTCAGGAGGCCTTAAAACTAGGCGCCCTGGACTATCTCTTAAAGCCGGCCAGCCTGGAGGAAGTTAAAGCTACCATGGAAAAAGCAGCTTCCCTGTTTGGAGAGCGGGAGCTTTTGCTGAAAAAGGATTATGAGCTGGAGTTTGAAAAGATTCTTGACCTCCATACCTCCATCCGTTTTTTACAGAGTCCCAAATACGTTCTTCCCCCTTATACCGCGGTTCTTTTTTATGTTGATCATTATCATAAGGAAACTTCTAAAAACGATTTAGATGAATTAAATGCCATGCTCTCTTCCATTTCCTCCCGCTACGGCTCCCTGCATACTTTCACCTTCTTGCCTACAGGTGAAATCTGTTACCTTACCAGTACTGTGATCCCTCCCGAGGAGTTCCAGGGGATACTGGTCCAGTTTCATCAGACCAGCGGATGTGTAGCAACCGGCTTTCATGTTTCTGCCGGTAATCTTTCAGAACTGTTTGCACAGTTTGAATCTGTTCAAAGGGAGGAAAGCCTGCGACTTTGCGTCCACCTTGGGTCGGTTATATCAGAGAAAGAGCGGCTGATGTTCTCCCAGCTTCTTCCTTTTTCGGATTTACTGGAAAAACTTTTGATGGACAATCAGGCAGATGATGTTATTGGCTTTCAAAATCTTCTTCATGCACTATCCCAATTCCCCCATGAAAAAAAGATCTTTGAACTTTGCGATGATTCCTTAAACCGCATTCTTACAATGGAATCCGGAACAACCGCCAGCATTCTCTCCATTCACCAGCTTGTGGAATTTTTAAAGCAGATGACTTCCCAGAACCAGAGCATTGATTTAATAGATAAAATCAACGCTTATATTGAGGAACATTATATGGACCAGATCGGAATCAATACCATTGCAGATATGATTGATATCTCTCCGAATTACTTAAGCAAAATTTATAAGATGAAAACCGGAGAAAAATTTGTTGACCACTTAACCGGCGTCCGCATGAAAAAGGCTATGGAACTCATGTCCGGTGGACATACTGCCACGGTCCGGGACACTGCTGAGCGGGTAGGATATTACAGCACCAGGTATTTTACCAAGATTTTCTTAAAAAGTACGGGAATCTCACCTTCCGAATACATGAAAGGCCATTTATTAAGCGAAGGAAAACCTACCTCTTTTTAAAAGCCAAGGACCGTTATTGCAATACAACTCAGTTATAAATGCCGGAACAGATGACTCAATCAAATATAAGAAAAATTACTTTGACCGAATCGGTTTATGGTGTTATAATCATGCCATAAACCGATTCGGTCAATTACATTATCAGAAGGTGAAAACATGGAAAAATTCAAAGAACTTTCAGAAGAAAAGCAGCTGCCTATCATTGAAGCGGCATTAAAATGTTTTGGAAAACATGGATATAAAAAGGCCTCTATGGGTGACATCGCCCAAAACAGCGGAGTATCCAAACCAATGCTGTTCCACTATTTCGGCACAAAAAGGGATCTGTACCTATACCTTTCGGAATATGTGAGAAGTGTTATGATTGAGGCTTATAAGCGCAATGAAATCAATGCATATGACGATTTATTTGAACGCATTACAGTGGCCTCCAGAATGAAAATGGGCATACTGGAAAAGCATCCTCATATATTGAAATTTATTATCAGTATGTTCGAGGAAACCGACGATGCGGTCACTGATATTACAAAAAAGATCATGCCCGAGGCCCAGCGCTTTTCCTATGACCTGGTGCTTAGAAAAGAAGATGTAGTCAAATTTAAAGAAAGCGTGGATATTGACGTGGTTATGCGCTTGATGTTCCTCATGGCAGAAGGCTACGCTCACGAAATGACCGATGAACGGTGCGACCTTGGCAAAATATCCGAAGAACTGGAGAATACTATCCACATGTTGAAAAGTAATCTGTATAAGGAGGAATACCTGTGAAGTATATACTGAAAATTCACAAGAAAGAATCCGCTTCCATCCAAATATCAGGAGGCAAGGGTGCAAGCCTTGCAAGGCTGTCCCAGCGTTTCCCTGACAGTGTGCCAGGAGGCTTTATTATCACAACAGAATTTTTCAAAAAATATATCCTTCCTGCCGTTAAGGAAGCCGGAAGTGATGTGAAGTCCGCCGTTGCCGGACTGATTTTACCCGCTGAAGCCACAGAGCTGATTCAATCCGCTTACGAGGACCTTGGAAGCCGGGTTTCCGTTGCCGTCCGTTCCTCCGCTACGGCTGAAGATTTACCTGACGCTTCGTTTGCAGGACAGCAGGATACCTATTTAAACATCTCCGGATCTGAATCGGTTATAAAAGCAGTGGTCAACTGCTTTGCGTCCTTATATAACCAGCGGGCGATTTCTTACCGGGCCAAAAACAGGTTTGATGAAAACGATGTTCAAATGGCCGTTGTTGTCCAAAAAATGGTGGATGCGAAGGCAGCCGGAGTCATGTTTACCGCCGATCCCATAACCTCCGACCGTTTTACAATAGCGATTGAAGCGGTGGAGGGCTTAGGAGAGGAACTGGTATCCGGGCGCAAAACCCCTGTTACCTGGACAGTCAAAGATGGCATAAAGCAAAGAAGCGGCGGAAAGCCCTGTCTCTCCAACGAACAGGTAGCCGCCCTTGCCGCCCTTGGAAAAAAGATCGAGAAGGAATTCGGCAGCCCCCAGGATATTGAATGGTGTTTTGACGGTATGAAATTCTATATTGTCCAGTCCCGGGGGATTACCACCCTTTACCCCTGTCCATCTTCCATGGACGGATTTAAACGCTGTTTTATTTCCGTCGGCCATCTTCAGATGATGACAGACACCATGCTGCCCCTTGGAATGTCCCTTTGGGAATTGATGTCCAAAACCGTGAAGGTTACGGAAATCGGGGGGCGGCCCTATATGGAAATTACCCATAACTTAAACAGTGCAGTAGGAAGGGCTCTGGTACGCCAAAAGCTGTCCAATTCAGATGAACTGATGAACAGCGCATTCAATAAAGTTCTGACAAGAAAGGATTATCTTAAGTCCATTCCCAAAGGACAAAAAAGCGACTTCACCATACCAAAGGATGTGGGAAAGTGCATTACCGCCGGATTAAAAATCTACCGGAAAAATGATCCGGCCATCATTGACGGCTACAACCGCCGTATGGAAGCTGCAATCAAAAAGACAAGAAAGGGACTTGAGAAACTGTCCGGTAAGGAGATAATCGATTTTATTGTGAGCGACACGGATGATCTGATGAAAGGACTGTTTGATCCGGAGGGCTTAGGACCGCTTCTGGTGACATTCTTCCTCACAAAGCCGATTGATAAAGCAGGAAAGCTCCTCCTTGGACAGGATAATATAAGCGCTGAAGTGTCAAAATCCATTAAGGGCAACATTTCCTCAGAAATGGGATTTTACGTAAGCCGTATCGCAGATGTTTCCCGGGATTTTCCGGAGGTAGTAAAATACCTTGAAACAGCAGGGGACTCCTTTTGCATTGACGATTTAAGGAAGCTGCAAGGCGGGGAAGATGCTGCAAAAGCCTTTGAGGAATTTTTCCTGCGGTACGGAATGCGCTGCCCTGGGGAAATCGACATTGCAAAACCCCGGTTTGCCGAGGAGCCGGGAAAGATCCTCCCCACCGTTTTGGCAGATATAAGGCTTCCCAAAGGCCACGCGGAGCAAAGGCTCCTTCTGGGAAAGCAGGAAAGCGATGACGCAGTAAAATCCATGGTTTCCGCTGCCATAAAGAAATGGGGAGCCAGGAGAGCCAGGAAGCTGGCAAAACAGCTATCCTTTTACCGAAACTTTTTAGGACTGCGGGAATCCCCCAAATATTACTGGATGAAACGGTATTGGGAATACAAACAGGCTATCCTTAAGGAATCCGAAAAGCTCGTCCTCCAGGGCAGGCTAAGAAGCGTGGAAGATGTTTTCTATCTTCGCCTTTCGGAACTTGCAAGTCTGTTTGCCGGAGAATATGAACCAGATTATAAAAAGATTGATGCTTTGCGGCAGGATTATGAAACGTACGCCTCTTTCACCCCGCCCCGCCTCATGTTCTCCGACGGAGAGGTGGTGGAAGGAGAATATAGCCGCCAGGTACCAGATGGAGCACTGCCGGGGCTTGCTGTTTCAGGCGGCGTGGCAGTGGGCCGGGCTAGGGTCATCCTGGACATAAAGGAAGCCGGCAAAATAGAAAAGGGTGACATCCTGGTGACCAAATTCACCGACCCAAGCTGGACACCGGCCTTTATCTCTGTGAGCGGACTTGTCACAGAGGTTGGCGGAATGGCCACCCACGGCGCGGTCATTACACGGGAATACGGCCTGCCGGCTGTTGTCGGCGTGACCGATGCCACAAAACACATCAAGGACGGAGACCAGATCCGCGTAGACGGAAACTTAGGATATGTTGAGTTTTTGAAATGAGAAAGGAGAATCACCGGTGAACGCAATTCAAATTAATCACCTGTCCAAAAGCTATGGGGAACACAGGGGGATTGAAAACATCAGCTTCTCCGTTGAGGAGGGCGAGATATTTGGCTTTATCGGACCCAACGGGGCAGGGAAATCCACTACCATCCGTACTCTTTTAGCCCTGATCCGGCCCGACTCCGGCAGCGCAGAAATCTTTGGCAAGGATTGCATGAAGCAGGCTGCAGAAATCGCAAAGGATGTAGGCTATCTGCCCGGGGAAACCTCTTATTATGACAATATGACTGTCCGGGAACTGGTAACGTACGCGGCGGATTTATACGGCATAAAAAATGATAAAAAAATAAAAGAGCTTTCCAGGCGCCTTGGTCTGGATACGTCCCGTAAAATATCCGACTTATCTCTGGGCAACAAAAAGAAAGCAGGGATCCTGTGCGCCCTGCTCCACTCTCCCAGGCTCATTATATTAGACGAACCCACCAGCGGCTTGGACCCGCTCATCCAGCAGGAGTTTTTTACAATTTTAAAAGAAGAAAACAAACGTGGGGCGACGATCTTCTTTTCTTCTCACGTCCTGTCAGAGGTTCAGAAAGTCTGCGACCGGGTGGCAATTTTAAAAGAAGGAAAGATCATCGGCGTACAGAAAATCAGCGAGCTTCGGGCCAACAGCCATAAAAAAATCAGTGTCACGGCTGAGGAAATACCGGCAGGTTATTTTAATCTTGTGGGAGTTACCAATTATCATCAGGAAAGCCATACTGCCTCATTCATGTTTATGGGGAATATGGGAGAGATCCTGGCAAAGCTGTCTGTCTTAAAGGTCCACGACCTGTTTATCGAAGAACCGGCTCTGGAAGAAATTTTCATGCACTATTACAGGTGAGGTGAAGGGGATGACCGTATTCAAGTATGAACTGAAACAGTTAAAGAAAAATATTATCATCTGGTCCCTGTCCATGGGCGGGTTAATCTTTCTCATGCTGCCCACATATCTTGGCTTTATCTCAGGGACAGATGCTATGATGGTGGAGGCCATAAAAAATAATCCGATGTTTGAAGCCTTAGGGCTCAGCGCCGCCTTTGTCATGACCCCCCTTGGCATGTTCAGCTTTTTAAACAGCTTTGCCATGACAGCGGCGGCAATCCATGGAATGAGCATTGCCTTTTCCTCCCATACAAAGGAATATATGAACAAATCAGCAGAATTTCTGCTGACAAAGCCCCTTTCCAGGCGCATGGTTTTCTTTAGCAAGCTTCTTGCCTGTGCGGCAGACAGCCTGATTGTGGGAGCCGCCTATATCACAGGAGCGGCACTCGCCCTTTTGACCGTCAAAGGCGTTTCCGTTGATTGGAGAGCATTTTTTCTCATAGGAAAATCCCTTGTGCTGCTGGAGCTGATGTTTGTGGTTTTCGGAACAGCTGCAGGGACTTTTTTTTCAAATGTACGGACGCCTGTGCTCATATCCTCCTGCGTCATGTTTGCCCTCTTTTGCTTAAGCTCCATGTCAAAGAAGATCCAGGCACCGGTACTGGGCTATTTCACCCCCTTTGCCTTCTTTGATCCTGTCAGGATCGCTGAAACCGGATTTTACCAATGGAATTATGTGGTGTGGTATGTGATCCTGGGCGGGGGGCTGTTGTTTGTCAGCTGCAGAGTATTTCTTAAAAAAGACGTTGTATTTGGAGGCTGAACATGAAGACGATTTATTTAAAAGAGCTTAAATTGACGAGAAAGCTTTTGATCATATGGCTGGTGCTGATTGTAATGCTTACAGGTTTTGCAGCAATCGAATTTGTGGTGCTAAAGGATGCAATGGGAGAAATTGCGGAGCTGGCAGATAGCTTCCCCAAAATTATATTGATTTTATTCGGACTGAACGGAGTGAGAATCGACACTCCCCTGGGTGCCTATCAGTGCATGGTATTCTGGATTGACTTACTGGCCTTCTTTTATGCGGGTTTTTCAGGGGTATATGCTGTTTCCAGGGAAGAAAAGTTAGGAACAAGCGAGTTCCTGTTCTCAAAGCCTTATAAACGTTCCGCCATCATTTGGGCGAAAATCGGGGCGGCAGTAACAAATCTTTGGATATTTTCCCTCGCGGTGGGGATCATGTCATATTTATGTATCATTCTTCCCCTGGGTGACGGAAGCATCGTGGGCACGCATTTGATCACAACAATGGGAATATTTATCACGCAAACTGTGCTCTTTTCCATAGGGCTTTTCATTTCAGGCCTTGCAAAAAATTATAAAGACGCAAGTCTTATTACAATGCTCACGGTCCTGACATTTTATGTGATCAGCTTTGTGCTGGATTATGCCGGTACTGTGGATTTCTTACACGTTCTGACACCGGTGAGTTACTTTGATGTGGTGTCGGTTTCAGAACACGGACTAAACCCTATCTATATCCTGCTTTCATTCGTGATCATTTTAGTTAGCTGTTCCATGGCAGGCCGGCTTTACACCAAAAAAGATTTGAGCCCTTCGTAAATAGCAAAATAGCGGAGCTGGGTTTTTCAAGAACCCAGCTCCTCATCAACAGAAAGCTGGAGAGAAGAAGATTAAAACCATAAAAAAATCACAACGGTCTCTCACAAACCGTTGTGATTTTTAATACCCCAATTCCTCATTTACGATGATTACCTTGATCCGATCCTTCACAAATTGTCCTGCAATCAAAACAAAATCATTGCAGATCCTCTCCTTGTGTCTGCAGTCAATGCAGCGGTCAAGAGCCGTGCATGGAGTTGCCTTATTAAGCCGCTTTGCATCCAGGGGAGCCGCAATCTGCCTGGCTCTCTTCACTGCCGCCTGCGCATCTTCTGTTATTTTATTCGTTCCCACAACAACAATAACCTGCTTTGGTCCATACAGCATGGGGGCGACCCGGCTCCCGTTGCCGTCAATGTTAAAAATCTTTCCGTCCATGGTGACGGCATTGGCTCCGGTAACAAACGTATCTGCAGAGAAATTTTTTAAGTATATCTCACGTTTTTCTTCCCGGGTAAGGGTCGGATCAAATTTATCCAGAAAGTTAATCTCCCGTTCTCTCAGATCATCAAAGACTCCCGTCTGCTCAAGGGTAACCGAATCCCCGCAGCCTACGGTGGTTCCATCTGCTATAAACGTCCTCAAAAGCTTCAGAAGCTCCTTTTTATCCCTGACATGGAAACCTGCCATGTTATTCTGATGAAGGCTTTTTATCAATGACGGAATGTCCACCCCTTTTTGGGGCAAAGAAAAATTCATAAATTTTCCCTCCAAAGTTAAAAATAAGGATCCCTGACAAAATGATGGTCCCGCCGGTCAGGGTCGCCTTGTCCGGTACCTCATTTGCCATAAGAAAACCAAAAATGCTGAAGGCGCTGGACTGGAGTGCCTGATAAGATTTCGTCAGTTTTCTCTGCAAAAGGTTGTAAATGCTGACCAGCAAAGCCGCCAGAAACAGCCAGAACAGGCCTGGGTTAATAGAAAATATCCCTCTTCCCGGGCAGCTTCATCTTTGTAAAGACGGCCACTGCCAACAATGCCAGGGAGGCCACCCCATAACGGAGAAATCCCAGGGAAAACGGGGTAAAATATCCAAGCGCCAGCTTTGTAAACACATAGGCCAATGACCAGAAAACAATGGTTGTGGCCGCATAAGGGTGAAAGCTATCTTTCCATTTCATATTCATACCTGCCTTTTAGCTGTTTATTACGGTTCTCTTCCTGCTACCCTATAATTTATCATGGAAATGCCTCAAAGAAAAGAAAGAATCCTCTCCTACGTTATTTCATACTCAAAGTCTTACAGCAACAGAGAAAACATATCTGTCACCTGGGGCAGGATAATGGAGGCCCCATAAAACAGCAAGGTCCCTATCATAAGCTGGGGAACCGCAATAAATCCCACCAGATACCCGGCGGTTATATTTCTAATCTATTTTGTTGTCAATCTGATTTCATCAAATCAAATTCCGAAAACAACAATACCAGGAAAAACGTGCTTTCCTGGTATTGTCAATATAAAGCCTTATTTCATTTTTCTGCACATCGACTTAAATTCCTGATAAATCAGACAAATTGCTGACTACCCGTGATGCCGAATACTTGGGAAAAGAATAATCTCTCCTGCCCCTACCATCCAAAATATTCCTTTACATTTTTATAACATATTGATTCGATCATCTCTTTTATATATATTTCATCAGAGTAATATTCCCCTCGCTCCACTAGCTCTCCTAAATAACTGCAAAGAACTCTCCTGTAAAGCTCATGGCGGGGATAGCTTAAAAAGCTTCTGGAATCTGTCAGCATACCTACTGATAAACTGACCGGATAAAGATTCCCTGCCGCATAGAACTGGCGCTCAATCCCATAGGACTGATCATTAAACCACCACGGAGCGCCCAACTGTACCTTTCCCTTTACCGTACCATCGCAAAAACCAGCGGCCAGAATGGCAAAGGACTCCACCTGTGACGCATGAAGTGGATAAAGGATTGTCTTTGGCAGCTCATCCATTTCCGTTAAACGGTTAAGAATAGCACCCACTGACCGGACAGAGGTGGTATCATCAACACAATCAAACCCGGTGGACTGTCCGATTTCTTTCACCTTTTTTTGATTGGCATCCAGGTAGGTCCCGATATGGAGCTGCATAACAAATCCATACTTTTTATAAAGCTTTGCCATCTCAATGACAAATGCAGACTTATACTGGTTAATTTCTTTTGGTGACAGCTCTTTCTGCCGAAGCGCCTTATCAAAAGCCGATTCCACCTCTTCCATCGTGTAATCACACCATGTAATATCCGCCATACCGTTATCGCTCACTCTGGTCCCAAATTCCGCGAAGAAAGACAGGCGCTGTTCCAGAGCACTCATCATGGAAGAAAAACTTGTTATCTCCTGCTCTACTGCCTGAGAAAGCTTTCCCATATAGTTCGAGAAGGAGGACCATTCGCAGTAAAATGCCTGATCCGGCCGAAAAGCTGTGAGGATCCTGGTCTTAATGGCCGGATCCCGCTTCATCCGGATATGATAATCCAGAGTATCCACAGGATCTTCCGTAGTGCTGACAATCTCTACCTTTGACCGTTCCATACACCATCTTGGCGTCATATGACGTCCTTTGATCAATTCCTTTGTTTTCTTATAGATCTCTTCAGCATTATCCGGCCCCAAAGGCTCTTCTATGTCAAAATAGCGTTTCAGCTCCAATACACACCAGATGTAAACAGGATTCCCCATCAACCTCGGCAATATCTCTGCAAATTTTAAGTATTTCTCGTAATAACCGGCTCCTCCGGTGATGTAATATTCATCGATCCCAAAAGTCCTCATAGCTCTCCATTTATAATGGTCGTGGGCAAGCCACATTTCACCCAGGTCTTCAAATTCCTCATTTTCATAAATCTCCCTGGCAACCAGATGGCAATGATAATCAATGATGGGCAGGTGTTTGGCATAGGTATGATAGAAGTAACTTCCTGTCTGATTTGTTAAAAGCAATTCCTCCGAAAATAGATGGTTCACCGTGCTCCCCCTTTCTTTGTGTGCCTCATTAGAATCCGATCAGAGCGCCGCCGTCTACAGGAAGGCAGGCGCCTGATATATAACCTGCCGCATCACTGGATAAGAATACAGCAGCCATACCGATATCCATGGGGTCACCTACTTTATTCATGGGAATCCTTCCAAGAATTTTATTGCGTCTTACTTCATCCTCATCCGTTGCCTTGTGATACATGGGCGTATCGATCCAGCCCGGAGCTATGGCGTTTACCCGAACTCCGTAAGAACCGCCTTCTGCTGCCAGCGTGCGTACCAGTCCAAGATATCCTGCCTTGGCTGTCGCATAGCCTGCCACCTGAGGTTGGCCGATAAAACTGGTCATACTGGCCTGGAAGAGGATGCTGCCTTTTTTTTGTTCTTTCATATGAGGGAATAATGCCTTTGTCAGGGCAAATGCGCCTACCAGGTGAACGTTCAGCACGCTCACATAATCCTCTACCGTCATTTCTTCAATAAATTTCTTACAGTGGTTTCCTGCGTTATTCACCAAAATGGATACAGGCCCATGTTCTGAAATAATACGATCCACCATCTCCTGGGTATGGTCCGTATCCGTGATATTAAAATGATAGAAAACAGCCTTTCCCCCAAATTCTTCCAGAGCTTTCTGTCCCTGCTCCCCGCTTTCAAAGCTTAAGACAACCACCTTCGCTCCGGCGCCCACCATACATCTGGTAATCGCAAGCCCCAGTCCCGTAGAGCCCCCTGTAATAACAGCGGTCTGACCTTCCAGAGAAAAATATTTACCTGTATCAAACATGGCTCATGCCTCCTTGCATTTTTTTACAACTTCTGTGTTCTGGTATTTATAAGGGATGAAATATTCCTTATGTCCCAATGCCTCACTCTTGCTTTGTTTTCCTGCTGCCACATCTACAACCATTTCAAGCAGCTTTTGTGCCATCTCCTCCAGGGAACATCTGCCTGCCAGAACAGGACCGGCATCAAAATCCATATCCTCCTGCATTGTCGAATAGGTAGCCGAGTTTCCCGTCACCTTGATGCAGGGAGATACGGCAGATCCTACCACGCTCCCCCTCCCTGTAACTAAAAATACCACATGACAGCCACATGCAATTAAATCCATCAGGCCTTCATTGTCATTGGGATTCGTGATCCCAAACTGCATCCAATAGGGATCCGGTGTGGAGTCTAAAAGCCACAACCCCTTATCAGGCGGTACCTTTCCTACTTTTAGGACGCCCTGTATGGGCTTGCTTCCGCTCTTTACAACAGCGCCCATGCTCTTTTCCTCAATGGTGGAAAGCCCTCCGGCAAAGTTTCCGGGACTTACAGAGTACTGTCTTACGGATTTGCAGTAATCCAGAGCCTTATCATAAGTGTCGGAGATCTCCTCCGCAGCCTTTTTATCTGCCGCACGTTCCAGTAAAAGCTCTTTTAAACCTATGGCTTCCACGATTTCCTCAAAAACGGCAGTTCCTCCGGCTTCAATAAGACGGTCATAGAAACGTCCTACCACTACATTACCGGCCAGACCACTGGTATAATCAGAGCCGCCGCATTCCGCGCCTATGATTAAGTCCTTTAAGCCCATGGGAGCCCGTTTGGTCTTCTTTAAGGCCTCCTGCATCCCTCGAACAAGCTGTACCCCTTTTTCGATGGTTCTTCTGGTACCGCCTTCATTCTGGATGAACATCCAGGCGGCTTCCTTTCCCTCTTTTTTTGCAATATCTGCCAGCCATTCCGGCTGAACGTATTCACAGCCTAAGCCTACCGGCAGTACGGCACCTACATTGGGATGACGGATCAAGGAAATCAAAAGGCGCACTGCATATTCATTATCCGTACAACCGGAAAATCCCACCACTTCTGTTTCCGGGTCATTGATCTTATGCACAATTTCCTTAGCTACAAAGGAGGCACACTCTACCGTATAGATGACCAGGACCTTATTTCGGATTCCCATGGTACCGTTTTTCCGCACATAACCCTGCCAGCTGCATTCCAGCTTTTGACCTGACATCTGACCCCTCCTATTCATACTTTGTATCCTTCGGTGCACCGGTTAACACATCCAAATGGCTGGACCGCTCGTCATATACACTGTGGATATTATGGAGATGCACCCATTCGCCGGCTTTAACGGGCTGCGTGGCTTTGCCGATCCGGATCCCGTATTTCTTTATATCTTCTCCGGCTTCCATATCCTTAAGGGATATTTTGTGCCCCTTGGGCACATCGGTTACTGCAGTTATCTTACCCACGGAGGCATCACCCAGCAGGCTCACGATTCCCGGAAGGATGCCCTCCAGTGCCGTTGCCACATTATCCGTTTCCACGATCTGGAACGCCTTCTGTTCTTTTTCCATAGTGACCTCCGGTTCTATAGAATCCCAAATTCAGCAAAGGCAGCGGTTGCGCTCATGCCACCTTCAATTGCTTTCCTTACCACCTTTTCCCCTGCCGCTTTTTCCAGGGCTTTTTCAAGGACCTCGTCCGCCACATCTTTGGGAATGATCAAAACACCGTCCACGTCACCGAACACTAAATCTCCGTCATGAATGGTCACCTGGCCAATTTCGATATCACAGCGGTAATCTACCACCTGGGTCCGGACACTGGAATCCTGGGCATAGCAGCCGTTTGAAAATACCGGCCAGTTCTGTTCCAACACCTGGGGGGTATCCCTGTGCCAGCCGTTTACCACGGCACCCACGGCTTTTCTGGTGCGGGCGGTTGCTGTCAGTAGCTCTCCCCAGTAGGCGCAGCGTTTGCTTCCCCCTGTGGCCAGATAAATTTCATTTTCCTCAAGCTGATCCAGGGCTTCTGTTAAATAGCCGAACGGCTTTTTCTGAGGACCGAACACATCAATCATAAGCACCGGCATAGCCTTACCAGCCAGTTTCATATCATCCCTTAAGGGGCGGATATCCTGGGGAAGAAACTGGTGGTAATATCCCATACTGTCTAGAATATCACCCACTACAGGCGTATATAATCTATCTTTCATCAGCGCAAACTTCTCATTCTCATCATTCCATAATTTCATATTCGCTTCTCCTTTATCTGCTTAATATCCAAACGACAGAGCTCCCCCGTCTACTGCAAAATCCTGGCCCGTAATGTACTCTGAGCTATCTGACACAAGAAATTTTGCCATCTCTCCGATGTCCCTGGGATCACCAAACTGATGGACCGGCATTCTGGATAAGATTTTTTGCTTCCGTTCTTCATCCATAACATTCCGGCTCATTTCCGAGGGAAACCAGCCTGGGGCAATGGAATTAACATTGATCCTGTCACCGGCCCATTCAACTGCCAGCCCCCTTGTCATGGAAAGCACAGCGCCCTTGCTGGAACAGTATGGCACTACTTCCGAAAATCCCAGGTGGGCAGCCATAGAGGTAATATTTATGATCCTGCCTTTGTGGATAGATTGGGTTAAATAGGGAAAACACAGACAGGACAGCTTAAATACACTGTTTACATTGACCTGATGGATCCGCTCAAAGTCGGAATCCAAAAATTTTTCCGCACGGCATTTCACAGTAATACCGGCATTGTTGATCAAAAAATCAATTCCATGCTCCATACCAATCCTATTTACCAGCTCTGAAAGCGCCTCATAGTCGCAGACATCAGCTGCCAGATGAATGACACCGGGATGACCTTTTTTTCCCTGGATTTTAGGTTTTCCGCTTCTGCTGACGGCATAGACCAGCGCCCCTGCTTCAGCAAGAACATTCGCTGTTGCAAATCCGATTCCGCTGGATCCGCCTGTTATGATTCCGGTCTTTCCTGTTAAATTCATGCTTCCAATACCTCCGCCCGATGAGAAACGGAAAGCTTCTCTATTAATTCCCAGTCAAGTTCAGCGCCTACACCAGGACCTTCCGGGACCGTGATCACACCCTGCTCATCAATGGGCAGCAGACCTTTCATCGGGAATGAGAAATCCTCCTCCGGAACAAAGTATTCAAAATATTTGCAGTTTCGGATGGCACAGGAAACATGTAGGTTCACCAGATCCATATAATTCATTGTCGTTGTATGTATCTCGCACTGCATACCAAAGCTTTCCGCCAGATGAGCGATCTTCAGGGTTCCTGTGATACCGCACTTCCAGGATACATCAGCTCTGACGATGTCGGCCGCTTTCTGATTGATCACCTGGGCCACGCCCCAATGACAGCCCCGGGTCGTCTCTGTAGCTGCAATAGGAAGATCAAGAGCAGCACATAAACGGGAATATTTATCCAGCTCAAAATCCCGGAATGGCTCCTCCAGCCACTCATAATTAAGTTTCTCCAAATGCCGCCCCACTTTGATTGCCTCTTCCAGAGTATACTCTGCCACCGGATCACTCATGAGCTTCATATCAGGCCCTACGGCATTTCGTATATTCTCATGGATTTTCATATCCAGTTCATAAGGTCCCGATGGATGTGCCTTATAGCAGTTGATCCCTTTCGACTGGTAGTACAGTGCTTCTCTCACATATTCCTCCGGATCCTCATGGAACAGGCCGCTGGCATAAACGGGAAGCTGGGTTCTGTATGCTCCGATGTATTTGTACAACGGCAATCCGGCCGCCTTTGCGCAAATATCCCAAAGGGCCACATCCACGGGCCCCGGAAGGTAGACCGGGAAAAAGGTGAGGTGACGGTCTATATTCCACAGCTCATGCCATATCTTTTCCCTGTCGTAAGGGGATCGCCCTAATACAACCGGGGCGATATTATCATGGAGATAGCTTTCCGTAACCTGGCCGGAACGGGCCGCAAGGGCTGTTGCTATCCCCTCTATTCCGGTGTCCGTGGTCAGCTTTAGTACAATCACGTCCCAATCCATATTGCTTTTGCCTTTTCTCTTCTGGTCAAACAGGCATTTATCCCGTTTGACCCACCATGTTTCAAATGTTTTGATTTTCATAAACCTTCCTTATCCTTTCACTGCTCCTGCCATAATTCCTTTAATGAAATACTTCTGCATGGACAGAAATATGATCAGGACAGGAATTAATGACAGAATGATCGTAGCCGTTAATGTACCGTATTGCCAGGAAGCGGCCTCATCCCTTAAAAATGTAATTCCAACAGCCAGAGTCTGGGATCTTGCTGTTGTACACAGGGTCCTTGCATATGTAAACTCGCCCCACACAGTAATAAATGTCATGATAATCACAGTGGCAATTCCGGGCTTTACAATCGGCAGCATGACCCTGGAAAAAGTTTGCCAATGAGTTGCGCCGTCAATTCTGGCAGCCTCCATCATCTCATTTGGTACACCATTGAACTGTCCCCGCATGATAAACACGGACATGGGCAGATTCGTAGCGGTATAGGGGAGAATCAGCCCCAGTCTGGTATCGATTAAATCAAACCGTGACTGCATAATGTAGATGGGTATCAGATAAATTACATACGGAAGAGTGATGATCAGCAATACAAAACCCAGAAAAAAGTCCCGTCCCCAGTACTGAAACTTGGAAAAGGAATATCCCAGGGTCGAGGCCAGCAATACATTCAGAAAAACGCTCCAAAAGGAAACGATCACAGAATTCGAGAAATATTTCAAGAAATTTCCCAGCTTCGTGAATATTCCCGTATAATGTCCTATATAAAATTCCTTAGGAAACAGGGTCAGTGCGGCTGAATAAATCTCTTCATCCGGTTTTATTGAAGTAAGAAATGTCCATAAAAACGGAATGATAAAAACAAATGAGGTGATGAATAACAAAACAAATACAGCGATATTACTTACACTCTTCTTTTCGTTCATGCTTTCACCTCTCTTTTCTTTGATCGTTTCCCTTTTACTTCATCCACATCTTTATCCCTGTTTAAATACATGTTAAGGGCTGACAGAAGCAGGATGATAACTCCCATAAAATAAGCAATTGCCGAAGCATAACCCATTTCATAGTATTTAAACGCATTCATCCAGGTATATTGGTATAGCACCAGAGTAGCTGTGCCCGGACCGCCGTTGGTCATAACAAAGGGCTGCTCAAACACCTTTACAGACTGAATGATCGCCCATAATCCGCAGATGACATAGCTTTCCTTTAAATTCGGTAATATGATCAGAAAAATCCTCTGGTATGCATTGGCGCCATCGATCTTTGCTGATTCAATGATATCACCCGGAATTGCGGCAAGACCTGCCATAAAGAATATCACAAGCATTCCCATGTTTTTCCAAAGACTGACTACGACAATGGAGACCATGGCCCATTCCCCTTCTCCCAGCCAATTATGGGTCAGAAAATCCAGCTTAAACACATCCCTTAGTACGGTGTTTAAAAGTCCGTACTGATTATTTAAAATCCACTGGAAGATAATACCGGTGAGTGATAACGGAACTACCATGGAGAGAAAGATGCAGGTTCTGAAAATACCGGATCCTCTGACTCCCTTGTCTAAAAGCATAGCAATGATCAGAGAAAAAATCATGAGGGAGGGGAAAAATAAAGAAGAAAATACTGCTGTATTCCTAAGGGAATCCATAAAATAAGCATCTGAAAACATCTTAGTAAAATTAGACAGCCCCCAGAAGACCGGATTTTTATCAAATGCAAAATTATATTTTGTGAAACTTAAATAAAATGACCGTATGAGGGGATATCCCATATATATGGCTGCAAACAAAATACCGGGAGCCGCAAATGCATAACCGGGTATCATCTTTCTTAATCTTAAGCCAAAATTTTTTTTATGCCCCATATTTTACTCCTCTACTTATATTTAATCGGAAAGCCGGAACAATGGCTACAAAGGCAATTGAACCGGCTCTCATCCGTTTCTTATTACTTCTTCATTCCTGACTCTAAGTCAATCGTAGTCATAAACTTACTCATATTAGTAGAAAATTCATCTGCTGTGGAGCCTCCGGTCAGCATTTTCTGAAGTTCAATCTGCATATTGGTATCCAGCTTTGTGTAATCCTTATACAGAGGCGGAGTCGATGCTTTTTCTGTAAACTCCATAACTTCAGGCCAGTATGGATTCTTTAAGTTCTCATAGTGTGCCTTTATGGGTGACATCTTACCATAAGCGCCCATGGAATCCATCTGGAACTGCGCCTGAAGCAGTTTATCCTTAATAAACTTTATTGCAAGCTCCTGTTTATCGGAGGCCTTTGGAATTACCGCACCATGAATATAGGAAATGGATCCATTGGTATCTGTTCCGGGTATGGGCATAATGCCAACATTATCTGAACCTAAAATCTCACCAGCCTCGATCCAGCGGGAAGCCGGAGCAATATGCATGGCAACATGTCCGGCTTTGAAATTCGTCCTGTTGGCCTCAGCATCCGCAAATACATCGGTAGTGGTATAACCGTCCTTTACCAGGTTCTGCCATACAGAAAGCATACCCTTCACAGGTTCTGCTGTGAAATTCAGTGTCTTTCCATCGGACTCATACAGATTTCCATTGACTCCCATGACACAGGCGTCATAGGCTTTTACTGCCATATTATTGCCCCAGTCAATGGCAAGGCCTGTCTGACCGTCTTTTGTTAAATTCTTTGCATATTCATACATGTCATCCCAGGATTTTGCCGGAAGGATCTTCCCGTCTGCATCTACATATCCGGCCTCTTTCATCATCGGAATATTGACAACACAGCCGAGAACCTCGCCTAACAGAGGAATCATGTACTGTACGCCGTCTGCATTTCCGCTTTCTAAGAAAGAATCTATAAACTTATCTCTGGTAAAATCCCCGTTAAAAAAATTATCATCCGTGAATTCTACTACGTAATCGTTGGCCGCATAAGGAACTGTCTCTGAGCGGTCACCACCCAGGGCTAAATCACAGGTCGTTTTTCCCTGAGACCATTCCAACATGCTGGTTGTAACGTCCACGTTATCTACCTGATTGTATACTACCTTGACTCCAGGGTTTTCGGCTTCAAACTCTTTTGCAATCCGTTCAAAATCGTATTTGCCCATCATCCATGCCTGAACAGTAACCCGCAATGTCTGATCCCCGCTTTCAGGTGATTGCTGTGCTACCGTGTCTTTTGTAGTCACAGACTCCGTCTTCTTACTGTCGGTGGAAGGCGCCCCACACCCCCACAGCATGGATGCTGCCATAGCAGCTGCCAGCATAGCTGACCATAACTTCTTTGATTTCATAACAAACCTCCTACATATAGTTTTAAAGAAACGTTTCCCTTATCTTATGTTTTGATGCTACCACGATTATACGTAACTGTCAATAACTTTTTAGGAGAACATCCCCCAAATTTTGTTTTATTCATACAAAAAGCAGCCCTTCAAGCTGCTTTTTGTATGTAATATGTTCATTAATCTTCCCTTGCTTCAAAATATATGTCAGCATTTTTTAATTTCAGACAGGGTTTAAAAGGTTACTGGCATTGGTGAAACGTTACCCTTTTGTGTACTTTTCCAATCTTTTCTGCAGATACTCATATGATCGTTATACTTCTTCCAGATACTGATGAAGAAAGTTAAATCCCCATCCGGCGCCTTCCCTCGGCCTGGCGTAGCCATTGTCGATGACCATCTTATTGTCAATGATCCCGTCGATCCAGTCAAAGGATTCCGCACCGTAAGGATTCCTTACAGATGCAAGCAGCGGTACGTCGTAATCCTTGTAGTAATGAGGCAGCACCGGAATATGAAATGCATTTGCCAGTGCTGCCGAGCGGGTCCACTCCTCTACGCCTCCCAGTCTGATGATATCCGGCTGCCATAAATCCAGGGCTCTTCTCATGATCAGTTCCCGCAGGGCAACCGTATTGTATTCCCGCTCTCCCATTGCCAGGGATACCCTGGTTTTTGTACGGATTGCGGCATACCCCTCAAAGTCTGTATTAACAACAGGTTCCTCAAACCAGTGGATGTTCAGATGCTCTACCGAATTTGCCAGTTTTACTGCCGATGTAACATCCATCCCCTGATTGGCATCCATCATGATCTTTAAGTCATTGCCCACTGCTTCTCTTACCTTTGTCAGCCGCTCCATATCCTGGTTCATTTCCGGAGATCCTACTTTAATCTTCACAGCCTGGAAGCCTCTCCTTTTGTAATCAGCCACTTCTTCCACCAGTTCCTTCTCGGAATAAGAGATCCAGCCACCGCTGCCGTATACCGGAATCTTTCTTGTATGGCAGCCAAACAGCTTCCAGATGGGCTGCTTTAAAGTCCTGGCATAAGCATCCCAAAGGGCGATATTTAGCGCGGCCAGAGCCCACCTCTGCAGTCCCGTGATACCAAAATACTCTGATTCGTTTTCATAATCGTGCTGAATATCCTGCGTTTGAAAAATACTGTAATTCCTGCTCTCAATAAACTTTTTAATATCCTTCAGTACACCTTCGATCCCATTGGGCGAGTAATGAAACGACAACAAATATCCCTGACCGATTACCCCGTCCATACTTTCTACCTCCACCACATAAAATGCAATTTCTGATATATCATGGGTCGCATCCGCAATGGGTTTTGAGATTTCTGATAAGGCTTTATAAATCCTCATCTCCCTGATTTTCATGTCATTTGCCTCCTTATTGCTTCTGATATATTTATAATCAACTTTATCACCTTCTGATATATCTGTCAACGAAATATATTCACAAACTATTAAAACTGATTGAATTTGATTCTTACCTGATATATAATAACTTTGTCGGCACCGTTTAACCGTGATATATCTAAAAATACAAACGCAAGGAGGCAATCATGATTTTCGAAGATGCATCCCCCCATCGTAACCTGTCTCAGACCCAACTGGCTTACAATTATCTTTTAGATAAAATCCTCTCCTGCCAGTATCTTCCCGGACAGGATATCTCCGAAAAAATGCTGAATGAGGAACTGTCTTTCGGAAGAACCCCCATTCGAGAAGCGCTGGTGGCTTTAAAAAGCCGGAATCTGATTATGATATACCCCAGAAAGGGAATGCAGGTCCGCCCCTTCACCCAGGAATATATTAATGAGATCTATCAGATTCGGAAAATTATGGAGCCTGCCATTATCACACAGTTCAAAGGATCTTATTCCAAAAACACAATTTTAGAGTTCCAGAACCAGTTACAAAACAGCTCCCAATTAAATGACATCGAGTTTTATAAAAAAGACATTCAATTCCATATGTACTTCATCGAAAGAACGAAGAATGAATCACTCATTGCTTTTTATGAGAATATTATGATCGAGACCTATCGCCTGGCCGTGTTTGCTGCAATCCACCACTGCTCCTGTCGTGAAGATAACCTTCCTCAGCATCAACAGATCATTGAGGCATTGATGACAGAAAACGACGAGCAGATTGCCATGGCAGTAAATAGGCACATCAATCACTCGCTCATCACATTGTCAAAGGTCCTTGAGGGCATACCGGGCGAGGCATTTCAGGAACGGAATACTGAAAACTCTTAACAGAAAAAGAAGATGGCTTCCAGGCGCCCCCGGATAACCATCTTCTACTTATTTCTACAATCTTAAATACTGCATATCCTCGATATTCTTCCAATAATAATTCACATTGCTTTTAAAAATAAGGACGATTTCCACCTTTCGAACCCTGTCTTTTGGTTCCATATCCTTAAGCAGATACTCGCAGAGCATCTTCATTGCCAGGTACGCCTGTTTATAGGGATCCTTAAAAACAAGATTCGTGAACGTTCCGTCTTTTAAAGCCGCGACATTTTCATCAAACACATCATTTGCAATTACCGGAAGCTTTCCTGCCATACCGCTGGATTTAAGAGCCTTGTATAAAACTGCACTTCCTCTGGCGAATACGCAGCATACTGCATCCGGCGGATTTCTTGTAAGGGTCTGCATAATACTTTCGTCCAGACGGTCCGATTCGTAATAGCCAAACAGATCCTCTATGGCATATTCCGCCCGGGACTGCCTGATATATTCGTGAAATCCCTTTGCAACCAGATAATGAGAATCCTTATACTGGTCTCCGGCCATCAGAAGAATGCGGCTTTTTTCTTTCAGAATATTACATATCTGCTCTGCCATAATCTGACCAGCCGCATAATAATCTCCCACTACAGTACCCAGCCTGCCGCATTCATCGTTATCACCGGTAACGAACACAACACATACGCCCTTATCAGTGAATTGCCTGATCACGTGAATTCCTGCCTCATCTCTGGGAGGTGCGGTCAGCAGACCATCCAGCTTGTCGCTGCCCTCACACTCTGTTTCCAGCTGTCTGAGCGTTTCGATAAGATTTCCTTTTTTATATGGAATTTCAAGAACCTGAATATTCAAGTCCCCCCACTCCGCCATATACTTCCTATAGCCCTGCCAAATATAACTGTAGAAATACTTACTGTCCTCATCCAGTTCGGGAAGGCAAACTGCGATTTTAATATTTTTCCGCTTAAGAAAAGAGGCCATGGCATTTAATTTATATCCATTGGCATCGGCGTAGTCCATTATTTTTTTCCTGGTCGCCTCACTTACTCCCGGCTTCCCGGCAATTGCCTTATGTATCGTGTTAAGCGATACCCCAAAGTGCCTGGCCATGTCCTTCATCGTAATCTGTGATTTCATTGATTCACCCCGCGTTTCTACAGTCAAAAACCTGTAACCTTATATATTATATATTAAACAATCTATCCATAATTTTCAATCACATTTTGGCATCGTCAATCAAGGACCGAAGTAATTCAACATTTTTTACAGGCATGGATTTTACACTTTCCCATGATTTTAACCCCCAAATTCAGCGTTTTAAAATCTCGTATAATTCATCCTCAATCTGCGAAAGTATGGAACAGATATCAACGTAATAGGGATATAGAATTTATTATAAAAAATTTATTGCAATCTTTGGGGGATCACCTGCTTTCCCCTGCCACCCATTCTTTTTTTATACACCATAGTCCTGCCTGCACATCTTCAAACTCCGGGAAATCTCCATGTTTAATCTCATGGTCATAACGAAACAGATTGGCCCAGCTTGCCACCAGCTCTCCTTTTAAATGGGGGTAAAAAGCGGTCTCATAAACATCCCCTATATACGTTATCCCGAATTTCTCAAGCTTCTCAGTAAACTGATTTTCCTCTTCCTTTGTCCTGCCAATGTAACTTAAATTCAACACCTTATTCCAGTCAGACATCCGGAAAAATACGGCCTCCACCACCGGCACCTTAAGCTTCATCACCGTATATCCCGGATGCCAGTCCGTATATTTTTCATTGACAAAGGACCATACCGCTGATTCCGCCTGTTCCGGCTTATCAACGATCACAGCCGCCTGGCGGACATACCAACGGTAGGCATTTAAAAAAACACCTTTTACTTCTCTATATTTATCCTCAATGTATTTCATCTTTACATAATGGCAATGGCCGTCTTTTACAAAATCTGCAATCTCTTTTAATTGAACGGTATAAAGCTCTATGAATCCATCTTTACGATCCATTCCTTTTTCACCTCCCAGATGATTCCTACCCTGGCAGGGCTCAGCTCGATGTCCGCATCAAAAAGCCTGTCCCAGCTTTTTCTGATCTTATTTTTCACACTGGGATAAAAGGAAGACATGTATGCCGTGCTGTCATCGATGCCGTATCGTTTCAAAAGTTCCTCATGCTCCCTGGCATCCTCCGGATCTTTCGGAATATACATATAATTCACGATATACCCCCATTTGTCCAGGTCCATGATAAAAAGCTTCTCAGGATCCACCAGTATTTCCAGAAGCACATTTCCTTCGCTGTTTTGTATCTTTGATTCTTCTGTTACAGATACCCATATAGGATATTTCGCATCCTTTGGTATTTCCATGAACTTAGAGGCGGTATGATACAGCCAGTTGTAAGTATCCAGATATATCCCCGCATGCTCTTCCATCTTGTTGACGATATACTCTTTTTTTACAAGATATCTTCCGCTATGATCCAGGTCATTTCGTATATTTTCATGCTGTTTTGTCCACACTTTAATTTTTTCAGTCAAATTTATTCCTCCTTCCGATCAATTGATCATTAAGAGTACAGGCTGTTTCCTTCCGCTTTAAAGCTTTGTAACCGCATTTAAATAAGAATCCATGTGAGCCTGAAAGGCTGATAAAGTCTTTTCAAGAGATCCGGTACGGCATGCTTCAATAATTGCTTTATGCTCGGCAAATTTCTCTTTCATGGAACCCAAGGTGGAAAGATCCTGATTCATGGCTATCAGCAGTTGAAAATACTGATTTTCCAGGATTTCTTCCCTTCGGAAGCTCCCTGATTTTTCCCAGAAAAATTTATGAAAAGCCAGGTCGCTGCTATTTAAAACAAAGGTCTTCTCCTTATCTTCTATGTCACAGTCATATTCCGGCTTTATCATGTTTTCATTTAAAGCCTCCAGATAATCCAGATCCTGCTCCTTTAGCAGAGACTTTTCAAAAATGATGGTAAGGGTTTGCATTTCAAGGGGAATCCGGATGGAGAATACCTCTATTATATCTTCATAACCCATTTCAAGGATCTGGCTACCCTTTTTGGGAGAAAAAGTCAGGATCCCCCGCATATTAAGCTCTCTTAGAGCCTCTCTTATCGGAGCTCTGCTGATTTGCAGTTCTTCCGACATATCTGTTTCCACTAACCTGTCTCCGCTTTTCAGTTCTCCTGTCAGGATCTTATTTTTTACATAGGAAACTACAATTTCACTTAGATTTGCCTTTGAATATGTAATCATATGGCTTAATTTATCGTAAGAATCAATGACCATAATATCCACCTTTCAATATAAACTCTATCTAACAGAATATTATACTATAGATGGAAGACAAATCATATAAACAATTAAATATTCTGATAACAATTCTTTGCATAGGTAATAAATAATTCCTGGGCAGGAGTTAATATCATGTCTTTTTTCTGCACATAAAAGATATTCCTGCTTAACAGCTCTGAATCAATTTCCACCACATTGATCAGATCCAGCCGGGTATAAATCTGCGCTGCTGCTTTTGAAACAAAGGAAATACCCATACCCTGCGAAACAGCTTCCACAATACCCTGGGTATTGCCAAAGTAGGCAACCGCTTTTAATTCTTTTTCCGAAAGGCCATACCTGGTTAAGAACAATTCCATTTCCGCTCTGGTACCGGAGCCCTGTTCTCTCATAATGAAATTTTTATCCGATATAAACCTTATGACTTCGGACGCCTCCCGGCTGCCCTCATACTTCATATCCTTAGGAAGTATCAAAACCAGCTGATCCTTGCACAAAGTGGTCAGAGTATAACGGCAATTCTCGTTTTCCGTACCCACAAACCCGATATCATACTGATATTTAATCAGCTCTTCAAATACTCCGCCGCTGTCCTTCTGGTACAGTCGAAAGACAATATCGGGGTATTCCTTATTAAAATCAGCGATCAGCTGAGGCAAAATATACTGGGCGGGAACACTGGAAGCCAGAATGTTGACCTCCCCCGTACATTCCTTGGAATACTTGCCCATTTCATACATAGATTGATCCCTTAATGCCAGCATCTTCTGTGCATACTCGTAAAAATCAATCCCTGCCTTGGTGGGAAATACCCTCTTTGTGGAACGGACAAACAACTGGGTTCCAATGTCTTTTTCCAGCATATTGATCTGACTGCTCAGTGCCGGCTGGGTTAAAAATAAGGATTCGGAGGCTTTTGAAAAGCTCTGAAGCTTGGAAACCTGTATAAATGCTTCTAACTGTTTAAATTCCATATGATTCCCTACTTTCTTAGACTATAGCCAGATAGCGCCTGCTGTTTTCCGAAAAAAAATGCAGGCGCTTAAGACTACAAAATAAATAACTTTTATTCCTTTTTAAGAGTTTCCTTCTTCAATGCTTTGAAAAGGCAAACACAACACAAAAGCATGATAATTGCTAATGGAAATGCGGCTACAATTGAACAATTCTGCAATCCGCTCAGCCCGCCTGTCATCAGCAGCACCAGCGTCAGAAGAGCTAAAATGACTCCCCAGAGCATTTTTTTCTTGTTATCTGGATTCAATTCTCCGCCGGAAGAAAACATGGATAAAGCAAAAATGCCTGAGTTTGCAGATGTAATGGAAAAGGTTCCCAGAAGACAAATTGCTACCACAGAGAGGAAGCTTCCCATCGGATATTGACGGAAAACGACAAACAACACGGTTTCCGTTGACTCAACTGCTTTTGTAATAATGCCTTCATCCAGATTTAATCCAAGGCTTCCAAAAATAGAAAACCAGATAAATGATACAATGGAAGGGGCGAAAATAACTCCAATAACAAACTCTCTAATGGTTCTTCCTTTGGATATTCTTGCAATAAAAGTACCCACAAAAGGTCCCCACGCAATCCACCATGCCCAATAGAAAATCGTCCAGGAACCAAGCCAAGACTGGTCTCCAAACGGATTAATATCCAGGCTGTCCCTAATGAAACCGCCTACATAACTGCCAAGTGAATTTGTGAATACATTGATTGGAAGAAGCTTAGGACCAATGATAAATGCGCCAAGCAAAATAGTGATTGCCAGGATAAGGTTGACATCAGATAAAAGTTTGACTCCTTTATCAATTCCCCGGACCGCTGTCCATGTATATATGACCATCAGCACAAGAATGATGGTAATCTGGACCACACGTGTCTTTGGAACCTGGAAAAGAAAGTTAAGACCGGAATTAAGCTGCATGGTTCCCTGCCCCAGTGAGGTGGCAAATCCGGCCACCGTTGCAAAAACAGCGCAGATATCGATCAGTTTTCCAACAGGTCCCTTGATGCCCTTTTCGCCTAAAATCGGTAAAAAAATACTGCTGATTAACCCCGGTGCATTTTTTCTGAACTGGAAATACCCAAGGGCCATACCGATCACGGCATAAGCAGCCCAGGGATGAAATCCCCAATGCATAAAAGCCTTTTTCATTGCCAGATTAGCAGCCTCTTCATTTGCCCCAAAATTCATAAAGTTGCTCAATGGCTCTGCTGCTCCCCAGAAGACCAGTCCAATTCCCATTCCCGCTGCAAAAAGCATGGCAAACCAAGACCGGTTGCTGTATTCCGGAACAGAATCATCGGGTCCAAGTTTAATATTGCCGTATTTGCTGAAAGCAACACCCAATGTAAAAACAACAAATACTAACATGCAGATTAAGTAAAACCAACCAAAATATGTAACTAGGAAATTTTTTGCTCCTACGGTTGCCTTTGTAAACAATTCCGAGGCCAAAAGGCCAAAGGCAACAAATAAAGCGGTAATCAGAAGCGAAATATAAAACACCTGATTTTTCTTCATTTATAACCTCCTCTTTAAATATAGTCTTTGCAATTTTTTACGATCCGCACTGGAGGCTTACAGAATCAGGGGAAGGTATTATCTGCACATCTGCCCCCAGGCGGAGAACCCATTTACAAAATTACCTGTATCATGGGATTAAATTTTAACTTTAAAGAGATGAGGTTCTTTTATATCCGATGTCAATGCATCAAGAGCAACTCCTACTCTGTGATAGCGAAGCTTGAACTGCTCTTCCTTCGGTGTTGCAGGATCTCCAAGTGGATATGGAATGGATATGGTTGGAACAAGTCTGTTCACTCCAACTGTTTTAGCTACAGGAATCAGGTTCGCCATCTGAACGATGGTGATGCCTTCTCTTTCAATTTCTCTTGTCATCGTTGCACCGCAACGTGTACACGTCCCTCATGTGGAGGTCAGAATTGCAGCTCTGATTCCATCCTTTTTCAATTCTCTTGCGATTTCTTTTCCCATTCTCGCAGCTTCGGCCTGGGTTGTTCCAGTACCAACGGTGGAGAAGAAATATTTGTATACTCCGCCTATCTTTCCTTCCTTCTGATACCGTCTCATAGCATCCAAGGGAACGATTACGTCAGAGTCGTTGTTGGCTGCTGCCGGATCAAAACCAGCGTGAATGGTCATATACTCACCCTTCACAAGGTCATCGGTTTGGGAAATATCATATTTTCCCCACTTGGTTGCAGAGGCTGACTGAATGCGGTCCGGATTTCCTACCGGAACGATACCTCCGGAAGTAATGAGGGCAACCTCCAGCTTGCTCAGTTCTTCCGGAGTGATTGCCGGAGCAATTGCCACCCGGTCAGACTTTGGAATAGCTAGCTCTGTCTCATATGTCTCTCCATGAACTTTCTTAAGGAGCATGTCAATGACACGGTCGGCTGCCGTTACCGGAGGATCCAGCCAGATCTGATCCCTGACTCCTCTTCCAAAATAACCTTCCTCTGCTGCCGGCAGTAATTTTTCTCCCTTTAACAGCTTAAGAGCATACTTTGCCATAGCCTTTACATCCTTTTTCATTGCTGCGGCACTGGCTCCGCCCTTAAATACATACATGTCCTTTCTGAACATTTCAACCCCAGGGTTTTCATCGTTCATAGAGGTGAGAACAGGCACTCCGAACTCCTTTTTAACAGCGCTGCAGATATGACCGCAGGCTGATCCGTAACGTCCTGCACGGAACGCCGGTCCTGCAAAAAATACATCCATCTCTTTTCCCTTCAGCATGGAAAGGATGAGTTCTACGGCTTCCTCTGTATTGGAACCTATAAAGTTATCGCCGCAGATGATGGTATGTGTGATTTCAACATCATCACCTAGTTCCTGCTGCAATGCCATGGCCGGACCAACAAGGCCTTCTCTGATTTCCGGTTTGAAATCAGCCAGTTCTTCTCCGCCGATCTGCCCAAAAAACTGATTTAAGTATAAAATACCTTTCATTTCGTACCTCCTTCTAGAATTCTACCATCCTCTTGGTTGACCACCCTACTACCTGGTCACCGCAGAACATGGCGTTGTTTTCCATAATAATTGATCCATCTTCTTTTACGGAAGCCCCTAAAATCTCATCATTGGACCAGCCTCCGGACATGCCGTCTCTTGCAAGGGCCTCTAACTCTCCAAGAACCGTTTCCATCTTTGGAAGCCTGATGAGTGTAGATACATTTCCGCAGGAAACGATGGCATCCTCTTTTTCATCTAAGGAAACCAGCGGCTGGCTGGCACCGTCTCTTCCCGTACACTCGTTTGTAAGTCCTACGGTCTTAACGCCTGCATTCTCCAGTGCCACGATACAAGCCGTAAAGTCCGCATCCGGATTGCCGTATCCTTCTTCCGCCACAATGGCGGAATCCGCACCAAGGCTCTTTGCCATCTGTGCCACGAATAAAGCAGCTCTTTCCTTCTGATCCAGGGCAACATTTAAATTGGACATGATCACTCCAATGAAATTAATGGTCTTTCCATGTTCCTTATAAAGATTGCGGATCATGGGAAAGTTCTGGAAATCATAGGTTGCCCACTTGGAAGAGCATGGCATAAAGGATCCGCTGATCATCGCACCATCCAGTACCTCATTGGGATGCATGAAGGTTGGAAGCATCCGGTTGGTATCCCAGCCATAATTCAAATCATTATAGCCGCCTTCTTCCATCTGGGACTGGGGCTGAAGCACCAGTACCACGCTTGGAAGCTTATTTACTTCCTCGCTTCTTTTTGTAACTGGTTCCAGCTCAAAGGTCTCTACCTCATCCGGTGTTAAATCCTTTGTTGCGGCACCGATGTATTCGGCAAGGCGCATACCTGCCCATCTTAAGGCCCTGTTCTTCTTCTGCTGTTCCTTCTGCTCAAAAACCTCATCTGAATCAGCAACCAAAACCAGGTTTTTTAACTGTGAGAAGTAGGTGTATTTGGCTCCTTCTCCGCTCATATCAATTAACCCATCCTGGAAACCGCCGTAATGTTTTCCTACCACCAGAACGCTCATATCCTTCAGCGCATAGGTTGTTCCGTTTCCGGCCTGCATAAGTTCGCCGGTCACTCCCGGAAATACCGGGCCTCCTCCTACGCGGTAGCGGGGCTCAATGGCCTCTTTTACAGGAACAAGCCTGACATGATCCCCAGGCGATACAATATAGAGTTCTGCTTCCGTGATATGTTCATCTTCTTTTATTACTGCAAGAGCTTCTTCTTTATTCACGGTAAGAAGTCCGTCTTTTAAGGAAGTCTGATTGCCGAAGCAAATATCTTTGACATAAAAATTTCCCAATTCCAGCTTCATTCCATATCTCCTTTCAAATTAATACTTAAATGCCGTCTTAGTCAAACGGTTAAAAAAATCCGCTGTCACGAAAAGGTCTTCTTCACTCATGGTCCTAACATCAAGGAGTACCTTATTTTTCCATATCCTTGCTATGATAGGAACGGAGTTATTTCGAAGCATACTTTCCAGCATATCTGCGGATACCTGTTCCACACTTAACCCCACTGCATACGAAGAAAGATTAACACCCGGCATGGTTCCTCCGCCGATCTGCCCTTCGGTTTCCAGCACCTCAGCCTGTAACCCCGGCTGTTTTACCAGAAGGCTGTGCAAATTCTCTGCCTTTTCCTTTAAACGATCCAAAGGCTCTGTGATCATTTTCAGGGTAGGAATCTGTTCTATTGCCGTTTCCGGGGACAAATACTGCCTGAGAGTTAATTCCAGGGCGTTCAAGGTCAGCTTATCAATCCTCAGTGCCCGGAGCAGATGATTTTTCTTCATCTGATTGATGTACCGGGCTTTCCCAACAATGATGCCGGCCTGAGGTCCTCCAAGAAGCTTATCTCCGCTGAAGCATACAATATCAGCTCTTTGTTCCAGACAGTCTTTGACCGTTGGTTCATCACCGATCCCATACGCCTTTAAGTCAGCCAGCAGCCCCGATCCTAGATCGTATATCACCGGAAGTCCGTGCCTTTCCCCCACCGCCTTCATCCGTTCCAGAGAAACCTCCTCTGTGAAGCCGATGATCTTATAATTGCTGGTGTGGACCTTTAATAATGCTCCGGTATTCTCACTGATGTTATCTTCATAATCTCTTTCATGGGTCTTGTTGGTGGTTCCCACCTCCGTAAGCCTGCATCCGCTGGCCGACATGATTTCAGGAACCCGGAACGCTCCGCCTATCTCTACCAGCTCGCCCCTTGAAACAATGACCTCTTTTCCTTTTGCCATGGAATTCAGCACCAGATACACGGCCGCCGCATTGTTGTTGACAACAAGGGCTGCCTCCGCACCGGTCAAAAAGGTAAGAAGCTGCTCCACATGGTCATACCTTGAACCCCTTTCCCCTGTTTCCAGATGATACTCCAGATTGGAGTAGGATCCGCTGATTTCCTTCATGCTTTCTGAAACCGTCTGGGAAAGCCTTGCTCTTCCCAGATTGGTATGAAGCACAATGCCGGTCCCATTGACCACCCTTCGCAGATGGGGTTTGTTCTGCCTTTCGATTTCGGCCTTGATCCGTCTGATTAAATCACCTTTTGAGAGCTGACAGGATTCTCCGGATAAAATTTTTTGCCGTTCCAGCTCGATTTCTTTTTGACAGGCAAGTTTTATCAAAACCGCCGGAGCATTGGTGATTCCTTCCAAAGCCATGGAACGCATCATTTCATCCACTTTAGGCAGCTGCCTCATGAGACTGTTTTTATCTGTCATTTTTCCGAACCTCTCAAATTATTTTTCAAACCTTCAAAGCTGTCCTCCGGCTGGGTCAGCCGATAAACTGATTGCAGGAAAGAATCTCCCTGGCCTTTTTAAGATTGTGTTCTGCAATGAGAACCACAGGCCCTGTACAGCCCATTCCGCTCTCCGCATATATACCGGCAGACCATAAACAGGAAACCGCAGCTTCCAGATCCATGATCTCAATTCCAAGGATCTCCTCAGTCACCACTTCCTTTGGAGGTGCTTTTACTTCCTCTGCCGGCTCTGATGACTTACCGGGCTTTAATTCCTCTAAAATCTCAGTAAGGCCTGCCTTCTTTGCCTTTTTAAACTCCTCAGCCATAACCTTCTGGCAGTTGCCGTCAAGGAGTTCCTTTGCAAATTCAATGGCTCCTGTGACAAGAGGTGTTCCCGATGCCCTTGATACAATAAGGATCAGCTTGTCAAATCCTTCACCGATTCCCGGCCCATATCCAAAACCGACCGACTCATAGCTGCCTCCCGTGGTATAGGCGGAAAACATCTTTGTAAGTACATTTCCGGTGAGAGAATCCATGACCATTACATCTGCAGAGCCTGTCAGTAAGTCATTGCCCCTCATGACAATGCCTCCATCCGCTCTCTGGGAAGCGGCAAATCGGATGTCATATCCATTTTTCTTAAGCTTTTGCAGTGCAATCTCAGCCTGGCGGGCTCCATCCACATTTAGAATACCTACGGTGGGGTTTTCCACCCCGCTGGCCTTTGCGGCTATGATCCCGTATATGGCGTTCTTTACCATGCTCTCCACCCGGTTCACGGATGACGTTCCTGTTGTGGATGCAATATACATCTGTTTTCCGGCCGCCGGCGTAATCACCCGGCCAACCGTAGAAACTCCGATTGGGAAAGGATAGTGCATGGTTACTGCCGCGTAAGCTTCCTGGTTCTTAAGCATGTCATCCATCTTTTTATGGCCCTCGTCTTCCGAAGCAACCGGTATGACTTCCAGGTTTTCTGCTTTCATTGGCATGGTTCCGATTACTTTCACAGATATCCCTTTTTTTGCCGCCGCACAGGCTGCCTGATAAATAGCTTCTTCCCCGTGCTCACTGCCCATAGCGGTAACTGCAATAGGCATCTTTTTGCCGGACTGGCCTGTCTCAAGCATTTGAGCCATATCCAAAAAGGTCTCTGCGACTATACGTTTCATCTTACCCTCTGACATACGCTCACCCCTCGTCTTCCTGAAGGTGCTCTGCAAAATCCTTTAAGGCGGCTGCGATCAGCTTTTTGATCCTTTCCTCTGACACGGTTTCCTCCTGGCCTGCGCCGCTGTTCTGCTGCAGGATAAAGGACACTCCGTCAAAGAGATTGGTCATCCTTCCAAGGAACAGGCTTCCCTTTCCAATAAACATGGCTTTGGTGATTTTCTTATCCATCAGTTCCTGTCTGGCAAATCCAAGGTAAGGAACCGCTGAAGGGATATGTCCCTGAGTCGGTGCCCAGCCTACCATGCCGTGCTTTGATACGAAATCTGCCAGCTGGGATTTTTCGATCTCTTTGCGCATGGCGGCAAGAGCCCCTATCATCTTATAATTTGCCGCTGGCACATTGCCGGCTCCTGCAGGCTTGGTAATATCCGGATTCTGCATTTCCACGGAATACTTATCAATATCTGTCAGCTTCAGCCCTGCTTTTTCAAGAGCCGATGCCGTCAAAGAAGATATGACGTTTTGAGGAGAGGATCCGGTTCCCACCGTATGCCTGCCCACAATATCCGTATTGATCTCCGGGCTGATGCCGTCGTTGGCACTGATCAGCACGGCAAAACCGGCCACACAGTCTTCCAGAATGGGCATCCCCTTGTTTACGTGATCCTTTCCATTCATACCAAGCTTTGCGGTAGACCCTCCGGCAGCAACGATAACATGTTTAAAGGTTCCCGCCTTTACCAGAGCTGCCGCATGGATCAGGGCGTGGGCCGGACCTGCACAAAAGCCCCTTACATCAGAGCCAGTAGCATTGGTCAGGCCTGCGATTTCAGCCGCCGCCTTTGCAAAGTTTCCTCCGCCTCTCTGGTTCATATCACCGCACGCTTCTTCTGAACACTCAATCACATATTCGATTTCTTCCTTTTTGATATCATTCTTATCCATCAAATGCAGTAACGATAAAACACAGGAAGCTTTTGAAACCAAATTTTCAAAAATGACGTGGGCCGAAAGAGAATGGTCAATATCATGTGCTGCTTTGATACATCCGACAATGGTCCCCTGGTAATACAAAGGTTCCCCGTGTTCGTCTGCGATCAAATGGTTGATTTCTGATAATTCAAAGCTTTTATCAAAGACTTTTAAAAGCGATGGATCAATAAGGCTGTGAGATTCTAATTTTTTCTTCACGGAATCAGCAAACTGAACTTCCAGTTTTACAAGATCAAACACATCGCAGATAGCGATCAGACCGATGAACTCATCCTCAGGCATGATTTCTCCAAACCTGCCTTCTCTCTGATCGTAATCTGATTTCTGCTGATACCATGGCTGCGCATAACCGGCCAGTTCATCAGGCGTAACATTTCCTATGTAAGTCTGGTTCGGCAGATATGCCTTACACTCTTCATAAGAACGCAGACTTTTATCCAGATTTTTTAAATATTCCGAATTCGGATCAATAGTTCTCTGGGTCGTCTGTGTTGTGCCATTATGAATTACCATATCCGGTGTATGGGCAAGGATGTAGCTTGCCCCTTTTAAGACGCTGTACATATTTTGCCTCCTACTGAATCAAATTGACAGGAAACCCTGCTTCTTTGATTTTCAAATTCAAGGTTGAAAAATGTTTTCACCCCTGCACCTCATATTAGGTCCTAATAATAAATCAATTCCTGCAAAATGCGGTGCCAATATACCATTTTTATTCAAACGGAAAAACTGGGTCACCATTTCACAAGAATTGATCTGTGAAGGGATGAATGTTAATATTTACAATGCTCGTCCCTTATTGTTGACATTTCTTTTCGGATATCATCAACATCCAATACCATTTCCATCATACTGATCTGCTCGTCATAGACATCGCTGTCCACTTCATTTTTGATTTCCGGCTCACAAGCATGGTATACTTTTAGTCCCAACTGGACTCCTGCCAATGGTCCTGCGTAAGTAGGGTCTCCTGCCGTTACAGTTTCAGCAGCAAGGCCTGCGGCCTCACCTTCTGCAGCTCCTAAAACAACGATAATGTTTTCAGGGCCGTACTGTTCCGCCAAATTTTTTACCCTCTTTTGATTCTCCAGGTCCATAGCACCCGCAGCCGTTCAGACAAAGCATTCTGTTGACGAAAATACCACTTCCGCGCCGGCTGTTTTAACACACTGTTCAATTGCCGGACCAGGAATGCCGTCTCTGTCACCGATAATGATGACTTTCTTGTCTTTCAGCATTTTATTACCTCCTTTTTTTATATTATAACGTGTGCCCCCAAAGCAGATTTCTCCGCTCTGCAGACTAAGAACATCCTATGTTCCACGCTATATTCCAAATGGTTTTACAAAAAACTTATACCGGTGAGGACAATGCATATTTCTTTATCATTTCTTCAATTCTGTCAGGCGTTGCATCGTCTTTTACCAGTTCTTCCACCTTTTCACCGTTTTTATAGATTGCCATGACCGGAAGGCCCAGAATCTTCTGGGATATGGCAAGCCTTCTGGCCTTTGTGGTATTCAGCTTTGTGAATTTGATCTTATTGCTGTACTCCTCGGCAAATTTTTCCACATGAGGAAGCAGAGCCTTGCACGGCTCACATCCATCTCCAAAAAAGTCTACAAATACGACGCCTTCCGCTTCCAGCACTTCTAGTCCAAAGGTATCCTTATCCACAATCAACATTTTAATCTCCTCCTTTAACTTTCTATATATTTCTCAGCCATAACAGCTGCAATGGCTCCATCCGCACATGCGGTAACAACCTGTCTTAAGCTCTTCACCCTGATATCCCCGGCGGCAAAAACACCTGGTATATTGGTTTCCATATTTTCATTTGTTTTGATATAACCGTATTCCATATCCAGAATGCCCTCAAAGCATTTTGACTGAGGCAGGTATCCGATAAACCCAAAGATTCCGAAGGTACCGTCATCCTCATCGGCAACCACCTCCGTCACTTCTCCTGTCTTCACGTTTTCCACGGACATGCCCTGGACCATACCGTCTCCGTTTATCTCTTTTACCACAGAATCCCACATAAAATCTATTTTAGGATTTTCAAATGCCTTTTCCTGGATGGATTTTGCTGCCCGAAGTTCATCTCTTCTGTGGATTATGGTCACCTTCCGGCCAAATTTTGTTAAGTAAAGGGCCTCTTCAACGGCTGTGTCTCCACCGCCCACCACATAAATATCAAAATCCTCAAAAAAGTTCCCGTCGCAGGTGGCACAATAAGATACCCCTTTTCCAATCAAGTCCTTTTCCCCGGGACAGCCGATAGGCTTTGGAAAAGCGCCTGTGGCAATGATCACAGTTTTGGTATGGTATTCCTTTTCTTTTCCTTTTAATACCTTGATCTCTCCTGAAAAATCCACTTCCTGAATACAGTCGGCAGTCCGGTCAATCCCGAATTTTTCTACCTGCTTTGTCATCCTCTGTACCAGGGAACTGCCTGATTCCTCGGGAAGGCATCCCGGATAATTTTCGATCTCAGAAGTGATAACGATCTGCCCCCCGTCCTTTTCCTTCTCGATCAGCAGCGCATTTAATCTGGCCCTTCCTGCATAAAGGCCTGCGGATAATCCGGCAGGCCCTCCACCTATTATTACAACATCATAAATCTTCAAGGCGCACCTCCATTTATTTTTTAGTATTTAATACCCTGTCATCTCCCTGGCGTCTGGTGAACTTATCCTGGTCAAACCGTTCCAGAAGCATTAGCGCAAACTTTCTGCTGGTCCCAATGGCATCCCGGAAATCCGGAAGCTTTAACACGCCATTTTCAAGAAAAAGCTGTTCTGCCTTTTCTTTGGCCTCTTTATATAAGTCTTCCCCTACTATATACTGTCCGGGAAGGACCATGTAACCGCCCTGCAGCATAAATTCAAGTACCTGCTGCTTTTCCCTGGTATTTTCAGTAAGCTCCGAGGCCGTTAAAAACGAATAGCCGCTTTCCAGAATCTTTTTAGCCAATCCATCCTTTAACCTTTTTTGGCTTTCCGTAAGATCAGGCTCAAAACCATAACATGAAACAATGTTCTGCTCCAGCCTCACCGCCTCCTTACCGGCCAGGTATTTCAGCATGGTTTCGCATTGCTTCTTATGGGACATATTCAGTTTTTCCAGTAATTCAGCCTTTGGAATCCCTTTCCGCAGCCGGTTTTTCTTATGATAATCGTTTAAGATATCCTCCACCATAAACCTGTAATGCATCAGATACTCTGCATGTATGTACTGCTTTTCTATGAATAAAATGCTCCCTTCCTCCTCAAGCTCTTTTAATTCGCCTTCCTTAATATCCTTATTTAAAAAGGCAGCTACTTGCTCAAAGGTGGAAAATGGATTGTTTTTAATATATTCTTCTATCATCTCCCCGGAAGATGCCGCATCCTTTATCTGAAGGGACTT
The DNA here is from genome assembly GCA_002367105.1 of Hungatella sp. UBA3048. Taxonomy (GTDB): domain Bacteria; phylum Bacillota; class Clostridia; order Lachnospirales; family Lachnospiraceae; genus Lacrimispora. Next base: position 255,098 of record DFCS01000051.1, read on the forward strand.
AAGCCGTTCTTCAGGATCTTTTTTATATTTTGAAGCTTTTGGGTCAATGATAACCCCTCCTCCAATGGTAGTGACCGGAGAAATGGTTCTAAGCACAAAACGGTCGCCCTTTAAAACGGCAATTTCATGATCCAGAAGAATCTGAGCATAGCCCTCATCCCCTGCCTTTACCTTTTTATGGGTGATGGGAACAAACCTGGCAACCTCTTCTGCCGCTCCCACATAAAGCTTCAGCTTATAAAACCGGCCCATTTCCAGCTTTGTTGTCTTCACAATGGCAAACCTCACATCGATCCTGTCCGTTACGTATACGCCATCCTTTGTTGCTACGGTATTTCCCCTCTTCAATTCATTAACGGCAACATTGGATAAGTTAATGGCCGTCCGCTGTCCGGCATATGCAGATTCCACGTTATGTTCATGGACCTGTAAATTCCTTACCTTGGCTGGAATCCCCTGAGGATAAACCACCAGTTCATCCTCAGCTTTTAAAACCCCTTCCATCAGAGTTCCGGTGACAACAGTTCCGTATCCTTTTACAGAAAAAACCCGGTCTATGTTCATCCTGGGTTTTTTTGTAAAACTCCGCTCCCGGATATCAGAAGTCAAAATTTCAAGCTCCCTTATGAAGCCGTCAAAGCCTTTTCTGCTGACAGAATCCACCTCTACGATCTTTGTTCCTTCTAAAAAGGTACCTTTTATAAATGACCGGATATCATCGATCACCAGTTCTTTAAATTCCTCATCTACCAGATCAATTTTTGTTAGTACAATCAAATACTTTTGTATTCCGAGGTAGCTGAGAATGTCCATGTGTTCCCTGGTCTGGGGCATGATTCCCTCATTAGCCGCTATGATAATGAGAGCAGCGTCAATGCCTGTAGCTCCGGCCAGCATGTTCTTAATAAACTTTTCATGTCCCGGAACATCAACAATGCCAAGAGAACGCCCATTGGGAAGCTGAAAGCCGGTAAATCCAAGGTTAATGGAAATTCCTCTTCTCTTTTCCTCTGCCAGCGTGTCTGTATCATGACCTGTAAGGGCTTTTACCAATGCCGTTTTTCCATGATCAATATGCCCTGCGGTTCCTACAATGATGCTGTCCATTCATCCCTCACCCAGATTCTAAATTTGATATTTTTTTATGGTTCCGATATATGTTAATGGAAATTATTTTTGGCGGAAGCATATGGGAATCGAACCCACCCACGACGATTAGCCGCAACACGGTTTTGAAGACCGGTAGGCACACCAGTTACCTGTCTGCTTCCTTAAATATTTGCATTGTAGATTGTCTACAATCTACTTTTATATTATATCATTTTATCCTTTTATATCAACAAAGTGTTTTTTATATTATCAATACACTTTATTTCATTTTTTTATAGATCAGAAAATTTTATAGGTAAAAACTCATAAAATATGATATTATCAAAAATATTTTTAGATTAATTCTTACCATAAAAAAAACACAAGCTTAGGATCACTTGTGTTTTTGTATATTCATTAATTCGATCTTTTTATCTTCCTCACCCTTGGCCTTCCCTATGATATATCCCTTCTCCCCGGCATCCTCAAGCCTTTTTAACAGGATGTCCGCCTCTTCTTCCGGAAGGGAAATGCACAGACCTCCTGAGGTTTGGGCATCAGAAGCAATATCAATCAAAACCTGCTCCACATCCGGCATAATTTTAACAAATGATTTGATATAATCAAAATTCCGGTAAGCTCCGGCAGGCACTAAACCGGTACGTGCCATTTCCTCTGCCAGAGGATACAGGGGAAGTTTATCTGCAAAGACAGATATGGTGACTTCACTGCCTGCCGCCATTTCATAGAGGTGGCCCAAAAGGCCAAAGCCTGTGATATCGGTGCATGCGTGAACGGAAAGACCTTCCATGGCGGCCCCTGCCTCTTGGTTCAATGCGGCCATGCTCTCAAACATGAACTCACAATCCCTCGGCTCTATAAATTCTGCTTTCAGGGCAGTTAAGAGAATCCCGGAACCGATAGGCTTGGTCAGAATCAGCACATCTCCTGGTTTTGCTCCTACATTCTTTCGTACCTTTCCCGGATGGACGAATCCTGTAACGCTTAACCCGTATTTGGGAACGTTATCCTCAATGGTATGGCCTCCGGTTATGATACATCCTGCCTTGATGGCCTGATCCGCCCCTCCCCGCAGGATTTCTTTTACCACTTCATCTCCCAGACAGGGGTTTACGCAAAGAAGATTTAAGGCTAATTTGGGCACCCCACCCATGGCATAGACATCTGAAAGAGCGTTAGCAGCCGCAATTCTGCCGAATAAATAAGGATCATCCACCATGGGAGGAAAAAAGTCCGCCGTCTGAATGATCGCCATATCTTCACTGATCTGATAGACACAGGCATCATCCGCCGTATCAAAACCGACGATCAGTGCCGGATCTGACAGCTTCGGCAAATCGCAGATAATATTTGAAAGAGCTCCCGGCCCTAATTTGGCCGCTCAGCCCCCGCCTGAAACAAACTTCGTAAGCAATCCCTTTTTCTCCATATAAAATACCGCCTTTCTGTACCCCGATGCCCTTTATTATTTTGTACCTGTTCCCGGGCCGTATAAAGTCAAGGAAAGCCTTTCCCTTACCGGCGCCGGATATTTTGTGGTTCAGTATAGCACAGGATAGAAATGCGGACAAGAAATATAAAATTCTTTTATGAATACTCAAAACTGTGGCTGTAAATTTTATTTTAAACATTGGATCATGCCGCCGGGTCACCACGATACCGCCCCAAAGCCTGTTATATCTCCCTGGCTTCCTACCTGTCTCCCAGGGGCATATACTCTTCTTCCTGCATCACACTGATGTAGGCCGGACGGATGATCTTATCCATGTTGATAAGCTCTTCGATCCGGTGAGCGCTCCATCCAACAATCCTTGCAATGGCAAAGATCGGGGTGAACAATTCATTGGGAATGTCCAGCATGCTGTACACAAATCCGCTGTAAAAGTCCACATTTGCGCTTACGCCCTTATAGATCTTTCTTTCATCTGCAATGACTTCAGGGGCCAGACGCTCGATCATGGAGTAGAGGTTAAAATCATCCAGACGGCCTTTTTCCTCTGATAACTGCTTAACAAAGCCTTTGAAAATTTCTGCACGGGGATCGGACTTGGAATAAACCGCATGTCCCATACCATATATAAGACCTTTCCGGTCAAAAGCTTCCTTATGAAGAAGCTTTCTCAAGTACTTCTCCACTTCCTCTTCATCCGTTAAGTCATGGACTTCCTTCCGCAAATCCTCCATCATTTCCACAACCTTAATGTTTGCACCGCCATGCTTGGGCCCTTTTAAAGAGGCAAGTGCAGCTGCAACCACGCTGTATGTGTCCGTACCGGAGGAAGTGACCACATGAGTCGTAAAGGTGGAGTTATTTCCTCCTCCATGCTCCATATGAAGGATCAGGGCCAGGTCAAGAACATGGGCCTCCACCTTGGAATACTTCATATCCGGCCTTAATAGCCTTAAAATATTTTCTGCAGTTGACAGCTTTTCATCCGGCCTGTGGATATACATGCTTCCCCCTCTTTCATAATGGTTGAAAGTATGATATCCATAAACTGCCAGCATTGGCATGACGCTGATTAACATCAGACTCTGGCGGAGCACATTGGGAACAGATATGTCACTGGCCTTATCATCATAAGAGGACAGAGTAAGAATACTTCTTGCAAGGCAGGACATCATATCCTGGCTCGGCGCCTTCATGACCACATCTCTGACAAAATTGGTAGGCAGAGTCCGGCTGTAACCCAGAGTCTTAGTAAAGCGCTCCAGCTGGCTTTTATCTGGCAGATCTCCAAAAAGAAGGAGGTAGGCAATTTCCTCAAAACCATAGCGCCCTTCTTTGACAACGCCGTTTACCAGGTCATGTATATTATATCCCCGGTAAAACAGCTGGCCTTCACATGGGATCTTTTCTCCATCTACGGTCTTGTTTGATAAAATCTTTGATACCTTGGTTAATCCTGCCACAACACCATCGCCGCTTTTATCTCTAAGCCCCCGCTTTACCTCAAATCTGTCGTAGGCTTCCAGGTCAATTCTTTCGTCATTCAAACAGATATCAGACCACTCTTCCACATTTTTCATAAATTCTTTCTGGTTCATCAGGCACACCTCTTTCTGAAATCAGGTTGTCTAGTTCCACTTTGTTTTTCCATCGGTCTTTCTAAGCCAGCGTCATCCCCTTTCCTCTCCTGCAGAATCTTTATCGTTAAATTTTCAACTTTTCAATATAATATAAAATTTTATAAAAAAAAGCAAGATATATTTATGCCTTGTGCCAAGCTCTGAGCTTGTAAAGGCATGATATATTGACAAATACCCTTCCAAATCTTATACTTGCCTTAATTTCCCATTGAGGAATGTACCGGAGGTTGTTCATGAAAATAGAATTTTCCCTGTTTTTCTTTATAGAAGTCATCGGAACCATAGCCTTTGCTTCATCTGGGGCCATGGTTGCCATTAAAAAACAGCTGGATCTGCTTGGAGTCATTGTATTAGGTGTTACCACTGCCGTAGGAGGCGGTATGCTAAGGGATATTATCATAGGAAATGTACCTCCTGCCCTTTTTAAAGACCCTATCTATGTATTGCTGGCCTTTATAACGGTTATGCTTTTATTTATTATAGTAAGGCTGAACCAGAAAATACTGGATGGACGTTCCATAGAAGCCTATGAAAAGGTGATGAACATATTTGATGCCATCGGACTTGGTGCTTTTACTGTAGTCGGTATCGATGCTGCAGTGGTTTCCGGCTATGGAGATTACCATTTTCTCATCATCTTTTTAGGTGTCATCACCGGAGTTGGCGGCGGCATTCTGCGGGACATTATGGCCGGACAAACCCCTTATGTCCTTAGAAAGCATATTTATGCCTGTGCTTCCATTGCAGGGGCCATCCTTTATGCCTGGCTTTTGAACTGCATCGATAACAATATTGCCATGCTGATCGGCGCCTGCTCTGTAGTATTGATCCGGCTTCTGGCAACCCATTTTTGCTGGGATTTACCTACCGCAACAAAAAAATAATTCTCCCGAGGAGGTATCCAATGAAACGTTTGCTCCAATATACCGCTGGAATCATATTTTCTTTCTGCCTTATGATCGTGCTTTTATTCACCTCCGTAGAGGCAGCCGTTTACTGGGTTCCAGGATACTTTGAAAAAGAATATAACAAATATCAAGTGACTCAGGCAGTCTCCATGACAATGGAGGATCTCCTTGATGTTACCGGTGAAATGATGTCTTATCTGCGGGGAAAGAGGGACAATCTTCACGTAGATACCACCATGGGAGGCGTAGAAAGGGAATTTTTTAATGCCCGCGAAATTGCCCATATGGAGGATGTCCGCGGACTGTTTCTAGGCGCCCTTTCCATACGGAGAGGCTGCCTCATGGTCATGGTCTTATGCCTCATCGTTCTTCTCTTATTAAAGACAAGTTTAACGCGGACCTTTCCCAGGGCCGTATGCGCGGGAACCGGGATCTTTTTTTTCCTGACCGCTGTCATAGCTTTCATTATTACCACAGATTTTACCAGATATTTTATCATGTTCCACCATATATTTTTTAAGAATGACCTATGGATTCTGGATCCTTCCACCGATATGCTCATTAACATCGTTCCGGAAGGCTTCTTTCGGGACACGGTTATTCTCATCGGCTTTATCTACCTATTCTCTATCCTGCTTATCTTAGCTGTCTGTCTTTTTCTTATGGGTAAGGTTAAAAGAAAACATCTTGCAGCTTAAGATCGTAAATCAGCTGGATATGTAGGCATAATCAGCTGGTTTTTTCGTATATAAATACGGGAAAAATAGCAAATAACCTTTACTTGTTACAGCAAATAACCTATACTGTAGATTGTAGTATTGTCTGAAACCGAACGAAAGCTTATGGAGAGATTACTCAATATGACTCAATATATAAAAAAGATTTTTATTTTTTTTCTGTGCCTGCCTTTTTTTGTCTCCTCTTTTACCGGGACTTCTCTGGGGGCCGCAGACTGGCCTTCCGGCCCGTCGGTTCAGGCACAGGGAGCCATTCTGATGGATGCAGACACCGGAACCGTTCTGTGGGGCCAGAACATACACAACCAATATTTTCCGGCCAGTATTACCAAGGTCATGACTGCGCTTCTTGTCATTGAAAAATGCAGTCTTGATGAAACCGTAACATTTTCCCATAACGCCGTATTTAATGTAGAATCCGGTAGCAGCAATGCCGGGATCAATGAGGGGGACAAGCTGTCTGTCAGGGACTGCCTCTATGCCCTTCTGCTTAAATCAGCCAATGAATCAGCCAACGCCCTTGCAGAGCATGTGGCAGGAAGCACTGAAGCTTTTGCCGATATGATGAATGTACGTGCCAAGGAACTTGGATGTACCAATACTCATTTTGCCAATCCCAGCGGTTTAAATGACCCGGAGCATTATACTTCCCCCTACGACATGGCCCTCATCGCAAGAGCAGCCTTTAACAATCCTGTTTTTGAAGATATAGACTCCTCAACCTTTTATAAGCTTCCGCCCAACTCCATTAATAAAGAAGGGCTTACCATCTATCCTGGGCATAAGATGATGCGAAAAAGCACTCCTTTCTACTATCCGGGCATCGTCGGCGGCAAAACAGGCTACACCACACTGGCCGGCAATACCTTAATAACCTGTGCGGAAAAAAACGGGATGAAGCTGATTACCATAATTTTAAAGGGATCTACTCCCCAGTATTGGACAGACACTAAAAATCTATTGGACTTTGGTTTTTCAAATTTTGTCTCCTTAAAAGCTGCAGATTACGAAAAAACCTACAGTTCCATTACCAGCGATTTAAATTTCAGCGGTTTGACAATCACCAGACCAGAAGCCCTGATTTTAGATCCTTACAGCCGGATCATCCTGCCTAAAACAGCTGACTTTTCCGATGCAAAAGCGGAACTCAGTTATGATATTTCATCGGGTGACCCTCCAAATTCCATCGCGAAAATTAATTACCGTTATAATGACCGGGTCGTAGGCAGTACCTTTCTGGAGGTGAATGACACCTTATTCCAGAACAAGGAAGCGGATACCGGAATCGCCACCGCTCCCCAGGCCGAAACTTATTCCGGATCCGGCGATGCATTAGACCCGTCTGCAGCCCAGACTTCCGTAACTCCTTCCGGAAAACGTTCGGAAAAAGAAACGGAAGATTACCGGGAAAAGGCCTTAAGGCCCTTTGAGATCCCTTTAGCCGCCTGGCTGATATTAGGAAGCGTGGGAGCAATCACTGTAATAGGAGGCGCTGCTGCCTTTTTCCTATATTGGAAACACAAAGAAGCGCAGGATTTCCTTATCAGACGGGAGCAGCGCATGAAACGCCTTCGGGACTCCGGTGTTTCAGCCGATGAATTCAACAGTATTCTGGAACAAAGGCGCAGTTCCTATTCATCAAAGCGGAAAAGACGGCGGGGCGGCCGTTTCAGATGACCTTATATAGCAAGGGGTTTTCCATGAGTAAACAGAAAAAATTATCCAAAAAAGATCTGCTATTAAATTTTATAGTTACCTTTATTTCCCTCCTGCTTGCCACCATCCTTTCCTACATGATGCATATACTGGGAGGATATACTAACAATGTAGGAATCATCTATATGATGGCAGTGGTCGTGATCTCCCGCTATTCAAACGGCTATATACCGGGTGTCATTGCCTCTTTTATTAGTGTGATCTGTGTAAACTATGTGTTTACTTACCCATTTATGGCGTTTAATTTTATCATGGAAGGATATCCCGTTACCTTTCTTGCACTGCTGATCATTTCAACCATTACAAGCGCTACTACGACCAATTTAAAGGAACAAAGCAGAATTTTAAACGAACGGGAAAAGTTATTAATGGAAGCAGAAAAAGAGGCCTTGAGAGCAAACCTTTTACGGGCTATTTCCCATGACCTTCGGACTCCTCTCACAGGAATCATCGGAGCCAGCAACACATACCTGGAAAATACAAACACCATGGCGGAGGCAGAAAAAACAAGCCTGGTCTCCAATATCCGGGAAGATGCCAACTGGCTTTTAAATATGGTGGAAAATCTGCTCAGCGTAACCAGGATCCGGGATACCGGAGCTCAGGTCTTAAAACGGCCGGAGCCGTTAGAAGAGGTAGCTTCCGAAGCGATTGAACGTTTTCACAAAAGACTGCCCAAATCCATTGTACGTGTGACGGTTCCTGATGAGTTCATCATGGTTCCCATGGATGCCACTTTGATCGAACAGGTTATCATAAATCTACTGGAAAATGCCGTCTATCACTCCAATTCAACGGATCCCATCAGCCTGTCGATCTTCATACAGGATGGATATGCCTGGTTTCAGGTCCGGGATCAGGGCGTGGGAATATCCCCGGAACGGCTGAAGACTTTATTTGACGGTTACACCTCATCGCCCAACAGCAGCTATGATTCCCATAAAGGAATGGGGATCGGGCTTTCTATCTGCAAAGCCATTGTTACTGCCCACGACGGGAACATCACAGCCGCCAATGAAGAACATGGCGCAGTTTTTACATTTACATTACCATTAGGGGAGAATGCTTATGAGTAAGTTTACAATCGTCATGATTGAAGACGAAAAGAATATCTGCAACTTTATTGAAAGTGCATTGGAAAGACATGATTATAAAGTGAATACCGCCTACAACGGGCGGGATGGGCTGGCTTTGATCAATTCCCTTTGCCCTGATGTGATCCTTTTGGACTTAGGGCTTCCGGATCTGGATGGAATCGATATCATTAAAAGTGTCCGAAGCTGGACTTCGATTCCTATTATCGTCATCTCCGCCAGGACCCAGGAGCATGAAAAAGTGTCCGCTCTTGATTTCGGTGCCGATGATTATATAACCAAGCCCTTTGGAACCAGCGAGCTTTTAGCCAGGATCCGTACTGCCCTGCGTCATGGAAGACCTACCGTCAGCACCGTGGATGGATCTGTCATTCCCACCCCATACAGCAGTGACGGCCTGTTCATTGATTTTGCCAAGCGGCTGGTCACACTGGATGGACATAAGATCCATTTGACTCAGATCGAATATAAGCTGGTTTCCCTTCTTGCGGAAAACTCCGGCAAGGTCCTGACTTATGACTATATTATAAGTCATATCTGGGGACCTTACGCAGACAGCAACAATCAGATTCTCCGCGTCAATATGGCGCATATCCGCAGAAAAATAGAAAATAATCCGGCAGAACCAAAATATATTTTTACGGAAATCGGGGTTGGATACCGAATGAAGGAAAGCGAAATTTAGGAAAGGGGGGATTCCCCCTTCTTTTTATTCTGCTTTCTGGTCTTCGTCTTTTGCACCCGTTTCTTTTTGGTTTCTTCCTTTTTTTCGTAAATCTCCCGGACGTCTTCCTCTCCCACCAGCCTCATGGTCTTAACCACGTAGATGTGACCGTCATCGCTCCGCCTCATGCGGATCTTGCCTTTTACATTTCCATGCTCAGGACATAAACCAAGAGCCGTGTAAAACTTCTGGTTCACGGAAAACCATCTGATCTTTTTCCTAAGCATCCGGTTGCACTTGCAGCAGATCAAATCGGTAACGGTTTTATCCTCAATGGCATCCTGCTTCGTCTCAAAGGGCCTTGAAATGTATTTGGAATACCCGGGAAACACCAGATATACCTCTTCCTCTTTATTTACCGGCAAGCGGTAATAATCCGTAGACAAGTATTCCAGGACTTTATCAAAATCCATTTGATGCATAACGCGCCCGGTATAATGGGCATCGTCAAGGGCCCGGTGAAAAGGCCGCTCTTCCATGATCTGCAGCTCTAACACTGCAATATCAAGGGATTGCCTATCCTTGCCGTCCCCATAAAGCAGGCTGTAGAGTTTCTGCACATCATAGTAGAGAAAGGGCTTTGGAAAGGGGTTTGTTATTCCATAAAAAGCAATGTTCCGCTGCAGCTCCGTTAAATCCATGGAGCCCCAGGTACAAAATACGGCTTCCTCTCCGCACCACATGAGAAACTCCTTTACAGCTTCCTCAAAGTTACAGCCCTCTTCCATCAGAGTCTTTTGATCCATGTGGGTCACTTCTAATATCTTTTCATGAAGCTCGGGATAAATCCGAGGCCTTATAAGCCGCTTAAATTCCCCCACTTCTTCCAGGGCCTCATTAAGCTTTACTGCCCCGATCTCTATGATTTCAAAGGGAAGGTGTTCTACCGTCTCCTCCTTCCCTCCGGCGCTCTGGTTCCATTCCAGATCCAGTACAATATAATTCTTCATAGTTTGCTCTCTTTAATCCTTTATTCAGTCAGCCCTCTCAGCTTTTCACGAATCCTCTGCCTGCGCCTCTCCGTCTCTTCTTTCTCAAGTGTCCACGTCCCTTCAGTCTCTGTAAGGATATCTCCCTCTCTTACACCTTCCGGCAGTTCAGAGGCTTTAACCTTTAACATGTCTCCGTTCTCATCCTCACAGACAATTACCGTTTCCCCGATTCTGTCAATGGTATACTTCATAACCTTTTCCCTTCCCTTTCTGTGCCAGGCTAAGGGTTGCAGCTTTGGCACGGCTCATATCCCATCTGTATCAAATTCTCTCTGGAGCCATGATAGGTTTTCCGGTTCTCTTCCTTCATGGAAGCTGCTGACTTGCAGTCCGGCCGGTGAAATTTTTTGGTATTGGTATTTATTACATAATCCTGGTCTGCTGACGTGCTTTGTGTCCTGTCTCCATCGGTACCTTCCGCGTTTCCAGGGAAGGTTACTTTTGTTCCGTCGCTCACCGCCACTATGGTTCCAAGCTGGTCTGTCCGCAAAACCTTAATGTTCCGCTTTTTTAACATATCCAGGATTTCCTTGTGAGGATGGCCATAATCATTATTTTTTCCACAGGAAATCACTCCATATTCAGGATCAACCAGATCCATAAAGCCTTCCGATGATGAGGTGGTGCTACCATGATGGGAAAGCTTCAGCACATCGGCCTTTAACGGAAGGCCGTTTGCTATCATATCCTTTTCCCCGTCTTTTTCTGCATCTCCGCATAAAACAAAGCTGTTCTTTCCATAAACCAGACGAAGGCCTATGGACCAGTTATTTAAATTATCCCCATAGTCCCTGTTGGGAGCGATGATCTGAAAAGATGCATCTCCTAAGGAGTAGCTTTCCCCTGGCTTTGGTAGGGTTATTTTTAAATTTTTATCCGCTATGGCATCGAGCAGGCGTTCATAAACCTTTGTGGTATGTTCTTTCTGCGGTAAAAAGACCTTTTGAACATCAAATTTCCGTACGATCGTCTCCAACCCGCCGATATGGTCTGAATGGGGGTGGGTTCCGATTACGTAATCCAGTTTCTTCACACCCTGTTTCTCCAGATAAGAAGCGACTGTCTCGCCCTGGTCCCGTTCCCCTGCGTCTATCAGCATATAATGACCGTCTTTTTCTACTAAGGTGCTGTCTCCCTGGCCCACATCAATAAAATGAACCCTTAGATCTGTCCCCGCCTCATTTCCCATTTCTCTCTGGGGTAATGGGGAAGAGCTTGCAGTTGGGCTGCATCCTGCCATACAAAGGGTCAGGAGGATTGCCGCCGCTATCAATACCCGCTTATAAAATTTTCCTGTCTTTTTCACTGTCATTTCTGTCTGCCTCCGCCATGTTATTATATGATAGAATCTTTAATCCTACAAGTATTTTTCAAATGGTCCGTCTCCGGGCAGTCAAAAAGCGGACCGCTAAAAGCAGCCCGCCATATTTTTATTCTAAGGAAGTTTCGCTCCGTCGGCTCCAACATGAGCCCCATCAGGTGTAATGGTGTTTACGAACATCTGCCCTCCTGTGAGATCACAGTAATACTGTTTCCCATTCCATGCAACCCAGCCAGTGGCCATATAGCCTTTCTCATTGAAGAAATACCACTGTCCATCGATGTTCTGCCAGGTGCCGGCCGGATAATTTCCGTCGGGATTCGCATACCACCAGCCGGATCCGTCCTGTTTCCAGCCGCCGCTGCTTTGGGAGGATGTACGGTTTTGCTCCGCTGCCGCTCCATCAACATAATTGACAGGAGACTCCACCCAGTCACCTTTATTCTCGGTATTCTGTTTATTGACCGGACGCACCTTAAACGTGTAGCTTCCGGTCTTTCCCATTAACAGACCGAGATCCAGACTCGTTCCCACGGTGGTTTTTACCCCTCCCGTGTTCTTTCCGTCACGGAATACCTTTACTTCATAACTTCCCGCCCCTGCGGCAGGACTCCACACAGCCATAGTTTTAGACCCCCATGCTGCGCTTTCTATGGACTGGGTGAACTCACCGACCTTGGGAAGATCTATGGTCACCGTCAGGGTCTGGCTGAAATCTTCCCTCGCCTGCTTTATGTAGGTTCCTCCATCAATTGTGAAGCCGGATTCTGCCACGGAAAAATAATAGCCTTCCTGCGCGTACAGCTTTACTTCCAGCCTTGGTATATCCTGCTCAGACCACTGAAATCCGCTGTTAGTAAATTCGCATTCTCCCACATCAATCTTACTGTTTTTTGTCGTTATCTCAGCCTGCTGTTCAAAAACAGAGCCTCCCGGCACAATATCCGCTGTCACGTTTAAGTTTACTGTTGTGATTTTCTTTCTGGTTGCTGCCATGGAAGTCATGCAGCTAAGCCCTGTTGCCATTGACACAGCAAGCACCAGAGACAAAATTTTCTTACCCTTCATAAACAATCCCCATCTTTCTATATCATTTCTGTTTGCGGTGCAATAGGCTTATTATACCTCATTCCCAGGCGTTTGTGAATAGTCATTCGGGTTTCGTAAGGTTTTGCGGCTATTTCCAACGGCAGGTGACCGGATCAGCATCTGGATAATCCAACCAATTTTTGCGAAAGCAAATCAGCCAAGGCCCTTCATTGTATACTAAGTATATTTTTATGTCTTTATTACTTGATATTTTTATTTAAATTAATTATTATTTTTGCATGTTCGTTAATAAAGTATCAAAATATTACCAATTTTATAGTTATTTAAGGCAAATATGTGTTGCATTATAACAATTTATATGATAAACTAACGTCAATGAAACATTTGCTAGAGAGCAAGAGAAATCAGACGTTACATTACCGCCATTATCTCTAAGGCGAAAAGTAATTCTGGTTCTTTTTTTCTTTTTAGGAAAAGGAGGATAATTTTTTCATGAAAAAGAAGCAGTTTTTCCGGGCAATCGAGCCTTATCTGTATTTGCTGCCCGCCATGTTTTTCTTCTCGGCCTTCCTGTTCTGGCCGTTCCTCAAAACCATTTGGCTTAGTTTTGCCATGACGACTCCCCTTGGGGCAGTCTCCTCCTTTGTCGGCCTTGGGAATTATCTTACGATCTTCACCTCCCAGGCCTTTCAAAACAGCCTTCTGGTATCCTTCCAATATGCAGTGATGACTGTGGCCTGCTCCATTGTAATCGGATTTATCCTGGCCATCATCAGCAATGAAGATATTAAGGGGAAAAATCTGTTCCGGACTGTTTATGCCCTTCCTATGGCCATTTCCGCAGCCGCGGCTTCCGTTGTCTTCATGTTCATCTTTCACAGCAGCCTCGGCATCATCAACAAGGTCCTGGGAACCCACATCGGATGGCTGACGGATCCCAAATACGCCTTAAGTGCGGTAACCCTTGTTACTGTATGGATGAACGTCGGATTAAATTTTATATTCCTGACCGCTGCCTTACAAAGTGTTCCTGTGGATCTGTATGAGTGTGCGGCAATTGAAGGAGCCGGATTTTTTGCCAAGCACAGACATATTACCATCCCATGCATATCCCCTACCCTGTTTTTCCTTTTGATCATTAACGTTATCAACGCCCTTCAGGCTTATGCTCAGGTCAAGCTGATGACTCAGGGAGGGCCTTCCGGAAGCACCAATGTCATTGTGTACCAGATTTATCAGGAGGCATTTATGAACAGCCGGTTCGGCATGGCTTGTGCGGAATCTATCGTCCTGTTTATAATCCTGATGGTTTTGACATTGATTCAATTCAGACTGGAAAAGAAGGTGACGTATTGATGAAAAACAAACTGGTTAAATATTTACTTTATGCCTTAAATATCCTTTTTGCAGTCATCATTATCTCACCGGTGGTTTACTGTTTTAACGTCAGCATGATGACCATGAAGGAAGTGTTTTCCGGGGGCTTCTGGCCAAAACAGCTGATTCCGGACAATTACATAAAAGCCCTGCAGCTGGCCCCGTTTTTTACCTTCATCAAGAATTCCCTGATCGTATCCTGTACCGTTACCTTTGGACAGATCGTTACCGGAGCTTTGGCAGCCTATGCATTTTCCATGATGAAATTCCGGGGTCGGAATGCCCTGTTTTTATTGATGCTGGCAACCATGATGATTCCAAGCCAGGCAATCATCATTGCAAACTATTTAATCATCTGTGATCTGGGGCTTAAGAACAGCTATACGGCCCTTATCCTTCCAAACGTGGCATCTGCATTTGCAGTATTTAACATGAGACAGGCATTCCTGCAGCTTCCAATGGAGATAAAGGAGGCAGCGGATATTGACGGATGCGGGAACTTCCGTTTCTTCTGTTTCATTGCCCTTCCCCTAGTAAAGCCATCCATGGGCGCTTTGGGGATCTACACATTCCTTCAAAGCTGGAACCACTATTTATGGCCGCTTCTTGTTACAGATTCGGTGAACATGCGAACTGTCCAGATCGGTCTTGGAATGCTTCAGGGTGCGGAATCCACAGACTTCCGTCCGGTCATGGCCGGATCCATGATCATCCTCGTCCCTTCGATCCTGGCATTCATACTGGGACAGAAGCAGCTGATTTCCGGCCTCACCTCAGGTTCCGTAAAAGGGTAAGTATTTCATGCATGCCCAAAGGGCACTGTGTAGAGATAAAACTATATCATTTAAAGGAGGATATCTATGAAAAGAAGAAAAAGGTGGCTTGCGGCGATTATGGCCGCTGTCATGTCCATGACTCTTGCTGCATGCGGTGGAAGTGCTACTTCCGGGGGAACCACAGCGGCAGGCTCCACGGAAGCCGCTACCACAAAAGCGGCAGCTGACGCAAAAGCTCCGGCTGAGGGGGGCAAAACAGTCATAACCCTATGGCATGCTATGGGAGGGGTAAACGGAGAAGCAACCGAAGCTCTTGTTAAAGCCTTTAATGAATCCCAGAATGAAATTGAAGTAAAAAGCGAATATCAGGGAAATTATGATGACCTGATCACCAAGCTGAAAGCAGCCATGCAGAGCGGCAGCATGCCGGACGTATGCCAGATGTACGACATCGGTACAAAATTTATGACAGACAGCGGTCATGCCATTCCGGTACAGGATATGTTTGCCTCCACAAACTTTGATCCTTCTACAGTTATGAATATCATCACCAGCTACTATACGGTAAACGGAAAGCAGATGTCCATGCCATTTAATGTTTCCACACCAATGCTGTATTACAACAAGGACGTATTTAAGGCTGCCGGCCTGGATCCCGACACCCCGCCCAAAACATTTGACGAGGTATTGGAATTCTCCAAAAAAATCGTGGAAAGCAAAGCAGCTCCTGTGGGCTATGCCCAGGCCATTTACGGCTGGTTCTTTGAACAGCAGATCGCCGGCCAAGGAAAATTTTATGCAAATAATGAAAACGGACGGAAAGCCCCGGCAACCGAAGTGGATTTCTCAAACAACGGAGCTGGACTTAAGATTTTTGAAACCTGGAAAAAGCTCATGGATTCCGGTTATGCGGATAACTACGGCAGCACCACCGCGGATACCCAGACCGCATTCTTCTCAGGCCAGACAGCCATGATCATTGAATCCACGGCAATTCTTAAAAATGCTACGGCCAGCAGCGATTTTGAGATCGGTACCGGATTTCTTCCAAAAATCGATGCAGCTGCTGCCGATGGCGGGGTCATCATTGGAGGCGCATCCCTGTGGATGATGGACAATAAGGATGAGGCGAAAAAGAATGCCGCCTGGAAGTTCATCGAATTTACCACCACACCGGATTCCCAGGCCACCTGGAGTATGTCCACCGGATACTTCGCAGTTAACCCGGAGGCTTATGAAACTCCTGCCATGAAGGATTTCATTGCTCAGAATCCCAATTTTACCACTGCCATCAACCAGTTAAAGGCTACCCCTGTCAATGGATACACCGCAGGTGTATTATCCGGAGTCGCAACCGAGTCCAGAAAGATCTTTAACGAAGCGATGGAGAAAACCTATGACGGCACCTATACTCCGGAGCAGGCGGTAAGTTTCCTGGCTGAGAAAGTAAATGCAGCCATAGCAAACTATAATTCATCCACAAAATAATGTTCAAAAAGCCTTCGGCACAAAAGCCGGAGGCTTTCTTTTCTTCTGTCCCTTTCCTTTAGAAATACTCCTTCTTTTAAGATCGTGAAAGTAGTCTGTACTGATAAAAAAAACAAATGAATTCTTATGATTCGCTTTATCGTTCCGATATATATTAAGACACATGGCGCAATTTCCAATCCATATATACATTCTGGTTGGAAAGTCAGAAAGGAACAATAATAAGATGAAAAAACTGAATACAAATGCGGATGAATCCGGCAAGGAAGCCGGCTCTCTGATTAAAAACTTATCTATCGGCAAAAAACTGATTCTAGGTTTTGGCATAATACTGCTGATCATTATAGCATCCAATTCAATATCCGCATGGAACACAAAAAATCTTGGATTCCAGGTGGAACGCTATTACCGCTATACCGTACCAAACTCCAACAGCACATGGACCATGAGATCCGGGCTGGCCTCGGCACAAAAATACCTTCTTCAGGCAATTCTTGACGATAATATCCAGTTCGTACAGGATAGTCTTGCCAAGGCCCAGGAACAGGAAGAAAGCGTTTCCAGCGCATTGGAGGCATTTGCAGGCAACCAGACTTCCAGTGCAAGAGATAACGATATCGCACAGTTAAGAGATTTATTATCAAAGACCAAGTCCGCCAGAGAAGAGATTACAGGGCTGCTAAAAGCTTCCTCCAAAGGAAACAGCAGCAAGGCCTACGAGTCTTATAAAAACAATTATTCACCTGCCATTGATCAGGCCGGAGAAATCCTGTCAGGTTTTTCAACAATCCAGCTGCAGTTTGCTGTTTCCCAGAAGCAGGAAGCACAGAACATCATGAAAGCAGCCTGGTTCTCCCTTGCCTTGTCTCTGTTGATTTCCCTGCTGTTTACCCTTATTATTACCATGATCATCAGAAAATCTATTTTGGATCCAGTGAAAGAAATTGAACTGGTTTACAAGGAAATATCAAAGGGAAATTTACAGGCCCAGATTACATATGTGAGCAAAGATGAGCTGGGAAGCTTGGCTGAAAACATCAGAAATACAAATGCTTCCATAACCTCCTATATCCGTGATATTACGGAAAAGCTAAACCTTCTGTCTCAGGGAGATATGCGTTTTTCCATGGATTTAGACTATGTGGGGGACTTTGAAGCCATTAAAAAAGCAATTATTAAAACCGTTTCCTCTTTAAATCGTACCCTCATTATGATTGATGTTGCCGCACAGCAGGTAAATGCGGGAACAGAACAGGTATCGGCAGGAGCACAGCAGCTTGCAGCCGGTTCCACAGAACAGGCCGCCTCCGTAGAGGAACTCTCCTCCTCCATTGCAAGCATCACGGAACAGGCTGCAGAAAATTCAAAAAATGTTATGAAAGCAACTGAATATGTGGTTCAAACCAGCCATAACGTTAAAAACGGCGGTGCTCATATGAAGCAGCTTACAAAAGCAATGGACAATATCGCCATCTTCTCCGATCAGATAACCAATATAACAAAGGTTATTGAGGACATTGCGTTCCAGACCAATATCCTCTCCCTCAATGCAGCCATTGAAGCCGCACGGGCAGGAACTGCAGGAAAGGGCTTCTCCGTAGTAGCTGATGAGGTCCGTAACCTTGCCGCCAAATCTGGGGAGGCCGCAAAGCAGACAGCAGAGCTGATACAGAATTCCGTTAACGCGGTACAGGAAGGCACTGAAATCACTGAGAAAACCGCCCAGATTCTGGATGATATTGATAAAACCACCGGCTTTATCAATGATATCGTCAATAAGATCAACCAATCGGCTTCTGAGCAGGCCTCTTCCATTGATGAAATCCGCATAGGGCTGGAGCAGGTATCGGCAGTTATGCAGGCAAATGCAGCAACCGCTGAGGAAAATTCGGCCTCCAGTGAGGAAATGAGCGCCCAGGCCAATACATTGCGGGAAGAAGTAGACAAATTCCAATTGGACACTGAACAAAAGACAGAGATAAAAAGCACAAAAGCGTACGAATATGAAGCCGGGACGGAGTCGTCCTTTGAAAAGTATTAATTAAAACAGAAATCCGGAATGCTATAAAAAGGGCGTTGATCGATTAAAATCAACGCCCCTTTTTATGTCCTTAACAATAAGACTGTCTACCCTTTTTCTAACAATCCCCGCTTGCGAATTCGGCCAGAACCTTATTGAATTCGTCCTTTTGGTCATAGAAGGTCGCATGACCGCTGAATTCAAAGGATTCCAGCCTGGAGTTCTTAATGCTTTGATGCTGGATCTCACCCAGAACATATGGTACGACCTGATCATGGATCCCATGAATGATCAGAGTTGGAACATCAATTGCCTCCAGATCCGAAAATAATACCTCTTCAAGCCAGGTATTTGCAATGGCTGCCGTCGCCCATCCGGCTGCCTGCAGACCAAGCTGGAAAAACCACTGGGAGAACGGATAAGTAATATGCTGGAAGAAAAATATATCTCCAAAATTATTTAACATGTTGGGACGGTCGGCGTAGGTTCCGTTTATGATTTGAGTTACTACGTCTTTATCAAGTCCATAAGGGAAGTTCGGCCGTTTCACAAGGCTTGGCGCTGCGGCATCGAATAAAGCAAGTTTTGCTACCCCAAAACCCCTGTGCCTTGCCATGTACCTTATGGCAATCGCCCCTCCGGTGGAATGCCCTGCCAGGGTAATATTCCTAAGATTCAGTACATCAATGACCGCTCTGACATCATCGGCCAGCCGGTCATAATCGTACCCACAAAACGGCTTGTCAGAATCCCCGAATCCTCTTGTATCAATGCCGATACAGCGGAACCCCATGGCAGGGAGCACATCAAACTGGTACTCAAAAAGCTTATGGCTTCCCGGCCAGCCATGAAGAAATAAAATGGTATTTTCGCAATCCGGATTAAGATCCTCTACGTAAATGTTAACATTCTTTTCAACGGTTATATAGTATCCCATGATCTCGCTCTGCATAATATGTTTATTCTATGTTATTCCCTTTCCTTACCCATCATTCCGGTTTTTCAAATAAATACTTTATGCAGGATGCAATCAAAAATACGTTGTCAGGAACCGGTTCAATTTTTCCGGAATTACGATACCAAATACAAAAGTTCCTGTTAACTTTCATTCAGAAGCAGATGAAGATTACAGTGCCTGTGTAATGAATTGAGGCCCTGCATAATAAAGTTCCATGTCTCGCGAAAATCCCCCGGCACTGCAAAGTCATCCGATGAAATAAATGCCTGAAATCCTTTCTGATCGGAACCATACTTATCTGCAAAAGCATCTGCATAATTAATCTTTTCATCGTCAGTCAGATTCCCATTATTGTTATGAAGCACATGCTCAAGATTCCGGGAAAAATAAAAAACAGAATACGGAATTTTACCGACTGCGTCAGCCGTACAAAGCCGGTACAGAACCTGGGACTTTCTGGAATTCCGGTCGATGACCCCCTCAGGGTCTGCCGTTTCGATCCGGTCATCAAAATAACGGATCGTCCCCGTTGTGCTTTGTATGACCTTGTCCGCCGGAATAAACGCCCCGTCAATGTCAACAAGATGAATCACCTTAAGAATGTCTTTTTTATCAAAGCCATACCGCTTTCTTTCCACCTCTATATGCTCATAAACCGTTTTAACGGCATTGTTGCCTGATACCGACCAGTTGCTTGTCATATCGCCGTGAACCACATGGAAACGGACATCTTCTCTCTGAAATGCTTTTTTAAGAACCGGACTTAATGTCTCCTCGTCAGTGGGTCCTTCTACGATAAACAGGATTACTTTCTTAGTCTTGGCCGCCATCCCTAACCGCCTTTCCGGCACGCCTGAATGCACGGCCAATTTCCACACTGTCTGTCTCTTCATAAATAGCTTCTTTTTGACCGCCCAATACGATACTCCGCAGATACATATCCCGCAAATTATGATTGCTCTTTATGTTCTGCAGACGGATGTACCGGTTGGAAGGATTCGTGGTAGAAAATACAATGCTGCTTTTATTGATCATTTCCAATGCCCGCAGATTATGTGATGTGAAAATCAGCTGCCCCTTTGCCCCCTTTTCAAAGACAGAAAGCAGTTCCCCTAAAAGATATTCATATACGCCTGCATCCAGTTCATCAATAATCAAACACATGGAGGCATTGTTATAAACGCACATGAGGGCATTTAGAACGGAAATGATCTTAATGATCCCTTCCGACTCATATTTCAGGGGAATTGTAATTTCTCCGCGTTTTGAAATTAATTCGACCCTGTGTCCTTCTTCCCCCCGTTCAAGAAGCTGCTCACCAAAGTCATAAATTCCGATGGAGAGGCCGGGAATCATGGCGTCAAGAACCACATTCATCTCATGAAGGATCTTCCTGGCCATTTCAAAATGTTCTTTACTGATAACTGACGGTTCATCAAGCCTTATAAGCAAATCACCCTTTGCGATCCTCTCACCGAGGTCAAGCCGGAACGCAAACGGGATCATAAAATCCATACTGATCGCTCCTGCACGGGCATTGGAAATTACGAACAGGTTCATGCCTGCGTATTGATAAAGTGATTGGATGATATAAGCGTAATCCTCAGATGCACCTTCAGAAGCGGATAAAAATACCCCCCTGCCTTCCGGGCCGAAGATAAAAGAAACCAGATCCTTCCGGGCAATTTTTTTTGCAACGCTTAAATTTACTTTATTTTCATCATTTTCCCGTATTAAATCTTCCAGCCGGTATTTCGGCGTAAATGTTGGCCCATCTGAATGCAGTCCGTAATCAATTAAGGTTTTTTTGCTTTCAAACTTTTCTCCGGTCCAGGCAGCGGAACAGAGGGCTTCGTGTGCTATCTCAAACTCGCTTTTGGAAATACTTTTTAACTGGACAGAATATTCAGCCATGTTTTTTTTACTGTCTGTCCGGATTATAAACTTAACGGTAATTGTACAGGTTTCCATGTCTTTAGAAATATAATGAACCACTTCCCTGGACAGGGGCCGCCCCATAAGCAAAGTCTGAACGAACTCCATTGCTTCAATAACCGCTGTTTTCCCCGAACCATTCTGTCCATAAATGCCGAGAATGTCCGCTGTTTTTGAGAAATGATCCTTATTCCCTGCAGACGGCATTATAATTCTGCCGTACTGGGTATTCTTAAATCCTTTTAATTCAATCTCACTTATGCGAACCATCGTCTGAACCACGCCCATATCAGCTCCTTCCCTGATCCCCAGGATCAATTAACCCCTAAAACCTGTAAATATTTTTACATAACGGTACATTTTATTCCGATATTGGATATGATTCTCCAGAAACAGGAGATATATTCGGCGATTCCTTATTCTTCCCCTTCGATTGTGACTACCACCCGATTAGGCAGGCATACAATCAGTTCCCCGCTTCTGTGGATCTTGCCCGTGCGGACACATACCTTATCAGGGCAGGAAGCTTCCGTAATGCTGGCATAGCCGTCTTTAATGATCAGATGATCCGTGCCGCCATACCCATCAATAACCATGTCAGCATCTTTATGAAGATCCAGGGTTGCCACGGTCTCACCGTCTACAGTGACCACCACCTGTTCCGCCGGCTTTCTGTTTTTGACATAAAATATTCCGGATAGCAGTCCTGATATCACCAGAATGGCGGCAATCAGGATCAGCTCTCTCTTTTGTATTACTGTTAATTTTTTTACAATTTTCATCTGTTACCTCATATTTCTCTTAAATGTAAATATCCTAAGATTTTATTATATCATAACTGTCTTGTTTATAAAATAATAATTAGTCCAAAATCATTATAGAACACCTTGCATTGCCTGCCCGATTCCCTCAGCTCATGGATATAATAAAACCAATGACCGGTTCCTTTTGACAGGCAATTCTCTATATATGTAATAAGTTACAAAAAGTGGAAAAAGTAATCGATTTGAGATAAAATTATGGTAAAAATCATTCCTTTATGTTATAATAATGTCAAAGTGGCATTTTGCGTGCTGCTATCATACAAGGAGGGGAAGACTTGAAAAGAATAGTTGTGTTAGGTGCCGGTTATGCCGGTATTTTAACTGCCAAAAAATTGGAAAAAAAATTCCGCAAGATGAAGATGGAGGACGAGGTAAGCATTTCCATCATAGACAGGCATCCGTTCCATACCATGCTAACAGAACTTCATGAAGTGGCCGCTGGAAGGGTAGAGGAAGACAGTATCCGCATCAGCCTGAAAAAAGTATTTGCCGGAAGGAATGGGGAAATCATTACTGACACCATCAGTCAGATTTCCATTGAAGAGAAGAAATTGACGGGAAACCAGGGCGAATACGATTATGACTATCTGATCCTGGCCGCAGGCTCTAAACCCACCTATTTCGGTGTGGAAGGTGCAGAGAAGAATTCTTATAAGCTTTGGTCTTATGAAGATGCTGTTTTATTAAAAGAACGGATTCACCATGTATTCCGCAAAGCTGCCTGTGAACCGGACGAGGCGGAAAAACGCCGCCTTTTGACGTTCTACGTCGTAGGAGCAGGTTTTACCGGTGTGGAAATGGCTGGAGAACTGGCAGAATATGTGCCCTTCTTATGTGATGAGTATGAAATAGAACCGTCTCTCGTCTCCATGTATAACGTAGATGTTTTAAAGCGGGCAGTGCCCATTCTTCCGGAGAAGCTGTCCGGCAAGGTAGAAAAGCGCCTGACAAAGATGGGCGTAAAAGTAATGATGGAAACCGGCGTGACCGCCATTGGCGAGGATTTCATCGAACTGAATCAGGATGGCAGGAAAAACCGTTATCCATCCGGTACAACCATCTGG
Organism: Hungatella sp. UBA3048; assembly: GCA_002367105.1. GTDB lineage: Bacteria > Bacillota > Clostridia > Lachnospirales > Lachnospiraceae > Lacrimispora. Next base: position 278,282 of record DFCS01000051.1, read on the forward strand.
ACCGCCGGTATTGAGAGCACAGATATTACAGGAGAAGCGGCCAAGACGCTTGAATCCGTAGGGCGCGGAAGAATCCAGGTAGATTCTTTCTTAAGAGCCAAAGACCACGAAGAAGTTTACGTAGTCGGTGACAACATGATGTTTGTACCCCAGGGAGAAAATGCACCTGTTCCCCAGATGGTAGAAAACTGTGAGCAGAGCGCTCATACGGCCGCCCATAATCTTGTTTGTGCCATTGCTGGTACAGGAGCGATGGAGGAGTATAAACCGTCCTTCCATGGCGTTATGGTTTCTGTAGGAGGCCGCTATGGAGTGGCACGGGTAGGACTTCCCAACCTCATGTTTAACCTGTGTTCCTTCTTTGCCATGCTTTCCAAACATTTTATCAATGTTATATATTTTATTCAGGTATTGGGTTGGAATAAGGTCTGGAGCTATGTGTGCCACGAATTCTTTACCGTGCGCAACCGCAGAAGCTTCCTGGGAGGCCATTTCTCCAATAGAACCCCAAGCTTCCTGCTGATGCCGCTGCGCGTATGGCTGGGTGCCGTATGGGTATTTGAAGGTGTTATGAAGATTGTTGAAGGCTGGATGGGTCAGCCTATGCTGAGCGGATTCTTTGGAGGAGCCAATCAATTCTTCAATAACATTCTGGCTCCCTACGGAATCAGTGGAATCGGAGGAGCTGCTCCTTCGGCTGATGCTGTCTCCAGTGCAACGACTGCTGCTGCAGATGCGGTAGCCAGTGCCACTGGTGCTGCTACTGGTGCTGCAGATGCTGTTTCCAGTGGTGTAGCAGTTTTCTCCTATCATATTTTAGGATTAATCGACGCTACTCTTGTCAGTTCCAAAGGCATCTCCCATTCGACTCTGTCAGATTATGCCTTTAAACTGGATTTTGCTCCTATGAACTGGTTTGTGAATACTGTGATCCTGCCTAACGGCGGACTTCAGCTGTTTATGCAGCGCGGTATCGTGATCGCAGAGATCGTGATCGGCCTTGCATTAATGGCAGGATTATTCAACTTCCTTTCCTCAGCAGCCTCTCTGGTGCTTCAGTTCATGTTCGTGTGCACGACTGGTCTTTACTTAAACACGTTCTGGATGATTTTCGCCGGTATCGCAGTATTAGTCGGCGGCGGCAGAACCCTTGGTCTTGATTATTATTTCATGCCATGGCTTAAGAAAAAATGGAGAAAACTTCCCTTTATAAGGAAGTGGTATTTATACAATGACTAATAGAGAATTGTTGGAGGATGCAGACAGCCTGCGTTATGGTTTTGAAGAGGCTTTCCAGTTAATGGCATCGGCTGTGGAAAAGCATTTATCTTCAGCGCCTCCTGTTATCAGGACTTATACGGCCCATCTGGCAAAGTCCACAGGTAAGTTCATCCGTGCTTATGGCCTGATGGCCTGTTCCATGGATGAAGAGGATAAAGTTCCGGCAGATGCCATCACTCTGGCTTCTGCAGTGGAACTGCTGCATTTGGCCACCCTGGTCCATGATGATGTAATCGATGACGCTGATACAAGGCGGGGGATCGACACGCTTCAAAAAAGATTTGGCAAAAAAGCGGCGGTCATTTGCGGAGATTACCTCTTATCCCTGGCACTTAAACTGGCGGTTTCCATTCCTAAAAGAAAAGAATACGAAGCCCTGGATATGTCCAATTATCTATGCAGGATCTGCATGGGAGAATTACGCCAGGAAATCAACAATGGGAACCTGGATCTATCCGTTTACCGCTATCTAAGCATCATCAAAGGAAAAACGGCGGCGCTTTTTGAAGCATCCTTTCACGGCGGTGCTATGCTGTCCACAACGGATCAGAGAAAACTCCGCATGTACCGGAAGGCCGGCAACGATATCGGCATGATTTTTCAGCTCATGGATGACTGCATTGATTATGAGATGGACGAAAGTGATGCTAAGAAAAACGTCCGGTCCGATTATGAAGAAGGAGTCGTCACCCTGCCTCTCATTCATGCCATGAAACAGGATGAGAACTTTTTAAATCAAGTTAAAAACGGCCTTGTTTCCGCGAAGGAACTCTATGACAGAGTTTTGGAAGCCGGCGGAACCGCTTATACAAAAGCAATGGCTGGCAGATACTATACAAAAGCAGTGAGCACCATCGGATCTCTTAATTTATCCGAGGCCAAGATGGCCAGGATCATGACCGTGGTGGATAAATCTTATTATGGTATTAAAAAATAATATAAAGCAACATAAGGAGGAGTTTTAACTATGAAAAAACGTGTTTTAGCTTTAGGCTGCGGTCTTATGGCGGCAGCAACTATCCTGGCAGGGTGTTCATCCAATTTAAAACAGGCACCAACTACTGCAGCACCGACAGAGGCTGCAACAACGGAAGCACCTACCACACAGGCTGAGACCACCACAGAAGCTGCAAAGACTGAAGCAGCAGGCGGCGCGCTCTCTACCGGTTATGCAGCAATTTCTTCCATCGGCAAATCCACAGATGCCGGCGAAAAAGATGGTCTTGCTGAAGTAGATACCATGTTCGCAGCCGTATTAGTAGATGGCAGCGGTAAGATTGTAGACTGTAAAATTGATTCCGTTCAGACCAAAGTGAATTTCTCCAAAGAAGGAAAACTTCTTACAGATCTTGGTACCGTTGTGGAATCCAAGAATGAGCTGGGAGAAAAATATGGTATGAAAAAAGCTTCCGGTATCGGCAAAGAGTGGAACGAGCAGGCTGATGGCTTTGCTAAGTATGTAATCGGAAAAACTGCCGATGAAGTAAAAGGAATTGCCGTTTCTGCTGATGGTGTTGCAGATGATGCAGACTTAAAGGCTACCATTACTGTTCATATCGGAGACTTTATCAATGTTGTTGAGCAGGCTGTTGCAAATGCTAAGAGCGCAGGCGCTCAGACAGGCGACAAGCTGGGTTATGGTATCGTAACAGGCATCAGCAAGTCCAAAGATGCAGCTGCAGATGCTGACGGTGTGGCTCAGGCATATTCAACCTACACAATTGCAAGCTTTGGCGCAGACAGCAAGATTACAAGCTGTGTGATTGACGCTTCTCAGGTCAATGTAAACTTCGACGCTGCCGGTAAAATCACCAGCGATTTAAAAGCTGCTGATTTCAAGACCAAAAATCAGTTAGGTGAAGCCTATGGCATGAAAAAAGCTTCCGCAATCGGTAAAGAATGGAATGAGCAGGCAGCTAGTTTCGCAGCTTATGCAACTGGCAAAACAGCCAGCGAGATCACAGGTCTTGCAATTGATGAAAAAGAAGGTGCTCCTACTGATGCCGATTTAAAAGCCAGTGTAACCGTTGGTATCGGTGACTTCCAGGCAGGTATCTCCAAGGCAGAAGCTAATGCAAAATAAAAAAGCAGTAAAATTTTTAATAATTGCCGGAACTCTGGCAGCGCTTACTATGGCGGCGGTTAATACCGCCGCCATAGGAGCTAAAAAGGATCAAAGATTTCACGCCGAGTTCTTAAAACTTTTCGATACGGTCACCCAGATCGTCGGATATGCAAAGAATAAAGAGGAATTTACCCAGATTGCCACGGACGTTCATGATGAGCTGGAGACGTACCATAAGCTATATGATATTTACAATGATTATGACGGTATAAACAATATTAAGACCATCAATGATAACGCCGGTAAAAGTCCCGTGAAAGTCGACCAGAAGATCATAGATATGTTAAAGGTGGCGGAAGAAGCCTATGAAAAAACAGACGGCAAAGTAAATGTAGCCATGGGAAGTGTTCTGTCCATCTGGCACGACTATCGCACAAAGGGCATAGATAACCCGGAGGCCGCCCAGGTTCCCCCTATGGACAAACTGAAAGAGGCAGCCCTACATACGGATTTTTCTAAGGTCATCATAGATGAAGATGCCTCCACCGTTTATCTGGAGGACCCTGATATGCGTTTAGACGTGGGAGCCATTGCAAAAGGCTACGCCACGGAACTGGCTGCAAGATCTCTGGAAGCCAGGGGGATTGACCATGTTCTTCTCAGTGTCGGAGGCAATATCCGTGCCGTAGGTATCCGGGGAGACGGAAATCCCTGGAAGCTGGATATCCAAAATCCGGATCTTGACAGTGATAAAAAGTCCATTGATACTTTGGATTTAGACGGCTTATCTCTCGTCAGCAGCGGTGATTACGAAAGGTATTACATTGTAGATGGAGTGAAATACCACCATATTATCGACCCTGAGACACTGATACCTGCAGCATACTTCCGGGCAGTTTCCGTTGTTTGCAGAGACTCTGGCTGGGCAGATGCGCTGTCTACCGCCATATTTAATATGCCCTATGAAGAGGGACTGGCTATGATTGAAGATATGAAGGGTGTAGAAGCGATGTGGGTTCTGCCGGATAGCACCATCAAAACCAGCAGCGGCTACGAAGCGTACCGCAGCCATGACCGTTAGGAGGCCATATGTCATACCGAGGACTACAGGATTTTATTCATAAATTGGAAGAGAGAGGGGAACTGATCCGGGTGACGGAGAATGTATCCCCTTTCCTGGAAATAACAGAGATCACAGACAGGGTCTGCAAGTCAGAAAGTAACAGTGGCAAAGCGCTTTTGTTTGAACATGTGGAGGGCTCTCCCTATCCGGTGCTGATGAACGCCTTTGGCACCGATAAGCGGATGGCCCTTTCTCTTGGTGCGGATAACTTAGACGATATCGCAGCGGAAATAGGAGCCTATCTGGATTTTGGGAATTATACATCGTTTCTAAAGCTGCTCTCTTTTACACCAAAGCTCCTGCGCCTGTTATGCTGCTTTCCTCTCAGGAGCCGGTTTCATATAAAAAGGCCCGGCTGCCAGGAGGTTATTGAGCGAGATCCAGACTTAGGACAGCTGCCGGTTCTGCATTGCTGGCCTCTTGACGGAGGGCGTTTCTTTACACTTCCCCTTGTCTTTACAAAATATCCGGATACAAAGCTTCAAAACATAGGCATGTACCGGATGCAGGTGCTGGATTCCAAGACAACGGCCATGCACTGGCAGAAACACAAGGATGGTGCCGGTATTTATGAAGCATACCGGAAGAAAGGCTGTCCCATGCCCGTATCCGTAGCACTTGGATGCGACCCGGCTGTGACTTATGCTTCCACAGCACCTCTTCCGCCGAAACTGGATGAGATGATGCTGGCCGGATTCTTAAGAAAAAAGCCCGTAAAAATGGTGAAATGCATCACCAACGATCTCTACGTGCCGGAGGATGCGGAATTTGTACTGGAAGGCTATGTAGATCCTCAGGAAGAGCTGGTCTGGGAAGGACCATTCGGAGATCATACCGGATATTATTCCCTGGCTGACTGGTATCCTAAATTTCATGTTACAACGGTTACCCGTAAAAAACATCCTGTCTATCCTGCCACAGTAGTGGGCAAACCTCCTATGGAAGACTGCTATATGGCAAAGGCTACAGAACGCATCTTCCTTCCTGTGTTAAAAACAGCGATTCCCGAGCTGCAGGATATCCATTTGCCATTTGAAGGAGTCTTCCATAACTGCGCAGTAGTGTCGGTGAAGTCAGCCTATCCGGGAGCTGCCAGAACCGTCATGAACGCCATATGGGGCATGGGACAGATGAGAACTGCAAAGATGATCGTGGCGGTCGATGAAACCATAGATCCAAGTGATGCGAAAGCTGTCTGGCATGAAGTACTGCACTATGCCAATCCGGAGGAAGATTTTGTGGTCAGCAAAGGGCCATTAGATGCTTTGGATCACTCTTCCGATTATCCTCTGTATGGCGGACGGCTTGGCATAGATGCTACCAGCAAAGGGAAAGAAACATTTACCGAAGGAGCACTGGAAATCGTTCCTATCCGCAAGGAACAGGCCTGGGGCGGAAGGGAAAAAGCCCTTGCCTTGCTGGAAGAAAAAAAGGCTTCTCTCATTTTAGTTGTGGACGAGGATGTAGACCCGTCGGATCATTCCACAGTCATGTGGCGGGTATTCAATAATATTGACGTCACCAGAGATATGTTTACGGATGGCAGGCGGGCGGCTTTCGATGCCACAAGAAAGCGTCTGGAGGAGGGACTTTCCCGTCCCTGGCCGGAAGATATTGTGATGACGGATGAAATCAAAAAAAAGGTATCAGCGAAATGGAGTGCTTATGGGATCGATCATTGGAAAAATAGTAAATAAATTAAATGAATACGGGAAGCTGGTCATGTTCAGCCATACCATCTTTTCCCTGGCCTTTGCCGCAGTAGCCCTGCTTGCTGTTTCCGGCGGCCGGCCGGATCCAAACGTCGTATTCTGGGCTGCCCTTGCCTTTTTAAGCGCCAGAACAGGCGCCAATGCCTTAAACCGGGTGGTCGATGCCAGGATCGACGAAAAAAACCCCAGAACAGCAAGCCGCCAGATTCCAAAAGGACAGATTGGAAAAAAGGAAACCCTGGTTCTGGTGGCAGCCTGCTTTCTGGTTATGGTGTTCAGCGCCTCCCGTTTAAACCCGCTATGCCTCTTCCTCTCTCCTCTGGCCTTGTTCCTGATGACAATCTACTCCTACACAAAACGATTCACCTGGACATGCCATCTGGTTCTGGGGATCACATGCGCCTGCGCTCCCGTAGGGGCCTGGCTGGCGGTAACGGGGAAGTTTTCTCTGATACCGCTTTTCTTTGGTGCCGCCAACTGCCTCTGGACTGCGGGATTCGATATTATCTATGGCTCTCAGGATTATGAATTTGATAGGGCAAACGGGCTCCATTCCATTCCGGTGCAGTTTGGCGTGAGAGGCGGATTATGGATCAGTACCCTGTTCCATGTGACTGCACTGCTTTGCCTGTGTATTGCCGGAGTACTGCTCTATCCCCAGTTTGGTGTGCTCTATGGTACCGGCCTGGGGATTATCGCGGTCCTTATGGTGATTCAGCACCGGCTGGTATCACCGGATCATCTGGAAAATGTCAATATCGCGTCCTACAGCATCAGCCAGATCACCAGTATCGTGCTTCTGGTCTTCGGATCTCTGGATGTATACTTATAATACAATGGAAAGGGAAAGAAGCAGTCTATGAAACAATATGTAGTTGGAATTACAGGAGCCAGCGGCAGCATTTACGGCCTTCGGACAGTAGAAGCATTGCTGGAAGGCGGAGCCAGAGTACGGCTCATCTTTACAGGAACAGGGGAAAAGGTGGTGGCCTATGAAACCGGACGGGAAGCTGGAGAATGGATCGATGATTTTAAGAAACGTTTTAGAGGTCAGATTATCCTGGAAGATAACAACGATCTGTTTTCCGCGGCTGCCAGCGGTTCCCATCTGACAGATGGTATGATTATCGCACCATGCTCCATGTCAAAGCTGGCCCACATTGCGGCAGGAATTACACCGGATTTAATGACCCGGGCTGCCGATGTGGCGTTAAAGCAGCGGCGTCCTCTGGTGTTGATGCCCAGGGAAACGCCCCTGTCCCAGATTCATTTGAAAAATATGCTGACACTGGCAGAGTGCGGAGCTTTTATTGTTCCCGCTATGCCGGCCTTTTACCAGAAGCCAAAAAGCCTTGACGACATGGCGGATTTTATGGCCGGCCGGGTACTTGATTGCCTGGGGGTGGAAAACCGACGGTACCCCAGATGGAAAGAAGAAGAGTAAGAAATAAAGCAAACGGATTAACCAAAGGAGAATTTATGAAAAAATCTGGAAAAAGTGTTAAGAACCATTATTTATTAGGCCGTACGGGTATTCTAGCGGCATTGCTTGGCTGTACAGCGGCGGTTATCCTGGGCGGATGCGCCAGCAAGGCAAAGACACCCGTCGATACCACCGTTCATTTGGGAGTCATGTATTCTTCCGATATTGTCCCCCTTACCATCATCACGGAACAGGGGCTTGACAAAAAGTACGGAGTCCAGTTGGATATGCAGGTATTCTCTTCTGCAAAGGACCGGGATGCAGCTCTTCAGGCAGGGGAATTAGACGGGGTCTTTACGGACTTTATCGGTCTGTGTATGTATCAGAATGCAGGACTGGACGTCAAGGCAACCGGATGCACTGACGGGGATTATGTTCTGCTGGCTGGTAAGGATACCGGAATTACTTCCCTGGAAAATGCAGCGGGAAAAAGTATTGCTATCTCAGAAAACACGCTGATTGAGTATTCCCTGGATTATATTCTAACGAATGCCGGGTTAGATGATACATATTTAGACAAGCAGGTGGTACCGCGGATCCCTGACAGACTTGAAATGCTGCGAAACGGCAAGATCGATCTGGTTCTTCTGCCGGAACCATTCTCCACCCTGGCAATCAAGGATGGAGCGGTAGTTCTTGGAAGTGCCAATACCGACGGTCTGTATCCGGCCGTATCTGCCTTTACAAAGAAAGCCATCGATGAAAAATCCGATACCATAAAAAAGATGTATCAGGCATACGATGAGGCGGTTAATTATCTGAATACCACACCGTTAGAAGAATATGAAGCCACAATCATCAAGGCGGCAGGCTATCCGGAAGAACTCACCGGTAATATTAAGCTGCCGGACTACCGGAAAAATGAGCTGCCAAAGGCGTCTGACTTGCAGGAAGCCGTGGAATGGGCAGCTAAGAAGGGGTTATGCAGCCCGGATTTAAAGCCTGATCAACTGAACGGAGAATTGAAATAGAAACCTAAGAAAAACGGAGGGAGCCAGATGCTGAAAGTAAAAGATATCTCTGTCACATATGGGAAAGGCGGGATGCATAAGGTCATTGACCAGGTGTCCTGGCAGCTGGAGACCGGAACGGTCCTGGCTGTTGCAGGTCCCTCCGGCTGCGGAAAATCTACCATGGTTCACGCCCTGGCAGGTATACTGCCTTATACGGGCTCCATCACACTGGACGGCAACGGACTTGACCCCGGAACGTGTTCTATCGGGCTGATCCCTCAAAACTACGGGCTGCTTCCCTGGAAAACAGTAAAGGAAAACTGCCTGTTTACAGCCAAAATCCGTGGAAATACCCACGATCTGGAAAAGCAGCTTTTCAGTCTGTGCAAAGAGCTGGGAATTGACGGACTATTAGAACGTTATCCCGGAACATTAAGCGGCGGCCAGGCGCAGCGTGTGGCTCTTGCAAGAGCCTTTCTTATGAATCCGGAACTTCTCCTCATGGACGAGCCTTTCGCTGCTCTGGATATTGCGGCGGCTCTGGCAGCAAGGGAACTGTTTCTGCGGGTCTGGAAAGAAAAAAAGCCCACTGCAGTCATAGTCACGCATCGGGTGGAAGACGCCCTTTACCTTGCCCATAATATCGCAGTTATGAAACGGGGCGGCGGCTTCAATCTTTTCAGTGAAAATCCATGGCAGGGTGTTAAACGTCCCTCAGAAGCAGCATATGCTGAATTTGAACAGCATATCACGGAGAAAATCATAAAGGCGGATGAGATATGAGAAAAAAAATGTGGGTCTTTATAAAGGGGTTTTTACTTGTAAATCTGCTCTGGTTCCTTCTCGCCGCCCTTCTGTCCACCTCTGTGCTTCCTGGTCCGCTAACGGTCTATGGCAAGTTCAGCCAGGTGGTAAACGGGGGACTTTGGCTTCATATAGGAGCCAGCTTAGGCCGTGTGGCGGCAGGCCTCTCCCTTGCCCTCCTCATCGGCGTACCTGTTGGAATCTTCATGGCCTCTTCTGCCATCGCCAACCGCATCCTTCACCCTCTGGTGTACTTTTCCTACCCAGTTCCCAAAACCGCACTGCTTCCGGTCTGTATGCTGCTTTTAGGGCTTGGCAATGGCTCTAAAATTCTCATCATCGTCCTGACTACGGTATTCCAGATCATTGTGGCTGTCCGGGATGCGGCGGAGCATATTGATCAGGGAATTTATTATGTGGCAAAAAGTGCAGGTGCCCGCAAAAGAAGTATCTTAAAGGATATCACCCTGCCTGCGGTACTGCCGGAGCTGTTCACCAGCATTCGGATTGGAACAGGAACCTCCTTAGCCATCCTTTTAATTGTAGAAGCTTATGGAACCCGCTGGGGAATGGGCTACTACATTCTGGACGCATGGTCCAGGATTAACTACATTCAGATGTACGGCGGCATAGTCATCATGTCGGTGGTAGGAGCCGCATTATTCTGGATATTGGATGGAATTCAGTGGGCGTTGTGCAAGGGAACGAGGTAACGCTTAAACCTACGATCGGCTTCTGAGATCTGCCGCAGGATAGTTCGGTATCCTGCGGCTTTTTTCATGCCCTGCCCGCCCCTTTTCCTCCCGTTCCATTGGCCTTAAAATTGCTGTGAACGAAATTGCTATGACGTTGGAGCAGACTAAATTTAGCCTGTACCATAGTTTGGTTCTGTTTGTCGGGGTAAGTTAAAAATTAAATTCATCTTCCCAATGAAAGGTTCCTGATTCCTCCAAACTCATAGGCCAGTGGCAGCACCAATCCGGTACACTGGGAGTTTCCACCCTGTCCAGACTCGGCGTATACGGCTTTATATCAAGTACAGGCGTACCATCATTCGCATCAATATATGCTATTTGAATAATACCCTTTTCATAGTCTATATGAATAACTTGTGCGGCTGACAGCGCAAGCGGATTAGGGCGAACCGGCGATCTTGTAGCGAATATACCCATTACTGCAGGAGATTTTTTATAAGGCTGCGGGGTTTCAATGGTATTCCTCATTTGCTCGTTATCAAAGTCGCTGAACCACCAAATAACACTAAGATGGCTGAACCCATCTAACGCCTGCAAGGCTGGAATATTCTTCGGTTCAAGCTCAATGAACATTCCTTCTTCGTTGACATTGATTTTACCAATAGGGGTTACATGAAAATTTTGCATCGTACGTTCCTCCACATTATTTTTATTTTACTGTAAATCAAATGTAAACCCTCACATCATGTGAGAGTCAATATGAAAAAAAAGCGTCCTGCAATTATTTTTGCAAGACGCTTTTTGCTATATTCTTTCCAGCGGGATTTGTATTTCAGTCAGGTATTTATCGGGGCACTCCTCATTCCATGGCCCACGGTGAACAATTTGCCTGCTTTGCCCGATCATTTTATACTGGTTATGTTCCTGCAGCCAGCTTGCAAAAGCAAGAAATGCCCCCGCAATATTTTCAAAAGGACCATATACCATCGTACAAGCCATATTTTGAACGGGTTCCGTATTACGAAACACAAACCCGTTTGTATTTTTCCCCATCCGGGCCACAGGCGCACATATTTCCATATCTACATCCTTTTCTCTGTAATCCATATCATGATATATGGTAAAAGTATCGCTCGAAACAGGAATATTATTTTTATCTGCAAAGTCCGACATTTCTTTCCACAGCTGCCCCTCTGCATAATAATCGGGAACAATGCGTCTTAAAGAAAACACCTGATAACTGGGAATGGATTTAATCGAAACATTGTAGTTTATTGCCATCTTTTCTCTTAGAATATCATTCTTTGCCAGCTCAATTTTTGCTAGCTTCTCCTGTTCCGATTTAATTACATTCCCGATTTCCAGGCGCTTATCCTCAAGCTGCTTTGCAATAAATTCATCACCCCAATGATTAATGGCAATGCCAATTTCAGAAACATTAAAACCTAAATCACGCAAGAAGATTATTTTATTCAAAGTGGGGATCTGCTCCGCAGCATATAACCTGTAATTGGTGAACCGATCGGTTGCTGCAGGCGTTAACAGACCTGTTTCGTCGTAATACCTTAACATGCGGATTGATACTTGCGTTAATTTAGAAAACTCACCTATTTTAAACATTCGACCACCTCTATATTGGAATTATATCGTGTATATCCTTAAACTGCAAATAAATAAATGGCCGAAGTAAACCCAATAAAAAAGGCGTTCTGCCGGTTGATCAGCAGGACGCCTTTTTTATAACTACCAATCACATTCTCTTTAAGGTAAACTGATTTGCCAGACCGTTTAGTACCTTTGCCTGCGCAGACAGCTCTTCGCTTGCAGCGGCGCAACAATCACACATAAGTTGTGTATTTTACACCTTTGTGTGATATTGTCGGATTTACATTTATGACCCCCACAGCTAAAATGTAATTATCAGATAAACCAGTGAAACACCATCAGGGAGGAGAGAATCACATGAAGAAAACAGTAAAAGTTTCAGCAGTCTTATTAGCCATGGCACTGGCAGCCACCGGCTGCAGCTCCGGGAAACCGGCAGATAACAGCACGGCGGCAGATACCGGAAAAACCGAAGCCGCCGCTCCGGCAACAGGGGAGGAAGATCCTGTACTGGTCGTATATACCGCCCGCGGCGAATCCTTAAACAATGCCGTGATTCCTGAATTTGAAAAAGACACCGGCATTAAAGTCGAGGTGGTCGTCGCCGGAACCGGAGAGCTGCTAAAAAGAGCTCAGTCAGAAAAAGCCAATCCGCTTGGCGATATCTTCTGGGTCGCTGACCAGACCATGTTATCCGCATCCAAAGACCTGTTTATGGAATATGTATCTTCCGAAGACGGTAACATGATCGATGCTTTCAAAAACACCACCGGTTACTTTACCCCTGCATTTGCAGATCCTACTGTCATGATCGTGAACAAGGACTTAAAAGGCGATATGAAGATCGATGGATTTGAGGATTTATTAAATCCTGAATTAAAAGGAAAAATCGCATTTGGTGATCCTGTAAACTCCAGTTCTGCATTCCAGTCATTACTGGCCATGCTTTACGGTATGGGCAAAGACGGCGATCCCCTTTCAGACGAAGCGTGGGCCTATGTAGACAAGTTTATCGCAAACTTAGACGGCAAGATGTGCAACAGCTCAAGCCAGGTATATAAAGGCGTGGCTGAAGGAGAATATGTGGTTGGCTTAACCTGGGAAGATCCTGCTGCCAACTATGTTAAGGAAGGTGCTGCAGTAGAAGTTGTATTCCCGGTTGAAGGAGCCATCTTCCCCGGTGAATCCGTACAGATTCTAAAAGACTGCAAACATCCGGAAAATGCAAAGAAATTTGTAGATTACATGCTGTCTGAAAAGATTCAGAATGCAGTCGGTTCCACACTGACCGTAAGACCTCTGAGAAAAGACGCCACTCTGGCTGAATATATGAAACCTCAAAGCGAGATTAAATTATTTGATAACTATGATGAAGGATGGGTAGCAGAACACAAATTAGAGATTACCAATCTGTTCAGTGAGCACATGGAAACATCCATGGATTAATAAGCTGCATTGATCCAAACAAAAGACTGCCTGAGACTCAGTCAGGGGCAGTCTTTTTGTACCAAAAAATACGGAGTACGTGAGGAGAGAGGAACTATGGGAGTAGCAATCAGTATAGAAAACGCAGTAAAACGATTTGGAAAAGATACCATTATCAATGGATTATCCCTGGATATTAAACCAGGAGAGTTCTTCACCCTGTTAGGACCATCCGGCTGCGGCAAGACAACCCTGCTTCGAATGATCATCGGCTTTAACAGCATCGAGGGCGGTGAAATCAAAGTAGACCAGAAGGTAATCAACGACATCCCCACCAACAAACGTAACATGGGTATGGTCTTCCAGAACTACGCCATTTTCCCCCACATGTCAGTCAGGGATAATGTGGCTTTTGGACTGAAAAACAGAAAAATACCTGCATCACAAATCGATGCCCAGGTGGATGAAATCTTGAAAATTGTTAAAATCGATCATTTAAAAAATCGTATGCCCGCCAAACTGTCAGGCGGCCAGCAGCAGCGAGTCGCCTTAGCGCGGGCCATCGTCATTCATCCCGAAGTTCTTTTGATGGATGAGCCGCTGTCAAACCTGGACGCGAAACTTCGCGTGGAGATGAGAAATGCCATTAAGCGGATCCAGCAGCAGATCGGAATTACCACCGTTTATGTAACTCATGACCAGGAGGAGGCTCTGGCTGTATCAGACCGGATCGCAGTTATGAACGGCGGTGTGATCCAGCAGATCGATACACCTAAGAACATCTACCAGCGTCCTGCAAACCTGTTTGTATCTACCTTTATCGGCTTATCCAATATCCTGTCCGGTATAACATCGGTTAGAAACGGTGAAACTTCCATTCAGATCCAGGATTATACCGTTCCTATGGATCAGTTAAGCCATGAGGTGAAAGACGGGCAGAACATCAAGGTATCCATTCGCCCCGAAGAATTCATCATCAACCAGGCAGACGGTGACGGCATCCCTGGAACAGTAAAAAGCAGTGTATTTCTTGGCATTACCACTCATTATTTTGTTACCCTGGCAAACGGACAGGAAATTGAAGTCATTCAAAATTCCGATATCTGGGACATCATCCCGGATGGCTCTGACATCCGTCTTGCTGTACAGCCTCAAAAGATCAACGTTTATACCGAAGACGGGAATAAAAATCTTGTGGTTAGGAGGGATCAGGTATGAGATATGCCGGCGAAAAGAAGTTCAATATCTGGGTAGCTATGGCACTGGGGATTCTCGGCCTTTTTCTAATCTTCGTAGTCTACCCCTTAATTCTGATATTATATAAAAGCGTGCTATCCGAGGATGGTTCCTTCAGTCTTGCATATTTTGGTAAATTCTTCGCCAGAAAATACTACTGGAGTACCCTGATAAACAGTTTTAAAGTCACCATAGTTTCCACCCTGCTGGCGGCTGTTCTGGGTCTGGTTATGGCATATGTTTTACGGAGTGTACGAATCAGAGGAAGTAAGTATTTAAATATCCTGATCGTCATGTCCTATCTTTCTCCTCCATTTATCGGAGCTTATGCCTGGATCCAGTTACTGGGGCGTAATGGATTTATCACCAAAATCTTAAACGATCTGTTTCATGTGAAGTTAAACGGCATTTATGGATTTGCAGGAATTGTTCTTGTCTTCTCCCTGCAATCCTTTCCACTGGTTTATATGTATATCTCAGGCGCTCTTAAAAACCTGGATAACTCCTTAAATGAAGCAGCTGAAAGCCTGGGCTGCAGTGCCTTTCAGAGAGTGGTTCAAGTGATCGTACCACTGGTCATGCCTACCATGCTAGCCAGCTCCTTACTGGTATTTATGAGAGTCTTCTCCGACTTTGGTACCCCTATGCTGATCGGTGAAGGTTATAAGACATTTCCTGTCTTGATGTACAGCCAGTTTATGGGCGAGGTCAGCACCGATGACCATTTTGCTGCTGCCCTCTGCGTCATTATCATCGGCATCACCCTGCTGTTATTCTTCTTCCAGCGCTATCTGGGAAACCGATATACCTATTCCATGACCGCATTAAAACCTATGGAAGCAGAACATTGCACCGGACTAAAAAATGTATTATCCCATTTATTTGTATACCTGGTAGTCCTCATCGCCATACTTCCGCAGCTAACCGTTATCTTCACTTCCTTCCTGGCTACCGGAGGAGGAAGCGTATACACCGGAGGCTTCTCGCTTGATAACTACCGAAACACGCTGTTTTCCAAGAATAACAACGGCGCCATTTTTAACACCTATTTATTCGGTCTGTGCGCCATTGCGATTGTCGTAGTGCTGGGAATTTTGATTTCTTACCTGACTGTACGAAAAAAATCAATTTTGACTAATATCCTTGATACGGTCACGATGTTCCCCTACATCATACCAGGCTCTGTTCTGGGTATCTCATTTTTATATGCATTTAACACAAAACCGTTTCTCCTCAGTGGCACCGCCCTCATTATCGTCATCTCACTCTCCATCCGGCGTATGCCCTACACCATCCGTTCCAGTACTGCCATCATCGGACAGATCAGTCCCAGTGTGGAGGAAGCTGCCATCAGTCTGGGCTGTTCAGAGACGAAGTCATTTGCAAAAATTACAGTTCCCATGATGATGTCCGGTGTATTATCCGGCGCCATTATGAGCTGGATCACCTTGATCAGTGAACTGAGTTCCTCCATCATCCTCTATACCAGCAAGACCCAGACACTGACCGTAGCTATTTATGCAGAAGTCATTAGAAGCAACTTCGGCAATGCTGCTGCATATTCAACCATCTTAACTCTGACCAGTATTCTATCGCTGCTATTGTTCTTCAAACTAACGGGCAGCAATGATATAAGCATTTAGCGAAAGCAATGAGCAGTGGGAAATAAGTCATGAAAAGATTTTCGTTGTGCTTGCACATAAGAAAATCTTTTCATGACTTATTTCATAGGGCGAATGCCCGTTAGCTCATAAAACCGCAGGTTTTATGAGCTACACTGCGGACTTATGGTATAATACCTATAACCACACCCACAAACATTCGGAGGCCCCCCATGAAAAGTAATCAGTACAAGGACTATATCAAAAAATCCTTTATGAAATATGCACTTTCCATCATCTCACTATTATTTGTGCTGGTGCTTTTATTCCTGCTAATCAATGTACAATGGATTATCTCCGGTCCAAATAAAAGAAATCACATTCATTTATCCGGCATCCTGGATCAACAATTCCTGCTCTATCAAAAAGGACTGGCCGAACTCACCCAAAATCCGGTTCTTCAGACCGCACTAAACAGCACAGACCCTGCCGCCATCACTGCAAACAACCGGCTTCTTTATGACTTTACCAACTCCCAGATTATCCGTTCATCATTTATACTCTTAGACCAGCATGGACGCATCGTCAGCAGCAATCTATTTGCCGGCAACCAGGAGATTTTCCATGAAAGTGATATCTTTCGCCGCATGACCAGTCAGATGCAGGAACAGCCCGAAAAGATCTTCACACTGCCAAGCCGTTTAAACTATGCCAATGAACAGGCAGGTGATTTAATTCTTGGCAAAGCTGTGATAATGGACGGCACACTTACCGGCTATCTGTTTTTTGACCTGCTGGATACCTATCTTTATGAGATCATCCGCGAATATCCTCTTGATGATGTTATCATCACGGACCGATATGATAACCTGATCTTTTCTATCAGCCGCCAGCAGACTGACCCCATAGACAAATACCCTTCCGGAAAATACCGGATGGACTGGCAGGAAGGAAGTGTGGTGAAGGTCAATGGAAAACATTATCACATTCAAAAAAGCTCACTTCCCGGTAGTTCTTTAATCCTATATACACTGGTTTCCACCGAATATCAGAAAGACCTCCTGTTATACGGCTTTGTATTCATGCTCATTGTAGGCATCCTGCTGGTCATTATATCATTGCCTGTAACCGAACACATTACCCAGAAAAACCTTCTGGCCATCAATGAACTCCAGAAATCCATTGAGCAGATGGGAAAAGGAAATATGGACTATCAGCTCCGTTCTCAAGTATTTGATGAATTCCAAAAACTGGATGACGCATACCGCCACATGGTATTGCAGCGGGAAGAGCTGCTGAAATATAACAGTGAACTGTCCGAGCGAAAAAGGACCATGGAAATCAAGCAATTAGAAGAACAATTTAACCCTCATTTTATTTTCAATGTTATGGAGACCCTCCGTTATGAAATTATGATCGATGCGGCAAAAGCTTCTGATATGGTTCAGTCCTTCGCCAGACTCATGCGCTACAGCATCTATTATGGCAGCACCATAGTTTCTCTCAGAACGGATATTGAATATATCAATGATTATCTTCTGTTACAAAAAATGCGCTATAACCGTCGCTTGAAATATCATATTGATATTCCGGAGGAACTGCTGGAATACCGGATTCCCAAGCTGCTGCTTCAGCCGGTTGTGGAGAATTCTCTGGTTCACGGCATGAAAAATACCCACTCCATCTCCATTACGATCACCGGACGGGTGCATGAAGACATCCTGGAGCTGTGTGTGGAGGATGACGGAAGCGGAATTGACGGAGAACGTCTTGCCAGTCTGCGGGCCGGTCTGGAATTGGAGGATGGATATAAGGAGCATATTGGACTCTATAATTCCCATCGTGTTGTCCGTCTGTTATATGGTACTGGATACGGCGTGACCATCGAAAGCCAGCAAGGTTCCGGCACACGTGTCACAGTAACCATGCCGGCAGATATGGAGGATTATTATGTATAAGGTTCTACTTGTAGAAGATGAAGATATCATCAGAAAAGGTCTGATGTTTATGGTAAAGTGGCAGGAAATCAACTGTGTAGTCGTAGGCGAAGCCATAGACGGAGTTGATGGAATTCAAAAGATCAAAGATAATGAGCCCGACATCGTAATTGTAGATATCAACATGCCCATTATGAACGGTCTGCAGATGTTGGAAGAAAGCATTAAAGAATTCGGTTATGAAGCCATTATCGTATCCGGATACAGTGAATTTGAATTTGCAAAAAAGGCGATCCGCCTCGGCGTCACAGAATATCTGTTAAAACCCGTGGATTTTACAGAACTTTATGATGCAATTCTTAAGATAACCGAGAAGCTGGAAGCAAATACACGGATGAAAGGATACATCCGGCAAATCGATCTGGAGAAGAAAAAGCTGGGCATATTGGAAACAGATATTTCTGAAACCGTCACCTTCAAAAATAAATATGTGAGCTCCATGGTGAAGTATATCGAAGAGCATTATTCTTCCCGCCTTTCCTTAACCGATTTAAGCGAAGAATATAATCTTTCCTGTACCTATCTGAATACGAAATTCAAAAGCGAGACCGGCTACACCTTCAATGATTTTTTGAACCGTTACCGGATGCAGAAAGCTGTGGAGCTTCTGAAATCAGATCAATATAAGGTATATGAAATTGCTGAGATGGTGGGGTTTTCTGAATATAAGTATTTTATTAAAGTGTTTAAAAAGTATATAGGCTGCTCTCCTGCTAAATTTATGGAGGTAGGGGATGGGAAGTAATCATTCCTGTCTCCTACTGCCATTTCCATAGAAAAACGGACCACAGAAAATTCTTCCGTGGTCCGTTTTTTAATAACATTCCTTACGATGCCTGAGCTCCATTCAGACGTGCAAAAATTCCTCCCTTTGCAATCAGTATACGTGCTCAACAGGGTCACGATCCATAATAAAAACAGTGCAGAACCAACCGATTCATCGGAAGGTTCTGCACTGTTTTTGTTTATTACTTGCTTTCCGGCTGCTTAAAATCTAAAGCCTTTCTTTTACCGGTTCTCCCTCTTGTTCCTGCTGCTTATTGCCGCATAAGCAGCCAGCAGGAATCCTGACAATAATGATACAAGTCCCTGTACATGCATTTTATCGCCTGTCTTTGGCAGACCTGCTAATGGAATATTGCCGTCATCAATTATCAGAAGGCTGGTTTCTATGTCATTCTCTACCGGTAAATTTGATAATGGTACCGCATCAGGAGTGATAGTCAAAAGGTTATCACCCGGGCCTCCCGGTACAAAGGGACGACTTATATTCGGAGAGGAACCTCCGCTGTTACCGCCTCCTCCGCTGTTACCACCGCCGCTGCTTACATAGGTCACTGTCAGTCTGCCTGCAACATAGGTGATCTCATAGTTCGCCGTAACATCAAGGTCTCCGGATGTGATCACCGCGTCACTGGCGATATTGTCACTGCTGCCAGCCGACGTCTGAGCTCCTGTCAAGAGAACGCTCTTCAAACTCTGGCCCTCTGCCAGCTGCCCATTGGTGATATTAGCAGTATTGGCACTTAGAGCAGCTCCATCATACCTCTTTTCCGCACTGTCCGCAGTAATGGTGACCGGCCTCCTGTTAATTGTCACGGTACCTTTCACAACATCTGTTTCTGCATAGTTTGGATTTTGGGCTTTTACATATACAAAATAAATTCCTGCATCTTTAAAGACTGGCTTTTTCTCGCTGAATGTTACCTGATCCAGAGAGTATAATAAGGTCGACCCAGCTTTTAACGCTGCTGCATCTATTAAGCCGTAAGCGTGGCCGTCATAGGTCACTGTCTGCCCGGCAACACTTACTCCGTTGTTATTCGCAGCATAGATCTTCAATTCTCCGTTAATAACACTAACCTTGTAGTTTTCATTTGTGTTATAAGATGCTGTTAAGGTTATCTGATCAGAGGTATCTTCTTTCTTTTGGTCTGCCTCAAGCCTGTGATACTGAATCGTTCCTAAGTCTCCTTCCGTAACCAGACCGTTAGCCTGGCCGGTAAACTCCGGATCTGCCGTACCGTACTCCTTGCTCTTATTGTCTACCCGGATGGTTATATCCTTTGCTGCCACCCTGATAATCACGGCTTTCGCTTCCAGATCCGCGTATCCAGGTCTTGTTGCCTTAACCTGGACAGTTACAAATCCTTCTGATACATTGGTCACACTTGGCGGGGTTTCCGTCCACTCGCCGTCTCCTGTCTTGTAGAACGTCGTGTAACCAGGTGCATTCTCTAGTGTTGACCCTGCCGCATGAGGAGCTCCGTCATATTCCCAGGTACCGCCTGTTCCTGTTAAGGAAGCATTTTCAAGCGATGCTGTTTTGATCTCAAAGTTTCCATTCTTCGCAGTAACAATATAATTGCTATTCTCTGTATACGCCGGAACAATGACATCGGGATAGTTTCCTACCGCCTCGGCTCCATTGCTTCTTATGTAAGTAATATTCCCCAGATCCGTCTGGCTGATCAGGCCATCCACCGTTCCAGAGAACTCAGGATCTGTATCATCATAGTACTTAAATGCATGATTTGCTGTGATAAATGCTTCTTTTGCATTTATTTTAAGCGTCACATCATCTGCAGTCAAATCCTCGTAACCGACTCTCACTGCTTTTACAGATACTGTCACCGTTCCGTCTGATACATTGGTCACGCTTGGCGGCGTGGTACTCCATTCTCCGTCACCGGACTTATAATAAATGGTATAACCATCTGCATGATTCAATAAG
>DFCS01000045.1 GCA_002367105.1 Hungatella sp. UBA3048
TCTGTTTTCAAAGTGCTTTTTCTGTGTTACTGTCTCAGCAGCAACTTTTAAAGTTTATCACGTTCGGTTGTTTTTGTCAACCATTTTTTTCATTTTCTTCAAAACTTTTTTCATCGTTCACCGATGTGTTTTGTAGAAAATTTGCCGCCGTTTTCAGCGGCGAGTTATATCATACCAAAGCATCTGACAAAAGTCAACCTTTTTCTTATGTTTTTTTTACAGACCAGAAAACTGCATCGGAACTGCCTTCGATGCAGTTTTCTCAACTTACATACCAGATCAGATTGACTATGGATTGATCCGGGTTCAAGTTATTATAATTCCAGAAGTGCGGTGCCAATTCCGTCTCCAGGAACCGTAAGCTTCACCAGCTGACCCTGCAGTCTTAAATAAACCGGCATATCCCGTTCCGTCCGGTTCATAAGAACTGCAGCCAGCTTATGATCCGGGCGCTTAAAGGCAGTCACATCGATTTCATCCGTGTAGCGGCTCATGCCAATGCGGACGCTTCCCGGAAGAAGATAGCGGCTGAAGTGGCCGATATAGGTATAGGAAAGCTTCTTCTCCAACCGCCCTGTTTCCAAATCATACATCATGGGAGCATCGCAGAAATTGTTCACATGGTTTGGCCCTCCCTGGGAATTCAAGAGAATGTTCCAGTCTATAAAGGCACAGGCTCCGTGGTTTAAATCTCCGGCAATGTCATGGCCATACATTCTGGCATTGGAAAGTTGATCGGCTGAGGAAAAACGGCTGTATTCCACGCAGCCTTCGGAAAATACCAGCTTCTTTTCCGGGAATCGCTCCCGTATCATATCCAGAGCCTCAAAATGATCTCCGGAATACCAGTGGAAGGCCACCCCTTCAACCATTGAGCGGGTTTCCTCATCTATGACTGCCAACGCCCGTTCCAAGGCCCGCTCCTTATTGTGATCCCAGATGAAAAGCTCCACCTCCGAAAGCCCCCGGAGTTTCATAGCAGGATGGAGATAATCCTTTAAAAACCGTTTTTCATCCCCTGCGTCATACCGGCAGGAATCCCAAATCTGGGTGGCATCGGGCTCATTCTGAACGCTGATCCTTTTTACTAACACATCATTCTTCCGGTATTCCTCTACAAACCGGCACAGATAATCTGCCCACAGGCCGTAGTATTTTTCCAATAGCTTACCGCCGTGATTTTTCTCTCCATTCGTCTTCATAAATGGAGGCGGGCTCCAGGGGGAAAGCATGACGGAAAGCCTTTCTCCTTTGACCTTTTCCGCTGCCTTTAAAAAGGGAAGTATATACTTTTCATCTCTTTTTATAGAAAAACTTTTAAGTTCTGCATCCCCTTCCTGGTCCATGGCCGAATAATTCCCGAGACAGGCGTCACAGCTGTCAACGGCCATGCGGGCCTGGGTATACCCCAGTCCTTCCTTTCCGTAGCAAGCCTCTAAAAATTCCATCCGGACCTTTTCTCCCATCTGGTGCCAGGTATAGGCTGCCGCTTCCGTAAGGGTTCCTCCAAAGCCTTCCAGGGTCTGGTAGGTAAAATCCGGACAAAGATTCACAGCTTCCCGTTCCTGGCCTTCATCCACTACGGACCGGATTTCTTCTGTCCATGTTTTTGCTTTTCCATTTTTATAAGTGGTGAAATTCCATGAAACTTTCATCTCATTCTCCTATTCCAATATTCCTCCGATAGGCAGAGGGGCTTTGCCCTGTCACCTTTTTAAATACCTTAGAGAAATACTTCTCATCATGATATCCGACTTTATATGCGATTTCATATACCTTTAAACGGCCGTCGTGCATGTATTCACGGGCACATTCAATTCTCAGCCGGTTCAAATAATCAATAAAACCGCAGCCAAGTTTTTGGGTAAACAGGGTGGATAAATAAGCAGTGGACACTCCTACCTTCTCTGCTACCATTCCCAGGTTCACATCCTCGGACATATGGTCCATCATATATTCCATGGCTGTCTTTACAAAAATATTTCCCTCCGGCCCTGGGCCTTCCTCCCTTTCCCCCAGCCAGGGTGCTGCAATGGATTCCAGCTTCTGCAAGATCTCCGTGGAACGGCAGGGTTTTAATAAGTAATCCACGGCTCCCAAGCGCAGGGCCTGCTGAGCATAGGAAAAGGTATCATAGCCAGACAGGATGACGGTCTTTGGGCAGACTCCTGCTGCCAGAGCCTCCTTCATTACATCAAGTCCGCTTTTCAACGGCATTTGCACATCTACCAGCATGACATCCGGATGATACTTATAAATAATATCCAAGGCCTCTTCTCCATTTACTGCACAGTGAATCTTGTCAAAGCATCTGGTATTCTTCCGTATGTAATTTTCCATCCCCTTAAGGATGTTTTCTTCATCGTCTGCCAGAAGCAGGCGAAAAGAAGGCTGTGCCATAACATTTCCCCCATCTTTATTACTCTAGTGCTCTTCCGGAATCTCTAGCCTGACCCTGGTCCCCTCATGAGGCCGGCTGTAGATGTTCAGGCTGTAGGATTCCCCATATTTTAAGTACAGTCTTTCTTTGATATTGCGGATGGCATAGTGGCCGATGCGGGCATTGGAATATCGTATCCCTTCCTCTGCAAGAAGAATTCTGTCCGCTTCCTCCTGTTCCATCCCAACTCCGTTATCCAGAATCTCAAAAACCAGGGTATTGCCCTTTTTACGGCCTGTAACCTTGACCAGTCCTCCTTCTCCCCGGATTTCCAGACCATGTACAATGGCATTTTCCACAAAGGGCTGCAGGGTCAGCTTCCCAATTCTGCATTTAAGGAGTTCTTCCTCCACATCAATCTCATAATCCAGCCTTTTGGAAAATCGCATCTTCTGGATCTGCAAATAACTGGTGATCAGTTCAAGCTCCGTGGCCACATTTACCTCACTCTGCCCATGACTTAAAAGGAGGCGGAACAGCTTGGAAAGGGCCAGCACATCCTCTCCCAGCTCCTCATTTCCGGACCCTACGGCCTGCCAGTAAAGGGAGTCCAGCACATTGTAAAGGAAATGCGGATTGATCTGGGCCTGCAGGGCATTCAGTTCGCTTTCCTTTTCCCTCAGTGCCATAACATAGTTCTTTTCAATCAGATCCCGGAGATCATTTACCATCTGGTTAAAGGTTCTGGAGAGAATTCCTATCTCATCCTCGGTTTCCGCTTCAATGGCCTGATTAAAATCTCCTTCCTTAAATTTTTCCATGGATTTGCACAGGGCGGCTATGGGCTTTGTAAGCCCTCCCGATACCATAACAGACAGAGGGCCGGTCAGGACTAAAAGAGAAATTCCAAGAAGCACCGGCATGGCCAGGGTTTGCCTGACCCGCTCCTTCCAGTTCTTTTCCGGTGACATATAGCAAACCTGGATTCCTGTTTCCTCACTTCTGGAGTTGAAGATATAGTATCCGTTCCAGTGGTCAACCTTAAGGAAATCTCCCTTCCGGACAAACTCCAGGACCTCTTCGTCGATCCGGCCTGTTCGGCTGATTTCCGCTCCCTTTGAATCGAGGACCACAATGCCCTCATTGGGAGCACTCAGCATGCTTTCGCAAATATCCGTATAGCGGGAGGCTTCCATACCGACCGCCAGAAAACCCAGACGCCTCCGCTTCGATAAATCATATAATGCCCTGCATGCCACCACCTTATCGGATTTATTATTTAAGTAAAGTCCTCCCGTTCCCGCAGGTTCCCGGAGCCATACCACATCCCCTTTGGCATCATGAGCAGCCTGATAAACCGGCAGCTTTCGTATTTCCTTAAGGTTTTTGTTGTGAACACTGGCATCCCGGCTTATGTAAAAAGGCTGCGCCCCGCTTTCAGGATAGAGAATCACTGTTTTAATCTGGCTTTTGATGGCCAGCATATCTTGAAGAAAGGTAACCGGAGTCTGCTTTGACCAGAATAAAGGATCCCGTTTCAGCTCAATGGCCGGAGTGGTCAGTACCTTATGAATGTCTGTATTTACAGCAAAATAGGTAGCAACATCCTGCACATCCTGCTGTAAGTAAACGATATCATCGCAGATGGTCTGGGTAAACCGCTGGTAAAGAGAAATATTTTCCTCCATGGTGGTTCGGTAGGTGCGGCCATAGAGGAATATGGCCCCGGCTATTACTACAGGAACCAAAACCATGTAGATGGCTAACATCATCTTATGGCGTATCATCAGCTTTTTTGTAATCCTTTTAGAAAGGGAATTCTTCTTTCCTACCATGGGCCACCCCCGATTTTTCCTCTAGTTTAACCTTTTACAGCTCCCATGGCAACGCCTTTTGTGATGTACTTATTTAAAATTACATAGATAATGACCATTGGCGCTGCAGTCAAAGCCATTACTGCAAACTGTACCGCATAATTGGAGGAGTAAAGCCCTGTAAATTCCAGCACGGAAAAGGGAAGGGTCTTCCATTTGGGACTGCTCAAATAGGTGCTGGCCATCATAAATTCATTCCAGTTATTTAAAAAAGTCATGATGGAAACCGTGACCAGGGAGGATTTCAGCATTGGCGTAATCACTACTACAATGATCCGGTAGATGCCGCAGCCATCCATCAGGGCCGCCTCTTCAATTTCCCTTGGGATGCTCTCCATAAAGCTGCAGGTGAGAAACAGGCCCTGAGGCAGGGAAAATGCAATATAGGGAATCAGCAGGGCCCACATGGTATCGGTCAGGCGGAGTTTGTCATAAATCACATAATTAGGAAGCAGTGTGGCATGGATGGGAATCATCATGCCAAGTAGTATTAAGTTCCTTACCAGGCCGGACAGCTTCCAGTGCATCCTGGTACAGGCAAAGGCCATCATTACGGAAATTACCAGAACCAAAAGGACTGCCAGCACGTTTATGAGCAGGCTGTTCTTAAAATACAGCAGAAAATGGCCGTCTACAAACGCCTTTATGTAATTGTCCCATTTTATTACCTTGGGAATAATCAGCAGTCCATTGGTAAACATCTCATTGCTGCTGGCAAGGGAAAAGTCTAAAAGCCAGACCAACGGGAATATCTGGATCACAGCCACAGCTGCCAGAATGATCCATAACAAGAGGCCTCCCACCGTTATGTTCTTTATCTTCATTCTTTATCCCTCCTTCTCTTCCCGGAAAAGCTGATTTAAAATCTGGGTTGCCAGTATGCAGATGATCACAAATACCACACTGATGGAATTGCCGTAGCCATAGCGGAAAGCACTGAAGGCCTGCTTATATAAATAGTTTGCCATAAACTGAGTCTCATTGCCCGGACCTCCATTGGTCAGAAGGTACACGGTTTCCATCTGTTTTAATGCGGAGATAATAGCCAGGGTAACATTGACCTGGATGACCGGCTTCATAAGAGGCAGGGTAATTCTTAAAAAGGTCTGACGGCTGTTTGCTCCGTCAATGGCCGCCGCCTCATAAAGTCCGGGATCAATGTTCTTGATTCCTGTATAGTAGATGAGCATACCCCAGCCAAAGCCATGCCAGATTAAAACCACCAGTACCGACCAGATGGCATTTCCGCTTCCCAGCCAGTTGGTATTGCCTCCAAAGCCCAGGACCTTTGAGATATTATTTAACAGACCAAAATTAGGATTGTAGATAAACTTCCATAAATAAGCAATTACTGCTACCGAAATGACATTGGGCAGGAAATAAACACACCGGAAAAAACCTTCCGCCCTGTGACCCAGCCGGTCTAACAGCGCTGCTGTCATGATGGCAAGGGGATGCTGGATCACTACAAAGCCAGCCGCCAGAAGAAGGGAATTGCGCAGGGAGTACCAAAACGCCTTCTCTTGAAACATCTCTTTATAATTGGCAAATCCAATGAAATGATAGGCCCCCAGACCGCTGAAATCCGTAAAACCATAGTGAACGCTTAAAAGTATGGGGGCAAGTATTGCAAATACGAACATAGCCACCCCCGGAAAGACCAGGGTGAAAATAATCCCTTTATTGCTGTACGCCTTCTGCATCTATTTCCTCCTTCGAGATTTTTTCACGGAAACCTATGGCCGCCTCCGATTACCGGCAGGCGGCCATGATGAATGACTCACTTACTTACATGCAGCTTCCAGGCCCTTTAAATACTCCTCAGCAGTGATCTTTCCAATGGCTACCTCCTGTACCAGATCCTCACTGATCGTCTTGAATTCAGAAGTTCCCATATCACCTATCGGAGTTCCTGATAAGTTGGAAGCATGGCTGACAACGTCGATGAACTGCTTCTGAGGCTCTGTTTCTTTGCCAGTTGCAAACTGGGCAAAATCCTGAGCGGACATACATACTCCGTTTTCCCATGCGACCTTGGTCCAGCCCTCCGGACGGAACATATAATTTAACAGCTTAATGGCTTCTGCTTTATTTACAGCCCCGGCCGTTACGGAGTATCCGCCTCCGTTCCATGCTGCAATATCAGTTTCTCCGCCCTGTCCGCCGTCTATTACGGGCATGGTGAACACACGGATATTGTCGCGGATCTCTGCCGGAATGTCCTCATTGGTAGCCATGCTCATTTCCCAGCTTCCCATGTAGAACATAGCCGCCTGGCCATTGGCAAACAGGTTCTTGGCTGTGCCATAGTCTGTTGTTTCAAAACCGGTCTGGAATAATCCCTTTTTAGCGGTATCCACTAAAATCTCCGTTGCCTTCTTAAAGGTGGGATCGGAAAAATCCTTAGAAGCAATGGCATCATGTGTTTTCTGCATAACGCCCTTGCCATCCAGCTTCTGCATCAAATCCGTCACATAGATATAAAGAGGCCATTTGTCTCCCCCATCCATGGAAACTGGAATGATTCCCTTGGCCTTAATCTTCTCTCCCAAAGCCAGAAGCTCATCATAGGTCTTTGGCACGGACCATCCGTTTTCCTCAAATATGGCTTTATTATAGTAGAAAGACATAACATCCGTATTCCGGGCCAGGCCATAAAGCTTTCCATTCCGTGAAAATCCATCCAGGGAGCCATTGATAAAGCCATAGTCCTTATAGTCATCTTTATTTAATTCTGCCAGAAGTCCGGCGTCCATCACCTCATCGATAAATCCCGGCTGTCCCCAAACGCTTACCAGATCAGGCATCTGGCTTCCAGCTGCGTAGGCCTTGAACTTGGTTTTATAGGCCTCATCATCCAGGGCTTCCACATCAATTTTTACATTTGGATTCTCTGTCATATAAGCATCAAAAAGTGTCTGTTCCACCAGCCCCTGACCTGAAGTTCTGTCGGGAAGGTTGGTAAATACCTTCAAGGTAACCTCTCCAGCCGTATTTCCTGCTTTGTCTCCTTTGGTTTCTGCACTCTGGGCCTTGGTTTCTGCTGCCTTTGTTTCACCTGCCGGCGCAGTTGTCTCCGTCTTGGTGCCGCCGCTTCCTCCGCAGGCCGTTAAGGCGCAAGCCATCGCAACTGCCATTGCGGCTGATAAAAATCTTTTTTTCATATAAGCCTCCTCCATTCTCCTTTTGTTCACTTTTTATAATTATACTGTTATAAAAGCGGGCAAAAGCATCTTTTTTATTTGATATCACCAGTATAGCAGTTTCAATATGGTTATTTAACACATAATCTTTCAAAATAGTGGACTATTTTTTATTCTTTTTCACAATCTATCCCATAAATCCTCCACTGAGTAAGGGCTGGAAAAGGAGATTCCTCCTCTGATTTTTTCAATTCTTTCAGTTTTACCCAGGAAATGGTTCTGGGGATAAAGGGAAAGCTTTGCCAGCTCCCGGTCTTTTCCATGAAAAGGTGTACCGCAGTTCCGTCGGAGAATTCCAGAGCCGCCTCCTTCCAGTAATTATCATGAGGGAAATCAGCTCGTATTAAAATTTCCGCCCGGTCTGCCAGCACTCTGCGGCCGAAATCAATTCTTATTTCTGCCTCCGGATCCTCATTATCTCCCCAGCTGGTATAAGGCCATTCTCCATGAAACGTATTCTCACATCGTCCGTCAATGGTATTTCTTGCAGCAAACACAGACTCTCCTCTGGTTTCCACAGAGGCAGTGCAATGGGGATAAACGGAGGTTTCTCCTCTGCGGTCCAGCGGATTTTCACTTAAATTGCGGTAAGCTCCCCAACGCCGGCTGCTCACCGCCTCCACCCGGATTCTCCGTTCCTCTCCAAAGGCCTCTGCCGGATAAGCCTGGGTTTCTTCTCCAAAAGGAACCGGAAACTCCATGGCATGATCCTCCAGCCACACCTCTGCCTCAGGAAGGGCCGGAGAAAGGGATACCTTCAAAGGACAGGGAAGGCGCCGGCTTTCAATCCGGATAACATCGCCTGGCTCATAGGGAGAAGAAGGCCGAAGCTCTGCCCGTCCCTCTCCTTCCTGCTGCTGCCTGATTCTCCCCTGTTTATCAAAGACCATGATTCGGAAAAAATCATTCATTTGTCTTACAGCTCCTTTTTCAGTTCTTCTACGATTCCCACACTTGCCGTGGATCCGATCCTGGAAACTCCAAGCTCTATCATGGCAAGGGCTGTTTCAAGGTTACGCACTCCGCCTGCTGCCTTAATCTGAATTTCGTCCCCTACCATGCGTTTCATTAGCTGAATGTCCTCATAGGTGGCTCCTCCTGTTCCAAAGCCGGTAGAGGTCTTAATAAAATCCGGCTTTACCTCCAGAGCGATCCGGCATAAGGTCTCCTTTTCTTCTTCCGTTAAGTAGCAATTTTCAAAAATGACCTTGGATATTACCTTATTTCTTCTGCACGCCTCCACAACGGAGGCCATTTCCTTCTCAACATAGCCGTAATTTCTTTCCTTTAGCTCTGTTAAATTTACCACATAGTCAATCTCGTCCGCCCCGTTTTTTATGGCATTGGCAGTTTCATTTGCCTTATCCTCAATTGTAGTCTGGCCTAAGGGAAATCCAATGGCAGCTCCCACATGGACACCGGTTCCCTTTAACAGTTCCTTGCACAGGGCCACCGGAGCCGGATTGATGGCTACCATTTTAAATCCATAGCTTCTGCTTTCTTCACACAGTTTTTCAAAATCCTTCCGCACCGCATAGGCCCGAAGCTGGGTATGGTCAAAATATGCTGCCAGCTTCTCCGGTGTCATTCTTCTTAACAATTCTCTGTTCATGTTTTTGCCTCCTTATTCTGCCAGTTCATATATAGCCTTTACATCCATTTCATCAAGGGGTTGAAAACTTCCCAGCTTCCCATTCATGACCGCCTTTTGGGCCATCACATCAAAGGCCTCCCTGCCAATCCCCGCCTCCTTTAAGGTCACGGAAAGTCCCAGGCTCTTAAAGAAGTTTTCCAGGCAGCAGATTCCCAGTCGGATTACTTCTTCTTCCGTTTTATCCTCCGGACTGATTCCAAACACCTGGCATGCAAAGCGGGCCATTTTCCCAGGATGAGATTTACTCACATATTTCATCCATGCAGGAAATACAATGGCAAGCCCGGCACCATGGGCAATATCATAGACAGCGCTCAGCTCATGTTCAATCCCGTGGCTGGCCCAGTCTTCCATTCTTCCTTTTCCCAAAAGCCCGTTATGGGCTACGTTCCCAGTCCACATCACTTCGGCCCATGCATCATAATCCTTTGGATTTTCAAGAACTCTGGGCAAATTATGGATCAGGGACCTCATAGCAGCTTCGCACAAGCGGTCAGAGAGGTCTGTCTCCTCATTGGGAGAGAAATACCGTTCCATGACATGGGCCAGGATATCCGCTCCTCCGGCTCCGGTCTGATTCCTGGGAAGCGTATAGCAAAGCTCAGGATTTAAGATTGCAAACCGCGGATAGAGAAAGCTGGAAATAAAAGAACGCTTATCCGGCCCCTCTTCCCTGGTAATTACGCTGCCGTCGCTGCTTTCACTTCCAGCTGCAGGGATCGTTAAAACCACACCAATGGGCAGGACGGTTTCCGGCTTCCGGTCTGTCGTATAAAAATCCCACACATCTCCCTTATAGGGCACTCCTGCCGCAATGGCCTTAGCAGAATCAATAACACTTCCTCCTCCGGCAGCCAGAATGAAATCCACTCCTTCCCTCCGGCAGAGGTCAATGCCCTGGCGTACCAGGGAAAGCCTTGGATTCGGGCGTACTCCCCCCAATTCTACAAAGGAAATCCCAGCCTCCGTTAAAGAATTCACAATCCCGTCATAGGTTCCGGAAGCCTTGATGCTTTTTCCTCCATAATGAAGCAGCACCTTCTTGGAATAGACAGCCGTTTCCTCACCCACCCGTAAATGGGTCTGTCTGCCAAATATAATCCTCGTTGGGTTATACCATGTAAAATCTATCATTTATCCTTCCTCCTGTTCTGATAAAAGCCATGCAGCACTGTTCCTGATCCATTTTCCAAACTCAGGGTTTTCAAAGGTCTTTCCATTGTGGCCTGCGCAGCAGTAAGCCACCCTTCCCTTTCCGTACCTCCGGACCCAAGCCGCAGGATAGCTTTCCCCTTCATATTGATACTCCATTACTATCTGAATATCTGCCAGTGGGTCAAGCTGAAACTGATATGCCTCATCCTCTGCACAAAAGTTGGAAACGCCCTCCATAACCGGATGCGCTGCCCCCTTTGCCTTATAACGAAGAACCGGAAGCTGTTCATAGGGCGGATGGGATAAGAATTTCCCACCGATCATCTGCCCAAGCTCGCTGCGGCTCTGGACCGAGATCCCGTTATGCAGAACCAGAAGTCCCCCTCCTGCAGATACAAAGGATAATAATCCGGCAGCTTCCCCATCTCCAAAAGCCGGTTCGTCAAATTCCCCGTAGAGAATACACATCCGGTACTGTTTCATAGCCTCACTTTCAAACACCTCCGGGCGGTCTGTCATCGTAATACAGCATTCCGCAAGAAGCTCCTTTACCTTTTCCCCCGGTTCATAAAGGGGATGGTATCTTGCATCCCACTTTCCATACATCAAGGCCTCTACCATGGAATCTCCCTCCTTCCTTCATCTCTCATGACCAGCCTTCTTTCATCCTCATGAGCCGGACAGAACTCATCCCTGCTCCGGTCCTGGAGGAAATAAAGGACAGCCTGATGCCCGGTCCCTTTCATCTTCCAGGAGCCGTCATAGCAGAATACCCGGAAGGTATAACCTTCCGGACCCAGGCTGTTCATCTGAATCCTCGCCTGCATATTTCTTGCTGCCCGTACCATATGTTCACCGTAACGTTCATGATCAAAGCACATATTGTTGCTGGAATCTCTGGTGGTTATATAACAGATCCGTCTGTCCCCGCCCTGGTCCAAAAGCGGCTTAAGGAGGCGCAGTGCCTTAAGAGGGCCGTTTACATGCTGCTCATAGGCCTGTAAAACTGCAGGCCGCTCCTGGTTCTCATAGATGGTACCAGTCCGGGAAAAGATACCCTCATCATCACCAAACACCAACAGATCAAGGCCATCTTCCTTCCTAAAAAGGTTCTCTGCTGCCTGGACCTCTCCGTATCCCAGCCGCCAGACCAGCCAGCCCATCTCTTTTAAACACGCTTCCGCCTCCCGGCAGACCTCTGTATTCTCTCCACAGATCAATGCTGTTTTTCCCTTCTTTTCCACCATTTCCACCTCCTTCTGTCTAAAAGCACCATGCCCGTCCGTATACATCCACAACCTGAAGACAAGAGGGCTTCTCTCCTGTGAAATAGGAAAATGCGGCTTCTGCCGACTGGGATGGCTCCAGTTCTCCTTTCATAGGTTCAGCCCCTTCCATATAGGTCCGCATCCAGCCCGGATGGTATAAATAGATTCCATAGCCCCGTTTTCCCAAATCGTTATGAAGGATTCTTCCAGCCATGTTTAGAGCAGTTTTAGACATGCAGTAGCCTGTCATATCTTTGCGATGAGCCACGCCGATGCTTCCCGCCTCCGAGGATACAAAGCAGATTTTCCGCATTCCATCCTCCATAAGCGGAAGGAATCTCCGGGTAAGGCACAAGGGACCAAGACTGTTAACGTTAAACATTCTTAAGTTCTTTTCTAAATCCGCCTCACTTCCCATATCCTGTTCCTGCCAGGCCACACCGGCGTTATGGATCAGCAGGTCTATGACCGCAGTACAGCTTCTGGCAGCTTCAAAGGCCCGGGCAATGGATTCATCCGATCCGATATCCAGAGCCAGTAGCTCCAGACGTCCCGGCCATGCCTCCTTTAGCCGGGAAAGCCAGGGCCATTCCTCCATATACTGTCCTGCCAGTACAAAGAAGCCATTCTTTAAAAATTCCTCACAAAGGGCAAAGCCCAGTCCCCGGTCTGCTCCTGTTATGAATACTGTCTTCATCCTTTCCTCAGCCTTTCTCATAATCCATATAAGCCTGCTCCATCAAAAGGAAAAATGCCTGCCCTTCCGGTGAAAAGCCCGGTCTGTCAAAACCCGGTGCGCCGCAGACTCCCCGTACAAAGCCCTGGGGATCCATCTGCCTTTCTGCCGCTCTCCGAAGGCGGTCTGCCTGTTCCTTACAGCCGGGGACGGAAAGCCAGCCCTCCTTAAGCCCCCGGTAGATGGTATATGCAGTCATCTGGGATAAATTGGTTTCCACAAAGGTAGAAGGATCATCTACTACATCATGGAACAGCCCATCTTCCCTCCCATAGAAAAGCACTCCATCCAGCAGTTTTTTTACCCGTTTTTTTATTATTTCCAGCTGCCGCTCATATCCGCTTTCCGGAATCAGATGCAGGAGCCTTGCTAAGCCAGCCATGGCCCAGCCATTTCCGCTGCCCCAGTGAGCCGCCCTTATATATTCCTTTTTTTCATCATCCCACATATGGCACATCAGGGCCGCCTTTTCATCATAAAGAGCATTCCAGTAACCCTCCGCCTGCTTGAAAGCCTCCTCATAATACCCTGCAGCTGCCAGAAAAGGCGGAAGCATATACATGGAATCCACCCAGAACTGGCGGCTGGTGGTCAGATGGTAAAGAATCCCTTCATCATTTCTGGGCGCCTTCTCAAGAGTCCAGGTAAGCAGAGCCGAAAGTCCTTCCTCCAGAAGAGGATCTTTGCAGGAGCGGCAGGCAGCCAGAAGGGCTTCTCCCACGGAACAGGGATCTGTCACCCCATCCGTTACTCCGATCGTGGCAGCCCGGCCATCCTCCATCTTTCTGTATACCGCCTCTCTGGCCATGGCTGTCACGACCTCCATTTCGCCCATTTCCAGAAATGCCTGCATTGCAGTTCCCTGCTCCCAGGAATGACGCTGCATGGAAAGGAGGGCCAATGCTCCCTTTCTGATCTGTTCTGCCCTGACCATCACCTGTCCGCCCCCTTTTCTCTTTCCATCTCCATCCGGTATTCTCCCAATCCCTGGTTCACTTCCTTAAGTCCTTCATAAGCCTGGTTAAAAATTGTATATAACTTATCATAACGGCCAGCCAGGGATTTTTGAGGTAAAATTTCCCGCACAACTGGATTGATCCTCTTTACTGCTGAAAAATCAGGATATATCCCCACACCGACTCCGGCACAGACCGCCGCCCCCAGGCTGGTGGCCTCCTCCAAATAAACCGGAACTTTTAAAGGCATCTGGAAAATATCTGCTAATATCTGAAGCCAGACTTCTCCCTTGGCCCCGCCGCCGATCACTCTTAAATCATTGATAGCTCTACCCTGTTTTAAGCTTTCCAAAATGATTCTTAAATTATAGCTCACACCCTCTAAAACCGCTCTGGATAAGTCCTCTTTTGAAGTGGTAACAGACATTCCTAAAAAAGCTCCTCTGACGTCAGCATCCCATCTGGGCGATCGCTCTCCCAGAATATAAGGAAGATAGATAACCCCTCCAGCCCCCGGCTCAGACCTCTTAACTCCCTCGTTGATCCGTTCATAAGGACTTATTAAAGCTTCCGCAGCCTCCCTTGTTTCCATCTGGCAAAGAGTTCTCTTATACCAGTTGTAGGAGTATCCTGCTGCCTGCATGGTTCCGCAGGGGGTATAAAGCTCCGGGTCTAAGTGAACCCAGTTAAAGGTTCTAAGCTCCGGATCAAAATAAGGAGTCTTTGAAGCCATGGAGATCCAGGAAGAGGAGCCAAGCACATGATAGGCACTTCCCTCTTCCACCACCCCGGCCCCTGCACAGGCGCAGCTTCCATCGCCTCCTCCGATCACTACCGGTGTCCCTTCCAAAAGCCCGGTAAGCTCTGCCGCCTCTCTTGTCACCCGGCCCACTATATCAGTAGAAGGATGAGGATCCGGCAAAATTGACGGGTCTATGTCCAGAGCGCTGAGAATTTCCTCTGACCAGCACTTTTTCCTGATATCGAAAAGATTTGTGCCGGAAGCATCGCTGTAATCTGTCACAATATTTCCTGTCAGACGGAAATTGATATAATCCTTGGCCTGAAGCATCCATCTGCATTTATGATAGGCCTGGGGCTCGTGATTCCGGATCCAGAGAAGCTTGGCTGCGGAATAGGAGGCGCTGAGCCTGTGGCCTGTGATTTCATAGCCCCGCTCCAGCCCGATCTGTTCCTTCATGAAAGCCTCCTCTTTCCCTGCCCTGGTATCCGCCCAGATGATCATAGGCCGCAGAGACTTTCCCTGAACGTCCACCGGAAGACACCCCATCATCTGGGCACTGAAGGAAACCGCTTCGATCTCTCCGGCTGAAACTCCTGATTTCTCCAGGAGCTCTTTGGTAGAGCTGCAAACCGCCTTCCACCAATCCTCCGGATCCTGCTCCACCCAGCCAGGTGCCGGATAATATGCGGGGTACTCATGGACGCAGCTTGCCGCCATCCTGCCGTCAGTCAGGTAAAGGGTGGCCTTGTTTCCGCTGGTCCCCAGGTCATGGGCTAATATATACTGTTTCATAGGTTCCTCCTTATAAAGACAGCTCCACCAGTGTTGCCGGCATCTCATGCTTTTTATTTACCTTATCTGGCCCTGTCACCAGGTCGAAACAGGAAGCAATGATTTTTCCTTCCCATACAATCGGCTCCCCCGGCTGGTCCAGGCCTCCATCCACTCCAGTACAGTCAGGACTTTGGGCAATTCTCTCCACGCTTCCGTCAGGCGCCACCTTAGCTATGGCATTGGCACAAAAATCAGCGATATAGAGATTCCCCTCTTCGTCAAAGAACATTCCGTCTGTGCTCTGAAGCTCTGCAGGATTCCGGGCAAATACCTTATTCTCCTTTAAGCTTCCGTCCTCGCGGAAGGTAATCCGGTAAACAGTTCCGTCTCCGAAATTACCTACATAGAGGTTCCCGACACGATCAAATGCGATTCCATCGGCCCCATACTGGCAATCCGGATTCTGGGTA
Organism: Hungatella sp. UBA3048; assembly: GCA_002367105.1. Taxonomy (GTDB): domain Bacteria; phylum Bacillota; class Clostridia; order Lachnospirales; family Lachnospiraceae; genus Lacrimispora. Next base: position 15,216 of record DFCS01000045.1, read on the forward strand.
ATAAAGGTTGCAAAAATATGTCTGTCCTCCAGCGTATTGGTTATATGTATTCTTTCTTCCTCAAGGCCGAAGCGGTAAACACAGCTTACCAGCCTTCCGTCGGGGCGTTTCACCGGATGAAGATAACTCTGGGTAACATACATAAAACCATCCCGGATTCGGATTCCATTTGGATGCTCCATATGGTCCGCTACCACTGTGGTCTTTAAAATATTATCCTCCTCGTCTACTGTCACTTTTAAGATCCTGCCTTTGAAAAGAAGATCTTCCCGTTCACTCCAGCCCTGGTTATCGCAAAGATATACGTTCCATTCCTCATCAAAGGCAATACCCATGTTCCTGGCTACTCCGGTTTCCGGATGTACCGGGACATCAAACCACTTTTTCACATTTCCTTCCCGGTCGATCCTTACCACACAGCCGGACATGTCATCCTCTGCATAATTGGGACAGGAAAGCACCAGATTCCCATGACGGTCTACGGCCATACCATCCGGGGTGCACACATAGTCAGGCAATACACAAAATAACCGGCTCTCTCTCATTAACTTTTTCCTCCTTAAAATTTAATTACGATCTTTTTAGTACCTGATTCTCTGGCTTCCACCAGTTTAAATGCATCCAGACACCGTTCAAAAGGAATCACATGGGAAATAAAATCCATAGGCTTAAGGACTCCCTGGTTTATCCAGGCCATAATCTGGGAATGAGCCTCCCCCTCTTCCTTTTTGCTGGGCCACTGGACAAATTGAAGGGTCCAGTTATAAGGAGCCTGGCTCCAGTCCAGTTCCATATTCAGCTTGGGAGATATTCCATAACAGCAGATTTTTCCGTTATATTTTACCAGGGACATTGCCTGGTTAATGAGGGCATTGATTCCCACTGCATCCACCACATAATCCACACCGTCCGGAATCAGCCTTTTTACTTCCAGTCCGATGTCACAGGCAGTCGTATTAAAGCTGTAATCTGCCCCCATCCGCTTAGCCTCTTCCACTTTTGCATCTGCAATATCCGTGGTGATCACGGTCTTTAGCCCCAGCAGCTTTAAAAATCTGGTAAAGCACAGCCCTACCGGCCCTGCCCCAAACACCAGAGCTGTCTCATTGGGCTGGCAGCCGAACCGACGGATCGCACTTAGTACCTCACGGAAGGTGATGATCATGGAAGCGCCAACTGCATCCACCTGATCCTCAGGACGGAGGACCGTCTGAGCCAGATAGGCTTCGCTCCATTCCGAAGTTCCTGGTCCCATGCCATGGCGGATGTAACTCTGGGCGTCTCCTACTACCGCATATTCTGCATAAGCTCCCCAGCCTGGTATATATCCTCCTGTTTCCTTTTCCAGAAACGGCAGAAGTACCAGGTCTCCCACATGCAGATTTTCCGCCTGCTCTCCTGTTTCCACCACTCTTCCAACTCCTTCGTGGCCCAGAATGGCCGGATAAGACAGGAAATTTTTAAATGTGCCATGAATCAGCTTCATATCCGTTCCATTGCACACTCCGCAGCTTTCCAGCTTTACCAGTGCCTGACACGGACCATAATCTGGCTTTTCAATCTCCTCTACGGACAGTTTTCCTGTTACGTCTACAATCAGCGCTTTCATCCCGTTTTCCTCCTCTTTCCTTCTGCAAATAAAAAAGGTACAATTATCTCCTGATTTTCATGAGATAATTGTACCTTTTTTACAATAATTCTAACACGGTCTTTCTTTTTATTTGGTGTTTTATTTTTTTATCAGCTTTTTTTTCCACAGCATTTCTTATATTTTTTACCGCTTCCGCAGGAACAGGGATCGTTTGGATAGATTTTCGGAGGGTTTTTACGCTGGGCAGATGCTGTCTCCAGACCCTTCATTACCATTTCATATGGCTTGTGACCTCTGTTTAACATCATCCTGGTATGGTTCCATACATCTGTGATAATGCTTGTGAACCTTTCCAAATGCTCCTCCGATTCAAAAATGATCCCGGCAGCCTCTATTCCATCCACAACCTCTTTAAGCTGTCCGCCCATACTGATCTCCGCCTGTACCTGGCGCAGTATATATGGAATCCTCTCATCCGGAACGTTCATTTCATCCGTCAGGAATTTGCTCAGAAGACCTAATTCTCCAGTCATTAAAAAGCCTTCATGATCTGCCATGAAACGGATTTCCATCTGGGCAGGGATATAATAAGGTACTTTCTTCTGCATCTGCAGAAATTCTTCCACACCATTCTGCTCTGCCAGGGCCCCATCCACAAAGTTTCCGTCAATGAATCTGACCAAAGGACGGTATGATTGGAGAAGTTCATGGGCATGTAACAGTTCTTCCAATGAAAGCTTCTTATCTTCATATTTATTAAAGGTTTCCAACAGAACCAGCGGCGGAGTGACGGCATACAGGGAATTTGCCGCGCAGAGATAGTCTCCGATTTTACTGAGACGTTCACGTTCTTCCTTAAATTCCGGTGTATTTACCGCTTCATATGCTTTTAATACTTCTTCTGCAACCATAAAACGATTGTCAGATCCTGCAGTCACATAGCCTCCTGCGTAAAGAAAGTCCATTTCTTCCATTTCAAAAGTAGGCACTAAAATATCATCTGATGCCAACTGCTCAAATAAATTTATTTCAGAATCACGGGCGCAAAGAAAATAACTGCTCATTACCTTCGGATCCAGAATATGAGTGATCGTCCGTTCTACCAGTTCTTCCTTTTTACATTTAGATAGCCCGTTCATACCATGTCTTTTTGCAATCTCAAGGATGCTGCCTTTATCATAGCAATCATAAATTTCTGCTATATGAACTTCTTCCGATGCAGCATCAGAACTCTGGTCCATACGTTTATTGACCGCAGACATGTCATATTCCTTCAGATCTTTTGAACCCGACTCCAAAAGTTCATAATACCCGGCGATGCCTCCGCAGTTTTCCGGAACGCAATCTCCTTTGAATTTTATAACCTGTCCCCGGCTTTCCTTATAATCAGATACAACATCTTCTACCTGGAGGTTTAACTCCCAGTTTTTGTCGAGTCCGTAGGTATATGTAAATTTACTGGTTCCGGACACCAGGCTGTCTATTTTGGAAGACTCATTCTCTTTACCCGGAACGATACGAACCCCTTCAGAACGGAATTCAAATTCATACAAGTGCTCATCGGACCAGCAGAATGCTGTCTGAATCATTTGGTGCAGCTTCCCAAAGGTTATCCCCTCCGGAATCAGAACCCTTCTCCAAATCGGCGGCTTGCTGCCTTTGATCGTGACTTTCAGTTGATATGCTCCCATGAAAACGCCCTCCTGTCTCGTATCCTTTGTATCCGTTCTTAAATTACGGAATAATTTTTATATTTCTACTATAAAATAAGCGCACGTTCCAATTTACCATATTTCCTCCCATTCTGTCCAGTCCATCCCGCTAATTTTTGCAAACAAAAGGCTGTTTTTTGTAATTATGACAGCTTTTTCAACTCTTACTTTGCTTCTTAGCCATAATAAAGGAATTTCATTTACTCATTCTGCAGATACTATTAATTAAGAAAAAAGAGAGCCGGAATGCTTTACACAACATTTACATTTTCTATACTAAAATATGATATCAGAAAAATTTTACGGCTGATATACTCCATGTTGTAAGCGAAAGCAATTTTTATTAGAAAAGAGGAGAAAGTAAATATGAAAAAAAATTTTGTTAAGACTCTTGCATTAACTGGAATGGCAGTTCTTACAATGGGAACGTTAGCTGGCTGCGGCAGCAATAATGCTGAGACAAAGGCTCCTGATACCAAAACCGAGGCTGGCACTACAAGTGGGACAACCGCAAACGAGACAACTGCAAAAGAAGATACGGCTTCTAATTTAAAGGGTTCTATCAGCATGGTTGGTTCTACCTCTATGGAGAAATTCGCAACCGCTTTAAGTGAAGTTTTTATGGAAAAATACCCAAGCGTTACCGTACAGGCCGAATTTGTAGGTTCTGGCGCAGGAATCGAAGCAGTTACCAATGGTTCTGCGGATATCGGTAACTCTTCCCGTAATTTAAAGGATGAAGAAAAAGCAAAAGGTGTTGTTGAAAATATCGTGGCAATCGACGGTATCGCCGTTGTCTCTGATCCGGCTAATACCGTTGACAATTTAACAAAAGACCAATTGATCAACATTTACAACGGAACAACCACCAACTGGAAGGAATTAGGCGGAGCCGATCAGCCAATCGTTGTAATTGGACGTGAGGCAGGTTCCGGTACAAGAACTGCTTTTGAAGAACTGTTAAAGCTGGAAGATGCATGCAAATACAGCAATGAGCTGGACAGTACCGGCGCAGTCATGGCAAAGGCCGCTTCCACCCCAGGCTCCATTGGCTATGTTTCTCTGGACGTTCTTGATGATTCCGTCAAGGCCATGAAGCTGGAGAGCAAAGAACCAACTCCAGAAAACATCAAAGCAGGTTCCTACTTCTTAAGCCGTCCTTTCGTTATGGCTACCAAAGGAGAGATATCTGAGCAGAGTGATCTGGTAAAGGCATTGTTTGACTACATCTATTCTGATGAAGGAAAAGATTTAGTGAAATCCGTTGGTTTAATCCCCGCAAACTAATTGAAAAGAAATTCTTCTTATACTGCATAACGATCATATTTACAGGGGACGCAGCCGGATGATGATGCTACGTCCCCGTTTTGAAAGGAGCTGTTATATGCGACCAAAGTCTTATTCCATATTTGGTGGCCACGGAAGTAAATCAGGTGTTGAGCATGCTGCAGAAGTAATCTTTACTGTCTGTGGCTTCTTTGCCGTTTTGGCTGTGGCCTCTATCACTCTGTACATGATCATAAGCGGTACGCCGGCACTTTTTAAGGTGGGGATTCTGGATATTCTGTTCGGAACCATCTGGATGCCTGCAGCCGCTACACCAAGCTTTGGTATCCTCTATGTCATTCTGACCTCTATCATAGGAACTGCTCTGGCAATCCTGATCGGCGTTCCCATTGGCGTTATGACTGCTGTTTTCCTGGCTGAAGTAGCCCCTGAAAGGCTAACCAACATCGTGCGCCCGGCAGTAGAGCTGTTAGCCGGTATTCCTTCCGTTATTTATGGTTTGCTTGGTATCTTGATTTTAAACCCTTTAATGTATAAAATAGAGTTAAAAATATTTGCAGGATCCACCACCCACCAGTTTACCGGAGGAGCGAATCTGATCTCCGCTGTTTTAGTGCTGGCCTTAATGATTCTTCCTACGGTTATCAACATCAGCGAATCAGCGCTCCGTGCCGTTCCGCAGCACCTTAGGAGTGCCTCCCTGGCACTTGGAGCTACCAAGATCCAGACGATTTTCAGTGCGGTCCTTCCTGCAGCAAAGTCCGGTATCATTACCGCAATAGTCCTTGGAACAGGCCGGGCCATCGGTGAAGCAATGGCCATCAGCCTGGTGTCCGGAAGTTCGGTAAATATGCCTCTTCCCTTTAATTCGGTCCGTTTCCTTACTACTGCGATCGTATCAGAGATGTCTTATTCCGCCGGACTCCACAAACAGGTGCTTTTTACCATAGGTCTTGTCCTGTTTGCTTTTATTATGCTCATTAACATTACTCTTAACAACCTGTTAAAGAAAGGAGAGGAAAGCCATGACAAATGATATCGTTATTCCTGTTCAAAAAGATTCTGCAGTAACACTTAGCATTTATCACCGGAAAAACCGGATCTCCGATTCTTTCTTAACGTTTCTTATTTACTTATGCGCTTCCATCTCCATTATGGTCCTGATCGGAATCATGGGCTATGTGTTTGTTCGCGGCATTCCTGAAATCAGCCTGGAATTTCTGACCACTGTGCCAAGTACCATTAAAGGAACCTTTGGTATCGTCGGAAATATTGTAAACACCTTATATGTCGTTGTCATTACCCTGTTAATCGCCACCCCCTTAGGCGTTGGCGCAGCCATTTACTTAAACGAATATGCAAAGGGCGGAAAAGCGGTACGGATCATCGAATTCACCACTGAGACCCTGGCGGGTATCCCCTCCATTATCTTCGGACTCTTTGGTTATGTATTTTTCGGGAACACCCTGGGACTTGGCTATTCCATCCTCACCGGCGCTTTAACCTTATCCATCATGGTTCTTCCCCTTATTACCAGAACCACTCAGGAAGCCTTAAAAACCGTTCCGGAAAGCTACCGCTCTGGTGCCCTGGGCATCGGTGCAACCAAATGGTACATGATCCGGACTATCCTGCTTCCCAGCGCCATGCCAGGCATTGTGACAGGAATCATCCTGGCCATCGGACGTATTGTGGGAGAATCCGCTGCCCTTCTCTTTACCGCAGGAAGCGGCTACCTTCTTCCAAAGGACTTCTTCGGAAAAATATTTGAATCGGGCGGTACCCTGACGATTCAGTTGTACTTATGCATGCAAAAGGCCAAATACGGCCAGGCCTTCGGAATTGCCGTTGTCCTTCTGGTCATCGTACTGGCAATAAACGGACTTGCAAAATATCTGTCTCATAAATTCAATACGGAGGTCAAAGAATCGTGAATACTAATACAGTAAAAATTTCAACCAACCATTTAAATCTATATTACGGAACTAACCACGCTCTAAAAGATGTAAGCTTAAATCTCTTCACAAATAAAATTACGGCCTTTATCGGCCCTTCCGGATGCGGAAAATCTACCTACTTAAAAACATTAAACCGTATGAATGACCTGGTTCCAAGCGTAAAAATAGAAGGGGAGGTTTTTTTAGATGATGAAAACATCTATGATCCGCGGGTCGACACCACTCTTTTACGCAAAAAAATCGGCATGGTATTTCAGCAGCCTAACCCGTTTCCAATGAGTATCTATGACAATGTTGCCTACGGCCCAAGAATCCATGGTATAAAGAATAAATCCGAACTTGACGATATAGTGGAAAGAAGCTTAAAAGGGGCAGCTCTCTGGGATGAGGTATCTGACCGATTAAAAAAATCAGCCCTCGGCCTATCCGGCGGCCAGCAGCAGCGCCTTTGTATCGCCCGCGCCCTGGCAGTTGAGCCGGAGGTACTGCTTATGGATGAGCCCACCTCGGCCCTAGACCCTATTTCAACCCTGAAAATCGAAGACCTGATGGATGAGCTGAAAGAAAAGTACACGGTTGCAATCGTTACCCACAACATGCAGCAGGCAACCCGTATCGCAGATTATACCGCCTTTTTCCTTGTGGGAGAGGTGGTGGAATACGCTCCCACAACCGAGCTGTTCACTACCCCTAAGGACAAAAGAACCGAAGACTATATCACAGGACGCTTCGGCTGATTTATTTTATATAGAATAAAAAGGAGAACAAACAATGACAACGAGAGTTAATTATGAGCATGAGTTAAGCCTCTTAAACCATGACATAAAAGAAATGGGGCGAATGGTTGAAACCTCCATTGAACAGTGCTTTGTGGCATTTGAAGACCAGGATTTTGAAAAAGCAGAGGATATCATTAAAGGAGACCGTACCATCAACGACCTAGAGCGTTCCATCGAGGCCCGCTGCCTCTCCATCATCTTACGCCAGCAGCCTGTTGCCGGAGACTTAAGAGTAGTTTCCAGCGCCCTAAAAGTGGTAACGGACTTAGAGCGTATCGGCGATCACGCTTCCGACATCGCCGAACTCATCCTACGCATAAAAGGCGAACACGTTTACCATGTAGTCCGCCACATCCCATCCATGGCCTCCGCCGCCCGTGAAATGGTCCGCTGCTCCATCGAAGCCTTTATTAACCAGGATCTGGAGACTGCAAAGCAGATTGAGAAGCAGGATGATGTGGTAGATGAATTATTCGATAAGGTGAAGAATGATGTAGTTGATTTGTTAAAGCATTCCAACGAGCATATCGATCAGTGCATTGATTTGTTAATGGTTGCGAAATATTTAGAGCGCATTGGGGATCACGCCGTAAATGTTTGTGAATGGACAGAGTTTTCAAAAACCGGAGCTTTGAAAAATGTACGGATATTGTAAAGCTACGAGCAGTGCGTCCTCAAAAACGAAAGAGCCNNGGCTCTTTCGTTTTTGAGGACATTCGGCGACAGCCGTCAAGCGAGAAGGAGCGCAGCGGATTCGAGCTTGAGCACTGCGGACCAGCGTTCCGCACAATCAAACTCAATATTTCTCCCCCATCTCCTCATCCCACACCCTACAACATCGCCCCACCTCGGCAATAAGTCTGAACCACATCATAGTCATCCCGAAGAACAACAAAATCCGCATCATAACCCGCAACCAGTCTACCCTTCCTATCATCAACGCCCAGACACTTAGCCGGATTAATCGTACAGGAATTCAGTGCCGAATCAAAAGGCACCATTGCCTCTTCCACCAGAATCTTCAGCCCCATATTCGACTTAAGCGTACTACCCGAAATCGTATCCGTTCCTTTCAAATAAGCAAGGCCATTCTCCCTGATCTCAATGCTATGCCCGCCCAGCTGAAAATCCATACCAGCGGGGCAATGCTTTGGACAAAGAGAATCCGTAATCATGATCGCATGATCCCTTCCCTTAATCTCATAATAATTATTAAGCGCCGCCAAATGAGAATGGCACCCATCACAAATGATTTCGCCATAAATATCCCTTACCCTGAACGCAGCTCCTACGAGCCCCGGATTCCTGTGATGATAAGGTGTCATGCCATTATACACATGGGTCATAGAAGTCGCCCCATTGGCGATCCCCATAAGCGCCTGCTCATAGGTAGCGGACGAGTGACCCATGCTGACCACCACTCCGGTATCCTTACAATACCTTGTCAGAGTGAATCCTTCATCATGCTCCGGTGCAAGCGTAATATATTTAATCAAACCCTTAGCCGCTTCCTGATACTCTTTAAACTGCTTAACAGAGGCAGTAGCGATTGCCTCCGGCGGCTGGGCTCCTTTATACTTCATATCCAGATAAGGCCCTTCAAAATGGATTCCCAGAATCTCTGCCCCTTCATATCCGCCTGCCACAACAGCAGCCACATTTGCAACCGCCTTCGTCAGCACATCCGGCATCTGGGTCACAGTAGTCGGAAGGATAGAAGTCACTCCCTCCTCCGGTATCCGTCTCATCCATTCCCGTAATCCTTCCGGTTCTCCATCATTGGTATCATAACCATAAGCTCCATGGGTATGAATATCAATAAATCCCGGAACAATCCTGTCATCCCCATAATCCTGATCTGCTGCCATCTCACCATAATCAAGAACTGCCTTAATCTTTTCATCTTCCACCTGAAGCTGTGCCGGGATGAACTGTCCAGCAATCCAAACCCGTCTGCTTTGTATTATCATAACCGTAACCTCTCTTTCCTAATTTTCTCTCCCGCTTACGAACGTAAAGAAATATCCAAAGGGTATTCACAGGAATAACCTCACCCGCCGTTGCACCGGAACGTTTACCTATAGTATAAACAGTTCCTCCTCTGTTTTCAAGAAGTTTAGGAATCGTTACCTCCTTTTGCATGCACCAACTAATCCTGAGAAATCGGCCACCGGATAATCACCCGGAATAAATCTGCCTCCACTTCAATCTGAAGCCTGCCGTTCTGCAGCTCCACAAAGCTTTTCGCAATCGCCATTCCAAGACCGGAGCCCTCCGTATTCCGTGCCTGATCTCCTCTGACAAACCGTTCGGTTATTTCATCCGGATTGAAAGTAAGCTCTGCAGCCGAGACATTCTTAAGTGTCGTGACCACATACCCTCCTTCCTTCTTCATATCGATATAAGCCCGGGTATGAGGCATTGCATATTTTATAATATTCGTTAATAAATTATCAAATATCCGATAAGTCTTCTGGCTGTCCAAAGGCAAAACGATCTTTTCATCCAGCAGGTTCCACCTGAAATCGATGGTAGATTCCTCAATTTTATCACTAAGCTCCAGGCTCACCTCCTTTAACAGACTGACAATATCCACATCCTCTAAATTCAGCGTCACATTATTGCTGTTCGCCTTGCTGATTTCAAACAAGTCCTCAATAAGCGCCTTCAAACGCATCGACTTCTGTTCCAGTATATCAATATAAGCCTTCCTCTGCTCCGGCGTCACACGATCATCCCGCAGTAAGTTTACATAAGTAATAATAGCGGTCAAAGGCGTTTTCAGATCATGAGACATATTGCTGATCAAATCAGTTTTAAGCTTCTGGCTTTTCACCTCTTCCCCCACAGCAACCTTGAACCCGCTTTGAATCTTCTGTATCTCCTTCTTAAAAGGCTCAAACACGCTTAAATCTTCTTCTATGGCAACCTCTAAATTCCCCTCAGCAATCTGGTTTGTTGCCTTTAATAAAATTTGGTATTTGTCACTTAAATCCTTATAATATTTTCTCATCACAATAAACAAAATAATAGAATAGAGGATCAAAGCACCTATTCCAAAAAACCACAAGCTGCAAAGAACAGACAAAATGATAAAGTTCACTCCTACAATCCGGAAAATTGTCCTGTCCGACCGTTCCTGCAAGTTGATATTCCCTACAAACAAATAAACTTTACGGCAAAGGTTTTTCATCCATTGCCAAAACCAGCCGCACAGGGTCCGTTCGTAAAGGTAACGCTTAAGACCGATGTGTAAGACGTCACGCACACATAAAACCGCCCAGTAAACGATTGCAAAGGGGATGGACCACCACATTAAATTCCAAAGCTTTATCATAATACCCGCCACCAGCGGCAGGAAATTAGCCCGCAGAAGAGCGTCGTACAAATCTCCCCGGTTTGTTGTTGCCACAAGATTGGTAAGTCCGGTTCCGAATAATACGGCGGCGCAGCCTACTCCTGCGACGATCTCAAAAGGCGTTCGTAAAATCCTGCTGTACTCCGGAAAATCAGGGTCAAAACAGGAAAAGAAAAAGGCTGCAATCGCTACGGCGCAGATCAGGCCAAGAAAGATCCTGGAAACGCTGCCCGAATAATTATAGGCACTCCAGACGGTTTCTCTCTCCTCTTCATATGCAGCAATCTGCTGGGCCCTCATTCCATAAGCAAAGGTAACATTTCTTGGATTTTTCAGCTTTAAATCCGTCTCGTACCGATACTGGTCCCAATAGTAATCACTCATGGGGTCCTTACTCCCCAGGGTTCCCAGGGTATTTAAAAGCCTGACCGTATTATCTCCGCTTACAGCCCCGGTTTCCATTCGCCCAAGGTCATCATAGCGAAGCACTGCCTTGAACTTATATTCATCGCTCTTTCCAATGGAACGGCCTCCCGCATGATCTGCCAAAACGCTGCCGCTCGCATCAAGGATCTGATAGTCCATATAATTTCTTATGCTGTTAAAATTACGGCTCCAGGATTCGTATTCCTGGATACAGCTTTGGCGCAGATCCTTTAAATACTCATTGCGATCCTCCTGGACAGGCAATTCATGAGATTCTTCCCCGGCAACGGTAATGGTATCCTCTCCTGTTATGATCTCCGTTGCTCCTTCCGCTGCTCCTTCCGAAGCTGCCGTCTGGCTGTTCACACTGTTCCTTAATTCTTCCTCTGCCAGAGGGAAAAAGAACTGGAAGGGAGAAATAACGCTGCCCTGTTCATACTGGGCCTGCTCCAGATAAAGCACATAATTGCCCAGCACCAGATGGTCAAGGAACGCATCCTGTTCATAAACCGGCTCCTCGTATCTGGCTGATTCATTTTTAAAAAACGGATAAAGCCCCACCATGACAGAAGCAGCCGATAAAACTACGATCATCCCTAGAATAATGCTGATCCTATGCCTGTTTTTCAATTTTATATCCAACGCCCCACACCACCTTTAAATATTTCGGCTCCTTCGGGTTGATCTCGATCTTTTCCCTGATTTTCCTTACATGAACCATGATCGTATCCGTGTTAATGGCCCGTTCATTCCAGACCCGTTCATAAATCTCTTCTGCGGAGAACACCCTTCCAGGATTTTTCATGAGAAGAGCCAGTATCTTAAATTCTATAGGAGTCAGTTTCGCCGGTTTTTCGTCAACGGTCACTTCCACCGTATCCTCATTAAGCTCCAGTCCACCGATGGAATAAACATTGCTTTTCTCTTTCTGCTCCTTTGCTTCCAGCATATCCATATATTTTTTATAACGCCTGAGCTGGGAATTCACCCTTGCCAACAGCTCCATGGGGGTAAACGGCTTTGAAACATAATCATCGGCACCGATATTAAGCCCCATGATTTTATCCACTTCCTCAGACTTTGCCGATAAGATGATCACAGGGAAATCATGGGTCTCTCTTAATTTCACGGTCATAGTAATGCCATCCATCCGGGGCATCATCACATCCACAATCGCCAGATGAATCTCTTCCCGTTCCAAAACCTTAAGACCCTCCACACCGTCTGCCGCCTGGAACACTTCGTATCCCTGGCTCCTTAAATATATTTCAATTCCCTCTCTGATTTCTTTATCATCCTCTACCAATAAGATGTGGTTTGCTTCCATGTTCTCTCTCCTTTCCCCTTTTCTGTCCATTCTTCCCGGACATAGAGGTATGCCTGTAAGGCGTTTCCCATTCCTGCCCGGTTTATTTGACAAAAAGGTATCCCCACAGGGTATTACCTGATATGTGATTTGGACCTGCAGCAAGCAGTATCCCTATTTATGATACCACATTTTCACTCTTTTTACTTTAGTTAAAGGATACGAAAGCAATCTTAAATGAAGAGGCACAGAAAACGAAAGAAATTCTAAAATTTTCTCCCTCTTCTTAATAATCATTTCTGCAAAAAGAAAAAGGCCCATCAGGATTTACAAAATCACTGATGCACCTTTCCTATATTATAAAACAAAAAAATCATAATCGGATAGACGCGCTAAAAAGCAACCCCTTTATCTTCACTTGCTATACAAGTTTAAATAAGCCATATTACTCGGATGTCTTGCGTAAATTGCTTTCCATCAACCGGTTATATCCCAGCCATCCGTTATTATCTCCTGCACCCTTTAACACCTCGATCATAGTCTCCATCTTGGCATCCGTATTATCTGCGAAATTAAGCGCCAGCGCCTCGATCAAAGCCGGTTTTTTTGGAGAACCGTATTCAAGCTCCCCGTGATGGGCCAGAATGCAGTGCTTCAGTTCGGAAGCCGTCTTTTCCGGAAAGCCTTCCATCGACCGGATCCTCTCTCCCACCATTTCCGTTCCAATGATGATATGGCCCAAAAGCTGCCCGTCATCGGTATAGTCATTTTCCGGGAATGTAGAAAGTTCCCTGGTTTTTCCTATATCATGAAACATGGCTGCAGTTATAAGCAGATCCCGGTTAATGTACGGATAGTAGCCGGCATAATAATCACACAGCTTTACAACACTTAAGGTATGCTCCAAAAGTCCGCCCACAAAGCCGTGGTGAACGCTTTTTGCCGCAGAATGGAACTGAAATGCCTTGGCAAAAGCGGCATCCTCCACAAAAAAGCTTTCCGAGAGCTTTCTTAAATGAGGATTCTTAATTGTCCGGATAAAGCCCAGAAACTCTTCGTACATAAGTCCGATATTCTTAGAGGAAACCGGAAGATAATCACCGGGAACAAATTCACCCTCATCCGCTTTCCGGATCCGTTTGATATTCAACTGGTTGGAATTCTGGAAAACGGTCACATCTGCATCTATGTATACATAATCCAGAGTTTCAAAGTTCCCGATTCCCGGAGAGCCTAAGTCCCAGATCTTGGCATCTACTGTTCCGGTTTTATCCTGAAGAATCAGATTTCCATATTCTTTTCCTGACTTCGTAAGGGCAATCTGCTTATTTTTGCATAAATACACATCTGATACATGAATTCCCTCACGGAATGTTTCTACATACCTCATTGTTTTCCTCCACATTCTTAACCCCGGGCAACACGGAAGCCAGGACGTTTACCTGGCTCCAATGGTTACCTGATACTGTATCTCTTTATATTCTTCCCTTCCATTGCGGGAAACACTCACAGGAATCACATCTCCTGGTTTGGAGTTTTCGAGCACTGACTGAAAGTCCTTCATGGTAACAATGGTTTCCTTTCCCATGGACTTAATAATATCGCCGCACTGGATCCCGGCGCTATAGGCAGGGCTGTCTGCATTCACATCAACCACATATACCCCAAGAGGCATACCGTTGCTGTTCATGACAGCACTTACTTCCTGTCCTTTGATCCCAAAGTATGGATATGCCACCCCATTACTCATTTTTCCCAAAATGCTCTTATAATCGGATATGGCCATAGCTGCTGTCATATCCTTATTGCTGTCATTCTTATGTTCATCCGTTACCCAGCCGATGATCTGCCCCGACGTATTCATAAGGAATGTACCGGTCCCGGCATTTCCCTTCACATCGGAATACAGGATGCGTGTCATGCCATCGGTAATTTGTACATTTTTCGTTATATACGATATAAATCCGTATCCAGTGGAATGGACCATGCCGGCAGGGCCGCCAATGGCCAAAACCAGATCCCCCTGCTTCACGGAATAGGAATTTCCAAGCTCGATAGCCTTAATCTCCTCTAACAAAGCCCTCCCAAGATCGGCCGTAGAAACGCTTACAATGGCCATTCCGGAAAGCTTATCGGTCTGCTTGATGGTTCCCTGGACTTCCGTTCCGTCGGAAAATGCCACACGAATCGCCTCCGCATCCTCCACCGCTCCATCCGGTGTCAGCACCAGGAGCTCCTGATTTGCAGAAGCAATCACCACTCCGGAGAAAAGACTGGAGTTTTCCACAGGGTTATTAAACCAGTCTGTCTGTGTTTTTACAGAATGGACCGTTACGATTCCCTTGTCCGCTTTTTGAACAAGAGTCCTTAAGCTTCCATAAAGAGTATTTAAATCATCCACTGAAAATGGATATTTCTCCATAGCAGATTTTAAAATATCCTCAATCGGTTCTGTCTCAGCTACAGACCCGGTCTCAACCTCGGAAGGCAAAGTTTCAGGATCATCCTTTGGTATGGTCACAGGAATACTTTCACTGGTGGACCCCTTAGCAAAAAACCGCTCAGCTACAGGTCGGGATACGGCAAATGTAACAGCTGCAATAATTCCGAAAATAACCGCAGTCGCAAAAAGGCCAAAGGCCCTTTTTAACATATCCCTTTTTGACATGGGCTGTCTCACTATCTTTTCATTGATAAACTGACGGGACTCCGTCTTTCTATCATCTGGTCCGTTATTTTCCGGCATACTAACCCTCCTTCGCAGAAGACCTAAATACTATTATAAGGTTGTTCTCCCTTTAATGCAAGAAAAACCTACATAAACAGAGACTTCATCCGGAAACCTTAGGAATAATTTCCAGAAATCCAGAAACATTATAATTATCTCCATAGGAGGAAAAACAACCTGAGGATTGCAGTTTTTGTCCCATATATGCTATACTGTAACAGATACCATCATCACCGGACCACAATGCAAAGAAAGCAGAAAAAACAAGGAATAATATATGAATCAGAAAGCATTAAAAACTTTAGAATATCATAAAATCATTGCACAGCTTGCGGAATACGCTTCCAGCGATTCAGGCAAGGCGCTGTGCCGGAATCTGGTCCCATCAACGGACTACCAGGAGATCGTAAGATCCCAGAGCGAGACGACCGATGCCGCCACAAGAGTGCGCCAGAAAGGCGGCATCTCTTTTGGAGGCGTGAAAGACATCCGGCCATCCATCAAACGTCTGGACGTTGGAAGCTCTCTGGGAATTGTGGAGATTCTTTCCATCAGCTCCCTTCTAACTGCCTCAGCCCGGGCAAAAGCCTACGGACGCCATGAGGACTCTGAGCTGCCGGACGACTCACTGGAGGAATTCTTCCGGTTGCTGGAACCCTTAACCCCGGTCAACACGGAAATCAAACGCTGCATCCTCTCCGAAGAGGAGGTAAGCGATGACGCCAGCCCGGGACTTCATCATGTAAGGCGCTCCATGCGTTCTATTAATGATAAGATCCATACCCAGTTAAACTCCATATTAAACTCCAACCGGACTTATCTACAGGATGCGGTGATCACCATGAGGGATGGACGTTACTGTCTACCGGTGAAATCCGAGCATAAATCCCAGGTGTCAGGCATGGTTCACGACCAGTCCTCCACAGGTTCCACACTTTTTATCGAACCGATGGCTATTGTGAAGCTTAATAATGATTTAAGGGCCCTGGAAATCCAGGAACAGAAAGAAATCGAAATGATCCTGGCCGATTTAAGCAACCAGCTGGCTCCCTATCTCGAGGAGCTGGAAACGAATTTTGAGCTTCTGACCAAGCTGGATTTTATTTTTGCAAAAGCAGCCTTATCCAAACATTACAATGCAAGCGAACCGGATTTTAACACAGAGCGGATCATAAACATTAAGGATGGACGCCATCCCCTGCTTGACCCAGCCAAGGTGGTTCCCATCAGCATCCATCTGGGCAGGGACTTTGATCTGTTAATCGTAACCGGACCAAATACCGGAGGAAAAACAGTTTCCTTAAAGACCGTGGGCTTATTTACCCTCATGGGACAGTCCGGCCTTCATATACCGGCATTTGACGGTTCCCAGCTGGCGGTGTTTGATGAAGTGTTCGCAGATATCGGAGATGAACAGAGCATTGAACAGAGCTTAAGTACTTTTTCCGGCCATATGACCAACATTGTCCAGATCCTGGGCCAGGCAGACAGCAATTCTCTCTGCCTGTTTGATGAGCTTGGAGCCGGAACCGATCCAACGGAAGGAGCGGCCCTTGCCATCTCCATCCTGTCATTTCTCCATAATATGAAATGCCGCACCATGGCTACCACTCATTACAGTGAGTTAAAGGTGTTCGCCCTCACAACCCCAGGTGTGGAAAATGCCTGCTGCGAGTTTGACGTAGAGACCCTAAGACCCACCTACCGCCTTTTAATCGGCGTACCGGGTAAGAGTAACGCCTTTGCCATTTCCAAAAAGCTGGGACTTCCGGATTATATCATTGAAGATGCAAAAACTAACCTTGAGGCAAAGGATGAAACTTTTGAGGACCTTTTGACCCATCTGGAACAAAACCGTGTCACCATTGAAAAGGAACGGATCCAGATCGCCTCCTATAAGCAGGAGGTAGAACAGTTAAAAGCCCGGCTGACCCAGAAGGAAGAACGGCTTGATGAACGCCGGGATCAGATGATACGGGCAGCCAAAGAGGAAGCACAGAGAATCCTCCGGGATGCCAAGGATACGGCAGACCAGACCATACGGAACATTAACAAGCTGGCCGCAGACTCCGGAGTAAGTAAGGAGCTGGAAGAACAGCGGAGCAAGTTAAGAGGCAAGCTTCAGGATGTGGATTCTTCCCTTTCCTTAAAAAATGAGAAAAAGCAGCCAGGAAAGAAGATCGATCCCAAAACGCTGAAGCTGGGAGACGGTGTAAAGGTCTTAAGCATGAACTTAAACGGGACTGTAAGCTCACTTCCCAATGCAAAAGGCGATCTGTATGTACAGATGGGTATTCTCCGTTCATTGGTCAACATTTCGGACTTAGAGCTTCTCCACGAGGAGTCTGTTTCCACTCCCGCTACGGGAGGTTCCAGGAAATCAGGAAGCGGAAGCAGTTCCACACGTATGTCCAAATCCTTTACCATCTCTCCGGAAATTAACCTGATCGGAATGACAACGGATGAAGCCATTCCCCAGCTGGATAAATACTTAGACGATGCCTATCTGGCCCACCTTCCTCAGGTGCGTGTGGTACATGGCCGAGGAACGGGAGCTTTAAAAAATGCGGTGCACAAGCACTTAAAGAAGCTAAAGTATGTGAAGGAATTCCGGCTTGGCGCCTTTGGCGAAGGGGATTCCGGAGTAACCATTGTTTCATTTAAGTAACATACTTCTTTGCAGCCGCCAATTGGATATGCGAGCATATTCTCCTGGCTCGCTGCCTTTGCGTGTATCATTTGAGAAAGGGGGCCATTATGGCAGAAAAACAGCGGATATTGATTGTAGACGACGACAGCAACATCTCAGAATTAATTTCCCTCTATTTGTTAAAAGAATGCTATGAAACAGAAATCGTAGGCGACGGAGAGGAGGCACTCCGGGTATTTCCAGAGTTCCGTCCCCACCTGGTGCTTTTAGACCTGATGCTTCCCGGCATGGACGGCTACCAGGTCTGCCGGGAGATGCGTTCCTCCTCCCAGGTCCCCATCATCATGCTGTCCGCCAAGGGAGAGGTCTTTGACAAGGTTTTGGGCCTGGAACTGGGCGCTGACGACTACATGATCAAACCCTTTGATTCCAAGGAACTGGTGGCCCGTGTAAAGGCCGTATTAAGACGTTACCAGACGAACCCTGTTCCTGCCGCTCTTCATACGGACCATCAGGGCGATTATGTAGAATATCCGGACCTCATTGTCAACCTGACGAATTATTCCGTTATCTATATGGGGCATTCCATCGAGATGCCGCCCAAGGAACTGGAGCTTCTTTATTTCCTGGCCGCCTCACCAAACCAGGTGTTCACACGAGAGCAGCTTTTGGACCACATCTGGGGATACGAATACATCGGTGATACCAGAACCGTAGATGTCCATATCAAACGGCTCCGTGAAAAAATCAAGGATCACGCAGGCTGGGCCCTGACAACGGTTTGGGGTATTGGCTATAAATTCGAAGTAAAGCGGTAAGTCGGTTATTCGATCACTGACCATCACAATCCGGATAGAGATGGAATTGCCCGCCTCTTTCGTGAAATAGTTAAAAAGTTATTAAAGAAAAGGACAGCTACTCGCTGTCCTTTTCCTCGTAAACGTCTCTGTTTTCTTTATATCTCAGTGTGTTTGGTCCCAGAAAATGCCCTGTTCCCCAGTGGTTGTTGAAAGTATTTACTTCCTCCGCCACGTCTTCTTCGTATTCCTCATAATCCTCATATTCCTTGTTTCTATTCATGTTTATCACCTCTGTAATAGTATGGACGATTAGCCGGAAAATTAATCAATTACTATCTTAGATATAAAAAAACGATTACAAAGATCACATATGGAGAAAATAAGAAGTGACTTAATTACCGAAAGGATGTATACTAAATTTAATTACGTTTAGGTGATATCAATCACTTCTACTTCCTGGATGTAAAAATTAATAAGATGGAGTAGTATTATGAAGAAGTCAAATAACAGTCAAATTAAAAAATCGTACCTCTCTGATATGCATAAATACGGCCTCCATATGGAGTGCTTTGATTTTGAGGTGAAACACTAGATGACACATTCTCTCTATTATAAATTCGTCCTGGGCTATCTGCTGTTCGGCCTCCTCGGATTTGTTACCATTGCTACCTTTTCTTCTGAAATCACAGACCAATATCTCCTTGGCCGCCGTTCCGAAGCGCTGTATGACGAAGCGAATCAGATCGCTTCCTCCTATAGCGGCATGTACCAAGGCAAGGACATGAAGCTGACCTCCTCCTATCCGGAGCTGGTGAAAGAAGGCAATTATCTTCATGCACAGATTTGGATCGTAGACCGGCAGGGTAAGGTGGTTTCCGATAGTGCACAGTCCGACAAGCAGGGAAAGGTCATCGAAAACTTTGACCCAACCTCAATGGGCAACAAGTCCTACACCATCGGCGATTACTATCATCAATTCTCCTATGAAGTTTTAAGCGTCCATGCGCCCATTACCGGAAACTATAACACGTATGGCTATGTGGTAATTCACCTGCCGCTATCCTATTTAAAACTGGAGAGGGACGGGATCTTAAACATCGTTTACATCACATCAGCGGTTGTGTTTGGCCTCTCCCTGATTATCCTCCTTGTTTTTACCAGGAATGTTTATTTTCCTCTTAAAAAAATTACGGCAGGAGCAAACGAATACGCCCAGGGGAACTTAGCCCACCATATTGAGGTGAATACAAGGGATGAAATGGGCTATCTGGCCGCTACGCTAAACTATATGTCAGCCGAACTGGGGAAAATGGAGGAATATCAGAAAACCTTTATCGCCAACGTTTCCCATGACTTCCGTTCTCCATTAACCTCCATCAAGGGATATCTGGAAGCCATCCTTGACGGAACCATACCACCGGAGATGCATGAGAAATATTTAAACAGGGTCATTTCAGAAACAGAACGGTTAAACAAGCTGACCCAGGGAATGCTGACCCTTAATTCTCTGGACTGCAAGGGTTATTTAAACCGCGCCAGCTTTGACATCAACCGGGTCATCAAGGATACGGCCGCTTCTTTTGAAGGGACATGCAGCGATAAAAACATCACCTTTGATCTGACCTTTTCCGAAAGCATTCAGATGGTTTATGCGGACCTTGGGAAGATACAGCAGGTACTCTATAATCTGATAGACAACGCCATAAAATTCAGCCATGCAGATTCCACCATCTACATCCAGGCTTCGGTAAAGTATGAGAAGATCTTTGTATCCATTAAAGATACGGGAATCGGTATTCCAAAGGAAAGTTTAAAAAAGATCTGGGACCGGTTCTATAAATCGGACTTATCCAGAGGAAAAGATAAGAAGGGCACCGGACTTGGTCTTGCTATTGTCAGGGAGATCATCCAGTCCCATGGAGAAAATATTGATGTAGTCAGCACGGAAGGGGTCGGGTCGGAGTTCATATTCAGCCTGCCTAAGGCCGGAGCGCCATAGCAAATGCTATTGACCTGATCACTGCATCAGATAAGCAACAATAAAAATACCGGTAACAGTTTTTTCTTCCAGGCAATCCTGGAAAATACTGTACCGGTGTTTTTTATTCCTTCCACTGAAGGTGATGAAGTTCACCCGTCATGGTCATACGTTCAAATCCGTTCTGTCTCAACGCTTCATAAAGCACAACCGATACAGAGTTGGATAAATTTAAAGACCTGATATCACCCCACATCGGGATTCTGACACACTGTTCCTGATTCTCCAAAAGGATCTCTTCCGGAATCCCGGCGCTTTCCTTTCCAAACATGAGAAAGCAGTCTGGTTCATACTCTACATCGGAATAGACATGAAGTCCCTTTGTGGTAGCCATGTAAATCTTCGCTCCAGGGTTCCGGTTCAGGAAATCCTGATAATCGCTGTATACCGTTACATCAAGCTTGTCCCAGTAATCCAGCCCGGCCCTTTTAATCAGTTTATCATTCAGCTTAAATCCCAGAGGCTCGATCAGATGCAGCTTCGTCCCTGTAGCCACACAGGTTCGGCCGATATTTCCGGTGTTTGCCGGCATCTCTGGTTCCAATAATACAATATTCATATTACGCCTTTCCATCCAGTTTCTTGACAAATCGGTCCATACGGCCTAAGGCCTCCTTTAGATTTTTCAGAGAGTATGCATAGGAAATACGAAGATATCCTTCTCCACAGTCTCCAAATGCCGTACCCGGTACTACCGCAACCTTTTCTTCCCGAAGGAGCCTGGTAGCAAACTCATCAGAGGTCATTCCAAACCGCTTGACAGATGGGAAGGTATAAAATGCTCCATGAGGTTCAAAACACTCCATTCCCATTTCTTTAAACGTGTGAATCAGATAACGGCGCCTCTGGTCATAGGATTCCCTCATCACCTGAACGTCCTTATCTCCGTCGCGCAGGGCCGCCACTGCGGCATACTGGCTGGTAGTCGGCGCACACATAATTGCAAACTGATGGATCTTTAACATCTGCTCCAGTATCACTCTTGGAGCTGCGGCATAGCCAAGGCGCCAGCCGGTCATGGCATAGGATTTTGAAAAACCGTTGATGAGCACGGTCCGGTCCTTCATTCCGGGAAATGAAGCAATGGTAGTATGGTCACTTCCGTAGGTAAGCTCCGCATAAATCTCATCCGAAATCACAAACAGATCTTTCTCTATGACGATTTTAACGATCTCCTCCAGCTCCTCCGCCTTCATAACCGCTCCCGTAGGGTTATTGGGGAATGGAAGCACCAGTACCTTGGTCCTTGGAGTGATCTTCTCAAGCAGCTTTTCACTTGTCAGCTTAAACTGATCCTTTGCTTCCAGGTCAATGATGACCGGAACGCCATTTGCCAGAATCGTGCAGGGAACATAGGAAACGTAGCTGGGCTGAGGGATTAAAACTTCATCCCCGGGATTTAACATGGCGCGGAGGGCAATATCAATGGCCTCACTGCCGCCCACCGTCACCATTACTTCGTGGTCAGGATCATATGTAACCGCGAAGCGCCGGCTTAAATAGCTGCATATCTCCAGCTTTAATTCTTTCAGACCTGCATTGGAGGTATAAAACGTACGTCCTTTTTCAAGAGAATAAATTCCCTCCTCCCGGATATGCCAGGGCGTGTCAAAATCAGGTTCCCCCACTCCAAGGGAAATAGCATCCTTCATTTCACTTACTATATCAAAAAACTTACGGATTCCCGAAGGCTGGATCTCTACGATCCGATCTGATAATGGATTTCTCACGGCGTAATCAACATCCTTTCATCGGTTGTCCCTTCAGCAAGTACGGTTCCATGATCTTTGTATTTCTTTAAGACAAAATGGGTCGCCGTGCTCAGTACCGATTCCATGGGCGACAGCTTTTCCGATACAAACTGTGCAACCTGCCTCATGGTCTTCCCTTCTATGAAAACCGTAAAGTCAAAAGCGCCGGACATGAGATAAACGGCATTTACCTCACTGTACTGATAAATACGCTCCGCAATCTTATCAAAACCCATGCCTCTCTGGGGAGTGACCTTAACTTCAATCAGAGCCATAACTTTTTCGTCGCTGGTATTATCCCAGTTAATCAGGGTGTGGTAGCCGCATATGATATGCTCTTTTTCCATTTCAGCGATTTCATTGGCAATGGCGGCCTCATTTTCCCCTAGAAGAATCGCCAGATCCTTTAAATCGATCCTGCTGTTTTTTTCAATAATTGCCAATATCTTTTCTCTCATATCCTGCCTCCTGATATCCTTATTATTGTCCACGCTTTTTGGGCATAGAGGTATGCCCGCAGGGCGTTCATTATTATTGTCCACGCTTTTTGGGCATAGAGGTATGCCCGCAAGGCGTTCCTTATTATTGTCCACGCCTTTTGGACATAGAGGTATGCCCACAGGGCGTTCCTTATTATTTGTCCACGCTTTTGGGACATAAAACCTTATAAAGTTCGTCCTCTGTGGGCCGGTCAAGGTAGCCGACGCTTTCCCCGTGGTCAATGATCCGTTTGATGCCTCCTGTTACTTTCCCGATCACAGCTGCATGGATTCCCTGCTCTTTTAAAGCATGTACCAGATCCCCTCCGTTATCAGCCGAAAAAAGCAGACAGCCTGCCGAGAAAAGGCGGTACGGGTTTAAATCGTACCGCTCACAAACTTCGATGGTTTCCTGTTTCACCGGAATCCTGAGAAGGGAAAACCGAATCCCTGTCATATAAGCGCCGGATAGATCCCAGAGAGCTTTTAAAACTCCGCCCTCACCTGCCGGTTCACATTCAGTTGCACCGAATTCCTTCCACTTTTCCAAATTTCCTTCCAGTTCCATGTTCCCGGATTCCAGGATCCGGTCTACATAATCTCTGGAAAACCATTGATATAATTCTTCTTGTTTATTTTTTACGGTTTCCACCGTTCCGGACAGCCCGGCATATCCTGCAATAACAAGATCATGCCCGGGCCTTACGGTTCCGGTATTCTCCCTTTCGATCCGTCTCATATGCTTACCTGCCAGCGCTTACGGTCCTGCCTCTAACGAGGCATCTTCCGGTATCTGGGGTCCTTCCTGTACTGCGTTCCCGGTATCTGGAGGAACTGTCTCCTCCGGGGTCACAACCGGCGGCGTTTCCACGGGAATTCCAGGAGTTTCAGCCGGTACAGCAACCGCAGGAGCGGCCGGCCCGACCTTTATAATGGCTTTTGATGGATTATAGGTATCCGTATGAAGAATCTCCCGGCTCTGTTCAACACCATCTACATATACCACCTTCCACAGTCTGGACTTCATCCCCTTATGTGCAGACTGGACCTGGCTTCTGCTTCCAGGAGGCATGGCCGGATCCACAATCTCCTTTGGCGCACCCGGATCCGTTACGCTCAAGGTCTCAGAAACAAAATCAAAGGTCCTGTTTGCAGGTCTGGTTTCTTTCCCATAGATGGTAAAGGTAAGGGTCTTTCCGGAAGTATAGCCCTCAACAAAAATGGGCGTGCTGTAATTGTTGGTAAATTTAATGTCCTTATACGTACCGGCTATAGCTGCATCTTCAGAGGGTTTCACATAGCCAACTATCATAGAGTGGTTCTGCCTCTGGGCAACTTCCAGCTCTGCCCTGAGCACGGCATTGTAAATGGTGGTAGCAATCTGGCAGACTCCTCCGCCAATGCTGTCTACAACCTGGCCATTCTCATAGGCTGATGCCGTTGCATAGCCGTTTTCTACGGTAAAGGGATGCATGCACTCATAACCAGACAGGGTTTCCCCCGGCATCAGTACGTGGCCGTTGATCTTACCCGCGCCTACTTCCAGATTCTTGGATCTGGAAGCACCGCTGGAAGAGAAGCTGGTGGAAAAGGTTCCAAGCACATCTTTTATGGTTATCAAATCATCCGTGGTAATTGCAGGCTTTACCTCTACAACCACTGCGGTGGCTGTTACCGGCTCCTTAAGTCCATTGGCAAGAGCAGCATCTAAAGCCTGCTTTGTAGCCGCCACATCAACGGTTTTTCCAATGGCAGAAGGAGTCACGACAAATACTCCCTTGTCACGGACAATGGTCGCATTCTTTGGCTCCATTACTCCCTGTGCACACTTTTCTGCCACAAATGATGCCACACTTCCATCATCAAGGGCTGTTTCAAGAGGGATGATCACATGGTTTTGCTCAATATCCTTCTTATTCAGATACCGTTTGATTAAGTTGCCTCCCTGCCAGGAAGATGCGGCCTGGGACACGGCTTCCGGGTTGCTCCAATGAAAGCCAAGATCTTTTGCAATAGTTTCCACCGGCTGTCCGTCAACGATCAACGTTATCTTTTGGTTTTCCATTTCATTTACCAGGTCCTGTATCTTTTTGCTGGCTTCCTCTTCTGTCATACCCCCCAGATTATATTCTCCCACATATATACCATCCGGAAGAGTATCAGCCATGGCATATGCGGGAGAAAGAAATCCAATTCCCGCTGCAATTACGATCGCTGCCAGGCTCATGGACAAAGTTTTCTTTTTCATAATCATTCCTCATGCTCTGCTGTGCCTGTAGCTGCCAATACACCTCCTGGGTCGCTTATAGAAACTGAAGCATCATAGGAAGCACCATAGCAGCAATCAGTAAAATAACTACTAGGATCAAAACTACTGATAAAAATTTTCTGTTGTTTTTATTATTGAAGTTAATCATCTCGTATCACCTCTCTTATATTCTTCCATACTGTGCTATGATTTTATCCGTGATTCTTGATATTTCATTTCTGGACAAATATTCTGTTTGCACAGATAAAACTATTTTATGATATTTTAATAAATCCTGCAAGTGTTCTTTTTGCCTTTTTGAGGCCGGCTGCTCTTTTTTTACCTTATAAATCAAAGCCTGAGAGCCAAAGGCTTCCGGCGATTCCTTCTCATACCGATCTGCCAATTCCTGATAAAGCTTTTGGGCTGCCATTGCATCTGCAAGCGCCCGGTGGCTTAAGGTTTGAACGATCCCAAAATATCCGCAGGCTGCTGTTAGATTTTTTTTCTCATCAGGGGGCATAAATCTTCTTGCAAGCTTTAGCGTGTCGATTCCCTGACGCTCAAAGTTATAGCCCTCATTGATTGCCGCACGCTTTAAAAAACTGTAATCAAATATCACGTGATGTCCCAGAATCGGCAAGTCTCCTGCAAAATCCAAAAATCCGCCGATCACCTCACCAATTCCCCGGGAACCCTCTAACTGGCGGTTGGTAATGCCGGTGAGCATACCTACCTTAGGCTCCAGCTTCCTGTAAGGATTAACAAAGGTTTCGTAGTTCTCTGTAACCTGCCCCTCAATAACCTTCACCGCTCCGATTTCAATGATCTTATCCTGCTTTGGGTCAAGACCGGTGGTTTCCAAATCTACGGCAATATAGGATAATACCACATTAATCCTCCCTCTTCTGACTTGGTTCCAGTCCGGCGCTGGGACAAAGCTTTTCCAAAAAGCACTGGCTGCACTTCGGATTTCTTGCAATACAAATGGATCTGCCAAGGGTAATGATCTGAATATTCCATAAGATCCAGTGCTCTTTTGGAAGTACCTTCATCAGCTCATACTCAATTTTCTCCGGATCCTCTTCCTTTGCAAAGCCAAGTTTTCTGGAGATCCGCTTTACGTGGGTATCCACTACAATGCTTGGCTCATGGTAGATGTTTCCCCGGATAACATTGGCTGTTTTACGGCCCACTCCTGCAAGAGAGGTCAGTTCCTCCATTGTCCGCGGAACCTCGCCTCCGAATTTTTCCACCAGGTCCTGACAGCAGGATATGATGTTTTTCGCTTTCATATGATAAAATCCAAGAGAATGGATATCTTTCTCCAATTCCTTTAAATCCGCCTCTGCAAATTTCTTTGGGGAATCATACTTCTTAAATAAGTCCGGTGTCACCATGTTCACCCTGGCATCGGTGCACTGGGCACTTAAAATGACCGCTATTAAAAGCTGCCATGGATTCTCATGGTTTAAATAGCATACATATGACGTTCCATATTCCCGGTCAAGGGCCTCAAGTACTTTTAATACCCTGGCCTGACGTTCTGCTTTTGTCTCTCTCTTTGCCATTATTTCCTCCATACACCGATTTCATAAGCCGCTGCATTATGAGACAGGACATCCCGTTTCTTGTAATCAAAAAGAACTGCCCTTCCGTCCCGGAAAACCTCCACATGAGCCATCTTAATGAGCTGTCTGGCCTCATAACCGTCGTAACCTTCCTTTAAATACCGGAAACCTGACGCCTCTGCCTCAAAAAATGCCCTTATCTGGTCCTTAAATGGTTCCTGGTCTGCCGCAAAAACTGGACGGCTCTTTAAATTTTCCCTCAGGTAAAGATCATACACCAGGAGATCCCGGTACAGGGAACGCTTTTCCGGTACCAGGCTGAACAGGAACCCTTCCAGGATCTCATACCGGGCCATTCGG
Organism: Hungatella sp. UBA3048; assembly: GCA_002367105.1. GTDB lineage: Bacteria > Bacillota > Clostridia > Lachnospirales > Lachnospiraceae > Lacrimispora. The sequence goes on from DFCS01000045.1 coordinate 42,258, forward strand.
TTATGGCTGATTCTTAAGTACCCCTGCTTATCATAATATTCAGCCAACGCCTCAAACATATCAAAAGGCGTTTCAAACTCTTTAAGAAGTTCCTTTAAGGTCGTCCGGAACTGTCCGCTGTTTCCGTAAACCTCCAGCATTTCCTCCAAAGCTTTCAGCTTCAGAATCCCGCCGTAGTCAATCCATCTGGTTGCCAGCACCTCGTAGGGCGCCTTCTGCTTAAACCTAACCCCGTATTCTCCTGCCTTTTCCCACAGATAGGAACCTTTTAACACCTTCAAAAAACCAAGCTGAAGCTGCTCCGGCTTCATCTCAAAAACCTCATTAAAGGAATTGCGAAAGCTTTGGTAATCTTCTCCCGGAAGTCCGGCGATCAGGTCCAGATGCTGATGGATGTTTCCAAAGCTGTTGATTTTGTCAACCCTTTCTTTTAATCGTTTCAAATCCATGGTCCTTCGGATTTCTTTAATGGTTGACGGGTTGGTGCTCTGGACTCCGATCTCAAGCTGGATCAGTCCCGGCCTCATGCGGGACATAAGCTCTAACTCCTCCTGGTTTAAAAGATCCGCGGAAATCTCAAAATGAAAATTGGTCACCCCGTTATCATGTTCTATGATATGGCGCCAGATCTCCATGGTATGCTTTCTGCTGCAGTTAAAGGTCCTGTCCACAAATTTCACCTGGGGAACCCGGTTTTCAAGGAACACATTAAGTTCCTTTAAAACCAGGGAACTATCTCGCAGTCTTACGGACTTATCCAGAGAAGAGAGGCAGTAGCTGCAGGAAAATGGACAGCCGCGGCTGCTTTCATAATAAATGATACGGTTCTCAAAATCCTTTAGGTCTTTATAGAAGAAGGGAATGGAGTTCATGTCCACCACTGTCTTTCGCGGATTCACTGCCACATTTCCTTCCTCATCTCTTACGGCGGTACCGTCTATCGCCTGAAAGGAAGAATTCCTGCTATTAAGGTTTCCCCTGCACCGCTCCAGATAGCATCGCACCACTTCAGAAAAGGTTTCCTCTCCTTCTCCCATCATGACCCCGTAAACCGATTGTTCCCGGCAAAGAATTTCAGGGGCATCATAAGACACCTCGGGACCTCCCAGCCAGATCTCCACATGAGGGAGAACCTTCGGAAGGTCCCGGATCAGCTCTAATACATAAGAAAAGTTCCAGATGTAGCAGGAAAACCCAATGGCATCCGGTTTCCTTAAGAAAATATCCTTTAAGAGTTCATCGGGCTGATTGTTAATGGTGTATTCTAAAGTTTCAATCTGAAACCTTCCATCCTCCAGTTCCGGTTCTTTTACATGGGATTTCGCATAGGCCTTTAAGCTGTATATAGCGGGATTGGAATGGATATATTTGGCGTTAAGCGCCACCAGCAAAAATTTCATCTCAAACCTCGATCTCTATCTTTCTTCCGGTCGGCTGATACTGGTAATACCGGACCCCCGCTGCATTGAGCATCCGCTTGGAAGCATTGACTGCAGGAGTACCGTCATACTTATCCGAACCATAAACGATGGTTTTAATTCCGGCCTGTATAATGGCCTTCGCACATTCGTTGCAGGGGAACAGGGTAACATAAAGCTTGCTGCCTTCCAAGCTGCCCCCCCTGTAGTTAAGGATAGCATTTAATTCACTGTGGGTGGAATAGAAATATTTGGCATTGTAAGGATCCGCCTGCTCATCTTCCTTGTCCCACGGAAATTCATCATCCGAGCAGCCCATGGGAAAACCATTGTAGCCCATGGATAAAATCTTATTATCCTGGCTTACGATACAGGCCCCCACCTGGGTGCTGGGATCCTTGGAACGCCTTGCGGAAAGAGCCGCTACTCCCATAAAATATTCATCCCATGTAATATAATCTTCTCTTTTTCCCGCCATATCTTTTCCTCCTTCTTGCCCATGCTTTATGGGCAGGGCCCACCCCGCTTCATCGGGTGTACAGGGATACCCTAAGGGTATTTCCTCCTTTGTATTGGAAAAGCAGATATCCGCAATCCGCTTCTCTCCTTACTCATGAACACTGTCTGCTTTACAGCCTGCATGTAAAATATGGTATCCTGCCGCCTTGGTCAACCGGTTCATAATAGCCTGCCCCAAATGGTTTCTGGAGAAGCTTTCAGAAAAGATAAAATCCGCTTCCAGATCATCAAATTCCCTCAGTACTCCGTAAAGATTATGGGCAATGGTCTCCTCCCTGGCACGTAATCCCATACTTTTTACCATTCCCTCCGGATATCTCCCTTTCGTTTCTTCGGTACAGATGATCCCTACACGAAACCCTTTTAAAAGCTTTTCTACTGCAAGCCGGTTTATGGTCCGTATTACATTCTCTGTCTCGCCCTCTACCAGAGTTAATTCTGCTTTTGGCGCATAATGCTTATATTTCATTCCAGGGGCCTTTGGCCTCACATCCGCTTTCATAGGCCCGGAGACAATGGCAGGGTCAAGGGGGACCTCTCGTCCAAGAACAGAAAAAGCCATTTCCTGTGTAATGGCTCCCGGCCTTAAAATCACGGGCTCGTCCCCTGAAACATCGATAATCGTGGATTCCACACCGATTCCTACGGCCCCTCCGTCTACGATCATATCAATCTTTCCATTCATATCCTGCCAGACATGATCAGCGGTAGTGGGGCTTGGCCGTCCGGAGGTATTGGCACTTGGTGCTGCCACCGGCACCCCGGCCAGACGAATGAGAGCATTGGCTACCGGATCTGCAGGCATGCGCACCGCCACCGTATCAAGTCCCCCGGTAGTCCCATAGGGTACCAGTTCGCTTTTGGGGAAAATAAGGGTCAAAGGCCCCGGCCAAAACGCTTCCATCAACCGTCTTCCTGCTTCAGGTATGACAGTTACCAGGGGAGGCAGATCATCAAAATCCGCGATATGGGCGATCAGCGGATTATCCGAGGGCCTTCCCTTTGCCGCATAAATTTTCCCCGCTGCCTCTTCGTTTAAAGCATTGGCTCCAAGGCCGTATACAGTTTCCGTTGGAAACGCCACCAGACCGCCGTTTCTTAATATTTCCGCAGGCTTCTTTAGCAGTTCTTCCTCCGGTTGTTCTTTATCTTCTATTATAATTCGTTCTGTCTTCATATTACTCTGCTCTTTTCTTTTAACTTCCATTTATCATATCACAGGCCCAGTTTCCATGCAACTTTTTTGCTGCCTGTCAAAAGCTTTCCTTCCTGTTACTCAAGATAAAAGAATGGTTGCACGATTTTCATATTAATGATACCATAATAAAAACATTTTATTTGGGAGGAATACCACATGGAAATCATCATACCCGAAAACTATGACCCCAAGCTCTCTGTACGGGAGACCCAGGAGGCCATTAAATACATTAGAGATACGTTTCAAAAAGAGCTTGGTAAGGAAATGAATCTGGAACGAATCTCAGCCCCCCTGTTTGTAGAGCGCAGCAGCGGATTAAACGATGATTTAAACGGCGTGGAGCGCCCGGTACGGTTTGATATCGCCGGCATTCCGGACGAGACCGTTGAAGTTGTTCACTCCCTTGCCAAATGGAAGCGCATGGCCCTTCATGAATACGGCTTTCTGCCCGGCGAAGGCCTTTATACCAACATGAACGCCATCCGGAGAGACGAGGAATTAGATAATCTACACTCCTGTTATGTAGACCAATGGGACTGGGAAAAGGTTATTACCAGAGAGGAGCGGAAGGTCGAAACCTTAAAGGAAACCGTCAGGAACATCTTTAAGATCATCAAGCACATGCAGCATGAGGTCTGGTACAAATATCCCCATGCCGTGAAGCATCTGCCAGAGGATATCACCTTTATCACTTCCCAGGAGCTGGAGGACCGTTATCCGGACAAAACTCCAAAGGAACGGGAAAACTTAATCACAAAGGAATACGGCTGCGTCTTTCTTATGAAGATCGGGGACAAGCTTGGGAGCGGAATGCCCCATGACGGAAGAGCACCTGACTATGATGACTGGCAGTTAAACGGGGACATTCTGTTCTGGTTTGAGAATTTAAACTGCGCCCTGGAAATCTCCAGCATGGGTATCCGGGTGGATGAAAAATCCCTTGCAAGTCAGTTGGAAAAGGCTTGCTGCGAAGACAGGAAAAGCCTGCCTTACCATAAAATGCTTTTAAATGGAGAACTGCCCTATACCATCGGAGGCGGTATAGGACAATCCCGTCTGTGCATGCTTCTTCTGGACAGGGCTCATGTGGGAGAAGTTCAGGCCAGCATCTGGCCAAAGGAAATGCGGGAAGAATGCAGAAAGCATAACATCATTCTTCTGTAGACCGGCCGGATAAATAAAGGGAGGTTGCTCAATCACAATTGAATGCGATTGAACAACCTCCCTTTTCTATATAGATAATGTCAGAGTTAGTGCCCAGTTCTCTTTAACAGGGTGTTTTCAGCTTGAAGGTCTGTACCATTTCCTTCAGCGCCTCCGCCTGTCTGTACAGTTCAGCCGTTGCTGCAGTGCTTTCCTCAGACGCTGCCGAATTTACCTGCACCGCATTGGATACCTGGCTGATTTCATCGTTTATGCGGGCGATACCGGAAGCCTGCTCTGAAGATGCACCGGCAATTTTTTCCGCCAATCCGGCTACCTGCTCTATCCCACCCACAATCTTATTAAAAGCGTCTGCAGTGGTCTTTGCGATCTTCATTCCATGATCGGCCCTCTGAATGGAGTTTTCTATCATGTCCGCGGTTTCCTTTGCGGCTTTTGCCGAACGGGCCGCAAGACTCCGCACCTCATCTGCCACAACCGCAAAACCTTTTCCGTACTGGCCCGCCCTTGCGGCCTCAACCGAAGCGTTTAATGACAGTAAGTTTGTCTGGAAGGCAATATCCTCAATCGCCTTAATAACCTTTGAGATATTTGACGAGGATAGGTTGATTTCATCCATGGCTTTCAGCATATCTTCCATGTGCCTGTTGCCATCCACGGCTCCGTGTCTGACCTCATTTGCACAGGTCATAGCCATGGCCGCATGATCAGTACTTAAGCCGATCCGTTCTTTTACCTCCGTAACAGCAGCAGCCAGCTCCTGAAGGGACCCTGCCTGATGGCCTGCCCCTTCCGACAGGCGTATGCTTGCTTCCGATATTTGTCCGGCTCCACATAAAACCTGCCCCGATGTGTTGCATATCTGAGACAGAATGCGGTTGTTTTTCTCTACGATGCTGCTTAATGCAATGCCGAGGACATCCTTTTCCGAATTAACCTTCACATCGACAGTCAGATCTCCCCGGGCTATTGCCTCTGCTGTCTGAGCCTGTCTCCTGGTGTTTTCCACCATCGCCTTGAAGGATTCCATCAGTTCTCCCACTTCGTCCTTTGTGAGGACCCGCACGTTTGCGCTTGCATCTCCCTTAGACAGCTGCCGTGCAATATTGTTAAGAATTTTAAGAGGGCGCACAATGCTTCTGTTTAAGACCCTGCATATTATGATACTTGCAATCGCTGATAGAATGGTAAGTAGAAGTATTGCAGCCGAAGAAAGGACAAAAAATCCTGTTGAAACACTGTTTGTAGAATATAATCTGTAACTTATGAAAAGGCTTATCAAAGATATTAAAACTGTTATGACGTTCACTATGCCGAATCCTATTGCCAGCCTTTTGCTAAGAGCAATTGAATTCTGTCTTTCCTGTTTACCCCGCATTTCCATATGAGCTGCACCCCTTAATTTGTTTTTATACCTACAGTTTATATCGACAGCTTCCGGCATAATTTTAATAAAATTACGATATTAATCTATATAAAATAATCTATATAGAAACAGCCCACTACATTATGACGGGCGGGGCGCAGGCTGCATAGGCGCTTCTTCCAGCTGAGACATGATCATAATCCCAGAACGGGCACGGAATCATTTGCAGAATAAAGCAAATGAATGTATGTATTTCATACCTTTTGCGTATTTAAATCCTTATAATACACGTCCTCAAACGGCAGATAAATACGCCTTTTTTCTAAAGAGGATAAATAGATTCCCTTAACCATCTCCAAAGTCTTCCTGCCTTCCGATCCGTCTACAGCTACGGGCTTGTCTTGCAAAACCGATTCATAAAAATCCCTGATCTGAAGATGGTGGCTGCTTCCCCAGTAATCCGGTCCGACGTTTGTGGTCTCATAGGTATTTCTTATTTCGGTATAGCAGCCATCCGATTCATAAAAGCCCATATCCTGTATCAGGCCGCAGCGTCCCTTTTCCCCCTGGAGCTCTATGGTAATGGGCGCGTCGGAAGCATAGGAATTGCAGGCGTAAAGGCTGTAGATACAGCCGTTTTTAAATCTGATAGCGGCTTCTGCGGCATCCTCCACATGCACCATTTCATGGCAATGGTTGTGAACGCTTCCTTCAATCCATTCAATGTCACTGCCCAGCATGTAACGGACACGGTCCATGCTGTGAATGGCCTGATCAATCAGGACACCGCCTCCCTCCTTATCCCAGGTTCCTTTCCAGTCGCATCCCTCGTAATAAGAGGCAGGACGGTTCCAGGTGAGATAAGACCGGGCAGATAAAATTTTCCCAAAATGTCCTTCGCGAATCAGCTGTTTTAACTTCTCCACACTTTTTGTGTATCTGGTCTGGAAAATGACGCCCAGCTTTTTCCCCGTAAGCTTCTCTACCTCCATCATCCGGTCAGCGTCCTGCAGGGAAATGGCAATGGGCTTTTCTGTAAGCACATGTATTCCTGCCTCCATGGCTTTTACAGCCATGACCGGGTGCAGATAATGGGGAAGGCACAGATGTATTACATCAATCCGGTATTGCAGCGCAGACTCTAAATCCGTACTGTAATGGCAGTTGAATTTTTCCCCAAAAGCTTTTGCCTTATCTTCGTCAATATCAATAGCACATACTAACTCTACATAATCAGAAAGTCTGCGAAAGGCATCTTCATAACAGGAAGAGATTCTTCCGCAGCCCATAATTGCAGCTCTTAATTTTTCCATTTTCGTACCTCCGTTTCATAAGAAAACAACATAGCCGGAAAACCCCATCAGCCGATAAAAAAGCTTCCGGCCATATCCTGAGTAAAATTGTAATGGATATCAAAGAAATATTTCATTGCGCCATTATAAAGAGCACTGGAATCCAGAAGACTGTACCTGACGCTGACAGAGTTCACCATGCGGCGAAATCCCATGGTACGCAGACATTCCTGGATTTCCTGGAGAAATAGAGGCCCAAGGTCTTTTCCCTTACCTCCGATAATAATCAGCTTTGGATGCACCATACAGATCAGATTGCATAAAGCCATGGAAAATTCATCAGCGATATCCCGCACTACTTTGCAGGAAACCATATCTCCATATACACTGGCCTGGCCAAGATCCCCATAGGTAACGGCTGACGATCTCCTGAAAGCCGGACTTCCTCCGGCTTTAGAAATCCGGTCTTTTAAGGACGCTTCCCCGATCATCAACTCCAGACAGCCCCGGTTCCCGCAAGAGCAAAGCTCTCCCTTCGGGTCAATGGAATAATGCCCGAACTGGGTATAGGAAGCAGAAGCACGGCCCAGCATCTCATCATGGATGAATAAGGTAGCGCCGATCCCCTTCCCAAAGTTAATAAATGCGAAATCCTTTTCCGTAATCTGAGTATAAACCTTTTCCGCATATGCAAAGCAGGCCGTATCATTTAAAAGAGCCACCGGAAAACCGGAGAATGCTCGCTGAAGCTGTCCTGCAAAATCTTTTTCCGGAAGGTTCAGTGTCGTTGCAAATATTTCCCGCTTGTCAGGATCTATCATAGCGGGAACCACCACGCAAATTCCCAGGAACTGCTCCCTGTTTATCTGCTGCAGCACAGTCTGATGGATATATTCCTGGCATAGAAGAATGTAGCTGTCAAGGGAAGGAACATCCACCTGCTTACAAAAGGAAGAGGTGCCGGTGATGTCCACCAGGGCCGCATTCAGCCTCTTCTCTTCCAGTAAGAAAACAGCCACATAATACTGTTCCGCACGAAGCAGCAGACTGTTGGGCTTTCGGCCCACATTCGAACTGTCACTGGCGCCGGAATCGTATACAAATTTGCGCGCAATCAATTCATCCACAAGGGAGGAAACTGCAGTCTTACTTAAGTGAGAATCTTTGGAGAGCTGCGCTCTTGAGATCCCTGGGTTTCGGTAAATGGAATTGTACAATTGCTTTAGATTTGTATTTTTAATTAACTGCTGGTTTACAAGTTTCATAATTTCCTGCCTGTCCTTTGCTTGTTATGATAAATTACTGATCGAACTGCCTCTGTCCCCATAAAATTCCGGAGAACCATACATACAGCAGTTTGGCTTCTCCTTAGGCAGAGCCCTTTTTTAACTTTTAGGCGTAAAACACAACTGTAACACCTTTCCCCTTCTCATGACCTGCTGCATTAGAAGCTGCTCCCCCACCTCCTTCACACATATTTAGTAAAGTAACCTTATCAAATAATGTATCACAAAATATAAATAGTTGCAATAATCCCAGGAAAAATACAGGGAAAAGCCTGATTCCTGAAAATCCCTATATGAAAAAAGGTTTTATTTATTATAAACATAAGAATTAGTATAATTAAATTGTAACTTGATATTACCAATAGTTATTTTATGGGAATATTTTATAAAATTATGAACTAATTTTCGAAATAAATATCACTAATTACATTTATTTTATTTGAATTCAAAAAATATATTGACATATATGTCGCTTAATGCTATTGTAATTTCAACAAATTAATATAATTCGTAGATGCTGAAAGCCGTAATTCAACAATTCAATCCAATGGCTTTTAATTTTAAATTATATTAGTAAGGTCACTGTACAAACTAATGAAAGAGGATGATGAAATGAATGTAGGACTGATCGGATGCGGAGGAATGGGTACGACTCATAACCTATCGTTAAAGGCGTTGTCAACAAAAATGAATGTAGAAGTGACGGCCCTGGCAGACTGCAGGCCGGAATTTCTGGAAAAGGCCGCAATGCAATGGCCCAATGCAAGACTGTATAAAACTGGCATGGAGCTGTTGGAGACGGAAACCCTGGACAGCGTCCACATCTGCCTCCCCAGCTATCTCCATACGGAGCATGCTTTGGCAGCTATGGATAAGGGAATGAATGTATTTGTAGAAAAGCCTGTGTGTCTGACAGAAGAAGAGGCCGAAAAGCTTATGGAAGCCCGGAAAAGAAATGGGGTTCAGGTAATGGTAGGACAGGTGGTGAGATCCTTTGATGAATACCGGTACTTAAAAGAGTGCTACGATACCGGAAGGTTTGGAGCGCTGAAATCCATCACCATGCAGAGAGTCAGCGGAGATGCTGCCTGGGGATATGAGGACTGGTTTCACGAGGAGGGGAAAAGCGGTTCCGTCGTGCTGGACCTCCATGTACATGACTTAGATTTCCTCCGGTATATGCTGGGAGAACCAGATTCCTTTGATGTAAGGGCCACTGCCTTTTCCAGCGGCATGATCAATCAGATCTTTACCGCCTATGAATTCGGCAAGGTTTTTGCCATAACGGAAGGAATATGGGACATAAGCTCCGCTCTTCCCTTTGAGGCCAGCTTCCATGCATGCTTTGAGGAAGCCAGCGTCGTATTTAAGGGACGGGAGGAAACTCCTCTGACCATTTATAAAAATGACGGCAGAATCGACCATCCGAAGCTCCACCGGGAGTATGACGTAAACGATGACTCTGCCGGAATCAACATTTCCAATCTTGGTCCTTATTATACGGAAATAAAATATTTCATCCAATGTCTCCAGGAAGGAAAACCCGTTGAAGTCGCCCCTCTGGAGGAAGGCATCCAGTCTGTACGCCAGGCGATCAGGGAATGGAAACAGGCAAAGGAGTATGTAAATAAAAGGTAACAATTAAAATTTTCATATTTTAGGAGGAAAAATTATGATGAAGAGAGCATTGGCTATCCTGATGACAACGGCATTGGCTGTTCCCAGCCTTACGGCATGCAGCGGGAGCGTCTCAAAGGATCAGGCAAAGACGGCGGAAGAAATCACCTTAAAGGTATTTGACGCCCATGCATACGGCCTTGAAGAGTATGCAGAGATGGCTAAAAAATTCGAAGAAGCCCACCCTGGTGTAAAAATCGAAGTACAGCACGCCGCTAACGACAGCACTACGCTGCTTCAGTCCCGCGTGAATTCAGGAGATATCCCCGATGTATTTGATGTGGAATCCGGTACGGCAGCCCAGAAATATTATGAATATGCTTATAACTGGACAGAGGACAAAGAAGTATTAGGCAAATTCAAGGAGGCAGCTCTGGAAACGGGAAAAGACGGGAACGGAAACATCATGTCACTTCCATGGACCTATGAGAATTTAGGCCTGATCTATAACCTTGATCTGTTTGAAAAAGCCGGGATCACAGAACTTCCGGATACCATGGATGAGCTTGAGGCAGCCTGTGAAAAACTGTCTGCAGCCGGGATCACACCTTTTGCTTTGGCTGCAAAGGAAACATGGGTCCTTCATCACCTTTCCACTCATTTTATGATGGATAAGTCCCTGGATGCAAAGGGAGTCGTGGATAAATTAAACAGCGGTGAGCTTGCTTTTAAGGATATGAAGAATTTCCAGAATCTCTTCCGTCTCCTGGATCTGGCTGTGAAATATGGTCCTGATAAGCCTTTAGAAATCGACTGGGAAACCAGCGAAAACATGCTGGCAAATGGAGAAGCAGCTATGATCCATATGGGCGACTGGTGCCAGTCTACCCTGGATTCCTTTAACCCCGATGCCCGCCTTGCATTCCTTCCCTGTCCGGTAAGTGATAAACCGGAAGATGCCACCCTGCTGTCTTCCTGTAACTGGACCTATATCGTAAACAAGGATTCCAAGCATTTGGAACTGGCAAAGGAATATCTGGAGTATATCCTCACATCGGAGGAAGGCCAGAAATGGATGTGTGACGGCGTAGGAGGCGTTCCGGGCGCTAAGACAATCATGGAAGTTAAGGGCGCCCTTGCCAATGATGCGTCAGCATACGTAGAAAATGGAAAGACAAACGGCTGGATCCACACGAATGCGCCTACGGGGTATTCTGATATCGTTGGGCCTGCCATGCAGGCGTATATGATAGGCGATATGACAGCACAGCAGGTGACGGAGGAGTTCCAGAAGGGATGGCAGATCCAGAAAAACTGAACCCTCAGTTTGAGAAACCGGAGCCTGACGGAAACGAAAAACCCAGGAGGCATAAAAGTGAAAAGCAAAGGAAAAGCAAAAGATTTATTGGTATTCGCATTGTTTGTATTTCCAGCGGTGGCATTTGTACTGTTTTCTACAGATGTACCGTTTCTGATGAACCTATACTACTCGGTCTTTGACTGGAATGGGATCAGTAAGGACATGAAGTTTGTGGGGCTTCAGAACTTTGTTAATATATTCACAGACGATGCGCTTTTTTGGAAAAGTGCTGCATTTACACTAAAGTTCTCAGTATTTTTTGTAGTGACGGTAAACATTATATCCCTGACAGTTGCCCTGGTCATGGCAGAGGAAAAGAAAAGTTCAAGCGTGGGGCGGGCATTTTATTACATACCTTATATCATAAGCCTGACGGCCATCAGCCTGATCTGGAAATTCATTCTTGGTCCTGGGTTTGAGGCTCTGTATCAGGCAACCGGCTGGGAGGTGTTTCACTGGAGCTGGCTGGGTTCGTCGAAGCTGGCATTTTTCGTAGTCGTGATCATGACCGTATGGCAGAATCTGGGGTTCTATATGGTGAATTATATTGCCGGCATCATTTCCGTACCAAGGGAACTGATCGAAGCCGCCAAAATAGACGGAGCAAACAAATTCCAGGTGTTAAGAAGAGTGACCATTCCCCTTATCATGCCTGCGGTTTCCATCTGTATGCTTACCTCCCTGACATTCTCATTTAAACTGTTTGATGTCATCATGGTGTTTACTAAGGGCGGACCGGCCAATTCCACCATTTCCGTGGCGTACAACATCTATAAGGAAGCATTTTTTAACAACCGTTACGGAATGGCTACCGCAAAGTCACTGGTATTTGTAGTTTTCGTGCTTATGATCACTGCAGTACAGCTTAAGGTAACTAAGGGTAAGGAGATAGAGGCGTAATGAAAAAAATAAAAAAAATCAGCATGCTTTCCGTTATTGTGTTTATCTGTTCCGTGTTCTGGCTGATGCCTCTGCTTCTGATATTTATTAATTCTTTTAAACCTTATAACGACATGCTACAAAAGTTCCTGGCCCTTCCTGAAAGCTGGAGTCTTAACATGTACATGGAAACATGGACGAAATTCCGATTTCCGATGCTCATCAGCAATACTCTGCTGTATACGGCATGCACGGTATGTGTGATCGCACTGCTGGCTCCTATGGCAGCCTATAAGCTGGCAAGGACAAAGGGCAGATTGTCCGCGGTGTGCTTTGCACTCATTATCATGCCAATGATGGTGCCCTTCCAGTCCTACATGATCACTTTGACCAGGCTTGTGGCAAGTCTTGGCATGACAGGGAATAAGATCGGATATATCCTGGTTAGTACAGGGCTGTGTATGCCCCTGGCAGTCTATATGATTCATGGGTTTGTAAAAAATGTTCCCATTGAGCTGGAGGAATGCGCCTGTATTGACGGCGCTTCCAAGGTGAGGACCTATTTCACCATTGTTCTCCCGCTGCTAAAGCCCATACTGACAACCGTTGTGGTTCTGGACACTCTTGCTACATGGAATGATATCATCACCAACCAGCTGATCGTCGGAGGGAATGCCCGGGCAATGAACATCCAGAATGCGCTTTACATGCAGTTTTCCGCCCAGTCGGCGGACTGGGAACACGCCCTTCCGGGAATTGTAATGTCCATGGCCCCAAGCCTGATCTTCTTTGTTTTCATGCAGAAGCATATTGTTGGAGGCATTACGGCCGGAGCTGTCAAGGGCTGATAAAAAGAAAGAGAGGTATTTCCTATGAGAATCGGAAGTTTGGTTGAACTATTACAGGATACGGATGTGGATGGTAAATTTGCGGAGCTGCGCTCTATGGGTATGGAAAGCTGCCAGCTGGTGTGCTGGGACCGGAAATTGATGAATGAGAACACTGCAGATAAGGTAATTGCCGCAGCAACCCGTCACAAAGTAGATATTACCGCCTTCTGGTGCGGATGGGAAGGCCCGAAAGTATGGGATTTCTATGACGGTCAGCTTACCCTGGGTCTTGTGCCCGAGGCATTCCGTTTTGAGAGAATGAAGATGCTGGAGAAAGGGATTGATTTCGCAGCCATGATCCATGTTCGGGATGTGGCAACCCATGTGGGCTACATGCCGGAAAACCCCTACGATCCCAATTACCAGGGCGTCCTGACATGCTTAAAAGCGCTGGTAAAACAGTGTAAAAAGAATCAGCAGAATTTCCTTTTTGAAACAGGCCAGGAAACCCCGGTCACACTAAAAAGAGCCATACAGGATATCGAAAAGGATACAGGAAAAGGCAATGTGGGAATCAACCTTGACCCTGCCAATTTAATCATGTACGGCAAAGCCAACCCGGTAGATGCCCTGGAAGTATTCGGGGAATACGTAATGGGAATTCACGGAAAAGATGGAAAATATCCTACGGACGGTCATATGCTTGGTGAAGAGGTTCCTCTTGGAGAGGGAAAAGTGAATTACCCCGCCTTTGTGGCAAAGCTGAAAGAAATAGGATATGCCGGAGATATTACCATAGAACGGGAAATATCCGGCGAAGAGCAAAAAAATGATATTCTCATGGCTAAAAATCTCCTGGAACAACTGATAAAGGAAGAATAGATTTACATGAAAAGAGCTGCCCACAGTCTGATGATAATCAGCCATGGGCAGCTCTAGTCCCTATGTTCCCGGTTTCTCTGTTCCGGAATCTCCTTGGGCCACCTGCCATCTCTTTTTTTATTTCTACAGCAGTGCAACGATCCCGGCGATTGCCATGAGCCCATATACGCACATGCTCATAGTCTTTCGGTCGATCCGCACCACCAGTTTGCTGCCCCAGGCACTTCCTGCCAATATCGCCGCAATCCCAATGGCCATATAAGGGACCAGATCCGCGGTCAGGAATCCATTGGAGATCCTGGCGATGATGTTAAAAACCACGGTAATGGAAAAAAATGCATTTAATGTCCCCAGATACTCTTCTTTCGAATCCAGGACAGCCAGATAATAAAGGCTCATAGGCGGACCGCTGATCCCAAAAAAGCCCCCGCATATACCGGCAGCCAGCCCGCAGGCCGCTCCCATTGACAGTGATGGCTTTACTCTGGTTTTCCCAGAAAAAAAGAAAAAATAAACAGACAGCCCTATGAGAAACAGGCCAAAAATCCCTTTTCGCTTACCGGCATCAAAATAAGCAGACCAGTGAATGACAATGGTACTGGCCGTCAGATAGATCCCTGCAGGAAGGAGAATCGGCTTTATCCTTACCGACTTCCGGTACCGCCAGAACATAGAAAAGGACAGGATCATGGTAATCACATCACTTAAAGCAGGAGCCGCATTCATGGACAGGATGAGGGGAAGAAAAATCATAATGATGATCGCCCCTCCAAAACCTGTTACAGCCTGGACAAGACCTCCAATAAGAGCTGAAAGAGCCACAACCAATATTCCTATCATCAAAGTCTCCTTTCCTGATTCCGTGCAGCAAAAAGAGCTGAAGCGAACCGTATCCGCAACAGCCCTGACGGTTTACATAAATTGATAAATATTATATATATTAATTCCAATAATGACTACCATCAAAAACAGGAACAGCTTATCCACTACCATTTCATCAATTTTTTTATTGATCACCCGGCCGCTCATCCCGCCTAAGATCCCTCCTATCACCATAAGGACCAAAAGCCAGACGGAGAATTCCGGGACCGTTCCTGTTACCAGGGAATTCAAAAGTCCTGTGATCTGGGAAAACAGGATGATGTAAAGAGAATTCTGGGCGGCTGCCTTGGTATCCATGGAAAAAAAGAAAAACAGCACCACCAGATTGATAGGGCCCCCTCCAATTCCCAAAAATGAAGAAAGGATCCCAAGCACCAGTCCGATCAGTACGCAAATGACCGGATTGGTCACATGATGAGTATGGATCTTCTCCTTTTTAATCGTATAGATCAGCGTTCCCAGAGTGATCACCAGGAGACAGGCCGCCTGAACTGCCCCTACCATGTCCTTGTCTGCAAACAGGGAAGAGACTGCCTGGTACATGGACTTTCCCACAACTCCCCCTATGGCAGCCCCTATGGCAAGAGGCGTTCCGGTCTTCATATCCACTAAGGACTCTCCGCACATTTTCCCTTTGATTACAGAATAACAGGTCATTGCAAGCACAGTGCAACCTGACAGAAAGCTTATCGCAGATACGCTTAACACCCCAAATGCATCCAATGTGGGCTTAATGATAACGCCTCCGCCAATTCCGCAGATGGCGCCCGCAATGGATGCGCCAAAACTGATCAATAGAAACAATCCATACAAATAACCGCTCATTTTATCAAAATCCTTCCTCGCCGGTATCAGCGGCATTCTCTTCCATGTACATATGTCTTAAGAACCTTGCATGCTTCATCAAGTACCACCAGGTTCGCTTCTTTTCCCGCTTCAATGGAACCCATCCTGTCATAAACACCGATCAGCCTTGCCGGGTTTTCCGTAAGAAGCCGGAGTACTTCCCGAAGAGGCCTTCCCGTATATTCCAGGAGATTCTTTAATGCAGCTCCCATGGTTAAAGTGCTTCCTGCCCGGCTTCCTCCAGAAGCCAGTCTGGCATCTCCGTTTTCCACAATAACATCATTCACTCCCAGCTTATAATTCCCATCCGGAAGCCCTGCTGCCATAATGGAATCTGTCACAGCCACCACCTGATCCAGTCCCTTGGTCTTAATAATCAGCCGGACCGTCCCAGGATGGAGATGACGTCCGTCACAAATGATTTCACAAAATACCTTGTCAGACTCCAGCACAGCACCCCAGATCGCCGGAAAGTGCTGATGCATAAGCTTCATGGCATTTCCCGTGTGGGTGGCGCCTCTGGCACCCGCCTCAATGGCCGCACACGCTGTATCGTAATCAGCTCCGGAATGGCCGATGGCCACCTGGATTCCAAGCTTCTTTAATTCCGGTATCATGGGAATATTGCCTTCTATTTCAGGTGACAATGTGATATATTTGACATCACCCTCTGCCGCCTTCTGATATTCCTTAATGAGCTCCAAATCCCCTTTCCGAAGCAGGTGCTCTGGCATGGCTCCTTTATATTCCGGTGACAGAAAGGGGCCTTCTAAGTGGATTCCTAAAAGTTCCGCTCCCTGGTGCTCTCTGGTTTTCCATTTTTTATACTCTTCTATGCACCTAAGGGTCTGCTCCTTTGTATCCGTAAGCACCGACCCCAGCCAGGCCGTTGTCCCCTGGACGGCAAAAAAGCGGCAGATTGTTTCATAATCCTCCGCTGTTGCCTTGTTCACATCAATCCCTGCGGCTCCGTGGGTATGTATATCGATAAATCCCGGAACCACCAGCTTTCCTTCCATATCATAAACAACGGCTGCATCCCTGCCTTGAACTTCTGATATCTCCCGTATTACTCCATCCTCTGCCAGCAAGTCTCCCAAAACGAAGGTACCGTTTACATAAAACCGCCCGTTTCTGAATAAAGTTTTCATAAAAGTTCCCCTTTCTCATTCTTCAGACCGCCGCTTTTTTCATACGATATATTTTTATCATATCATAATTCTACTAAAAATTCCAATTTATTTAACCAAACGTTTGCTCCTCAAATAAATGGGACAAATTTAATTCCCTGATAATAGAGACGATCTCCTTTGACCTGCTGCAGCCAAATTTTCTTAAAAGGCTTTTTATCTGGGTTTTGACGGTTATGACTTCCACACAGCGGATTCCTGCAATTTCCTTTATTTTCCTGTCCTCCAAAAGAAGCTTCACAAGCTCACGCTCCGCGGCTGTCAACTGGGAAACATTATTAATAAAGTATAACAAACTCCTCTCCGAACGCTGCAGCCTTTTGTATTCGTTCATAATGGTCTTCTGTATTCTTGCTTCCATCACCGGTTTTCCCATGTGGGCATTTTTAACATGTTCGATCAGATTCTCTATAGCTCCGCCTTTCACAACATAATCTACAGCCCCGGTTCCCATAGCAGTAATGATGATATCCTCGGTCTCGTGAACGGTCAGATAGATGATCTTCTGGTCATGCTTTATATCCCGGATGCGCTCGGCTGCAAGAATTCCGGCATTCCTGGATTCCATCTCAATGTCCATCAAGATCACATCTGCATCCATTTCAAGGGCCATTTCCACGATTTCCTTTCCCGTGGAGGCGCAGCCTATTATCTTTATCTCTTCATCCCTTTCCAGCTGCTTTTTTAAATCATCACAAAGTATGGTAAAATCCTCTGCAATCAGCACCTTTATCATTTTAATCCCCTTCCTTACTCATCCTGGTTGTTACACTTCGGTATCGCGACAAAAAAGGTGGTCCCTTCTCCCTCCGTACTTTCTAACTTCAGCATTCCAAAATGGTGCTTTATGATCTGTTTCACATAATATAGCCCAAGTCCCCAATTATTATTGGTATTCTTACTGGTATAGAACGGATCAAATATTTTTTTCTGTACCTGCCTGGATATGCCTCTTCCATTATCCTGGATTTCAAAGGTCACATAAAGCCTTTCATGGTATACCTTTATGCTTAAGTGCTTTTCCTGCCTGCCGGAATCCAGGATGCTTTCATAGCCGTTGATCGCCAGATTATAAAGGGCTTCGCTTAAATGAACAGCGTCCGCCAGGATCAATGTTCTGGCTTCTATCTCCGTTTCCACCTCTGCATCCGGATATTTCTCATGAAACCGGTCCAGAACCTTACGGACCACTTCTGAAGTTTCCGTTGGTACCAGAGTCATGTAATTGGATTTAATACTCCTATATAATTCTTCCATCCGGATTATCATATTCTGATTGATCGTTTCAAGCATATGGGAATATTCCAGGAGCTTTTCCTTATCAGGATCGGTCTTTTCCAGTTCCTCTCTGATCCTTTCCTGAATGACCCGGTTGGACAATAACTGATTCTTCATGCCATGGACAAACACGGATAAGCCTTTGCTTGCCATATCCATCTTCTTTTGGATGATCACATCTCCCCTGGTCTCCTCATGCTCCATAACTGTATAGGTTTTAAGGCTTAAAAACCCAAGAATTCCAAACAGCGTGGTAAACACCGACAGTACCATCCACCGGCTGACGGCTCCCGTCGTAGAATAAAGCAGCCCGCCATAGCGCATATACTCTGCGGAATACATCTGATATACCTGAATCGGATCCTGGCGGAAATAAAAGCAATACATAATTCCCATACAGATCAGAAACACCATAATATAGCGAAACTGTCTTTTGCAGTAAGGGATGGTAATGCTTTTGTATTCGTGAACCAGGAGCCATAAAGCCGCCGCCAGATAACAGGCGATCCATAAGATTGTGAAATTAATAACCAGAAATTGCATCCATTTACCCGTTTTTGCAAGCCCTAAAAACAGGGAGGGATAGTAGAGAATCAGTGTCATACAGGGCAGTACCATAATCAGGATATGCCTGGATTTGCTCCGCAGGATCCAGGGAATCATGGAATAATCAAAGGCAAGCATAAGCAGAAATCCCGGAAACAGGGTTCTTCCCATAGCGATCATATACCCCAGCTTCCTTAATGGAAATATCATATAAGACAATTTTCTTTGTATTCTCAAATCAAAAAATAAGAAGAACTTCTGTCCTGTCTGCAGCCCGCCTGTCTTTGATAAGTAAATGATAATCCCGATAAACATGCAGACAAAGCTGACGCAAAGTCCCAGCATCAGCTTTGTCTGTTTATCTCTTCTAAGGAAAAAAATCGCTATAGAGGAGGATAAAATAAAGAACAATACAACAAACAGCATAGCTTTCCTCCTGAATCATTCTGAGATCCCAGTGTGCCACAAATGGAGGTGTTCCGTTGTTCCGGATACCTCCATTTAAAATTACTGATTATTTGTGGTTTTCATCATATGCTTCCTGCATGATATCAAAGAGAACATAATTGTTTACATCAACCGGCTTCTCCAGGCGGCCTGCGTCTAAGAACACCTTCTGCTGGTTCTCATAATAGGATTTGATGGTTCCATCCGCCAGGGCTTTTCCCATAAATTCTCCGGTCAGCCAGTTTCCTTCTTCCGTAGTTGCCAGCATGGTGGCTTCATCTACCTCACATTGTTTTGCGACCAGCTTTGCGACTTCATCGATGTTCTCCGCCCGATAATCCCCGGCTTTTTGAAGAGCTCTGGCAAAGCGCACCAGAACATCATGGTTGGAATCGGCATATTTCTGAGTGGTGATAAAGCTGGAAGGAAATGTTACCTGGTCTAAATAATCCTGATTATTGGCTAACATGATTCCATTGTCTCCAAGAGCCTTCATGATGGTTCCGGTTCCCGGTGACCAGGTGGCACATGCATCCACATTGCCGCTGATGACGGCTGATACGGTGCCGTTGGCATCCATTTCCACCAGCTCAACATCATCTGTCGTCATTCCCTTAGACTTAAGAGCCAGGTTCAGGATGATTTCTGCAGATGTACCGCTGGTTACGGCAACCTTTTTGCCCTTTAGATCTTCAATGGAATTGATCCCTTTTGCCTTGTTGCCGATGACAGCATCGGCTAAGCTGGTGCAGTCTATCTGGAAGATCACCGCTTCCCCTGATGCGCAAAGAGCGTGGGCTCCGTGTCCGATCTGGGAAATATCAATATCACCGGAAGCCATGGCCGCAATTTCGGCTGGACCTCCCTGAAATTCCACCATCTCCACTTCAAGGCCCATTTCTTTAAAATAGCCCTTATCCCTTGCCGTAACGGCCAGGGAAGCGCTTCCCATATTGGGCATATAGGCTATCCTAAGCTTTGTGATTTCCTGAGCCTTTGTTTCCTCTGCCTTGGTTTCTTCTGCTTTGGTTTCCTCTTCTTTCGCGTCTTCTGCTTTCGTGTCTTCTGCTTTTGTCTGCGCTGCCGTAGTTGCAGGCGTCTTTGCTCCGCCCGCGCATGCGGTCAAAGCCGCTGCTGTCATTACCATCCCCATAAGTAACGAAATTCTTTTTTTCATTCCTTTCTCCTCCTTATTTCCTGATCTCTAAATATTCCTGATACACCTGGGACCATATGTAATTTTTTAATTCTAAAAATTCCTGTGTCATCTTCGTTTCCTGGGTTCTGGGATATGGAATCCTGATCTCCACAATCTCTTTAATCCGCCCTGGCCTGGCACTCATAATGATAACCTTTTGTGCCAGAATAATGGCCTCATCCACATCATGAGTGATGAAAAAACATGTTTTACGCTCTTTCTGCCAGGTAGATAACAGCTCTGACTGAAGCTGGGTCCTGGTTTGGGCATCCAGGGCTCCAAAAGGCTCGTCCATAAGAAGCACCTGGGGATTTACCGCATAGGCTCTTGTTATGGCAACCCTCTGCTTCATTCCGCCGGACAGTTCCTTTGGATAGGCGCCCGCAAAAGGTTCCAGGTCCACCATTCTTAAATATTTCATGGCTTCTTCCCTGGCCTGCTCCCCTTTTATGCCTTTTAGCTTTAATCCGAATTCCACATTTTTTAGTACCGTAAGCCATGGAAATAAGGCGTACTGCTGGAACACGACCCCCCGCTCCGGTCCCGGGCCCTCCACCGCCTTGCCATCCACGTATACGCTTCCAGAGGTAGGCTCCAAAAGCCCGGCGATGATATTGAGCAGCGTTGACTTTCCGCAGCCTGACGGGCCTACCACACAGATAAACTCATTCTCTTTTATATCAAGGCTGACTCCGTTTAAGGCTGTCATCTCTCCCTTGCGGGTATTATATGTTTTTACCACATGATCGATTTTTACTTTTACTGCTGCATTGTCTCCTGCCATCCGGTCAACTTCCTTTCCAAGTATCGTACTATCTGTTCAAAGGTAAGGCCAATCACGCCGATAATCAGGATTCCCATTAATACGGTCGCCATGTCGTAATAGCCCTGTGCCTTTTGGATCATCATACCAAGCCCCTTAGACGCTCCTGTCAGCTCTGCCGCCACAAGAGTGGTTAAAGAAGCGGAAAGCCCAAGCCTGGTCCCTACCAGGATAAAGGGCGTAGAAGCAGGTATGACTACCTGAAAGAATATATCCCGGTCAGTAGCCCCAAGTACCTTCGCCGCCTTAATCAAGGTTACATCCACATTGCAGACGCCCTGGTAAATGGTGACCACCAGTACAAGGAAAGAAGCAATAAATATTACGATGATCTTTGCCTTCTCCCCCACTCCTGCTCCCGCAATAACAAGGGGAATATAGGCCAGCGGCGGAATATTTCTCACAAACTGGATCCAGGGAGCCACCAGGTTCCGAAACGGTGCGTACCAGCCCATAAGAAATGCAATGGGAATCGATGCGATGAAGCCGCAGAGAAAACCTGCGATTACCCGGAACAGACTGATATAAATATGGGGCCACAAGGTTCCGTCCTGCAGCTTTCCCACCAGTTTGGATATTACCTCCCACGGTTTTGCAAAGATGACTCCGCCAGCATCCGTAGACGCTATAAAGATCCATAGCAGAAATGCTGCCAGGATGGACAGCAGCATCCATAGCTTAGCAGGAATGCGGTTTATCATACTGTTCTTTTTTTTACTGTTCATGCTTACCATTTCCCTCTCTGTCTTTCTCGAATGTTTAACTATCTGTAGTTTACACCCAAAAAAGAGGTCTGGGGAGGGGGATTTTTTATCATACCTTTTTTCCCAGGGCGGCAAACATGCTTCTCTTATATTCCTCCACCCCTTCCTGGTCAAAGGGGTTTATATTCATCATGGTACCCGAAATCCCGCAAGCCATCATAAAATAATAAAACAGTTCTCCAAAGGTTTCCTCAGAAACATCTTTTGTCAGAAAACGGATGCAGGGCACCCCGCCCTTCCAATGGGCGTTCAGGGTAGCCTCCTCGGCAGCCTTGTTCATCTGATCAAAGTCCATGCCATCCAGATAGTCAAAGCCATCCCTAAAATCCGGATCAGGTGCAATCACCGCCTCTGCGCCGGGATTCTCTGCCGAAACAAAGGTCTCTATCAGACAGCGTCTTCCCTCCTGCATATATTGGCCGATGGAATGTAAGTCCTCCGAATAAATTGCTGAGGAAGGAAAGATTCCCCTTTTCTCTTTCCCTTCACTTTCACCAAAAAGCTGTACCCACCATTTTGTCAGATAAGAATACCGGGGCTCGAAGGATACCAGCATCTCAATATCAAATCCCTTTCCATATAACAGGTTTCTGGCTGCCCCGTAAAGAACCGCAGGGTTGGAAGACGGATTGGCCCGGCAGTCCTCTGCGGCCCTCTTCATCCCAGCAAGATACATGTCCGGATCAAGCCCTGCTGCCGCTATGGGCAACAGGCAGACCGGAGAAAATGCGGAATACCGCCCACCTACCGATTTGGGAAAGGAAAGAAACAGGTAACTGTTTTCTTTTGCGATCTCCTCCAGCCTGGAACCTTTCGTACCAGTCACAATGATCCGCTTTGCCATCTCCTCTCTGTCATACCTCTTCTTCATCCACTGGCGCAGGATGCGGAAATGGCTTCCCGGCTCCAGTGTCTCAAAATTCTTGGCAATGACATTGATATAGACGTTCCGTCCCTCCATTCGCTTTAACATTTTGCTGACGGAATAAGGGGACAGCGTATTTCCCATATAGAGGATCTCCGGCCCCTTCCCGTCTGCCAGGGCCTCTATCATAGCCCTGGCTGCCTGGTTGGATCCCCCTACTCCCACAAGGACAAAAAGGTCACCCTCTTTTTTAATCTCCTCTGCCTTTGCCTTTATTGCCTCCAGCTCATCATCCGGTATGGCCGGGGAAACCCAGCCCAGAACCTTCTCATGGTCCTCCATGGTAAGCAGCATGTTCATGGCCCTTCCTGCCTTTTCCCTGCTGACCTTAAAATCTTCTTCCTCAAAATATGTTTCTGCTTTTCTCAAATCAAATGTAACGTTCATGCTTATTCTCCATTTCAAAAAGGCCGATCCAGATCTCTCTCTGAACCGGCTTTTATTTATAGCCATTTATCAATTTTTTTGTAACGTTCTGCCATTTCATCAAGGGTCACACATTCAACCAGCGGAGCCCTCCCGTAGGAGCCGAACTTTACGATCAGGGTTCCAACCACTTCCTTAGCTCCCCGCTCCACGCAGTCCACAATGGCAGCTACATCCTCATCGGGAATGGTTCCGTACATCACCGTATCCATGATGGGAGGCAGAAATACCCTGGGATCAAAGGCTTCTTTCATAGTCTCCAGCCGCTCATAAATGGCGCCGATTGACCCGCTGTTCCTCTTTTCCGGATACCTTTCAAAGAATTCCTTCATGTTCCTGGTAACAGCAAGGCGGATATCCGTATCCACGTTAATCTTATTGATTCCTGCTCCAATGGCAGCCGTAAGCTGTTCCATGGATATTCCTTCGGTATTTGACAACTTTCCTCCAAGACCATTGATCTCATCTACGATGTATTTCGGTACGGTAGAGGAGCCATGAGAAACCAGAGCACCGAAAATCCCCAGATGATTCATGCATTCCCTGATGGCAATGACAATCTCCTTACGCAGCTTAACATCCTTTCCCTTAGAAGCCCCGTGCATGGTGCCATAGGATATCGCAAGGGCATCAACGCCGGTTTTCTGGAAGAATTCCACTGCATCCAAGGGATTGGTATAAGTGGAAGAATCAGAAAATACGTGATCCTCCACGCCGGCGAGCACTCCAAGTTCGCCTTCTACACTGACTCCTCTGCCATGGGCATACTTTACCACTTCCCTGGTAAGCTCAATGTTCTCTTTAAAAGGCAGGGAAGAGCCGTCAATCATGACGGAAGTATAACCGCCTTCTATGGCGGCCACGCAGGAATCAAAGTCTCTGCCGTGATCTAAATGGAGAACAATCGGAATATCAGTATCCATACCGTATTTTTTTACCGCATTTCCAATATTTCTCGCCCCGGCCTTTTTATCTTCCAGGGTTGCATTTAGAAAATCAATCCGTCCTCCCATGAATCCATTTGCCAGATCCGCCCCCTGCAAAATGGCAGGTGAACGGAACATTTCATGTACTTCGATTACTGCTTTGGCCTGGGCGACCGCATTCACGTTAAAACCGCCCTGACCAAAGCCATATTTTATGGTAGCCTCCATAAGAGGTCTAAGTGGTATTAAGCTCATTTATTTCTCCTTTATTTAATCGGTTAAGGCTGCTACAAATTCTGTAAACGTCAGGGTGATGTCAGGATGGTTTTGCAAAAGACTTACAGGGAATTCCGGGGTCGGCTCACCGTATCCGGCCCTCCGTACCACGGCTCTGTGCCAGTTTCGAAAGCAGCCCAAACGGATTTTTCCTGCATGCGCAATCTCATGGATTCCGACTGTGACGCAGTAAGAAGGCATATCTTCCAACGCTCCGTTTAAATCACCGATGGCATTGGCTGCCCTTGTTTCCGGGCTTATTTTTAAAACCCTTGTTTTCTGGGCCAGAAATTCCTCTGCACTTAAAGTCCCGTCCGCTTCATTAAACGCCACATGACCGTTAATGCCGATGCCTCCAAAAACCATGTCCACACCTCCTAGCCTTTCAATCAGCTCAGGAATATAAGAGAGGTTGTCCGGGTCCGGGAAAATTCTCTGCTCCCCCGGCATTAATAGCTCCGGCCTGATTTTAGAATAAACGTTTCTGTTCATATATCCCCGAAAGCTTAAGGGGTGATCTGCAGAGATCCACCTTTTTTCATCATCCAGGTATTCGTCCATATTTATGAACCAAACATTTTTTAAGCTTATATTTTCCGCATTCACCATTTCCACAAAGTAAGGGTACTGTCCAACGGGTCCTACCGGGCAGATGAATACGGTCTTTTCTCCCCTTGCATTATGGCTTTTTATCTCCTCCCCCATCTGCTCAGCCATCTGGCGGAACACCTCACTGTTATCCTTCATACAAAACAATTTCATCTTCGGATTCTTCATAAGAGCTTCCTTATCGTATCCGTAATATTCATGCTTCATGTGAGTCCCTCCTCATTTATGATGATGCGCCATACAGCCGCAATCCTCATGCCCTTTTCCGCCAGGAGTTTCCCCCTTCATCATCAGGTGGACGGCACTCAGCTTAAAGGTCTGGGGAAGCACCAGAATGTTAGGATTTTCTCCCACAAATTTCTTCTTTGCATCTTCCAGGGCCTCTTCCACCGTAGCTCTTGTCTTTAATCCCATGCCCCGTGCAAACCCGGGATCCTGGGCTCCGCATAGGTAAATGGCGGAAGTATTCATCTCGGCAACATGGGCGCAGCTGATCATGGAAAAACCATGGAAGGGATGGAAGGCATTGCAGTAACGGTATTTCCTGATATACTCTTCATTGGTTGCAAAATATTCTCCATAACGGTTCATATCCGGCAGAGTATTCATCTGGTCATGCTGGAACATCTCATACATTTCTCTTAAATACGGCCAAAGCTCATCATGGAAATATCCGTTGCAGGTGGAAGTGAATATGATGACGCAGTTATCGCTCATGATCCTCTTATGGCGGATCACCTGGGCGGAAATGGCCTGCATCAGCATGATGGGGTTGGTCCCCATCCCTTCTCCGTAATGAAAAAACTGGGGCATACCAAAAATCATCACATCGTATTTCTTTTCTGCCCAAGGCACATAAGTGCGCTTATCAGCCGTAATCCAGGAGTGGGGCTGCATTACAGCCGCATATCCGCTGTTGATCTCGATCTGACGGGACTTTGTATCCAAAACCGCATCACAGCAGAAAAATTTCTTTCCCATGCACTTTTCCATATACTGCCCGATTTCGTCAAACTTTGTCCTCATAAGGGATTTTCCGCTTACAGGAGTGAAATCTGCCCGGTGCATGACCTCCGGTACGTGGTGAGAGGCAATGGAACGCCAATGGGTGATTCCTGTGGAACAGTGCTTATAGCCGCCGGAATAACCGCCGTATGGGTTTCCCTGGGTGTGCCCGATGAGGATCGCCACATCACTGTCGTACACGTATTTGTTCATCAGTACCGGATCGCCCCGCTCTGTTGTCCCAAGATCCACCAGATGATCGTAATCCTCGCTGTCGTGGTTGATGATCTGATGGGTGTACCAGAACTCATGGAACAGTTCATTCCCAAGCACGGCCCGGATCTCCTTTTCCGTATTCTTTCTATGGAGACCGTTGGAGCAGATCAAAAGAATGTCCTTCTTTTCCACGCCCGCATCATATAATTCTTTTAAAATCAGTTTTATGGAAATTTTCCTGTGAGAGGTGGGCTGTTCTCCTCCCTTTACCCGGTCAGGAAATACAATGGTTACTTTCGATCCCTTGTGAGCCAGTTTTGAAAGAGGCTCCATGCCCATAGGGTTTCGTAAGGATTCAAGGGTCTTTTCCTCCAGCTGATCCTCCGGAATATAAGGCGGATCCGGTACTGTCTCCCCCGGAATAAATATATCCGCAGTATCGGGCAATGTGACGTTTACAGTTCCCTGTCCATACTCTAATGCTACATTCATCTTATACGTCTCCTTTTCTCCAATTTTGTTTGCAAATGAATCAGGCCCTATTTTCCTAAATAGGCTCCTATGATCTCTAAATATTCCTCAGGATAAAAACCGATTTCCCCCTGGAATCTGGTCAGGGCGATCAGACCTCCGTCAATGACCGGAATGGAAGCCAGCATCTGTGCATTATCAGCCTTTAATCCTCCGCCGTAGACAACTGGAAGCCCACCGGTCACTTCTTTGATGTAAGAGCCTGTCCTGGCTATGTAATCTTTATCCGGCGGAGTTTTCCCCGGTCCAATGGCCCATACCGGTTCATAGGCGATGACGACCCTCCCAGTGTCCACACCAGATAATCCGGTCTCAAGCTGCTCCTTTAATACTTCCTGCCAGCGCGGCTGCTCCTCTGCGGTTTCCCCAATGCAGTAAAGCACGGACAGCCCTGCCTTAAGAGCCTGTAAAACCTCCTGATTCAGCAGGCGGTTAACCGCATGGGAATCGGTTACTCCTGCTTCTTTAAGAATTCCTGCCTTATCCCTTCGTTCCTCACAATGGCCTATGATCGTAGTGGTACAGCCAATAGCTTTTGCCGCGTTTGCCGTACGGTTCGTTGTAAAGGCCCCAAAATTTCCGCCGGCTGCGGTATCCTCGCGGAATACTCCCTGACAGCCGATATTCACCGGGCTGTTTTCCCCCAAAGCCCCTGCCGCCTGGATCAAATGGGCTTCAGGAAAATACATGGCAAACTCCACATCATCATTCTCATACTTTCTTAAAGCTTCCTGGGTGTTTGATACAATATAGCTTCCCCACTCCCTGACAGGTGCAATGGAATTCACTCCGCCCTTATCCCGGGGAATATCAAACCGCTTTAAATTTAAAAAAATATGCTTCATTTTCATTATCCTCCCTTATTATTTTCATATTACCAATTTTATATATTTTCATGAAAATCTATGAAATCCCTCAATTCCGGACCGATCAGAGGGCGGCACCATGTTACAAATTCATTGGTCACGTCGTTTCCCCGCTCGTTAATAAAGCTTTCCGGAATGGCCCGTTCATGGAGCATGACTTTTTCAATGGGAATCCGTTCCATATGGATGCAGTATTCTCCATCCGGCCTGTCCTCCCGGATAAAGCCGATCATTACTCCGCCCTGGCCTTCCATGGCCGCTTTTAAGGCTTCCCGCCCTGCAAGCACGGCCTCCTCCCGGTCAACCGGGGACTGCCATGCAATGGAAGAACGTCCGCAGATTCCAGGCTTTTCACTTCTGGCCTTGATATCCAGCTTCTGAATCACCAGATTGGCAAGATAGGCGCTTACATCTCCGTAATAGGTTGCCCGCCCGGTCTTATAGATCGGCGGAACCACCGGCTTACCATCTTCCCCCTTTAAGCCTTCGCTGGCAACCACGACCACACCGCCCTTTTCTTCATAAAGCTTCTTCACATCCGCTAAAAATTCCTCTTCCTTAAACGGACGCTCCGGCAGATAAATCAGATGGGGCGCATCTCCCGGCTTTTTGCGGGCAAGGGCTGAAGCTGCCGTGACCCAGCCTGCATTTCTTCCCATGGCCTCTATTACGCATACGTGGATGGGCAGGGACTTTACATCCATTCCTACCTCTGCAGTAGTAGCCGCAATGTACCTGGCCGCACTGCCAAATCCCGGGGTGTGATCGGTAATTGCAATATCATTGTCAATGGTCTTAGGGATCCCAACCACCGTAACTCCCGACCTTTTGCAGGCTTCATGAATCTTTCCGCAGGTATCCATGGTTCCATTGCCTCCATTAAGAAGCACATACCTGATGTGATATTTCTCAAATATGGCCGGCATAGCCTCATAATCCTCCTTCTCCAGCGCGTACCTGGAGGAGCCGATGGCCGTGGCAGGGGTTTCCAAAAGAAGCTTTAGCCTTTCCTCCGGGAACTCCATGAGATCCAGAAAATTCTCTTTTAAAATCCCTTCGCTGCCTCCCAAAGCAGCATATACTTTATCAACCTTTTTGCTTTCCCTGGCCTCTTTGATCACGCCGTAAAGAGATGAATTGATCACCGCAGTAGGACCGCCTCCATGTACCACCAGAACATTGCCATTCATATGTTTGATCCACTCTCCTTCTCGTAAAATCATTTCACTGTATTTCAACGGAACCAGCCGGTCTTCCGTCCTTATGTTATCAGCGTACCATATTCTCCTCCGGATTTGTGCAAATTTTACCCAAACGTTTGGGTTTTATGGTATACTGTTTTCATTGATCATGGTTTATAATAACATAAAAGAAAATTCTTTTCCGGAGGTAGCCTATGACATTAAAGGAAATAGCGGAAGAAGCCGGCGTGTCCATTTCCACCGTATCCAGAGTCGTGAACAAAAACATTCCCGGCGCCGCCAGCAAAGAAGTCCAGGATCGGATATGGGAAATCGTCCGCCGGACCGGATACACCCCAAATCCCACAGCCCGCAGCTTAAAGCTTGGAGAAAGTAAAGCTTCTTTAACCTCCTCCCGTTCCATCGCCTGCCTGTTTGCAAGAACCACGGATACGGTAACTGACTTATTTTTCTCCTCCCTTGCCCGGAGTATCGAGCAGGAAGCCTTTAAACGAAACTATGTACTAAAATATTCCTTTTCTACCTTTGATATCAGCCACCCCAGCACTTTCCGGCTGATTACCGACAACCAAGTAAACGGCGTGGTCATTTTAGGACGCTGCGATAAACAGCTCCTCAGCCTTTTAAAAAAGTATTTCAACTGCCTGGCCTATACGGGCTTAAACAATCTGGAAGCAAAATACGATCAGATCATCTGTGACGGGCATCAGGCCGCCCTTGCTGCCACCAGCTATTTAACCGGCTTAGGACATAAGAAAATCGCATACATCGGAGAAACCAAAGCGGAAAACCGCTACACCGGATACTGCGACGGGTTAAAAGCCGGCAGGCTTCCCCTTCGAACAGAGTATGTTGCCAATGTGGCCCTCTCCTCTGAGGGAGGATATCAGGGTGCCAGGCGCCTATTAGAAGCAGGCTGTGACGCTACCGCTTATTTCTGCAGCAACGATATCACGGCCATCGGAGCCATGAAGGCCTTTCACGAATCCGGGTTTCGCATCCCCACGGATATCTCAGTCATCAGCATCGATGATATTGACACGGCCCAGTACTTAACACCCATGCTCACCACGGTCCATATCCCGGTGGAGGAGATGGGCCAGATGACGGCAAAGATCCTGATCGACCGTATCGAGGGCGGCCACCGTCTTCCCGTTAAAATTGACCTGCCGTTTTACATTGCTGTCCGTGACAGCTGTGCAGCTCCCAAACGGTAAAATTCGATTGAAGAATTAATGATTATTATAGCTATTGCTGGATTAATCGTATTTATCCTGAATTATACACATAAGAAATAGCCGCCCTGCTTCTGACAAAGTAAACGGCTATTCTTAGTAAAACTATTCGCCAGGGCGGGGAGCTTTAACTTCCCTTGCTGACTTGGATTTCTTCCAATACGCTTCATTCAATTAACAAGACTGTATGTACGTTCCTTATCTCGTATTTAAATATTCCATAATTCCCATGTGAATCGTCCAGGCCACCCGGTCCTGGTAATCCGAGTTATTTAAAAGAGCTGATTCCTTCCAATTGGTTAAAAATCCGCATTCCACGATTACAATCGGGGTCCGTACATGTAAAAGAAGATAGTAGTTATCATTGGGCTTTGCCAGCCTTGTATTTTTCTCTCCCAACACATAATCAAACCGGCTCTGTAAAATCTCAGCCAGTTCTTTTCCCTTATCGGATTTTTTATAGTAAAATACCTGTCCTCCGTATACATATTCCTCATGATAGCTGTTCTGGTGGATGCTGACGGTAAGTGACGGACTTTCATCATTGATGATCTCACAGCGCTTGCTCATGTCCGCCATCTTTTTTCTGCTGTCTTTTTCCGTATACAAACCGTTGTCATCTTCTCTTGTCAGAACCACTTTCACGTCAGAAGCTTCCAGATACTTTTTTAACCGGTATGCTATCTGCAAATTTATATCCTTTTCCAGAGTTCCGTCAATGCCGATCTTTCCCGGATCATTTCCTCCATGTCCCGCATCTATGACGACGACCGGCCTTTCTTTTCCGGCTTTTACACTGACCCCTGCCGTCATCTTTCCAGCCTGACTTGAAATTACATATACGAGCACCAGCAAAACCAGTGCCATGAGGGGTTCCCACTTCTTAAATTTCACATTTTCTACCTGATTCATCTTCTTAATGAATTATATCTTTTAGTGAAATAAAAAAGAACTGCTCCCTGCTACTTTCCTGTTATTCTGAACTCAATACATTATAGTCTCTTGTCCCATCGTTCGTAATCCACTCCAGGTATTGAGCCAGGATACTGGGATACCCTTCCTCTTCCCACAGCTTGTAGCCGGCCTTCGCTTTGGCCTTATCCCGGATGTCTGTAACCGTTCCTGCATAACAGGCGGCGTTAAGCTCCGCATAAACCTTTGCCATCTGTTCCTTCTGGGATTTAGTCAATCCTTTTAATGTATCAAGCCTCTTGAATTCATCCTGGGCCTGATTGTAAAATACCTTACTTAAAAACTTTTTCCCAAACTCATCAAAGTTCAAAAGATTTTTATCAGTGCTTCCCGTCTTTCTTGCCCATTCCTTCATATCCAGCGGCTTTGTATGATAGCGGAAGCTCCCGTCGTCACCATAATATAAGATCCCATACTGGCAAGGCGGCGTGGATAAGGAACTGGTTACGATCTCATAGATCCCGGAGTCGCTTCTGGACCTCATAGAGTGCTGCACATGTAAGTGACCGCTTAAAAACAAGGGAACCTCCCAGCTTTCCAGCTGGTCAATAAGCTGTTCACTGTGTTCAATGGTGCAGTCCTGTAAGTATACTTCACTTTCATCAAGAAGATTATGATGGCCTACCGGAATCACATTCATCCCCAGATTCCAGGCCTCCTCCATCTGCTCCTCAATCCAGTCATATGTATCATCCCGAATCATCCCTCCAACCAGATTTCTCGGTTCATACTGGCATGTATCAAGCATTAAGGCTCTGGTATAATCATTTACCTGATAAACATAGCTTAAGGAAGCAGGGTCCCGGCTGACCGCCTCATTGTATCCGAAATCCTGGTAAATCTCCTCGAATTCATCCGAAGTCACATTTTCTGCCCCTAAAAAGGTATCTCCCACAAATTGAGCTGCCTTAGAATTATTAATATCATGGTTGCCAGGAATAACGATTACGGGAATTCCTGCTTCTTCAATTAAACCAAGCCTTTCGGCAAGTTCTTCATGACTTTCCTTTTCGCCTTCATAGGTTAAGTCTCCGCTTAATATCACCAGATCTGGCCGTTCCTTCTTTACCTCTTCCACAAAAGCATCCGTAATCTCCCAGATGTATTGCATCACCTTGCCGTCACCATGGTCTATACTGTATTGAAAACCCTTCTGAAAATCCGTCAGTTCTCTGGCTAAATAATGAATATCCGTAGCGACAATGATCTTGCAGCCATTGTCAAAGGCTTCCTCAGGAGGCTGCGAAGCCGGGTCCTCCGAAGTTTGGGGGAATTCTTCAATGGTTGTCGGTTCCGTCCTCGTTGTTTCTGTCTCCTGTGGGGTTGTACTCTCTGCGCTGGTGCTTTCCGGCTCTGTTCCTTTGAACGAGCATCCTGCCAATATACATACCACGCCCAGCAATGCTGCCAATACGATCCTGCTTCTCATAACCTGACCTTTCTGTCTCTTACACGTCTTTCGTTTACTTTTTATCAAGCCGGATTTCATCCCACAAGTCTGACGGTTCAAATCCCAGCTTCCAGCAAGCCACACCTGCCAGACCATACTGCTTTATTAAATCCATCTTAAGCCCTATGGACCGCTCTTCTTCCAGCCACAGCTTTTTAAGCCCTTCCTCTGACTGCAATTCCCCGTAATACTGGCCCAGTTCCTCCTGCCAGTATAATTCCACTTGATTTTCGCTGACCCATTCCTTTGCACGGGCAATGCCCAAAGAGGATGAGGTAACCTTTCCGTCAGGTCCCTCGGTCCACACCCGTGTATAGAGCGGGATTCCATTGATCACCTTTTCCTTTGGCACCTGGGCCAGGGTATCCTTGATACCGTTTTCCACATATTGAATGGAAGCCACAGAACCGGCGTCTCCGCCTGCATAATGTTCATCATATCCCATGATAATCACGTAATCAGCCACGATCCCCTGCTCTTTCCGGTTATAGAACTGATTGCCGGGAGCCGGAACATAATTATCCACGGATAAAACGATCCCCTTCTCACGGCAAGGTATGGAAAGCTCCCGTATGAACTGAACATAATGGACCCCTGCTGCTTCCTTGATTCCTTCAAAGTCCAGATTAATCCCGTCAAGACCGTACCGATCCACTTCCGACATAAGGGCATCAATCAGCTTCCGTCTGACGGAGGTCTTTGACATCAGGATCTCCGTATTTACATCAGGGCTGAAATTATTGATGAGGGCCCAGACCTTTAAGCCCTTGTCATGAGCTTTCTTTACATAATCCTCCTGAGCCAGGGACTTAAAGTTTCCTTCATTATCCGTAAGCTCAAACCAGGTTGGTGAAATGACATTGACCCCTTTTGTATTGGCGATTACGTTATCAAAAGAATTATTTCCTTCAAGGGTTGTCATCTGGTGCCAGGCAAGGCAAACCGGTTCATCCATGGAAACATTGGTGTAGACCGGTGCTGCAAAAGTACTTTTAAGAACCTCACTGGTCACTTCCCCCAGCCGTTTGCGTTCCACATAGCCTACAAATCCGTCTTCCGTCCGCACCTTATCCCACTTGACCATAGATTCCAGAACAGTGACCTGGCTTCCTGGAGCAATCCATGTTACGATGGGACTCTTCACTCCGCCTTTTACCCTGACATTTCCCTTTTCGGAAACCAGTGCTTTTTGCTGGGCCTCCCAGTTGTTATTAATAAAAATCCGCTTATGCTCAGCGCTGTCATAGGCAGTCACGCGGATATCCGTATAATTTGCCACCAGTCCGACGGACAGATAAACTCCGTTCTCATTCACCCAGATCAATGGTTTCCCAGACATTCCGACCGTGGTATGATCCGCATAGACAATGGAGTCCGGCAAGGCATATACAAGAAGATTTTCATTGCTGTCCCAGTAAAACCGCTCATTTAACATATCATTCACCCACTCAATCGGGAGATAGGTTTGTTCCTGCAGGTAAAGCCCTTTTGCCTCCTGCAGATCCTCATTGAGATAAAGGGCCACTTCATCTCCCTTTACCCCCAGCAGTCCGGCTATATCTGCCTGTTCCTTTGAGGGAATATACCGTTCCAGAAACCACACCCCTGAAAATATGGCGGTCACTAACAAAATCAATCCTAGCGCCGCAAGAACCGGCGCTGTTTTCTTCTTCATCTGTTTTCCTCCTGCTAATGGATCGTATTGTCTTTTACCTATACTATCTTTTGGATTATATCATGAGCAAACTCATCTTCGCTCTCTTTTGCCCATTATATCACAATTCTTATTTTTTGGAATTTACATTTTCATTACATTACATATCCCCCATTCCCGCCCTGACGCACTGAAACAGCCAGCTTAAGGCTGAAGATGGCATCCCGCATGCGTCCCTTTTGGCACGATCCGGCATTTACCGGTAATAAACCCGGTCAAATCTTATTTCCCGCAGTTTACCGGTCTCTCCGTCTGGAACAAAATCGGCCATATAAAAACTATCGTCCTCCCTTATTTCAAATATTTTATTCCAGTCTTTCTCAGGCAGCTCTTCTCCATCTATAATGATGGAGATCCCTTGATCCTGGTATTTTTTAAGTCCTGCCAGATACTGACCTTTCTCTGTCTGCCCGTTCCTTTCCCTGGCATCTTCTCTTCTCATCTGCATATCCCCCGTCTGTTTCTCTTTTGTTACATAGGCCGGGGGAGGACCACAAGGGTTTTGCCGTGACACAATTCCTCCCCGATATTTAAAAAAACTGCTGATAAAAGCCTATGATTTCACCGGTGACAGCAAACACGTCTACTGAAACCGGAATTCGGGAGATGGGTATGTTAAGCCTCTTTTCTACATTTTTTCTGGCTTCCTCGCTTCCAAAGGACACGAGCGTCTTCCAGCTCTTTTCCGCTTTTTTCCCCTTTCTCTCAAACTCCAGAAACGTTTCCATCTGCCACTCGCTTAAGCTCCCGAGAACAAATTGCCTGTCACATCTTAAAAATTCTTCCAGAGTGCCTTCCCTTACGGTTCCGTAATCCACAATCACAGCCTGGTAACCGGACTTTTTGCACAATATGAGCGTATCAATCCCCGCTCTTTCATAATAATCCGCTTCCAGTATATGAAAACCTCCGGACTGGGACTGTTCCTTTGCGCACAGCTTTCTCATATTACGGAAATCCCCATGGCTGTTCCATTCCAAAACCGCACACCGCTTCCTTAAGACTCCTCCTAAGTAACCTGCTGTCATAACAGTAAAATGGGTCACCCCCACTCCTCTTCCGGTTCCGATGATCCCGATGATCTCCTGGTTGACCGGCTTTTTACCGGAGCGTGAAAGCTTCCGCACCTTTTTTACCGTTCTATTCATAAGGCGTTTATCCTTTCCTTACAAGGTATAGTTTTTGCCCGGAATCATCTGGGAAAACCAATTGCTAATCTGTCTTCTATACCTTCCTTTCCCTCTTTTCCTCCTGCTTTTCATTTCTAATATCTCTTCCAGAAGAGTCTTGTAAAAGTCTCCTGTTTCCGCATTTGTCTCAAAAGGGTCCGAAAAATAAGGGGCCTTCAAGCATCGGGAAGGGGCTGCCCCTTCAGGCAGCCTTATCCGGGCCGTCCTGGCTGCATGATTATAAACGATTCCATAGGAACTATGGCCTTTCACTACATATTCTGCAGAGAAATAGGCACTGTTTCCGCTCCAGCTGCTGCCATCGCATACCAGAATCAATGCATCCGGGCTGCTCATAAACGCCTGTTCAACATTTTTTCCGCAATCCAGAATACGGATTTTATAAGGCGGCTCTTTTAATTTTACTCCCGGTCCGTAATAGGGTCTCCAAATAAACCCCCGGTACCTCATTAAGCCGAACTGGTCCCGCTTTGCGGCTGCATGAGCACCAAGCCCGGTGCCCATGCCGGAGTCATTTTTTTCTTCAAATAGATTGGGATATCCGTGATTTCTAAGATAGACAGACAGGCCGATTCCAATATGAGTCGTTCCGGCCCCTGATTTGCTCCCTGCAAGAGCGATTGTAAGAGATGACGATTGTAGACGGTCTTTTGCAGCCGTTCCCATGTTTTTAAGCTGTCCAAGCCTCTCACCCAGCTCCTGTGCTGATGAAAACCGTTCTTCTTTATCCTTTTTCATACACCGTTTTATGACAGCTGCCAGATCGGCATCCATTGATGGAGCCGGTTTGTAGGGCAGTTTTAAAAACTCTCCTGTAAATAGAAAATGAATGATAGCACCAATGGCATATATATCCGTTCTTTCATCCAATACTCCATCCTTTGAATACTGCTCCGGCGCCGCATATCCCACGGTTCCATACCGCTCTCCGGACATATTGGCATCAGCCACGGACGCGGCAAGTTCAAAGTCAATCAGTTTAACGATGTCATGACACAATAACAGGTTTTTCGGCTGTAAATCCAAATGTAATATGGGGTTTGGTCCTGCGAGATGCAGGTAACTGATGATGCTGGTCAACTGGATTCCATATGAGATGGCCAGTTCCCGCGATAGATGGCCCTGTTTTTTCACAAGGTCATATAAAGAATCTCCTTCCAGATACTCTTCGATTAAATAACTATAAAATTCGTCTTCCTCTACATCATAAATAATGGGAATTCCAGGATGGCGAAGCTCCTTAAGAACAAGCGCTTCATGCCTTAGACGTTCGAATTTCAGAAAGCTTTTGGGTACCCGCTTGATCGCCCGGTATTCCTCAAGCCCTAGATGAACCGCCAGAAAAACTGTCCCTGCCCGGCCGGTTCCCAAGATGCCGTATAACTGATATTTTCCAAACAGAACGGCGCTAACGAAAACCACCTCCTTTTGTCTGTCCAATATCATCTCTTGGGGTATATTCTAATATATTCCATTAGTTTTTTCAACTATTTTTTACGGAAACTTGAAACCTCCTATACGTCTTTTCTTTCCATGTGAGCAATGTATAACTCTCCCCATTTTTCCAGACTATCCAAAACCGGTTTAAATTGAAGGCCCAATTCACTTAAAGAGTATTCCACTTTGGGCGGAATGGTATTGTAAACGGTACGGGTAATCAGACCATGTTCCTCCAAATTACGTAACTGTTTTGTCAGTGTGGCCTGAGTAATGGGAGCCAGTGCACGCTCTAACTCCTTAAACCGAAGTGTTTTCTCTTCCAGATAGTGAAGAATCAGCAGCGCCCATTTCCCGCTCAAAACCTTTTGAGAGGTAAAGTAAGGACAAATACCGAACAGGTCTATATTTTCACTTTCATTTTTCATAATAAATCCTCCATTACTATCCTATCAGATACTAACTATACTAAAAAATCGTACTTGTATTTTAATATGTGCACACTATAATTGTAGCATAAAGGAAGACAAAATACAATTTGCCAATAAAAGAATGGAGGATCAGTCATGATTGATTATGCAGCAGTTTTGAAGGAGAACCCCAACGGCGTCCTGGCGACACAGGATGGCAGCAAGGTAAAAACCAGGGTATTCCAGTACCTGTTTACAGACGGCAACAAGGTATATTTCTGCACCAGCAGCAAAAAGCCGGTCTACGAACAGATGAAGGCCAACCCCAATGTTTCTTTCTGCACCTACCCTACTGACTTTACGCCGGTGGTATCTGTAATCGGTAAGGCCGTCTTTGTTAACGATCTTTCCTTAAAAACCCGTGCGCTGGACGAGAATCCCAGCATAAAGGGTTTGTACAATACACCTGACAATCCCGTCTTTGAGCTTTTCTACATTGATGTAGACGAAGTGGAAACTTTCAGCTTTACGGATGGTCCGAAAACCTATACATTTATAAGTAATTAATGGTTTTGACATTTTTTTCTAAGACACCTTGCGAAGATTACGAAGAAACTAAGTAAAACAATATTAAATAATCTTCATATCAAAAAATAAAACCGGGAACTTCCAATAAGTCAATAGGATTCCCGGTTATTAGCATTCAAACCTTAAAATTATATAAATTTTTTCACATAGTAATTGCTTTTTCGCTATATTATATAGTATAGTTATGTTGAGGAAGTATGTAAACATTCATTCACCATTTTAAAAAGAACAGGAAGTGATCCTATGAAGATAGAACGTATTAACGAAAATCAAATTCGCTGTACGCTTACCAGCTTTGATTTAAGCGTCAGAAACTTAAATTTAGGCGAGCTTGCCTATGGCAGTGAAAAAGCCCGCAACCTGTTCCGCGAGATGATTCAGAAAGCCTCTAACGAAGTGGGATTCGAAGCAGAAGACATTCCTCTCATGGTAGAAGCAATTCCATTGTCCAACGAAAGTGTGATGTTAGTAATCACAAAAATCGAAGATCCGGAAGAATTAGATACAAGGTTTGCCAAATTTTCACCATCAGCCGACGAAGACTTGGATTCCATGCCAGGAGACCTGGCAAGCGAACTTTTGGAAGGCGCCGACGGACTGTTAAACCTGTTAGGGATTGACAAGAAAGAAGAACCGGAGGCCGAAGAGCCAAAAGAGCAATCAAGCGCTTCCTCCATAAGAATCTATTGTTTTCAAAGTCTGGACCAGATATCTGATGCTGCAAGGACCATCGGGCAGGTTTACGATGGCGAGAATACATTATATAAAAAACCTGATACCAGGCAGTATTATCTGGTGATCAGGAACACTCCTGACAAATCTTTGGATTTCAGCCGTGTCTGCAACCTGCTTGCGGAATATGGCTCCAAGATTCACCAGGACTACGCCTCTGAAGCGTACTACAGGGAACATTACGAGGTTCTGATTGAAGGTCATGCCCTTCAGTCTCTTGCAAAACTTTAATCCGTTCCTTTGTTCATAGTACTTCATCACAAATCAAAAATGAGGTTCGGCCCCTTAAAAGGGCCGAGCCTCATTTTTAAAATCCCAAAGCTTCTTCCAGAAAGAATGCAATAATCAATTCTAAAGTGGCATCCGCCTCCTTGCTCGGGATCAATATCCAGTTATGAACCATCTTAGCCCCTTTTTTATAAATGATTTCCGTACCCTTAAATTTCCCCGCCTTTTCAGCCAGAAGCTCGCAGTCCGGTGTTAGAATCTCATCTGTGCCTGAAAATATCAGGATCTGACCCAGCTGATCCCAATTTCCATAAAGGGGCGAGACAAAGGGGTGATCCGGTTCCAAAGGGCCGCAGTAGCGGGCGCCGGCTTCTTTTAACGCTTCAACAGGAAGAATAGGATCCGTTTTTTTCATTATCTTTATCTTCGGATTGTTAAGAGCAATGTCCAGCCACGGGGAAACCACGGCAGTTCTCACCGGCATAGGCAGATTTCCCATGTCCCGCAGCTCCTGTAAAAACGAGAGAGCCAGACCACCGCCGGAAAAATCTCCAAAAAGAAAAAATTCATCTTCCGGATACTCTGCCGTCAGCCAGCTGTAAACCCGGACCAGATACCGGTGGGCATCTAACGCCGTATACTCCGGAGCCAGCGGACAGGAAGGTATGGTCACCTTAACCTGCTTTTCTATGGCAAAATACTCTGCCATTTCCCTGTAACGCTCTGACGGCTCCAGGGTATAGGCCCCTCCCGTCAGCATGAGGATATGGGCAGTCTTTGAATAACTTCCATTTATGGTGACTCCGGGAAAACCATCTATGTTCCAGGTTTTTACCCGTACCTTTTTTGTAAATTGTTCCTGGGTCAGCGCCCCAGTTCCTCTGGGCGGCTGTTCCAGTTCAAGAGCCATCTTTTTGTCCGCTTTTTTTAGTCCTGCAGCAAATCTTGCCATCTCCGTTTTCATGCTCATGATTTTCATATCTCCTTTCCCTGAATTCCACATGTTACGATTCTTTGCATAATCTGTTTAATTTTCTCATTTCATGCAGAACAAACTGGCTGACAATGAGCATTGAAGTAATATCCGCCACAGGCCCTGCATACAGAATTCCTTCCAGACCAAAAGAAAGGGGGAGGATAAGAATCAGCGGGATCAATAGCAAAAGCTGGCGCAGCATAGATAAAATAGAAGCCTTTAAAGGTTGTCCCGTTGACTGGAAATAGCTGGTTGTCGCAACCTGGAATCCAGCCGAAAAAATTCCAAGCATATACACCTTTAAGCATCGGATGGCAAACTCGGTGAACTGCACATCCTCCGTCCCAAACAGACTTAAAATCTGCCTAGGGAACAACTGACAGGCAAGCCAGCCCGTAAGGGCAACTGCAGTTGCCGCCATAGCCGCCGAAAGATAAGTCTTCCTCACACGCTTTGGCTGATTCGCCCCTTTATTATATCCGAGAATTGGCTGGGAGCCGATGCCGATGCCGACACAGATGGAGATCAGGATCATACCGATCTTATTTACAATACCCATGGCACTTAGGGCCACATCGCCTCCAATAGCCGTCCTATTTCCATAATACACCAGGGAATTGTTCATGACAACCTGCAAAATGGTAGACGCCATCTGGGTAATACCGCTTGAGATCCCAATAGGCAGGGCCAGCCTGCAGATATTTGGATCAATGCGTAAACTATTTTTATTGAGACGCATATGCTTTCCTTTGTACACAAAATACAGGACCAACACAACTGCGGAAATGATCTGAGAAGTAATGGTGGCAATGGCCGCTCCGGTCACGCCCCAATGAAATACAAAAATGTAAATTGGAACCAGCATGGTATTTAAAGCAACACCGATTAAATTGGCATACATGGATAAGGCAGGACTCCCGTCTGTCCTGGCCATATTGCTCAGTACTACGGATAGCATGTTAAAGGGGGTGCCCAGTAATATGATAGAAGTGTACTGCCTTGCGTACTCCATGGTATTTGCGGTCGCTCCAAAAAGCCTTAACATAGGTGTCATAAGCGGAAATCCAACCGCCATAACTGCTATGCTGGCTGCAAGGGTCATAAAGAAAACGGTTCCAAGGGTCTTGTCCGCCTCTTCCTCATTTTTTTCTCCCAGCTTAATGGCAGCATAGGCGCTTCCCCCCGCCCCCAATAGAGTCGATATGGCTAAAATAATGGTGACAATCGGAAATGCTATGGTGGTTGCCGCATTGCCCAAATACCCAACGCCCTGACCGATAAAGATCTGATCAACAATATTATATACTGAATTTACCAGCATGGAGACAATTGCCGGAAGTGCAAACTGAAGCAGCAAATGCCCCACTGGTTTATATCCCAGGGGGTTTTCCCCCTGTTTTATCCTGATCTGTTCCATAAAGTATTCTATTCCTTTCCTTTCTGTTCCACGATGTGATCAAGAGCATTGCAAGCCATTCGAATGAGCATTTGCTCCGCTGCATCACGTTCCTCTTTGGTAAACCCCTTTAAAATTATATCCGCCCATTCATTTACACTCTCCAAGGTCTTTCCCACAACAGCAGCCGCTTTGTCTGTAACGTAAATCCTCCGGATGCGTTTATCCTCCTGTGCCATTTCCGTCACAACATATCCTTCTTCTTCCAGTTTTTTAACCGCGCGGGTGGCAGTGGCCTTATCGTAATGTCCAAAAGAAGCCAGCTCATGCAGACTCATACCAGGTTTTTTAAAAATCTGCAATAAAAAAAACTGTTGTCCACAGCCTATCTGATAAGTAGATAATTGATTTGCAAAATACGTATTATTAAGTCTCTGGATAATCGAGATATATTTCCCAATTTCCTTGTGCTCGCACATGATTTCCACCTCCAAGCCTATCGGACGGCATTTCATCTTTTTTAAGATGATAAACAGCATAACATAAAGTGGTTGCATTCGCAACTTTTTTTTATTCATGCAATAAAAAGCGATACCGGGCAAACTTAAAAAAGTCCAGACAATGCCTGCCCGGACTTTTTTCATTATTCTGATTTTTTATTAATAAAGATGAGGAAAGAGGCAAAATCCCCTGATTCTCTAAAAAGACGGCTTCTGTCAATGGGAATACCGGCGTACATAAGCTCGCTTCCATAATAATCTCCGGTCTCACCCGGCAGGGAAACTTTATAAAGCATATCCTCGCAAAGCCCCTGGAGCTTTAACCGAAGCCAGCCGGCATTGGCCGGATTCAAAACCTGATAATAAGCGGCGATTGCCTGTTCCGAATCTTCTGATACTGCCATCCATGCCGTGTCATTTCCTTCAAATGGACTTTTTAACCGGTAAAATGTTCCCTGGTGTAAAAGTTTCCGGTACTTCTTATAGCATGCAATCTGCTGCTTTACCGTTTCTATTTCCTCGGGAGAAAGATGATTCAAATCCAGTTCATATCCAAAAGCACCGAAAATCGCTGCATTTCCCCTGGAATCCAAAGGCGTTATTCTGTGAATCTGATGGTTGGGAACTGCGGAGACATGGGCTCCGATGCTGGATATAGGATAAACCATGGTAGTTCCATACTGGATCTTTAGCCGGTCCATGGCATCCGTATTGTCACTGCACCATGCCTGGGGAGCAAAGTACAGCATTCCAGGGTCAAACCTGGCCCCTCCGCTGGCACAGGACTCAAACAGGATCTCAGGGAAATCTCTGGTTAGCCGGGTATATAAGTCATAGACTCCCAGGATAAATTTATGCATCACCATTCCCTGCCCGTCAGGGGAGGTCCCTCTGGAATAGCATTCCGTCAGATACCGGTTCATGTCCCACTTGATATAGGAGATTCTTGCATTACCAATAATATCTTTTAGCATACCATAAACCGC
Organism: Hungatella sp. UBA3048; assembly: GCA_002367105.1. GTDB lineage: Bacteria > Bacillota > Clostridia > Lachnospirales > Lachnospiraceae > Lacrimispora. The sequence continues at coordinate 84,839 of DFCS01000045.1, forward strand.
ATCAACAATTTCCTTTCTTGAAAAATCAAGGACATGCTGATTCCTGCTTGGCGTTTCATAACGGCCGGGGGCAGACAAAATCCAGTCTGGATGGGCCTCGTAAAACCGGCTGTCTTTATTGACCATCTCCGGCTCGATCCACAGGCCGAATTTTAAACCAAGAGCTTCCACCTTCTCAGACAGTCCGGAAATACCTTCCGGAAGCTTATTCCGGTTCACTTGCCAGTCTCCTAAGCCTCTGTGGTCATCACTTCGTTCGCCGAACCAGCCGTCATCAAGAACAAACAGCTCCACGCCCGTTTCCTTCGCCTTTTTGGCAATAGCAAGAATCTTTTCTTCATTAAAATCCATATAGGTTGCTTCCCAGTTGTTCAAAAGCACCGGTCTTTCCCTGTCTCTCCAATACCCTCTGGCAAGCCGGGTCCTGTATAAGCGGTGGAAGATCTGGCTCATAAAGGAAAGTCCCTGTTCCGAATAAACCATCACAAGCTCCGGAGTCTGGAAGGATTCCCCTGCTTTCAAAGGCCATTCAAAGGTGTCCGGATGGATTCCCATGAGCACCCGGGTGGTATCATGGGTGCAGACTTCCACCTGTCCTAAGAAGCTGCCGCTGTACACAAGGCTGAAGCCATATACCTGGCCGCTGTTCTCTGTAGTCTCTTTTCTTGCAAGTGCAAGGAATGGATTGTGCTCTGCACTGCTGATCCCCCTCATACTGTAGATGGACTGTATTCCCTGTTCCAGGGGGCGCCTCTTCAAATACCGCTCCCTGGACCATGCCCCGGAAAGCTGAATCATCTCATAATCACAATCCGGCAAGTCTACAGCTCCGCTCATAGCCGTTAAGAGGACGATCTCCTCCTTGCCATGGTGTTCAAAACGGGCATGCCTTGTAAGGACCGGCATCTCTTCATAGATCGTATAGGAAAGGATCAGATCCGTATCCATCACATCATCATGAAGGGTAATCTCCAGAGTGGCGGCCTCCCTCTCCTCTTCCACATAGGTGGCAGGAAGAGGCTCTATGGAGTGCTTCCCCTCAAAGATACGGTGGGACACATAGGTAAAGTCAGTGATCCTGCTGCCATTCTCCTGCTTAACGATGCAGGCACCATACCGGTAATCCCCAGTTCCATAAGCCGGATATTCCTGCTTCGTATATTGGAGGCATAAGCTGACCGGCTCCGGACAGCTTATGGCGGCATGGGCGCGCTCTCCTGTCTCAAGGAGATATGCATAGGACTCCCTGTCCGTAATCCGTTTCCCATAGTACAGATTTCCCAGTTGGCCATTGGCCATGATCTGAATGATATAACTCATGGACTGGTTATACAGGTGGTACTGTTTCGCTTGTTCATGATAAATGATAGACATAATTCATACTCCTTTTATAATTTTCCTCCGGATGTAGCAATTCCTTCTATAAACTGTTTCTGGAATATCAGATAAATGATAATCATGGGGATACAGGCCAGTAAAGATGCCGCCATAAGCTCCGGATAATTTGTTTCAAACTGTCCCTGCAGCTTTGCAAGGGCGGCAGACAGGGGCATGGTATTTTGCTCTGTGTTAACGACCAGAGGCCACATCAGCTCCTTAAATCCAAACAGCGCGGTAAAGATGCCAAGAGCCACCATGGAGGATTTTGTAAGAGGGGCCATAACATAAAGAAAGGTCTGGCCGATATTGCAGCCGTCAAGCCTGGCCGCCTCCTCTAAGGAAGAGGGAAGCCCCATATAAGCCTGCCTCAATAAAAAGGTTCCAAAGGCTGTCACGAGCCCCGGAAAAAGCAGGCCAAAGGAGGTATTTAACATTCCCAGCTTACTTACCATTAAGTATTGAGGAATAATAAAGATCTGGGATGGCACCATCATCTGGAACAAAACCAGGGAAAAGGCCAGATTCTTTCCCTTAAAGTGAAGGCGTCCAAAGGCATATCCTGCCATGGTTGCAGTAAGCACCGCACAAATGACCCGTTCTACAATAAGCAGCAACGTATTCCAGTACAGCCTTAAAAAGTTCATTTTGCTAATGATGGATAAAAATGCTTCCTTTCTCCATACCGTAGGAAAGATAATGAAGGGATTCATCTGTGTTGCCTCCGATGTGCTTTTAAAGGCCGTTAAAAACATCCACAAAAAGGGGACAAGCATAATGACAGACCCGATTGTAAGAATGAAGTAAACGATGGTTGATTTAATTTTTCTACTCTTATCCATAATTCTCCTCCCTAGCTATAGTTCACCCATTTTTTCTGACAAATCATCTGAATCACTGTAATCAGAAGGATTACCATAAGAAGCAGCATGACAATGGAAGAGCCGTATCCCTTGTTTCCCTCTATAAACGAATATTTATAGAAAAGGTACACCAGGGACTGTGTCTTTACCAGCGCCGGGTTGCTTTTTCCCATCATCATATAGATGCTGTCAAACACCTGCATGGCCCCTATGACTCTGGTCACTGTCACAAAAAACATGGTGGGTGATATTAAGGGCAGTGTAATCGTAAAAAACTGGTTGATTCCGTTTGCTCCATCAATCTGCGCCGCCTCATAATAGTCCCGGGGTATTTCCTGAAGGCCTGCAAAAAACAGTACCATATTATAACCGATCACGGACCAGATTCCTACGATAGCCACGGAGATAAATGCGATATTGGGATTGGAGATCCAGTTCACTCCGGAAAGTCCTATCCCGCGAAGAAGATGGTTAAGCAGACCGAATTCCGAGTTATAAAGCCATCTCCAGACCATAGCCACCGCTGCAGGAGCGGCTACCATTGGCAGGAAATAAATGGTCCTCCATATTGAACGCCCCCGGATTTTTCCATTTAAAAAAACGGCTAGTACAAGGGCAATCGCAATGGAAAACGGTACCTCCACCACCGCATATTTACATGTGTTCCACAAAGCCTGCCATACCGTCCCATCACTGAAAAGCTTCCCGTAATTGTCAAAGCCAATAAATACATTGCCTTTGCCAAAAGCCCCGGTTTTGAAAAAGCTCTGATAAATGGTCTGAAAAATAGGGATGATGTTTAATATAATAAGCCCTGCCATGGTAGGCAGCAAAAACATCCACCCCCATAAAAATTCACTTCTCTCCCGCCTTGATACCTTTGACTTTCTGTTCATGCTGACCCTCCGTATTTCTTTGTCAAACGGATATTCACAATCCGCTTCACCACTTGATTCGGCTAAAAAGGGGGAGGCGCTTTAAAAGCCTGCCTCCCCAGCCCCTCCTATTCTTGTGCCAGCAGGGCATTCATTTCCTGAGCAATGTCCTTGCAGACATCCTCCACGCTCTTGGCTCCGGTCCATGCATCAATTAATTTTTCATGGCTCATATTGTTCCAGGCAACCGTTGATTTAGAGTATGGTCTGATGACCAGATCACTCATCATATCTAAATACGCCTGGAGATTAAAGTCCTGATATGCCTTTATCCAGTTATCCGTTGTCCCTGCATAGGCTGAAATAACGATTCCAAGGTCAGACTGCTTCTGCTGAGCTTCCTTTGACCCCATATATTCGATCAGCTTCCATGCTTCTTCCGGCATGCTGGTATTGGCAGAAGCCGCCCAGCCCAGTCCATTGTAAATGGAGATTCTCTTTCCGGAAGCTGCATCTTTTGGAAGGACTGCAATGTCACAGTTTGCCTTTACGTACTCATTATTGCAAAGCTCCGGAAGCATCCAGGAGCCAGCCGTAATCATGGCTACCTTGCCGGCTTCAAACAAAGCTTCCTCTGTATTCTCTGCCATCACTTCATATGGAGGCGCATATCCTTCTTTCATCAGATCCGTGATAAACGTTAAGGCCTTGATGGTTCCCGGCTGGTCAAATCCGGAAGATTTTTTATCATCACTGATTACATAACCGCCCATATCATAAACGATATTGTTCCAGCCCGCCTGGTCATTGGTGGGCCTTAAGGCAAATCCATACTGGCTTCCATCTGCTTTGGTCAGCTTTTTTGCTGCTTCTGCATAATCATCCCAGGTCCAATCCTTGTCGGGATAAGGGATTCCTGCTTCATCAAACATGGTTTTGTTGTACCAGAGCGCGATGGTATCAATATCCTTTGGCACCGCATACTGCTTTGTACCTTCCCAATTATAGATCTGCACAATGTCCTTAGGGAATTTATCCATTTCCAGCTTCTTGCTATCCTTGATCCGGTCCGTTAAGTCCAGGAGCATCTCGTATTGGGAATACCTTGCGATCTCATTGGAATGCATCCAGAAAACATCGGGAAGGGATCCGCCGGTCGCTCCTGCCTCCAGCATGGTCCAGTACTGTTCCCATGGGGTTACCTGAATCTGTGTTTTAATTCCCGTTTCATTTGTAAAGTCCTTCATGATCTCCGTAAGTCCCGGTTCCTGGTTCTTGTCCCAGATTGCAACCGTCAGAGTTCCCTGAGCAGACTCATTTCCTGACTCACTGGAGCTTTCCGCCGCCTGCTTTGTTTCTCCCGTGCTTGCAGGAGCCGTTTCCTTCCCGGTCTTGCTTCCGCAGCCAACCAGTGATGCTGTCATAGCCGCTGCCATTGCCGCTGTCAACCACCATTTACGTTTCATTTTGTTACCTCCCTTTAATTAGTCAGTTTATATAGTTAAAACTGGATTCAAAACCATTTTTTGTGTATTTTTATTTACCTAACCCTGATTATAAACCTTTTTTTATCCATATTACATAGACTAATGTGACAGGTACATGGTGTTTTGTTATATTTACCAAACCTCTTCTCGCATCTTCTTCCGATACTGGAGCGGAGACTCCCCCTCTGCCTGCAGGAAACTTTTACAGAATACCGAAGCATCATGAAAGCCGCAGGATAAACCGGTTTCCGTTATGTTTAGACCCGTATCCTCTAACAGGCGCTTTGCCTCCATGATCCGGTAGGCCGTTAAATACTGCTTCGGAGAAATGCCCTTGTATTTCATAAAAAGCCTGTACAGATAGGTCCTGTCGATCCCCACATATTTTGCCACATCCCCGATCTGAATGGGGTAGCTGTAATTATGGCGTATATATGTTTCCGCCCTGGACAGATAGCTCTGCTCATACTCTCCCACTTCCTTGCTGCGTTTTGGGAACCGGGAAAAAAGCAGATAAAGATACCCTGCTGTCTCATCCATATTATGTTCCCCGCTTTCAAAGACGGTCACCAGCCGTTCCATATAGTCCCGCCATTCCTCTCCGTGATCAAAATGGTACACATATTCATTTTCCTCCTGCCGGTAATCGCTTAACAGCCTCTCCGCTTCAGTCCCTGCAAAAGCTGCCCAGGCATATTCCCATGGCTCATCCTTATCCGCCTGATAATAAGTGACTTCCTGGGGCTTAATTAAAAATGCATCTCCCTCTTTTAAGGCATATTCCTCGCCTCCTGTCCGGTAGATCCCCCTTCCCCTAAGTATCACATGCATCAGGTAATGCTTCCGGATCGCAGGTCCGAAAAAATGCCCTGACACACACTGTTCACGACCGCAGTAATAAATGGTCAACCCCCGTACCAATTGATTCATGTTTCACCCTCCATACAACAAAATGACAATTTTATGAAACAAACGTCCTATCTTTTTTTCTGCTGTAATTATACAATATCCTCATCAGACAGACAAGGAAAACAAGGAGGAAGGAACATGGTAAAAATAACTTTTATGGGGGCAGGGAGCACGATATTTGCAAGAAATGTCTTAGGTGACTGCATGTGCACTCCAATACTTCAGGACGCAGTGATCGCTCTTTATGATATTGATCAGGTGCGGCTTTCGGATTCGGAGCTTATTCTGAATGCAATCAACAAAAATGTGAATGAAGGACGGGCTGATATCAAAACTTATCTGGGAGTGGAAAACCGGAAGGAAGCCTTATCCGGTGCAGCTTTTGTAGTGAACGCCATTCAGGTAGGCGGATACGATCCCTGTACGATTACAGACTTTGAAATCCCTAAAAAATACGGCTTAAAACAAACCATTGCGGATACCCTGGGTATCGGCGGAATTATGCGGGGTTTAAGGACCATTCCGGTCATGGAGGATTTTGCAAGAGACATGGAAGAGGTTTGTCCGGAGGCCTACTTCTTAAATTATACCAATCCCATGGCTATCTTAACCGGTTACATGCAGCGTTACACATCTATTAAAACCATTGGTTTATGCCACAGCGTCCAGGTATGCTCAGAAACCTTATTAAAGGGCCTTGATATGGAGGATAAGCTGGAAGGGCGGACAGAATTAATCGCAGGAATTAACCATATGGCCTGGCTCTTAAAGCTCCATGACAGAGACGGAAACGACCTTTACCCCATGATCCGTCAGAAGGCCTCCTGGAAAAACCAGACAGAAAAACATAAGGATATGGTACGCTTTGAATACATCAACCAGTTAGACTATTACTGTACGGAATCCAGCGAACACAATGCAGAATACAATCCGTTGTTCATAAAATCCAAATACCCGGAAATGATCGAAGAATACCAGATCCCCTTAGATGAATACCCGCGGCGCTGCATCAAGCAGATCAATGAGTGGGAAGAAGAAAAAAATTCTATCCTTAACAACGGACAGATCACTCATGCCCGCTCTCGTGAATACGCCTCCTATATTATGGAAGCAATTCTGACCAATAAGCCTTATAAGATCGGTGCAAGTGTCTTAAACCGGGGGCTGATCGATAACCTTCCTGCCGACGCCTGCGTAGAAGTCCCCTGTCTGGTAGACGGAAGCGGAATCACTCCCTGCCATGTGGGCCCCCTTCCCCTCCAGCTGGCGGCCATGAACATGACAAACATAAATCCCCAGCTTCTCACCATAGAAGCCGCCCGTAACAGGGATAAAAAAACCATTTACCAGGCAGCCATGCTGGACCCTCACACCGCTGCCGAGCTTAACATAAAAGATATCCGTGCCATGGTGGATGAACTCATTGCAGCCCATGGGGATTACATGAAAATGTACCAGTAAAAGAAACTCCCAGGAATCATTATTTACAAGTTGCCTATAATGCCTGTATACTTGACCCTATCAAACATCCTAATAAAAGCGGATCGTCTGACAGGGTCTTTCACCATTTTGAGGGGGTATATCTTTGAGCGAAAAACAAACGACTTATAAAAATGTTGCCGGGTTCCGCTGCTTAAGGAACATTAAACGGCAGACCAATGATCTGTACCTGGTCCACTGCGGAATCCAGCAGTGTCCTCCGGAATACACCTACGATCACAAGATCCCAAATGAATTTCACCTTCACTTTGTGCTGGGCGGCGCAGGCTCCCTGGAAATTAATGGGAAACGGTATGATCTGAAAACCGATGACATCTTTCTCATTCCCAAGGGACATCCCGTTCTTTACAATGCGGATCTTAAAAATCCCTGGGAGTACATGTGGATTACCTTTGACGGAGAGATGGCAGAGGCTTATTTAAGCTATGCGGGCATATCCCCGCAGCTCCCTGTTATCCATTCCCAGATTCCCAATCAGCTTTATCTTCCCATGATACACAAAATACTGGATACCAGTGAACTGACCTTTGCCAATGAAATTAAGCGGGTGGGATACCTATACGAGATTTTGTCCACCCTGATCGAAATGCAGAATACCATAAGAACCATTAAAAAGAACCAGTACGACTATTCCATCGATACTTATGTAGATTATGCCCTTCAGTATATTAAGCTGAACTATAACAGCATTAAGGTCCAGGACATCGCAGACTACATCGGGATCAACCGTTCTTATTTAACTACAATATTCAAAAAGCAGCTTCACGTTTCCCCTCAGGAATACTTAATGAGGTACCGGCTTAACATTGCCGCCAATCAGCTTGCCACCACATCCTTATCCATTCAGGAAATTGCCACGGACATCGGATATCATAACCCTTTAACCTTTTCCAAGATCTTTAAGCAGGAATTCGGCGTCAGCCCGAAGCATTACAGGGAAGAAAAACGGCAGTCATAAGAAGGCTCATCACCCACATAAAAAACAGGAGGCTAGTCCTTAAGGACTGCCTCCTGCCATATAGTAATATATTCTATACTTCTGCTAACACTTCGTTAATCTGGGAAACCAGTACATCACAGTCTATTCCATGAACCTGGCAGGCTTCCTCCAGGGACTCACCCTGAGATGCCGGACAGCCGAGGCAATGCATACCTGCACGCATTAACATAGGTGCAATATTCTCGTTCATATCAAGCAATGCGCCTATTAACATATCCTTCTGGATCTGCATCTTGTATTCCTCCTTAAAAAATTGTATTTACTGTCTTTATAATATAATACTTTTCTTCCTTATTAGCAAGGGCTAAATGCCTTTTTTTCCTTCCGACCTCTTCTTGACAAATTTTTCTCAATAAGTAGTCTTGACATTGTATACAGTATTCATATATAATGTATTCATACAAAGATTGTATGAATTATAATCTTTGACGGCACTCATTTATAATTGACACTTATACAGCAGATTTTACGGAGGAACAATACTATGAGAACAGAATGGAGAGCTTTCACGGGCGGTGTTTGGGAACGGGAGATCAACGTCAGGGACTTTATACAGAAAAATTACACACCTTACGACGGCGATGATTCCTTTCTTGCCGGACCTACCACAGCAACAAACGCTCTTTGGGCGCAGGTTATGGATTTATCCAAACAGGAGCGGGAGGCCGGCGGCGTGCTGGATATGGATACAAAGATCATTTCCACCATCACTTCCCACGGACCGGGATATTTAAATAAAGAAAAAGAAACAATCGTAGGATTTCAGACTGATAAGCCTTTTAAGCGTTCCTTACAGCCTTACGGCGGCATCCGTATGGCAGAGAAGGCTTGTGCGGATAATGGTTATACCATTGATCCTGAAGTTAAGAAATTTTTCACGATTCACAGAAAGACACACAATGCAGGTGTTTTTGATGCTTATACCCAGGAAATGCGTGACTGCCGTTCCAATCACATCATCACAGGCCTTCCGGATGCCTATGGCCGCGGCCGCATCATTGGAGATTACCGCCGGGTGGCCCTTTACGGCATTGACCGCCTGATTACAGATAAGGAAGAGCAGAAGGATACTACACGTACCACCATGTACTCTGACGTGATCCGGGAAAGAGAAGAGCTTTCTGAGCAGATCCGCGCCCTTAAGGAATTAAAGGAGCTGGGAAGCATCTATGGCTTTGATATTTCAAAACCGGCCGCCAACGTAGAAGAGGCGATCCAGTGGCTGTACTTTGCCTACCTTGCCGCTGTCAAGGAGCAAAACGGAGCAGCCATGTCCTTAGGCCGCACCTCCACCTTTATTGATGTTTATGCACAGAGAGATTTAGAAGAAGGAACCTTTACCGAGGAGCAGATTCAGGAGTTTGTAGACCATTTCATCATGAAGCTTCGTCTGGTAAAATTCGCCCGTACTCCGGAATACAATGAGCTGTTCTCAGGCGATCCTACCTGGGTAACAGAATCCATCGGAGGAGTCGGCATTGACGGACGCCATCTGGTGACCAAGACTTCCTTCCGTTACCTTCACACCCTTTCTAATCTGGGAACAGCTCCTGAGCCGAACTTAACCGTGCTCTGGTCTACAAAGCTTCCGGAAAACTTTAAGCGTTTCTGCGCCAGGACCTCCATTGAATCCTCTTCCATTCAGTATGAGAACGATGACCTGATGAGAGTGACACATGGAGATGATTATGCCATTGCCTGCTGTGTATCTTCCATGAGAGTCGGTAAGGAAATGCAGAACTTCGGCGCAAGGGCCAATCTTGCAAAATGCCTGTTATATGCCATTAACGGCGGCATTGATGAAGTCACCAAAAAACAGGTGGGCCCCAAATACCGCCCCATCACTTCCGAGTACCTGGAATACGAAGAGGTTATGGCAGCCTATAAGGACATGATGAACTGGCTTGCAAGGGTTTATGTAAATACCTTGAATATCATCCACTATATGCATGACAAATACAGCTACGAGCGTATTCAGATGGCTCTTCACGATAAAAAGGTAACCCGTTGGTTCGCAACCGGTATTGCCGGGCTTTCCGTAGTGGCTGACTCCTTATCCGCCATCAAATATGCCAAGGTTAAGACCGTACGGGATGAAAACGGAATCGTAACGGATTACATCGTAGAAGGAGACTTCCCCAAATACGGCAATAACGACGACCGGGTAGACATGATCGCAAACGAACTTGTTCACACCTTTATGAACTATGTAAAAGGAAACCACACTTACCGCGGCGGCATTCCAACCACCTCCATCTTGACAATCACTTCCAACGTCGTATATGGTAAGAATACAGGAGCAACTCCTGACGGACGTAAGAAGGGAGAAGCCTTTGCACCTGGCGCAAACCCAATGCACCTTAGGGATACTCACGGTGCTGTCGCTTCCCTGGCATCAGTAGCAAAGCTTCCGTTCAGAGATGCCCAGGATGGAATCTCAAATACCTTCTCTATCGTACCTGGAGCCCTTGGCAAAGAAGATCAGATCTTTACAGGAGATTTAGAGGTGGATCTAGAGCTGGCTCTTAGCGAAGACCAGAAGTAAGGAGTGTTATTATGGCAGATCCAAAGGAGAAACAGATTGACGATATCGTTTCCATGCTTGACCAGTTCATGGCTGGAAACGGCGGACATATGAACATCCGCGTATCGAAAGACGGTACTGTAAGTACCGATGAAACAATGGCTAAATCAGTTACTACCACAAACTCCACGGATTGTGCAGACGGAAATTCCGCCTGCAGAGTGCCCACTTTATTCCAGGCTTTGGATACAGAAGATGAAGACCCGGAAAGCAACCGGCTGTTTATGGAAGACACTTATTAAATACAATAGGAGGATTATAAAATGGCAAATATCAGCGAATCTCAAATCAATAACCTTGTTAATTTATTAGATGGCTATGTGGAGGAAGGCGGACATCACTTAAATGTCAATGTCTTCACCCGTGATACCTTATTAGACGCCCAGAAGCATCCGGAAAGTTATCCCCAGCTTACCGTACGCGTATCTGGTTACGCAGTGAATTTTATCAAGCTGACAAAGGAACAGCAGGATGAGGTAATCTCCCGTACGTTCCACAGCAATATGTAATAAAAAGCAAAGAAGGCGATCTGTATGACAGGATATATCCATTCCATTGAAAGCTTCGGTACCGTTGACGGGCCGGGTGTGCGTATGGTGATTTTTTTACAAGGCTGTCCCATGCGCTGCCAATATTGCCATAATCCGGACACCTGGAATATGGCTGGCGGCACGCCAATGACGGTAGAAGAACTATTAAAGCAGTATGAGTCGTCCCGGAATTTTTACCGGGGCGGAGGTATTACGGCCACCGGCGGAGAGCCCCTTATGCAGCTGGATTTTGTGACTGAGCTTTTTGAAGCTGCAGGAAAGAAAAACATCCATACCTGCCTGGATACTTCAGGTGTCACGTTTCATAGGAATGATCCGGATTACAGGAAGAAAATAGACCGGCTTCTGGACTCTACCGATCTTGTCATGCTGGACATCAAGCACATTGTTGATACAAAGCACAAAACACTTACAGGCCATTCCAATGAAAACATTCTGGAGTTTGCCCAGTATTTAAGCGACCGGGATATCCCGGTGTGGATCCGTCACGTGGCAGTGCCGCAGATTGCGGATGATACCCCTGATCTATACAGGCTGGGGCGTTTTATCGGCGGGCTTAAGAATGTGAAGGCCCTTGACGTCCTGCCTTATCATGACATGGGAAAGGTAAAATACGAGAGCATGGGTATGGATTATCCTTTAAAGGATATCCCCCCCATGTCAAAGGATGGTGCCGTTGCCGCCAAGAAGATAATCTTAAGCGGAATCAGGGATGTCCGCACAGGAATCCCTGATCGGTATTGCTCCCAAAATTAAACAATAATTGTACCATTTACTACTTGAATATTTCTGATTTATAGTATAAAATATAGAAAAATCTATATAATATAAGGAGGTAATTTATCATGGCACGAGTTATTAGTGACGCTTGCGTTAGCTGCGGAAGCTGTGAAGGTGAATGCCCAGTAAGCGCTATCAGCCAGGGTGATTCTCAGTTTGTTATTGATGCTGATGCATGTATCGATTGTGGCGCTTGTGAGGGCGTATGTCCAACAGGAGCTATTTCTGAAGCATAATTATGATACATAAATGCCTCTTCCGAAAGGAAGAGGCATTTTGTTATATCAACACATTCTTAATATCTGCATACGAATGAATTAACGGATAAAGGAAAGGACATTTCTAATATGAGAAAGCCACTGATCGGCTTAACCCCCGCCCATGATATTGAAAGCGGTGATGTTAAGGCACGTCCTACTTATATGCGGGCATTAAAAGCTGCGGGAGCGATCCCGGTTGTGATGCCCTTAGATGCCTCAGAAGAAGATTTAAAGCAGCTTTCAAAGGATATGGACGGATTTCTGTTCACAGGCGGTCCTGATGTGCACCCCTTCCTTTTTGGGGAAGAGACACAGGCTCACTGCGGCAATGTGTCCGCAGCCAGGGACCAGATGGAGATTTCCCTGCTTCCTATGATTATGGAGCTTCGGAAACCGGTCCTTGGGATCTGCCGGGGAATCCAGGTTTTAAACATCGCTCTTGGAGGAACCATCTGGCAGGATATCCCCTCCCAGGTAGCACGTGATTTTCCTCTGGCTCATTCCCAGCCATTTAGTTATGATATGCCATGCCATACGGTTGCTTTAACCGAGGGCAGTCTCCTTGCCCGGATATCAGAAAGCTCTTCCATAAAGGTCAACAGCATGCACCATCAGGCCGTTAAGGATCTTGCTCCGGAACTTATTGCTTCCGCCTACTCTCCAGACCATTTGATCGAGGCCCTGGAAATGACAGACTATCCCTTTTTTATAGGGGTTCAATGGCATCCGGAATATTTATGGGAAAAGAATAAAGAGGCGTTCCGACTGTTTCAGAATTTTGTAAATGCTTGTATAGAATAACCTGTATGCATAAAAAATCCGCAGTTTCCACTTTCACCGGCAGCTGCGGATTTCCTTGCCAGAGCCTGTTTGATCGCTCTATTTATCTGAAAGTAGTGTGGTTTTATAACTTTTTTCCATTTCGCCCGAACTTCTTTTTTCGATTAAAAAATGGAATCTTGGAAGCAGCAGCTTCTGCACGCCCTTTGTTGTCCTTTTGATACGAACGCATAAGCTCGTCCAACTGTTTGAACCGCTCTTCTTCTTTTTCTTCTTTTAAACTCAATAAATATTCCATTTCTTTAATGACCTTGTCATTAACCAGGCAGCTGACATCCTGACTTAACTGCTCATTATTTACCTCTAAAGCCCGTCCAATGATATGGTTCATGATCTCCTGAAACTGCTCCATTTTCTCCTGGGCAATGGAAATCTGCGCCGTGTTATGTACATCCAGGCCTGTCCCATCCTCAGTGCCAGATATTGCACTCTCTTTTAATTCCTGAGCTACCTGTCCTTCCAGTAACTCATCTGGTATGACGGGGTCTCTGCCCTCCTCAATAACCTTGTCAAGCGCTGTCTTAATGGCCTTTAACTGATACCCCTTGTCCTTTAAGTCCTTGATTTGCTTGAATAAACGGATGTGTGCTTCAGTGTAATACCGGTGACCCATCTCATTTCTGGGAATCTTCAACTCCAGCTCGTCCTCCCAGTATCTAAGGACATGAGACTCCACATCGACCTTCTTCGATGCATCCGATATTAAGTAATGTATCTCAGCCATAGCTATATCCTCTCCTTTGGTTCGTTAAGTTTTCATAACCTTACTATTTATATCATATGCGGGCTTCGGATGGATTATGAATGGGAATTGGAATTTTTTGAGGGATTTGAGAAAATTTTTAGAGGGGGGAGTCAATGGATGGGGGGGTATATGGGGGAATTTTAAATGTCTGGGCCGCAGGAGCCATCTGGGAGAATGGATTCG
>DFCS01000023.1:0-90848 GCA_002367105.1 Hungatella sp. UBA3048
CTGGGGTCTTCCTTCCCGGTTATCACGGTTTCCCTGATAGCCTCCCTGAGGTCTTCCGCCTTCCCGGTTATCTGTATTCTGCTCTCTTTTTAATTCAGAAGTTCCTGATAAAGACTGCTCTGAAACCTGACGATTTCTCGAATCTCCATTCTGCCGGTCAGACTGAAAAGATCTTCCGCCCTGAGACTGGGAATGCTGTCCCTGAGGCTTCATCTGCGCATTCTGCGGTCTGAATACCGCCGCAATTTTTTTCTTAGGCGCATCGGAATCATCCCCATCCGGTGAATTGGATTGTACCGGAGCGGTTCCCCGGTTGTGGCCACCCACTTCTTTTTTCACGATTGCCGCCTGCTCATCCGTAACATTGGAAGAGCTCTTTAAATTTATATTATGTTTTTCCAAGATATCCAGTATCTCCTTACTACTGTCTTTTCCCAGTTCTTTTGCCAGATCATATACTCTCATGCTTTCCTCCATTCTGTGCGCGCTCTGCAGCACATACCGGTAGATGTGAAAGGTCCTCTTCACATTCACTACCGACCTTTGTATTCATCAGTTTCACGACTGCCTTTGCAAACCCATGATCCACGATAGCAAGGGATGCTCTCATCTCTTTCCCCATTGCGTGGCCCAGTTCATCTTTTCCCCCTAAAAAGTAGATTGGAACTTCATAGTAAGTACACATATTGGTAAACATTTTCTTAGTATTCTCCGAGGCCTCCTCAGATATGATTACTAATGATGCTTTCCCGGTTTTTACGGTCTTTTCTGTCATGAATTCTCCGCTTACAGTCTTTCCTGCTTTAGTGGCCAGACCAATCAGATTAAGGATCTTTTGTCTGTCATCCAAACTGTTCCATCTCCTTTTCCAATGCTTCGTAGACTTCTTTCGGAATCGCCATCTTGAAGGAACGCTCAAGCCCCTTGCTTTTTACTGCCTTCTTAAAACATTCCATAGAAGGGCAGAGATAAGCTCCCCGTCCGTTTTTACGTCCGGTTGTATCAAGAAGAATCTCATCCTCTGAGGTTTTCAGAACACGAATCATTTCTTTTTTATTTTTCATCTCACCACAGCCGATGCACTGTCTGAGCGGTAATTTCTTTGTACTCACGTTTCCATCACTTCCTGTTTTTTATTCTGGTAATCACCAGCCAGGTCTTATTCCTGGTAGTCGTCCTGATACTCTTCCTGGTAGTACTGCGTTTCGTTGTTTCCACTGTCATGGTTTTCATTTCCAAAGCTTTCAAATCCAGATCCAGCTTCCTGATAATCAAGCCCCAGCTCCTCAAACAGACCGAGTTCTCTTGCCTGTGTCTCACTCTTAATGTCAATCTTATATCCGGTAAGACGGGCTGCAAGCCTTGCGTTCTGTCCTTCCTTGCCGATGGCCAGTGATAATTGATAATCCGGAACAATGACCTGAGCTTCCTTTGATTCCTCGTCTGCAACAACACAGATAACCTTTGCCGGACTTAATGCATTTTCAATCAAATAGGCCGGATTCTCATCCCAGTTGATGATATCAATTTTCTCTCCTCTTAACTCATTCACAATGGAGTTAACCCTTGCACCATTTAAGCCTACGCATGCACCTACCGGATCTACATTGGCATCATTGGATTTAACAGCAATTTTTGTTCTGGAACCTGCTTCTCTTGCAATTGCCTTGATTTCCACGGTTCCGTCTTTCACCTCTGCAACCTCAGATTCAAACAGGCGTTTCACAAGGTCCGGATGAGTTCTGGATACGGAAATTCTTGGGCCTTTGGGAGTATCCTTTACCTCCAGAACGAACACTTTGATTCTCTCTGTTGCCTTAAACACTTCACCTTTTACCATTTCTGTTTCATTCAGAATGGCATCTACTTTGCCCAGATTAATGCTTACATTCCTGCCCAGATATCTCTGCACGATTCCTGTTACAACTTCCCTCTCCTGGCAGTACCAGTCATTAAAGAGAGATTTTCTGCCTTCCTCACGAATCTTCTGCAGGATCACGTTCTTCGCATTCTGTGTAGCGATTCTTCCAAACTTTTTTGAGTCAATCTGGCAATGGATCACATCACCGATATCGTACTTCGGATCTGCCATCTTTGCATCTGCCAGGCTGATCTGTAACAGGGGATCTTCAACTGTTTCCACCACTTCTTTTTCTGCAAATACATTGAAATCACAGGTTTCACGATTGATGCTGACCTTGATATTATCCGCTTTTCCGAAATGGTTCTTGCACGCCGTAAGGAGAGAATTTTCGATTGCCTCTAACAGGGTATCCTTGCTGATATTATTCTCCTTCTCCAGAATATTCAGTGCTTCTAACAGTTCCTTATTCATTTTTTTATCCTCCTAATATCTCTTACTGTTTAGAAATCAAATGCCAGCCGGATCAAAGCGATTTCCGGGCGGTTCAACACAAGCTCTATTCCGTCTTCCTGGGTAATGGTCACTGTTTCCCTGTCATAGGATGTAAGCGTTCCTGTAAAATCCTTCTGTTTGTTTAAAGGCTTATATAACTTGATATCCACATCTTTTCCGATGCTTCTGTCAAAGTCTTTATCTTTTTTTAGCGGTCTTCCAAGCCCCGGAGAGCTGACCTCTAAAATATAACTGTCCGCAATAAAATCCTTTTCATCCAGCCAGTCTCCCAGCCTGCGGCTTATGGTTTCACAATCATCTACCGTAATCCCGCCTTCTTTATCTATATAAGCCCGCAGATACCAGTTTCCTGCTTCTTTTACGTACTCTACATCTACCAGTTCAAAATTATTCTCTTCCATAAGGGGCAGCAAAAAGCTTTCTGTCTTTGCCTCGTACTCTTCTCTCTTCGCCATCTTTCTCCCACCTTTCCAAACAAATTGAAAGAGTGGACTTTCGCCCACTCTTTATCCGCTAACTGTCATGTTATCTTAGACAGTATAACACCGTTTATACTCCATTGCAAGGGTTTTTTCTTATTTTTCCAGTAATTCCGCCATCTATTCCCTCATTTTATTGGCTTTCCTGTAGCCGGGCCAATCATCAGGTCGTGAAAAAAGGATAAAAACAGCAATCCGGCATTTTATATCATGGAGAAGAAGGTCTGGTCCTTCACACTCCTTTTTTTTGTACATATCATAACACTATATCAGATCAAATCTGTCATATAAGGAGGACCCATGAAGCCAAAACTGGAAGTTCGCGGGATCAGTTACTCCTATCATTCCCTTGAGGGTGAGACACTGGCCCTTTCCAATATATCATTTACTGCAGATAACGGAGAATTTCTTGCAATCGTCGGCCCATCCGGCTGCGGGAAATCAACCCTTCTATCTCTTCTTAGCGGATTATTAGAACCTGACGAAGGTGAAATCTTAATTGACGGCGTCTCCCAGGCAAAATCCGGCGTCAATATCGGTTACATGCTGCAGCGGGATCACCTTTTCGAATGGCGTACTATTATGGGAAATGCCGAACTGGGGCTGGAAATTCAGAAAAAGCGAAACAAAAGCTCCAAAGAAAAGCTGCATCAGATGCTCCATACTTACGGCCTTGGAAGCTTTGAGCAGGCAAAGCCGTCTGAACTGTCCGGAGGCATGCGGCAGCGTGCCGCACTGGTCCGCACCCTGGCCCTGGAACCGGACCTTCTTTTATTAGACGAACCATTTTCCGCATTGGACTATCAAACCAGGCTTTCCGTCTGTGATGACATCAGTTCCATTATAAAAAGCACTCATAAAACTGCTATTCTTATCACACATGACCTTTCCGAAGCCATCAGTGTTGCCGACAGAGTCATCGTACTGACAAGCAGGCCCGGCAAAATAAAAGCCATCGTACCGGTTTCCTTCGGAGGCGATGATATACGGCCTTTGACACGGCGGAACATGCCGGAATTTTCTGTTTACTTTAATCAGGTATGGAAGGAGCTGCAGAATCATGATTGAAACTCATCCCACCTTAGCCCAACAGGCGTTTATTGAAAAGGAAAAGCTGCACCGCCGAAATGTCAGAGTATGGCGTACCATGCTGCTGGTGCTGCTTCTTTCTCTTTGGGAGCTGTGTGCAAGACTGGGCATGATCAATGACTTCATATTCAGCTCACCTTCCCGTGTGACCATCTGCTTTCTTAATATGGTAGTGGACAAAAGCATTTTTATGCACATCGGGGTAACCGTGATGGAAACCCTCATAAGCTTTGCCCTGGTCACCATCTCAGGACTGCTGATCGCTATTCTTTTGTGGTCCAGCCGCAGTGTATCGGAAGTATTGGAGCCTTATCTTGTTATGCTTAACAGCCTTCCAAAATCCGCCCTTGCTCCCATCTTAATTGTATGGCTGGGCAATAATATTAAGACCATCATTGTTGCTTCCATTTCAGTTGCCGTTTTTGGATGCATCATGACGCTCCATACCGGTTTTTCCCAGGTAGATCCTGACATGATCAAGCTGATCTATTCCCTGGGCGGTAAGAAAAAGGATGTCCTTTTCAAGGTACTTCTCCCTGGTTCTGTACCTCTTATCATCAGCAATACAAAGGTCAATATCGGGCTTTGTCTGGTTGGCGTTATCATTGGAGAATTTTTGGCGGCGAATAAAGGACTGGGATATTTGATTATCTATGGAAGCCAGGTATTTAAGATGGATCTGGTGGTAATGAGCATCGTAATCCTGTGTATTGTATCGGCGATATTGTATCAGGGGATTGCTTTATTGGAGAAAAAGATTAAGATTTAGTTTTATCAGAAGGAGCTTTAAACCTGTTGATCAGATTTGTTCTTCAGGATAAAGCTCCTTTATTCACAATCAAACAATCGATCAACAGAAAATATTTCAGGTAAAAAAGAAAATACCTCAGATGAATTTAGAAATATATGACACTACATACTCATTTTCGTGGAAAAGTAAAATAAAACAAAGGGAAATTATTTCATTTTAAATGAATTTAATAAAACGCAAATAAAAACAGGAGCCAGAACATCTATAATGCAGCCCTAACTCCCGTAAATTCTCGCTTATTTATCTACCCACGATATTAATACTACGTATTCATCATGTAATAAGCCAGGCTAAATTTAAAGATTTATTCTCTTTATTCCTTGCCCGTGAGCATTCTCAGCACTCTACCAACCTTATCCGATTTAATGTCCAGTTATCTGCTATACAGACTTATTTATTTTTCCTCGTATTTATCTAAAAACAAAATTAATGCCTCTGCATAATTTTCCAAACAAAACTTCAACATATTTTTTGATATTCCAAAAATCCATAAAATGAGATAACATGAATTCATCATTACGGAAATCATATATTCTATTGTGATTTGTGTCTTAATAAAAAATAGTAACTGTATCACATGTATTATCAGAAGAAATATTTGGGTAGTTATACCTATATACTTTATTCCGTACATATTTCGAAAAAAACCGTAATATGTATTTTCTTTATTAACTATAACTGAACCTCTACTCTGTTCTTTAAGCCAATTAACAGCACTAATGCACGTGTCCTTAAATTCTTGGGTATTATATTGTGATTCCTCTATTAAAATATGAAAAGTATCATCTATGGAAGCCAACTTTTTATAGTAACGTTTTTTAGTCGATTCATCAAGTTTATCCGAATATAAAAAAGCTGCTACTTCATTTCTCTTTGAATGAATTCTTTTCCCCATTAATCTAATAAACACAATTACAAAATTAGATAGAGCAAATAAAATAATAAATACAACAGTTGTTGTAGACAATGTACGAATAACATCAATTTGCATATAAAGCGAAAATAAAAATGGACTTATTAAGATAATTCCAGGACTCAGTCTCGCTTGAATGTCATATTGGTCAAAAAGTTCAAACTTCATAAATCCTCCTATATATAGAAAATTACAGATAATCGTGTTATATTTATTATATCATAATTGGGGAAGAAAGGAAATAAAATGGATATAGTAACAGATCTTGATGGAAATTATGAAGAATTAGTTAATCTAAACCTTAAAAATGAATACAAAAAAATTATAGAGGATACTTTAGTTAAATTAAAAGATTATAATTTAACTGTTGATCCCACTCGTGCAAAGTATATGGTAATCTCTAAAGGTTTATCCACTGCCGCTAAAGTGGTTATTAAAATAGAGGGGCTTTATCCTTTTCTTGCTAAAATTGATAAAAAAAATAATACCGATAAAGAATATGAAGGATATCAGAACCTTCAATTTCACATTGATTCTGCTAATTTATTATCTTTTATTGCATATGAAAAATCAGAACAAACAGGGTTACTTTTATTTCGCTATATTACAAAAGGACGCGTAAAATACCAATATGAACGATTTGATACTTTCCTTAACTCTGTAGACTTGCTCCATATTAATGAAGAAATCATTAATCTTGTAGACAATATTTTCGACTCAACCTTCAAAAAATGCCATTGGGGGGATGGTCACCCTAATATGCATCATATTAAATTTAAACCATTTGAAGATTTCATCTTTGACGACAACTTTTTTAATGCTGAGCAACTAAATGATATTGAACAGTCTTATATTGCAAATATACAAAAATGTGAATATATATATGCTCCACATGGACGAATCCACGGGGATTTACACCCTAAAAATATACTTATTGGCATGAATAATATCCCTATAATAATTGACTTTACACATGTAAAAACAGACGCCTGTATATTTAAGGATTATGCCAAATTGGAAACTTTCTTCTTATTTCAGGTACCAAATAAATTTTCAAGTCGCTTTTTTGAAAAGGATGTAAAACAAACACTATTTGAGCGTCACTATTCTGTTGAACCACTAATTTTGCCCAGAAGTGTTCATAATCCAATTAGCAGAGTAATTCAAGAAATTCGTACATTACTATGGAAAAATTGCTTAAGTTTAACAATAAACATGAATTATCATGATATAGATGCTATTTACCGTGCTTATCTAACTTATTATTTCATACAATTATGCAGAAGGGCAGGTGTCGAAGAAAACACTAGAAAAAGAGCATACAAAGGAATATGCTATTTGAGCGGAATAATATATCATAATTAGACATCCCTTTGCCAAAAGACCAGATCATTTAATTAGGCGGATTGATCCTTTTTCTGTAATAAAGAAACAGGTTGATTTGGTAAAAAGTGAATCTATGAAAAATGATTTTTAGCTGGGAATATTAATGTATGATAAAATATCATAGGAGGCCTTTATTATGGCAAGAGAAAAGAAACCGATACACAAGGTACAAATGACAGATGGAAAACGCAACATCATTCACCAGCTCCTACAGGAATAAGGCATCCAGTCCGCGCCTTCAGAAACCGATTCCTTCGGCAACAAGACTATCTGCCTTCCATATAGGTGCGCCACGGTTTTTTTATCTCTTTCATTGGTGATTTGACACTTTTACCGTTTCACGCTCCACCAGATTCACACCAATGACCGTATTTTCCGACAAGGCATCCATGTGATTCAACCGGTAAATCAGCCTTTGGACGGCCCTTTTTCCCATAATCTCTTTATTTACATTGATAGTCGTCAACTTCGGTCTTATTTTCTCACACATATCTATATTATCAAATCCAACGATAGATATATCATCCGGAACCGTATAACCCAGTACCTGCAGAGCCATCATGAGGGCCAATGCCGCCTTATCATTAGAGCATACAAAAACCTCCGGCAAATGTTCTTTCTTTTTCACCAGCTCAATAATCTGTTTATTATAGTTATTCAAAACCGCGGATTCAATCCCATCGAATATGGAATATTTTTCGGTATATTCCGCCAGATGTTCTTTGAGTTCAGCAGGCCCCAGAGTCCGCAGGGCCTCCTGATATCCCCAGAATCTCTCCTTAATGCTCAGTGAATAAGACAGCTCTCCAAAGAAACCAATTTTCTTAAATCCCTTCTGAAGCAGGTATTTCACTACAATGAAACCACCCAGTTTATTATCCGTCAGGACACTGTCGATGTTTTTAACCAATGACGCATGATCGGCTAATACAATAGGAATCTTATATTTCTGCAAAGTATCAATGTTGCTGTCACTGATTTTTCCAATGATGATGATGCCGCTTCCCCTCCGCTCCACGACCATCTTGGGGACCTCCATCTGATTATCATCGAAAAAGTTCATGGATACATCATATCCGTTTCGTTTCGCTTCCTCTACAACTGCATACAGAATGATCCCATAGAAGTTCATATCCTTGGAATACCGGTCCTGCATCATGACACACAGATTGGTTTTTTCATACGTTCTTAAATACTTTTCTCTTTCATCCAGATATCCTAAATCATCTGCCGTACGGAGAATCTTGAGCCTCATCTCCTCACTGACTCCCGGTTTGTTATTAAGAGCAAGTGAGACCGCATTTATGGACACCCCATGTATATCGGCAATATCCTTCATCGTTGGTTTCATACCAATCCCTCCCTGCAAGATCGATGATCAAAGTTTGTATCGTTTTCCACCCAGAGATCGCATTTGGAAACAAGATCCTTGATTGCAAGTGCCGCTTCCTCCCAGTTCGGCCGCTTTACCATAAGGTACAGCTTCAGTTTTGGCTCTGTGCCGGATGGACGGATGATGATTCTGCTCCCATCCTCCAGTTTAAGGGAAACAACATTGCTCTTTGGAAGACCGGTATGGTCCATGAGGTAATCCGTACGGTCTTTTATGATCGCTCCTGGAAAGACCTGGTCGCTTTTTCTCACGTCCTCCATGAATTTATCCATGACTCCGATCCCTGCACATTCATAGGATAACAGCCGGTTCTCATAATGTCCATAGGCAGAATATAACTCTTCCAGTGCCTGAAGAAGATTTTTCTTCCGGCTCTTATGAAATGCTGCCATCTCACAGACAAGGACAGCCCCATTTACGCCATCTTTGTCCCGGACATAAGTCCCTGACAGATATCCGCAGCTCTCCTCAAATCCAAAAATAAAACGTTCTTCCTCTTTCTTCTCTTCCAGAAATCCGATTTGCTCTCCGATGAATTTAAATCCCGTAAGAACATTTCTCAATTCCACCTGATAATTCTTTGCAATATCTTCTGCCATGGGTGTGGTGACTATGGTCTTCACCGCTACCGGCTGCTGCGGCATCCGGCTCATCCGTGTTCTCCAGCCGCAGATATAATCAAACAGCAGTACGCCGATTTCATTTCCTGTAAATAGCCGTTTCTTACCGTCTTCCATCACGATTCCAACGCCCACTCTGTCGCAGTCCGGGTCGGTAGCTAAGAAAAAGTCCGCATGTTTTTCTTCCGCCTCCCTGGCTGCAAGTTCCATGGCTGTATCAATCTCCGGATTTGGATAAGGACAGGTAGGAAAGTTCCCGTCCGGCAATTCCTGTTCTTTTACCGTGAGAACCTCTATGTTGGGATATTTTTCAAGAGCTGTTCTGACAGGGATATTACCGGTTCCGTTGAGAGGGCTGTAAACAACTTTTAGAGGCACCGGCTCCATAGAGGTACAAGCTTTCCTGACAGCCCACTGGTAGGAATCCTCCACCTCCCGGCCTATGAGCTCAATCCTCTTTTCATACAAATGACAGGCAAAAACACTGTCCATATGATCAGGCTCATTATAACCGGAGCTGCCGGAATAACTGCTTTTCTTTTCCATAAAATACGGTTCCATCTCCATGTAACCCGCCACTATTTTCGCATCATCCACGGTCAGCTGACAGCCATCCGGCCCGTAGACCTTATACCCATTATATACTCCAGGATTATGGCTTGCGGTGATAACAATCCCTCCGCTGCATCCATAATGCCTCACCGCATAGGAAAGCATGGGCGTCGGTGTAATCTTCTCATAGAGGTACACCTTTACGCCCTTTTCCGCCAACTCGCAGGCTGTCAACCTGGCAAAGGTCCCGCTCATATTCCGGCTGTCATAGGCGATGGCACAGGAGGGCTTCTCAGCCGTCTTAAGCAGGTAAGCTGCAAAGCCCCTGGTAGCTCTGGCAACCGTATACACATTCATCCGGTTGGTTCCGGCTCCAAGCTTTCCGCGGAGTCCGCCGGTGCCAAAGGCCAAATCCCAGGTAAACCGCTCCTCAAGCTCCGGCTCCTTACAGGCGGAAAGCTCCTCTCTAAGCGTTTTATCCAGCTCTTTATATGTGATCCATTCCCTATACTTAATCCTCCAACTCATGCAGAGCTCCTCTCCATTGTCTGACATTACCGGATGCCCAAATGTCTGTAGATATCCATCAGGCTGATTTCTGCCATACAGATGCTGTCATCTGCCGCGCCATAATAGATCTTTAGATTCCCGGCCTCACAAATGCAGCCGCAGGTAAATACTACCTGACCGAAGAAACCATTCACTTCATAATCCATCTCTGGCTCCAATAAAGGCTGCTGTGATTTGGCCAGAATCTTTTCCGGATTCTTTCCGTCCAGAAGAAAAGCCCCAAGACAATACCGGTTGTTCTTATCGGCCGCGTGATAAATTTTAAGCCAGCCTTTTTCCGTCTTGACCGGAGGTGCACCTCCTCCGATCCTGCCATTTTCCCAACCTTCCTCAGAGACACCATAGAAGTGCTTATGTTCTCCCCAATGAATCATATCCGGTGATTTGGATATCCAGATATCCGGTGTTCCAATTCCCTTTGGAACCGGCCGATTGAATGCATAGTAATCCTCTCCCACCTTCTCCGGGAAAATAGCAACGTCTTTATTTTCAGGGAGAAACAGGATTCCCTTTCTTTCAAATTGCTTAAAATCTTTAGTGGTAATGAGTGCGGTGGCCGCACCATTGGGAGATACCGCCGTATAGTTGATATAATATTCCTCCCCGATCTGGGTTATCCTGGGATCCTCCATTCCCCAACTTTCCTCATTAGCACTTGGCATAATTGTCGGCTTGTCATCCAGGGTAAAGTGTATCCCATCCTTTGATCTTGCCAGACGCAGGTGAGACAATGTAGTTAAATATACCACGCTGCTGTTTCCGTCTCTTCCTTTGGTAATGGTTCTTGCATCATCAAAACACAGCTGCGGATGTTCCGATTTCTTAATCGTAATGGTTTTAAAATAACTTTCATGATCTTTTTCTTCTACAATTGGGAAGCAGATCTCATCTTCCGCTTTGCTCTCTACAGCTTCCGCCACACGGCATAACAGGACATACTCATCCTTTAATTTTGCTGCACCGCAGTTAAATATTCCCTTTACCACAAAGCTCTCACAGGATGGTTTTACATCTTCTGTTTTAAGCAGAGGATTATGGGTACACCTCTTTATTCCGATTTCCTGAAGCATTGTTTTATTATTCATTCGTTTTCCATTACATATTGCAGGTTAATGCAATACAGCCACAATCTTCCGGTTGAAAGAACGCATTGTGACATTCCTTTCTTAACTGATTTTCTTTCAACCATTCTGCTTACTTCAGCATAAAATTAATTCCTTCTTTAAAATACTTTGAGAAGCATAAAAATAAAATAATAACCGGAAGAGTCAACATGACAGAGGCGGCATACATGGGCCCCGGCAAGGTTGAGTTCTGATTAAACTGGGTGGATATCATGACATTTAAAGTCTGCATTTTTACATCCGGTGCTACCAGCATATCCCACATCAGCTCATTCCATCTGGTCATAAATACAGATAAAAATACGATGATGCTAATGGATTTAGTAGAAGGAAGTGCTATCTTCATCAGTATTTTTATATCACTTGCTCCGTCAATCTTCGCTGCCTCAAATACTGCGGAAGGGACTGTCTTAAAGTAATTGATGTACATAAAGATTCCCCATATGGAGATGACGAGAGGAAGGATCATTCCCAGGTAATGGTTTGCCAGAGGCCTGATCAGCATATACCTTGGCACCAGCAGAATGATGACCGGGAAAAACATCTGAAATAATAAGGAAGAATAAATGATGCTCTTGCCCTTATATTGCATATGTGTGGTCGCATAACCGGTCATAAGTCCAACCCATACAGAAACTGCCGCTGTGGGAATCGATACGAGGAAAGAATTCATTAAGGCACGGATCCATTTAAGCGCATCTTTTGCCCCAGCCCCAGCTCCATTTCCGCCCAGCAGATACCGGTAGCTGTCCAGGGATACCCCTTTGGGTATCAGAGCCTTATCCACCATATTCCGGGGCAAAAAGGATTGAAGCACCATATAGTAATACGGAAACAGAGATATCAGCATCAAAACCAGCGTGACCATACAGATGATGACCGTAGACACTTTAACTTTCTTTTTCATCGTTTTCACCTCCCTACCATCCATATTTTCTGCTCAGCTTATTCATGACCCAGGTGATTCCCTGTATGACTACGAAGATTTGGACCGCATTGGCAATCGCCATTGCTGCTCCGTATCCCGACTGGAATCTTACGAACGATGCATTATAAATTTCCAGCTGCCAGGTCGTCGTTGACAGGGAAGGGCCGCCTCCTGTAAGCAGGAATGGCTCTGAGAATATCTGAAAAGAGAGCCCGGCCGCTAAAACTACAACGGAAGTTAAGGTTGGCAAAATCATGGGCATGGTAATATGAACCAGCTTCTTAATCCCGGTGCAGCCATCCAGCATGGCTGCCTCATACACATCTTCTGATACGGACTCAATACCGGACAGCACAAACAGGGCATAATAGCCTGCCATTTTCCATATAATCATGAAAATGATGATTCCAAAAGCCATATCACTCTGCAGCCAGTTGATATTTAAGTTCATCCGTTCCCTGAGAAATGTGCTGAAAGCAGAATTATAGCTGAATAAATATTTCACCATAACAGAAGTGGATACCCCTGAGGTCAGATAAGGGATGAAAAACATCACTGCTGCAAAGCCTTTAAGCTTCTCAGGGAGTCTGGATACAAGAAGGGCGATCCCTACTCCCAGTACAAAACACAGGATAACAATAGGTACCAGATATCGCAGGGAATTCCAAAATGCCGCATGAACCTTCTCATCGGTAAACAGCTTCATAAAGTTTTCAAGCTTTACAACGTTATACTTCGGTGACATCAGGTTCCAGTCCGTAACAGACAGCCATAACGCCCAGCCAAGCGGCAGGAATAAAAATACAAGAGAATAGATGATATAAGGAGAATTAAAAATCCATGGCATAAGATTTATTTTCTTTTTGTTCACTTGCCCTCTCCTTTCACGAAAGGTAATTGGGCATCGCTGGTTCGGCGATGCCCTATGATAATTATTCTAATTCGCCTGCTGTCTTCATTGCCTCCATCGCAGCCTCCACATATTTGGATACATCCGGCTTCTGATTGATTCCGTTTTTCATGGTTACTTCATTTACAAAAGGAATCACCGCTTTTTCCCCTAATGCAGTCATAATCTCAGCCACCTTTTCATTGGCCATTCCCGGAATGCCATCTGCCACATATGTACTGATATCCTTCATTGCAGGATTCTCATTGAAATAAGAAGACAGGCTTACATTCGTGTCCAGATCTCCGCGTACAGGAAGCATCGATGTAGCTTGCAACCAGTCAAGATCGAAGGTTTCCTTTCCATCGCCTGTAAATACGTATTTCAGGAACTCAATGGCTCCTTTGTGCTCTTCGTCAGAGATCTTATCGTTCTTATATAAGACAATTCCTTTAGAATCCGCAAAGTTATAGTGTTTGTCACTTTCATTTTCAACCAGTGTAGGGCCGAAAACATAATCGCCGTCTAATCCATAGATTTTGCCTGCTGCATTATTGGAGGAAACTTCCCATGGAAGCCCCTGGCCCATAACAACCGGAACGGTTTCCTGCTTCCACAATCCGTCAATGGTTCCCGTTAAAAGGGAATCGCCCATTGCTCCGTAAAATTCAAAGACCTTGGTCAGCGCTGCCTTATCTGCAGTGAGCTTATTTCCCTCTACCAAGGGCACACCTTTTGAAAAAGCATCGTAGGGTGATTCAATATCAAACCATCTCTCCCAGTAGTTGGCTGAATTGAGCAGTTCCGAACGATACATAAAATGGGATATGCCGTTGCCTGCAAGCTCACCTTTCTTCTCACTGTAGGCAGCCAGCAGCTTGTTAAAATCAGCCATTGTCTTAGGTACTTCTGAGAATCCAAGTTCTTTTAAAGCCTTGCTGTTATAGCAGTAGGTAATTGGATTTACATAAAGCGGAATGACGTACTGCGCGTTATCAATGGCCCAGCCCTTGGTCACATCCTCCAGTTTTCTCTCTGCCACAGTATCTTTAAACCAATCCTCGCCGCTTAAATCATAGACCGCATCTGAATTTGCCAGCGTATTTGCAAAACCTCTGTTGATGTTTTCTGAAATAGCTGGTATCGTTCCGGTTGCAATCGCATTCTGGATTCCTGCTTCTGAAGACGGCTGGGCCGGCATCATCTGTACCTTTACTTCTACCTTGCTTCCATCCAACTGAATATTGCTTTCATTGAATTTATCTGCATACTTTGTCCAGAAATCCAGATTATACTGTTCCGGAGCTGTCCAGAAATCAACTGTGACCGTCTTTCCTGATGAGGCTTTTTCCTCTTTCACAGTTTCCTGACCGTTTTCCGCGCTTTTGCTTTCTGCACTGCCAGATTTCCCGGTGTTGCCGCAGCCGGCTAACATCGTAATTCCCATGGTTACTGCAAGCAGGCTTGTTAATGCACGCTTCTTCATTTCTTTTTTCATGACTTATCCTCCTAATTATAAAATAAATACGTTTCCACCGCTGGTATTGCTGTGATTCGATTACATCACTTTTATACTTGAATTTCAATTATTGTTTACTTGAATTTTATTTTTTTGATAAATATGTCTAATTGTTTTTATTTTTTTTGTATGAATCTAACAACATATTTTGTATGAACTTGAAAACTAAGCCAAATATTTGTATTTTCACTTGAATATACTTTAAAAAATCAGGCAGTTACGGTGGGATATTGCAGCTTCCTTCAGTCACTCGAAGCTCGTATTAAAGCGGTCAGCTTTAAATGCGTATGTTACCGCAATCAACAAATGAAAGAGGGATGCCTATTGGAATAATCAATAGCCATTTTAACCTACAAATTTCGGAATCTTGGACTTGCGATAGCAACCTTCACCCTCCCCAACCATATCATTTCGTACCCACGGCTCTTCCAGATGGATCTGGCAGTGATGAGCATCGTGATCCTGTGTATTGTATAGGCGATTTTGTATCAGGGAATTGCATTGCTGGAGAAGAAGATTCGTTTTTAGATTTTATTTAACCAAAAAGAGTTTTTACCTTCCAAAATGTCAAGTTTGGAACGGTAAAAACTCCTTCAATTGAGATGCTAATTAACGTATACAAAAAGGGGTTAAACTTCAAGCAAGGGCGGCCAGAGACTGATTTACTGCTTCCCTTAAATCCAAAACAAAATCTGATGTCAGAGGATACTTGTTGAAAGTTATGTCCATTCCCGCATAACGGCGTATCAAATCACGGACATAAGCTTTCCCCTTTCTTTTCTCCAGCATAGCGAGAGCGCGCATGTCCTGCATTGCTTCAGCCATAACCATCATTCGGATAGATTCTTCTGGTCTTCCGTCATCCCCTGGATATACAAGAAAAGAATCTCCGGATGGGAATGCATCATCTGCATCGGTTATAACATATGGATTGATATGTCGTAAGGAATACTGACTGTTGTAATAATTATATCCCCAATGCAAAAAACCTCTGATCTCATAGAGATATAATTGCACACCTAAAATTCTGGTACGGTAAGAGGGCATTGCAAAAAAGCGGTTGCTTACTTCCAAGAATTCTCCGCTGCAATAGTACAGCCACGGGTCAGGCAATCCCGCCTCTAAAAACTGGCCGATATGTTCATTGGTCGGAACCGGCTGAGAAATAATTCCACTTTTATAAAATTCCAGAGTGCTTAATGCGTCTATGATATGGAAATCATTAAGATAAGGTTTTACC
Organism: Hungatella sp. UBA3048; assembly: GCA_002367105.1. Classification (GTDB taxonomy): domain Bacteria; phylum Bacillota; class Clostridia; order Lachnospirales; family Lachnospiraceae; genus Lacrimispora. The sequence continues at coordinate 15,891 of DFCS01000023.1, forward strand.
ATCTCTTTTGCAATTTTATAGGTTCCGATATTCCCTTCATTCGGTTCATCTGATATATGAAAATAAGTATTGCCGGCTATTCCCAACTGATTCAGCTTAACTGTGAGCAGGGGTAAAAAAGCATCCAGAAATTCACGGTATTGGGGACTGTCTGCTTTCGTGTCCCAGCCAAATATCTGTGTGCTGACGCCATCCACTTCAGCCATAATCTTGGGTGCGTATTTTGCCCCCCATTGGGAAAACAGATGGGACATTTCAAAATAAACAAATCCTTTTTCGCGGGCTAATGCAATCCAGTGTTCCAATTGGGTAAAGTCAAAGCAGTATTTGGCGCCTTTTTTTGTTACACCGATCAGCTGTATGGTGGTACGTTCATTTCCGATCAGGGTATCAAGGGGATACGTAAACAGAGGTGTCAGTATCATGTTAATGCCCCGTTTTACCATAGGCGCCATAAATTCAGATACCAGTTTCCAAAAACGCTCACTAAATACAGGAGTGTGGTAATAATCCGCAATACAATCACCATAAAACCATTCGGTACGTATGAGTTTCTGTTTTTCCAGGACATGGTTTACAACCGTTATATCAAGGCAAACCGTTTTCAGGTAATTCCCCTCTAAATCGGTCAGAATAATTTTGAACGGATATTCCCCGGCTTCTGCATCCTCTGGAATTTCGATATCAACCCACAGACTGCGGTAAAAAAATGGAATGATCTGGAAGCTTTCTGCAAACGGGCGCAGAACATCCGGAAATAGTCCGGGCTGATTGGTAAGATAGCCCTGGTCATATTCCGGATAAGCCGGATAAGCTGACGGCACGCTGACAACTTTCCGTATTGTCGTATAAGGTGACAGTTCGGAATGTACCAGTACCTTTACGGCCGGGTTTTTGGCGGCCTGCCGCTTCATTTGGGAGGAATAGTAAGGCTTTAAATATCGGTATGCGACCTGAAAGGAGAGAATTTCGCCCTTTAAAGCGCTGATCCTGCGGAGTTCTCTGCAGGAAAGAGGTTCTCTGTCCATAAAAATCTTCTGCAGTGAATCCACGACCCGCAGTTCAATATAATCTGGTTCCAACTCGCTCAATTCCCTCACAAGCATGATATGGTCTCCTTAATCATCTCATTTACTTTTTTCCTGATATTTATGGTATATTCCGGGTATTTGGGATACCAGTCAAATTCCAGATCCTCAAGATCAATGTTTTCCATTACCTTTTCCCGGCCTATTAAGGTTTCCAAATAGTAAAGCGCCCTCAAATCCGTCATCGCCTCATAATGTACCATGAACCGTATGGATTCCTCCACAGTTCCATCCGCTTTCGGATATACTACAAAGGGGTCGCCGGACGGGAACGCGGCATCAGCTCCTGTGGTCCGGTAGGGATCGATGGGATACAGGGAATTGAGGGAATTATAAAAATTGTAGCCCCAATGAAGAATGCCGTCAATTTTGTATTTATAAAGCTGAAGACCATATACCCGGTTTCGGTAGGAAGGCATGGCAATGAAACGGTTGGATACATCCCTGTATTGCGCCGTACAGTAATAGGTCCATAATTTTTCAGGCCGGTTTTCTAAAAATGGCTTGATATGATTGTTGGCACATACCGGTATTTCCACAAGGCCCTCTTTATAAAACGCGTAATTAGAAAGGGCATCAATTATTTTATATCCTTTCAGCAGATCCCTGACCGTCATGAGCGCAGCCCTGTATGTGGATAACTGGCTTAATTCCGGCTCATCTGAAATATGGAAGTAAACCCTGTCCATATCCACCATAGTGGATAACGTTTCAATGAGCTGCGGCAGAAAAGCATTTAAAAAAGTCCGATATTCTGTACCATCTGCCTTTGTATCCCAGCCAAAAAGCTGTGTAAAGCTTCCGTCTGCTATTCCCATGATCTTAGGTGCAGCAACAGCACCCCATTGGGAGAACAGATGAGAAATTTCAAAATATTCAACACCACAGTTAATGCAGAGCCGTATCCATTTTTCCAGCATGGTAAAGTCAAAGCTGTATTCAGAGCCATGTTTTATCACACCTGCCAGCTGTACAGTCCTTCGCTCTCCGCCGACAGCCGTATCAAGCGGCGGTGTGAACACAGGAACGAGAATCATATTGATATCCCGTTTAACGGCAGCTCTAATAAAATTCTCTGTGATGCGCCAGTATTCATCACTGAACACTTCCACGCTGTAATAATTAGCCAGGCAGTCCGTATGCAGCCATTCCGTATGGGGGATTGGCAGCTTGGGCAGTACGGCATTGATAATTTCAATCTCTGTTTTTACGCTGCCCAGCACTTCATCATCTTTTTGAATTTCAATTTCAATCGCGTAAACTCCTGCCGTACAGTCCGAGGGAATGGCAATTTCCACCCAAAGCCCCCTCCACTGTCCTGCGATTAAGTCGGCTCCCTGCGGTTTTAATTCGGTCAGCAGATCCGGATACAAGCCTGGTGTATAGCTGATATAGTCGTCATCTCTGTCTATATGGGCTGGCATATCACATGGAACATTGTTCACCTGCCGGATCGTGATGACAGATGCCAGTTCCGAAATTACCGCCGGCTTTATAAACCACCGGGTCTCCCTGTCCCAGAAGTAAGCAATCTGAAAGGATACGCGTTCCCCCTTCAAGCCGGAGAGCCTCGTGAGATCATAAGCCCGGTCCGGTTCTTCTCCTGAAAATATTTTTGCCAGTGAATTTAATATCCTGATCCGGAGCGTTTCACTGCATGTTCCTTTACTCATGTTTATACTTCCTTTCCAATATACTCATCATTAGACCGCTGCTAGCCTTTAACGCCGCTGAGCGCGATCCCCTCAACAAATTGCTTCTGTAAAACCACATATAATACAAACGGAAAAATAAAGGTAATAGCGGAACCGGCCATGATGAACCCATAATTAACAGAGTACTGGGTTTTTAGCAGGGACAGCGCCACGGTCAACGTATACATTTCTGATTTCGTAACCGCCACCAATGGCCACAGGAAGTTATTCCAGGTATTTACAAATGTAAATATGGTGAGGGATACGAGAACTGGTTTTAACAGGGGAATGACAATATTTAAAAAAATCCGGTAATCCGGGCAGCCGTCTATCTGGGCGGCCTCCAAAAGTTCATCGGGAACCCCGTCCATAAATTGTTTGATCAAGAATACACCGAACGCATTGATGATAAGAACAATCAGTGAAAAATATGTATTCAGCAGATTTAATTTCCGCATAATCACAAATACGGGGATCAGCGTAACCTGTCCTGGCACCATCAAGGTCAACATGTAAAGGGAAAAGATGAATCTCTTGCCGGGAAAATCTTTCTTTCCGAACCCATAAGCAGCCATAGCTGATATCAGGCAGTTAAAGAAACAGGAAAATCCGGCAATTATGATACTGTTGACCAACGCCCTGGTAAAATTACTGCTGATGAGCACATAATAGTAATTGCTTATATTGGAAAAACTCATATCAGAGAGTCTGATTGTCAGGGTCGAGGACTGGGTAAAGGACATAAGAATCATATAAATAAAGGGGAAAATACAGAGCAGAGCAAAAAATGCGATGACTAGGAATGCCAGCACTGACCATATGCCCCATTTCGCTTTTCCATTCATAAGCCGGCTCCTCTCTTTGCCTTTTTATCAGAAAATATGACATTCTCCATGATATTGACTACTACAATGACAGCCAAAAGCAGCATAGCGATCGCACTTGAATATCCCATCTTGCTGCCGCCTTTAAATGCCGTCTGGTAAATCTGCATAACCAGGGTAACGGTAGCTTTGCCGGGACCTCCGCCGGTCATAATGTAGGATAAGTCAAAGACCTGGAAGGACCAGATGATCCCAAGTGTTACAGTCAGATACGACACCGGTTTTAACAGAGGTACGGTAATCATGGAAAACACCTGCCAGTGGGAGGCACCGTCAATATCTGCGGCTTCGAAGATCTCTTTGGACAGTCCCATAATTCCCGCGTAATAGATGACCAGAAAGTATCCCACATTTTTCCAGACGGCAACAATGCAGATGCTGAACAGTGCCAGGGTGGAACTGCCCAGCCAGTTTAATGGTGCGATACCAATCCTGGCAATCACTGTATTGATGACTCCGCCATCGGTGTTCATTAAGATTCTCCAGATGGCACCTGAGGTGACGGCAGAAGCGATAACAGGAATGAACATGGCACTTCTTAAGAATTCTCCCTTCCTGTTTCTCAGTTTAAAAGCAATAAAATCCGCGAATCCAAGAGCCAGTATGGTTTGAACGGGAACGGTGATGATGGTATACGCAACGGTATTCTTCAAAGCGGCTTTTATGTAATCGTCATTCAGTAATTTCACATAATTTTTTAAACCGACAAAATCCGGAGTCTGTACCAGATTGTAGTTGGTAAAGCTGTAATAGCCCGACATAAAGATTGGGACTATATAGAACATCAAAAGCAGAATAAAGCTTGGCAGTATGTATCCATATCCCTGCAGAGCCTCTCTTGTTTTTCTTAACATATGGTCATCTCCTGATTGGCTAAAAAATACGGGGTGAGCAGACCGCTTCGTCCATCCACCCCGCCATTGATGAAGTTTCGTATGTAATTATTCCTTAATATTGGAGTTATAGTAATCCGTCGTGCTTTTTAATACTTCTTCCGGAGTTATTTCCCCTAACATCATTGACTGCAGATTTTTGTAAAGAGAATCATACAATGCGGCCGCTCCCTCAAATACAGGGAGTGTCTGAAGCTTTTCTGCTTCATTTAAGTACAGTTCATTGAAACGCATATCGCCCTCAAAGGATTCATCTGTCGTAATTGGCGGCTGGCTGGATATTTCTTTATGGAATCTGGACATAACGTCTGTGCTGGTGATTAATTTCATGGCTTTTGCAGCCAGTTCCTTATTTTTTGATGAATTTAACATGACAAGGCAGTCTGCGGCAACAAAGGTTTTAGCTCCACCGCCAGGAGCCTGCAATACCGTTGTGTAATCCCAGTCGATATCGGTTATTCTTAGCGCATTGCTGGAAGCAATGATGACAAAAGCGGTGTTATTTTCTTTAAAAGCAGCTTCCACATCCGTAACAGCGGTACAGGAATCGCTTAGAATGCCATTGGTCGTTCTTAAATCATAGAGGAATTGGGTTGCTTCAAGCCCCTCCGGCGTATCAATGGTTAAATTACCGTCAGCATCAATGATCTCACCGCCCGCGCTCCAGAAGAAAGGCCAATATATTTCATTTAATGAGCCATAATGCGGATTGCCCCAGTCCTGTGTAAATGGTACGGCATCTGTCTTTTCCTTAATCAGGCTACAGTCCTCCACAAATTCATCCCAGGAAGACGGCATTTTTGTAATACCAGCTTTCTCCAGAATCTCTTTATTTCCAATGAGAATTCTGGGGTTACCTACAACCACGGGAAGTCCATATTGTCCGCCCTGCATGTTTCCCAAATTATAGTATATATAGTTTGATTTCTCTTCATCAGTAAAATACTGGCTAATATCTGCTATCTGTTCCTGCTTAATATAATCGTAGAACATCTCCATGTACATATAGCCGACATCGGGGCCTTCATTGGATGAAATACCGGTCAGATATTTTTCTTCATAGGAATCCCATGGAATGATTTCGACCTTAACCGTACAACCAGTCTCATCAGAAAGTGCTTTTAATTCCCGTTCCCAGAAGTCCTTGTCTGTAATGGGGCCATCTGCCGCAGCAAATGTAGGCATCCACACAGTGATCGTCTCATTGCTGGCGTCCACATTCCCTGATGCACCGGCAGTTGTCGTTTCACCTGATACCTTAGTAGGTGTTTCAGTACCGGCTGAACCGCAGGCAGTCATAGAGGCTGCCATAATTGCAGCCATTGAAAATGCTAAGATTCTTTTTTTCATTCTTCATTCCTCCGTGTTTTATTTTGGGTATTTTGTTTCTCATCACTGGGTGAATAACCATACTGCTTCTTAAAAACTTGAAAGAAATACGTATAATCATGATATCCCAGCATGTTAGCAACTTCATAAACCCGGTTCTGGGAATTGTGCAGCAGTGTTTTTGCCTTCCTCATTTTTACCATGGTAAAGTAGTTTGAAAATCCCACTCCGGTTTCCCTTTTAAAGCATTTGCTGAAATGTGAAGCTGAAACTGAAAACTCTTCGGCTATACCTGAAAGGGATATTGTTTCATTGATATGGTTATCTATGTAAATCAGAGCATTCCGGATTAATACGGAGTATCCTGCCGTTGCTTGTCTTATTTCCTTTATTTTCCGATCGAGTTCATCCTCGTTTTCAGAGTCCTCTTCTTCCGGAGATGACTTGATCTTTTCTATCACTTTGCGGAGCGCTTTCTCCAGATCCCCGGTCATAATCGGTTTTAACAGATAATCGCTGGCTCCCAACTTCAGCGCCTGCTGGGCATATTCAAATTCACCGAATCCGGATATGATAATATACTTACTATTCAGATTTTTTTCCATCATCTTTTCCATCATCTCCAATCCGCTGTATCCGGGCATCCTGATATCTGTTATAACGATATCAGGAGTAAGCTTTTCCAAAAGTTCCATACCCTCCACACCGTTATATCCCTCACCTGCCACATAGCAGTCAAGGGACTGCCAGTTTACAGACTGAACGATCGCTTGAACGGTTATTTTATTGTCATCTAGAACTACTACAGAATGCAAAGAAACTCCTCCTTATATGGCTTCTGAAAACCGAAGCGGCAGACTGATGGTAACCTTTGTTCCTTTTTTGTATTCGGATTCTATGCTTAGTCCGTATTCTTTCCCATATAAAAGCTGTATTCGTTCATTGACATTAAATAAGCCGATCCGCTTTTCCACTGACTTAGGTTCGAGCAAAAGTGTCTCAAGGCGTTCCTTTGGGATTCCTTCTCCGTCATCACTCATCTGTATAATCAAAATGTCAGACCGGGATATGATGTTTATTTCAATCGTGCAGGTTCCTATCTTATTCTCCATACCATGAACCAGCGAATTTTCTATTATAGGCTGCATGATGTGGGTTGGGATATAAGCTTTTTCTATTCCCCCTTCAATGGTATAGATGACATTTAGCCTGTCTCCGTAAATCCCCTGATTCAAAGCGAGATAATTGTCAATATAATCCAGCTCCTCCATCAAACGGCAAAAACGGTAGGTCCGATTTAAATTGCATCGAAAAAAGCTGGCTAGTCTGCAGATAAGTTCACTGACTGTGCTGTCACCATGAATCTGTGCAATGCCGTTGATGGACTGCAGGATGTTAAATAAAAAATGAGGATTGACCTGTGACTGGAGCGTGTTATACCGGGCCTGCAAAAGCTGATATTGACTCTGCTGTTTCAATTTTTCTGCTTCAGCGGCCTGCTTAAGAAGTAATTCTATCTTTTTGGCCATTTTGCGGGCATAGCCGGCAATCACACCAATCTCATCTTCTGTCTGCACCGGACAGCCTGCGTCGAAATTTCCTCCTGCGATTTCATCCAGATATTCCAGCAAATAAAGCAGATTTTTGGCTGTATTACCCAGTACTGCGAAAGAAAACAGGAAGACAAATATGATTACTACACCGCCAAGCCACATATAGAGCCGGAAGGCGCCGTAAAACTGACGGTTTTTCTCTTCCAGATTGATATAATGTACAAGCTTTAGATGATTATAGCTGATATCGTAAAGAACGCTGGTATATTTATAATCAGAATCAGGTCCTGAAGTATCATAAAGTGATTTGAATCTTTCCGGCACCTCATTTGTAGCATACAATGCGATACCTTCCTCGTCGTATATTACAAAATTTCCAAGTTTTTTAAAATCCAGATCTGCAAATACAGAATCCAATACGGACAGTTCCACTTCCGCAATAAAATATCCGGAAAATCTCAAGGTGTTTTTATTGAAAACCGATCTCATAAAATAAATAGAATCGCTTCCATGAACCCATATGATCGATCCATAGTTGGTTCGTACACGATTCCCATATCTGGAAGCCAGTTCCAGGATGAAAGCAGAGTCCGGAGGGGTTTTTTTACTGTTGCGGGTGATGCAGACCCTGTTGTTTAAATCTACAACAGACATCCAGTTTATCCTCAGGCTGCCTGCAAAACAGGAATCCAAAGCATTATTAAGCTGAGTATAAAAAATTCCTGTTTCCAAACCTACGCCGCCGCTTTTATTAACTCTGTCCAGCGATGACCCCAGTTTATTGCTGAGTTCCAGTGCAGTAAAACTTCTCTGTTCCACAGTTTTTAAGGTGGATTCCACATTACGAGTGATCTGATTCCCTAAAACAGCAGAATTATCGGTAAATACATTCTGAAAATACCAGTTGCAATATCGATAAATCGCTGCAATGGATATCAGATACAGGAAGCTTACCGTAATAAGTACTGCGATGATCTTAAAATAAATAGATTTTGATAATCCTCCGGTTACTGCTTTACTCTTCATGTTACACCGCCCATCTTACACTTTTTTATTTAGATAACGTAGCAGTTAATAGAATCAGAGTCAAATTCAATTCCGGATATAATGTTAAGTAAGTAAAGTATAACCGTAAAAAGGCAGAAAGAATATAGGAATTATTTGTTAAATTATTATATATTTTGTTCAATTTTTTTCTAATAGCCGCAAAGAAAAATATCAAATATGCATTATATTAAAGCATAAACTTAATAAAAAATGCTTTTTTGATGAAATTTCATCAAACTTTAAAGAAAAGTTTTGTTTTCACGTTTTTTAGGATGTGTATGAAGGCTACATGGCGGCCGCTTTTAATGATTCCTGCGATATGACCGTAAACATAGAGAGTACTCATTACTTCTCCGGTTCCCAGATTCTCTATTGAGAAAAAAGTTTGAATACATGAGAGCCATTTATAGCTGAGGGTATTAAATGATATGATAGAATATTCATAAAACTCTGAAGATTTTCTGATTAAAAGATTTCTAAATTGAAAGAACTGATTTTTTTAATAACAGACTGCCAGTACATCCTATCTTTTAGAACACGTATTACAATAACTTTGTTCTCTATTACCACAAAGAATATGAGATAGGTGCTGTGTGGCTTGTAACATACTTCGAGCCCTTGAATCAACAGTCCTGTTTTAGTATAGGCATTTGAAAAAGGGCTCAATTTTGATATGGCATATCTGATATTTTTTGAGAACACTTCTGCAGTTTCACGGTACTTAAATGTACTTACAATATACCGTTTTATCTGTGCAATATCATTTTTTGCATCAGATGCCAGGCATATTTTATAATTTATTAGGTTTCCCATACATTCTCCTAAATTGCATCAATTTCTTTCCATGCTTCTTCAATTGTATACAATGAATCACGCTCCATACTTTCAACTCCCCTTGCCAGTTCCAACTTTAATGCCTGTATTGCGTCTGCCTCCGTATAATTTAAACTTTCCGGCATTTGAACAACATTTGATTTTATCATTTCATTCATCTCCTCTCATGTATTGATCTAACCTCATTATACTTTGATTCAGTATAAGATACAAGCCTTTTCAGTATCATTTCCCCGGAGTTTCAAGCGGTGAAAGTTATTTTTTTTGCAGAGAGACTTCCGTTTCCGGATTCCAGGTATACCCCCGGTCCTTTCAGTACTTTTCAATACATACAGCTTTTTATATATACTTTTTTCCTATATTAGTTCATAAATAAAGGACCGGACTTCTGCGATCTTCTATCCCCATTGCAATCAGCTGCAATTTATATTCACTTCACCACCGTAAGATAACTTACTGCAAATATAGATCACCCGGTCCACTTCTCTAATCTTCTCAACTATCCGCTGTGCCCTCAAGGGAGTTGACAGGAAGTATACTATAAAAGCTTTTTCATTTTCACAGAGAATGCTTCGCTGTCTCCTATACGCGATTCTCAGTGTTCAATTCTCGTTTTACTTGTTAGTCTATCGTTAAACTTTTTTCTTCACGCTTCCCGCATACAGAACCATGTCCTGTTGGATGAAAGAGTTCCGGTAACTATAGGAGAAGCGGATCACTGCCCTTACCTCACTATTTTCCACGAGCCTCGGCGCCTCCCTTACCACTGCCATCTCCATTTTCTGCATATAGAACATATCAATATCCCACGCATCATACCGCATGGGCCTGTCTTCAAAGTTTCCCTCCCTTGTTTCCTGGACATACACAAGGTCGTTCCGGTCAAAACTGCTGAAATTCCAAAGCATCTAGTGATCATCTGTCTCCTTCACAAGCTGGCTTAGGAGTGTATCTCTCGTTTCATTTAACAGGCGGTCTGCCTCCTGGTATTGCTTTTCCGAATCCTGGTAAACTTCGTGTATGGAGGAACCCGGAATAATATCGTGGAACTGTTTTCGCAGGAAATTTTAGTTTTTAAAGGAGTCTTAACCTTATGGATTTGTATTTATCCATAAGGCTAAAGCTCCTGCAATACTTCAATCCGTTACATCTGAGCAATCTTGTGGGGATTTAAAATATTATTAGGGTCAAACACCTTTTTAATTCCGTTCATCAGAATTAGATTCACCTCCGGGAGAGATTCCCTAAGGTAAGGCTTCTTTGCATAGCCAATGCCATGTTCACCGGAAACCTGACCTCCCAGCTTCCTGGCCTTTTCATAAACTTTCTCCATCGCTTTGCTCATACGCTTTTCCCATTCCTCGTCGCTTAAATCATCTTTCAGCATATAGGCATGGAGGTTCCCGTCTCCCGCATGTCCGAAGCTCTTAATCCTTAACTCGCACTCTTTTTGCAGGCTATGCAGATAGGTGACCATTTCATTGACTGAGCTTCTTGGAACGACCATATCGACCTCATCCATGTAGGTAGTAGAGCCTTTGATGGCTTCCAGGAATGCTCCCCTGGCCTTCCAGATGGAATCTTCTCTCTCCTCCGTATCAGAGATCAGAACATCTAAGGCACCCTGTTCCAGACAGAGCTTTGCAACACTGTCATATGCCTTTTCAATTTCTTCTGCCGAATTTCCGTCAAATTTCAAAAGCAGATAAGCGTCTGACTGCTTATCCGGAAATGCCTTTCCTAAATACTGCTCTGCATCAATAATAACTTCCCGCTGCATGAATTCAATGGCTGTGGGAATGGTCTTTGATTTGACAATTAAAGGAACCGTATTGATTGCATGATCCAGGGTAGGGAACGGAATCAGCAGGCTGATCACCGTCTTGGGGCGGGGAATCAGCTTTAACGTGGCCTTTGTAATAAAGCCAAGAGTTCCCTCAGATCCAATCATTAAATCCTTAAGGGCATACCCGGAGCTGTTTTTTACGACCTTACCTCCGAATTCCGTAATCTCTCCATTTGGAAGGACAACTTCCAGACCCCTTACATAGTCACGCGTCACTCCATATTTCACGGCGCGCATGCCTCCTGCATTGGTACTGATGTTACCCCCGATGGTAGCCGATTTTTCGCCGGGATCCGGCGGGTAGAACAGATCGTGATCTTCCACATAAGCAGAAAGTTCCATCAGCAGGACGCCTGGCTCCACCGTAATTGTCAGATTATCCTCATCAAGTTCAAGTACATGATTCATCAGCGTGGTATCTATCATGATTCCGTGTTCCATGGCTACGGATGACCCTACCAGGCCGGTACCGGCACCTCTTGGAGTCACGGGGATGACATTTTCATAGGCATACTTCATGATTTCAGATATCTCTTCTGCTGATTTTGCTTTCACTACAATGTCAGGATAGCTGCTGGTACCGCTTAATTCATCATGACTGTACTCCTCATTAATAAAATCACCGATCAGAATACGCTCCTCGTCCAGAATGATGCTTTTTATGTAAGCAATATCATCTTTATCCAGTTTTTTATATCCCATGATTATACTCCTTTCTTCTCTTTTATCCTTGCAATCAGTTTAGGGAGAATTTCATAGAGATCGCCTACCAGGCAATAATGAGCTGATTTGAAGATCGGCGCCTTGGGGTCGTTGTTGATTGCAAAAATGGTATCTGAATGGTTCATGCCGGCCACAAACTGAACGGCACCGGAAACTCCACAGGTGATGATTAACTTCGGCCTGACAGTTCGTCCGCTTAAGCCAATCTGATATTTTGCATCCAGCCAGCCTGATTCTGCCATTGGTCTGGTACATGCCACCTGACCTCCCATAAGATCTGCCAGCTCCCGCAGCATGCTTAAATCCTCTTCTTTTTTCACTCCTCTTCCGGCAACCACCAGAACTTCAGAATTCTCAATGAAGGTCTCCTTCTCCTTTGGCAGAATATCAATGACCTCCATATGACAGACAAGCTTTCCCTCATCGATTTCACAATTCACAATTTCTCCCGATTTTACTTCCGAGCGTGCAGGGGCATTCATGATTTTATACCGGACGGTAGCGATCTGGGGACGATGGTTCGGGGTCTTGAGCCATAATGTTACCGCCAAAAGCTGGCCGGATCTGGGATAAATCCGTATTTTTATTCATTTCCAGAATGGTACAGTCCGCAGTCAGGCCGGTTTTCATTCTGGCAGCCACTCTTGGCGCAAGCTGACGTCCTACGGTGGTTGCTCCTACCAAAATGGAAGAGGGTCTGACTTTTTTGATAAAATCTTCAAAGACGGCTGTATAGGGCTCTATTTTAAAACGGGCCAGCTCCTCCTTATCATAGAGGAAGACTTTATCAGCTCCGTAATGAAGGATTTCTTCACTTTTTTTACGGATATCCTTTCCCATGAACAGAACATATACTTCCTGTCCGGTAACTGCCGCCATCTCCTTTGCCTTTCCAATCAGTTCATAGGTGACCGGATGAACGGCGCCGTCTACATGGTCTGCATAAACAGCAATTCCCTTCCATTCGTCTTTGTTGATCTCAGTTTTTTTCACGTCCTCCACATACTCTACGGCGCCCTCAGGACCCTTTTTTACGCAAAGGCGGCACATCTTGCAGGCAGCATTTACGATAACTTTTCCTTCCTGCTCCTCCAGCGCTCCAAAGGGACAGATTTTTATCAATTCCTGTTGATCAGAAATTCTCTCCTGATGTATGATTAACCTTGCCATTGCTCCACCTCCTAAACAAATTTCAGCTCTTCCATCTTATCATACAGCTTTTTCGCAAGTACCTCTCCTGACTCATCCCAAACTTCCTTTTTATCGTTTGTTTCCGGAGGGAATATCTTCTGTACCTGAGTGGGTGAACCGTTAAGACCGTAATTCATTTCGTCCTTATCCTTCATATCATCAAGGGTAAGAACCTGAATCTTTCTGTCCTTTGTCTTTAATTTCTTTACATATGACGGGAGTCTTGGCTGAAAGATATCTTTATCCACTGCTAAAAGGCATGGAAATTTCACTTTAGCTACCTCGACCTCATCGGGAAGATCCATATCTACCGTAATTCCATCTTCTTCTAGCTTCCGAATTCTCACGATATTGGATACGCTTGGAAGGTTTAACCATTCTGCTATTTCAGGGCCTACCTGCGCGGTATCCCCGTCTGTGGTCTGCTTGCCGCAGAGAATTAAATCATACTCTCCCATTTCCTTTATTCCTTGTGCCAGGGTATAGCTGGTCGCAAGGACATCGGCTCCTCCAAAACGTCTGTCTGACAAAAGCGTTCCATGGTCTGCCCCCATGGAAAATGCTTCTTTAATGACCTGCATGGCCTGGGGAGGTCCCATGGAAATAACGTCAACAAGGCCTCCCGTCTTCTCTTTGATCCGGAGCGCAGTTTCTATAGCATACAAGTCATAGGGATTCATCTTTGAAGCTGCTCCGTCTCTTTTTAGCACACCTGTAACAGGATCCACCTCGACTTTATTACTGTCAGGTACCTGCTTGATGCAAACAAGGATCTTCATTCTTTTTCTTCCTTTCTTAATAAACCCTACTTCCAAAATACGTGATACAGCCGGCAATTATAATGAAAGCAGCGCTGAATTTCACTGTTTGATTTAATAACTTGCAAACAGCCAGACCGGACTGATTAATCTGCCATATATTATACCTTATTTTCCGTCTTTTGTAAAAAAAAGACATTCCATTCTATGAAACAAATAATCAATTTTCACATAGAACGATATGCTTGTTTTGATATCAACCCTATCTTTATTAATTATTCATTCTGATTCATACGTATGTCGTAATAAAAATTGGATTTTCTTGACAACCCAACCCACTTATGCTATACTTTTACTCCAAATTTTAATTTCAACAGGAGGAAAACATGTCAAAAGTTTATGAAACAAGGCGGCTTTTACTAAGAACACCAGAACTGTCATTTGCCCCCATGGTCGCGGAATATTATCTTAGAAACCGGGATTTTTTAGCGGAATGGGAACCGGTCAGAGTCGAAGAATATTACACCCCTGAATATCAGAAAAAGCAACTGGAAAACCAAATCAAAGATAGCAATGCTTTAAAGCTGTGGATCTCCAAAAAAGGGGAAGAAGACAAAGTAATCGGCGCCCTGGCATTTAACAATATTGTAAAAGGAGTGTTCCTCTCCTGCTTTCTTGGCTATAACCTGGATAAAGATGAAATAAACATGGGCTATATGACAGAAGCTGTGAAAAAAGGAATTGAAATCATGTTTCAAGACTACGGTCTTCACCGGATCGAAGCCAGTATTATGCCCCGTAATTTAAGGTCCCTGAAAGTGACAAAAAAACTTGGCTTTCAGGAAGAGGGACTTTCCCCCCAGTACTTAAAAATCAATGGGAAATGGGAAGATCACATTCATATGGTATTATTAAACCAGGAAATTATTTAATAAGGACTGAAAGCTTTTTACCCGAAAGGCTCAATGACCAGATATTGAGAAAAGCCCAGAAAAACATCGCCTGGCGCTTCCTTAACGGTAAGAACCTTTTCATATGATACAGTTCCGCATTTATCTGTATATCCTTCAATCGTATTTACTGTGACCGCTGCATTTATCGTTACCATAGCAAAAGTTTACTTGACTTTCTTTTTCTCCAAGTGTATATTTAAAAGTTGTACGGTATTGACCGAAAACTCTACCGCAAATCTACTAGTCAGGTGAATCGACCATGCAATCAAATTTTTTAAAACAAAGCAACGAGCAGCGGAGGGATTTAATTCTTAACGGCTCTGTTTCCGCGACCATATTATTTCTTTCCGTCCCCACTCTCATGATGGGACTTATCCAATCCGCCATACCGGTCATAGACGGTCTGTTTCTCAACAATCTCGTAGGAACCCAGGCGGCAAGCGCTGTTACATACTGCACCCCCATTGTAAATATGATCTCTGCCCTGGCTCAGGGAGTGAGTGTGGCTGGAATGGCCATTATCGGGCAGTCTAATGGAAACGGCAACTTTAAACATAGCCGGAAAATTTCCACTCAAATCATCGTTTTTACCTTTTTGCTGGGTTTTCTCCTGGCACCATTGCTGATTGCCCTTGCATTTCCCATATCCGCCCATGTAAATGATGAAATTTCTCACGATGTCTTTGTCTATCTTGCATTAAGCGCCTGTGTGACGCCTTTTTCCTTCATGGAATCTATTTATAATTCCATAAAGAATGCCAATGGCAAGCCGGAGGATACTTTTGTCCGAATGGTGATCATGCTGATTTTAAAAATTATTTTCAGTGCCCTCTTTATTGTTGTTTTCCACTGGGGTCTTGTTGGTTCCGTCATGGCATCCCTGGCATCTAACTTTTTAATTACCGGATGGATGTACTATGAATTATTTTTAAAGAAAACAGGAGAGCGCTTTGTCCTGAAAGGCTTCCGGTTTGACTGGACCATCATCAACACCCTTTTGCGCATAGGCTTTCCTGCCATGCTTTCCAGCCTGATGCTAAACCTGGGATTCTTCCTCATCAACAATGAAGTGGAAAAATACGGGGCTGTTGTTTTAAACGGGCAGGGAATTGCCAATAACATTACTTCAATATGCTTCATACTGCCTTCATCCTTCGGTTCCGCCGTCACTACCATGGTCAGCATGAACGTGGGAGCAAACCAGCCGGAAAAGGCAAAAAAGGCCTGTTTGGTGGGCTGTGTCATTAGTGCAATCACTGCTGCCCTATTGATCGCCCTGGTCGTTCCTCTGTCTTCTAAACTTACGGTGTTATTTACCAGGGACGCCTCTGTTCTGGCCGTGGCGAACCAGGCGCTTCATATTTATACCTATTCCGTGATCGGATTTGGCATCTGTATGGTCCAGCAGGGGGCTTTTATCGGACTGGGAAAGACCCGGATCACTCTCTTCATCAGCTTGCTGCGGGTATGGCTCCTTCGGTACATATTTATATTGGCAACGGAGCAATTTCTAAGCTTTTATTCCGTATTCTGGGGCAATCTGTTCTCCAATTACATGGCCGCCATTATTACTACCATCCTGATTTTCAGGGTTAAATGGGTTTCCGACATAAACTACTGATAAAATAGAATATACAAACCCACAGCAAAAAGCTGTACGACATACTCATAGAGCTTTATAAAAGCAGAAAAGGCGCAACACCCCTTTTCTGCTTTTATTTATTCTAAGACGGATTAAATTTTCTTTATATCCTAAGGCAAATTTAGTTTTTCCGTTCATCCTTCCATACATAAAGGATTCCCTTCTCCTGAAACTCCTTGATCTCCTCTTTGCTGTACCCCAGATTTTCCAGGATCTCCGGTCCCTGCTCTCCGATCAGAGGACCGCCATTGTACTCCGGAACACCCATCTCCTGGAATTTAACCGGCGGCCTTACCAGTGTGCGCACATTTCCATTGCCGTACTGCATTTTATAGAAGCAATCATTGGCCCACGCCTGCTCATCTTCCAGAATCTCTTCCCAGGACTGGGCAACGCTGAAAGCAATGTCGTGTTCTTTTAAAACCGGTACCCATTCCTTGGCTGTTTTCTTTTCCATTGCTTCCATGCAGATATCATAGACCTCCGTGCCCAAGCCTTTGGTCTGAAGGTTCTGGATTGGGAAATAATTCTCATTTTCCATTAAATCATCTCTTCCCAGAGCTTTCATGAACTGCTTATAGTAGGTGTTATAATCAGGCATACAGGTCTGAATGAATCTGTCATCCTTAGTTCTCCATGCCGCATTAAAGGGGTTGGCACTCTCCCTGATGTTAATGGGGTATTCCCTTGCCGGGCCGTCATAATTGGCTGCCTGGATCATCATTCCCATGTTATAGACAGCCGTTTCAAACAGACTGGTCTCTACTTTCTCTCCCTGTCCGGTTTCTTTTGCATGGTATAAAGCCGCAAGGATCCCTGCCGCAAGGTTCATGGCCACGTTATGATCCCCAACCCCTGGAACCACATTCATTGGAACCGTTCCTCTCTGACGAAGGGAATGAAGATAACCGCCCCTTGCAAAGAATGCTGTGAAATCAAATCCCGGAAGGTCTTTATCCGGGCCGTATTCTCCATATCCGGTTACCATGGCATAAACCAGCTTGGGATATTTCACCTTTAATGTTTCATAATCAAGCCCCGCACGTTCAAGAGCCTGGACTCTCCAGTTGGTGATCAGCACATCCGCATTCTCCAGTAGCTTAAAAAATGCCTCTTTGCCCTCTGGTGCCTTCATATTAAGAGAAATGCAGCGCTTGTTTCCATTTTCCAAGTCCCAGGTCGTATTTTCATACATATCCAAAGGCCTTCCTTCAGAAGGAGCCGTATGTCTTAACGGATCTCCCTTGGCAGATTCAATTTTAATGACATCTGCTCCGCAGTCAGCAAGAAAACGTCCTGCTCCTGCAGCCGCGATAAAGGTTGCCAGTTCCACTACTTTGATTCCTTCTAACAGTTTCTTTCCCATATTAATTCCCTCCTTTATTTGTCCAGTGCTTCTATAAGCGCAGGGATCACCTGATTATAATCCCCTACGATGCCGTAATCGGCCACTTCAAAGATAGGAGCTGCCGGGTTTTTATTGATCGCGATGATCTGCTCTGAGTTCTGCATACCTGCCACATGCTGAATGGCCCCGGAAATGCCGCAGGCAAAATACAGTTTAGGACGTACCGTGGTTCCGGTCTGTCCCACCTGATGGGAATGGTCGATCCAGCCTGCGTCAACGGCTGCGCGGCTTGCTGCAACCACTCCGCCCAATTTATCCGCCAATTTTTTTAATAGTTCAAAACCTTCGGCTCCGCCAAGACCCATACCGCCGGATACAATGATTTCCGCATCCGTTAAGGATACCGCCTCTCCTGCCTGCTTTACCACTTCAAGGATGCGGGTTCTTATATCGTCTTTTTCAAAACTTACAGAAAGAGGAATGATCTCTCCCTTACGGCCTTCCTGCCTTTCGGCTTTTTCCATAACTCCCGGACGTACCGTGGACATCTGAGGCCTGTGGTTTGGACAAACGATGGTTGCCATCAAATTTCCGCCAAAGGCAGGACGGGTCTGCTTGATCTTCTTATCCACCTCATCAATTTCCAGCTTGGTGCAGTCGGCAGTCAGCCCCGTATTGCAGCGGACGGCCAGACAGGGACCTAAGTCACGACCGATGTGGGTGGCTCCCAAAAGGACGATTTCAGGCTTATAAGATTTGATCGCGTCGTGAATCACAGCCGTATAAGCGTCGGTGCGGTAGGATTCCAGTTCCTTGTGATCCGCTAGATAAACTTTATCTGCTCCATATTCAAACAGTTCATCCGCAAGTCCTTCCACATGGTTACCGCATAATACAGAACAAAGGCTGCATCCAATCTCATCCGCCAGTTTCCGACCTTCACCAAGAAGTTCCTTTACGACCGGCATGAGTGCCCCTTCTCTTTGTTCTGCAAATACCCATACATCCCGGTACTCCGATAAATCAACCGTATCCTTTGGCTCTTCTGACTTTTCTATAGCATCAAACGGACACTTTTCTACACAAACACCGCAGCCGGTACAGGCAGTACCGATGACGGCCAGTTTATTTTCCATTGTAATTGCTTCAAACGGGCAATTCTTTACGCAGATCGTACAGCCCCTGCATTTTTCTTTTATTACATTTACAGCCATATGAACCTTCCTCCTTTTCCTGGGTCTTAAAGATAATGCTTTTCTTTTAGTTTCTCTGTCAGCAGTTCTGTCATTTCGGTCACTGTTCCGTTAAGCATCTCCCCTTTTCCCTTGGGAGCAGGAGTAAAGGAACGGAAAACCTGGGTGGGGGAAGCATTTAAACCGCAGTCTTTGGGATCCAGTACCACATCCTCATGATTCCATACGGTGACTTTTTTTGCATATGCATCCATGATGCCTCCTATGCTCATGTAACGGGGCTCATTCAGCTCCTTTACCGCAGTAAGAAGGCAGGGCATCTGAACTTCCAGAATTTCATATCCATTTTCCATCTGCCTTTGTACGATTACCTTTTCTTCGCAAAGCTTTACATCCTGAACATAGGTCACAACCGGGATGCCGAGTCTCCAGGCTACCTGGGGGCCTACCTGGGCCGTATCTCCGTCAATGGCCTGCCGACCTGCGAAAATAATGTCATAATCTCCGATTTTCTGAATGCCGGCAGCTATTGTGGTGGAGGTAGCACAGGTATCAGCCCCGCCAAATGCCCTGTCGCTGAGCAGATACGCCTCATCCGCTCCCATCGCCAGGCATTCTCTTAACATATCATCAGCCTGTGGCGGTCCCATGGTAATGACGGAAACCGTTGTTCCAGGCTTTTCATCTTTTATTTTCAACGCCTCTTCCAGGGCATTTGCATCATCAGGGTTTAAAATGCTTGGAACTCCGTCACGGATCAATGTACCCTTTACCGGATCGATCTTTACTTCATTGGTATCCGGCACCTGTTTTACACAAACCAAAATTTTCATCGTATCATTACTCCTTCCGTGTAGTCGTTATTTCTTAAGCAGTTTTCCGGAAATCACCAGCTGCTGGATTTGTGAGGTACCTTCGTAAATGGTGAACACACGGCAATCCCTGTACATGCGCTCAATCTTATAATCTTTGATAAAGCCGTAACCGCCATGGATCTGAAGGGATTTTGAAGCGATTTCATTGCAGACTTCAGAAGCAAAATACTTTGCCATAGAAGCTTCCAAGGTTGCAGGCTGATGGGTATCCATTAAGTAGGCTGTCTTATAAACCAGCTGCTTTGCAGCTTCCAGCTTAGTCGCCATATCTGCGATCATAAAGGCAATTGCCTGGAAATCTCCGATTCGTCTTCCAAACTGTTTCCTTTCCTTTGCGTATTTAATGGCCTCGTCCAAAGCGCCCTGGGCAACTCCTATGGACTGAGCGGCCACTCCCATACGTCCGGTATCCAGAGTTTTCATGGCATTTATAAAGCCCATGCCTTCTTCACCAAGAAGGTTCTCTGCCGGAATTCTTGCATTGTCCATAATAATATCGCTGGTAGCGCAGCCGATAACACCCATTTTATGTTCCGGCTTTCCGCAGGATATTCCAGGAGTGTTTTTCATATCCACGATAAATGCACTGATTCCTTTTGTTCCCTTTGTCATATCCGTCTTTGCGTAGACCACCGCATAATCTGCCAAAGGTGCCATGGTGATAAAGGTCTTTCTTCCATTCAATAGGTAGGAATCCCCATCCTTTACCGCAGTCGACTGCATGCCGCCGGCATCAGAACCTGCTCCAGGCTCTGTCAGGGCAAAACAAAGCTTTTTGCTTCCGCTTATCAATGAGGGAAGGTATTTCCGTTTTTGCTCCTCTGTGCCGGATAATAGCAGAGGACCTCCGGAAAGGGAATTGGGGGAAGATACATAAATGCTTGCAACTCCGCTGACCCTTGCCATTTCCTCCATCACCAGCACATAACAGCGGGCGTCACCGCCTGAACCTCCGTATTCTTTTGGCGTCTTAATGCCGAAAAATCCGGCCTTTCCCATTTTGTAAAGGATTTCCTCCGGAAATGTCCCGCTTTCCTCAACCTCATCGAGGATTTCATTGGTCAGTTCTTTTTCCGCGAACTCTCTTGCCAGTTTCCGGACAAGCTCATGCTGTTTTGTAAAATACATGTTGTTTCCTCCTTAACCTCTTTTCGCTAACCGTTTCTCGACTTCCTGCCGTAACACATGGACCTTAACCTTTCCGCTGTTGCCAAAAGGAAATGAATCAAATCGATAAACATATTTGGGAACCTTATAATTCGCCAGATTTTTACGAACATGCTCCCTGATCCTTTCTTCTGAAAACTCCGCTCCAGACTCCATGATGATACAAGCGGCTATTTCTTCCTGAAGAACCTGGGCATCAACTCCTATTACTTTTACATCTCTGACTTCCGGAAGTTCCAGAATGCAGTTTTCAATT
Source organism: Hungatella sp. UBA3048 (assembly GCA_002367105.1). GTDB lineage: Bacteria > Bacillota > Clostridia > Lachnospirales > Lachnospiraceae > Lacrimispora. Next base: position 37,165 of record DFCS01000023.1, read on the forward strand.
TCCACCGGCGCTATGTTTTCACCGCCCCGGATAATCATCTCTTTTTTTCGTCCGGTTATATAAAGACAGCCTTTCTCATCCAGATAACCGCAGTCACCGGTATGAAGCCAACCCTCTTCATCCAGCACTTTTTCCTCTTCATTCATTTTGTTATAATAGCCCTTCATGATGTGATATCCCCGGGACTGGATTTCTCCGACAATGCCTGGTTTCGCAACGCTTTTTCTTTCTTCATCCCAGATCCTTAATTCCGTATAAGGTATTTTTTTTCCTGCCGTAAGGGCTTTTCGGCAGATTGGATCCGTATACCCGGTTATGGTAATCGCAGGGGAAGACTCGGTCTGCCCATAGGAAGGCTGAAGATGCTCCATCTTCAGCTCTTCACAGATCTTGATATAATCTGACGGATGAATGGCGGAACCTGCGATAATTCCGCTCTTTAAGGAACTTAAATCGTATTCATTTCTTCTGCTGTTCTTTACCATAGCAAGGAACATACTTGGAACGCCGTTTAGAATGGTGCAGGAATTTTTCTGTATGTTTTCCATAACTTCAATGGACCTATAATACTGATTGATATAAATCGCCGCTCCGGCATGGACAGCGGACAAAATGCCCGCTGTAATACCAAAACAGTGAAACAGAGGGACGGATAAGCACATGCGGTCACTTTCGTTCCAATGCATGGAACGCACCATTTCGGCTGCATTGTTGACCATGTTCTCGTGGCTTAACATCACTCCTTTGGGAACACCGGAGGTACCGGAGGTAAAAAGTATATTGGCGGTATCCTTTGAGGATAAGTTCTGCTCCATTTCTTTTAAAAGCTGATTCTCTTCCCCCCTGTTTTCCCCCATTTCACAGTCAGTCAGATGGTCCAGAGAGACAATCCCCTTTAAGAAGCTATCCGGACCATTCAGTCCGGCTTTTGAAATGACCGGTTCATAGTCCGCATTGTTGCAGCCCTTTCCATAGAACAGATAGTCTGCATCTCCTTCTTTTAAAATCCGGTTTAATTCCTGCTCCTTATAGCATGTATTGACCGGGATCACAATTGCCCCGGACTTCATAAAAGCAAAATACGCCATGATCCATTCCGGGCTGTTAATCCCCCACAACGCGACATGTTTTCCGCGTGAAATTCCTCTTCTTATAAAGTCAGATGCCCAAAAATCTGAAATTTCATCCGCCTCTTTCCAGGTATAGCATCGATCCTGGTAACAGATTCCTGCTCCATTCGGCGTAAGAACAGCTCTTTTATGAAGCAGTTCTCCGATTGTTTCTGATAAAAGGCCTGTCATATTCATTCTCCTGCTAATCTCTGCCCCATGTTTCTGTCAGTTATTTCTCGATTTTTCCCATGGCTTCTCCGATCATTCGTATCAGGAACGGAACCAGTACCACTGCAATGGTTACATAACCCAGATATCCATATCCTACCGTTACCAGAGGAAGAAGTCCGAACTGGGCGATAGCAAAAGCAAGAATGGTACATAGTAAAGCACAGATTAAGGTTTTTGCTGAAGGCTTTCCGTCATTTTTCTTATCCTCCGGCTTTTCAAGGGCAACTACAACTCTCTGGACGGCTCCGGCAATCATGTTAACCGCGGTTGATACCGCTCCTAAAATAATAAGTATGGAGATCATCGGGTTCATGAAGCCGGCTCCAACTCCGCCTTTGATCAGAGTGATAACCGGAAGGGGATCCTTGGATAAGTCAGGATTGGTTGCAACTGCCATAAGTCCTAAAGTGGAAAGCATAATCAATCCCGAGTTTACAAGAAATCCGTAAATCATGCTGGTTTTTGCTTCTTTTTCCGTTTTAAATGATTCTGCATGCTGGTATAACAATCCAATGGAAGCCAGCTGGAAGGAAGCGTAGATAAAGCAGCTCCAAAAAGCAGGGCCGGCCGGTGCAGGATCAGCTCCCAAGGTCTTGATGTTTCTTACAATATCACCCCAGCTGACAATAATGTTCGGTATGTACACAATCAAAAGACCTGCTATGATAATGACTGACAGTGTGGAGGCCGCTTTTCTTACAAAATCGGTTCCGAATATGGTCACCACAAAGATAAATAAACCTATGATCAAGGTACAGGCCATATAGGGGATTCCGGTAAGGGACTGCATGGTGGAGCCTCCGGTCGCAAAGGCAACAGAGGGTGCCAGGCAAAGCAATAATATGTATACCAGCTCATAAAGGTTGGAAAAAATGGGGGCGAATTTTCCGTAAAACTTATTGTTAAAGGTTCTGTAATCATAAGCATCATGAAGCTTTGCAAACCGAAGACCATACCACTGGAACACCGCTCCGATTGCCTGGGCAAGAATCGGTGTAATAAGTGCCCAAATACCAAAGGCAACGAAATACTGGACCAGCTGTGCACCGGAAGCAAACCCTCCGCCAAACTGTGTTGTAAACCATACGAAAGCAACGCCCACGGCTACCGGCATTTTATTTTTATCGATCATATCCTTCTCCTCCTGTTAAAGCATATCTATGAATGCTTCTATCATCGTTCCTGCCTGCTCGTAATTAACCATTTGCCTGTCTACTTCTACCTGAATGATAGAAATTCCTGCTCCAGCACAGGCTTTTTTCACCATAACATAATCAAATTCTTCCGGATCACAGAATTTCGTCAGAAGAACGACCACACCTTTAGCTTTGTATTTCTTTGCCAGATCAACAATATAACCGGCTCTCTTCTTTTCCGGATCGTACAGGACGGAACAATGGTCCATACGGGAAAACTTATCTGCAAGTCCTTCCAGAGGTTCCAGTTCCAGATTGACATCCGTACGGTACTGCCTGGACTCATGGGCAACATCATCTGCCGCAATCTGCAGTCCATGTTCATCAAAGATTTTAAGCAGTCCGTCGCTGTCTGCCAGGATTCCTGTGGTGATTACCTTGATTTTGCTTTCCTTCTCCTCTGCTTGTGACAAAGCCTCCATCAGCTGGCTGACCAGTGCTGTATGTTCTTCCTTCCGCATGAAATGAGCACTTTTAAATATATCTCTTCTTTGGACTGCCGTTATGGAAGGATGCTGTTCTAAAACCTCTGACAGCTTTCTCATTGCCGCATTGTGTTCATTGTAGATCTCATTGGACCGGGCCAGGGAAGCTTCACTGAATTTCTCACCGGTTGCTGCCTCTAGATCTCTTATCACGCGCTCATAGGAAGCTTTGGTAAATTTTTTTCCTGACTCCGGCTTCCGGTTCTGGGGATAGGTCATGGGAACAAAGGGAATGTCCTTTACCGCGTATTTCCAGTTCTGCCCCAGACACTTTAAAGAATCACAGAGGGAGGGAATCACGATGGCTGATATGCCTTTGTATTCTCCTTTGATCCCAAGCTCCAGAATGCTCTGCATGATGGAACAGATAAACGCAGGAAAATATCTTTTCGACTCTTTTAACTCAATATCCGCTCCCCATGCTCCCATAGGAACAAGCCCCATGGAGTGGATCAGTTCTTCCGGAGTATAGACAGGAACACAAGCCACAACCTTTTTTCCCTGCTCCAGATAAGCATTCAGCTGTTTTTTCGGTGAACATGCAATATCATAAAAATTTTCTAATAATTCATTCAATGTTGCCATCAGTCTTTCCCCCCTTTGTTGGATTCCATGATTTCTGTCAGCCCCTGAACCCTTGTTTCATACTGGGCTTCTGAGAAGTTTCGCGGATCTGCCTGATCTCCGTCAAATGAGGTGACCGGTATCTGGCAGTCCTCTCCGATCTGGCGGCTCATCTCATACATGAAGCCGCTCCAAAGCTTGCAGGAACGGTTGGTATGAACCAGAAGTCCCTCTGCATGGGTCTTATTTACAATCGCTTCCCTCTTATCCCTGGCATGTTCTAAGTTCATGGCATTGGGCACGTTGCAATAGGCACGGATCAGGCCGTCAAAGTCATCGTAAATGAATCCAAAGGCATCGGCATAAATGGTTGCCACCATGTTGATTCCCCGGGACTTAAGGCCGGTGGCCGTAGTTCTTAAATGAGGCCAGCAGGCGATCCCTTCAAACATGATTCTGTATTTTTCCTCTGCACGGAAGGTACTGGTTCCCTCTTCCACTGCCTTTTTATATTCCTCCAGCAGGGTTTCAAAAGCTTCGGCCGCTTCCACGGTCCCTCTGGCACAGACGGCTACCGCCATATGATTAAGGAGGTCAAAGCCGTTAAGAGGAGAAGGGGTATATTTGGTATAGGCTGTAGCCTCCAGCCATGCTCTGGAAGTCCTGTTTGAGATTTCCATAACCTCCTTGAATTTCTCTTCACTCCATTTCTTACCGGTGATTTCCTCCAACTGTTCAATAGCCGCCAGAAACTGGCTTTTGACATATGCTACCTGGGCATCTGAAACCTCGTAATCAGGATTAAAGGGAATGTCAATGAGAATCAGCGGAATGTCAAGCTCTTTTGCAATGTTCTCGTACCATTTGATCATGCAGTTGCAGATGTTATTGCAGCAAAGTACGAAATCCGGCAGAGGCATGTTCTGCTCCGGGGTTTCCCCCACCATCATATGTGCCAGACTGATCCTTGCATAAGCGCAGATGTCATTGGAATAACCTTCCGCCTCTGAAACTTCACACAGCCGCTGCCCGGCTCCTCTTGCTGCAATCGCTGCTGCCTGATTCTCGGGATAGCACACTTTAATTCCTAAGGTCTGAAAAATTTCCTGAGGGAAATTGCTGGCGCACCAGCCGATTTTTTCTCCCCTGTCCTTTGCCTCCTGGACCTCCTTATAGTGCTTTGCCACAATCTCGTTCAGCTTAAACTTGGCTGAATTGGGATCAATGGTAAATTTTGGTTTTCTCTCTCCTTCACCCATGAAAAATTCCTCCTTTTATGATTTATCATAAGCGTAAAGCGCTGCTCCTAAAGCACCCATGAGCTGAGCCATTGGTGAATATGTAATTTTAAGACCCAGCTCCTGCTCCATGGCTTTCCGAACCCCGCCATTTTTTGCAACGCCGCCGCTCATACACACTGTTTCTTTCACACCGACCCGTTTTGCCAATGCCGCTACCCGGCTGGCTACAGACTGGCAGATGCCGGCAACCAGATCCGGGATCTCGACCCCGTTTGCCAGCTGGGATATAACTTCGGATTCAGCAAATACCGTACAGGTACTGGATATTTTGACGGTATGCTTTGACAGGTCAGCCTGCTTCTCCAGATCCTCAATCCTCAGTTGAAGGATTCCTGCCATGACATCCAGAAACCGCCCGGTTCCTGCCGCACATTTGTCATTCATTAAAAATTCTTTCATGCGTCCGTCAGCACCCAGGGAAAGTACCTTTGCATCCTGTCCGCCTATGTCAATGATGGTCCGCACTTCCGGAAGCAGATGATGGACACCCCTTGCATGGCAGCTCAGTTCACTCATCTCTCCATCGGCATTTTTTAACAGCTTCCTACCATAACCGGTAGCATAAACAGCGGTTATCTCTTCCGGCTTTAAGCTCCCTGCGGCAAGTACTTCCTCAATTGCCCGTCCCGGACCATCAGTTCCTGTCCCTGCCCCAATCAGGGAAGTCGCCAGAATTTCCTGTCCATCTTTCAGAATGACCGCTTTGGAGGTGGTAGAGCCTATGTCAACTCCTAATGTGAACATGGTTTTTTCCTTTCTTTGTCTAATTTTTAACAATAATTAAGAAAAAAATATATATGTATACATGTATACAAGTTGCTCTATGAAAAAGTGTATCCTTGTATACAAGTTAAATATAAAAAATAAAATGTAATAAGATACACTTTTTCATGCATAGATTATCAAAATTTGTCGTATTTGTCAATAACTTTTTTAAAATCAGGATTTTCTTTAGATATTATATGGAACCTGATTGGAACCGTAGCCTTTTCCTTTTCCCTTTGTAATCGTCTAATTTGTGACAATCTTTTTCTTATAAACAAATAATCGGCTGTTTTCGCTGCAAACGGCTTGAAATCCAAATGTACGAGGACTTCCGACCATTTCTTCTTGTCCAGCCGGATTATATGTTTAAGAAATACTGCGGATACTTTTCTTTTGCTTTTTCTCTGATCTCGGATATGGTTTCCAGATGATCTGCCATAGCCTGCTGGGCTTTGACAAAATCGCCCTCTTTGATATCGTCGACAATCCTACGGTGCTCATCGATCAGGCAGGGCATCCTTTTGCCAAGTGCCACATCGAAATTCCGCCATCTTGAAATGTGGAGCATTAAATCCTCCAGCAATTTTATCAGATTATACCGTTCCACACTTTCCGCAATAGCCCGGTGGAATGCAGAATCCAGCTTTTGAAACTCCAGGTCATACCCCTCTACATTCCGGTAGGATTCCTGTTTTTCTAAATTATCCTCCAGTTCTTTTACCAGTTTTCCAATCTTCTCTTCGTCCCTCTGGGACAACAGCTCATATAGCTCTTCCTTCTCAACGGCAGTCCTTAAAATCAATAAGTCTCCGATGAGTTTTAAATCAATCAAGCTTACATAAGTACCTCTCTGGGGGTACACCGTAAGAAGCCCAAGCTGATTCAGCCTTGCAAAAGCATTACGGATAATGGTTCTTGACACCCCATACTCTTCCGCCATCTGATTTTCACTGATTCTGGTTCCAGGCTCTAATTCCAGCTTTAAAATACGTTTTCTGATGTTTAGGAAAACATAATCAGCGGAAACCGGTTGTATGTTACTTTTCATATAATCCATATTCCTTACCTTCAATTCATATTACTTATTTTTTGTTATTAAAACGATTATACTCTTGACTGCAGATTTCTGTCAATTCGTTTCTGATACACGGTATGGCTGCCATCTACAATGTTACTGCATTTTTCCAATAAACGAAACTCTGAAAAGAAATTTTCAAACATGGATTGCCTGATGTCATGCCTATGGTGGTTATGGGAGAATGAATGACCTTCCTTCACCGGATGGGTTCCTTTGGCGGAAAGCTCTATTCCACACATATCGGAGAAACCGATATTGCCATGGGGGATACCAGCCGGCTGACACGTGCGGTAGAGTGGGTATCAAAAAATCAGGGCATAAAAACGATCTTCCTGCTGCCCTCCTCCGTACCGGAGGTAATTGGAACCGACTTAAAAGCACTGGCTCAGGAGCTGTCGCCCCAATTTCCCGATACATGCCTGATCCCTCTGACTGCAGGTGGATTTGATGTCTGCGGACACAAGGGGGTGGAATATACTCTTTTAGAGCTCTGCAAAACCTTGCCAAGGGAAGTGCATCAAACGAAACAGCCCTCCTTTAACATCATCGGCTCCTGCGCGGACATGTTTCGTTTTCATGCTGATGCCGCTGAGATCGCCCGGCTGGAAAAAGAAAATGCACTGGAGCAAATAGCGCCAATGCAGACGGTACTGGCCCGTTTCCTCCGTGTCCACAGAGAGGAAAATAAGCTGGTTCTTGCGGGATATGCAGATGTCGTGCCTGGAATTGCGGAATACGGAAAAGAATGTTTTAGATTTTCACGAACCGAATGTTATTGTGATTGTCCCGAAATGACAGGAGAAGATATGGACTATCTGGATGACTCCGCCAAAGAGAGGGTTGCATACGATTCAAAGGGCTTTCTTATGGGCAGCGGTGAACTGTTCCGCATGGCGAAAAGAGACCAGAGCCTGCAGATCGCTGTACCTGACCACATCTGGCGCCATGCCTATGAACCTCCGCTTGCCGGTTTCCGGGGATCGGTAAATCTGGCGGCAGTGTGGATCAACGAAATGGCGAGGATGCACTGACACTTGCAGCATCAGGAAATAACATTAAAAAGGACAGGTTATAACGCTCCTGTCCTTCTTTATCTATACAGTATTCTATCTGTTTATGATTGGATCCAGGCTCCGTCGCTTCCTACCTCAAACCCGTCCGGCGTCGTAGTATTTATAAGCATAGCCCCACCTTCTCCGCAATAATACCATATGGAGTTCCAATTGACCCAGCCTGTAACCATATACCCGGAACCGTTAAAATAATACCAGCAATCATCAATATACTGCCAGTTGCTGACGGTATAGCTTTTGTCCGCATTACAATACCACCAGCCTGTGCTGTCCTTCAGCCATGCACCGGTTCCTGGACTGCTTCCTGGTCCTGAAACGCTGCTTGAGCTTTTAGAACTGATCTCCTCAGCCACATCGGATGAAACATACCAGCTGTCAGATTCTTCCCAACTGCCTTTATTGGATGAGTTGTAAACTCCCCGTACTTTGAAAGAATAATTGCCGCTATTCGTCATATAGCTTGAAAAATCATAGCTGGTATTGGTGGTTGTAAGCACGGAAGTTACTGCATTGCTTCCCCTGTAAAGTCGTACCTCATATTTATTGGCATCCTCACATTCATCCCAAAAGCCTGTGCCGTTGCCTTCATCCCACTCCAGGTTACTCACTGCCAGCTCATGATCACTTTCATCATCCTCCAAAGCATCCAGTGTTATATAGACAATCAGCTTACTGCTGCTCCGGCTGACAGAACTGACCGTCCCGTCAGAACCGCTAAGGCTTACACTGCTTTTGGAAAAACCAGAGGCAAAGTAATAATCGCCTTCTGCTTCTAAAGTAACCTTTAATTTGGGCTTATTTCCATCCTTCCACTCTTCATCCGGTATATTTGTAACCTCAACATCATTGATACTGAATCTGCTGGAACTGGAAGTGACTGATACATCACTGCCGCTTTCTCCCGCCTCAATCTCCGATGCTATGTAAAGCGAAACACTGCTGATCTGGGTTCCCGTTGCCGCCAATGCCGTAATTGGAATCACAGATAAAATAGCTGCTGTGATAAATGCTGCAGACCTCTTTAACATATACATATAAATTCCTCCTCACTCTAGTTTAATCAAAATTTTTATCTGCTTCTTTTTTACCATGTAAAGCTGAAACAAACCTTAAATTTCATCAGGTAAATTGTGATTTTTTTATGAATTTGAATATAAATATGAATACGAAAAGTCAGATCACTTCCATTAGCATGCGGCTTCTGAAGCGATTCCGTCATAAACTGCCCCCGGCTGGAATAACGTCAGCAAAAATGACGTTAAAAACCCGGCAAAGCAGCTCACGACAAACAGCCCAAATCCCCTTCCCAGAAAAACAGGTAATGTAATCATACTTGGAAAAGCAAAGGTCATTGCCTGAGCTCCCGAAAATCCCGCAATGGCTCCTCCCACCCCACCGCCGATGCATACTGCAATCATGGGCTTCTTTAACGGCAGGTTTACGCCGAACATGGCCGGTTCTGTAACTCCGAAACATGCGGATACTACGGCAGATAAGCAGAGGGACCGGAATTTTTTATCCTTACTTCTCAAACACACCGCAAGTGCCGCACCAGCCTGGGCAAATACTGCCGGCCCGATCAAAGCCAGTATGGTATCAGAGCCTTTTACAGAAATATTATTCATCGCAACCAGTACAAAACTCCAGTGGAAACCAAATATGACCATCGGCTGGATCACCGCTCCTAATATTGCACCGGCAATCATTGGGCTGATCTGATATACAAATTCATAAGCCGCAGCCAGACCGTCTCCGATTACATTCCCGATTGGACCGAATACAAACAGTGTGACCAGTCCAACGGCCACAATACAGATCAAGGGGGTAAAAAAACCTTTTATCAGATCCGGCAGTATTTTATTTACCACCCGTTCCACATATACAAGAAGTCCCACCGCCAGGATGATGGGGATCACACCAGAATGATATATAACGGCCTTCATGGGAATTCCGGCAAAAAATATGTTAGTACCGGCCTCAAATACTTTAGTTAGGGAAGGATACAAAAGTACCCCGCCGATGACCACTGCAGTAAATGGGTCGCAGCCAAATTTCTTTGCCGCGGTAAATGCCAGTACCATAGGCAGAAAATAAAACAGGCTGTCTGCCATGGCGTTTAACACCAGATAAGTATCACTTGTTCCTGACACAATATTAGATGCGGTGAGAATGGTCAATATGCCTTTTAATATTCCTGCCGCGCTTAACAGATTGATAATAGGCAGGAATATTCCTGAGATCCCATCGATCATAACATTAATCATTGACTTTTTTTCTTTCATGTCTACTCTCCTATGGTGAAACGTTCTCTGCGTAGATTTCCTTTTTCCGCTTCTGCCATTGTAACACATTTCGCATTATTTTCCATATGATTTTTTTCCGGTCCCCTGTTGCAGACTGTACCAGATGACAGCCATGAAACCTGATAAAGAAGTCCTTAAAAATCCTGGAATTTGTTAAAATATATGATCACGAAAGAATTAAGTTTCATATCAAAGTGTAAGGATATGAAACAAAATCCCCTGCATCTGGATTAACCGCAGATGCAGGGGATTTCAGAATGCAGGCAGCATGACACAAATGCACTGAATTATAACTGCCTTATCTATAAGTACTCTCTGTTTTCATGGCAATTTCTTTTATCATACGCATCAGTTCCAACGCGCTTCGGAAGCAAATATACTTTTGTGATGTTATCTTTCCGATCACTCTCCCCTGCATGCTGGCATTCTGACGGAACTCTATTTTGATTAAGAGCGTATTCTTTGCCCGATTGGCCTGTGAATACAGAACCATACTGTTCTGCAGCTGAATGCTGGCCTTTTCTGGTATTCTGTTTTTTCTCCTGGTCCTGAGCACATACTGATCAGCCAATTTTTTATTTAGAAACCTTGGCTCCGTAGTTGGTTGAGGGGTACCGATCCAGTCGCATATTTCATCTATTTTAAGAATCAGATCACCGATACCAAAAAAGCAGACAGGCTTTTCTATGTAACAATTAAGGATTTCGCCATAAAAATCTTCCCCTTCTTTTCCATGAAAGCAAATCAGCATTGTGCTGATACGGTCGGTTACAGTCATGGCGCTGCAGATATCCTGTATTTCTTCACTTTTTACCATACAATCCTTCTCCTCTTTCGTATCTGTGTTTATCAGATTTTCATCTGTCATCTGAAAGCATTGTAAAAACTTATTCTCTGTTTTTGTTCGTAGTGAGTGACTGAATTTTTTTTATCAGAACCGGATAAAGCATATACAGCCACACCGGACAGCCGCGTTACACGAATAACGGATTCTTTTTCGTTATTAATTCCGTTTACCATATTCAGGCTCCAATAGATGGATTGGAGTTCGTCAAAAAGCGGGAGCCAGAATGGCTGGCTGGAGTAATTCGTTGCTGCGGCATGTTTTAACCGATATTTTTTTATTACTTTATCCCATTTTTCTCAATTTGTATTGATTAATGGATAAACGGCAGTCTTTTTGCTCCAAACTACACCACTGTTCCCGTGGTGGTCAAGTAGTCTTTGACTTGTCGTTCATCTGGTAAAAATGTCCGAATACCAAGGATAAGCCAGAATATTAATTTCTTAATTAATTAAATAAACCGGTGTCAGGACTCAAATCCTGGCACCGGTTTTCTTTATACATGAATAAATTTAAATTTTTGACATCAGCAAAGGGAGATGATACCTCCATTATTACCACGGTAATCTTATTCCGTTTCATAATATCTTTTGCAGCCTCCAAAATGTAGTTCCAGGCTTTATACCTTAGCCTTTGGAACCTTCTGTACATTTTTATAAAGCGGATCTGCCAAAGTTCCTGACATCTCATCGAGATACGCCAGCCATAAGTCAGGGCTGAAATCCAGTAATTTCATCGTACTTTCTGATGTTTCCCTGCTTAAAATCAACTGAAAAAGATCCGTTTCAAAGCAATGGATTTTTTCAGTTTTATAATCATGGTCAATCGTATAAATCAGATTTAGCCCCTGTAAACAGAATACTGCCGCTTTCGGCTGTTCACTGTTCACGATTCTGACTTTATCAGAACTTTTATCATTAATAAAAGTATTAAACCTTTGTAGGTATGGGATACGCTCCTCAGGCGGAAAATCAACGACGCCAAAAAGAGGTACAATCGCTTTTCCCGTAGAGCAAAAACCAAGCATCGCATCCACAGTCACGAAAAAAGCAGTTTCCTTATCAAGTATTCTATGGAAAAGCTCCAGAATGGCTCTTTTTGAGACCGCTCTCCCGTTCACAGGCTCCAAATCTTTTTCTCCGATTAAATAACCAATGGATATAAAATTATATACGGCATCCACATGCATGTCCATAAGCCTGGTTAGAATAGATGAATCTGCTTCTAAAGCAGTTACTGCTTCCCTTCCGCTATAGCTTATTTTCTTAGCCTCCTTCTTTACAAGTGAATTATAGAAGACGTTTAAATAGCCTTTATGGCTGACAAAGGTCATAAGGGGCATCCCATCCAGCTGAATACTGAAGATCAGAAGAAATTGCCCCTTTAAAAGTAAAAAGTTGCAATTCATTTCCTTAGTGATTTTCCATAAATTTAAGTCTACATACTCCTGCGCTCCTACTATGTAGGAAAGAATATTGGTATTATAATCGATGGCAGACGCCTCAATCTCGGACATATCAAAATAGTGGTTAAAAACAGCTTTTTCCCCTTTCCGTGACCCTGATATTTTTATTCTTTGGAAAATATCGGAATATGACTGGTCAAAAAAAGAAAGGGTGCTGTAAAACTCAAGGGGAAAATCATGATTATCCATGATATGATCGGAAACAAGCACACAAAACATGTTCAGAATGGTCTTTTTCCCCAGAAAGCTGGCTTCTCTGTCCGGATGTCCCAGATTTCCATTGTTCTCCTCATCAAAGTCTTTATCAAAAGCATATTCTATGGCATAGGCCAGAAATAGTTCCAGTTCATACCTGGAACTAAAGTTATATATGACCGGAAAAATATGAATAAATTTCAAATAACAGCCATGGCCATACAGAATCTCGGCAAAATAAGAAGCAGCCTGCCTGCTGAATGCTCTCTTTTCCTTTAAAAAAGGCAGCCTTCCTCCTTTTAGAATCTTACTTAATCCACTAGGAGTCATATTCATGCTGATTGCAAAATCTGTTTTCGGCGTCTGTGCAATATCTATCAGCTCTTCAAGCAATTTACCGGTTTTCATCTCTTGCTCCCCCACTATTTCACTTTCTGGAAAATATTGTAACATGATTTATCTCTTTTGTCTATTTTAGTGTAACCTTTTATCTCTCTTTTCCTATTTTGGAAAATAAAGTTACTTATTTTTTCTTTCTTGTCTATTTTCCCGTAACTTTTTTTAAAAACTTTCAAGCGTCAGGTAACGCAACTTTATATAATCTTCATAGAATTCTTTGCGCTGAATTCAGATCGGCGGAAGAATTACTACAAATACAAAGCCGTAATTCTCAGGCATATGCCTGAAATTAGATGAAAGGCAGTACCAAAAGGAGGAATGAGATTGAAAATAAGAAAACAAAGACGGCTGGTAAGCTGGCTGTTGGTACTAATGATGGTGCTGAACGTGTTTTCGCCGCTCAACAATGTTTGGGCAAAAGAACTGGATACAATGAATGACAGTTCTGACCATGTAATCGAGATCAGCAATCATGACAATGTAGCTACCGGTAGTCAGGCGCATAAGCCGGATTCTTCTGGGAAGGAGGAAAAAAACAATACTCCGGATGAGCCTGAAGAATTGGATGAAGGCCAGGTAAACGAACCAACCACAGCCACAGATTCCAACGCTTCCACGCCTTCCGGCAATTTAAGTCTACTGCCGGAATTTATGGATATGGTGCCAAAGGATGTAACAGAGTTACTTGGTAATTTAACCATATCGATCAATCAGAATGGTTCATCTGTCACAGAAATCATCGCCGGGCAGAATTTTACGGTTGAAGGTTCCTTTGATGTACCGGTAGAGGGAGATAGCATAAGCGATCCTGACCAATACGTTAGCTATGGAGACTATGCAATTCTGAAGTTGGATGACAGCATAACAATAGTAGGTTCACCAACACTTACTTTACTGTTTAATGGAGAAAAGGTCGGAACACTTACTTTCGAAAATGGTCAGGCAAGGATCGACTTTAATGGGGAAGAGCTTAAGGATCCGGGCATATCGAATGTCAACTGCAAATTCGATGCTGCCATGAAATACACCGGCTCCGATGTAACGGAAGAAAACCCCAAAAACAATGTTTATATTTTAGGAAAAGAGTTCACGGTCAAGGCACCGGAGATTCCAATTACGCAGACCCAGATCAAAACCGGCCGGCTTTCCGATGACAAGACACAAATTGAATGGACTGTTAAAGTAAACGCAAAAAAGAGCAGCGACATTTCTTTACTTGGTTATAAATTTCAGGATTATCTGACGAATGTCGGTGCGTATGTGGAAGATTCGTTTATGATCAATGGCAATGAGCCAAGCCCTAAGGTCATTCCTGATGACAGTAATCTGTTATCTTATGAATTTGGAGATGTGAAAGGAGAACAGATCATCACCTTTCGCACGATGATTCCTGCGGGGATGCTGATCAATGGCGGTACAATCAATAATACCGCAAAGTTCGGAAAAGATACGCTGGTAAATACAAATACAGTTCCAATAACCATTCAGAAAAAAAACCTGATAAAAAAAGAGGGTAAGCCAGGAGACGGACTGAGTGAAGGTACATATAACCCCAATAACCGCACGATTACATGGACTGTCACCGTTAATCAAGATCAGATACCCTTACAGGACTTGACCGTCACTGATAAACTTCCCACCAGTCCTGCAGGATTAAGCTGGAAGTCAGCGAAATGGGAATATGAATCAGCGGCAGACACATGGGCAGAGTTGACTACGGGTGATGGGCTGACCGATGTACCCACCTATACAACGGAACCCGAGAACGGACAGTATACGCTGGCAGGAACTACCAGCAAGAAAGTCCGGCTGACGATTGTATGTGATGTCGCAAATGATGCATATGTAGGGGCTGTTAAAACCTATTGGAACACCGCGACTCTGACCTGGACCGGAATGCCAAGTGGAACCTTTTCGGCTTCTGCCAATGTAGGCATTGGTATTGACAGCCTTACAAAAGGTTATGTATCAACGGATTACTCCTTGCGCCAAATCGAATGGAAGGCAACCGTTGACTTAAAAAATCAATCAGGCTTTCAAGACCCTTCAAGCCTTAGAGTATACGACCTTTTGATTTACGGTAATTCTGTAAACCTGGACAGCACAAACCTTAATACTTTGGTTGGCGGAGAATATAAAAAGATAGCACCAAAATATGGTCAGAAAGTTGTTAATGAAAGTGGGACTGAGAATGAGAACTGGACTAAGAACGGTCTGAATTTTACCATTCAACCAGTTACGGTAAACTCTACACGCGTCGGTGACCTTCTTGTGGTCAGTGGGTTCAATACTGACAAGGCATACACTTACAATTTTAAATCACAGGTTCTCGACCCGAACATCTTTGCCGCAAATACAGGTAAATATATCAGCAATACCGCTTCCCTGTATTATGGAACAGTACATTTAGATGACGGAAATGCCGGAACCACTTACAACAGCAGCGTTTTAAACAAGCAGGTACTTAAAGCCGGAACAAAGACTGTTGGCGATAGCGGAAATGGGTTTAATTCACTGGATAAGACCGCAGTATTCCGCTTAAACATTAATAAGGATGGATTTGACCTGACTAGTGCAGACATCGAAAACGGAAAACTGGGCAAGGTGACAGTGACAGATACATTACCCGTTGGCTGGTCTTTTGTTGACATTGATACTGATGTGAAATATCAGCTCTATACTAGCAGCGATACTTTGGTTACGGATGATTCGGAGATTATAGAAAGCACTAATATTTCCGGCCAAAGTGCAGCATTTGTGTTCAAGAAGCTGGATAAAGCTTACTACATCTTAGTAAAGGCGAAACTCTCTGACGACCAGTATTTAAAATATCTGGAGGCATCATATTCAAATGGAAGAACCGATCCATATCAGATTGCGACAAACACGGTCAAGATGACTGCAGAAGGTGATAATAAATGGAATCCAGAAACAACAACATCGGTTCAAGTATCGACGCAATTCCTGATTAAAAATGTAAATACGGGTAAAGAACCACTGGAGTGGATAATTAAATTTAATCCCTATGATTTACCGGATTTGAAAAATATAAAAATCACGGATAAAATACCCGTAGGACTTGAACTTCCTTTTGAACGGAACGGCTCCCTGGATCTTACCGCTTTCCATATTACAGAATATGATCAGATGATAAATGGAGCATTTCCAACCTCAGGAGGAAATGTGTTAACCACAGAGCAGTTGCAGGGCAGAATTACGTATGATAAAGATTCGCGCGCATTGACCTTTACCCCTACGGACGGTAAGTTATATCTGATCGTTTATACGACCGAGGTAACCGGTAATATCGGCACCAGCTTAAAGAATCAGGTCTCAGTGTCGGGCAGTTCAATCGATGGTACTGGCACCAATGCCTCTTATCAAGTCGATAGTTCTCATGCCAGCGCGACCTTGGTGCGCAATGGATACCTTGACATCCGAAAGGTTAATACTCAAAATCAGATCATTAACGGCGCTGTGTTTACATTATACACAGATAAAACGCTTGAAAACCCAGTTTTGACCAGCATCATGCGACCAGATGGTACATTGAGAATCAACCCGATTCCTGCGCCTAAAGCTTTTGGCGATCCTGCGTTTACCTACTATTTAAAGGAAACAACGGTTCCTGACACCTATGAATCAGACAATATGATTTATATTGTGACCGTTGCAAAGGATTCAAATAATAAAACCATAACTACGGTAGCAGGAAAAACAGCGGGTGAGGTTCTAACAGTTGTAAACTACCAACCAGATACAGTTGGTAATCTATCCATTCGTAAGATGGTTGACGGCAATGCAGGTGATATCAACAAAGATTTTAATTTCACCATTAGGCTTACCGGCCAAAATATAGACGGCACTTACAACTATATAGGCTCCGGTAATAAAGAAAACGGCCAGCTTACTATTACGGGCGGTCTTGGAACGGTTCAGCTTAAGCATAATGAAAGCATTACAATAACCGGACTTCCGAAGGATACCACATATCTGGTAACTGAATCGGACTACACCGGCGATGGTTATCAGACTACCTTTTCAGGTGAGCATGGTACGATCGAAATTAATAAGACACAGACAGCGGAGTTTACCAACACTAAGTATTTGCCTGGCAGCCTTATTATCAAAAAAACGGTTGGAGGAAACACCAGCGAAACCGGGCCATTTGAATTCACTGTAAGCTTTACAAAACCGGATGGAACACCAGATGGCAGCTTCTATAGCTATACTATTACAGGAGATGCTATGACAAAACAAATCAAGAACGGTGGTACGCTTTCTCTATCTGACGGACAAAGCGCCGTCATAACCGGACTTCCAAAGGATACGGCCTATACGGTAACTGAAAAGGATTATTCCGCAAGCGGATACTCCTCTGCCTCCACTGGTTCGTCCGGTAAAATTGAAACAGATAAAGTGCAGACAGCAGCCTTTGTAAACACAAAATATCTTCCTGGTAGTCTGACTATCAAAAAAACAGTTGCCGGAAACAGCAACGAAACCGGGCCATTTGAGTTTACTGTTAATTTTACAAGACCGGGCGGTACACCAGATGACAGCTCCTATAGCTATACCATTACAGGAGATTCCCTGACGAAATACATCAAGAGCGGCGGTACGATTTCTATCGCTGACGGGCAAAGCGCCACCATATCCGGACTTCCAAAGGACACGGACTATACGGTTATTGAAAAAGATTATTCCGCAAATGGATATTCCACTGCCTCTACCGGCTCATCCGGCACTATTAAGACAGCTGAAGAACATGTGGCTGCCTTTATCAACACGAAGATTTTGCCCGGAAGCCTGACCATCAGCAAGACAGTTGCAGGAAGCGGAGCTGATACCAAAAAGAAGTTTGATTTCACAGTGTCCTTTAACGCAAGCGGTACCTATTCCTATACGGGAAAGGGTGTTTCTGACGGAACCATCAAGAGCGGTGATAAGATCTCACTTGCCGACGGGCAAAGCATCACCATCACCGGATTGCCTGACGGAACCAAATATCAGGTGACAGAGGCCAACTATTCCTCTGAAAGATACATAGCCGCACAAACCGGAGATACAGGCATTATCCGTACACTTGAATCATCAGTTGCAGCATTTACCAACACATACCGCAAACCCACAGGCGGTGGTGGGGGCGGTGGCGGCGGAAAGACACCTTCCGTAAAGCCCAAACAGCCTGATCCAACACAGCCAGATCCAACTAAGCCTACCGAGCCAGGCACACCAACAACCGACGTAAAGCCCAGGGAAGAAATGACCCCCCAAGAGCTATATGATGTTTATGGTGAAGTACCTCTTGGCTATATAGTAGGTTCGAGTGGAAAACTCCATCCGATTGGCCTTCCAAAGACCGGCGATGACATATCCGATGATATTATAATTTACGGTTTTCTTATCATCTCGGCACTTCTAGGCCTGACATCTTCAAGCATATTGTGGAGAAAGCATTTTGATAAGTAACTGCTGAAGATGCTGTACTACAGGAACAAACAGACAGGAGGAAAATCATTCAATGATTTTCCTCCTGTCATACTACCTATAGTCAATCCTCTGCATAAATCTGCCTTAAAGTATTTAGCTCACAACCTTAATTCCTTCTCTTTGAGCAACCGAAAACACCATTTTTTCCGGCACTCCCAACATTTTAACCGCCTGGTTTATATGATTGTCATTATGTAGAAAGTTGGCAACTAATTGCTCCATTCCCTTTTCTAGTCCTTTCTCAAGTCCTTTCTCAAGTCCTTTTTCCAGTCCTTCTTTCCAGCCCCTTTCAATCGCTTCATCCACAATCGCTTCGCTTAAATTACACATAATATTGATCCTCCTTTCCAAATCCGGTTCCATTGGTATCTTAAATTCTTCTGATAAAATCTCCCCTTTTTCTTTTGCTGATAAATGGGAGGAAAATAAAGTTCCTAAGAGTCTATGAAGCTTTGATCCGTCGTTTTCTCCTGCAAGTTCCTTCGGCAGACCCACGATTATAACGCCGAGCAGATTATACCTCCCCATATCACCGGACTTTCCTACAATCTCTCTCTTATTCATTCCAAACTCCGTAATGGTGTTGCCGACTCTTTCTGGCGAGTTCATGCAAATCCAAATAGAGTACACCTTTTTAATATCATCATAATTAGGAATTCTAAATTCTGTATCCAGCTGAGCTGAGATCATACGGGTCGTATAGAAAACTCCTCTTGTGACAATTGGGTAACCTGGATAAAAATTTTTCTGAGCTTCAACATCCAGTATCATCTTCATCTTTCCAATTTTTCCCGGGGCCCAGACAAAGAAATGAACATCATAATTAACCCTGCCTTCATAAGGAATCCGGCTCTCTGTGTTAATCCCCGTGATAACAGGCATAACTCCCTTTTCACCATTGCCCAAGTCTTCTTTCAGATAGTTTGTTTCTCCTGGATTTACGGGAACCATTGATAAGCCAACGGTATTATGGTATTTATCCTTAGCATGTAAGAGAGGAATTAAAAAAGAGGATGCAATTCAGTAGACACCCAATGGAGAAGTACATTGGGCAGTCGTCAAGCGGAAGTACATTATTTCAAAGCCACTTTATATTTTATTACGGTAAATAAGTCATCCAACTGACACTCTTCGCTCATATCACAAATAAGTGGTATTAGTTTTCCAACCAAAGCGGCATTTCGCAACTGTATCTTTAATTCTTCTGCAATCTCCAAATCCATTACGCCAGAGCATGTCTTCTCAGTGAAGAAAAAAGATAACTTGAAAAAGCCTTCCCAAACAGAAAGCCAAAATATAGTCTTTTTCCGTTTGCTGCCTTTGCAAAGCCATGCCTTCCCATCCTTATAATACCTCCAGTCAAGTGACAATTCGGGAAAAGACTCCGACAGCCTGTACAGAAACTGTTCATATGATACGGAGGCTTCCCCCAATGCTTCATGGATAACTTCAGAAGCAGGGAATATATTTACATCTCTTAATAATTGCTTTGGCATAATAAACATCCTTTCTCTATGGGCAATGAACAAATCTTTATTTGCATGATACCATTACGGTTATTGTGGTTCTCCAAGTCTGATGAGTAATCAAAAATGATTTTTCAGACCAACTTAATGCTCTGTTTCCTTATCTTCCGTATCAATACAAAAAGGATGGCCGGAAGGGTCCAGCATGGTTCTGGATGTATTAAAAAATTGATGGCTTGCTTCTTTTGCACCACATTCAATCGCATGTTTCACTCCTTCATCAAGATTGTCTACCAATAAATCAAGATGAAGCATTTGCCCCTGTTTTTCCGGTTCCCACGGCCAAACAGGAGGGTTATAGCCTTCCACCTCTTGGAATGCAATCACTGAACCTGTTGGAGATGTAATAGCTGCCTAGCCGTTTGCCTGCGGATGCGTCCATTCCCATCCCAAAAGCTTACTATAAAAATCAGCCATAATACCTGCATCAGCACAGTCAACGACAATATTTATCCTGTTAATTTTAACACGATTGCTGCTTTCTCGGCTCATAAATATCCTTCCTTTCGTAAGTCCTATGATTCGTTAAGGCCCCCATATTCTTTCGCTCAATTACCCAATGTAAATATAACATTCATTGTCTACGCGTAGGATATCAATGCCATGAGCACCTTTTTTAATGTCCTGAATTTATGTTTTGAAAATGAATGTGATAAGTGATAAGTAAAATTGAACAAATTAACCAATTGAGGCTTCAGTACGTACTTTTAAACCTTGGCGTACTTTCTTTGCGGATATACTCTTCATCTTTAGCGGAGTAACTGGGGCGCATCACACCAATTTATTTCTGCTGCTGCAAATATTTACTGACCGTCCTCTGAAATATTTTCATGCTGCTGTCAACATTTTTATTTTCCTGCAGAATCTTGGATACCTCACCATCGGCCAGATTCATGATCTGCTGGTACTGCAATAGCTTAGACTCAATGATGCCATCCTCAATGACATTATAAAGCAGGGTACTGCTGATTACCTGCTCTCCCTCATCCATGTCCTCCTGTATGATATTTGCCCCTTCTTTAGAAGAAGCTACACTCTTTAAGGCTGGAACTCCCTGGGAGTATAAGAATACATCCATCTGCATTTCCGGACTATAGGTCAGCTGTTTCAAAAATTCCCATGCTAATTTTTCATGCTTTGTCTTACTGTTGATCCCCATCAGCAGAGCATCTACCTTTGATATGTTTTTCCCTTCCCTTCCCGCCGGGAATGTGATACAGTCCCACTGAAACCTGGTGTACTTTTTGATCCGGTAAGGATAGGTCTTATAGGTACGGTATTCCGCAAAGGTCAGTGGCATGAACGCAACCCTTCCCTCATTAAAATCTTCCTGGGTAACGCTCTGTCCCTGGTTTAGGTCATTCAGCCGTTTGATATATTTGATTGCGTCAAGGACCCGGCTATCGGAAAAGGAAATCTGTTCCTGGTTTTCGTCATACAGTTTTCCTCCGCTGGTGTAAAACGCATCCCGCCAGCTGTAATTATAAGTGCCGAACTGATCCAAAAGTCCGTCCTTATCCGTATCTTTTGTCACCTTCCTGCATATTTCGTACATATCCTCCCAGGTCCAGTCCTCCCTCGGCATCTGGATCTTCTCCTTTGCCAGCAGAGATTTATTTACAAACATGAGAGTGGGTACTGTTTCATAGGGAAGAGCATACTGACGTCCGTTGCGACAACCCGTATTCAGGGCCGTGGTAAAAAAATCCTCTTTGTAAAAGGTATTATCCCCTGCCATCAGCTCATCCAAATCCTTCATGACTCCCAGGGAAGTGTACTTATCAAAGTCCGAATCCAGAACCATGAACACATCCGGCATCTCTCCTTCCAAGAGTTTACGGGCGCACCATTCCGAATAATCCTCCTTTGCGATTCCGCTGTAATAATGGATCTTCACATTGGGATGAGATTCCTCAAAGCGTTCCACCGCTTTGTCTATGATCTTAAAGCTGTTGGCACTGGCCACATCCCAGTTGCTCCCTGTGAACATGCCGAATTCCAGAACTGTTTCCCTATGCTGATCGCGGTAAATTAAGGCCGCTGCGGTCAGCGCCCCTATGAAGGCACTCATGCAAAGGCGCTTTCTCCACTTCCCCATTCCTGTTACCCCTTTGTTCTTCTATTTACATACTAAGTTTCTATCCGCTTTCTTACATTCGTCTGGACAGCCCAGATCGCCAGCTGGGTGCGGTCCCTAAAATCCAGCTTGTTTAAAATTGTACTCAAGTAATTGCGGACCGTTCCCTCAGAAAGGTTTAAGGCCTTTGCAATTTCCTTATTGCTGGCCCCCTTCTCCACCTGGGCGATGATCTTCCATTCCGTTCTGGTCAGCTCGTCCATGTTTTTCTCCCGGACAGAAACGGTATCATCCGCCTGGGCCATCTGGGAAAAGAAACGCAGTACCTTTGTTGCAATATCCGGATTGATCATTGCCCAGCCATTGTAAACCGTTGTAATGGCTCCTACCAGTTCATCCATGGAGACCCCTTTCAGCATATATCCGCTTGCCCCGTATTTTAACGCATTATATACGTATTCGTCATCATCAAAGGTAGTCAGTATAATGATCTTGATCTGGGGGTAGCTTTCCTTAATGATCTTTGTGCACTGCACACCGTCCATCTTTGGCATCCGCACATCCATTAAAATCACGTCCGGCTCGTTCTTCCTTACGCACCGGATCACCTCCTGGCCGTCTGCGGCCACATCGGTCACCGTCATATCCTGTCTGCTGTTTAATACGATCTGCAGACTCTGACGGATTAATTCCTGATCATCCGCAATCAATACTTTAATCATAAGTCTCTCCCCTCCGAATCGGTATTCTTGCATTGACGATGAACCCATCGCTTCCGTCAAACGTCACAACCCCACTTAACATCCTGATCCGCTCTTTCATGTGCTTTGTTCCGAAACCGTTTTTTATTTCCTTACACCCGATTCCATTGTCCTTAATCTGAATCAGGATGTCCTGACTTTCCCTTTTCATGGTGATCCAGATCTCCTTTGCATGTCCGTGGCGCATGGCATTGGTGATCCCTTCCTGAACCACGCGGTAAATGGCATTTTCCTCATCTTCATCAAACTTTAAGTTCTGGACCCTGCAATCAAAATAGATCCTGGTTTCTGAAACCGCATTAATATCCGTGACCATTTTGTTAATCGCATATTCCAGGCTGAAACGCTCCAAGGCATCCGGCCTCAATTCGCTCACCGATCGGCGGATATCCTTTATCCCATCTCTGGTGACCTTGGAGATCTGTTCCAGCTGCTTCTTTGTTTGCTCCGGGGAAGTCCCGATGATGGTAAGACAGGCATCGATCCCTGCTGCGATTCCGGTCAGTGTGTGGCCCAGAGTGTCATGTATCTCTCTGGCCAGACGGTTCCTCTCCCTTGTTTCAGCCATTTTTTCAGCCATGAGGGAATACTTTTGAAGCTGCTCATTGACCTCCTGAAGCTTTTCATTGAGTCCGTGAATCTCATCTAAATTTCCCTGCTGCTCGTTGATGATGTTAACACAATATACAACAAACACAATGACATTTAAGGATATTAAAATATTGTATGCACTTAAAAGGTACTGCTGCACCGATGCACTGTAATAAGAGATGTAATCCTGGATGGAGTACAGACGGTAGGAAATGGACAATAGCTCATAGTCAGCCAATATAAAGCTTCCGATGGCAACGGCAGCCAGGATATATCTTGATTTCCCGTTCTTCACATACATGATGACATTGGAAAATACCAGAAGCAGGATTCCGTTATAATTAAAATTTAAAAGAATGATGATCATAAAGCAAATGATGAAATCTGCAACCAGGCTGGTAAGGATGACCTTGCTGTTATTAGGAAACAAACGGTCACGAATTACCATGCTTAAGGTCAGCAGTCCTAAAAGAAGGGCACAGAGCCATATTTTTGCATAAGGATACCATACAACTGCCTGGATCCCGTTTAAGAATTCCCTTGCAGCATACGCCCTGCGGATTTTTTCAATTGTCCAGTAAATAAATATGCTGATCCCCATGACCGAGATCATGTTTAAGGCCAGGATCCCCACCTGAAGGAGACCGATCCGGCTGTTGATTTTTTCTGCTTCCATCTCTTCTACCTACTGCCAACCGTCAATTTCGTAATTATCAAGATTGTCCTTTGTAATCAATGTACTGGGCAGGCTTATGTATTTTTCCACCGGTTCTCCTGCCAGATGCCGGTAAGCCGTTTCCGCCGCCACCCTGCCGATGGACTTGGGGCTTTGGGCGCTGGTTCCGGTTACATAGCCCATATCCAGGATCGATTTAAAATCAGGGGAACCGTCGATCCCGTAAATCAGGATTCCTTCTTCCCGCTTTGCCTGCTGCAAAGCCGCAAGAGCTCCCAGGGCCGTTGGATCATTGCCGCCTAAGATGACATCAAAGTCAATGTTTTTACGCAAAATTTCCTCCATCACTTTGGAGGACACCTCAATTTCCCCGGCAGCTGCATGACGGTATACCACCCGGTAATTGTCATTGCCTGCAATTGCATCGGTAAACCCCTTGGAACGGTAGGTGATGGACATTTGTATGGGGTTATCCAGGATTATAATATTTGCAGATTTCTTCCTCTTCATCATATCCAGGGCGCAAATCTGCCCCGCCTGATAATTGTCCGTTTCTATGATGGATATGACAGAATCCCGGTCCTTAACCGCGGTATCCACATTGATGACGGCAACTCCTGCCTTTTTGCATGCGTCAAGGGCAGGGGTTACAGCCTCCCAGTCAACAGGATTTAAAAACAGCATGCAGATTCCCTCATGGATCAATTCTAATATCTGCTCATTCTGTTTTCCCTGGTCCTGAAGGGGATCCCTTGTGAGAAGAATATCCCCGTTGGCTACAACCACTTCTTCGATTCCCTGGTTCAGAACGTCAAAATAAGGGTTGTTCCTTGTCATATAGGTCGCCCCGAAAAGTAGGGCCTCGTGCTGTCTGGGGCTTTTCTCATTTCTTCTGCAGCCGGGTAAAATAGCCAATATCGCCAATATTGCTATGATCAGAATGAATCGTCCTGTCCTCATCTTTATGTGTTTCACTCCTCAAATGCGTTTTTTTCATTATATCATACATCCGCAGTGCAGCGAACGAATCCTGCGGATTCGTTCGCTCACGGGCATTCGCCCTATGAAATAGGACAGGGAAAGATTTTCTTATGTGCAGGCACAACGAAAATCTTTCCCTGTCCCATTTCGCACTGCTCATTGCTTTCGTGGATATCACAAAAAGCGTCTCTCCGTTAAGGAAACGCTTCTTGTAAGGATGTGATTTCAATCCTTCTTTTTATTTCTTAAATAGTCGATGAATACAGCCAGGAGTATGACGATGCCCTTTACTACATATTGCCAGAAGGAATTGACATTCATCAGATTCAGCCCGTTGTTTAACACACCGATAATAAGGCCGCCGATAATGGTTCCGCCGATCTTTCCGGAACCGCCTGCCATGGAAGTACCTCCTACCACTACTGCTGCAATGGCATCCATTTCCGCTCCGTCACCTGCTGTGGGCTGCCCGGAGTACATGCGGGAGGCCAATACCACGCCGGCAAGCCCCGCCATAATACCGGAATATGTATGGACCAGAAGCTTTACCCTGGCAGTGCTGATGCCGGAAAATTTCGCCGCCTGGGCGTTGCCGCCCACTGCGTAGATATGGCGCCCCAGCTTTGTCTTGTTCATGATAACCGCCGTTATAATCAGGACAAATACCAAAAGTATGACCGGTGTTGGAACTCCACCGATGTATCCGGCGCCGAGAAACTGCCATTCCTTCGTAACCACCCGCACCGGTGAACCGCCGGTATAGACATATGCCAGACCCTTCGCCACGTTCATGGTAGCAAGAGTCACGATAAACGGCGGAATGGTGGTTTTGGAAATGACTACACCATTCATCATGCCCACTGCCATGCCGATAAGGATACCAATGATGATAGCTGCAAATATGGGAAGGTTATAGCGTGCCACACAACCGGCAGCCACACAGCCGGACAAAGCGATGATAGAGCCGACGGAAAGATCGATGCCACCCAGAATGATGACCATGGTCATGCCGCATGCCAGGAATAAGTTCGATGAAATCTGCCTTAACACGTTGAACATATTCTTATGTGTCAGGAAGGCGCCGCTGGTCTTTGGAAATACGGATAAGAAAATACACAGGATCAGCAATGCCCCGATAATACCGATATTGTCTTTTAAATATTGTTTTATGTTTTTTTGAAGTCTTGTTGCCATTTGATTTTCCCCTCTTTCCTACTTTGCTGCCAGCTTCATGATCTCTTCCTGGGTGACGCTCTCCTCATGGCTGAAACAACCTGTGACCCTGCCGTCGCACATGACATAAACCCGGTCGCTCATATTTAAGATCTCCGGCAGCTCGGAGGAAATCATGATGATCGACATACCGTCTTTTACCAGCTCGTTCATGATCCCGTAGATCTCTGATTTTGCCCCAACGTCCACGCCTCTGGTAGGCTCGTCAAGAATCAGGATCTTAGGAGAAGTGGCAAGCCATCTGCCGATCATGACCTTCTGTTGGTTTCCGCCGGACAAGTTTCCTATTAACTGCTCCTGAGATGGCGTTCTGGTATCCATCATATCGATATATTCCTGAGTGATCTTTTCTTCCTTTTTTGAATCCACCCAGATTCCTTTTATAAAGGATTTAAGCACTTCTATGGTAGAGTTAAAGCGGACGGTCTGCACCTTGTAAATTCCCTCCTGCTTCCTGTCCTCCGGCACCAGGGCGATTCCGTATTTCATGGCATCAACGGGAGATTTGATTTTCACTTCCCTGCCCTCCACGTAAATCTTTCCGGCAGAACCTGGAGTAAGGCCGAAGATGCATTTTATGGCTTCACTGCGCCCTGCCCCCACAAGTCCTGCAAATCCGATGATTTCTCCTTTTCGCAGCTCAAAGCTGGCTCCCTTTACCATTTTTCCGTCTGCAATATTTTCACATTTTAATACTACTTCGCCTGGTTCCAGATAATCCCGGGTATAGTACTTGGTCAGCTCCCGGCCGACCATCATGGCGATCAGCTTATCTCTCGTCGTATCCTTAACAACTTCCGTTCCTACAAAGGCACCATCCCGCAATACGGTAACCCTGTCACAGATCTGTTCCAGTTCATCCATTTTGTGGGAAATGTAAATGATACCTACGCCTTTCTTTGTCAGTGCCCGCATGGTCTTAAACAGGAATTCCACTTCTTTATCCGATATAGAAGAGGTCGGCTCATCCATAACCAGGATCTTTGAATGATAGGAGATTGCCTTTACGATCTCCACCATCTGTTGCTGGGCGATCGTCAAATTCTTAACGAGTGTATCTGCATGAATGCTCATATGGTAGTCATCAAGTAATTTCTGGGCTTCCTTTTCCATCGCTTCATGATTGATCCAGCCGCCCTTTCCCGGCTCCCGTCCCAGAAAGATATTTTCCGCTACGGTCATATGAGGTACCAGCACCAGCTCCTGATGAATGATGGAGATACCGTTTGCATGGGAGGTATTTACCCCGTCAATGATCACCTTCCGGCCATCAATGAAAATCTCTCCCTCTTCCGCTATATAAATGCCGCCTAAAACCTTTATTAACGTTGACTTTCCGGCTCCGTTCTCCCCAAGAAGCGCATGGACCTCACCGGTACGGAGTTCTAAATCCACTCCTATCAGTGCCTTTACTCCCGGGAAGGATTTATGGATATTTTTCATCTGAAGCAGAATCTTTCCGCTCATAAACTCACCTGCCTGTTCTAACAATTGCTTTGTCTTCTGGGATTTACCTATTTAAAGCGCCCGGAGGGCGTCCCAAACCCAATGTTTCTCCTGTTTTGAGACACCCTCCCATAGCACTTTCCATATATCTTTTACTGCCAGCCGTCTGTTCCGAAATCCTTTACATTCTCAGATGTAATCAGGAAGGTTTCTACCGGATAACGGTCATCTACTTTATCACCATTTAAATAAGAGTACATAATATTGACTGCAGACTGTGCGATCTTTACCGGTGACTGTGCGCCGCTTCCTTCAATAAGGGAATCGCCGGAAGCCATCTCAGCCTTGATATCAGGAGAGCCGTCTACGCCGTAGATCTTGCAGTCCTTGATTCCTGCTGCATTGGCTGCTGCCAGGGCTCCAAGTGCTGTCGGATCGTTGCCGCCGAAGATGGCAACTACATCGCCGTGTGCCTGGAGAAGGTCTTCTGCAATGCCCATGGCAACCTGTAAATTGCCCTTTGCATCCTGCTGGGCTACGATGTTAAAGTTATGTCCTTTGATCGCATCCAGGAAGCCATTGGTTCTGTCCGTTACAGAATTCATGGTAGGGGAATCAAGTACAATGATATCTCCGCCCTTCGGACACTTCTTAACCAGGTCCTCGCCGCATACAAAACCGGCATTATAGTTATCGGATCCTGTGTAGGAAATCAGATAAGACAAATCAGCCACTTCCGTATCAAAGCCAACGATGGGGACATTTGCCGCCTTTAATTGATCCAGAGCCGGCAGTATGCCTTCCGCCTCAGCCGGGTTCATGAACATGGCATCTATACTCTGGGAAATCAGATCCTCCACCTGAGTGATCTGAAGGGTTACATCATTAGCCGGGTCCACAGAAATAAGTTCATCGCCCTGGGCCTCAACCATTTCCCGCATGGTCTTCTCAATGGTAACGAAGAATGGGTTTGTACCATCCATACAGGTATATCCGAACTTGTAGTGTTTGCTTGGATCTTTTTTCTTCACATTGGCATCAGCCATATTGACGCCGGATTCGGATTTTACCGCTGCCTTTGTCTCTGCGGCCGCTTTTGTCTCTGCGGCTGCTTTTGTCTCTGCCGCCGTAGTGGCGGCTGCCGTTGTCTCAGGCGCTTTCGTCTCCGGTTCCCCATTGCTGCACCCTGCCAGAGAGATTCCTGTAAGAGCTGCACAAATCAACATTGCCGTTAATTTTTTTGTGCTTTTTTTCATGTTGCATCCTCCTTGTACACAATATGTTTGTTGTATTTGCTACATTTTCATCATATCATGAGTTTATTTTTAAAACATGTGCACAATGTAATGAGTTTTATATGACAAATGTAACATTCTTATTCTGCTCTCTTGAGAATCCAGGTTTTGCATCGCCTTATTCCGCTGCCGGATATTCGTTGCAAAGAAGACGATAGGGAGGCTCATCCTCTTCAATCTCCGGGAAACGCCCGGCAGGCAGATAAAACCGGTTATCCCCGTTGTCATCGTTGCACATGGAAACCTCTCCCAAAAGTACAGGACCGGTTCCCGGCTCCAGTTCAAAATCATGGTATAATCCCGGATAGATGGTAATGCTTTCTCCAGGACACAGCTTTACCTGGGTCCCTGCAGCCACCTTATATTCCCGACCGTCACTGTGAACGGTCACATCCGTATCTGCAAATTCCCCATCTGCCGTGGACTCATAGACCCGGATGAGCACATTTCCTCCGCCCCTGTTGATAATGTCCTCCATTTTAGTCCAGTGGAAATGCATGGGGGCAGAACAAAGCTGCATGCCTTTGCCATCTCTTCCATTTCCCTTAATGCTTTGTTAATTTCTGAACGTTTCATCGGAAACCTCCTTATTCCAAATTGGAAAATACTTTTATGGTATGAAGCACATCCTTCTTCATGGCTTCAATCCCCCATAAGGTCACATCATGATAGTAAACATAACCTTCCGACTTCATGGCCTTTTCTTTTACATGCATTCCGCCTGCCTTCGCTAAGTATGTATAATAATTGATCTTACGGACGCCGTTATTGATGCACTTACGGAAGTCCTGGTCACTGACACCAGAGCCTCCATGCATGACTATGGGAAGTCCGATCCTGCTTTTTATCTGGCTGATCCGGTCAAAATCCAGCTTTGGTTCCGTAATATAAAGTCCGTGCACCGTTCCAAAGGAGCATGCCAGGGCATCGGTCCCAGTGGCTTTTACAAATCTCTCCGCCTGCTCCGGGTCCGTATAGCAGCCTTCCGTGGCTTCGCCCTCTTCTCCCTCTCCTATACTGGAGAATTCCTGTCTTCCCATGGCGCCGATTTCCGCTTCCACAGATGCTCCGTATGTCCCTGCCATCTCAACTGCAATCCTTGTATTGGCTGCATTCTCCTCAAAGGACAGGGCAGAACCGTCATACATGACTGAAGTAAATCCCATATCCAGGGCCTTCTTCAGTATGCTTAAATCATCGCCATGATCCAGATGCACGGCTACCGGTACCGAAGCCCTTTCTGCCATCATGAGCATGATTGGACCAATGACATTCATGGAGATGATGGCCTCATGCACCGGGGCAAATTGCAGGATTACCGGCTGGTTTAATTCTTCCGAAGCCTGCAGCACCGCCTGGATCCCTTCCAGGGAAGTAATATTAAATGCCCCTATAGCTATGTTTTTTACTTCCGCCAACTCTAAAATTGCCTTCATTGTGATCAGCATATCTTTTTCCTCCTATTAAATAACTTTTATTATGGGTGTATGATGTTCTGTTGTTCCCACCCGTTTTCAATCTTTTCCCTAAGAGCCTCAAAGGGCAGAAGTCCGCTGATAGCATCATAAGCCGTCACGCAGGAAGCACCTGTTGCCGCCGCAAGCTCCAGGCATTCCTCCGGTCTTAAACCATCTAACATTGCCTTTATAAACGCAGCAATGCTCGTATCCCCTGCCCCGGTAGCTGAAAGGATCCGGTCAGGAACAAAGCTGTTCTGGAAACAGGCAATTGCACCCCAGCCTTCCAAAAAATGCTCTGATGCGGTCTTTAAGTACATGCCGGCCGCCCCACATTTTAATAATACAGTTTTTGCTCCCAGACTCAGCGCCCGGTCCGCAATAACCTCCACATCCTCGCTTAAGGAAAGTATGGATGTGACGTCCTCTCCGCCTGCCCTTTCCTGCCATTTGTCATACAACTTTTTGTCAAGCATATACCCCAGTTCTTCAATGCTTGGAACAAAGAAATCCACGTAAGGAAGCACAGATGCTAAGATCCTCTCCCAGTTACAGCCAGCTGCCTCAGAATCAGGATCAACTGCCGTCAAATCCAGGGATGTGGTAAGGGAAAGCTCCTTGATCTTCCGGAAAAGGCTGACCAGCTCTTCCCCGTTGTTCTCATAAAATCTGCGCATCAGCGTGGGATATCCAAAATGAAAATGGGAAGCCCCTGACACCTGTTCAAAATCCACGTCCCTGCAGCAAAATGTATCATTGCATCCGGGATCATGGATAAAAAACCGGTCAAAGCCCTTTGGAGCTATCACCACCGTGTAGGATGTGGATTCCCCCTCCACTGCCGGAATGCTGCTCTCACATCCGCTCTGCCTGATCTTTTCTTTTAATATCAGGCCGAAGTCATCATTTCCGACCTTTGCCATCAAAAGCACGTCAGCTCCCAAGGCATGAAGGCCCAGACCCGTATTGGAAACAGCCCCGCCTGTGGATATCTGTGCCTTACCCACACGCAAAAGCTTTCCCGGACGCAAAAGTGCAGAAAACTTCTGATCACCGCTGTTATGAAAGACCGGCGTAATGTCCAGGGAAATATGTCCGGCTACTATAATTTTTTTATTCCCTTTCTGATATTTCATGTTTTACCCCCTTTCTCTGTAATCATCATAACAACTCCAAGGAAAATGTCAATATTTTTTATGCATTTATTACTAATGTAATTGGATATATGACATTTGTCATGTATATATTGCACAATGGATTCATATTTCCAATCACGTTTGGCCCTTGTCGAAGTTTTTGAAGCAAATATTCAAAAAATTTATGCAAAATACCTTTTATTTTTTATTAAAATGATTTTATATTCAATCATTAACACTCTTTTTCTTTAGATTGACAAACAATAATCTTGTATTATATAATGAATCTTGTCGATATTTGTCTAAAAATGGATGGCAGAATTCTGGTAAAACTGCCGCCTGGAGATGTTCGCAAAATATTGATTCATATTGTATACCGAAAACGGGGCTTCAGACGTTGTATGTATACATCAGTTCGTGTTTTGAGGAGCATGACAAACCAAATGGAAACGATTATACATAAAAAAACAGATGAAAAACAGATGAAAAACTAGGAGGTATCAGTATGAAGAAATTCAAAGACTACAGCATCACCAAAAAATTGCTTACAGCCTTTCTCAGCATGGTATTTATTATGCTTGTGATCGGCATCACAGGGATTTTGGGCATGTCCCAAATCAACAAGATGGACACCTTTTTGTACAAAGAGCAGACGGTTCCCATGAAGGACTTAATCATTGCCACCAAAAATCTGTATCAGCTTCGTGTAGATGCCAACTCAATGGCCAGCCATGCCGGTGATACCATGGAACTGGAAGCTCTGGAGAAAAGCTATGCGGAAGCAAAGAACAACTTTCTTAATAGTTCTGCCGAGTACCGGACAAGTATCAAGAATGATGAAGCTCTAGCTTTAATAGACGAGGCAACCCAATTATTTACGGATTCCTTTGATCCCTCCATCCAAAAATGCTTAAATGCAGCCAAACAGGGGTCTAAGGACACGGCATTACAGGCTTTCGATAATGAGAAGGACAACATCCAAAAGATGTTTGATAACTTTGACAAGCTGGTGGATGTCCGGATGAGAGTAGCTAACGAGACCAGTGAAACCAACGATTCTACCGCAATCCTCCTGACGGGTGTTCTTAGCATCATCCTTTTAGCAGGAGCAGCTATTGCCATATTCCTGGGTTTAAGAATTTCCCGCATGATCAGCCTGCCGATCGGGCAGATTGTAAAGGCTGCCGATAAAATCGCTCTTGGGCATGTGGATGTTGACTTAAAGGATGTTGACTCCAAAGATGAGACCGGTCAGCTTGCCGCCTCTTTTACCACTATGCTGGCTGGAATCCGGGATCAGGTACTCATTGCCGAAAAAATCAGCAACGGAGATTTTACACAGGAAGTTCCTCTTCGTTCTGAGGAAGACGTGCTCGGACTTGCCCTTCGAAAGATCGAGAAGGATCTCAACCGGACTCTGCTTCTTATAAACACAGCAGCCGATCAGGTAAACTCCGGCGCAGGTCAGGTATCCTCCGCAGCACAGGCCTTGGCTTCCGGTTCTACGGAACAAGCCGCTACCGTGGAAGAGCTAAACGCTGCCATTGCCACAGTAGCAAAACAGGCCAGCCAGAATGCGGATAATGTCCGTTTGGCATCTGAGTACGTTGAACAGAACGCAGCCGGAGTCAACGAAAGCAATATACGCATGCAAAGCCTGAATGCATCTATGAATAAGATCAACGCAACTTCGGAAGAAATTTCCAGCATCACAAAAGTGATTGAGGACATCGCCTTCCAGACAAATATTCTGGCATTAAATGCCGCCATTGAAGCTGCCCGTGCCGGCAGCGCCGGAAAGGGGTTTGCAGTGGTAGCGGATGAGGTCCGGAACCTTGCAACCAAATCTGCGGAAGCGGCAAAGGAAACTGCAAACCTCATCGTTCATTCCGTAGAAGCCGTTACCGAAGGAAGACAGATGTCAGTTGATGCCGCTAAAATCCTTCAGGAAGTGGAAGAAAAATCAAAGTTTTTGGAACAGGCGATCCGGGAAATCGAATCTGCTTCTTCCCAACAGGTGGTTGCAATCGACCAGATCAACCAGGGCCTGTCACAGGTTTCTGCAGTTATACAGACAAATGCAGCAACCGCAGAAGAAAGCTCCGCTTCCAGTGAGGAGCTGGCAGCACAGTCCGAGACACTGCAGCAGGAAGTTGGAAAATTCAAATTAAATGGAGAACAAACGGATTTTCATAAGGAATACGTTCCTTCCTTTGAGCGCGCAGAACCGGAATTTTATTCAGGCAATTCAACACTTTATGATTATTCCGGCAAGTATTGATAATAGGAAACAATCTCAGATTACATAGGGCTGCCACAACATAGCCTATAGTCACAAAATAGTATAAAAAATGAGCTTTGATTGGCCTGACAGCCACTCTCAAAGCTCATTTTTTATTAACTTTCCATGCAAATTTATGTTTGAACGGAATTTTACATGCCTTCTTCATAAGCCGTATCAAACCATTCCAGGCACAGCTCATGCCAGTCCTCCCATGCCTTTTGCTGCTCTTCCTTTAGTCCCTCATAGCGACCGGACTCTTCCCACGTTTCTTCCTTCCAGAAATCTTCCGATCCCAGCCACCTTTCTTTCATCTCCTCCATGGCAGCCGTCAATTCCATCACCCTGTCTCTTGCCGGCAAAAGACGTTCCAGAACCAGGCCAAGCGTCCAGTCCAGGTAGGCTTCTTCCGCCGGTATCTCTCTTAACCTGTGTTTTTCTGCCTTGGGGACTGCACGCAATCCGGCGATCAGAGCCTGCTCCTCCGCCCTGATCTGTGCCGCAAGACCTTCCCCCTTCTCTGCTCTTCTAATCCGTTCCAGATAATGCTCATAACCGAAGGGATAGTAAAAGGCGGACTGATTCTCAAAGATGAGAACCGATTCTGCTACCCGGCTTAGAAAATAGCGGTCATGGGACACAAACAAAATGGTGCCCGTATAAGCCCGGAATGCAGATTCCAGGGTTTCTTTTGCCCGGATATCCATGTGGTTGGTCGGTTCATCCAGGATCAGGAAATTCGGCCTGCTCTGCAGAAGCTCTGCCAGGACAAGCCTTGCCTTTTCTCCTCCCGACAGGAGGCCCACCCGTTTTCCAGCTTCTTTTCCTCCAAACAGATATGCCCCCAATATACTCCTGACCTCTTTTTCTGTCAGGGAAGGAAACAGATCATGGAAATGCTGGGCAACGGATTTATCGGAATCTATCTCTGAAGAATGCTGGTCAAAATAGCCGATGGTAATCTGATTTCCCAGAGAATACTCCCCTGAGACCGAAGGAATAAGACCTGCCACTGTTTTTAAAAAGGTACTTTTTCCGGCCCCGTTAGGTCCCAGGATTCCTATCTTCTGGCCCCTTCGGATCCTCATGGTCAGTTCCATGATAGGATGGTCATAACCGATTTTCAAGTGTTCCGATTCAAAGACCCATTTGCTTCCTAAAAAGGCAGGTTCCAAAGGCCCTGTGAACATGTGGATATCATCTTCCGCCGGTTTCACTGCCTGGCCCATCCGTTCCATTGCCTTTCTTTTTGCCCTGGCAAATGAAGCTTTCCGCGGCTTATTCTTAAACCGTTCCACCAGATCATTTAAGCGATTGATCTCTTCCTGCTGCCGTTCATAAGTCTTCGTCTGGATCCTGACCGCTTTCCTCTTTTCTTCCCGGTAATGGGTATAGTTTCCAGGGTACCGGGTAAGCCTCTTTCCCGACAATTCATATACCACAGATACCGTCTGGTCCAGAAAAAAGCGGTCATGGGATACCATTACCACTGATTTATCATACTGCTTCATATACTGCTCCAGCCATTCCGTAGCCTGAATATCCAGATGATTGGTAGGTTCATCCAGAAGCAGGATATCCGGTTTTAACAGCAGATAACGGATAAGGGCAATCTTTGTCTGCTCTCCCCCGGAGAACTGGGAGATCCTTTTCTTCTTATCTTCCTTTGTAAAACCAAACCCGGTAAACAGCGTATCATATTCCCGCTCATATTCAAACCGCTCCCTTGCAAAGGGGTCCAAGGCAGGACAGGAGGACAGCAGTTCTTCCTCTACTGTCCTGTCCTTATCATCAAATGTCTGCTGTTTTAAGTATCCGACCGTCAGTTTTCTGGAACTGGAGATTCCAGGGCCATCCCGTTTATCATCCCGGTCTAAATCCAATTCACCGGCTATCAGTTTTAAAAGTGTGGTTTTTCCGGCTCCATTGTTTCCTACCACAGCAATTTTTTCCCTGCCGTGTACTTCAAAATCAATATGTGACAGGATCAGGCTGCCTCCGGCAATGACTGTCCCATCCTTTATCTGATACAACATTTTAAAATTTTCCTGTTCTCGAATTAATTTTATTCCGGCTTCCGCTTCCCATGAAGCTATAAGGAATCATGGACCTTGGCCCGCGCGCTTCTGTCCTTGACAGATTGATACACCGGTACCAGGAAGGTGGCTATGAGACCTCCTGCAAAGCCATTATTATAAAGGTTCATTCCGCCGTAAACAATGCCTACATTAAGGGCAGCGGCAGAGTGTAAAAATCCGGCTATCATACCCGCTAAAATGCCGAATTCACCGGCAATCGGCGCAAGGGTTGTAGACAATAAAAGTGCAAGAAGAGCGTTGGGATCCGTAATGCTCCAGTTCTGGACCGCTCCTCCAAGTATCACTCCCATCATGATAGGGAGAATGTTCCGCAGGTGCTTTCCTGTTGCACTGAAGCCTACAATGGTGAAGATCCCCCCAATCGTAGGTCCGTTTAACGCTCCTCCAGACATAACAAGGATCAATGTTGCTACAATTCCGTTAATCCCCATATTAAGGAGTGTAGGCGCAAATCCCTCACTCTTTACATAATCCGTTCCGCTGAGACCATAGGTTTTCAGTATTTCCAGATAACGCTTTCCAACATTCTCTGACAGCAGGAGTGCAAATATTATCATACCAAAAAACAAAAACAGAAGCAACCTTGCAAACAGCTCATTGTTGCCCTCAAACCAGATCAGTCTTGACTCAATGGTAATTCCAAAGGACTTCATCAGTGATACAATCACCGTGGCAATGATGCCGGCGGAAAATCCCACGTTATAGAGAGAATATCCCTTGTGGGCGTAGTGCGTATGAGTGGACAAGGGCGGAAGTACAAATCCAATTGCCAATCCTACAAAAATGCTCAAAATCAGCCTGGACGCCAAATGCAAATTGCCGATCTGCATGATCTGAGTGATGATCGGGGACAATGAGGTCCCGTAAAAGCCAACATAAATATAACGTGTAATGGAAGTTTTGTGATAATAAGAATACAGGCAGATGCCCAGCATGATAGCCCATATGTTCATGATATTTTTCCCAAACAAAGAAAAACCAAACATAAGAAAGCATGAGGTTATAGTATGGCCGCTCATCTCCATACCAAGAAAATATACAATTGCAATACTTAATAAGGTTAATACACCCGCATTAACAAAAGCAGCTCCTACGCCGCCAATAGCAAAATAATCCGTAATCAGGAAATCTGGCTCCCTGACAATCGTAATGATACCCCTCCGGATTTCATCGAACGGCTGCAGTAAGAGGCCTGCAACAATAAAATAAATCGGCACCAGGGCAAGAATTTGGAATTTCGTCCGCCTGGACAGCGGTCCGCAATTTCTCACTTTTAGTGAAAGTTGTCCTGTCATGTGTCGTCCCTTTCTCCTATATTTAATTTTTTATGTACGGAAATATTTTATCATTTTTAAAAAAGAGGTTCAACACTTTTTTTATGGTTGAACCTCTTTTTTAGTAGTAATTATTTCCTGTTTTCCTTTATGATTTTTGCTAACTGTATAATAATCGTAGGAATGAATGCAAGACCATATATAATGCCAATCTGGCTGGCGGTAAGGGGCGCTACAGAAAACAGCTTTCCAAGGATAGGCACAAACATAACAAGGCTCAACAGGATAACACCTGACAGGAATGCTAAAAGACTGTACCAGTTGCTTGCAAAACCCAGACGGAAGATAGAATGCCGGCTTCTGCAGTTAAATCCGTGGAACAGCCGGGAAAGGGTCAGGGTACAAAAGGCCATGGTGCTGGCTGTTGCTGCACTGCCCTGCTTTAATCCGATATGGAAAGCCGTCATGGTACATACGGCAATCAGTGCGCCCTGCACCAGTATCTTAAGCATAAATTCTTTGGACAGGATTCCCTCTTTGGGATCTCTTGGCTTCCTGTTAAGCAGGCCGTGCTCCGCAGGCTCCATACCAATAGCGATTGCCGGAAGGGAGTCAGTCAGCAGGTTAATGAACAGCAGATGAACCGGTGCAAAGGGAACAGGAAGAGCCATAAACGATGTATACAGGACGGAAAGGATTCCCGCCATGTTGCCGGACAGCAAAAACTGAATGGCGTTCTTAATGTTCCGGTAAACATTACGGCCGTTGGCAACTGCCTTTATAATGGTTGCAAAATTATCATCTGCCAGAATCATAGATGCAGCATCCTTGGAAACCTCCGTACCGGTGATTCCCATAGCCACTCCAATGTCGGCTTTCTTTAATGCAGGAGCATCATTGACTCCGTCTCCTGTCATGGAAACAACATTTCCCCGCCTCTGCCATGCATCCACAATGCGGATCTTATTTTCCGGCGATACTCTGGCATATACGGAAGTCTTGGTAATATTTAAGTCAAGCTCTTCATCAGTCATAGCGTCTAATTCTGCACCGGTAACTGCCATATCTCCCTTTTCGAAAATTCCGATCTGCTTTGCTATGGCAGTTGCCGTGATCTTATGATCTCCGGTGATCATTACCGGCCGGATTCCTGCCCGTTTGGCATCGGCCACCGCAGCCTTAGACTCTACTCTCGGCGGATCAACCATGGAGATAAGCCCAATAAAAATAAAGTTGTTTTCTGATTTCAAGGAAAGCACATGGTCTTCTTCTACTTCCTTATAGGCAAAAGCAAGCACCCGGAGTCCATTCTCTGAAAATCTCATATTCTGCTCCAGGATATTCTCCCGGTCTTTTTCTGTCAGTTCCCTGACTCCTTCCGAGGTACGGATATGGGAGGTCCGGTACAGCAATACATCCACCGCGCCCTTTGTCAGTATGGTAGGAACACCATGGAGCTGGTATTTTGTGCTCATCAGCTTCCGGTCGGAATCAAATGGAATCTCTTCCAGACGATGCATCATTTCCCTGATGAGATCATGGCTTAAACTGACTTTTCCTGCCATTTCAAGAAGGGCATACTCCGTAGGATCTCCGATTCCCTTTCCTTCTACAATAGAAGAATCGTTGGTCAGCAGCGCATCGTAAAGCAGATACCGGTGGAGCTGGCTGCGAAGGTCTAACTCATCCGGTTGACAGACTTTGCCATCCACATAGATATCCTTTACAGTCATCTTATTTTGTGTCAGGGTTCCGGTCTTATCAGAACAGATGACGGAAACACAGCCAAGGCTTTCCACCGCCTTTAATTCTTTTATAATGGCATTTTCCCTTGCCATTCGCTGTGTCCCCATTGCCTGTACAATGGTTACAATGGAACTTAAGGCCTCCGGAATTGCAGCAACTGCAAGAGCCACAGCAAACATCAGGGAGTCTAAAAGGGGCATTTTACGATAAATGCTTAACAGGAACACCAGGGCACAGATTACCATGATGACCATGGCAAGCCGGCTGGAAAACTGATCCAGACTGACCTGCAAAGGTGTTTTTTTCTCCTTAGTCGCATTCATCAGGCTGGCGATCTTTCCGATCTCCGTATCCATTCCTGTTCCGGTGACAGCGACAACCGCTCTGCCGTAAGTAACCAGGCTTCCGGAATAAACCATATTGGTCCGGTCTGCCAGAGGCGCTTCTGCATCAAGAGACCCGTCTTCCTTATCCACATTGGTAGATTCGCCGGTTAAGGAGCTTTCGTTTACCTGAAGGGAATAATTGTTAAGAATCCGTCCATCAACCACTACCATATCTCCGGCTTCCAGAAGCAGGATATCTCCGGGAACCACGCCTTTGGAAGCGATCTCAGCCTTTTGTCCATCCCGGATCACTTTGGCAGTTGGTGACGATAAGGATTTTAAGCTTGCCAGGGATTTCTGGGCCTTTTCATGCTGAACGGTTCCAAGAACCGCATTTAACACAATGACCGCTACGATAACGATCGTACTTTCTGCATTTCCTGAAAGCATGGAAATGACAGCCGCTGCAATCAGAATGACCACCAGCAGATCACGGAACTGCTCGGCAAATACTTGAAGGGTGCTTTTTTTCTTTCCCTCCTCCAGAATATTTTCTCCCTTGCTGGCAAGAAGTCCGGCTGCTTCTGTTGCACTTAAGCCTTCCTTTGATGTATGAAGCGCTTCTAAAACTTCTTCTTCTGTTTTCTGATACCAGTCTTTCAAACTTTCCTCCATTCTGCTGCCCATACGGACAGCCTGCATCAACATGTACTGTTTGATCTCTCTGATTTATTATTGCCCCAAAAAGAAAAAGAAAAAGACTTTTAATGCACTTATTCTGAAAAATATTAAATGTTCAGAATAAATACATTAAAAGTCTGGTAACCATTGTCTGGCATGCACCACCAGACTGCCCTTTGTCAGTCAGGATGTTGATGATGCATTAAAACTACTCCCTCTTAATGAAGCATATTTAATTGTAAATCAGATACTTATGTCTTCGATCCAGACAATTATACGTTCTAATGCTTTATTTGTCAATCATCATTTTTTTCTGTATGGCTTTTCCCCTGTCTTCCGTCACAGAATCACGTTTACTTTCATATAGTTACCGGAATTTTGTTCAATATCAGCGATCACTGCCGGGGTTTCTTCCATCGTAACGGTTTTGGTCAGTATTTTCCTCACATCTACCCTGCCTGAATGGATCAGCTCAATGGCTTCTTCAAATTCATTGGCACTGGTACGGGCACCGCGGATATCAATTTCCTTTCTGGTGATCATATCGGTAGGGAGCGGAGTTTCTTTTTTGGGCCAGCCGGTAAGCGTGATCCGGCCTGCGTTCGCTGTAATGTCAAGGGAAGAACGGACTGCCGGATTTGCGCCGGAACATTCCATAACAAGCTCTGCCAAGCGGCCATTGGTATATTCTAATACCTTTTCTTTCAGATTTTCTTCTGCTGAATGAATGGTATATTTTACTCCCAGCTCTTTTGCAAAAGAAAGGCGCTCTGCCACAACGTCAATGACAATTGGCTCTGCCTCATAAGCCAGAGCTGACATGGCTGCCAGAAGACCGATGGGTCCTGCCCCTATGATCGCCACATGCTCCCCTTTCTTTAAACCGCCTCTGTGAATGCCATGTAAGGCAATGGTAAGGGGCTCTGCCATCGGTGCAATATCCCATGGCATATCTTCCGGAAGCTTCCACAGCATATCAGCCGGATGTACTATATAGTCGGACATTCCTCCCTCCACATGGACGCCAAGTACCTTTAAATCGGTACAGCAATTGGTTCGTCCAATGGAACAGGGGTAGCACTTTCCGCAAAAGAGATAGGGATCTACGATCACATGGTCTCCTTTCTTAATTCCTTTTCTGTTGTCCTCCGGAATGGATATTACCTCTCCCACAACCTCATGGCCGATAATCCTTGGATAGGATACCAGAGGATTGGTTCCCCGGTAAGCACCGATATCACTTCCGCAGATACCTGCTGCCCGTACTTTAATTAGTGCCTGCCCTTCCTTTGGCTCTGGTTTTTCATTGTCAATACATGCAACCTTCCACGGTTCTTCTAAATAAATAGCGCGCAATTTCTTTTACCTCCATTCATTATGTAAACAGTGGGAGGCCGTCAGCCTCCCAGATAAGCTTTTTTAATTTCATCAGAATCCATCAGTGCCTTGCTTTCTCCATGGGTAACAAGATTGCCCACTTCCAATACATAGGTCCTGTCAGATATGGACATGGCCATAAATGCATTCTGCTCCACGATAGCAATCGGTATATTTCTCACCTTATTTACGCGGACAATTACATCAAACATGTCATCAACAATGACTGGTGCAAGACCAAGGCTTGGCTCATCAAGCATCAAAAGCTCAGGATCTGACATAAGCCCTCTTGCTATGGC
This sequence comes from Hungatella sp. UBA3048, assembly GCA_002367105.1. Classification (GTDB taxonomy): domain Bacteria; phylum Bacillota; class Clostridia; order Lachnospirales; family Lachnospiraceae; genus Lacrimispora. Next base: position 78,931 of record DFCS01000023.1, read on the forward strand.
TAGCATCTGCTGCTCGCCTCCTGACATGGAACCGGCTTTTTGTTTTGCCCGTTCCTTAAGCCTCGGAAAAATATCGTATTGTTCTTCCAGATGACGCTCCATCTCCGCCTTTGATAACTTTACAGAATAAGCGCCCATTTCCAGATTTTCCTGAACAGTCATATTGGGGAAAATTTCACGGCCCTCAGGGATATAAACAATCTTTTTACTTACCACCTTATGGGGAGGAAGGCCGCTTATGACCTGGCCGTTGTATTCGATCGTGCCGTTTTTCGGTTTATTGATTCCCATGATGGATTTCATCAGGGTAGTTTTTCCTGCCCCGTTGGCTCCGATGATGGATACGATCTCCCGGTTACCCACTTCAATGGATACGTCAAACAGAGCCTGAACCTTGCCATAATATACGTCAATGCCATTTACTTTAAGCATTTGAAGCCCCCCTTGCCATATTCTGTTTATACCGGTCGCCTAAATACGCTTTTATTACCAGCGGATCCTGCTGTATTTCTTCCGGTGTGCCTTCGGCAATTTTAGCGCCGAAGTTAATAACGGTAATATAATTGCTGATATTCATGATAACATCCATATTGTGCTCAATGAGGAAAATATCAATGCCGGAATCAAATACCTTCAGCATAATATTTACAAATTCCACACGTTCGGAAGGATTGAGTCCTGCGGCAGGCTCATCTAAGAACAGAAGTCTTGGATCTGACATGAGAGACCTGGCAAGCTCCGTAAGTTTCTGTTTTCCGTAAGGCATATTGGATGGATACTCTTCTGCCAGATCCTTTAATCCCATAAACTCCAGGATCTGATCTGCCTTTTCATTCATCAGCTTCTCTTCCCTGTATGCGTTCTTAATATCAAACAGAAAAGGCACAAAGCCCTGCTTCCGGTCTGACATATTTCCCATCATTAAGTTTTCTTTCACTGTCATGGAACGGTATAACTTTAAATTCTGGAAGGTCCGGCTGCAGCTGGTCTGGGCGATCTGATGGGCACTCATACCGCTTATTTTCGTATCCTCATGGTAGATCTCACCCTCTGTTAAGGGCAGAAGGCCGGTGATCATATTGATAGCAGTTGACTTGCCGGCTCCGTTTGGTCCGATCAAAGCATGAATGGTACGTTCCTTCATATCCAGAGACAGATCATTTACCGCAACCAGACCGGAAAAGCGTTTTGTTACATGTTTCAGGGTTAAAATAGATTTTCCTTCTCTGTTATCTGCCATTTGCCTGCGCTCCTTTCCCTGCTTTTGCTGCCTTCTTCTTTCCCTTAAATAGAGAAACGATCCCATTTGGCATAAAGATAACAAACAGCAGAGTGATGATTGAAAATACCAGCCAGTAGTAATTTTCCATGAATCTTAAAAATTCCGGCACTAAAGTAACCAGAATCGCACCGAGCACATTGCCTGGCACAGAGCCGATCCCTCCGATAACCAGCATTACTACGTAGTTAATGGAATACTCCAGGTTATATGCACTTGGATTGATGAAACCAACGTAATGGGCATAAAGGCTTCCTGCCACGGTTGCATAAACGGCTGCAAGGGTAAACGCTAAAATCTTAATGGATGCAATGTTGATCCCTCCTGCTTCCACCGCATCCGGATTATCCTTAACCGCCAGGAAAGCCCGTCCCCATTTGGAATTAACAATCCTATAAGCGTTAAAGATAAGAATGACCGCTATGACCAGATAAAGATAGTAAACCTCTTTATTGGTCTGGAATTTATGGCCCAGGATAGAAAATGGGGGAATTCCCGTTACGCCCAATGCTCCTCCTGTTAAGCCTGTCAAATTCGTCATCAATATACGGACGATTTCAGAAAAACCTATGGTAGTAAGGGCCAGATAAACTCCGGATACCCTTAAGGAAGGATAGCCAAGACCCATTCCTATTAAAAATCCCATGCACACGGCTGCGATTAAGCAAATCCATGGATTGATCCCAAGTCTTGTTGCCAGCAGGGAAGACGTATATGCTCCCATAGAGAATATACCGGCAGTTCCCAGATTCATCTGACCGGTAAGGCCGGTTATGAAATTAAGACCCACTACTATAATGATATTAATTAATACCTGGATCATCAGATTCAGATGATAGTTATTGGAAATAAACATGGGTAGGATCGCTGCCAGAGCAATGGCTGCTGCTGCAATTAATGCTGATGTTTTATTTATTTTCATTGCTTTCCTCCTCCCTTATCTCTTATTTCCCAGAATTCCTGACGGTCTTACCAGCAAGAAAATGATTAACAGTACAAATGACAAACAGTCTTTATAAACAGACGGAATCAGCATACTTCCAAAGATTTCAACCACTCCCAGAAGGATACCGCCCACAATTGCCCCTGGAAGGTAGCCAAAACCGCCGATGACTCCGGAGGCAAATCCTTTTAATCCGATCATGGATGACATTTGAAGTTCCACATTGAAGATAGGAATTACCAGGATTCCGATGGTGGCGCAGACAATCGCTGATAAACCAATGGTAAAAGCGATGTTCATGGGAACATTGATTCCCATTAAGGATGCTGCCGTTTTATTTTCCGATACACAACGCATGGCTTTTCCGGTCTTGGTTGCTTTAAAGAAAACCTGAAGGCCAGCGGTAATTAAGGAACATACCACAATAATCACCAAATGGGATTTTGAGACTACCACAGAGCCAAAGTGAATGGATCCTCTCATGAAATTATCCAGTGTAAAGGGAAGAGGCCCCCAGATCAGGCGGACCGACTCTATCATGATCCTGCCAAGGATAACGGTTCCGATCACTGCGAATAAATTGGTGGAAAGCTTGCTGAGCGGATTAAAAATTACAAACGCACTGACAATTCCTAATAAAAACATGGTGAGAATCGTGAAAAGAATTGCCAGTATCGGCGGAAGGCCAAGACCCAGCACATAGGTTCCGGCAAACATATAAGCTCCGAATAAGATGAACTTATCATGGCTGAAATTGAGTAATCCTGTTGCGTTCCAGATAAGAGTGTACTCAATACCAACCAGAGCATAGATAAAACCCATGGCAATACCGGTAATGAGCAGCTGTACAAATACCTGCATATGTAGTACCTCCTCGTTATTTGCACCCGGCAGCTGTTTTAAGCCGCCGGGTGCCGTTTATTCCCTTTTATAATCAGTCTAAGGATACCTGCTTGGATACAGACATATTCTTTTCTCCGTTAAACTCCAGAATATAAAGGTTCGTATTCATCTCTCCCTGCTCAGAGCAGTTGAGCTTTCCAAATACAGCATTAAAATCTTTTGTTTCAGAAAGAGCCTTGCGAATATCTTCCGGTTTATCAGAGCCTGCCCGTTCAATGGCATCGGCTGTTAAGTAAGCAGCAGTATAATACATAGCTGCATAACGTTCCACGTCAGCTCCCCATCGTGTCTTAAAATCATCTAAGAATTTCTTCATGGTCTCATTGGTCTGGTCAGCGTAGAAATCTGTAGATGCAAAAGTACCTTCCAGCTGTTTTGCATCGCATAAATCATAGGTCTGGGACTGTGCCAGAGCATTAGGTCCGACATGAGGAAGCTCTCCCATACCAAGCTCGTCCAGCTGACGGACAATCAAAGCCGCCTCTGCGTCATGGGAAAAATCAAAGATAACATCAGGTCCCCAGCCTTTTATTTTGGAAAGCTGTGATGTTAAGTCCTTATCGCCAGATGTAAAGCCTTCTGAGTAATACTCAATCCCATTCTTTTCGCAATACAGTTTTGTGGCATTGTCAGCCGCTACACCGTAATCGTCTGTATCATAGAGAGCTCCAACCTTTGCAGCACCAAACTGGTCCTTGGCAAACTCCACCATAGCCGGTCCAACGGCTCCATCAGAAACGGATATACGGAAAAAGTATGGATTCTGTGCATCTAAAAGCTTTGGTGAGGTAGCAGCGCTGATAAAAGGAACTCCTGCCTTCCGATATAACTCCTGAGTTGCAGATGCCATGGGAGAAGTATGAGGTCCGATCGCTACCGAAACATTTTCGCCAAGGATCTTATTGACTGCATTTACCGCACCTGTGGGAGTCCCTGTGTCATCAACCAGAACCATCTCCAAAGGTCTTCCTCCCAGCACTCCGCCTTTGGCATTGATTTCTTCAAACGCCATGGTTACGGCCTGCTTCATACGAAGCCCGCCGGCTGCCATAGGGCCGGTTACCATGTTGGATACTCCCACCTTGATCGGAGCACCGGTAGCCGTTGACTGGGCTCCTGCCTTCGTTTCACCTGAAGCCGGAGCTTTCGCTGCACCTGATGTACTGCTGCCGCAGCCGGCCAGGGATGAGACAGTCATACCAACCGCCATTGCCATGCATAAAACTTTTTTCATCCTTCTCATGTTTTAATCCTCCTCTTACGAATTATGAGTTCAATTAAATCGATTTAGAAATATATTAATTCAGCAGTAATATATTTTCATGGCGTTAGTATACTATAGCAGTGTTTGAAAAGCAATAATAAATATTTTTTTAACAAGGATTTTGTTTCTTTTATCCATTTAAAACCTCAGTTTTTTATGCACTTTAACGATAATAATCATTTTTCATGTGATAATAGTATAATTTTTTATTTATATTTATTATTTTCATCCATGGTAAAAACATAACTTGTCCTGTATACTGTATCTATTGTGCTAATTTTTCTTGAAAGTAATATATTGATATCAATTTAAAATATCCATGTCCGAATCTTTCCGTGACATAGCTATAACGCAAAGGAGCGCTGAAATGACGAAAAAGTTTACCCAAAACCCGGGAGAGTCTGCACGTGAATATGCCCTTCGGTTTCTTTTGGACCAGATTATCAACCTGGAATTCACGCCGGGACAAAAAATCTCTGATATAGAAATCTCAAAAGAATTAAACATCAGCCGGACTCCCGTCAGAGAAGCCATTCTTTCTCTGACCAATGGCCATTTGATCGAAAGCTATCCTCAAAAGGGGATTTTTGTTTCTTTGATCGATAGTAATATCGTGGAACAGGTATGTACCATGAGGAAGATGATTGAGGGGCCGCTGGCAGAAATGAGCTGTGATTTTATCACCCAGGAGCACCTGGATAACTTATATGATTATATAACGCTTCAAAAAGATTACGCATCCAACGGACCGAGGGAGAACTTCGAGAAATTTCTGACTCTGGATATTGCTTTCCATAAAGAATTTTATGATATATGCGGTATGACCTTTATCTATGACACCATGCAGACCATCATGCCTCACTTTGACAGGCAGCGTAAGCTGAGTTATCAGATCAATGTATCAGACCGTGTCATCAGCGATCACTCCGCCATCTGCAAAGCCATCATGGACAAGGATAAGAAAAAGGCTTCTGAAGCCATGATCCGGCACATATCCACCGCACTGGCAGATCAGACCATACTAAAAAAAGAATTTCCCGATTATTTCATCTGACGGATCGGTACTATATTTTGATACCATAAGGAGCCGTAAAACAGAACGTTTTACGGCTGCTATCTATTGCCGGATCTTAATTATTTCTGCAGTTCGCCGGCCGGCACAGATTTTGTCACAATCACATCTGCATCATATCCAAAAATATTTTTTACGATAACCGTTCCGGCTGCCACAGGTGCTTTAAGACTGCACTTCTTTATCTCTTCCATGGCATCAAAGATTCTGGCTTTTGGGATCGGGTTCGTCAGACGTACGCTGGCTAATGGCAGAATTCCTCCTTTTACCAGAACTGAAGTTGCAATATTACGGCGGGGATCGATCAGTTCCTGCTTCACATAAATCTCACCTCTGGGGCAGAGGGCACCATCTATGGACCGTATCAGGCTGCCGCTGCCCTCTTTTATTTCTATATCTGCGCTTATTTCGCACCCGTTCGGACAGATAATACAGGTAAATTCCTTCATCATTCTACGCACACCTCCAAATCTGAGCCGGATACCAGCTTTTCATGTGAAATAACAAAGCGGATCATTTCTGCGGGTATGGCTTTTTTCATCTTTTTAGCTGCCACTTCCTTCCCAGCCTGGCGCACAACAATGCGGCAGTCCTTCATTGGTCTTTTTACCCTTAAGGACAACGTAAATTCTTTCGTTCCGCTGACTCTTTGAGGTACCGTATACCCGATATTGCAGTCAGCTTTAATCGCAATGGCAGCCGGCTTGAGACTTCCCTCCTTTACGTATTCCGCCACGGAATCGGCCAGACTCTCCGCCTCGATCGAGACAAAATCAACCAGGTCATGTACATGAAGGACGTTTCCTGCGGCAAAGATCCCTTCTGCATCAGTCTGGAAATATTCGTCTACAAGGGCTCCCCTGGTCCGTTCATCTAAGATAACTCCCGCATCCAGAGATAGTTCATTCTCCGGAATCAGGCCGACGGAAAGAATGAGCGTATCACACTGGTACTCTTTTTCTGTTCCTGGGATGGGCATAAAATTCTCATCAACCTGAGATACCGTGACGCCGGTAAGCCTGGTATTTCCATGAATTGCGGTTATTCCATGGCTTAAATACAGTGGTATGTCATAATCATTAAGACACTGTTCAATATTGCGCGGCAATCCGCTGGGATAAGGCTGGATTTCAAATACAGCCTTTACATGAGCGCCTTCCAGAGTAAGCCGGCGGGCCATAATCATGCCGATATCTCCGGAGCCCAGTATTACCGCTTCCTTAGCCGGCATGGTATTAAAGAGATTCATATAAGCCTGTGCAACTCCGGCTGTAAATACGCCCGCAGGCCGCTCACCCGGAATTCCAATAGCTCCCCTTGTCCGCTCCCGGCAGCCCATGGTCAGGATCACTGCCTTTGCCTGCCAGGTTCTCATGCCTTCCCTGGAAACTGCCGTCACTTCTCTTTCACGGGTCACCTCCAGTACCGTTGCATCTGTTATGTAAGGAATATTCAGTTCTTCTATTGTGTCAATGAAACGCTGTGCATATTCAGGACCGCTTAAGGCAGTCTGAAATCGGGTCAGTCCGAATCCGTCGTGAATGCATTGACGCAGGATGCCTCCCAGCTGCTTTTCCCGCTCTATGATCAGCAGGTTGAAAACTCCACGTCGGTAAAGTTTTGCCGCTGCTGCAAGCCCGGCAGGTCCTCCGCCTACAATCACAACATCCACCTGTTCTATCTGGATCTCTTTTCGTTCTGCATTCATGACTCCACCTCCTGCCGTACTTTGCCAAAGAACATATTAGAACCTTTTCTGGCATATTGGATCTGATCTTCTTTTTTCCCCAGTTCCTGCTCCAGCAGCTGTGCAATGCGCATCTGGCAGTAACCGCCCTGGCAGCGCCCCATCATCGAGCGTGTTCTATACTTAATCCCAGTTAAGGTATCAACTCCCAGAGGATTATGGATAGCCTGGAGGATCTCAGCCTTAGTCACTTTTTCACAACGGCAGATCACCTCTCCGTATTCGGGATTTTCCAGAATTTTAAGGTTCTGCTCTTCTTTTGAAAGCTCCGCAAACCGCACAACACCTTTGCGTATGGGATTAAAGGAGGAGTTAAGGGCAAGCGTTTCCCTCTCTGCCATGAGCCCGACCGCATAGCGGGCAATCGGGACAGCCGCAGTCAGTCCGGGAGATTCTATGCCTATCAGATTGATGGCTCGCGGCGCTGTCATATCCTGCACTTCAATTTTAAAGTCCTGGATTGCTCCATTCTCATCCACCCATTTGGGAAGGATTCCGGAATAATTACGGATATAATCCTTTTTATGGATGCAGGGCCATAAGTCAGAGGCACTCCTTGCTAAATAGTCCATATTTTCCTGGGATACGCCATAATATGTAAAATTCCTTGTCAGATCCGCATTGGGCCCGACGATCACATTGCCGTCTGTCGTATTCGTCACATGGATCCCCATATAAGTATTGCTGGGAACCGGGTAAACCGGCATGGGAAGCAAAGGACCGGTCCTTTTATCCAGAATGATGTAATCTCCCTTGGAACCTATGATCTTATATCCGCCCATACCAAGCAGCTCTGATATTTTCCCGCAGCCTAAGCCGGCACTGTTCACTACCCAGCGGCTGTAAAAGGTTCCGCCTGATGTGGTGATCACATAATTGGAATCCCCATCTCTTTCAATGGCTGTCACCTCGCGGTCAAAGAAATAATCCACACCATTTTCTGCGGCATTCTCAGCCAGGGCAACTGTATATCCGAAAGGATCTACGATTCCGCTTTCAGCAGAATACATGGCAAATTCCCCTACAACAGCAGGCACCAGTTCATGAAGCCGCTCTTTTCCGATCAGCTCCATCCCATTTACACCATTGGCTTTGCCCTGCTTCATGGTCCGTTCCAGCGCTTCCTGATCCTCCGGTGTGTTACCTACCAGTACCTTTCCGCAACGTTCAAAAGGAAAATCCAGTTCTTCGGAAAGTTGTCCCATGATTTGATTGCCTTCCACACACAGTTTCGCTTTTAGAGAACCGGTGTCATACGCGAATCCTCCGTGGATCACCCCGGAATTACGCCCGCTCGTCTCACAGCAGACATCCAGGTTCTTTTCCAAAACGCCTATTTTTAAGCGATATCTGGACATTTCTCTGGCAATTGCACTTCCAATGACCCCGCCTCCGATAATTAGTACATCATATAATTGTTTCAATATTTTTGACCTCCAGAAATAAATAAACACTATAGGGCGAATATTCATCCTACAAATATATTCTATTTTTATCACATTCGCTGGAATAAGTCAAGAAAAAGTAAAAAATAAGGCATATACTCATCCCATGAATATATGCCTTATTTCTTAATATAGGATTTCAGACCATGGGTTAATCAGGTTCTTTGCCGGTCTTCTTCCTTATAGCGGTTGTCGTTGTACATTAAGTGGAAATACATTGCCTGCTGTGCCTCCACAGGCTTCCGGTCCCTGATCGCCTCATAAATTCTGCGATGGGACAATAACGTCTGGGCATATTCGGTCTCCCGGACCGAACCGGCAAAGACCCGGACCCCGTCGGTAATGACAGGTACCAGGTTTGCTATGACCAGATTATGGCTGCAGTTGGCAATCTGGGCATGGAACTGGGAATCCTTTTCCGAATAATCCTCCCTGTTCTCCATCTTCTTTTCCAGTTCCAGAAGAATCTGTTCCAGGCAGAGGATATCTTCCTGGTCCGCATTCTGTGCCGCCAGGGCTGCAATCGGCGGCTCCAGCATAACCCGGATCTGGATCAGATCCTCTGTCAGCTTTCTTCTGTCTTCTATCATGGTAAATCCCAGAGGATCATCGGCCACACCATTTTTATCCGACAGAAAGGTCCCCGAGCCCTGACGGATGGTGACAATATTTCGGGACATCAGGATTCTTAAGGCCTCACGGACCGTATTACGCCCTACCCCAAGAACTTCAGACAGTTCCGCCTCGGTAGGCATTTTGTCTCCTGCAGTGTATCCTTCTTCCTGTATGATCTGCAATAATTTTTGGGCGGCAATTTCTGCCAGCGTCTGTTTTTCCATGATATACTCCTTCCCCCGTTCCTAACCTGCATTAACATAATAAAACAGACAGCAGACGGATATTGGCCTATCTGCTGTCTGCCACAAGGCATAGCTGTTTTATTCTGCTTCTTTTGATCCTGTTTCTTTTTCAGCTTTTTTCTCTTCTGTCTTTGCAGCCAGATCTCCCGGCTTCATGCTTAAGTTGATTCTGCCCATCTTGTCTACTTCCATTACCTTAACGGTTACTTCATCACCGATGTTGACGACATCTTCAACCTTTGCCACTCTCTTATCTGACAGCTTGGAAATGTGTACCATACCATCTTTATTGGGAGCCAGTTCTACGAAAGCACCAAAGTTCATGATTCTGACAACCTTGCCATTGAAAATCTGTCCTGCTTGGATTTCCGTAACAATGCTCTTAATGATCTGGATCGCACGGTCGATCATGGACTGATCGGTTCCGCATACGGATACATTACCGTCATCGTTAATATCGATCTTTACGCCGGTTTCTTCGATGATCTTATTGATCACTTTCCCCTGCTTTCCTACCACATCGCCGATCTTCTGAGGATCAATGGAAATCTGGTCGATCTTCGGAGCATACTTGCCTACTTCCTTACGCGGTTCAGCAATTGCCTTTGCCATAACCTCATCAAGAATGTAAAGCCTTGCCTCTCTGGTGGTGCGGATGGCTTCCTCAATGATCGGTCTTGTAAGGCCGTGGATCTTAATATCCATCTGGATTGCAGTGATACCCTTATGGGTACCTCCTACCTTAAAGTCCATATCGCCGAAGAAATCTTCCAGCCCCTGAATATCGGTTAAGACGATGTAATCGTCATCGGAATCTCCGGTTACAAGTCCGCAGGAAATACCTGCAACCGCCGATTTAATGGGAACACCGGCAGCCATTAAGGACATGGATGAGGAACAGATGCTTGCCTGAGAGGTAGATCCATTGGATTCCATGGTCTCGGAAACGGTACGGATCGCATATGGAAATTCTTCCTCAGACGGAAGAACCGGAATCAATGCTCTCTCTGCCAGGGCACCATGGCCGATCTCCCGGCGTCCCGGTCCTCTGGAAGGCCTTGTCTCTCCTACGGAGAAGGACGGGAAATTGTAGTGGTGCATATATCTCTTGGAGGTTTCCATATCATCAATGCCGTCTAATCTCTGGCTTTCAGACAGTGGAGCCAAGGTACAAATATTTAAAATCTGAGTCTGGCCGCGGGTGAACATAGCAGAGCCATGAACTCTTGGAAGCATATCAATTTCTGCTGCCAGATGACGGATCTGATCCATGGCACGGCCGTCAGGACGCTTATGATCTTTTAAGATCATCTTGCGGACAGTCTTTTTCTGGTACTGGTAAATGGCTTCTCCAAGCACTGACAGCCATTCTGCTTTTTCTGCAAAGGCTTCTTCCAGTTTTGCGGTGATGTTGCGGATGTTTTCTTCTCTTATCTGCTTTTCATCGGTAAATACGGCAACTTCCATCTCCTCAGGAGTAACGATTTCCCTGATGGCAGCAAATAACTCTTCCGGCACTGCACAGCTGGTATACTGGTGCTTCGGCTTTCCGCACTCTGCTACGATGGTGTCAATGAATTTGATGATTTCCTGGTTTACTTCATGAGCCCTGAAAATGGCCTCGATCATCTTATCTTCCGGCACCTCATTGGCTCCGGCCTCGATCATGATGACTTTTTCTCTTGTTGATGCAACCGTAAGTGCCATGTCGGAAACCTGCTTCTGAGCCTGGGTCGGATTGATGACGAATTCTCCGTCTACAAGTCCCACCTGGGTGGAAGCACAGGGTCCGTCAAAAGGAATATCGGAAATGCAGGTTGAAATGGCTGAACCTAACATCGCTGTCAGCTCCGGACTGCAGTCCTGGTCTACGGACATAACGATGTTATCTAAAGTTACATCGTTACGGTAATCTTTTGGAAACAAAGGTCTCATAGGACGGTCAATGACACGGGAGGTCAAAATTGCATTCTCAGATGCTTTTCCCTCTCTTTTGTTGAAGCCGCCTGGGATCTTTCCTACGGCGTATAATTTTTCTTCGTATTCTACGCTCAGTGGGAAGAAATCGATTCCGTCTCTTGGTTTGTCAGAAGCAGTTGCGGTTGCTAATACTACGGTATCGCCATAGTGCATGAGAGCCGCGCCGTTTGCCTGCTTTGCTACTCTGCCGACATCAACGGTTAATGTTCTGCCGGCCAGTTCCATACTATAACTCTTGTACATACTGGTATCTCCTTTTACTAATTAATATTTATATTAACAGTAGAAGACGCCGAAACTACTGATCTGCGCGCAATAATGAAAAAATGAGTTTGATTATGCGGCCCGCTGGGGCATAAGCAGATTCTGCCTTTGGCAGAATCCGCAACCGCAAATTCGGGACTTTCAGTCCCTCATTCGCGGTT
>DFCS01000023.1:90897-140527 GCA_002367105.1 Hungatella sp. UBA3048
TGCTCGCCAAGAGACTGGAAGGGGTCACGGATATGCAAGCATATCCGTGACCCCTTCCCGCCTCTTGGCTCTGCTTATTACGCGCACATCAGCGGTCTCGGGGAATGCTTCTACTTTTAATATTCTTTTCCTAATAGACAGATAGGGTGGAGATGTCCTCCACCCTAAATGGTTTATTATTTTCTGATTCCCAACTTCTCGATCAATGAACGATAGCCTTCTAAGTCCGTCTTCTTTAAGTAATCAAGAAGACCCCTTCTCTGGCCAACCATCATCAGAAGTCCTCTTCTGGAATGATGATCTTTTGGGTTCTTCTGAAGATGATCCGTTAATTCTGTAATTCTTTCTGTCAGAATTGCGATCTGTACTTCTGGTGAACCTGTGTCGCCGGCTTTTCTGCCAAATTCAGCGATGATAGCTGCTTTCTTTTCCTTTGAAATCATGTTGATTTCCTCCTTTAGTCTTAAAGTCTCACCTCATACCAAGTATTGGTTGGAGTATCCGAAATACCAAGTATCGGCGCGTATTTGTACTGATACAGTTTACCACAGGGCAATATGGTTGTCAATTATTTCTAAATAAATAACAACCGGCGGATTTATAATTAAAACCTCTGTTTATAATATTCCTCAGATGGATTTATTATAATCACCCTGCAAACCCTTTCTTTAATAAATATTACCCATTTTTTCCATATACATTCCAAAATCCGTTTTTTTCATTTTCTTTATAAGCATTTTCCTGATTTCTGCCATATCTGCCTTTACAAGCTTCTTATCCTTCACGACACATTCCCCAGCAACGTATACAGCCTCCACATTGGAAGGATTGGCGCTGTAAACAAGGGCGGAATAGGGATTGTAAACCGGAAACATGTTTGCAGAGCGGGTTTCAACCAGAACCAGATCCGCCTGCTTTCCCTGTTCCAAGGAACCTGTATGATCATAAAGGCCAAGGGCCTTTGTTCCCAGATCCGTAGCCATTGATACAATGGTTTCCGCCGGAAATGCGCTCCGGTCTCTGGTTTCATTTTTATGAAAATCAGCACAAAGCTTCATTTGCGTAAATATATCGAGAGTATTTCCACTGGCAGGTCCATCCGTTCCAAGGCCAACCGGAATTCCCATCCGAAGCATGGAACTTACCGGTGCCACACCCTTTGCCGCCTTTGTATTGGAGCCGATGCAGTGGGCAACCCTTGCTTCCCGTTCCTTTAAAAGCAAAAGATCCTCTTCAGCCATATGAATGCAGTGAGCTGCCAGAGTCTCTTTTCCCAATACCCCGATGCTGTCCAAATACTGAACCGGGGACATGCCGTATTCCTTCCGGAAATAATCCATTTCATAATCCATTTCCGCCGTATGTAAAGTAAAAGGAACCTTTAAGGATGAATCCAGACGGTAGGCTTCCGAAAGCAGGGTTTTTCCACAGGTATTGGTTCCATGAGGAGCAATGCAGGCTGATATTCGGGGATGGGACTGATATTTTTTTATCAATTTTTCCCCATAAGCCAATGCCTGATAAGGATCACTGAAGTCGCAGGCACCTTCTTCCATCACTGTCTGCCCTGCGATCCCTCTCATCCCCATCTCATCCATGGCCTTTGCAGCTTCTTCCTCAAAGTAATACATATCAAGAGCTGTGGTCACGCCGCCAAGGAGCATCTCTCCTGCCGCGTAACGGGAAGACAGGTATACAAGCTCTTCATCCATTGCCTTTTGCTCCATTGGAAGCAAAAATACCCGGAGCCGGTCCTTGCAGTCATCCCCAAGACCACGGAAAGGGATCATCCCCATATGCGTATGAAGATTCACCATTCCCGGCATCAGGATGCCGTTCTTTCCATCCACTGTCACCGTATCCGAATGCCAGGCTTCTTCCGGTAAATCATTCATGCCTCCCACTGCTGTGATGATATCATTTTCGAACATCACAAAACCAGGATCGTGAATATCCCTCTGTTCATTCATTGTTACCACAGTTACATTTATGATTATCGTTCTCACATTTATCAACCTTTTCCTTATTACTGCCCGCTCACCCTTTGGCTGTCTCTGTATTATTTCTTTTTAAGACTCGTATTTTTCCACCAAAGGAACCCTTTGCTTTGTCTTTACATCAAACAGGCCTTTGTCACTTATCTTTAATTCCGGGGAAACCAGTAGGGTCAGGGTGGAAATGGACATGATGACATTGCTGTTCACATACCCCATAGCCCCGATTTCCTCCCGAACCTCAGCCAGTTCCTCCGAAAGCTTCGGAAGACTTCCGTCGGAGAGGATTCCGCCTACGGGAAGGGCTGCAGAAGCTGTGATTTTGCCTCCCCGGGCCGTCACATAACCGCCCTGCATATGAACCACCCGGTTCTGTGCAAGCACCATATCCTCCACCGAATTTCCAAGCACCAGCAGATTATGGCTGTCATGACTCCAGGTGGTTGCCACCGCACCAGGTGACTTAAAGGCATGTTCCACAAGTCCATAGGCAACATCTCCTGACGTTCCGTAGCGCTCAAATACCACTGCCAGGGAAAGTCCTGCCTCCTGCCAGCATATGCAGTTGTTCCGGACTGGAATTTCCCTTTTCACATGCCTGACCCTTGTTCCAAAGTCCTGAATCTCCATGACATTTACAGTCGCTGTTCCATTCCTTATCTCACACCGGTTTAATTTAAAATCGGAAGCCAGAGCCAGGCGGCATTTTACAGACTGGTAAAAATGGTCCGGGAAAACTGCTTTTGGAGAATCCGGGCTTTTTATATGCTGTTTTCCGTTTTTATAAACCGCAGAAGGGCAAAAGCTTACTAGATCATCAAGCACAACAAAATCCGCCAGCTTTCCGGGTGCAATCATTCCCCTGTCATCGAGCCCCATTCTCCGCGCAGGTGTAAGGGTCGCACAGTAAACAGCCTTCTCCGGCGGCATTCCCTGCTCCACAGCCAATTTAAGGATCTGGTTTAAATGTCCCTTTGCCAGATGATCCGGCATGGTATCGTCTGTTACAAGAGCCACATTTTCATAAAGGCCATGGGATACCACCGTTTCTACCACATCAGATGTCAGGGATTTTGCCTGAAGCTCCAGAAACATGCCCATATCCGTCTTTTCCAGAACTGACTCCGGGGTCTGCTGGGTATGGTCTGCATCCACGCCGCCCCGGATAAAGCCTGCAAGAGCTTCTCCTGACAGGGCAGGGCAATGCCCCTCGATCATCAGCCTGCGGTCCCCATTTTGACACAGCCTGATAATGCGTTTGATCAGGGTATCTTCTCCGGAGACTAAGTCTGAATCATTCATCACCTCTCCAAGGCAGATGACTTTATCCTCTTTTAGCAGCTCCCGGACCTCCTCTTCCCTGATTTGTCCGCCTGAGGTTTCCAGACTGCTTCCGGTGGAAGGGACACTTGACGGAATCCCGTAGTAAATATCCAGTTCCGTTTCCTGCTCCATAAAGCTTTTTATTCCTTCTAACCCGAACACATTGGCGATCTCGTGAGGGTCAGCCACCACGCAGGTGACTCCCCAGGGCAGGACCGCCCTGGAAAACTCTCCCGGATATGTCATGGAGCTTTCGATATGCATGTGAATATCGATCAGTCCCGGTATAAAATATTTTCCTGTACCATCCACCACACATTCAGCCTCATAAGGAATTTTGTTCCCATAATAGGAGGAAGGGGAAATGTCGTAAAACTTTTCCCCTACAACCGCAATGTCCATTTTTTCAAAGCATTGCCTGTATGTCCGGTAGACCCATCCATTTTGAACAAGTAAGTCAACCTTCATTTTCCCTCTGTCCTTAATTATTGATTGTTCGGTTCCACTGATCAATCCAATCGCTTAAAACCGGATTGACAAAGGAATAGTCTAACACCTTTGCACTCTCTGCCGTAGGACCATAAGTCATATTTTCAGAATCTTCCTTGGAAACCTCCACCTGGCTGTTGGTAGGTGCTTCGTTTAAAGCCTTGGTGGTTTTGTCCTGAAGCTCTTTGCTTAAACGGTAATTGATGTATGCGTAAGCCAGTTCNNCCGGAAGTAAACATATTGATTAAGTCCGAAGACTTTGCATAGGTCTTTACAAGGTTTGGCTTTAATTCCTCCAATGCCTCAAATGCGGCCGCTCCATTGTCACTGGTCACATCAACGCCCTTGTAATCGCTTGCCATATAAACCATGGCAGGACCAAAGGTAGTCGTGATATCCGGAATGGCAACGCTTCCTTCCAGCTCTGCCTTCCATAAATCATCAAAGCTTTTAATCTCAAAGCCCACTGCTTCAGGATCATACATAATACCGATGCTGTTGATGGTATAGGCAATTCCCTGTCCGGCGTCCGCCATGGTCTTTGCCGCTTTGATCAGATACTGGCTGTTCTCGATCTTACTTAAATCCAGAGGTTCAAATAAGCCCTCTTCGATTCCCTTAGCCGTCATGGCCTGGGACAGCTCGATTACGTCAATGGTGGTTTGTGAGTCAGCAGAAAGCTTAGTATAACGCTCATTGGTACTACCTGTCTCTGTAACGATCTTGCAGTTGTACTGGTCCTCAAAGGGCTTGTACACCTCTTCCTCAGAAATATCTTCGCTTAAGCCGTAAGTGGATAACACCAGTTTCTTCTCTTCCGCGCCGCTCTTACTCTCTCCTGCCGTTCCTGTAGTTCCGGCACCGCCGCAGCCCGTCAGTACAATGGCTGCACACAGAGATAATGCCAATACTTTCTTCATAATCATGATCCTCTCTTTTTTATAATTGACCGGCTGTATCAGCCGCAGTTACCTTATTACTGCCCATATCCTTTGGGCATATTCCCTTTAATTCACAAGAATCAGCTTGGACTCCGGCAGATAAAGGCGGATCCGGCTGCCCTCTTCATAAGCTTCTTCTGCCGGCCTGTTTACCAGGAACTTTCCGGCTGCGGTAAGAACCTCATACTGATAGCCCTTACCAAGAAATGTCCGGACGCCTATCGTACCTTCCAGGATATTATTATCCTGTCCTTCTTCCGCCACCCGGATATCCTCCGGACGAATGGTGCCGGTACAGGCGCCATCCCTGTGTGTGTTTTCTACGTTAAATACTGCGCCGGTCTCCGTTTTATATACATCCCCCTGTCTCTTTAAAGGAAGAAAATTCTCAAAACCAATAAATCTGGCAACAAATTCCGTATTTGGCCTTTGATAAATATTTTCCGGCGTATCAAACTGTTCGATCACTCCCTGATTCATAACCGCCACCTTATCCGAAATGGAGAAGCACTCCTCCTGGTCATGGGTGACAAATAAAGTGGTAATGCCAAGCTTTTTCTGGATCCGCTTAATCTCCATACGCATATTGATGCGCAGCTTTGCATCTAAGTTGCTTAAAGGCTCATCGAGGAGAAGAAGCTTTGGTTCAATTACTAACGCCCTGGCAAGGGCCACTCTCTGCCTCTGTCCGCCGGACATCTGCTGGGGAAACCGCCCGCGAAATTCCGTAAGACCGCAGACCTCCAGGATCTGATCCACTTTTTTATCAGTTTCCGCCTTATCAAGCTTTCTCATCTTAAGCCCAAATGCCACATTGTCATATACGCTTAAATGAGGAAACAGGGCATAGCTTTGAAATACGATTCCAAAATTCCTCTTGTGGACCGGAACCTTGGTGAGGTCAGCGCCATCCAGAGCGAAAATCCCACTCTGCGGCTCTATAAACCCAGCTACCACCCGTAGGGTCGTGGTTTTTCCGCAGCCGCTTGGCCCCAAAAGGGAAACCAGCTCCCCTTCCTGCACTTCTAAATTCAATCCCTTTAAAATCTGTTTCTTCTTATCATAACAGACATCAATATCCTGCAGTGTCATATACGCCATGGTTTCTCCTCCTATTTTGCCAAAGCTGCAATTCCCAGTGTCTTATCAACAATTACCATAATAAGGACCGTTACGGCCATTAAAAGAACGGATACCGCCGATACGGTGGGATCATAATTATATTCGATGTAACCCATGAGAGTCGCCGGGAAGGTAGACACACCGGGACCAGAGAGAAACATGGAAACCGGAATGTTATTAAAGGAGTTAATAAAAGCCAGCATAAAGGCAGCGGAGATTCCCGATGTGATATTCGGCAGTACCACACGGAAAAATGCCCCCGTCTTTGTGCACCCCAGACTCCAGGCCGCCTCTTCCACCGAAAAATCGAACTGGTCCAGACTGGAGCCGACCACCCGGATCACATAGGGCAGAGTCACCATAAAGTGCCCGGCCAAAAGTCCGGCAAACACCGGAACTCTTAAAGTCAAAACCAGAAACTGGTAGAGCACGAAGCCGATTACGATTCCAGGCACAATGGTCGGAGAAAGGAATACGGATTTTAAAATCCCCTTACCCTTCATGCCGGACCTAGCCAGAGCATAGGCAGCCGGAATCCCAGCAATCAGGGCAGCCACGGTGGCAAGCAGGGCGATTTCCAAACTGGTCAGGAAGGAAACCCGGAAGGACTTTAGTGCAAATACATTGACAAACCACCGAAAAGAGAAAGAATCAATGGGAAAGGTGATGGCACTGCCCTCCCCAAAGGCGGTCACGGTGATGATGACAAGCGGCAGAACCAAAAACAGGAACACCACCACAGCAAAAGCAGTCAGCATTTTATTCTTACGCATGATTTCCTCCTCTTCTGTCCAGTCTGGCTGACAGGGCATTTAAACCTTTGATCACAGCCAGGGTCGTGGCGATCATAATCAGGGAAATGACTGCGGCCCCGTTCCAGTCTCCCACACTCATAGCCCTCTGGTAGATGAATGTGGCAAGGACCATATGTTTATTGCCGCCAAGCAGCTGAGGCGTCGTATAGGCCGTCAAGGTTCCGGTAAACACCAGAATGCCTCCAACAATGATTCCGGGAAGACTTATGGGGAAAATCACCTTCATAAAAGCCTTGAACCGGTCCGCCCCAAGGCTGAGAGCCGCCTCCATCATGTCATCCTCAATATTTTCCATGACACCGGCCACTGTAACGATCATCAGGGGAAGAAATAAGTAAACGGAACCAATAATAATGGCAAAATCCGTGTACAGCAGCTTCGCAGGCTTTTCCACAAAGCCGGCCGCCATAAGAAACCGGTTAATAATACCGTTGCTTCCTAAAATATTGATCCAGGCAAAGCTTCTGATGACAGAATTGGTCATCAGGGGAAAAATGGAAACAGACAGCAAGATCCCTCTCCACTTCTTCTGGCACCGGCTGATAAAATATGCGGTCGGAACTCCTGCTGCCATACAGACAGCCGTAGTGATGAACGCAACCTTTACCGTCCTCATAAAAATCTTAAGATAATACTCATCCTGAAAAAATTCCACATAAGCGCTGAACGGATAGTCTCCGGTATGAAAAGACGGAATCAGTACCCTTAAAAGCGGTAAAAACAGACACACTGCCAGTATTACAAGCCCTGGCACCACCATGATAAATGCACTACTTTTCTTCATCTGGACCTCCCCATGCTTTTTACGTCAATTATTAGGAACTTATTATTACTTATAAGTTCTGTTAATTTATGTCTATACTTTTATTATAATTTATGATATACTGTACGTCAAATACATATAATCTATATTTTCTATGCATTAAAGCTATAGGAGAACACTAACACCTGCACGAAGGGGATATATTTATGGAATTAAAGGAAGCAAGATATATTCTGGCCATTGCCAGACAGAAAAACATCAGCAAAGCTGCAGAAACTCTTTTCATCTCCCAGCCATCCTTAAGCAAATATTTAAAAAACTTAGAGCATCAGCTTGGGGCCCGTCTTTTTGACCGGGTTGGAAGCTGCTATTCTCCAACCTATATCGGAGAGCGTTACATCCACTATGCCGAACGAATCGTGGAATTCGGAATCGAATGGGACATGGAATTTGATGATATTATGCACCAAAACCACGGACGTTTAAATATCGCCATTCCCATCATGCTTGGAAACAGCCTGATCGGTCCCACCCTTTCAAGCTTCCACAAGCTATATCCCCATGTCACGGTCAACATGATGGAAGAAGTCAACTTTGTAGCAGAACATACCTTAACCGACCATACCGTAGACGTGACCATTTACAATGTCCACGAATTTCCCACCGGCCTGGATTATCAGGTAATCGGAAAGGAAGAAATGGTTCTCGTTCTATCCGGATCAAATCCACTGGTAAAAATGGCAGAAAAAAAAGAGGGTTTTCAATATCCCTGGATCGATCTTGGCCTCCTTGCAGACGAGCCCTTTATTCTTCTCTATCCTGACCAGAATACAGGCGGCCTTGCTTTAAAGCTCTTTAAGGATTATGGGCTGGAACCAAATATTCTCCTTCATACCAGAAACAGCGAAATGTCCATCCGCCTTGCCATGGAAGGCCTGGGGGCCGCCTTTGCACCTGAAAGCTACTATCATTATCTAAATGACAGAGAACTTAAATCCTCAGTCTGCCTGTCCATTGGGAAAGAAAAGATTGAAAACACCCTTATAGCTGCCTATCAGAAAAACCGCTACCTGCCGAAATACGCCAAGGCTTATCTTGATATCCTTACAGATTATTACCAGACAAAGCAAACGTAATTACCGGTCCCCTTCCTATTCTTTGCTTTTTTAGGAACTTATGGTAATATAGATTAAAAAAGAGGTTTCCTATGATTAGAAAAATACAAAGAATCTGTTTCCTTTTTATCATACTTACATTATCTCTTACCGCATGCCAAAGCCAGAAAAAAGAGGCAAAGAACCTTACCGGCATTCCTATTGACACAGAAAATACCGAATCCGTTTCCATTTACTATGGGTCCATCTGTTATTCCTTCTTTGACGAGAGTAAGGATACCATAGAAAGGGTCGCTGATCTCTTCCACGGCTTTTCTTTAGAAGAAGTTCCTGACGGAGCTCTTGACATGGCCACCACCTACCAGATTTATTTTTCTAACACCGACGGTCAGACTGCAGCCATTAATGTGGACGAAAACAGCATGTTCTATCTGGCGGATACGAAAAAATTCTATAAAGTATTTAAAGGGGTTTTTCATCTGGAAGAATTGGAAAAAATATATCAGGACAGCATGAATGCAGGAGGCTTTGATAAGAACCAGTGCCTCATTCCGTAAACAAGTCTTAGTTGAAAGGAGATTTTATGTGCGATCAATCTAAAACAACTGCAATTGTAGGGCTGGGCGCTTTGGGAATGCTATACGCCAGCCAGATTACTGCTTCCCTTGGCCCGGATAACCTATTCTTTCTTGGGGACCGCGAAAGAATAGAGCGTTACCAGCAAATGCCCTTCACCATAAACGGCAAGCCCTTTTCCTTTCGGATCGAGGACTGTACAAACGCCCGGCCAGTGGATTTTATGATTGTGGCAGTCAAATACGGCGCCCTCTCTTCTGCCCTGGATACCATGGAGGCCAGCGTAGGTCCTGATACCACGATCCTATCGGTCATGAATGGAATCGACAGCGAGGAGATCATTGCAAAACGGTTCGGCAGTGAAAAAGTACTTTATTGTATTGCACAGGGAATGGATGCCATGAGATTTGGTTCCAGTCTTACATACACCCGTCCTGGGACGCTCTTACTTGGAACCAGGACCGAAGGACAGGAATCCAGGCTAAATGACTTAACCCGTTATTTTGACAGGGCCGGCGTAACCTATACGGTTGAAGCCGACATTGTAAAACGTCTTTGGGGAAAATTCATGCTGAATGTGGGAATCAACCAGACCTGCATGGCCTTTGAAACCAATTACGGCGGAGTGCTGGCTCCTGGTGAGCCTTACGACGCACTGATCGGGGCCATGAAAGAAGTGATTGAGCTTTCAAAAAAGGAAGGGGTTCACTTAACGGAAGAAGATATGGATTTCTACATAAATCTGATCAAAACCCTTTCTCCGGAAAGTGTTCCCTCCATGCGCCAGGATGGAATGGCCCGCAGGTATTCTGAAGTGGAAATGTTTTCCGGTGTTGTCCGCCGTCTGGCAGCTAAGCACGGATTAACGGTTCCGGTCAATGATATGCTTTATAAGAAGATCAAAGGAATAGAAGCAGTTTATCCTTCCCTGCCTCATGATTAATAATGTTCATAATCAGATTCTCTCTGCATAAATATGTATAGCACCAGAATGCAAAGAGGGGGGCTTGATTTTGGAAAGAATACTTGACAATAATTATTACGATCTGTTCGTAAATAATGTTCTCATTCCACTACATCAAAAGGACAGTGATATTACCTACCTCAATGAAAGACTTTCTTTGGAACATGTCCCGGTAGAATCTTTGAACCCCTGTAACTTGGGGCTGTATTCTTACAACAGTTTTCCGACACTTTACACACTAAATTCATTAGTGAGTTTAGACATATCCGGAATTACAGCGGTTCAGAGCAATCCTGATTTAATTCTGTTGGGAAAAGATGTATTAATAGGAATTATAGATACCGGTATTGACTACCGGCATCAGGCTTTTAAAAACACTGACGGAACCACCCGCATTCAGTCAATCTGGGATCAGACCGACCAAACCGGTGAACGGCCGGATAGCTTTTCCTATGGTTCCGAATACGACAGAGATCTGATAAACAAGGCATTACAGTCGGATAATCCTTTATCGATCGTTCCCTCGGTTGATACCAATGGCCATGGTACGGCAATCTCCAGTATTGCGGCCGGTTCCCTAAACAATGTCCAAAATTTCCGCGGAGTTGCCCCGGAAGCTGATCTGGTAGTCGTAAAATTAAAAAATGCCAAAAAGAATTTAAAGGATCTCTTTTTTGTACCGGATGGACTTCTGTGTTTTCAGGAATCCGATATTATGCTTGCCGCACGTTACCTGGTTACTGTCTCCATAGAATTAAATAAGCCAATAGTTATTTGTATTGCTCTTGGTTCAAGTATGGGAGGACATGACGGAAACGGCCCATTAAGCAGCTATTTAGATTATCTGGCACAGCTTCCTGGAATTGGGGTTTCAATCTCAGCAGGAAATGAAGGAAACAAAAAAAGACATTATTTTTATGCCACTTCATCCGATGTTTATTATAGTGATTTTAGTTTAAATGCGGGAAACGATGACAGCACGTTCTTCATAGAAATTTGGTGCACTTCCCCCGCTCAGCTGTCCCTCAGCATAACCTCCCCTTCCCGGGAGGTTACAAGATTATTTCCTCCATCAATCAATGGCTGCATCAATTATAATTTCAATATAAGCCTGACAAACGTCTGGATAAACAATATTATTTACGAGCAGAATACCGGGGACCAGCTTATCCTGCTGCGTTTCACAAACACGTTTCCCGGAACCTGGCAGTTTCATTTGGAAAATAATAATTATGATTCATTCTCCTTTCATGCATGGCTCCCATCAGGAAATCTGATAACAGACGAGACATACTTTATTAACCCGGATCCAAACGTTACTATTACTTCTCCGGGAAACGCAATAAGCCCGCTGACCGTAGCTGCCTATAATCAGCTGGATAACAGCATCCTGGCAGAATCAGGCAGAGGCTACACAAGAATTGGAGTGGTTAAGCCTGACATTGCAGCTCCGGGCTATCTTATCCCGTGTGCGGTTCCGGGAGATAAATACGGCACTGCCACAGGTACAGGAGCCGCAGCGGCCCATACGGCAGGAATCATGGCAATGATTTTTGAATGGGGGATTGTCAAAGAGAATTATATCCAGATGACTGGCGGTATTGTTAACCGGCAGCTGGTTTTGTATGCAACCCGTGACAGCGCCAATACATATCCAAATAACATATGGGGTTATGGCCAGGTGGAAATTAATAATTTTTTTAAAGCAGTTACCGATGCACAGCCTTAATTATTAAAAAGTGGGTTTCCAAACTGGAAGCGCACTTTTTTTGTATCATGAAGCGGTACAGACATAATGGCAGTATGGATCACTGCAATATGCCTAATTTAAGCTTCCAGACCAGTACCCTGATTACGGAAGTGTCAATCTGTTCTTCTTTCAGTGTCCCTTTATTTATGGCATCCAAAACAGCCGGAATCTGTACATCAAAGTCAGTCGCAACCAGTAAGTCATTCCCGGCCGTAATGGCCAGAACAGCCGCCTCTGATGTACTGTTCTTAATGGCATCCATACTGAGGTCATCCGTCATAATCACTCCCCTGAAGTTTAAGGATTCCCTTAATTTATCATGGACCGCACGGGAGAGGGAGGCAGGATGTTTCTCATCCATGGAGGTTACGATATTATGGGAAACCAGAACACTGTCTGCCCCTGCTTTAATCCCGGCTTCAAATGGCAGGAAATCGCTCTGGACAAATTGTTGATACTCTCTGGTATCTACCGCGGATCCCGTATGGGTATCTGCATTGTTTCCATAGCCGGGAAAATGTTTCAGTGTGCTTCCGATCCCTGCCTTTTCCATTTCCCGGACAACTGTCCTGACATATTCAGACGTCTCCTTGGCTTCCCGGCCAAAGGACCTGCGGTAAATAAAATCACCCGGATTTACAGAGACGTCACAGACAGGAGCCAGATTAACATTGATCCCAAGCCCAAGCAGAAAGGCCGCCTTGTCCCTGGTATCCGCCTGAATGGCTTCTAACCCTCCCTGTTTATACAAATCCTGAGGAGACTTAAACGGTTCCGAACGGAATGCCGCATATTTGCTGACACGGCAAACGGTCCCGCCCTCCTCATCCACTCCCATGAGCAAGGGGATGGAAGAGGCATTCTGACAGTTCTTAATAAAGTCCTGGATGCCAGTCTGCGTCTCATCCTTAAAATCTTCTCCGAACAGGATATAACCGCCTAAATGATACTTCTCAATATCCTGAACGGCACTGGCCTTGCGCAGGCGGACAAAAAACATCTGACCCACCTTTTCCTCAAGGGACATGCTTAAGAGCAGCTCTCCTGCTCTTACCTCATAGGGATCACTTTCATAGGAAGAATCCGTCTGTCCGGCTGTATCTTCCATCGCCGAAGACTCTGTGGTTGAGATATGGATTGTGGGTTCTGTAGGATCTTTACTGTGATCATCTGTTTCGTTTGCAGCCGTTTTTGATTCCTCAGTGCCCGGACTGCCGGATTGACTGATGTAATCCGGGTAATGCCTCCCGCAGCCTGATATAAGAAGCGGCAGGAGTAAGAACACAAAGAAAAACATATATTTATTTGGTTTCATCAAAGTCCTTTCTGACCAGTCGGTAAAAGAATTTAATGATAATTATATCGTTCATGCCAGCAGCGGTCAAGAGTTGCACAAAAAAAGATCGGTGCCAGGACTTAATTCCCGACACCGATCTGCCTGCTTTGCAGTTTCTTTCTTACACCTTGCTGGTATTTTCGATATAGTGAAATTGCTGTTCTAAGTGACTGACGAATAACAGCAGTCTTTCATACAGCGGCTCTACCTTGTCACCATACGTCTCTTCAAGGCTTTTTCCAATTTCTTTAATGGTCTTACTGCCGTCAATTTGAAGAAAGACGCAGCTTCCATACTCATCCATTGCAATCCTTTTATATTCCGGAATTTTGAAACCGAGTTTTCTAAAAGCACGTTGAATCTTGTAATCCTGTTTCATAAGCATGGTCACAATGCCGTTTTTATCAACCTCGTATTCCAGTTTATCGGAAATCTTAAATATTAAATTTAAAACCTCATCATTGTCATTTAGCATTCTTCACTTCACTCTTAAAAAGCGGTATAGCGGTCGCTACTACAAGAATGACCAATAAGAGAAATGCCATTCCGTTTGAATTTGCAAATCCGCTTGGGCCTTCACCACTGATAACTCCAGTTACCTGTAAAACGATTCCGATAAGTCCAATGATTGATCCGCCGGCAACAAGTCCTGATGACAGGCTTACACCGTTAGAAACTTTCGCTTCCTTTTCTTTTTCATTTTTGGAATATTTCTCAACTAAGAAACGAACCAGGGCTCCTATCAAAATGATGGAGGTTGTAGAAATCGGCAAATAAAACCCAATTGCAACTGTCATTACAGGGAGTCCCAGCAAAAATAAAACGATTCCCATCATAATGCCGCAGATGATCATAACCCAGGGCAGCTGGCCCGACATGATTCCGGCTGTCAATGTAGCCATCAAATTTGCCTGAGGCAATGCAAACGGAACATTGTCTCCAGTCATTGAGAGCTGATTGGAAAGCAATAATATAACGCAGGTAACTACCACAACGCCTACCACAGAAGAAATTGCAAAATATTTCTGCATTTCATTCTTGCTTCCGCCAATGATAAAAGAAACTTTTTGTGATTGGCAGTAACCGCCTGCTGCAGCGATTGCAGTAACAATAAAGGAACCGAATAACAACAGAGCCTTATTATCATCTACGCTCTTCCAGCCTAATCCCACAAACAGTAATGTGACGATAACGATGGAAGCAATTGTCATACCGGATACAGGAAGGTTAGAAGTTCCGATGGTACCGGTTAAACGGCCGGAAACAATAACAAACATCAAAGACAGCACCATGGATAAAACAGCACCCAGTACAGCCATGGCAATGTTGCCGCCAGATATCAGGAAACCGCCGATAAAGCCTACGATGATCCCTGACAGTAAAATAACAGTTTCAACAGAAGATCCGGCGCCGCCGGAGCCTTTGCCTCTGGCATTCATGGTTTCCTTTATGGAAGCGATAACCGTTGGAATCAGTTTTATTGCACCGATCAGACCGCCGGAAAGCATCATGCCTGCACCGATATATTTTACGTAGCTGCCTGCTATATCGCCGACCCCCATAGCATTTACGCTGACAGAAGGGTTATTCCATACGGCCGGGCCGCCACTTCCTAAAGTGGCAAAATAACCGATGAGAGGTGTAATGGCAAAGTTAGATAATATAGAACCGGCAAACATGGTCAAGGATACTTCCATCCCCACGATGAATCCAATTCCCAGCAGCAAGGGGTTCACTTCCAGCTGAAATTTCCATTTGTAAAAGGGCTCATGCACAAAGCTGATCACGTTGTTGGTGATATTTAAGAATGAGCTGGTTACCGCGGTTATTAAACCGCCTATTCCAAATCCGATCCCCATAAACTTCAGAGAATCTTTGGCGCCTTCCGAAGCAACTAAGGTTTCCGAAATAGCCATTGACTCAGGATACATTAATTTTCCATGTTCTTCTACGATCAAATAATTGTAGACCAGGGAAGCTGCACCTATACCAAATAATGCACCGCCCACACCGATCACAAGGCCTTCCAGAAATGTCACCTGGGAACCGATCAAGAGAATTGCCGGAAATACAAATATCATACCGCTGGCAATGGATTCACCGCCGCTGGCCATTCCCTGAAGGAGTGTCTTTCCAAGGATTCCTTTTTCCCTTGCAAACATGGCAATAAATACAGAACCTAATATGGAGCCCGGTATTCCGGCTGCAACTGTAAGACCTGCTTTCATTCCTGAGTAAGCAGTTGATGCTGCAAACAATGCAGACAGAGCAATACCAATGATTAATACCGCAGCATTTCCACCCGATCCGGAGTTTTTAGGGACATATGGTACGTAGTCTTTGCCGGCTATACCGCCATATGCGCCTTTGGATAATTTCTGATTCATACATAGTACTCCCTTATA
This sequence comes from Hungatella sp. UBA3048, assembly GCA_002367105.1. GTDB lineage: Bacteria > Bacillota > Clostridia > Lachnospirales > Lachnospiraceae > Lacrimispora. Next base: position 106,491 of record DFCS01000023.1, read on the forward strand.
TTCATTATAGTTTGATCAATCATTGACACAAATTAAATATAAATTATCAGCGGTATTCCTGCTGCTATTTGAGGGCTTTCAATACTTCTGTCAAATATTTCCATGTCCTCTGGGTGGATGGGATGCTTAAATGCTCTTCTGCAGTATGTACCCCAACAATTGTTGGTCCAACGGATATCATATCCATCTTTCCTTCAAACTTTTTATCAAAAATTGCGCATTCTAATCCGGCATGAATTGCGCTTATCAGCGGCTTTTCGCCAAATAACTTCTCATATAATTCTATAAAAAGCAGTCTTACTTTTGAATCAGGATTATATTTCCATTCCGGGTAATCCGATTCGGCAGTCACCTTCCCGTTTGTAAGTTCGGCAATAGCAGCTACGGTATGGAAAATATTATCCTTTATCGTTCCCACAGAGCTTCTGATCGAACTGATGATTTCAATGCTTTCTTCTCCGGTCTCAACTACACCCAGATTTAGGGAGCTCTCTACAAGACCCTCAATATCCATGCTAACGCTCTGGACTCCGTTTGGAATCAGGTACATAAAATTAATGATATTATCCCTTGTATCTTTCGACATGATCCGCTTCGGCATATTTTCTACTGGATTTAGTTGGACTTTTATATCCGGATCTGCAACTTTGAATTCATCTCTGAATATATGTTCCAAACTGGAAACCTTCTCCTTCAGCATCGGGACTGCCTCTAAATTTACACACACAACAGCTCGTGCATCACGGGCGATGGCGTTGTGCTTGGAACCTCCGCTAATGGAGCATAAATTTAATTCTGTCTCTAAGCTTACACTTTTCAAAAAACGGGCCATCAATTTATTGGCATTAGCCCTGCCCGTATGTATTTCCACTCCAGAGTGGCCGCCCTTTAAGCCTGAAATATCAATGATATAAGCAGCCCTGCTGCTGTCTGCATCTTCCCATGTGATAGGAATATTGATCTTGGAGGAGCATCCGCCTGCACAGCTTACCGTCAGGATTCCCTCTTCCTCTGAATCGATATTAATAAGTGTTTTGCCTAATATGTTTTTTGGATCCAGCGCATGGGCGCCATCCATTCCGGTCTCTTCAGAGGTGGTAACCAACAATTCGACAGGAGGGTGTTCCAATGTATCCGATGCCAAAACCGCTAACCCCATGGCGACCGCAATGCCGTCGTCTCCCCCTAGAGTTGTTCCGTTTGCGTAAAGCATATCTCCAACGATTTTCATTTGGATGGGGTCTGTCATGAAATCATGCATTACATCAGGCCTTTTCTCACAGACCATATCCATATGTCCCTGAATTACGACACCTGGACTTTCTTCATAGCCCTTGGTACCTGGCTTCCTGATGATAACATTCAGCGCTTTATCCTGTATTACCTCCAGATTGTGTTCCTTTGCAAAAGAAACCAGATAATCGCTGATTCTTTTTTCATTTCCTGAACCTCTCGGAATACTGTTGATTTCCTCAAAATAGTGAAACACTTCCACCGGTTCCATGTTTTCCATTGCACTGTTACCCACGGTATATTTTCTCCTTTACTAATATATTTGTCCTCCTTATGTCTAAAACAGGATTACGGACAAAAAACCTAAATATGTGTTTTTATATTAGCACAAACAAAGCCAAAATACAATAGGATTTATTGTACAATTTCACATATTATTTCTGTGCTAAATGTTTAACTTATATTAAAATATTATATTATTTTTTAATTAATATTCACTTTTTAGGTTATTGTTAATAAATCCACATTTGTCGTGTTGTCGAATCCTGACGATACTGCTGCTGTCCGGCCCGGCCTCTGTCGGAGATTTGTTTAAACGGTCAGCGAAATATGAAGAAAAAGTGCGTTTCCTGTCCGGAAAACGCACTTTTTACGTATCAGTATGAACTTTTACTCAATGGGTTTGATCCCCACATCCATGCTTCCGGACCGAAATCCTTCCAGATCCATGGTGATATAGATAAAGCCCAATTCTTTTAAATAAGCAATGATCTCTCTGCGCTTCTCTAGCAAATTTCCCATCGATCCCTCGTCCACTTCAATGCGGACAATATCTTTATGAAGCCTCAGGCGTACATTTCCTTTCACAAGAGAACTTACAAATTCCTCCCCTTGTCCAATCAGATTCAGGATATCATAATCAATTTCCGTACCATATGGAAGACGGGTCGCCATACAGGGAGCGGAAGGTCTTGACGCAACAGAGATCCCGTACCATGAGGCCAGCTCTTTTACCTGGGCCTTGGTGATGTGAAGCTCTGCCAGTGGGCTGATGATTCCCAGTTCTCTTAAGGCTTTGATTCCCGGACGGTAAACATGCAGGTCATCCTCGTTGGTTCCATCCATGATATAAGGGATGTTCATTTCCCCCGCATAATCCTTCAAAGACTGAAAGAGCTTATTTTTGCACAAATAGCACCGGTTTACAGGATTAAAACGTATCTCCTCCTGTTCCAGCTCATTTACAGAAACCACCTTATGGATTCCTCCCAGCTCCTTTGCAACTCTGGCTGCGATTTCCAGATCACAGGAAGGGTGAAGACGGCTGTCAAAAGTCACCGCATAAACGGTTTTTCCCGTCTTTCCAGCGGCATCTGCTGCTACTTTCAGCAATAAACTGGAATCCACTCCTCCGGAAAAAGCCAGGCAGATATCCTCTTTTGCATACTCTGCCATCATCTGTTCCAGTCTCATTTTTATTTCCAACATGTTCTGTTCCATTATTTCTCCGCCTCCCTGCGTATGATACTGTATACGGTCTGATAATCCAGCCCATTTTGTCTGCAAATACTTCTTACACTTTCAAATTCCGGGTAGCAGAAGGTTCTGTCTTTGTAGGTGCAGATTTTTACATCTGCCTCCCCGAATTCCGTCATGACCTTCCTTTTTTTCCGGTCTAATATGGTTCTGGCTACCGGATATCTTCTGACTCCGATGGTAGTGGTCTGAATGAACAGGATATCTTCCATTCTGTTTCTCTCCTCTTCCCGGCAGATCAGGCTGAGCATATAGGCTGGACGGTTCTTTTTCATGAATACAGGCGTATACCAGACATCAGCAGCTCCGGCTTCCAATAAGGACTCCATGGCAAAACCAAAGGATTCCCCGCTGCAATCGTCAATATTGGCCTCTAATACCCACATATTTTCTCCTGCCCCCTCTTCCTCTTCCAGAAGCAGCATGGCCCGCAGAACGTTTGCCTGTTTAAAGTCCTTTTTCCCTGCACCAAGCCCTGTCTTTAAGATCTGAAAGGAGGAAGGAAGATTCTTCCTTGTCCCAAGGGCTGCAGCTATGGCTGCTCCGGTAGGAGTCACCATCTCCCCTTCATTGTCCGTAAGTCGAAGCTTCAGACCATAGGCCGATACAATGTTAGCTGTTGCCGGAACAGGAACCGGGATAACGCCGTGCTGGCAGCGGACGTTACCATATCCTTCTGACAGAGGAGATACCACGATCTCATCCACGCCCAGACTGTCCACACAAACCGCCACTCCGATGATGTCCACAATGGAATCAATAGCTCCAACTTCATGAAAATGGACCTCTTCCACAGGGATTCCATGAGCCTTTGACTCCGCCTCCGCCACGATATCAAACATACGCTTTGCCATTGTCTTTACCCTGCCGTTGGAATCCAGCCGGTCAATAATTGCGTATATATCCTGGAGATTCCGGTGAACCTGGGAGTGATCATGTCCATGGCTATGGTCGTGGCCGTGGCTGTGGTCATGATCGTGGCCGTGGTCATGATCGTGGCCGTGGTCATGATCGTGGCCGTGGTCATGGATTTGGTCATGGTCGTGATCATGCTTATGGCCATGCCCTTCATTTTCCAGATGAACATCAAAATCATAAGCATCCAGCCCGCATTTCCTGGTTCTGCCAAAATGAAGGTGATAACCGTCTACTCCCAGGCTTTGCAGGGCTTTTGTTAAAGCATGCTTATCTGCTCCCAGGTCTAAAAGAGCGCCTACCGTCATATCACCGCTGATTCCTGAGTTACATTCCAAATACAGTATTTTTTCCATCTTATTTCACCGCCAGTCGATTGATTTGTGTCGCTAGATACCCCGCCCCATATCCATTATCAATATTTACAACGGAAATTCCATTCGCACAGGAATTAAGCATTGTAAGAAGAGCTGAGAGCCCATGAAAGCTGGCTCCGTAGCCTACCGAGGTCGGTACCGCGATGACCGGACAGTCCGCAAGCCCGGCGATCACCGTTCCCAAAGCCCCTTCCATTCCTGCCACTGCAATAATGCAGTTGGCATTCCGGATCCTATCCCTCTGGGCCAGAAGACGGTGGATTCCGGCTACTCCCACATCGTATATCCGGTCCACGTGACAGCCGAAATATTCCGCAGTCTGTGCCGCCTCCTCTGCTACCGGGATGTCCGCTGTACCGCCTGTACAGACCGCAACGCAACCCGTCCTTTCTTTTTCCGGCCGCTCTACCTTTAAGATCCTGGATATGGGATCATACTGAACCTCCGGTACAACGGATTTTACCAGTTCAAATTGCTCCTCTGAGGCCCTGGTTCCAAGCACCTCACCGTCTCTTTCATAGAATTTCCTATAAATCTCCACCAGGTATGGGGCCGGCTTCCCCTGGCAAAAGACCGTTTCTCCAAAGCCGGAACGAAGTGCCCTGTGATGGTCCAGCTTTGCATAACCCAGGTCCTCATAAGGAAGATCCTTTAGCAGCTGTTCTGCTTCCTGAATTTCCATTTCGCCTGATTTTACCAAGTTAAGCATATCTCTAATATCCATGATCCCGACTCCCTTCTCTTACGATGTTCCGTTTATGCTAAGGAAAACACGTTCTGTGTGTTTTTGCTTAGCTCATTTCTCCCGCAAATCAAGCTTTCTTGTACATACATGTTCTAAAAGGCCCTGGGAATGACTGACTACCAAAAGGCCGATGCTACGTCTCTCCACTTCTGATATGAGAAAATTCCAGATCTGGCTCTGGGTGATCAAATCCAGCATGGTGCTGATCTCATCTGCAAGGAGAAACCTGGTTCCGCCGCCAAGTGCCCGGGCAATGCAGAAACGCTGAAGCTCTCCTCCCGAAACCTCAGCCGGGTACCGGTTTAACCATTCCGGTTCGATACCCAGACCTTCGATCACCCGATCTTCCACTCCATCCCCCTCCTTTAAAACCTCCTTAAGCTTTAGCCTTGGGTTTACAGAGTTTTCCGGATGCTGCCAGATCATCTGGACCGGACAATATCCCTTGCAGGAAGAAAGAGGCTTCCCGTCTAAAAGAACCTCTCCCTGATCCGGCTTTTCATATCCGGCAAGAATTTTACAGCAAGTGGTCTTCCCAAAACCGCTGGGAGCAATCAGCCCCAGACGTTCACCGCTGTCCATGTGCATGGTCAGCTTATTTAATATCTGCTTATTCCCATTATCATACCGGAATGATATGTTTTTAGTTTCCAGTCTCACCTTATCCCTCCTCTGCTTTTACGCACCGGACCATACCACCAGCCAGGCCGACGTATCTTACTTCCTTTAAACATCTTGCCTCCCGGTACTCACACCTGGGGGCATAGGGACAACCTGAGGGGCGGTCCTTTATATAAGGCTGGACTCCCGGTGCTGCCCGGAAACCATGATCCGGCATAGCCCTGTAAAGGGCCTTTGAGTATGGATGGCGAAGAAGTCTTTCGTCTCTGAAATCAGAGGCTGAAGCTTCCTCAACGCTGGTACCGGCATAGAATACCACAATCCGGTCAGCGACTTCCAGTGCCAGCTCCAGGTCATGGGTGATGAGAAGCACACCGGTCCCTTCATCGGCCATTTCCCGAAAATGGGACAGCACCCGTTTTGCCGCCTCCAGATGCAGGCCCGGTGTAGGCTCATCCGCTATCACCAGCTTAGGTTTTTCCATGACAGCAGTGGAAATTAAGATCCTTCTGGTCATTCCCCCTGACAGTTCAAAGGGATAAAGCTTTTCCACAGTCTCATCAAGCCCATACCGCTTAAGGGTTTTAAGGCTTTCGCCCATACTCCCCTGATCCCGTTTCCCTTTCCTGATCTGAGGCCCCGCCTTCATCAGGGGATCCAGATAAGAAACGCTTTGAGGGACCAGAACGATCTCCTTCCCCCGAAGCTGTCCCATCCGTTTTTCCGTAAGCTTCTCCCCATAATAAGATATCTCCCCGGACCAGGCCGCATTATAAGGCAGGATTCCCAGCACCCCATGAGCCAGAAGGCTTTTTCCTGAACCGCTGGAACCCACCACTGCCACCAGTTCTCCTTCTTTCACGGTCAGGCTTACGTCCTTGACAGCCAAAAGAGTGGTCCTTTTGATCCATCGTTCATATTGGGTAAATGATACTGACAGGTTTTTTACCGACAGAACCGTATTCTTCTCTTCCAATCCATTGCCTCCTACTGATGCAGGGCGCCCGGGTCTATAAGCCTGCCCACCATCTCTCCAGTTAGATGAAACAGCAAAACAACAGCAACCAGAAATATTCCTGGAAACAGCGCCAGCCACCATTTTCCCATTGACAGATATTTCATGCTCTCTGAAAGGATCACGCCGATGGCAGGCTGCTCTGAGGAAAGCCCGAAGCCCAGAAACGTGATGCTGGCCTCATGAAGGATGGCATGGGGAAATAACAGCACAAGCCCAACAAGAAGCTGAGGAATCAAATGAGGCGTCATATGCTTAAGGGCTGTTTCAAACCCACCGTGACCAAGCTTACGGGCGATTTTTATGTACTGACTCTCCTTAAGCTGAAGAACCTCTCCCCTGATCAGCCTTGCAAGGGAAGTCCAGTGGGTCAATGAAATTCCCACCACAACGCCCTTAAAGCCCTTCCCCAAGGCAAAGGAGATCAAAACCAGTAAGAGGATATGAGGAATCCCCATGACAAGATCAATGAGCCCGACCACAAATCCATCCGCCGCCTTTCCCATGGATGCTGCAAAAAGTCCCAGGAAAAAGGCAATCACTGTGCTGACCGCTGCTGTGAGAAAGCCAATGCGGATGCTCATGGAAAGACCTGTCATGGTCCTGGCAAACATATCCCGGCCCATCCAGTCCGTTCCAAAGGGGTGAGAAAAGCAGGGCGGCATATTTTTTCTGGAAAAATCAGTGACAAGGGCCTCTGTCCTGTAAAGCTGCCCGGCAATGGTCACAGCTGCCAAAAGGGTGATGAAGAGCACCAGGAGGCATACCATGGACTTTCGGCCATTCCATTGTTTCATGCGACCTTCCTCCCTTTCCTCATTCTTGGGTCCACCACGCCGTAAAGTACGTTTGCAATAAAATTTCCTGTAAATACAATAGCAGCACTAATGACCGTGATCCCCAGAAGCAAAGGAATATCACCGCCAAGTCCGGCCGTCACAGCCGCCTGGCCCAGTCCCGGAAAGGAAAATACTTCTTCCACCAAAACCGAACCTCCAAAGATTTCGCTGACCGATGCAAACTGAAGGGTCAGGGCAGGCAGAAGAATGTTCCTGATACCGTGCCGAAAGACAATCTGGCTTTTGGACTCCCCCCTTGCTCTTGCAAAGAGAACATAATCACTTTCCATAACCTGGATCATTTTCCCTCTTGTTTGGAGAAGGATATTGGACATTCCGGTAATGGAAAGGGTCAGACAGGGCAATATCCCATGCACTACCCGGTCCTTAATAGTGACCTCTGCCGCTTCCATGCCTATGGGAACGCTCAGCCCAATGGGAAGTATCTTAAGCCGGACAGCAAACACCATCAAAAGCACCAGTGCCAGCCAGAAAGCCGGAGTGCTTGCAGTCACAAGAGCATAAGCGGAGATCACCTTATCCACCGTTTTTCCCCTGTTAGCACCAGCCAGGGTTCCCAGGGCAAAGCCGGCTCCCCCGGAAACCAGCCAGGAAACTGCCATCAGCCAAAGGGAATTTGACAGCTTCATTCCTATCACATGGGAAACCGGCTGGCGGTATAAAAGAGAGGTTCCCATATCCCCCTTTATAAAATCGCCGGCCCAGGAAAAGAACCGTTCTGCCGGCGGTAAGCCGGTTCCCCAGTATTCCGAAAGCTTTGCGATCTGCTCCTGGCTCATAGAACCAAGGGCTGCCTGGCCAATATTGACCTTTAACGGATCAATCGGGGAAACCGATACCAGAAAAAAGGCTGCTGCGCTTACCAGAAAAAGGAGGACAGCCATCCGTGCGAGCTGTTTCAATAAAAACCAAAAAACTTTCCTTTCGAGCCGGCCGCTTTTCATTGTTCCCAGCTCCACTGATCCACGTTATTTACAATGGACCAGCCGTGGCCGTGGGGATGAAGCTTCTGGTCCGCAACCTTTAATCCATCCCTTACCCAATACAAATGATCAATATTTACAAGCCAGATCCATGGAATATCCCCGTTTTGTGTAATGCCTGTTTCTCCATCCCACTGGGCTTTTTTCCACAGCTCATAGGATTTCTCCAGATCACTTTCTGCAAGAGCTTCATCCATGTACCGGTCCAGCTTTTGATTGGCATAAGGAGAATAGGCTGCAAGTCCGGTTTCCTCCATGGTATGGTAAATATTATAAAGCTCCATGGGAGTATGAGCACCCCAGCCCCAGATCAAAGGCTGTGATTGCGCTCTGTCATAGGCGGTATCCCAGCTCGCACCTTCCATCTGTCCGTCAATTCCCAGCTTTTTAAGCTGATTGATGGTGTCTGCCGCAAGGGCCTGCCTTACAGAATCTCCTGCAGGATAAAGGAATTGGAGTTCTGCCCGTTTCCCGTCCTTCACTCTGATTCCGTCGCTGCCCATATTCCAGCCTGCCTCATCAAGCAAAGCCTTTGCCCCTTCCGGGTCATATTCTGTCTTTGCAGAAGGCTCATACCATGGCATTTTATCACAGACGCTGTACGCAGGACTGCCGTATCCGTTCAGGACGTTATTGATCATTTCTTCCCGGTCGATTCCAATGTTGATCGCTTTTCTGACCTTACTGTCACTGGTAAAATCATTTCCCAATGGAATCCCCTCTTCCGATACGCTTCCGGAGGGAATGGCCGGAAGGTTAAATCCACGGTTATCCACGGTTTTACAGTCTAAAAGGCCATACCCGGGTACCGTAAGGTCCGAGTAGGAAGCAGCCGTATATGCAAGATCCGCCTGTCCGGACTGAACCGCCGCCAAAGCCCCATCCTCTTCCATAAAGAGGACCGTAACCCGTTTCATCTTTGGCGCTTCTCCATAATAGTCCGGATTGGCTTCCAGAATCACCTGCTGCCCTCTGTCCCATTGCTTTAATAGGTACCTGCCGGATCCGATGGGATGTTCCCCATAATCAGGTCCATATGCATGTTCCGGTACGATTCCTGTCACAGCCATGGTGTATGGCCAGATAGAATAGGGACGCTTCATATGGAACTCCACGGTCGTGTCATCCACTGCCTCTGCCCTGTCAAGCATTGTGAAATCATTCACAGAGCTGGTATCCCTCAAGGTATTATAAGTAAATGCCACATCCTGCCCGGTCAGCTTTTCCCCATCCGTAAAGAAAACGTCATCCCGGATCTTTGCGGTCCAGGTCATGCCGTCGCTGCTGACCTTTAATTCCGTCGCCAGATCATAGCCAATGTTTAAATCCTTATCAGTGACCGTAAGCGTACTTTGTATCAAAGGTTCATGGACGTGCTCCCCGGCTCCCCAGCCGTAAGCCGGATCGAATCCTGATTCAGGCTCTGAACTGACTCCCATTACTATAACGACTCTGTCACCTTTCCCGGTATTGTCTGCATCGGCTGACTCTGAAACCGTCTGTGTCTGTGTCCCGCCGGCCTTTCCGCATCCGTTCATAACCATGGCAGACAGTACCAAAGCCGCGGCAATCCCCCATCTATACTTTCTCATCGTTTTTCCCCTCCATAAATGTTCTCATCCAGTCCGGTATTTCTGCAAAAAAACAGATACCAGAAACAGCCATACGTATTCCTTGGGAATACCCATACCTTCTGGTATCTATTTTAAATATTATTTCTTATATCGATTCTATCCGTTGGCGACTTCTGTCAGCCCTTAGGAAAAAGTATACGAAAAAATCACCCAAACGTCAACGTTTTTTTAAGCAAACGTTTGCAAAACTCCGGCATTTTAAGAAAGCTTCTTTAATAAGATATCCCTTACATATCCGCCGTACTTTTCTTTGGTCAGGACAACCTCGTAACCCTGTTTGATTATGTTGTTTTTGCTGTATCTGTTTTCCGGATGAACCGTACACATCAGATACCGATAGCCCTGTTTCCTAAGCTCTTCCTCAGCGGCCTTCATCATAGAATACTGAAGGCCGTTCCCCCGGTATTCAGGAAGAATGGCGATCGACTCCATATGGGCGACTTTTCCCAGTTCCATTTCGGAAAGACCGATGTCCCGGCCAAGGTTTTCTGCTCCGCTTCCCGGTAAAGCAGCAAGAAAAACACCTGCCAGGGCTCCGGAATCTGTTTCATAAGCCTTAAAACCGATTCCGTTTCCCTCTTTAAGCGTATGGCAGGTGTATTCCGAATCATCTGCAACAAACCAGTCCTTATGCTGGATTTGCTGCCACACCGATTGTATCACGTCAGCAACGGCCTGATAATCTGCAGGGACCGCCCTTTCGATTTTAAATTTCATATTCTGTCTTCCTCCAAAATGACAGACTCCGGAAGCCTTCCCGGCTCCCGGAATTCATATTGAAGGACCTGGACCTTTTCCTGGGGCACTTCCATTTCCGGCGCAGCACTCCCTTCATGGAACCAGCTGTACATACCGGCACAAAGCAAAACCATGATCAGACAAAGTACAATCAGCATGATCTTATTATATAGATTTTTATCTTCCATACCGTTTCCCCTTTCTACCATTATGTAATGAGCCTATGCATCCTTCGGATGCCTGCATTCCTGCGCCAGGCTCATTGTTTGCTGAAATAACACCTCGAACCTGCAGCTTAAACATTTCTTGTAAAACGGCACTGGGGAAAATTAGTACAGCCATAAAATTCCCCGAATTTTCCGTTGCGGCGTCTAAGCACTCCGCCGCATTGGGGGCAGATCTCAGCCTCTTCATTATGATGCAGCTTGCCCATATGCTCATAGCATCTCTGGTTCATAACACAATCATTAAGCGCCCGGTGGGCTCCATCTGTATCAATATGGAAAAACGCCGAAATATCCGTCAGGCGGTAGCGGTTTAGCTGGGGTAAGCAGGCTTTTGCCATAAAAAGGGTGTCAACGTAATCATTTGCCACCTCTCTTTCCAAAAGCTCCTCTGCAGCCCTGTACAGGAAAAGCAGGTCAAAGGACTGAATGTTATGCCCAACCAAAATTTCCCCTTCAATAAAGGATAGAAAATCCGGTAAAACCTCCCTTAGTCCAGGTGCCTCCCTTACCATATCATCTGTAATTCCATTAACATTGGTAGCACCGGCCGGAATATGGGTCCCAGGATTAACCAGTGTATTAAATTCGGCAACAGGCTCATGTCCCTTCACCTTGATCGCGGAAATCTCTATAATAGAATCTTCTTCGGCACTGATGCCTGTTGTTTCCAGATCAAATACCACGTAATTCTCTGCATATTCGTTTAAACGTTTGCCTGTGAACTGTCTGATGGACATAGATTCCTCCATTCTTTTGTACGTGTAGAAAGTATATGTAACACCTCCATTATACTCTCTGCCCTTTCATTCATCAAGCAAAAATCATCGAACGGCCACCATCTGCTCCGCCACGGTCTCCGCCTCTTGTGCTGAAAAATATCCGCACTTCTCCATTCTTTGAAGGACCTTCATCTGCCTTTTCTCCGCCAGAGCAGGATTTTTTGACGGAGCGTATTTGGAAGGGGCATTGGGAACGCCGGCTAAGAGAGTACTTTCATACTCCGTCATTTCATCAGGCTCTTTTTTAAAGTAGCCCTCGCTTGCAGCACCTACGCTGTAATATCCGTCTCCAAAATAAATGCAGTTTACATACAGTTCAAAAATTTCATCCTTGGTATAATTTCTCTCAATATCGTAGGCCATGAACACTTCAGCCGCTTTTCTGGCAATCTCCTTTTCCTGGTCAAAATATAAGTTCTTTGCAAGCTGCTGGGTTATGGTGCTTCCGCCTTCCACAAACCGCCCGGCCCTGATATCGTTTACAGCAGCCCTGGCTATGGCAATAAAGTCGATCCCGTTATGGCTGTAAAAACGGTGATCCTCAACGGATATGACCGCATTCACATAGATCGGGGGCAGATTTTCGTATTCCGTATATCCTTCCTTATCCCGAATCGCCTCCACCCGGTCCTGAAGCCCGATTTCCAAAAGAGCCTCCCGGTACATCTCATATCCTTTATATGCCACAGTGAATCCGGTCAAAAGACATACCGTCATCAGCAAAAACAAAATTCTTCTTATAAATGTTCCAATTCTCATAGATTCACTGTCTCCTTTCCTCTTATCCGCCCATGTATTTTGGGCATAAAGGTATACCCGCAGGGTGTTTCCTCTTATCCGCCCATGCTTTTTGGGCATAAAGGTATACCCGCAGGGTGTTTCCTCTTATCCGCCCATGTATTTGGGAATACAGGCCTCCCTCGAAGGGGTTCTCGTTATATGATATGTTATAATTCTGATTAAATTGTATCATAGAGTTCCACTAAAAACAGGAATAATTCCTTATATTTCCCTAAAGCTTTCGGACAAGTTCTGACAAATCCCTTACCAGTTCTTACAAATTAATGAAAGGATGGAAAAAACCAGCACTCCACAGCCAAAAATTAATCTCCTATTTTCGTAAGCTTTTTTCACAAACCCATGGAAGTTTCCTTTTTTATTTAGTATACTTATTGTAAAGCAAGCTTAGCTATTTAAGGGATAAAAACAACTGAAAAAGAAACGAGGTAAATTAAAATGCTGGTTACAATTCACGACTCCAAAGCGACAGCTGTCATCGATTCCGTCGGTGCCCAGCTCACTTCATTCAAAGATTCTGCCGGCACAGAATACATATGGCAGAGATATCCCCAGTTCTGGAGCAAATGCTCTCCTCTTCTATTCCCCATTGTGGGAAACTGCCGCAACGACCGGACTATTTTGGAAGGCCAGACATGGGAAATCCCTAAGCATGGTTTTTGCCGTGAGATGGATTTTTCCTCCTCTGAACAGACAGGCACCTCCGTGACCTTTGAAATCCGGGATACAGAAGAAACGAAGAAGATTTATCCCTATTCCTTCCGTTTAAGTCTTGTCTATACGCTCACAGACGGTATCTTATTCATGGAATACCGGGTGACAAACACCGATGACCGGACCATGCACTACTGTCTGGGCGCTCATCCCGGTTTTAACTGCCCTATGGAGGATAACGCCGTATTTGAAGATTATGATCTGGTGTTTGAAAAGGAGGAAACCATATCCAGCATGGTATATGATTCTGAACATCTGGAATTTAATCCTGGGAACCGGATCGATCAGCTGAATGGCAGCCGTTCCATTTCTTTAACCCATGAATTATTTAAAAATGATGCCATCTATTTTGATGATTTACAGTCCAGAAAAGTTTCAATTGTAAACAGAAATACTGGCCGGGGTGTGGAAGTTTCCTATCCAGGCTTTGAAACTGTAGCTTTCTGGAAATCTGCGAAAGCGCCCTTCGTCTGCGTGGAGCCATGGAATGGTTCTGCAATCTATGCAACGGAAGATGACGAATTCATCCATAAGAACCATGTGCAGACCTTAAGTCCCGGAAATACAAAAAGCTATGGCCTTTCCATAGGAGTTCTTTAACCATAAGAAGACAGGCAGCGATATCGGCTGATTTTCGCTGCCTGTCCTGATTTTACAGATATTAGAAATGTGCTTAGATGTGAACTGCCGATTAATGAAACATACAATACCATGGTCTCTTACCCAAGGCAAGATGGTATGCGCTTTTTAACCTAATTATTGCGTTTTTTGATATCTTTAAAATATCATGCAATTATCTTTCAGGAAGTCCCTGTAGCTCTTTTCAAACATCTTCCTTCTCCCGCCATTTACATACAGAACCTCTCCGTTCTGCATCTCAACTGCTTCTCCTTTTACACTCCTTATATACTGCATATTGATAATGTTATGCCTGTTGATTCTGACAAACCGGTCTTTTGGAAGCTTTTCTTCCTCCTCATCAAGCCTTGCCCGGATCCGCATCCTGCCGCTGCCTGCCACCACGCTTGTTTTCCGGTAATAGGATTCCAGATAAAGAATATCCGTGATATCAAGAATGCAGTACTGGCCGTTAAAGAATACAGAATATTTTGCCTGGTATAAGGTTATATTCCCTTTTGGACTAATTACGATCATATCATACAAGGCACGCTCCAACGTGGAAAGACGTCCTTCCTTTATAGAAAAATAATCAATCTGTAAGCGGTTGTTCTGCCTGCAGGGACAGGCCATTTTTAATCCCGGCATTTGTTCTTCATTTGTAAATATAGCAATTCTCATATCCAGTTCCCCCCTGTAATCAACATTTCCCTTGGACGATGCTGTCCGGTATCTTATATAACGAATTATATTAAAATTTATAACGCAAAAAAGAGATCACACAGGCAACGAATAATTACGCTGTTTTTCCTCAAACTAAAAGAAGCGGTTCCTATAAGATTTCCGGAAGGAGAAAATGAAATGAAATCAGAAAAAAATGAAACGAAAAAAGGAAAGACAGAATCAACTACCTCTAAGAATAATTATGATATCGATATTCAGACTTGTTCCACCATGGATTGTACGGGACTTATTCCCGCGGCTCCGCAGTCAGAAGCTGAACTGGAAGCATATGAAGATCTTTATCCCTACATGCCCCGTGCAAAGAATGTAGAGAAAGAATGAGGAAATGAGTTAAAAAATAAGAAGGCCCCCCTAAGAGGCCTTCTTATTTTCTAATATCAACGGAAAATTTTAACGAAGCCGAAATCTGCTCATCAATTCCCGTAAACCTTCCGCCTGGCCAGAAAGTTCCTCGCTGGCTGCAGCACTTTCCTCTGCAGTCGCAGAGTTATTCTGAACGACGGAAGAAATCTGCTCAATTCCATAAGTTACCTGTGTAACTTTTTCACTTTGCTCTTTCAGTTCCTCTGCGGATCTGCGGATGGCGGAAACCATGTTCTTGGTTTCTGAAAGAACTCCGTTTAATGTTTCCCCTGTAGATGCTGCAATGCCGGTTCCCGTATTAACGGCTGCAATGGTATCGGCAACCAGACTGGAAGTATCCTTTGCTGCATTGGCACTCTTGCCTGCAAGATTGCGGACCTCATCTGCGACAACTGCAAAGCCTTTTCCGGCCTCACCTGCCCTGGCTGCCTCTACAGCGGCATTAAGTGCAAGAATGTTTGTCTGGAAGGCAATGTCTTCGATAAGCTTATTGACCTTTTCAATTTCCTTGGATTTTTTATTGATCTGATCCATGGACTGCATCATTTCATGCATCTGGGCATTGCCGCTTTCCATGGCTTCTCCTACCCGTCCTGCCTGCTTATTTACATCTTCCACAGCCTTAGCCGTGCTCATAAGGCTGTTTGCTATCTCATTTACTGAGGAAGATAACTCTTCTACTGAAGCTGCCTGTTCCACAGCACCCTGGCTTAAATTCTGTGCTCCCTGAGACACCTGGGAACTTCCCTTTGCCACTTCATCAGAAGAAATATTGATGGTATCCATGGTCTTTGAAAGTAAGTCTTCCGCTATGTCAATGGATTTCTGTATTACCTTAAAATCACCCTGGAATTCCATCCCGACGGACCGGCTGAAATCTCCGGAAGCGATATTTTCCATTACAGCTGCGATTTCAGTGATATAAGACTTAACACTATGTACGGAACTGGTGATTTCATCGGCAAGCTGGCCGATCTCATCCCTGCGCTTTATAACCGGAACTTCGCTGGATAGGTCTCCTTCTGTAAAGAGCTTCATTCTTGCTGCTATGGCTGATACCGGTCCTGCAATGGATCCTGCAAACCAGAATGCCAGGAAACAACCGATAACGATTGATACAATGGCAAACACGCTCATTGCAAAAACTACTAAGTAGATGGAAACAGTGGTTTCCTTAACCGATGCCGCTACACCCAAAGCCCAGCCGTCACTGCCTGTTACCGGGCCGTAATAGCAAAAACGGTTGTCTCCATTGTATTCGTAATTGCCGGTTCCCGATTTTCCGCCCAACATGGTCTGAAGCATACGGCCTACAGAAACATAAGATTTATCGGACTTTGAAAGCTCGATAAAGTTCTGGCGGTTATTAACCAGATCCGGTGATATATTGGCTATCATAGTCCCTGTATTGTCAATAATAAAGGCATTGCCGCTCTCCCCAATCCGGAGGTCACTGATTAAATCACTTAAAACGGAGCCATTATAAGTTCCCAGAAGAACTCCATATTCATAAGGAGCCGCAACGCGGATCACAAGTTCGTTGTTGTTATCATATTCCGTGGTGGAAATGGTGGTCTCACCATTTAAGGCTTTTTCCAGATAGCCTGAGACTTCGTATTTCTCACCGATATTCTGCCCGCTTGCGCTGCGGGTAACGGTACCATCCATACTGATTACTTCAAGTTCTTTGTATCCGTAAAGCTTGCACTGGTTGGAAAGGTATTCTGTCACAACCCTGGAATTTATGGATTTCAAGCTTCCACCCTGTGAGCTGGCCTCAATACTTAATTTCATCTGATTTAAGTTCTGTACTACCAGACTGTTCACAAGTTTACCTGTTGATTCCAAATCATTTTTCACAACATCTGTAATCCCTTTGTAACTGACGGTAATACTGATCACCATGTTGGTCACAGCCAATCCCAGAATAATTGCGATAATGAATGCCAGCATCTTCATCTTCAATGATTTCAGGAATGTGCTCTTACTTCCGTTTTTTTCCGGCTTCACTTTCTTCTTCCCTAGTAATGCTTTCAGGTTTCGTTTCTTTTCCCCCGATGTCTTCATTGCCTTATGCTCCTCGTCTCGTCTTTGGTAATAGTAAACCATAACACTTTGTTCATGGTTTTATTCATTATACAATATTTTGTAACCATTTGTCAACGCTTCCAGAAAATGGAAACGATTTTTGTCGAATTTTCTCTAAAAAGAAATTACTACTGGGTGTATTTTCTATTTTCTTCTGTGAAAAATCCATTAAAAAACAGCCCCTTCCCGGACTGAGTGCTGCTCACTGCAGTCCCATGGAAGAGGCTGATATTTTTTAATACTCTGTTATACGCCGGAATAAGCTGAAAACCCGCCGTCAATAGGCAGAACCACGCCGGTGATGAAACCTGCTGCCGCGTGATTCAAAAGGAATAACAGGGCTCCATTTAATTCCTCCGCTTCTCCGAAACGTCCCATGGGAGTTGCAGACAGAATCTTGTTGGTTCTCGGTGTGGGAGAACCATCTTCGTTAAACAGGAGCTTCTCATTCTGCGCTGTAACGAAAAAGCCCGGAGCAATTGCATTCACACGGATACCGACCTTGGAAAAATGTACGGCAAGCCACTGGGTAAAGTTGCTGATCGCAGCTTTCGCACCGCTGTATGCCGGAATCTTCGTAAGCGGGGTAAAGGCATTCATGGAGGATATATTCAAAATGCTGCAGCCTTCCCTGCCAATCATATCCTTTGCAAAAATCTGGCATGGAAGCAGAGTTCCAAGGAAGTTTAAGTTGAAAACGAATTCAACGCCTGACTGGTCTAAATCAAAGAAGGTCTTTGTATCCGCCTCAATGTCTCCCATCTCGAAATATTCCTTATCCGTATTGGCTCTTGCGTTATTACCGCCTGCGCCATTAATCAGGATGTCGCAGGGACCAAGCTCTGCCAAAACCTTTGCATGAACTTCTTCAAGGCTTGCCCGTTCCAGAACGTTAGCTTTGTAAGCCTTTGCCTTATAGCCTGCCTCATTAATAGAAGCTGCAATTCCCTCTGCAGCACTTTCGTTTAAATCCAGAACCGCAACCTTTGCGCCTGCTTCTGCAAGAGTCTTTGCGAACATGCCGCATAATACTCCGCCTGCTCCTGTTACAACTGCCACCTTACCGCTTAAATCTGTACCAAATGTTAAAGCCATATGATTTCCCTCTTTCCTATTTGCTCGTTTTTTCAATCGCTTCCCAAAGACCGTTTAAATAGGTTGCGCCAAGAGCCCGGTCATAAAGTCCGTAACCGGCTCTGCCTGTTTCGCCCCAGATCATACGGCCGTGGTCCGGACGCATATAGCCGTCAAAGCCATTGTCATGAAGAGCTTTTAAGATGGCAAACATATCCAGGGAACCGCATGATGATAAATGAGCACGCTCCTCAAAGCCCTGGTTATCTTCCAGAACCGCCACATTTCTTGCATGGACAAAGTGAATACGTCCCATAGCTGCATATTTGGCAGCCATCTTCACCACGTCATTTTTATTGGAGCAGCCTAAGGAACCGGTACAGAGGGTAATTCCATTATGCTTATCATCCACAAGCTTTAAGAAACGGTCTAAGTTCTCCTCGCTGGTAATGATTCTTGGAAGACCAAAGATGCTCCAGCATGGGTCATCCTCATGGATCGCCATATTCACATTGCATTCCGCTGCAACAGGAATGATCGCCTCTAAGAAGTATTTTAAATTATCCCAAAGGTCATCCTCTGACATGGTATTGTACTCGCTTACAATCTGCTTAAGCTCATCTCTTGTGTAGCTGGAATCCCAGCCTGGAAGGGTTAAGTCGCTTTCGCTTTCCAGAGGATTCACCTTGTCCACCTGATCCTGATAATAAACCAGAGAGGTAGAGCCATCCTCAAGCACATGATCCAGCTGGGTCCTGGTCCAGTCAAACACCGGCATGAAGTTATAGCAGATGCACTTGATCCCTGCTTCTGCCACCCGCCTGATGTTCTCGCAATAATTTGCAATATACTTGTCTCTGGTTGGCTTTCCTAATTTAATATCCTCATGAACCGGAATGCTCTCAATCACTTCAAAGGCAAGTCCTGCTTTTTCTGTTTCCTCTTTTAAGTGGGCAATGCTTTCTCTGCCCCACACTTCCCCAACGGGAACATCATAAACTGCCGTTACGATGGAATACATGCCTGGAATCTGGCGGATGTTCTGTAAGGTTACTTTGTCATCGTCTCCGTACCATCTGAATGATAATTTCATAAAATACCTCCTTAGCAATCCTATAATAAGTTTCTTTTCCTACCTTGTGGACTCAGTATAAACAAAATACAGCCTTATTACCATGGATTTATTTGCCGTTCACATTGCAAAACTTGCGGTCATGGACTATAATACAACTGAAAACGTCCATCTGATTATCGAAAGTGCTTGTTACTTCCGATACTATTATAAAGGCATGTGAAAAACATGAAAGGGGATTATCAAATGAGAAAAGAATTGTCTACCGGTTTTAATGAACGGCAGTATATGAATTCAGGGGAATTTGAAGTGTTTTTTTATAAAGATCTGGACTTGAATCATGTAGTGGATCACAGCCATTCCTATTATGAGGTGTATTTTTTCCTAAACGGAGATGTGACTTATGATGTGGAAGGGATACAGTATCCTTTGCAGTACGGGGATTACTTACTCATTCCTCCCGAAGTAAAGCATCATCCCATTTTCCATTCCACCGGAAATACCTATCAGCGGATTGTTCTTTGGATCAGCCGGAGCTATTTTGAGACCATGTGTTCCTGGTCAGAAGACTTTTCATATAGTTTTAGTTATGTATCAGAGAATAAGCATTACCACTTTCGCAGGGATTTTGTCACATTTCAGAATATTCAGGGTCGTCTCCTGGAACTTTTGGAAGAAATCCACGGAAATAAGGCATTCCATAAGTTAAATTCAGAGCTGCAGATCCATTCCTTTATGGTCCTGTTGAACCGGATCACTTATGATATGCTCCATCAGGTACCTGCTGCCTATGAAAACGTGCTTTATTTAAACCTTTGTGATTATATCAATAACCACCTGGGAGAAAATCTGTCCCTGGACCATCTGGCATCCTTTTTTTATGCCAGCAAATATCACATTTCCCATGTGTTTAAGGATAACATGGGGATATCCCTTCACCAGTACATCCTGAAAAAACGGCTGCAGGCCAGTAAAAACGGAATCCTCTCCGGCATCCCTTTTGGGGAACTGTACCATCAGTACGGCTTTTCGGATTATACCAGCTTTTACAGGGCCTTTAAAAAAGAATTCGGCCTTTCCCCCAAAGAATTCCGGGAGCAGGCCGTTTTGCCAAAAGGGTATTGAAACCGCCTCCTGTTACATTAGCGGAATACACCCTGAATGAGTGCCATATAAAGAATTGTTCCTGCACCAATGCTTAACAGGGAATTCCCCTTCCACAAATGGAGCCCTGTAATGGCGCAAATGGAGATAAGCTCTGGAAGCCCATGAGGATAAGAAAGGAATTGAAGCCCCCTTAAACAGTAAACCACCAAAAGCCCAATGGTGGCATATGGAAGCGTCCGTCCCAGATAGAGAATGTATTTGGGAGTCTCTTTCCCTGCCGGAAACAAAAGGAAGGGAAGAAATCGGGTAATCACGGTAGCAAGCACCATGACTCCTGCAATCAGGCTGTAAACTGCTGTATTCTCGTTCAAGACTGTTCCTCCTTTTTCTTTTCCATGAAGTAACCTGCTGTAATAATAATCAGAATGAGGATCATGGCCGGAACTATGAAAACACTCTGGCCAAAGACCGCCACGCAAAGAGCTGAGGAACACACGCCCACACATGCGGCCTGATGTCCTTTTCCTGATTTCCACTGGTCGATAAAGATCACCACAAAAAGAGCCGTCAGCGCAAAGTCCATTCCTGCCGTGCTAAAGGTTATCATGGTTCCGGCTAATGCACCGATCACTGCTCCTGTCACCCAGTAAAGCTGATCCAGGACAGATACAAAAAAATACACCCAGTATTTTGGAAGTCCTTCCGGCGGCTCCTCATTACACAGAACGGAAAATGTTTCATCTGTCAGTGAAAATATCAGATAGGGCTTTAGCTTCCCTGCATCCTTATATTTGTCCAGCATGGAAAGCCCGTAAAACAAATGTCTGGCGTTGAGCATTAAGGACATAAAAAAGGCGTACCATGGATTCACTGCCGCCACAAAAAATGTGATTCCAAGGTACTGCAGGCTTCCGGCATAGACAAATACACTGATGAGTAAGGCCCACCAGATCCCATACCCGTTGACATTCATAAGTATCCCGTACGCTGCTCCTAAAACCAGATAACCGGCCATCACCGGCATTGTTCTGGGAAATGCATAGCAAAGAGCAGCAAGCTTTTTCTTTTTACTCATTGGCACCGTTCCTTTGTGTTTCATCTTTGTCTTGCAATTTTTCCGTATTTTGTTTAATATATTAATGCACAAAAGTGACTTTGTCAATATTAGGAGTTTCTCAAATGAACCTTGACCATATCTATGAATCCTGCCGCCTCTGTCCCAGGAACTGCAGGGTAAACCGCCATGTAAGTACCGGTTTCTGCGGCTGCAGCGATACCATAAAAGCAGCCCGGGCCGCACTCCACCACTGGGAGGAGCCCTGCATCAGCGGAAGCAGGGGAAGCGGTACTGTATTTTTTTCCGGCTGTACCCTGGGCTGCTGCTTTTGTCAGAATTATGCCATCAGCCAGGAGAATTTCGGAAAGGAAATTACAAGCAGTGAGCTTGCCCAGATTTTCTTAAGGCTTCAGGACGAAGGCGCCCACAATATAAATCTGGTCACAGCTACCCAGTATCTCCCATCGGTTTTAAAGGCCCTGGATCTTGTAAAACCAAAGCTTTCTATTCCAGTAGTCTATAACTGCGGTGGATATGAATCAGAAGATATTATAAAAGAGCTGAGTTCATACATCGATGTGTGGCTTCCTGACTTAAAATATTTCAGTTCTGAACTTTCCTCACGCTACAGCAAAGCTTCTGATTATTTTGATGCAGCTTCAATGGCTATTAAACAGATGATTCTCCAGACCGGGGCTCCCCAGTTTGATTCCGATGGAGCCCTAATGAAAAAGGGGGTCATCATACGTCATATGGTGCTTCCGGGCGCTAAGGAAGATTCTATCCGCCTGCTTCACTGGATGAAGGATGAACTGCCGGAAGGAATGTATTACATCAGCCTTTTAAGCCAGTATACCCCATTCTACCGGAGTGAAAATTTTCCGGAAATCAACCGGAGAATTACTTCTTATGAATATGGAAAAGTGGTGGATGAAGCAATCAGACTTGGGTTGGATCAGGGATTTATGCAGGAAAAAAGCAGCGCAAAAGAAGAATACACGCCTCCCTTTGATTTGGAAGGGATCTATTAATAAAGGCTAAGTTGGTTATTATATTGGAGGAAAAATATGTATAATCATGCACCCGAGGGGTATGTCTGCCCTTTTTGTCAAATAGTTGATGGCGTGGAAAATGAACATATCCATACGAAACAGAACGATATAATATACAAAGATGACTATGTTACCGCATTTATTTCTTCTGCTTGGTGGAAAAATAATAAAGGTCATGTCATTATAATTCCTAATAAACATATCGAGAACTTATATGATTTGCCATCTGAATTTTCTTACAGGATACATGATTTAGAAAAAGAGATCGCACTTGCATTAAAAGAAACGTACAAATGTGATGGAGTATCTTCCAGACAGCATAATGAACCTTGTGGAAATCAAGATGTATGGCATTATCATCTTCATGTATTTCCAAGATATAAGGGAGACAATTTATATAAGACAGACAGAGAGAACTCAAAACCAGAAGAACGTTTAGAGTACGTCAAAAAATTAAAAGATTATTTTATCAAAAAGAATAATTAATATCTTTTTAGCTTATTCATATATCAGCATATGTGAGTAAAGGGAAACTTTGAGAAAGGTTTCCCTTTTTCAATATCTAAATTATCAACACCTTAATAAAAAACAGATAGAAACGGATACCGATTTTTAGTTTTCATACCATCGATATCCGTTTCTATATTATTAAATCCATTGGTCTTGATACCTCGTTTCTCTCTCATGTCTGTTTCCTTGTACATAGTACACGATCTTCAGCATGATCTATGTTAATTTTTCCGCTCCCCGTTGTTATACACCAGATTCATGGGCTTTACTCTTTTATTTAACTGTTTCTCTCCTTATGTGTCCTGGTTTCTTAAGTTGGAACATTTGAATCTAATACAGTCTTAACTCCCCATGAATTCTCTCTTTTTCATGAATGATTTATCATTGCTTCAAAGATTAGCTTTTAACATCGGCAGATTGGTTTTTCTTTTGCTTCATATATTATATAAATGAAGCGTGGCTGCTCTTTCTGGTGGACTGTACCTCCTTCTTTTAGATTTGACTTTCTTTATTTAACTTTTTTTAGTTATGGCTTTATTATAACGTACAAGCTTCCTTTTGTCAATGCTTTTTAACATATTTTTATATATTAATTGTTAATTTTCTAATTGTATATATTTATTTAGAATATATATGTATTTTCACAATATTATTACAGAACATCTGATTGCCTTTATTCGAATACTATATCATTTCTATATCATTTTTTTATATCTGCACAAAAAAACAGAGTTAAATAGCTGTTCGATTTAACTCTGTTTCCACGATCTTTTATGAAAATCATTATGTATCTTTTATTCTTCTCTTAAACGAAAACTTTTTACCAGTTCACGCAAAAGCTGAGCCTGCTGGGATAGTTCCTCACTGGAAGCCGCACTTTCTTCCGCAGCCGCAGCATTGTTCTGAACTACAGATGAGATTCTTCCAAGCTCCTTGGTCACATCTTCCACTGCTCTTGCTTCCTGTGAGGCTATGGTTGAAATGGTATCTACGGAATCCACTGCCAGAGCGGAATCCTCCAACACCTTCATCATGGACTGAACGGTTTCATCCAATATCTCATTGCCCTTTTCCACAGCATTTATGGAATCCCTGATTAATGCTGTGGTATTCTTCGCTGCTTCAGAGCTTTTCGCAGCCAGATTCCGTACCTCACCGGCAACCACTGCAAAACCTCTTCCTGACTCTCCTGCCCTTGCAGCTTCAATTGCAGCATTTAATGCCAGGATATTGGTCTGGAATGCAATATCTTCAATCACCTTTATGATCTTACCGATCTCACCGGAAGAGACATGAATCTCATTCATGGCACTGGAAAGATTCTGCATGGACATGTCGCAGTTTACCACCTCTGTACCAGTCATCTGAACCTGCAATGAAACATCTCCGGCTTTTTCTGCCAGACGTCTGACTTTATCTGCAACCTGGCTGATGGAACCGGATAACATTTCAACGGTTCTCTCCTGCTCTTCCGCACCGCTTGCTAAAAGCTGGGAACCGCTTGCAACCTGTCCGGAGCTTACCGCTACCTGGGCAGCTGCCTGGTTGACTTCATTCATAACCGCATTTAAATTCAAAACGATCTGCTTTACCGCTTTTTCAAGCTGGGAAAAGTCTCCCTTAAGACCCAGTTCCACGTCTAAATCCAAATGGTTGTCCGCAACTTCCTTTAACGTATAGGATATGCGGTCAATTACCTCTTTTAAGTTCACTGTCATTCGTTCAAAGGAAGCAGCCACAAGGCCGATCTCATCGTTGGATTCCACATCAATAATAACGCTTAAATCCCCTTCCGCGATCTGCCCGGCAGCCGCGACGATCTTATGGATCGGTTTTAACTGCCTTCTTATAATAAATACAATGATAAAGAGAATAACGATCATGGCCAAGATGGAAATAACGATCATCATGGAAGACATCCGGTCTGCTTCCCGGTTCATATCCCCCGCTTCCACCGCTGTGACGGAATACCAACTGGAACCATTTAACTGAATTGGTTCAAAGAAATAATAGGTATCTCCTTTTTTGCCTGGATCTACGGTATAAAAGTTAGAGCCAGAGGCAATTCCCGTATTTATCTTCTCTCTGCATGTCCCGCTGTTCACGAAATCAGAAACACTGGTTCCAACGAGACCGCTGCCTGTACTTTCTGAAATAATGGTTCCTGTTTCATTTAAAATGAAGGTCTGCATGCTTGGGTAGGAGGAACCTGCCGTTTTCATCTGGCTGAAGCGGTCCATATCCACATCAATGGAAACCACGCACAGCACCCTGTCGTTGACGATCACAGGCACCGCCATGGTGATGATCATCATACCATTGGATTTATATGGCAGTGTAATGACCTGAGCCTTTTCTTCCATCACCTTTATAAAATAATCCTCGGATGAATAATCCTCGTACAGCCCGCAGTCCTTAACTGTCCCATCCTTGCCGGCATACAGGCCATAGCTTCTGGCTGCAGAACTCATGGCATACTGCTCAAACAGAATACCGACTCCTACAATATCTTCGGAGTAGAGAACTGAGGACTTGATGGTCGTCATCATATAATCCTCCATTCTCATACCATAGCTGTCCAGGGTCATATTATCAAATACCTGGCTCTTATACAGCGGCTCGGCCGAAGGGCCTGACTTAATCCTCAGCCCCTGGAGAACCTTTCGGTTAGCGGCTGAATTCTCAAGATAATACGTAATATTGTCTGATACCTGCCTTGCCTCATCAAGCGTCTGCTGGATCACCTTACCGTTCTCAGATGCCAGAGTCTTTAACTCCCTGAAAGCGGACTGTTTCATGGCACTTTTTGTCATTCTTGAGGTAACTCCGATCAAAGCCGTAAAAACAATCACCAGCATAATTCCTGCGATGAGTGCAATCCTGGTTGAAAGCTGATATTTCCCTGCTCCTTTCTTCTTTAACCAGGTCATCCCTTTGCCTTTTAAATCACGATTCTTCCATTCTCTCAAAAACTGTACCTTCATTGTATAATCCCCCTCTGTAAGTTACAACCTTTACGGGAATTATACCATAATTTACCAAAATGTAAAATATATTTTCATTTTTTTTGTAACATTTTTACAATTAATTCATTCATTCATATCCGCCGGTCTGGTCAAACACTCTGCCACAAACTTATGATTAGCTCTCCTGGGTTCCGGCGGTATCTAATCCTGCGATCCTCATAAACTCTTCCCCTGTTATGGTTTCCCGTTCCAGGAGATATTCTGCGATCTCATGCAGCTTTGTAACATTTTCCTTAAGAATATGAAAGGCCTTCTGATGCTGTTCCTTTACGATTCTGATTACGGTATCATCGATCTGCTTTGCCGTTTCAGGAGAACAGGCAAGAGTGGTGTCTCCGCCCAGATACTGGTTGGTCACGGTCTCAAGGGCCACCATATCAAACTCATCGCTCATGCCGTAACGGGTCACCATAGCCCTGGCAATTCTGGTAGCCTGCTCGATATCATTGGAAGCGCCGCTGGTGACTGTATCAAATATCAGCTCTTCTGCCGCCCTTCCTCCGGTAAAGGTGGCGATCTTGCTTAAAGCGGCCTCCTTTGTCAACAGGTGGCGTTCTTCTTCATCCACCTGCATGGTATAGCCAAGCGCACCGGAAGTTCTTGGAATAATGGTGATCTTATGAACAGGCGCCGAATGGTTCTGGCAGGCAGCGACAAGTGCATGCCCTACCTCATGATAAGCAATGATCTTCCTTTCCCTGGAATTGACAGAAGCGTCCTTTTTCTGGTATCCGGCAATAACTACCTCTACGCTTTCCTCCAAGTCTATCTGAGTTACGGTCTTTCTGCCTAAACGGACTGCCCTTAGCGCTGCCTCATTCACAATATTGGCAAGCTCTGCACCGCTGGACCCGGCTGTGGCAAGCGCTATTCCGTGAAAATCCACATCATCGGACAGCTTGACATTTTTGCCGTGAACCTTTAATATGGCCTCCCGGCCATTAAGATCAGGAAGTTCTACAGGGATCCTGCGGTCAAACCGGCCCGGCCTTAAAAGGGCTTTATCAAGGGAATCCGGACGGTTGGTGGCTGCCAATATGACAACGCCTTTTTTTCCGTCGAATCCATCCATCTCAGCCAAGAGCTGGTTTAAGGTCTGTTCCCTTTCGTCATTTCCTGTAAAACCGCCTCCGTCACGTTTCTTGCCTATGGTATCAATTTCATCGATGAATACGATACAGGGGGCTTTTTCATTGGCCTGTTTAAATAAGTCCCTGACCTTTGCCGCACCCATACCCACAAACATTTCCACGAATTCAGAACCGGATATGGAGAAAAACGGCACATGCGCTTCGCCTGCCACCGCCCTGGCAAGAAGTGTCTTACCGGTTCCGGGAGGGCCTACCAACAGGGCGCCCTTTGGAAGGGAAGCGCCGATATCCGCATATTTCTGGGGATTATGAAGGAAATCCACAATCTCCTTTAAAGCCTCCTTTGCCTCCTCCTGACCGGCCACATCCCGGAAGGTCTTTCCGGTCTCGGATTCCGCATAGATTTTCGGATTGGATTTTCCAAAGGACATGGCATTGCCGCCGCCCATCTTCTTTTGTATCTGGCCGGATAAAAAATTTCCCAGGAACACAAAAATCAGGATCGGAATGATCCAGGTGAGCAAAATGGAAAGCAAGGGGGACATCTGCTCTACAATCGCCTTTTCAAAGGAAACGTCATGGGCTATCAGCCTTTCGGTAAGTGTATCATCCGGCCACAGCCCGGTCTTATATACATCGTACACAGGCTTGCCTTCCCAGTCCTTCTTTCCGGTATCGGATTTAAACTGAATCTCTGTTTCTGTCTTTGCTACAGCCTGAACCTTCCCCTGGTCTACCATCTCCAGGAACGTGCTGTAGGGAACCTCAGTCACTGATTTGGACTGGATCCAGGGAACCGTCAATGCATTGAACAATATCATGACTAATAAAACAATAACATAATAAAAAACAAATGGTTTTTTCTGATTTTTTTGTGAATTATCATCTTTCAAACCCATAATGCTCCTCCTTTTCTTTTGTTACTCCTTAAGGACCGATTTTACAAATTCTTCTGCATCCATAAAATCCTGTTCATTGGGATGCAGCATCCCATCCTCATATGCGGATATCATGGCCCTGATCTGAGGAGTGTCGTGAATCGCCTGCATTTGCCTGTATTTTTCTAAAATCTGGGGAGCCATCTTTCCTCCGCACATAAAACAGCCAAGATATTCATTATCATCAGGAAGGAATACAGCCACCTGCTTTTCCACCTGTTTAAAATATTCTTTATTCCCGGAAAGCCCGCAGGTTCCAAACAAGGCAACCCGTTTGCCGTGGAGATCCGAAAGAAAGTCAAGCACTTCTGTTTTACAGGTTCCCCGGTTATTCCAGAAACCTACGAAATACGTATCCGCTTCTTCTCCATGAAGTTCCTCCAGACTGACAATATCCTTGGATTTTCCAGGAAGGGTTTTAAAAATTTTCATGGCTACCTTCTGGGTATTTCCAGTATTACTTGTATATACAACTAAATAGTCCATATATTCAGCCTCCTATGAGATTAAAATATACCAAATCTAGCTATTTATCAAGAGATTGCGGAAAATGTTAATACAATTTATGTAACTTTTAGAATCTATATGGCAAAATGCACGGTTATTCCCTTAAAATTTGAAAAAGCTTTGGAACTGCTGATAGCCAGCTATTCCAAAGCTTTATTTTACCGTTCTTAAGAAAGAATTCCTGCTGCCTCCTTTATGATGCTGCAGGTTTTTTCAATATCCTCATCCGTATGTGCCGCAGAAAGAAACAAAATTTCAAACTGGGATGGAGCCGTGTAAATGCCATGCTCCAAAAGATAATGAAAATAGGTTCCGTACTTAACCGTGTCCGAAGCCAGAGCTGTATCAAAATCCACCACCTGGTCTTTTGTGAAAAATACGCTGAAAAGAGAGCCTGCCTGATTTACCCAGGTTTCAGGAAGCGTTTCTTTAAGAGTTTTTACAAGCTTTCCTGCCTTTTCTTCCAGTGAGGAATAGATTCCCGGCTGCTCCATCAGGGTCCTGATGGTCGCGATTCCGGCTGTCGTTGCAATGGGATTGCCGGAAAGGGTCCCTGCCTGGTAAACCTTCCCCAAAGGAGAAACCACCTCCATGATCTCTTTCCTTCCTCCATACACTCCCATCGGCATTCCTCCGCCTGCGATCTTTCCGAGGGCTGTCATATCAGGAACAACACCATAATATCCCTGTGCGCCTCCAAGCCCCATGCGAAACCCGGTAATGACCTCATCAAAGATGAGAACCGCTCCATACTTTGCCGTGATTTCCCTTAAAAATTCCAGAAAGCCGGGCTTTGGCGGAACAAGCCCCATATTGGCTGCCACTGGCTCCACCACTAGTGCTCCGATTTCATCGGGAAATTCCGAAAACAGCTTTTTGACAGAGTCCTCATCATTATATCTGGCTAACAATGTGTGCTGGGTATAAGAGGCCGGTACACCGGCACTGTCTGGTGCAGATTCTGTCAGGGCACCGGAACCGGCCTTAACCAAAAGTCCGTCGGAATGTCCATGATAGCAGCCAATAAACTTGACAATCTTATCCCTTCCCGTATAGCCTCTCGCCGCGCGGATCGCACTCATGACCGCTTCTGTTCCGGAGCTTACCATTCGCATCATTTCCATAGAAGGCATACACTCCCTGATCAGTGATCCCAGAACCAGCTCTTTTCTGGTAGGTGCGCCAAAAGATAAACCGTCTAGACAGGCCTCTCTCACCGCTTCCACCACAGGCCCGCAGGCATGCCCAAGAATGGATGGTCCCCATGAATTCACGTAATCAATGTATTCATTTCCATCCTCATCGATAATATGAGAGCCTGACGCCCGTTTTACAAATACCGGTACTCCTCCCACAGAGCCAAAAGCGCGAACCGGGCTGTTGACCCCGCCTGGGAAATACTCCCTTGATTTTTCAAATAATGTTTTTGATTCTTCTATTTTCATCTAACTGACTCCTTTTCAATCTACAAGATAGCTTCCGTTTATAGTTATACAAGTTCATTTGATACCCAGGCGCATGCGATAACAGAAGTCCGCTTTAATCGTCTCACCGGCGAATAAACACTGTATCGTCTCAATGTATTCATCCAGAGCATTCTTAATTAAATCCGGCTTATGTTTGATGATGCTTTGGAGGCCGCTTTGGCTTAACGTCATACTGATAAAT
Source organism: Hungatella sp. UBA3048 (assembly GCA_002367105.1). Classification (GTDB taxonomy): domain Bacteria; phylum Bacillota; class Clostridia; order Lachnospirales; family Lachnospiraceae; genus Lacrimispora. Next base: position 136,581 of record DFCS01000023.1, read on the forward strand.
CTTTTGGCATCACAAAACTCCCGGTTTGCAAAAACAATTTCTCTTTGATAACGAAAGTAACCGCTATTTTTGATATTAGACAGATGTTTATTTTTATCCCATCTTATATAATCATCCTTCAAATCCTCATACTCTTCCTCCAGGCAGCTGATTTTATAAAACAGCTGCTTGTGGGCAAGCTCCGCTTCCCATTTGCAGACAGGCGGCCAGTCGTAATCCACCGCAGCAAATATACCGCCGGTCTTTAAAATGCGGTTTACTTCTGCCAGAGTCAATTCAGGGTTCATCCAATGAAAAGACTGGGAACATATAACAGCATCAGCAGAACCGCTGCTTAAACCTGTCTCATGGGCGAACGCTTTCTGAAACGAAATGCCATCATCAGCTTTTTTACTTGCGGCCAGGAACATATCATCATTTGGTTCAATACCGATTACAGCGTTGCAATGGTTTTTCCATGCAGTTGTTGATAAGCCTGAACCGCAGCCTAAGTCAACTACAAGGTTTGCCTTTTTATTTAAATATCTTGTTATGATCTCGATCGGATATTCTGGCATTTCCGGCCTTGCCTGATCATAGACATCCGCAAATCCTAAAAACCGGTCCTTATTCTTCATATCCGCTTTCTTTATTGATGGATCCAATGAATCATCTCCTATTCCTATTTCCAATCCCGGCAGATGGCTTCCGTTAACCCCTGGATGCTGTAAACCCCGGCGATGATATATGCCACGGTCACCCCTCCTTAATCCAGCACTCCAGGCCATCTAAGGTTTTAAGTACCACCTTTAATTCTTCACTGGAAACATGGTCCCTGACCTCAAAGAGAAGGGTATCCAGACGTTTTCCTGCAAATGCTTCCTTAAGTTCTTCCATTCTCCGGATGTATGGATGGAACACCACCTCCTTGATGGCCCCATCTAAATCCTCTTCCATGATCACATTTGCCCGGTCCAATTCCTTTAATTTTATTTCCGTGTTGTTTTTTGAAAGTGTTTCAAAATAGTCGATGTTATAAAGAGTAAGACCTTCCATTTCCCCAATCTCAGGGTCCATGTCCACCGGAACGGCCACATCCATGAACAGCCGTTTTTTTCCGGGAATCACTTGCTCTGATAATTCTTCACTGGTTACGGTGTAATGAGGGCCTGAAGTGGCACTGATGACAATATCCATATCATTCATGTACTGATAGCGGTCCTTATAATCCACGACCTTCACCCTATCCCCCTTCACTTCCATAGTCAGACTGGACTTATGGCTTCGGACCGTGCCGGTGACACGGATCCCTGGCTTGCTTAAAATATTTTTTGTTATAGTATTTCCCATTTTACCGGTCATGCCGATCACCATCACATTCTTTTCTCCGCCCTCTTTTTCAAAGCGGAACACCTCATTGGCTACAAGAGTTGCAACGGAGAGAGGCGTCCTGGATAGATTGGTATCGGTCTTAATCCGTTTGGCACAGGCGAATGCCCTTTGGAACAGCACATTCATTTCGTAATCCACCGCCCCCTGGTCTTTGGAAATCTCATAGGCATTCTTTACCTGCCCTAAAATTTCATCTTCTCCCAAAACCATGGAATCAAATCCGCAGGCTACCTTAAACAAGTGTCCGATGGCGCTTTCCCCGCTATAGATATTTAAATATTTTAACAGCTCCTCAAGACGGATTCCTTTAAAGTCAGCAGCCTCCCGCTGAAGTTCCCCGATTGCCTGCTTTGTTCCTGAAACATAGATCTCACTGCGGTTACAGGTACAAAGCACAACTACACCGGTCACCGCTTCTTTTTTCATAAGCCGTTCTATAAATTCCGTCTTCTCATTTTCATGAAAGGCAAACCGTTCCCGGATATTCACAGAAGCCTTTTTATGGCTTACACTCATACAATACATCATTCTTCCAGCTTTCTTATCGTTAAAATCATTTCATAAAAACTCTTACCTATTCTAACATAGGAAGACAGAAAAGAGCAACCAGACATTCTGAGTACGGTATTTGTGTAAATTCGTTAAATATCAGCTATTATATAAAAAAATGTTATGTTGTCTGAAATATACTTGTTCTTTAATCTTGATTCTCAAAAAGTAATGTGGTATTATATAATTGCTTAGATGGATTTTCCAATGGTGAAGAAGGTGAATTGAAACTTTGCTAGCATTGCTTACTGAGGTTTAATTTCACTACTATTCATATTGTATAATAAAAGCTTCGAAAGGAAGAAGTATATAAATGCAATTAACAGAAAAATATTTCTTGGTAGGAAATGTATTCGGTTTATATATGAATGTACATCTTAGAATTGCACATTGAATTCCTTTAGTAGTCTGTAGCGGTTAGGTGTTTGGCAGATTATTCTGTGAATAAAGATGGTCCTATGATAAATCGTCCTTTCATTAATTATGATAGGGCGATTTTTTAGGTAATATGCAAGACAACCTCTACATTGTTTAATCTAGATATTAAACATTAAGCTTAGAAGGGACGACATGAAAAAAATTTATTATCTATCACGCATTACTTTTATAACAAAGTTTGCATATATAAAAGCATTCTGGTTTAATTCTTTCGGAACAGCAGTATCTATTTTAATTTACTATTTTCTTTGGAAATTGTATTTCTCACTAAAAATGATTTAAAAGGCTACACGATGTCTGAAATAACAACGTATGTTATTCTATCAAAAATTTTATCTTCACAATTTTCAGGTGGAATTAATCGAGAATTATCGGAATGGATTTACAAAGGGCATATAGTTGTTGAATTGCTACGTCCTGTAAATCTAATTTTTACACTTTGGAGTAAACGGATTGGTGAACTTTTATTTTTCTTAGTATTTAAAGGTATACCAGTTGCTGTATTAGGTATTGTAATCCTGAACGGAGTAATACCTTTTGGACCAAAAGAATTCTTATTATTTTCTTTTAGCATTATTATTTCAATTGGTTTATCTTTTTGGATAGAGATCATGATTGGTCTTATTGCTTTATTTACCTTAAATTCATATGGGATTGCTTCAACAAAAAGTGCGCTTTTATCAATCTTATCTGGAGGTGTTATTCCTCTGTTTCTATTTCCTGAAAAAGTATCAATCTTTTTGAATTATTTGCCTTTCGCAGGAATGGTTTCCGTTCCAATTAATATTTATCTTGGAAAATACAATTTGATACAGGCACTTAAATACATTGGTCTCCAGATGATTTGGCTTTTTCTTCTGGGAATACTAGCAGTACTATTTTATAATTTTGCTGTCAAAAAAGTTGTTGTACAAGGAGGCTGAGATGAAGATATTTAAGTACTACTGTGTACTGTGGGGGGCATATATGAGAGTCGGACTTTTAACAACCATGCAGTATCCTGCCGATACAATCATATGGATTATCTCTATGTTAATTAGGGAGGCAGCAGGTTTTATTGCAATTCTTACACTGATTCAAATTGCTGGGGACCTTGGAGATTGGAATTTTTATGAAATATGCATACTCTTTTCAATGTCTGCTATCATTGAAGCTATTGGGCAGACATTCTTTGACTGTGTTTGGTCTATTGATCGTGTAATACAAAGGGGTGATATGGATGTATTTCTTATTCGTCCGGCCTCCCCATTTATTCAGTTATTAGGACAAGTAATACATTTTCAAGCACTCTTAAGTATGCTGATTTATATACTCATTTTTATATGGGCGGCTTCTAATATAGGCATTGTCTTTCAAGTAAGAGAAATACAAATTTTGATAGAATACATCATTTGTGGCACCATCATTAACTCAGGAATTTATACAATATTTAACTGTTTAAACTTCTGGATTGTTCAAGGAGATGACATTGCAGTATTAGTGCAGACATGTCGTGAGTTTACAAAGTACCCCTTATCTATCTTTCCTAAATTAATTATTAGCTTTTTTACATATTTACTTCCATTAGGGTAACCGATGAATAACCTACC
>DFCS01000021.1 GCA_002367105.1 Hungatella sp. UBA3048
CAGTTGACCCCGTTATTTAAGGAAAACTGCAAAAATATTTGTTCTATGAGGGACAAGGAAATACAAAAAATAAAATATGAGCTATCACATTACACAGGATACCGCCCATGAGGACAAAGGGGCGGTATTTCTGTTTGGATAGCCAAACTTCGGGACAAGTTCGAGGTGTTGACAAAGTCTGTTATTAAACCCTGCGATGTGATAAAATAAGGGATAGAAAAAAGCTCGGAGGGCAAGCACATGATGACAATAACTGCGGTAAGCAGATTAAATTCCACACATTGACCATTGAGAACCTTGTTCCCGAGGATCATTTTCTGCGAAAGCTGGATCGTCTGGTTGATTTCTCCTTTATCTATGAGGAAACCAAGGAATATTACTGCCATCATAATGGGCGGCCCAGTATTGACCCGGTGATTCTGGTGAAATACCTACTAGTCGGATATCTCTACGGAATCGAATCGGAACGGCGTATTGAGCAGGAAATTCAAGTCAATATGGCCTATCGATGGTTTCTGGGACTAGATTTAGATGAGCGTGTGCCGGATCACTCCACCATCTCACAGAATCGGCGCAGACGATTTGGGGGAGAAAATCTGTTACGCCGCTTGTTTGAGCATATCCTGCATCTATGTATGGGAAAGGGATTGGTAGATGGAAAACTTATACTGACCGATTCCACTCACGTAAAGGCGAACGCATCCTTCCAAGCAAATGTGAAGGTGCTGGCGGAACACGAAACAACGGATTATATGGAACGGCTGGATCGGTATGAAGCGGAGGAACGCAGGCGGCTGGAAGATTCTGGAGCCATCAAGCCGCAGCGCACAGGATGCGGAAAAAAGGAACGGAAAAAGGTAGAAAAGACGGTCAGTATCACCGATCCGGAAGCAGGGATGCTGCGCAGGCCGGGGAAACCAGAGGGGATGCACTACTTAAGCCATCAAAGCGTTGATGCGGCTCACGGAATTGTGGTAGATGTGGCGGTAACACCGGGAAACACAAGCGACTCGGAGCCGTATCTTGCGCGTATTGAACATATGCGAAACCATTTGGGACTGAACATTGAGACAACAGGTGCTGACAGTGCCTATGGTACCAGCCTGATTTACCGGGCGATGGAGGATATGGGAATTCATCTGCATACGCCAGGAGCGACAGGTGGGGTGAATTATAAGGTTGAGTTTACCCGCGAAGCTTTTGAGTATAAGAAAGAAAAAGACTGTTTCATTTGCCCAGCGGGAAAGGAACTGACGTTGCGGAGTCTTGAGAGGGAGCATTACAACATCTGCCGAACCTACCGGGCTGACCGAAAGGATTGCCGTGCCTGCCCGATGCTAAACCGGTGTGTCAGTGACAGCCACCGAAGCCGGACGATACGGGTAAATATCTTTGAGGAAGCGGTAAGGAGGCAGAGGGAAAAAGATGGAACGCCCATACATAAGCACATCCTGAAGTTGCGTCAGATCTGGTGCGAAGGCAGCTTTGCAGCTCAGAAATGGATGCATAACTTAAGACGGCTGTTCAGGCGAGGAATAGAGGCGGCGAGGGATCACTGCCTTTTATCAGCAACCGCCTTAAACTTAAAACGTATGGTAAAGTGTCTGGAATGACGTCGAAAGGCGTTCTTTTTTTACGCTGTTTTACCTACCCAGAGCTGGAAATATACTATTTTTGTGCCTAATCCATTTTTAAAGGGACTTTGTCAACACCTCGAACTTGGCCCGAAGTCGCAGGGTTTGGGGCGGCCTGCCACAACAAGCAATTTTTAGGATTTGCCCGCAAGGGAAAATCTTAAAAATGTGCAAGTGTTAATATACTTGCCCTGCTTGCTGTTTTGCGTTTTCGGGTTATACTTTATGGTATGGAGTAAAATAGTACCATTGTTGACATCATTGGGAAAATGTGATATTCTGAACTTACCTATTAGTAAGTAAGTATAAATTTGCAAAGGAGAGTGAATCAGCTTTGACTAGCAAAAAAGATGATATAGTTGCCTTAGCACTTAGGCTAATTAAAACGAAAGGTTTTCTATCGTTAAGCTATGATGATATTTCTAAAGAATTAGGTATTACAAAAGCCGCGATACATTATTACTTTGAAAAAAAAGAGGATCTTGGTATTGCAGTCTGTGAAAAGCTGCAATCGGGTTTAGTGGCGAGCTATGAGCGTACCTTAGACCAGATGGCACAGCATAATGGTGAACCGTGGTATTTTATCGGGAGTAGAATTGACACGATAATGCCGAACGAAATATGCCCTATATCGAGTCTGCAAGGAGACTATGAGGATTTACCGATTAGGCTTAAAGAAAAAATCGAAGAACTTAGTATGAGCGAGATTGAACTTCTGGGTCAACTGGTAAAAGAATATTATGCTTGTTCTCATGCTCAAGAAACTGTTGTACCAACTCTGATGAGTGTAAAAGGTGCGCTACAATATCGCAGAATCCTTGGCGAAAAAATCTTTTATGATACGATAGAAAATGTAAGAAAGCAGTTCTGTGCCATTGAGCATGAAGATCAAGGTGAGGGCGATGAATGAAATCGAAAAAATGATTCAAGGCAAAGCATATGAATTGGGATATGAAAAATGTGGAATCATCCCGCTTACGGCATTAAGAGAATATGAGATTAAGTTTGAAGAACGTCTACAAAGAGTACCCCAGTCAGCCACATATTATGAGCGCCACAGACGCCTGACGCAACCCGAAAAGAAGTTTACTTGGGCAAAATCCGTTGTGGTCGTAACGGAGCACATCGGGAAATATAGGATTCCTGAAAGTTTAAATACGATTGCAAAGTTTTACTTATGTGATACCCGTGCTGATAAGAATACACAGGGATTCCAAACTGGGCTTCTGTTTGAAGAATATATGAGAAATCTTGGCTTTCGGGTAGAGACAGAGCGTAAGTTTGGTTTGGTCGGTTTGCGTTGGGCTGCCATAAAAGCCGGACTGGGGGTAATACGTCGCAATAACTTTTTTTATACAGAATCCGGTTCATGGGTAACGTTATACGCATGGTTAATAGATAAAGAAATGGAACTGTTGGAAACTTCCAATCTTCCAGCCTGTCCGAAAGGATGCAACCGCTGTATACAATCCTGTCCGTCAAATGCACTTAGCGAACCTTATACCTTATCTCCAACAGAGTGCGTATCTTATCTCACCACATTCGGGGGGCGTGATCTGCCAAACGAACCTTTGAGTAGGAAATTCGGCAACTGGATTTATGGATGTGATACTTGTCAAGATGTTTGCCCGATGAATAGAGGGAAATGGCAAGGATATGAGGACTTTCCGGGTCTGGCTGAATTGGCTCCAATACTTACACCGGAAAAAATCTTAACAATGGACGAGAACCTTTATAAAGAAAGAATTCAACCGAAATTTTTTTATTTATCAACCGATGACCTATGGAAATGGAAAGTTAATGCGCTGTCCTATATGCGTAATCACTATAAGGAAGAATATCAGCCATATATCATAGCGGCCTGCGGAAACGAAAATATAAAAATTCGTGAAATGTCCCTACTGATTCGTGATGAATTGAATATTGGCTAAGAAAAATGCGTTCTGCTTTTGTAGGAACAGTTAGGAGAAAAAATGATATGAAAAGAGTTGTTATTACAGGTTATGGTGTTATTTCATCGTCTGGCAATACGGTAGATATGCTATGGGATAATGTTGTGAATGGACGGTCTGGAATAAAAAAGATAGAGGACCCTGCTTTTTCGGATATTTCCTGCCGTATTGCCGGATATATAGAAGATTTTATTCCAGAAAATTACTTGGAGAAAAAAGAAGCAAGGCAGTATGACTTGTTCGCAAAATACGCATATGCGGCGACAAAGCAAGCGATTGATATGGCACAGATACACGAAACGAGCTTTGACAAAAATAGAGTTGGCGTTTATGTGGGGTCTGGTATCGGTGGAGTCGGTACTATATTGCAGAACCACGAAGCTTATTTAGAGAAAGGTACCCGCCGGGTATCCCCTTTTATGGTTCCAATGATGATAAGCAACATGGCAGCGGGTTTTATCGCAATTAAAACCGGCTTTAAGGGGCCAAGCTTTGCGCCTGTGTCAGCGTGTGCAACTGCCAATCAAGCGATTGGAGAAGCATTTTTGAGTATACGGCATGGATATACAGATGCAATCCTTGCAGGCGGAGCAGAGGCTCCCATCAATACACTTGCATTTTCGGGTTTTGCCAATATGACAGCGATGTCCACCAATAACGATCACCCTGCACAGGCCAGTCGGCCCTTTGACAAATTGAGGGATGGTTTTGTTATGTCGGAGGGGGCGGCGATTCTATTTTTAGAAGAATTGGAACACGCTCAAAATCGTGGAGCAAAAATATTAGGAGAGATCGTTGGCTACGGTTCCACAACGGATGCCTACCACATTACTACACCAGATTATCATGGTGCTGAGCGGGCGATGGAGTTGGCATTACAAATGGCAAATGTTTCACCCTCACAAGTAGATTATATCAATGCTCATGCCACAGGTACAAAAGAGGGAGATAAATCAGAATCAAAAGCAATCAAAGCTGTTTTCAAGGAAAATGCTTCTAAACTTAAAATTAGTGCAACAAAATCCATGACAGGCCATCTGTTTGGGGCCGCCGGTGGTATCGAAGCCATTATCACATTAAAAGCTCTTGAGCATGGTGTAATACCGCCAACAATCAATTTGACAAACGCAGATGAAGAATGTGACCTTGACTATGTGCCGAATGTCGCTATCAAGCATACAATTCATTTTGCACTATCAAATGGATTCGGATTTGGCGGTCATAATGCTTCCCTTATTTTCAAAAAGTGGAATGCGGGAAAAAATTCTTAAGCTTTTTGAATTGCGTTATCTTTCAAAAAATCAAAAAGAATCAAACCGCTGAATTGAATATCCTTTTTGCATTTTCACGATATAATGCGGGGGTTTTGAAGTGAATCAAAGCCGCCGTTTCTCTTTGTCAAAAAAAGAAGAATACGGAAGGTGTAATATTTGCACCCTTTTTTAGAGCGGTGGCTTTGGAGATAGGAGGATTCCTATGAATTCAAAGTCGCTGTGTCTTGCTTATGGGGGGCCGCCACTACACAGTGACGGCAAAATGTAGCCGAAGTTTTTCTTCTTCATAATTTTTAAAAATCACATCAAATCATGGGCGGGCATTCCGCTCATTTTTCATTCGACACCTTTCTGGGGTTTTCCCTCAAAGGTGTTTTTTGTCCTCTTATTTGACAGCAATTATCAAGGACAAGCCTTTCCACTTCGGGCCCCGTTGTCGCTCCCCGCCCCCTCCATTTCGATTCGCTAACCCCTAAAAAATGGAAATGGAGGAACACCCTATGGCAAAAATCAATCTGCGAGATTTTTACCCGTTTTATAATACCGACCTTTTTATTGAGATACCCGATGAAGTGAACGCCGTTCTCTTAGAAGCGGAGCGGCTGGAACGAAACTACATCCTCACTATTCACTGGACGCTGGCGACGGAATTGAAAATGATATTCTGTTTGTGTCGCTCACTCCCTGCGAACTCTACGAGCGCAAAATGACAGGAGAACAGTTACAGGCAGCTATGGCCTCTTTGCCTGACAAGCAGGGAAAGAGGATTTACGCTCATTACATACTTGGCATAAGTAAATCAGACATTGCACGGGCCGAGGGCGTGTCAAAGAGCCGTATATCCGAAAGTATAGAGCGGGGGCTTCGGAATATGGAACTTCTTTTGAGTGGTGGCCTTTGGTATTTTCTCATAGGACAATCCGAGCAATTCATATACATGGAAAGGAGGGGGCGATTATGATTGAAGAAGCGTATTTCTATTTCAGAGTTGGCAAACGTGGATATAGAATCGGTCAACAAAGAGGATTTAGTTGATGCTAGCAGCTTTACATTTGATAATACCGTTCCGCAGGAACAGAGGGCGGAGCGGGTTATAGCGGCAGTTAAAAATCCCTACTGTTTTCGTGTAGGAGATGTAGGCGTAAAGCTGGAATTTCCAGAGGATGCCCCACCCCTGCAAGATGTGTTTTCCGACTTTCTGAAACGCAAGAAAAGCGGCCTGTAAAGCCATTTTACAGGCCGCCACAACATTGTTCGCATTACGCTGAAATGGTATAATATAAGTGTAATGTGATAGAAAGGAGGGCATATGGCACGCACAAAAAACAGAGGGATTGAGGAGAAACCAGCCACTCCCCAAATTACCCGATGGAAACCCGGTAAATATATTCGCTTATCAAAAGAGGATATGAACAAAGGTAAGGAAAATGACAGCAACAGTGTTATCAATCAAAATGCCTTGCTTGACGATTTTTGCAATCAACATATAGACGAGTTTGAATCTGCTCCACAATCGTATGTAGATGATGGCTTCACTGGCACAGATACAAACCGAGAGGACTTCCAACGGCTGTTGTCTGACATATACGCAAAAAAGATAAATTGCGTTATTGTCAAAGACCTTTCCCGCCTTTCCCGTAACTACACGGACGCAGGAAGTCTGATTGAAAATCTGTTCGTGCAGATGAATGTACGGTTTATCAGCTTGGCAGAGGGTATTGACAGCTATCTAAATCCCGATAGCATTTCCAATCTCATTGTTCCGATTACCAATGTTATCAATGACAACTTCTGTTATCAGACTTCAAAAAAAATCCGACAGGTTTTTGATTACAAACGGCGCAATGGTGAGTTTATCGGCGGCTTTGCAGCGTATGGCTATATGAAAGACCCAAAGGACAAAAACGCCTTAATCATTGACGAGGAAGCCGCCGAAGTTGTAAAAAATATATACGCATGGTTTTTAGACGGAATGAGCAAAAACGCTCTTGTACACAAATTAAATAGTTATGGCGTGCTGTGTCCGTCTGAATATAAGAGAAGCAAGGGTCTTAACTATCAAAATCCGAGTAGTTCGGAAAAATCTTTATGGAGCGCAAAGACGGTCAGCGACATTTTGAAAAACCGCCTTTATGTTGGGGATATGGTACAAGGACGCCAGCGTGTGAAAAGCTACAAGATACATACACAAGAGCAGGTTCCCGAAAATGAATGGTATATCGTGGAGAATACCCATAAGCCAATCATTGAGCGGACAATTTTTGAAAAGGTGCAGGAACTTCTCAAACGTGACACCCGTACCGCTCCACAGCAAAAGAAACTTTATCTGTTCAGCGGCTTCCTCCGTTGTGCTGATTGCGGCAAATCTATGAGCCGTAGTCAAGTAAAAGGTACCGTATACTACTTCTGCCGCACCTATAAAGACCAGTCAAAAACCGCCTGCACGAAACACGCTATGAAACATAACCGATTGGAAGCGGCTGTCCTATATGCCATTCAACAACAGGTATATATTGCGGTACACTATTCCAACACACTGGAATACATCAACACCGCTCCGCTTCAAAAAAGCCAGTCCATACGGATTGAAGCATTGATTGAAGCAAAAGAAAAGGAACGCACAAAAATTATGCGTTACAAGCAATCTATCTATCAAGACTGGAAAGACGGAGAAATTACCCACAGCGATTATCGGCACATGAGCGGAGATTATGAGCGGCAAATAGCCGCCTTAGGCGAAGTTTTGGATAATCTGCACGCAGAACGAACTGAATTGCAAAATAGTATCAATGCTGAAAGCCCCTGCTTGGTACTCTTTAAGAAGTTTGAAAATATCGACAAACTGACAAGGGAAGTTTTGATTGAACTTGTAGACCATATCAAGGTACATGAGAATGGCAACATTAGTGTAAAGTTTAAGTTTGTCGACCAGCTACGCAGGATAATGGAATACATTGAAATCAACACCCAATCCGAAGCGGTTTAGATGAACCGCATTTTTACAGGCAGTTTGTTTTCCTAATAAAACCGGGTCAGTAGGTCCGGTAGGCCCGGTAGCGCCGGTAAGTCCAGTAGGTCCGGTAGGACCAGTTGCACCGGTAAGTCCAATGGGACCAGTAGGTCCGGTAGGCCCGGTAGCGCCAGTGAGTCCAGTAGGCCCGGTAGGTCCGGTAGGCCCAGTTGCACCGGTAAGTCCAATGGGCCCAGCAGGTCCAGTAGGTCCGGTAGCGCCAGTAAGTCCAGTAGGCCCGGTAGGCCCAGTAGGCCCGGTAGCACCTCTAGGCCCAGTTGGGCCGGTAGGACCAGTAGCTCCTGGGCATCCTTTGGGCCCTTGACAACCCCTAGGCCCAGTAGGCCCAGTAGGCCCCGTCAAGATACATCGACGACGACAAGTACATTGATCATCATTAGACTCTATATAGTTATTCATATGGAATTTCCCTTCTATAATTATTTGCTTATATATGGAAACATTATAAAGAAATTAATTCTTTATACCCATAGAATATGTCTGATTGTACATGTCTGTTAATTTATACCGGTTCGTACAATATACGAGATTTTCTAAAAAAGTTGAAGAAGTTCATATTCCAAGTTGTTATTATGGTTGGTACATTTTTAAGTAATTAATTGAGAAAATATATTGATTCTTTTAACCGGACTAACTGTATCAAGGGTGAATTGCACTCATAGTCTGAACCGCACTCATAGCCTGAACCGGAGGTCTGGTAAAGCAGCTGGTGGTAGCTTCATGTTGATTGACAGACTATTTTACTATTATTATTATATTGAATGGTAAAAAAAGAATTTACAGAAGAAAGAAACTTTAAGAAGAAAGAAACTTAACAATGGTACATGACAAGAAGCTGATTGAAAAGACCAAATGATACTACTGCAAATTCTTCCAGGAATGCATAACAGGTGCTGGAAAGATAATGCAAAGAATAACAAGGGAGATTTAAACCTCCCTTGCGTCATCGGATGCTTAATTGGATGTAATTCTAGGTTTAGGGCCTTCACCCGGAGGAGTATAAAATGGATCAATATAATCGCTATTTGATGCGGTTTTCGAACGATGATCTGTATGGGTAACATTTTTATTACTGACATTGTTGTCTGTAGCCCTTCCCTGTTTGTTGGAAGATATATCTTTGCTATTCAAGATTGATGCTCCTTTCGCTTTTCAGTAGTGTCTGTAGAACAAAAAAAAATATACAAAATGTTTAGGATTTAACTCAATGAAGCATGAAGGAACATATTACGAATTAGTATTTAGCGTATTAATGAACATTGAAAACTTAATATTGATAGTTAGTAGAAATTCCTGTATCCTAAATGTATAAATCAGAATTGGTTTACCAATTGTAACTGTAGATTATCTATATTTTGGACAGGAGTTGATGATATGGGAAGCTTATCAAAAGAGGAATTAGAGAAAATGATTGAAACAATTAAATCATTTAAAAAAATGATAACAGAAATGGGCTCAAAAGAAGCGGTCGTAAGCCACTTAATAAACGAAACAGGCTTAACGAAGGAGGAGTGTGAAATTGCATTTGATATTTATAATAATATAAGACTTCCGGACGGAGTATAAGTATTATGTGAAATTGACAAAGTTCAAGTTATTGGAATGATTATTAAAAAACTACTAACTATTAATATTTAGGTTGGTAGTTTTTTTGTGCGGAAAACTGATATTTGATTGAAACACAGATAAAAAGGTGTTACCGCTTTTTACGTAAAAAGCACTCCAAAAGTTATGGAGTGCAAAATGAGATGAGTCAATGTGTTATAAATTGAAGCCTACCAACATTAAAATACCAATTAGGTATAACGTCTTTTTTAGCAGGAACCGCTTTGTATCCTGCTTTGACCATGGCTTCCATGAAGCATTGTGAAGTAATTTGATGCCCCATATCAGCCCCTATTAAGCGGTTGAAGCGCGCTTTCAGACCAAAAGCAGTCTGTTGATAGTTAATGCTTGGAATCATCTTATAATTAAAAAAGATGTGATCGATCAGAATATCCTGATCAGGAAGAGATAAGTCAGAAAAATGATTAGCCTTTTCCATGGAACGTCTCCTTTCGTCTATACTCAGTTCTGGCGTGAGCCTACAAATAAATTATATGAGAAATGTAAAAAGATATGTCAAAATATTTGAAAAAACGTAAGCGCATAGTATAAGGG
>DFCS01000029.1 GCA_002367105.1 Hungatella sp. UBA3048
GAAATTAATTATACGTTATCACGAATTGTTACTTGGTCAAGAATTGCAGATATTTATGGAATTGATGCTTTAAAGCATCCTTCAACATGTAAAGAACGTACAGCTGAAGAAAGGTATTCTCTTGTAGCTAGAGTTTTAGCTGGAGAATCACAAAAAAGTGTTGCAATAATTGCTGGAATTGATTCAGGCCTATTGTCTAAATGGGTACAGATATATAAAATAAAAGGGTACGATGGTCTGTATTTAAAGAAAGGTAGACATGGTAAGGAGCCCTTCATGAAAAAAGACAATAAACCAAAAGAACTTTCACCTTCTGAAAGAGAAGAATTAATTAGATTAAGGGCAGAGACAGAGTACCTTAAAGCAGAAAATGAATCAATAAAAAAATCTATCGCCTTGAGACGAGAAAAAGAAGCTGCGCAACTCAAGGCGAAAAAGCAGCAATCATTAAGGAACTCCGAGAAAAAGGATATGCCTTAAAGCATTTATTGAAAGCTGTAGGATTATCAAAATCTACATACTATTATGAATTAAATCATGTGTGTTTTGACGTAATCAAAAATCAGAAACTTATGGATGAAATCAATAAGATTTTTGAAGACAATAAGCAACGATATGGTGTTCGCAGAGTTCATCAGGAATTATTAAATAAAGGATATTCCATAAACCACAAAAGAGTACAACGATTAATGCATAAGATGATGTTGGCCGGCAAACGACCTTAAGAGAAATACCATTCATATAGGGGCGAAGTTGGCAGAATAGCTGACAACTTAATTAATAGAGATTTTTGTACAACTGCTCCACTTCAAAAATGGACAACAGATGTATCTCAATTTAACCTGCCATGGGAAAAATGTTATCTTTCGCCTATTTTAGATATGAATACAAATGAAGTTATCTCATACGATTTGTCAAAAAGTCCAAATATAGAGCAAATATCTAACATGTTAGAAAGAGCATTTCGGAAATTTAGTAATACTGAAGGAATCATCTTTCATTCCGATCAAGGTTGGCAGTACCAACATGCGTACTATCGTAATGAATTAAAGAAATATGGAATAATTCAATCTATGTCTCGTAAAGGAAACTGTTACGATAATTGCATTATGGAGACTTTTTTCTGAAGGCTAAAGACCGAAATGTTTTATGGACATGAAAAGGATTTTGGATCCTTCGATGAATTTAAGAAAGCAATAGATGAATATATAGATTATTATAATAACAGGAGAATTCAATCAAAAACAAAATGGATGCCTCCTGTAATAAACAGGAAGACATCCATCAAGAGTGCCTAATCATCCAGTTGAATAATGATGTGTCCAGAAAACTGGGTACATATCAATTGATTTGACCGGCGGGGTTATTTTGTATCTTTTTGAAAGTAAGTTCATCATTCGGAGTACATTCCAAGATAGTGCAAATTTTTTCTAGGGTTTTCGCAGTGATGTTTTTATTATTCCGGAGCTAATACATTGTGCGATGATCAATTCCACTGTTCATAAGCTGGTATTGGGGCACATCCTTTTCTGTCATGGTTTTCCAAAGAGGACCGTAATCTATCATTTCAACTTGATTACATTATAAAGATTGCCTGAAATCTTAAGGAAGTAATTCTTTTTATCAGAAACATCGTTTGATTTGAGAACAAGGAACTTTTTGACAATATGGAGAGCGGAGAGGTGGAGCATATTTCAAAGGAATACATCTTGGTGAATATTACTAAAAGTCGTAGTAAATTTTTGACATGCATCTTTTTAAAGCGGTTTTGACATCTTAATATCAAAATCTGCTTTTTATAATTCTTTGAGCAAAAGGCAGATTTCGAGTAAGAGTTTATGAATAATCAACAAATTATTGGTAGCAGAAAAATGAGTATCCAGATTTTAACTATACAAAGGAGGCAGCAGTTATTACATCTGGACAAGGCTGGGATATCTTGATTATAAAGCTTTTAGGACTGTCAAAAGGCAGCTCTTCTTGACAAGCTCGGAATCTGCATTATAATACAAACAAAGGGGAAAGACCGGAAAAGAACCTGCTTGATGGTTACGAAAAAAACAATGGTAAATAAAATATTATATAAAATTATAGCACAGGATATAATAGAGCCTCTGACATACTTGCCCAAAGGGCTGATATGGGGTGTAATAATTATTACGGTTCTTATACTAATAAATGGACTATGGTACCAGTTCAGGAGATGTCTGCTCATATCTCCAGTTAAAGTGATTTACCTGGGGTTATTTGCTGTATACATGTATACACTGCTGCAGCAAACCTATTTTTCCCGCCCCCCAGGCTCAAGGAATACGATTAGTTTGATTTTGGGAGAAACATTGCAAGGTAGTGTTCGGAGTAAGGCTTATGTAATCGAAAATATTTTAATGATGATCCCATTCGGAGTTCTTCTTCCAAACGTTCTTAAACCCGCAGAAAATATTTTTTGCTGTATTCCGTTGGGATTTTTCTTTTCGGTAAGCCTTGAGTATGCTCAATTTCACTCCCAACGTGGTCATATGCAGGTAGACGATGTTGTAATGAATGTAATAGGAACGGTGATAGGATATCTTTTCTTTGTTTCTGTTAAACTTATATGCAAACTCAGTAAATATCTTAAAGAGAAATAGTTATTATGAAAATTATAGTTACAAAAAAAACACAAAAATAAAGAAATGTAAGAAAATGTAAAGAAATTAGTTTATTTTTTGCTGATTGCTCCTTTGTTTTCATTCTAAGTTTGAACTTTTATTCAAATTTGAGGAATTTTTTATATAAATATACACTAAAAGATTGCAAAAAAAACGATATAAAATCAGCATTATCGATAAAAAATGCTTAAAACATACAATAAACAGAGGTTATAAACGTATAAACCTTGCGTTTTTACAGAAAGAGAGTTAAAATATACACATCAATTTATTTTGTAACAAAATTGAAGGTAGGATATTGAAAGGAGAAACATTATGAAGATGAAAAAGCTAATGGTAGCAGCATTAGCCGCAGCAATCACTGTTGGCAGTGCATTGCCAGCATCTGCAGCATGGGTACAGTCTGGTTCCGAATGGAGATATCAGAACCAGGATGGAAGCTGGCAGGCAAACAAGTGGTTTCAGGAGGATGGCAAGTGGTATCATTTTGATGCCAATGGCAATGCACAGAAGGGCTGGTTAAAGGATACCGATGGTAAGTGGTATTTCTTTGCATACAATGGAATTATGCAGACAGGTCTGATCAAAGTTAATGATAATGTGTATTACATGAATGCAGACGGTTCACTTTTTACTGGTAATATGAAGGTCGGGACAGTAGAATATAACTTTACCGAAAATGGAACAACAAACGGAAAACCGTCTGTAGGTTCTTCTCAGACTTTTGGAGGTAACGGGAACCAGGCTAAATTTGGCGGCGGAGGCGGTCATTCCAGTTCTAGAACCAGTAATACAACGACTCCAACAAAGGAGGCTCAGACTGCTGCTAAAAACGCAGTTGCCAATGCGTTTGAAAATGCAGCTAAAAGTGGTGTTGATGTAAAGGAAACTACAATTACATTCACTCTTGCTGATTTAGATCCTGAATTAAATGCTGACAGCCTTATTAGTGATGTGCAGGGTGCTTTAAATGATATTCTGAACGGTAAAGACGTAACGAAAGTCAAAGTAGGAACTAGAGAGTTTACTAAAGATAATGCGGGCGAGTTCGAATCCTACGCTCAAAATTATGCTGGTGAAACAGTTGAGGATGCTCTTGCAATCCTGAAGAAACTGGGCATAAGAGTATATGCAGCAAACGATAACGACGGTATGAAATATACTCTTGATATCAAATAAATCTACATAATGGTATCTAGATAGGGTGGCTCTCATAGGAACCGCCCTATTTTAAATATGGAGAGAGGCATGAGATTATATAAAAGATGGATAATTGGTGGAATAGCATTTATCATTAGTGCCGGCATAGCTCAGACTGCGTATGCAGGATCCGTTAATGCAAACGAGCAGTCTGTCATATCCGCAGTAAGTGGACAATTTGAGAAAGACGGAATTATTTACGCGGTCAAACCGGAATACATTAATTCTGTAAAAAGCTATCTGGCTCAGGATGATGTGGAATTAACTGCGGAACAGGCCCAGGCAGCAATTTCAGAAATATATGCCAATGTACAGACCGGAGTGGAAAGCGGCTATTTAGTAGAGGTTGGAAGAACTCCCGTTTCGGAAACAGAACCTTCCAAAGCTCCTGCCGAAGGTAAAGCGGGACAGCAGGAAACCAGCTCACCGACAAAGAAACCTGAGAAACAAAAAACAGAAGAAAGTCAAAAGGAACCAGAAACTGCAGGAATAGAAGAAAGCGAAGGCTCAGAGCCCGAATCGGAAGGCGAATCCGGCACATTACAACAAGAAAATAAAAAAAATCCGGAAACGGAGAAGTCTTCCTCTGTAATATCCATTCTTGAACTTGTAGACAAGGCACCTCCCCAGACTTATGAATATTTAAATAAAGATACAGATACAAGGATGCAGCAACTTAAGGTCCGATACGGAATCATGTGGGGCTGCGTAGCGGCAGCAGCATTTGCAATCGCTCTGGTACTTGTTGTATCAATACATAAGAAATTATTAATCAGCCACAGTCATCGTAAGCTGCGCAGGATTTTAAAATATATTCTGACAGCTGCCATCGCGGCTCTGTCTTTAATATTATGCCTAGTTGGCGGAGCCTGGTTTGGAGCATTTCAGAAAAATGCTATTCTCAGTAAATTAGCGGATACTGGGTATTATACGTTTGTCTATAATGAACTTAAGAAGGATACTTCCATATCATTTTCTCTTTTAAATATCCCGAATAGCGTTATGGACCAATCTCTGACCTACGAAAAGGTGGTTATAGCAGCCAGGCAGCAGGTGGAAAATGATTTGAGTAAGGGAATCTATAAAGCTGATACGTCTATTTTGATTGAACCTTTGAAAGCTGATATCGAGGAATATTTAAAAGGGCAGTCTGTGACTATGACAAAAGAAGCGGATGCTGGGCTTGTTCTTCTGATGGATCGCCTTGACGAGAAATACACGGCTTTATTGAAATGGCCGTTTGTCTCGTGGTGGTCACAGCTGAAGGCAGATTATACAAAGACAGCCGTTCTTATTTTGCCCATCTCATTACTTTTAATGGCAGCAGCACTGGGAATCCTTATTTTTCTTCATCATTACAAATACCGGGGCTTTTCTCTGGGAGCAAAGGGGTTGATGCTCGGAAGTATACTTGGGTTTTCGGTGTTTACTGGAAGTAATATGGTTATTTCAGCTCGTTGGGGAGAAGTCAATCCTCCTTATATGAATTCATTTTTTGAAATTTACAAAAGTGGAATATGGAGGGCCGGTGCAGTTACTTGTGGGATTGGAGTACTGTTGGCCTTTATGGTTCTTGCTGCTGTAAAAGCATGGAAGGAAGGCAGATAGCTTGGAGCAGAATTATTATTTTGATATACATTGTCATTTGATACCTGGGGTGGACGACGGTGCAAAGAATATAGAGGAAAGCCTGGCTGCTTTGAAGGAAGAGTATGATCAAAATGTCAGACGGATAATCTGTACCCCTCATGTGACGGCGAATATTACTTCCCAGAAAGCAGAAAGCGTAAAAGCTACTTTTGATGAATTGAAGAACCGATTAAAAAAGACAAACTTTGGCCATGATATGGAGCTTTATTTAGGGTGTGAGCTCATGTATTCAGAGAGCCTTGCAGAACGGCTGGAATCCGGAGATATTTGGACTATGTCTGGATCGAGTTATATTCTGGTCGAATTTTTGCCCACGGTTCCATACGAGGAACTATTCCGTGCAGTGAGAAAATTATCTGCAAAGGGATATATTCCGATTCTGGCTCACATTGAGCGCTATCTTTGCCTGTATAAAAGGATGGAACGGATTCGTGACCTGCAGGAATCAGGAGCATACTTCCAGGTTAATGCTTCCAGTTTAAAGGGAGGTATGTTGAATAAAAAGGCAGTTTATATAAAGAAACTATGCAAGTCAGGTCTGGTTCATTTCCTTGCTACAGACAGTCATGGCATGATGTACCGGCAGCCGGATATAAAGAAGGGTGCCGAATGGGTGATACACAATTGCGATTCCCGGTTAGGGCAAAAGATCTTGTACCAGAATGGAATTGCCGTTTTGAATGATATCATTATTTAACTGAGGAGAAAGTTATGGGAACCAATCAGGACGATGAGATTGAGATAGATTTAATAGAGTTACTTTATGTTTTAAAACGGAAAATATGGATTGTTTTATTGACGGGTATTTTAGGGGCAGTCTCCTTCGGCTTATTTACAGCAATGGTTTTGGAACCGGTTTTTACCTCTTCTACCATGCTCTATATAGTCAATAAAACCACTACACTGACTTCTCTGACCGATCTGCAGCTGGGAACTCAGCTTACAAAGGATTATAAGGTGCTGGTGACCAGCAGGCCTGTTACGAACCAGGTCATTTCAGATCTGGATTTAAATATGTCTCATGAACAGCTTGTGAAAAAAATCAAGGTAGAAAACCCGACAGATACCAGGATTCTTACTATATCGGTAGAGGATTCAGATCCTTATATGGCAAAAAGCATTGCGGATGATATAGCTAAGGTGGCATCTGCCAGAATGGCTCAAATCATGGATTCCGTTCCGCCGAATATCGTGGAAGAAGGATATCTGCCAACAGAAAAAACCAGGCCAAGTGTTACAAAAAGTTCTTTATTAGGCGGCTTTGCAGGTGTCTTTCTCTCTGCGTTAATTATACTGGTGTTATTTATTATGAATGATACGGTTAAAACTCCCGAGGATGTAGAAAAGTACCTGGGGCTGAACACGCTGGCTGCTATTCCATTGTTTGAAGAGAATGGTTCCATGCAGAAGAAAAGACGAAAGAGGAACTCTGGGAGAGGAGGTATGGTGCAATGAGAAAGGTTTCATTCCGCAGAAAGGATAAGCTTGATTTTAAAGCAAATGAAGCGTTTAAAACATTAAGAACAAACATTCTTTTTTCAGGTAAGGATATAAAGGTATTGACCCTTACCAGTTCCACTCCCAATGAAGGAAAAACCTCTATTTCATTTCAGCTTGCCAGCTCTTTTGCGGCGGCGGATAACAGGGTATTATTTGTAGATGCTGATATCAGAAAATCTGTTATTGCAGGCCGTTATAAGGTAGATGGAAATACATTTGGACTGACCCATTATATGACAGGTCAGAGATCGATGGAAGAGGTAATCTGCCAGACAGATATCAAGAACATGGATATAATTCTTGCAGGACCTGTTTCTCCTAACCCTACGGAGCTTCTTGGAGGGCCCTTATTTGCAAAGCTCTTGGAAGAACAACGGGACAATTATGACTACATCATTGTTGATGCCCCTCCTCTTGGAAGTGTAATCGATGCGGCCCTGATTGCAAGGTATGTGGATGGTGCGATCATTGTCGTGGAAAGCGCAGTGATAAGCTATAAAATGCTGCAAAGAGTTAAGGAGCAGCTGGAAAAAAGTGAATGCCGTATTTTAGGGGTAGTATTAAATAAGGTAGATATGGAGCATGACGCTTATTATGGAAATTATTACGGGAAATATTATGGGAAGTATTACGGAAATTACGGAGAAACATAATAGATGGAATTAGGAAAGAACGTGTGAAGGCCAGATCATAAGGCTTGCACACGTTCTTTATTTATATATAATCAACAGTAGCAATAAGAATTGAACCAGTTTCAAGTATTTTTACACGATCTTTAAAAATCCCCTTGACCATGACCATACGTCACCCTATATAATACATATATGATAATTCAGGAAAAAGGAGGTGGCATGCCGGTGAACCCATATTATACCTCAGGCCAGTTCGCCAAAAAGGCCAATGTTTCCATTCGCACCATCCGGTATTACGATAAGCAGGGACTATTAAAACCGTCCGGAATGAGTGAGGTAGGATACCGGCTCTATACGGATTCTGATTTCGCAAAGCTTCAAAAAATTCTTTCCTTAAAGTACTTGGGCTTTTCCTTAGATGAAATCCGCTCCATTACCATCAATGACAATGACAATGATTATGTAGAAGGCTCTCTTCGGCTTCAATTGAATCTGATCAGAAAGAGGATCGAACACTTAAAACTTGTGGAGCAGACCCTTACGGAAACGTCAAAGCTGGTGACGGATAATCAGTCTGTGGACTGGAATAAAATTCTCCACTTAATCCATATTACCAATATGGAACGGTCCCTTGTGGAGCAGTATAAGGATGCGGCCAACATAAACATTCGGATCGGGCTTCACAAAAAGTATACGAAGAATCCTACGGGGTGGTTTCAGTGGCTGTATGATCTTATGGAACCTTTAGATGGAAAAAGTGTTCTGGAGCTGGGATGCGGCAATGGGGAACTGTGGCGTACAAACTGGAACAGGCTGCCGGCGGATACGAAAATCTGCCTGTCTGACCTTTCAGAAGGGATGATCCGGGATGTGGAAGAATGTTTAAAAGACATTCCCGGCTCCTTTTCCTTTGAAGTGTTTGACTGCCGTCAGATCCCAAAACCTGATAGCAGCTTTCATATTGTGACCGCCAATCATGTTCTGTTTTATTTATCGAATTTAGATGGGGCGTTGGATCAGGTGCAGAGAGTCCTAAAACCAGAGGGCGTTTTTTACTGCAGTACTTACGGTTCGGATCATATGAAGGAGATCAGCCAGCTTGTCAAAGAATTCGATTCCAGAATTGCTCTATCCGAAGTAAATCTGTATGATGTCTTTGGGCTTGAGAATGGCGAGGAGATCTTGAAAGAGCATTTTCATTCTGTGGAAAAGAGAGAGTATAAGGATTACCTGGAAGTCAGTGACCCTGGTGCACTTATGGAGTACATACTTTCCTGCCATGGAAACCAACAGGAGTATTTAAGTGACCGCTATGAGGAATTCCGGGAATTTCTGAAGAAAAAGATGGAAAAGAAGGGTTTTATCCATATTACAAAACGGGCCGGGGCATTTATCTGCAGAAAGTAAAGAAAAATTAATGGAAAAGGACTTGACAGTAACCTTACGTCACCCTGTATGATGGTATCACAAATAGATACGGAGGAGAAAGAAATGAAGGGAATTATACTTGCCGGAGGTTCCGGCACCAGACTTTACCCGCTGACCATGGTAACTTCCAAGCAGTTACTGCCAATTTATGACAAGCCGATGATATATTATCCCCTGTCCGTTCTAATGAACGCAGGTATCCGGGATATCCTGATTATCTCTACCCCTGATGACACGCCGCGTTTTGAGGCACTTTTAGGTGATGGTGGACAGTTTGGCATCCGCTTATCTTATGCGGTCCAGCCTTCCCCAGATGGTCTTGCACAGGCATTTATCATTGGAGAGGAATTCATTGGAGACGACAGTGTGGCCATGATCCTTGGAGATAATATTTTCGCAGGACACGGACTTAACAAACGCCTGTTAAATGCGGCTAACAAAAAGGATGGAGCTACTGTATTCGGCTACTACGTAGATGATCCGGAGCGCTTTGGAATTGTGGAATTCGATTCTGACGGAAAGGCAATATCCATTGAAGAGAAGCCGGCAAAGCCAAAGAGCAATTACTGTGTGACCGGACTTTATTTCTATGACAATAAGGTTGTGGAATATGCGAAGAACTTGAAGCCATCGGCCAGGGGCGAACTTGAAATTACTGATTTAAACCGCATTTACCTGGAAGAAGGAAAGCTTGATGTGGAGCTTTTAGGCCAGGGCTTTACCTGGCTTGATACGGGGACTCATGAATCCCTGGCAGATGCCACGGATTTTGTACGCACCATGGAGACACATCAGCACAGGAAGATCGCATGTCTGGAGGAAATCGCTTATTTAAATCATTGGATCACAAAGGACCAGCTGTTGGAGAACATTGAGCCTTTGAAAAAGAACCAGTACGGACAATATCTGATGGATGTCCTTGCCGGTAAATACATTGACAAGTTACACGGTTAAGGAAATTTGATTTACCTGGCGACGGCTTTAGGCTGCGCTGTGCCAAAAAAAGGAGGAGCATATAAATGAAAATTATCGTTACCGGAGGAGCCGGTTTTATCGGTGGAAATTTTGTACATCACATGGTGAATAAGTACCCTGATTATCAGATCATTAATCTGGACCTTTTGACCTATGCAGGAAATTTAGAGACCTTGAAGCCTGTTGAGGATAAGCCAAATTATAGATTTGTAAAAGGGGATATTGCAGACAGAAGTTTTGTTTTTGACCTCTTTGAGAAGGAAAAACCAGATGTAGTGGTAAACTTTGCGGCAGAGAGCCATGTGGACCGTTCCATTACTGATCCGGAGGCATTTGTAAGAACGAATGTAATGGGAACCACGACCCTTCTTGATGCCTGCCGCACTTATGGAATCAAGCGTTATCATCAGGTTTCTACTGATGAAGTATACGGCGATCTGCCTCTTGACCGCCCGGACTTATTCTTCACAGAAGAAACCCCGCTTCATACCTCCAGTCCTTATTCCTCCTCAAAGGCCAGCGCAGACCTTTTTGTTCAGGCATACCAGAGGACGTTCGGACTACCAGTGACCATTTCCAGATGTTCCAATAACTATGGCCCGTATCATTTTCCGGAGAAGCTGATTCCTCTTATTATCAGCCGTGCCCTGGCAGATGAAGAGCTTCCGGTATATGGAACAGGGGAAAATGTAAGAGACTGGCTCCATGTTTCCGATCACTGCGAAGCCATTGATCTGATCATTCACAAGGGAAAAGCAGGCGAGGTTTACAATGTAGGCGGACACAACGAGCGCACCAACTTAGAAGTGGTTAAGACCATTTTAAAAGCCCTTGATAAACCGGAGAGCTTAATCAAGTTCGTGACCGACCGTCCCGGCCATGACAGACGTTATGCCATTGACCCGAAGAAGCTGGAAACCGAACTTGGCTGGAAGCCTAAATATAACTTTGATACCGGAATCCGTCAGACCATCCAGTGGTACTTAGACAATGAGGACTGGTGGAAGCATATTATCAATGGGGAATACCAGAATTATTTTGATAACATGTACGGTAAGCGTTTATAATTCCCTGAATGATTTCCTGACGGAAGGCGGATTGTGCCGCCTTCTGTCAGGAAATCGATCCATTGGGAGCCGTCAGGCGAACCAAATTTCCGTTTAGAAAAGAGGCATCTATGAAAGTATTTGTTACTGGCGTAAAGGGCCAGCTTGGATTTGATGTAGTAAATGAACTGAATAAACGGGGGCATGAGGCGGTCGGTGTGGACATTGATGAGATGGACATCACGGATAAGGACAGCGTGAACCGGGTCATTAAGGCAGCCGCTCCTGATGCGGTTATTCACTGTGCCGCTTATACGGCTGTGGATGCGGCGGAAGATAATGAGGAGTTATGCAGGAATGTTAACGCAAAGGGAACGGAGTACATTGCCGGGGTGTGCAGGGAACTGGATATTAAGATGATGTATATCAGCACGGATTATGTGTTTAACGGCCAGGGAACCCGTCCCTGGGAGCCTGATGACGAGAGGGCGCCGCTAAATGTTTACGGACAGACCAAATATGAGGGAGAACTGGCAGTAGAAGAAAACCTCGCCAAATATTTTATCGTAAGAATTGCCTGGGTATTTGGAGTGAATGGAAAGAACTTTATTAAGACCATGCTGAACCTGGGAAAGACTCATGATAAATTAACGGTGGTAGCTGACCAGACAGGTTCTCCTACCTATACTTATGATCTGGCCCGCCTTTTGGTAGACATGATAGAAACGGAGAAATACGGGCGTTATCATGCTACCAACGATGGAGAGTGTACCTGGTATGAATTTGCCTGTGAAATCTTTA
This sequence comes from Hungatella sp. UBA3048, assembly GCA_002367105.1. Classification (GTDB taxonomy): domain Bacteria; phylum Bacillota; class Clostridia; order Lachnospirales; family Lachnospiraceae; genus Lacrimispora. The sequence goes on from DFCS01000029.1 coordinate 11,884, forward strand.
AACAGGCAGGTATGGATGTAAAAGTGGAGCCTGTCGGCTCGGACCAGTATCCGGCAAAGGCAAAACGGCCAGCTAACAGCCGTATGAATAAGGATAAGCTGGAAGAGAACGGCTTTCTGCCCCTGCCTTCCTGGCAGGATGCCCTAAAACGGTATCTGGAGGTTGTTTTTCCCGGTTAAGCATCAGCAGGAGGGGATATGGAAATCAAGATCAATGACTACTGGGAACCGGATCATTTCCGGGCCTTAAGTGAAGACAATTACAATGTCTCAAGATCCTGTGAATACGAAAAGAATGGGATGCACCATATTCATACAGCCAGTGAGTTTTTGTTTGTGGAAGAGGGATCTGCGGAATATTATGTAGTCGGTAAGAAATATCTTCTGGAAAAGGGTGACATCATGGTCATCGGTGGGCAGGAGCATCATCAGAGAAGGCTTTTGGGCCTTCCCTTCCTGCGGTATGGACTTTCGGTCCGGCCCTCCTATTATGAAAGCTTAAACCTTGGGGAAGACTTAAAAAAGGTGTTTTTTACGCCTGGCCAACAGGCGTTTCAGGAGCATTATAAGCATGTGGATGAACAGATATTCAACCGCGTGACCGATCTTATAAAGGAATTGTATGAGGAACAGGAGATTCATCAGCCGTTCCGGTCCACGATGGAGCGGTCGATCATTACGGAGATTACTGTATTGCTGTTTCGGGCATTTGGATTGGAGCGTACGGAAAGCGAACTGTCTGAAATGAACCTGAGAATGATTTCAATTAAGGAATATATAGACAGGCATTATCAGGAGAATCTGGACTTGAAGATTTTAAGTGAACTTTTTTATCTCCACCCGGCTACTATCAGCAGGGAGTTTAATAAGTATTTTGGAAAGACGCTGATAAAATATATCAACATTGTCAGGGTATGTGAGGCTGCAAAGCTGCTTGAAAACACCAATGAGAGCGTTACTGCCGTCGCTGCAAAATGTGGATATGACAGTGTGAATACATTTTTGAGGCAGTTTAAAGCGGTTATGGAAACATCTCCCCTGCAGTACAGGAAAGCGATTCATGAGTTGTTTAAAAGGAATAAAGAAGAGACTAAAAGGCTGTAAGCAATTACAGTCTTTTTTTAATGAGTGAAAGGAAGAACTGGAAGGATTTCAAAAGTATAATTAAAAAATGGTGATTATTGACTAAAATCTATACAGAATAAACAAAGGGAATAAGATATGATGAAAGCAGCTAAAAAATAGGCAATAATAATTTATGGAGGGATCAGTTATGAAGAAAAGAGTTCTTGCATTATTTTTTTCAGCTGTAATGGCAATGTCCCTGGTGACAGGCTGCAGCGGAAAGAGCCAGAATGAAACAATGGCGGCCAAGGAGACTGTACAAGCACAGACAAGTGCCGCAGAAAAAGGAACGGAAGGCGAGAAAGTTTTACTTACCATTTTTGATGGCTATGCTGGAGAAGATCCTCACGGAAAATTCATCTATCAGTATGCAGATGAGTATATGGCCCTGCATCCCAATGTGATCATTGATGTACAGGCTGTCAGCACCAATGATATTTACACAAAGCTGTCGGCTATGGCAGCTACGCCAAAGGATGTGCCCACCATTTTCTTTACATCAGCAGATGCAGTTGCCACTCTTCATGATCTTGGGCTGACAGCTGATATCAGCGGGCTTGTGCCAGAGGATTTAAAAGCAAAATTTGCCAACGGCGTTGTGGACTCCTGTATGCTGGGAGATGAGATGTCATATTTTCCTGTTGCTGTTCAGCCGCTGGCCGTGATCTATCGTGCAGACAGGTTTAAGGAAGCCGGATTAGAAATTCCTAAAACATGGGAAGAGTTTACAGCAGCGGCAAAAGCCCTTACAAAGGATACCAACAATGACGGGCAGATGGACGAATGGGGGTTTGATATGGTTGGCTCCAATAACTCCTCCGGTCAGAGCCGTTTTATGGCATACTTATGGTCAAACGGGATTGAATGTGTAAAAGAAGAGAACGGAAAATGGATTACGGATATTACAGAAGACCAGAAATTCATGGATGCATTTTCAACATGGACCAACATGAATGCAGAAGGCATTGTACCGACAGGAATTACTGAGGTGGATTATCCGACGGCAGCCAATTATTTTGCTATGGGATATACAAGCATGTTCCTTACCGGGCCAAATGCTCTTGGTGTGGCTTATGCCAACAATCCTGACTTAAAGGGAAACTTAGGATCCTTTAAGATGCCTGGTGATTATCCGGGAAGCATGCTTGGAACGGAAGGATATTCCGTCAGCGCCTATGCAACCGATGCGGAAAAGGCAGCAGCCATTGATTATCTGAAGTTTTTTGTAGAGCACGACAAGGACATGCAGTTCTGGCAGAGCAGCGGAAAGATTCCGGCCACAGCAGAGGGACAGAAAGCAGACTATATATCAGGAGAGGATTACGCAGGCTTTTTACAGCAAATTGCAGACGGCTGCCGTCCAACCGTTAAGTTTGCTGGTGTCAGCGGCTTGAAGAGTGCCCTTGGAAATGCATATGCATCTGTATTCTCCAATGAAAAGAAAAACGAAGAAGCGGTAAAAACCTTGGTAAGCGATGTTGATGAATTGTTAGGGGATTATAACTAATCATTAAAAATGAGGGGGGAACCATCCTCCCTCAAAAAATTGAGAAGGGAGTAAGATGAATTTCATGAACAAAAGTGGAATTGCTCAAATAAAAGTGAAGTCCCAGAGGCAAGGATATTACTTTACACTTCCGATTGTCGTTATGCTGGCTGCCCTTATCATTTATCCTATGGTTTATGGGTTCTATATCAGCTTTTTCAATACGAACCTGGTGACGAAATGGAATTTTGTAGGTTTTAAATATTATGCAGCGGCATTTAAAGAAGCGGCCTTTTACCAGTCGGTTCTGCTGACGACCATGTTTATGATTTTGGTTGTAGCGGGACATTTTATTTTGGGATTTATCCTGGCAACATTGCTTAACCGGGAATTTAAGGGAAGAACTGTTTTCCGGGTTATATTTATGCTGCCATGGTTTTTCCCCGAAGCGGTTGTGGCACTTTTATTTACCTGGATTATGAATCCCATGTACGGAATCTTAAACAGTGCGCTGAAAGGACTTGGGCTTATATCTACGAATATTTCCTGGCTGGGCAGCAAGGAGCTGGCCTTTCCGGCAGTTGTCTTTGTCTGCATCTGGAAGGGATTTCCCCTGGTCATGACCATGATCCTGGCAGGTCTGCAGAGCATATCCAAGGATTATTATGAGGCGGCGGAAATCGATGGCGCCAGCAAATGGGCACAATTCCGGTACATTACTGTTCCGTCCTTAAAGCCTATTCTGACTACGGTCCTGATCCTGGACTGCGTCTGGTGGTTCAAGCAGTATACCCTGGTTTACACCATGACAGCAGGCGGCCCGGGAACGGCTACCAATTTGATCAGCTTAAGCATCTATGGTACAGCGTTCAATGATTTAAGATTTGGAAAGGCGTCTGCCTGGGGTATCCTGGTGTTCTTCATTTGCTATTTGATCAGTCTGGTGAGTAAGGTGGTGACAAGGGAGAATGAGTAGATCAAAAAAGAAAAAAAATAAATTGGCTGCTACCTATGCCGCATTAATTTTTATGGCTTCTTTTATTGCGGTCCCGGTTTTATGGATGATATCCACTGCTTTTAAAACGGAGCCGCAGACGTATTATCCTCAGCCTAAATGGATTCCTGACCCGTTTTCTCTGGATTCCTTCCGGAAATTCTTCAATACTTATAACTTTGGACGCATGACCTTAAACAGTCTGGTGGTCTGCCTTTCCGCCATGGTGATCTGTGTGGCCTGTGCATGTCTGGCAGGATACGGGGTTACCAGGTTCCGGTTTAAAGGAAGAAAACAGCTGATGAGCTTTCTTCTTATTACACAGATGTTTCCGGGAGTCATGCTGGTGGTGCCTTTTTACGCAGTGCTTTCCAGGTATAATCTTGTTAACTCCCTGCTTGGCCTGGTCGTCGTTTATGCGGCTACCAATATAGCCTTCAGTACATGGATGATTGTATCTTATTTTAAGACCATTCCCCTGGAACTTGATGAGGCGGCACGGGTGGATGGGGCTTCCAGCTTCCGGATCTTTTGGAATATTATCCTTCCGCTGATCGTTCCGGGAATTGCGGCAGTAGCCATGTTCGTGCTGTTTAACGGCTGGAATGAATATATGTTTTCTTCTGTCCTGGTATCCAAGGATGAATTAAAAACGCTCACTGTTGGGATCATTTCCTTAAATTCCCAATATCAAATTAAATGGAATGACTTAATGGCAGCATCCAGCATATCCAGTCTTCCTTTGGTAATTCTTTTTGTAAGTTTCCAGAAGTATTTTATTGCTGGAATGACCGGAGGGGCTGTAAAGAGCTGATATGCAGAGAATAAGACTTACGGAGGTACTTAAAATGGATCATATAAAAATCCATGACATTAAAGTTTTTGTAACAGCTCCAAGAAATATCAACCTGGTTGTGGTAAAGGTGGAAACAACGGAGCCGGAGCTGTACGGATATGGGTGCGCTACATTTACGTGGAGACATAAGGCAGTGGTGACAGCCATTGAAGAATATCTGCGTCCCATGCTCAAGGGTTTGCTTGTGGATGACATCGAAGGAATCTGGCAGACCATGATGGGAAGCTCTTACTGGAGAAATGGTCCTGTATTGAACAATGCCATTTCCGGGGTTGATGAGGCGTTGTGGGACATTAAGGCAAAACGTGCCAATATGCCGCTCTACAGCCTGCTGGGCGGAAAGTGCCGGGAAGGAATTGCAGTTTACAGGCATGCGGATGGCAGCTCCATCGAAGAGGTGGAAGAATGCATCCGTGGGTATATGGCGGAAGGATACCGTTATATCAGATGCCATATGGGTACCTATGGAGGTAACTTCGACGGAAAAATACAGAGGATCGTGAAGCCTGATCATGCACCGGAGGGAGCATATTTCCATCCGAGAATGTACATGCAAAGCGTTTATAAGCTGTTTGACCGGGTTCGCAGGGATATTGGCTGGGAAGTGGAACTCATGCATGATGTTCATGAACGCCTGAGCTTTGCTGAGACGCTGGAATTTGCCCGGGAGATGGAGCAGTACAAGCTGTTTTTCCTGGAAGATTCTCTTGCACCGGAGCACGTGGAGTTCTTTAAGACCCTGCGGCACCATACCATCCTTCCTCTGGCCATGGGAGAGCTGTTTACCAATCCCAATGAATGGAAGTCCATCGTACAAAATCAATGGATCGATTATATGAGAGTTCATTTAAGTGATATCGGAGGACTGACCCCTGCCAGAAAGCTGGCACATTTTTGCGAGGCTTACGGAGTGCGGACCGCATGGCATGGGCCAAATGACTTATCTCCGATTGGAATGGCAGTGCAGATGCATCTGGATTTAAACAGCCACAATTTCGGAATACAGGAATTTTCCGGCTTCAGTGAAACGGAGCAGGAGGTATTCCCGGGCTGTCCGGAGATCAGAGAAGGGTATGCCTATGTAAACGGCAAGCCGGGAATTGGAGTCGGCTTTGATGAAAAAGCGGCTGAAAAATATCCTGCGGTGGATATGGACCATGGCTGGCTCTTTTCAAGGCTTCCTGACGGAACGCCTGTTAGGCCGTAGCAAAAAAATACAGAATACGTATTATCATAGAAGCAGGTCCGGCTGGAACCGATTTAAAAATCCATTAAATCCTCCAAACCGGACTTGCAATTTTTATGCCTACATGATATAATGGCGAAATACCGTAAATATCATTGTTTTTCAGAAAAAAAGATTGACGAATCCTGGTCTGTATGTTATAGTAATTGGGCGAATGGAAGAGCTTAGGTCTTTTTTTTATGCTCAAAATTGCTTGCAGCAGACAAAGGGACTTAAAACACAACAATGAATATTTAAGTGGAGGTGGAAGTCGTGCGCACAAAAATCACACTGGCATGTACAGAATGCAAACAGCGTAATTACAACATGACCAAGGATAAGAAGACTCATCCGGACAGAATGGAAACCAAGAAGTACTGCAGATTCTGTAAGAGCCATACAATGCACAAGGAAACAAAGTAATCAGTTTGTAAAGGACGTGAAATTATGGGAGATACAGTGAACAACGAGAGTGCTCAGAAGAAGAGCTTTTTTAAGGGTTTGAAATCTGAGTTTGCAAAAATCGTTTGGCCTGACAAAGAAACCGTAACGAAACAGACGATCGCTGTCATTTCTTCAGCGATTGCTTTAGGACTGATTATCGGAATTCTTGATCTGATCATCAAGTTTGGTCTCAGTTTTATCTTATAATTCGTAAGGGTTAAGGTGAGTTTATGTCAGAAGCACATTGGTATGTAGTTCATACCTATTCAGGTTATGAGAATAAAGTAAAGGTTGACATTGAGAAAACAATCGAAAACAGAAACTTACAGGATCAGATTCTGGAAGTATCGGTTCCGCTTGAATCTGTCATTGAACTGAAGAATGGCGTTGAGAAGAAGGCGGATAAAAAGATGTTTCCCGGCTACGTACTGATTCACATGGTCATGAATGACGACACATGGTATGTGGTGCGTAATACCCGTGGAGTGACAGGCTTTGTAGGCCCTGGATCAAAACCGGTTCCCCTGACAGAAGAAGAGATGGAGAAACTTGGGTTCAAGAACGAAGAGGTCATCATTGGCTTTGAAGTGGGAGATACCGTTGTGGTAACTTCCGGTGCATGGAAAGATACGGTTGGTGCCATCAAGTCCATCAACGAAAGTAAGAAAACCATCACCATGAGCGTTGAGATGTTCGGCCGGGAGACTCCGGTAGAATTAAACTTCAGCGAAGTAAAGAAGATGTAACAAGTAAAAGCGGCTTATACCTGTGTATAAGCTCGTGGGAGGGAAATCCCCGACAATACCACATTATTTAGGAGGTGCCTTATTATGGCAAAGAAAGTAACAGGATATATCAAATTGCAGATTCCAGCAGGAAAGGCTACACCAGCTCCTCCTGTAGGTCCGGCACTTGGACAGCATGGTGTAAACATCGTACAGTTTACTAAGGAATTCAACGCAAGGACAGCTGATCAGGGAGACTTGATCATCCCGGTTGTTATCACTGTTTATGCTGACAGAAGCTTCAGCTTCATAACCAAGACTCCACCGGCTGCTGTATTATTAAAGAAGGCCTGCAAGATCAAATCCGGATCTGCGGTTCCTAATAAGACAAAGGTAGCTACAATTACTAAGGCTGAATTACAGAAGATCGCTGAACTGAAGATGCCTGACTTAAATGCTGCATCTGTTGAAGCAGCTATGAGCATGGTCGCTGGTACCGCAAGAAGTATGGGTATCACAGTAGTTGAAGCATAATTTTCTTGGCATATTTTACTTAATGAAAGCAAGCGTAAGCGCGGCTTGAATTAAGAAAATAGCCGTTCGACGAGCCGTTAGGCGAATCGAACTTCCTTATAATATCGCAGTTAATGAAGTTTTAAGAACGTGGGAGGGAAAATCCCCGACAATACCACTAGGAGGTTATTTAGAATGAAAAGAGGAAAAAGATACGCAGAGGCAGCTAAAACAGTAGATCGTTCTGTTCTCTACGATGCACCAGTAGCAATCTCTTTAGTTAAGCAGAATGCAAGTGCTAAATTTGATGAAACCATTGAAGCTCATATCAGAACCGGTTGTGACGGACGTCACGCAGACCAGCAGATCCGTGGTGCAGTTGTACTTCCTCACGGTACAGGTAAGACTGTTCGTATCTTAGTTTTCGCTAAGGGTCCGAAGGCTGATGAAGCACTGGCCGCAGGCGCAGACTTTGTTGGAGCTGAGGAACTGATTCCGAAGATCCAGAACGAAGGCTGGTTGGAATTTGATGTAGTTGTTGCTACACCAGATATGATGGGTGTTGTTGGCCGTCTGGGACGTGTCCTGGGACCAAAGGGCTTAATGCCAAACCCAAAAGCTGGCACTGTTACCATGGATGTAACAAAAGCAATCAACGATATCAAAGCTGGTAAAGTTGAGTACAGACTTGATAAGACAAATATTATCCACGTGCCAGTTGGAAAAGCTTCTTTTACAGAAGAACAGTTAGCGGACAACTTCCAGACGCTTGTTGATGCAATCGTCAAAGCAAGACCAAGTGCAGTTAAGGGTGCCTACTTAAAGAGTGTTACACTGGCTTCCACTATGGGACCTGGCGTAAAACTGAACGTAGCTAAGTTAATGAACTAATTTTGTTTTGTGGTTGACATTAATTATAAATAATGTTATACTATGCAAGTATTGACTGCCGAAGACAGCAGGTGCCGCAAGGCATAAGGTGTTAACGCCTGCCGAGGAATGTACAAGAATCATTTTATGTAAATGAATTGTAGACCTCTCCGTCCATCCGGCGGAGGGGTTTTTCTTTGCGGTTTATACGAGCGGGCCTTACGGGCAACCGGGAGGCTCAGACTAAACAGGAGGTAAACCATAATGGCAAAAGTTGAATTAAAGCAGCCAGTTGTAAGCGAGATCAAAGAATTACTTGATGGCGCTGAGTCAGCGGTAGTTGTAGATTACCGTGGTATCTCAGTTGCTCAGGATACAGCACTTCGTAAGAAATTAAGAGAGGCTGGTGTTTCCTACAAAGTATATAAGAATACAATGATCCGTTTTGCAGCTCAGGGTACAGCATTTGAGGCTCTGGAACCTGATCTGGAAGGACCTACAGCTATCGCTGTTTCCAAGACAGATGCAACAGCTCCGGCAAGAATCCTGGCTGAGTTTGCAAAAACAGCTCCAGCCTTAGAGATTAAGGGCGGCGTTGTAGAAGGCGCTTATTATGATGCAAAAGGTATGGAGAAGATCTCCAGCATTCCTTCCAGGGATATCCTTCTTGGAAAGTTGCTTGGAAGCATCCAGTCTCCTATCACAAACATTGCTCGCGTTCTCAAGCAGATTGCAGATGCTCAGGGCGGAGAAGCAGCAGAGGCATAAGATTTTTAATAAAGGTAAGCAAAGCATACCTGGACTTAGAAAATTAGCCGTTCGGTGAGCGATTAGGCGAATCGAACTTCCTTAAAAAACATATTAAATACGGAGGTATATTATCATGGCAAAGTTAACAACAGCTGAATTTATCGAAGCGATCAAAGAATTATCTGTATTAGAATTAAATGAATTAGTAAAGGCATGTGAGGAAGAATTTGGTGTATCTGCAGCAGCAGGCGTAGTAGTTGCAGCAGCAGGTCCTGCAGCAGCAGAAGAAGAGAAGACTGAATTCGACGTAGAATTAACCGAAGTTGGTCCTAACAAGGTTAAAGTTATCAAAGTTGTTCGTGAAGCTACTGGCTTAGGCTTAAAGGAAGCTAAAGACGTAGTTGATGGAGCTCCTAAGGTAGTAAAGGCTGGCGCTTCCAAGGAAGAGGCTGAGCAGATCAAGACTTCTTTAGAGGCTGAAGGCGCTAAAGTTACTTTAAAATAATTTTATTTTATGATTATTTTGGACAGGGTTTGTACCTTTTAAACGGGGACAAAACCCTGTCTTTTTCTAGCGTAAAATAACAGAATAGTCTTGACAATTTTGTAAATTCAGGGTAGAATGTACGTGTATTATCGAATGGAGTTATGATTTCACATATTTTTGTAAGTCATTATTTTCGGATGATGATTTACAAAAATATGTGATTTTTTGTTTCAGGCGATATATCAAATATTTTTTATTTTATAGGAGGTACACGTTATGAACAACGGTACAGTAAAATGGTTTAATGGTGCTAAGGGATATGGTTTCATCGTAAATGACGCAACAGGCGAGGAAGTTTTCGTACACTTCTCCGGCATCATGTCTGATGGTTACAAGACTCTGGAAGAAGGCCAGAAAGTAACTTATGATACAACAGAAGGAAACCGTGGTCTGCAGGCAGTTAACGTTTGCATGGCTTAAGAAAAGCTTCGATTTCTAAGTAAGCTTTAAGGGCTGTTTTCATTTAAAGATGAGAACAGTCCTTTTTTGTTGTCTTCGCATCTTACTGCTTCACCCTGGAGGTGCGTTCCATGGCGTTTGCAGATGTTGGATATCCGGAAATCAGGAATAGACGGAAAATAGAGCTGGATCAGTGCTGAAGGCAGCGGTGTTTATACGGATTAATACCGGTTGATTCAATGTTGTAAGATTGTATACAAAATCCTTTTTAATACTGCGGATAAGCCTTCGGGATAATATCATATAAGGGAAAAGATAGAAAAAGGCAGAAATGTTTTGGTTTTATTTTTCTCTACTACTCCATAGGTTTATTAATAATGGCAGAAAGCTGGGCTTATGGGAAAATGAAAATAAAATGGAAAGCAGCCTGTTTACTGGTTGTTCTTATATTGGATATTATTTTTATAAAAGCTATGCACCAATCATACACAGAGGCAACGAGTACCCTGTTCCTTCCCGTGGGAGCGGATGCAGAGGCAAGAGATGAAGTCAGGAGGCAGTTTTCTGGAGATAAGCAGATCGCATTGACCTTTGATGACGGCCCTCATTCCATTTATACGCCAAGACTTCTTGACGGGCTTCGCAAGAGAGGGGTCCATGCCACATTTTTTATCCTTGGAGAAAATGTGGAGGGGAAAGAGGCCATTTTGAAACAGATGAAAGAGGATGGACATTTAATTGGGAATCATGGATATACTCATGTACAGATGAGCAAGGAATCTGTGTTAACTGCTTGCCAGCAAATAGAACAGAATAACCGGCAGATCGAAGAGATTACCGGTACGAGACCTGAGTATCTGCGGCCTCCTTATGGTTCATGGAATGAAGAACTGGAGTGTACAACCGACATGACGGTAGTGCTCTGGAACTTAGACCCTCTTGATTGGAAGACAAAGAGCGTCAAAAAGGTAGTGCGTTATATTGTAAAGCGCGTGGAGCCTGGAGATATTATCCTTCTCCATGATGTGTACCCGACTTCTGTGGAAGCAGCCTTAGAGGTAATTGATACTTTGACAAAGCAGGGATATACCTTTGTTACGGTCGATGAACTGTTGATAGATTGACCGGAATCGGATTCTATGCCAGTTTGGGAAAGGATAAGAGTATTATAGCGGGTGAGCCAAGGTTATACATAGATAGAGGAATAGATTAGACCATGTAATAGCTGGTTAACTGGATTGTTAAAATGTGGAGATTGCAGCTGTGCGTCATTGCCAGCAGTTTTTTTGCTCAGTATCATCTGCAAAGAAGATATGTTCGGCACAGGTGTTGTCAGATCTGGTAGGAAAAATCAGCAGAGTCGGTTTTCTTACAGAGCATGGCTGCTGTACAGATATGAGGACATGCTGCTGAAGAGAAAAAAAGATATAAGGAGATAGCTGATATAACCAGCTATCTCCTTATCAATTTTAATATGTGGAAACCCTGTTAAAAAGGTATAAGGGAATGGTGAAATGCTGGTTAACCATTAATGTTATCAATGCTTTTCTGTACGGATACAGTCGTTAGTATGATGTCTTTTCTATGGATTGTATCCCTTGATCAGTGAAAGGCCATGGATATAGTGCTGTTCAAGAAGCTCGGACGCAAGGTCAAAATTACCAGAGCTGTAGGCGTCGACGATATCTCTGTGCTGTTTGATGGAGCAGGACCGGTCCTCAGCTGTGCGGATGGCAAATTTTATCAGAAGGAAGCGGATAAGATTGTATCTTTTGTAGGTTTCTTTCAAAAACTGGTTGCCGCAGAAATCAAAGAACGACTTATGAAAATGGAAGTCTGCCTCAAAGTAGGCATCGTCATCCGAAGCAACTGTCTGCTTTTTCTGATATTTTTTCAAATGCTTTGTTACTTCCTTGTCGGCACCCCTGGCAATGGTCATATTGAGGGCCACACAGGAGATGGCCGCAATGAATTCATTGATTTCTGCCGCATACCCATAGTCAAAGTTGATTACCTGGGCACCTGTTTTTGTAACCTCTTTTACGAGGCCATCCTGATAAAGCTTGTTGATAGTATCTCGCACCGGCGTGGAGGAAACCTGAAAACGCTCCTGCAGTTCTCTATTAGTAATTTTGCTTCCCAGAGGAATGGTTCCGCTCATGATTTCATTTTTTAGTATGTTGTATAACTGTTCGCTTAGGGTCATTTTCACAAGAGTATTCTTCATCTTCGTCTCCTTCCTGGTTGTCTTAATTGCTTGTATTTTACAGTTTACTATAAATCATTCTTAAAAGCAATAAAAGGGACAACTGTTGATCTGATTTGTCTTATTTCCCAGAATGTTAGGAAAATAAATATAGTTAAAAATTAAAAAATAAATATTGACATATTTGCATATTAATGTATAATAAACACAACGATGCATGATGCATCACGCATCACATATCAATGGAACGGAAAGAAGGTAGAAAGACAATTTAATATGAGAAGGAGGATGGGGTAATGCAACTATTTGAATGGCTGGTGCATTATATCGTAAAGATTGTAATGGCACTAAATAACCTGTTGTGGGGCGACATGTTCATTCTGGAATTTTCAAATGGTGAAACCAAGTTCGGCATATCATTGCTGGTAATCCTATTGATTCCCGCAGGACTATATTTCACTATAAAAACGAGATTCCTGCCATTCCGGCTTTTTCCTGAAATGATTCGGGCGACTTTGAGGAAAAAAACAGGAGATGATCAGAATTCAATTTCCGGTCTTCAGGCACTGATTATCGCCACAGCAACCCGCGTGGGTATGGGGAACCTGGCTGGCGTGGTAGCGGCTATTTCATTTGGCGGGGCAGGTGCAGTATTCTGGATGTGGGTGACTGCTATTATAGGTTCGTCTACTTCATTCATTGAATCGACACTGGCGCAGATTTACAAAGAAAAGGATCCCCTCTATGGAGGATACAGAGGTGGACCGGCCTACTTCATGGATAGAATCCGGTTTATTACAAAGGTGAAACATGAAGATATCTTTGTACAGGACGTTCAAAAGGAAGCAGAGTATGTGGCTATGGACGGCAACACGTATTACATAAAGGGTTGCAAGTGCACATTCCTTGGAATTGCATTTGCACTTTCAGGTCTGCTTTGCTGGGCAGGTATCAGTCAGGTAATCGGAAACTCGGTTTCAACTGCCTTTAAAAATGCATTTGGTATTCCACAGATAACTACTACTGTGGTTCTGGTTGCTGTTTCCGCATGTATTGTTCTCCGCAAGAATGCTACAGTGAAGGTACTCGACATGGTTGTGCCAATTATGGCATGTGCCTATATCGCAATTACGTTTTTCGTCATTGCCAAGAACATTACTCAGCTTCCGGCTGTATTTGGCAACATCTTTTCTGAGGCATTTGGACTTAAACCTCTGGTAGGCGGAGGGTTGGGAGCAGTTGTCATGAATGGAGTAAAGCGCGGACTTTTTTCCAACGAAGCCGGAAGCGGCTCCGCTCCCTGTGCAGCAGCGGCTGCCGAGGTGGATCACCCGGTAACGCAGGGATTGATTCAGTCTCTGGGCGTTTTCATCGATACCCTGGCAATCTGCAGCTGTTCCGCATTCCTGATGCTTTTGGCACCAGCTGAGGTTATCCAAGGATTAGAGGGAATGGATCTTTTGCAGGGAGCTATGAACTATCACTTGGGTAGATTTGGTGTTGTTTTTATCGCGATTATCCTGTTCCTGTTCAGCTTTTCTACTTTTATTGGCATTCTATACTACGCGCGCAGCAATGTAGCTTATATCTTCAAGGATACATGGGCTGCTCAGACAGGGTACAAGATTTTCGCACTGGTGATGCTTTTTATCGGCGGAATCGCTGCATACAGCTTTGTGTGGGATTTAGGAGATCTCGGAGTGGGGCTGATGACCATTTTCAATATGCTGGCAATCATCCCGTTGTCAGGTCAGGCCATTGCATCGCTTAACGATTATGAAAAGAATTTTTCAATTAAAAAGAAAAATAAAAACATTTTAAAGGAGGAATCGTAATGGATATGATGAGATTTGCACCAGAACCTTTCAAAATTAAGATGGTAGAGCCTATGGGCAACCTTAACAAAGAAGAAAGAAAAGAAGCCATCAAGACAGCAGGATATAATACTTTCCTGCTAAAATCAGAGGAATGTTTTATTGACCTTCTGACAGATTCAGGAACAAATGCAATGAGTGACAGACAGTGGGCAGGACTGATGTTGGGTGATGAAGCCTACGGCGGCTCCAGGAACTTTTATCATCTGGAAGAGACTGTGCAAGAATTATTTGGATTTAAATATGTAGTTCCTACTCATCAGGGACGCGGTGCAGAGAACATACTGTCTTCTCTTACCATTAAGCCAGGAGACTATGTACCGGGAAACATGTATTTTACCACAACCCGCTTCCATCAGGAACACAATGGAGCCACATTCCGCGACGTGGTTATTGACGAAGCCCATGATCCAAACGCAATCCTGGACTTCAAGGGCAATGTAGACTTAAATAAGTTCCAGGCTCTCATTGACGAAGTCGGCGCAGACAGGATCCCCTATATCTGCCTTGCTGTTACTGTAAACCTGGCAGGCGGGCAGCCCGTTTCCATGGCTAACATAAAGGCTGTATCCGAGATGGCTCATAAGTATGGCATTAAGGTAATGTTTGATGCCACCAGATGCGTGGAGAATGCATATTTCATCAAGACAAGAGAAAAAGGCTATGAAGACAAAACCATTAAGGAAATTGTTCACGAATTGTTTTCCTATGGCGATGGCTGCACAATGTCCGGAAAGAAAGACTGTCTGACTAATATCGGCGGATTCCTTTGCATGAATGACAAAGATTTATATATCCGTGCAACAGGTATGGTCGTACAGTATGAAGGTATGCCTACCTACGGCGGAATGGCAGGAAGAGATATGGAAGCTATGGCAATTGGTCTTAAAGAGTCAATGGAATTCAACTACATCAGCCATCGCGTAAATCAGATCCGTTACCTTGGAGAGAAGCTTGATGCTGCAGGAGTTCCTATGGTTAAGCCGAGCGGTGGTCATGCAATTTTCGTAGATGCCCGTGCATTCTTAGACCATTTGGATCAGAAAACAGATTTCCCGGCACAGGCTCTGGCAGCTGCTGTTTACGAGTACTCCGGCGTTAGAACCATGGAGCGCGGCATAATCTCCGCAGGAAGAGACATAAAGACAGGAGAGAACCATGTTCCGAAGCTGGAGACAATCCGTCTGACCATTCCGAGAAGAGTTTATACATATGCACATCTGGACTATGTTGCTGACGCAATCATCCAGTTGTATCAGGTGAGACATGACATCAGCGGTCTTAAATGGGTATATGAGCCTGAAGTTCTGCGTTTCTTCACTGGACGCTTTGAACCAAAGAATGGAGAGTTAATTAAGGGATTCTGAAACTTAGTATTAATAAGATAGCCATATTCATTGTTATAAAAATCCTCACAGGCTTGCTCCGGAGTTTCATAATGAACCTCCGGAGTAAGCTCTGTTTTTGATAACAATATCTTTGAAATAATCTGTGAGAGTCCCCGCTTTTAAACTTATTATGGTAAAAGTTCATACAAAGCTTTTGTGGAGTTTTAGACTGAAATTAGATTCTATGCCAGTTTGGGGAATATTAAGAGCTGTATGGTATGACCTAAAGAAATAATTACTATGGGACTTTATGAAAGGGGTGTATCTTGATGTAGAATATAGCTTTCATATATTCTGCATGATCATGTTGATTTTCTGAACGGTTTGTTGTATACTGACATAGTAGCCAGTGCAATATCCGTTGTATATGCAACAATCGTTTGATTTTTCATGTCAATATCGACAAATACTCCCGTTTAATATATTGTTAAATTGAATATGGTATCAGGCTTTATTGGGGTCATTTGATGGTTTGCCATCGATAAATGGACTTTTTGCTTTTATATCTTTTTATGATCTATCCTGGAAGGAGGAATATCGAATGCTTGTATTTCCATGGGCTATCTTTGAATAGAAACCTATCTAAACCTAACTAATTTGAATATGTTTCTGGTATCATATAAACGTCTGACAAGGCAGGCAACTGTTTTTCATATCTGAATTCATTTTCTATGATTCCATTTCGTTTAATTCCATTATTAAAATTGTATTTTGTAAGTTTGTTTTTAATTATTTCGGTTTATTTTCATATAGACGGTGAGGAACTTATCCAGTGCATTTCACTGTTCCTGTGGTTTTTATCTTTTGTTTTTTTAAGTTCTTATTCATATCTTTTTCTTTATATTCTGATTTCATCTTATTCCATTATTAGCGTAATTATAAGTTTATACATTACATTTTTGAATATTGCATAGAGCAAATCTATTTATTTATTAGAGATTAAGTTACCGATAGGTTGGCGCTTTCATATGCAATTTGTTTAACCTGGTATATAGAATATCATTTTAACCATTGTTATGAGGATATAATATATACCAAAGCATTGTCTCTACAAAAGGCAAGATCTTTCATGTGATATGAAATCTGTTATTCCTGCAATTCATGCATTTCTTCTTTTAGATCTTATTTACTTCTCCATTACATTCCACAATTTTTATCAATTAATTTCATGCAAAATAGCAATAGAATTTATCTCTATAAGTCTACGTTTTAATGGGAACAACCTGAAGGATTAAACCCTGCAGGAACCATATATCCCTTCTAGAGCAAACAGACTGTTACACTGCTGTATACCTAACTATCCCATATAATACGGAAAAATTACAGTTCTTGAGAGATCTCAATTGAATATAAGAGATTTTTCAATAAAGTCTGTTTGGAAGAAGAAAAAACAAATAGTAAGGAGTGATGAAATTTTTCAATGAATAAAAGAAAATGTTTTGCTCTATTAAGTACTGCCCTGGCAGTAATGTCTGTTTCAATTCCAAGCTATGGTGCTTGGATACAAAAGGATAACCATTGGATCTATGAGGTAGATCAGATTTATGAAAAGAAGGTTTGGAGGTTGATTGATGGGGGGTGGTACTACTTTGATGATACCGGCTATATGGTTACTGGCTGGAGACTGATTGACGGTAACTGGTATTTTTTAAACCCTGTCTCTGACGGGACAAAGGGAAAAATGCTAACCGGCTGGCAATGGATTGATGGATGTTGCTATTATCTGTCCGACCTATCTGAAAATAATCATCCCAAAGGAGCTCTGTACATAAATGAAAAAACGCCGGATGGGTATTCTGTAGATTCAATTGGTGCATGGACCGATGAAGACGGTACAGTACAATATGTACCTGGAAAAGGGATACAAACAGTTATGGTGAAAGAGGCAGCTTCGAAAAGTAAACTTTTCGGAAGAGGTTCTGGTGGTGGTGGATCGGGGAGCCAGGGAAGCAGTACAAAAACAGATAAGGGAACTAACCCAGACAGCGGTCCCAAAGATTCGATACCAGGTGCGGGGGAATCAGAAGCTGTTCCAGGGCTGCCGGCGACGGTGGAACCCTCGGTGGAAACCAACGAACCAGAGGAGGAAAGAAAGCAGTACAGTTACACGGTACGGTATATGGATGTTAAGGATAAGACCATATTACAGGTTGCGGCTGGTACGGGTACGGAAGGAGAACTGATTGCTATCACGCAGCCGGTTATTGATGGCTATAAGCCATGTGAGGGTCAGAAGGAAAGATTTATATTGACCGAAGATCATATGCTTCTAAATATCTATTATGAGAAGGAAAGCGTAGCCTCCCCTTCAGAGGCCCGAAGGGTTGACTGGAGCCTCTATTTTATTGAAAAGGGAAATCATAGCAACGAGATACTGAAAGTCCAGCAGGGTCAGACTGAAGAGGATAGGCTCCTTGTCGTTGATTTTCCTGAAATCATTTTAGGAGCAGATCGGTATTATTATCATTCCCTTGTTTCAAGTCCGTGGAGTGTCATTGTAAACGGCAATGGGACCCAGAAATACTATATTGAGTATGAGAAAGGAAATTACCTCCAAGAAGAGGAGGAACCGGATCAGGAGGCCAAGGCCAAGCGGGAAAAATGGCTTGGAGTTGCTAAGGATGCAGATATTATGCTAAGCGGTCAGGAGCCTTCAAATCTGCAGCTTATTTCTAAGAATATAGAGGAAAGCAATGAAAGGCTTCTTAATCTGGTATCAAAGGCTGATGGTACAGAGCGGAAAGAAATCTATCTCATTGCAATGGGGCATGTGCCAAGTACCGTGATCATAAATCAGATATTCCAAAACATTAAGAATCTATCTGAGCTGGTCATGGATGAATTCAATATTGCTGATGAAAAATATACGGTTGTGAAGATTGGGTTTGAAAAAACCTATGATGAAAGCACCTGCAGCCACGATTATCAGGTTACAGATAAGGTCAATACCACATGTACAGAAAACGGATATAAAAAGGTCCGATGCCGGAAGTGCGGAAAAGAAGAAACTGTAATTCTGCCAGCGGCCGGCCATGTGGATTTGGATTATGACGGAATCTGTGAAGTATGTTATAGGCCAGCCAGCGAAATACCGAAAACCATGCATTACAGCATCGGAGATGTACAAGCCCGGACCATTGGAAACAAAGTCTATCTGTTCCGCTGTATCGATGAAGATTATGAGGATGCAATGGGAAACAGCCAGCGGACGGCATTGTTTCTATGTGACAGCGTGATCCGGTCAGACATACTCGAAAAAACGGGGCTAGCGGATGATAGGTTGTCCAATAAACTGAGTTTTGGATCTAATAACAATTATAAATACTCAGAAATTCGGGAATGGCTTCTGAATCATGCGGAGGCTGATTTTATCCATGAAACCTATATCGGGATCACCAGGTCATATATAGGTGCCACCTGGAAGAGAAGCTATGAGCAGTTCAATGATAACAGCTTGATGGCTATGAAAGAGTTGTTTCAGCTTTTACAGGATAAAGTATTTATTTTCTCAGTTGATGAGGCACTTAAGTACCGTGATGTTCTCTGGCGGTTTAACGGAAGTGAAACCAACAATCCGGGAACACAGGTTTCCGCTTATTCTAAAGGATATTATCTTCGTACCCCGCAGGATGGCGGACTAAATGATTTTCTTTATGGAGACGGAATCTATGCAATCAGCCTGGTAGATGGAAATATCCAGCCGGTAAGTGTAAAAGAGACGAGCTTTGGAATCCGGCCAGCCATGGCAATTCCACAGGGATAGGAGGATCTATGGGAATCATTATTATTATGTTTGGAATTGTTGTATTGACGTTATCCGGTTCCTTTCTTGGTCGTATTCTTGCAGTAAATCCGGAGCAGAGGGAACTGGAAGATAAAGAACAGATGGACTGGCTGAGAAAATACCAGGAAACAAAGTATACGGGATAATAAAAAAGAGAAAGGGAAATGAATATGAAAAAAAGAATGAAAGGGTTCGCCTGCTTGCTTTGTACAACTATGGTAATAAGTACATTGCCATCATGGGAAGTATATGCGGAAAATCAGCGGATCGTGGAAAAGACAGTTCATACAGCTACTCCTTCCGAGGCGGACCGGGATACGGAAGACAATGAGGTGGTGGCGGAAGAGAAAGAAAACAGCGAGGATCTGGAATCCGGTTTAGAAACAGGTGGAAAGATGGATGAGGGGTTAAGAGAATCCAGTCCTTCTGAAGCGGAAGAAATACCAAAAGATGTACCTACAATCCTTCCCACTAAAATAGCGGTAATGAACGCCTCATTCAGCTCCCTGGGTGATATCTGGGATGCCTGGGCAGGAAAGACCAGCTTTGAATTCTTGAGCGGGAACCAGGGAGAAGGTACAAAAGAAAAACCCTTCCTTATCAAGAACAGGGAACAGCTCATGGGCCTCTCGGAGCTGACCGCCATGGGAATGATGGTTCCGGAGTCCGGGGATACGAAATATGCCGGTGACTATTCCGGATGCTATTTTGTCCTTGGAGGAAATATTGATCTACAGGGAGTGAATTGGATACCCATCGGTTTTTACAGGGATTCCTCTGAAAATGCCGGTGAGGTCCTTTATCCCTTTAGCGGTGAGTTTGACGGAAACGGATATACAATCAAGAACTTAAAACTTAATTCCTTCGCCAGCTATAATAATGTAGGGCTGTTTGGGGCAGTCTCGGATGGGGTCATCCATGACGTTACTATTATACCGGACAGCAGCGAGATTAAGGGAAAAGACCGGACTGGAGTTGTGGCCGGGTATGCTGAGAATTCCAAGATCCGGAACGTGACCGTGAAAAATGCCTATATCCGCTCTACCGGTATTGCAGGGGGAATCGCCGGAGAGATCAGCGGTACCGTCATTGAAAATGCTGTCTGTGAAAAGATGATGATTGATGCCGCCGGCGGACAAGATGTGATTTATGTTGGAGGGATCGCCGGGATTGCATCGGATTCCTATATTGTAGACTCTAATGTTTCCACAGGCGACGGAACCACGGCCAGAATCCAGGGGACAGGCTATATCGGAGGGATCGTCGGATACCAGAATGCAGCCTATATCTACAATACTCAGGTAAGCGGAACCATCGGCGGCTACCATTCAACGGCTATCGGAGGAATCACCGGAAGATATGCATCCGGGAAACTTAAAGTGGCACGGTTTGAGGGGACCATCGGAAACTCTCAGCTTGGTTCCTTAGCAAGAGAGGGGACATTTATCGGAACCAGACAAGGCGCCGCAACAAACTTTAATTACATAGAAGATGTAGCCTATTTGTTTACGGATTCAGAAAGCAAGATCAGCTCCAATGTATGCGGTTCAGAGATCAGTGATGATAACGACTATACCTATGCTGCGCGTGTAGGCTACTGGCATACCGGGGATCTGTATTATACCCTGGTGCAGGGCGGGGCTAAAAAAACCATATCTGACTGGTATTTCTACGAAGAATTAGAAAATGGCATTCTGACCGTTAAGGATGAGGAAAGCGGGGATTACATTCTGGATCATTTTGCTCCAAATTCCATGGGACGCCCCGTGAGGGGGTATCTGTTAAATGTGAATCAGATCGATACGGTGGCAAATGGTCAGAACTTTTACGATATCGCTGCCCTGGAGGTGAGGGGAAGCTCCCAGTACTCAAAACCTCTTGATAAGGAACATCGGGGCGCCATTGCAGCTGGGACAACGGTAAGCGTAACAACAACTCCTAAAAATACGGATACAGAAAAGTTTCAGATGGAAGGAACTCCAATTTACACAAACAGTAAAGGAGTAAAAAGGAATACTACCTATTCAGATAGCAGCCATGCCTATACCTTTTCGATGCCGCAGGAGGATATATCTGTATCAGCGGTTTATAAGAAGGTGGCCGTGTCCATCAAGGTGGAACCTGAGGATTATTCTTTTGCAGTAGTAAAGACCAGGACAGGTAACCGGAAAAGTCCAGTAAAGACCACAGAGATCAGGAATAAGGAAGGGAAGCTCATTGCCCGTTATATTAACGGAGTGTTAGAGCAGGGAACCGAAGTTCAACCAGTAAATATCAAGGCCATCATTGATGTAAATAATGACGTAGAGGACGGCCGGGTGAAATGGAGCATAGACGATCCCCAGCTTATCAGTCTGGCGAAAAACGATGATGAGGAAATTGATGGCTATACAGTCAAATCAGCCAGCCTTACCGTAAACCTTTCTTCCTCCTTTTTTACAAGCATCACAGAAGATTCAGAAAGAATCCAGGCGGAAGGGAATTACCAGTATAAGATCCCCAATACGATCTATGGAGCTGGGCACCAGAACGGCGGCATTGCGGTCCTGACAGCACAAACCAGACCATCCGCTTCCTTTGAGGGAAAGCCCTGTACGGCGAACAGCCGGATCAATGTCACATTTCAGATCCTGGATAATACCCTAGTGGCAACGGAGGGAGCAAACCTGGATAAACAGGCCCTTACTTATACCGTAACAAGGACCTTAACCGGGGACCGGACTAATCCGCAGGAAACAGTGACGGTAACAGCTCCCCAGTCATTGACAGCTACATTTACACCGGATTTTTTCTCCAGGGATGAAGTGACCTGGTTAAGCTCCGATCCAGCTGTGGTACTAGTATCTCAGGATCAGGAAGCTTACCGGGAGGCATCGGTTTCAGCACTTAAGGATACCGCTTGGATCAAAAATATCATGGCAACGGATAACGGAATCCGGGAGAGTGATAAGTATGCAAAGATATCTGGGGCCGGAAGCCGGGAGGTGATTGTTGCCGTAAATGGGAAGGACAAGCTTGGCAATCAGGCTTCGGCCACATGTCAGGTGAACGTAAAGTTTCTAACCAATGATCAGACAAGGATCATTCCGGAAGAGATCACTCTGGATAAGACAACGCTTTCTTATAGTCTTGGGTATCAGAAGGCAGGAGACATCCATTCCGTAACGCTCCAAAAGATTGGCTTTGAAACGAGAAAACTATCCGCAGCCATTCTTCCGAAGGTGGAGGATACCACAGAGCATGAACCCTACGATCGCAGCGTTTTATGGACCTCTTCCGATCCGGAAGCAGTAGCGGTGGATCAGGAAGGTATTGTAGTACCGGTTGACGGAGCACCGTGGATCAGAGAAGCACTTTTAAAGGCACCGTATCGGGCAGAAAAGAACGTGGAGATCACAGCCATAACAAAAGATGGCCAGAAAGCTGCTTCCTGTAAGGTCACATTAACCTTCCAGGCAGAATGCATCGAGGCAGACCGGGAGGGTGAGAAATTTGACCTGATAATCACAAAGACGGGAAGATCAAGCAGCCCTGTTCTTTCATGGAAAGGACTTGAAAGCAAGAAATTCAATGCTTCCGTTTATTCCGGAAGCCAGGATATGAAGAATGTTCTATGGAGTTCCTCTGATGCCAGTATCCTTACTGTGGATCAGGAAGGAAACGCGACTCCTGTAGTTTTTAAAGAAAAACAGGATGTTGTGGTTAACTGGATTAAGGAGGCCATGACAAGACCCCCATATACTGGAACCGCAGCGGTAACGGTTTATGCATCTACAAGTGATGGAAAGATGTTTGATTTTATTACTGTTACTCTTAATTTTAAGGTAATTGACAATACGACCTCAAGCAGCTCCGGCGGAGGCGGGGGTTCTTCAGGTGGTGGAAGTAGTGCACGCTCCGTGGGAGTAACGGCTGCAGGGAATACTCAGGGGCCAGCGGCTCCAGCTGGAGCAGTAACGGGAACCTGGACACAGGTGGCAAATGGAAAATGGATCTTTGCGTCAAACCGGACGTATACAGATGAATGGGCATATATCAGTAACCCTTACGCAGCCGGAGAGCAGGAAAAAGCCTCCTGGTTCCGGTTTGACAGGGAGGGTTTTATGGTAACAGGCTGGCAAACAGATCCAGATGGAAATACTTATTACTTAAAAACTTCAATGGACGGAACCCAGGGCCAAATGCTTACCGGGTGGCAATACATATCCGGTGAAGCGGGGCAAGCTGTAGAAGGAGCATGGTATTTCTTTAACCCGGCTTCCGATGGAACTAGAGGTAAACTCTTGATCAGCTCTGTTACACCAGATGGATATACAGTTAATGAGAAAGGCCAATGGGTACAGTAAAACGACATAATAAAAATACATATCCCCTGCCCATAAGGGCAGGGGGGAATGGAGGAAAATATGAATCGTGTAATTTTAATGGGGAGATTAACCCGTGATCCAGAAGTAAGATATTCCCAAGGAGAGCGTGTTATGGCAGTTGCAAGGTATACTCTCGCAATTGATCGCAGAGTCCGCAGGAATCAGGACGGCAATGAACAGACAGCTGACTTTATCAATTGTGTTGCATTTGACAAAGCAGGAGAGTTTGCTGAAAAATATTTTCGTCAGGGTATGAGAATACTGGTTTCCGGAAGAATCCAGACCGGGAGCTATACAAATAAAGACGGAAATAAAGTATATACAACGGATATTATATTGGATGAACAGGATTTTGCTGACAGCAAGAATGTATCTTATGATAATTCAAGACCAGAATCTTCTAATGTAGTAGAGGGCAGCTTTATGAATATTCCAGATGGAATAGCTGATCCTGACTTACCATTTATTTAGGGGAGGAATATATACTTGAACATTGACAACCGAATATATTTAACTGATAGAAAAAGTTTAGAAAATAGATTTGATTATCAAACTGTGAGCTTGTATTAGGGTGCGATTTTAACTTTAACTGAAAGAAGTTTGAAAATATTACCATAGAATGCTATAATTATTGTGGTAGTCAATCTGCCGGGTGGTTTCTATCTCCGAAAGGGGGTGGTTATTGTGAACACATATGAGGAATTTATGGTTATCATAAATGTTGCAGCGCTAATCGTTGCAATACTTACATACGTGAAGCGCAATGACAAAGGTACAAAAAAATAATCACCCAGCCGTCCAAAGCATTGGTGATTATTTTTAAAAAATAAGTTATCAAGATTTGGAAGCCACTCTGTGGAGTTGGCTACCCTTTGTACCTTTAGAATAGCACTAATTTATAGAGTTGTCAAATCAGAGATTTTTTAATAAGCTTTATGGGAGGAGTTAATTATGAAAAAAAAATTATTAACGGCTGTTATTTCAGCTATTTTAATAATTGGATTAGTAACAACCTCTTTTGCCGGTCAGTGGAAGCAGGAAGGTGCATCATGGAAATACCAAAATGATAATGGATTTTATGCTACAGGCTGGAATTGGATTGATGGAAAATCCTACTTCTTTGATACGGACGGAAAGATGTTTTTAAACACGACCACTCCTGATGGTTATTCAGTTAATGCAGAAGGAGCGTGGGTTGTGAATGGTATTATACAGACCCAGAATGCCAGAGCATCAGGTACAAACACTGGAAACTATGACCAACAATATCCGTTGAAAGGATATATGGAATTATGGTTTGTAAAAAACCCAAATACTGGAGCAACTGCTTGGAAAAGTGACCCATATAACTTCATTAATGAAGCTGCTGGTCCAATGCAGTATGTCTTGGAACTTGCTATCAGAAACAAAGACCCTCATTCTCTAACCTATTTTGATGGGAGGGAACTGGCTGCTATTGCAAAATTGACGGATTATCCTACCATAGGATTAGAAAATGTGAATCAGGAGAAATTAGAGTTTCTTACTATAGAAATCCGTGACTTTTTAAACAGCTTTGACTGGAGAAACGCATCCGATTATGAAAAGGCGGTGCGAATTGTAAAGAGAATCACACAAGCGGATTATCTGGACCAAGAAGGAACTCAATATTCCTATAGTTGTTTGGTTGATGGAAAGGCAAATTGCAGTGGGTATACTGGTGCTGCATTTTTGCTCGCAGCATGTGTTGGATTGCCAGCAAGTGAACTTGGATCTGTAAATCATGCTTACCCAGTTTTTCTAGTGGATAGTGTATGGCTCGCATATGAGCCAACCAGTAAAGATGACTACTTTACTGTAGCAGATGTGTATGCAAAAAATTATTTTGGAAATTATCAGCAGCTTGGAGAATATTGTGATGGAACTGGATATGAGATTCCCACAAGTGTGGAAGGAAAGTTCTCTAATATCACGTACGGAATAATTCGAGGAGAGCGGGCTCCGTTTATAAAGTTCAATTAATAAATTCTAATTATTATTTATAAAAAGGCTATCGGTTAAACATAATCGGTAGCTTTTTTCTTTTGCCCAAGTTAGAAACAGGTAATTTTCTAAAAGTGAAAAGAAGGTAGACGGACAGATTTCCAGTCATTATAGTATGAATTTTTTCTTGCAACTCACCTAAAAAAGCAAGGATTAACTTAGAAAGCAGAGGAGTGTTATGAAAGGAATAAAACTGAATCGGAAAATTGCTGGGTTTCTTGCAGCTGTTCTATTTTTAACACCTATATTTTCATATTTTTCATCAGATATTTTTAATTCTTGGGGGTTTGGCATGGTGTTTGTTAGTTCCGGACAGGCTGGGCATCCATATTTGATGGGAAAAGCTCCCGGTGACGAAAGAGAAACCTATTTCTTTTGTATGAATAAAGGAGCCTCGGCACATAGTAATTACGATTATTCCAAAGTTAATGCGGATATCAATTATAATGAAGGAACCATTGAGCAGAAAAGAATGTTCTGGGCCTATATTGGTGCATTTGGAAGTTATGATAGGAAACCAGAACTTAACACATATTTTGGACGTATAAATCCAGTTGAAGCAAGAGAAGTTGCATGGTCAAAGGGTAAAAGCAATGGTTCAGTCTGGGTAGAAAACTTGGCAAATGACGGTTTTATGTCCTTACAAAATATTCCAGCTGGCTGTAAAGACCCTAAGGATATTCTTGAGTTGATCAGTAAATATAATTCCGAGGGTACGGCTATGTATATCAATGACTTAAGAAGTGGCCCCGGACAGATGGATACAAAAAAGCTCTATGAATTAACTGGACTCACAGATTGGGAAACCTTTGTGAAATATTGTAAAATTGACGCTGTATCTCCGGGAATGGTCATTAACACGGACGGACAGAATCTTACATGGAGCTTCCCTAATGTCCCGGCTGGTCAGAAACCTACCGAAGCGGTTATGAAGATTAGCTACGATCCTTCCATTTTTAGAGTATTGGAAGTCACTGGTAGCCTAGAATATTTCCAGTGTAATATACCAGGCTCCCAGCAATTATATCGTGCTAAAGGAAAAGTAAAAGAACAAAACTGTGAGTTTTTCCTCACTACAAAATACAGTGCAAATACCCCCTCATTAACTCCTGGTGGAGGAGAAGTTTCCTTAAAGGTTTATCGGCACAATGAAACCTTTGAATCCAATTATAAAGTTGATCTGGAAAAAAGAGACTATGAAACTGGAAATTCTTTGCAGGATTCTACATGGCAGGTATTGGAGCATTTCGATGATAGCCAGTTAAGTGATGATGAATCAGATGGCGGAATCATCAAAGATAACATGAGAGAAGACCCAACGACCTGGCAGGATTGGCTGATATTTGACGATGATCTGGTAACGGATGCCAGTGGGAGGGTTTCCCATAAAGATACCCGTTTTTATGATTTTAGCCATGCCTATTGCAATGGTCATCCAGTTCCCCCGGAACCAAATATTGATGAATCGGAAAGTGGAAAAGGCGGGGAAGGAGAAGGAAGCAATGACTCCGATGAAGCGGCAGAAGAGTATGAAAGATTAATGGAGGAATGGCAAGCGGCAGTAGACGAATGTGAAGCCCGTGCGGCGGCCAGTGGAGGAACATTCCATCACTGGGAATGCGGTAGTGAAGAGGAGCCGTCTGTGGAAGAAGCATTTGAAGCATCAGGCTGTAAGGCTGCCAGGGATGATGCAAATAAAACATTTATCAATCTTGAGTATGATTACACGTTCAGGGAAACAAAACCAAGGGATGGCTACATCATTCATGATCCGGGACATCCGGATGATGTTCCGATTGAAATTATCACAACAGCAGCTTCCGAAGCAGGAAGAGCTAAAAGGTGGAAAAGTTCCAGTAATGCAGATATAAGAGTTACAGGATATGTCCGAAACATAACGAAGGGTAGTTCAAGTAATGAAGGCATCTTAGAGGGATCTGCAATGCAGAGTTTAACAAACATGGAAATTTCCGAATTAGAGAATTCCAGCCTGACGGATGAGGAAGAATTAGTACTTGCTGATAATGATAGCAATATGGCAAGTACATCTACATATTCTGATGCTTATGAGGAAAGTGGAGATTTAATCCTGAAAGAAACCTATGATCTCCCATTAGGAGAAAGAATCATTAACAAATTACTAAAGTTTATAGGGCTTCCCACTGCTTTTGCGGAGGAAAAGGAGATAACCGTCAAACTTACTGCTAAGGAGGCTGAAGAGTTATATGATGAAGCGCTTGATACAGAAGAGGAATTTTTAGACGAATTCTTAAATGATTCTGATGAATCTACTCCATCGCAGGGGAGAAGGAACTTAATGAATCTTTCATTAAAATATAGTCTGTCCACAGATTCCAGCGCCTCCCTTCCTAAAGAAGAAGGAAGAATAAGGCAAATAACCCTTTTTGCGAAAGATACTGATGAAGAGCCAGTCATGACAACAATGCTTGGTTTAAGTGCTCTCAGCAGAGCTTCCAGTAAAGTATTTAAAGAAGGAGAAGAGGACAGCCAACCGGAAGTAGACAAAGGACCGAGTAAAAATACAGCTCACACCTTTAAGGTATACGATCATCGTGTACCAGGGCAGGTTCATTTCAATAAGAAAGATATGGAATTAAAGGCTGGAGAGTCTGTAAATTATGATTCCTATGGAGATTCCCAGGGAGATGCAGCTTTAGAAGGTGCAGTATATGGTTTGTTTGCGGCTGATCCTATTTACGGACCGGACACACAACGAGATGACAGTGGAAATGTTACAGCTGGTATCGGAGTGGTATTTGATGCAAATGATCTTGTCTCAGTCGCAGCCATTGATAAAAATGGGGAAGGTTCCTTCTTAACGATAACGGAAAGACCTCATAGTATCTACAATTACAAGGCAGGAAAAATTGAATATACCGGAAAGGGATACCCGGAAAACCTGTATGTCAAAAACAGTTATGAAAAAGCACAGCCGCAAGAGGAAAGGGGACGTATCTATAGAGATAATAAAACCATGAATGGGGATTGCTGGGTAGGAAGACCTTTAATTCTTGGCAATTATTATATCAAAGAACTTACTCGTTCCGAAGGATATGAGCTTTCTATTACCGGTAAGGATATGGAGGTTACGAATGCAGAGAAAAGTACCCGTGAGTCCTATGGCAACACCACTGATTCAAGAACAGCTCCGGTAGGATCTGCCTGGATAACAAAGCAGCTATACCATGCAGTTACCTTCCCGGAAGAAAATGCTGCTTATGGAAATAAAGAAAACATACTTCTACTTGAAACAAAATCAAGGGGTGCCACAAATGGTTATAACGTATTCCTTGATGGGATTCCGGAAGGTGCAGATATTTACCTAAACAACGTCACATTGGATCCGGTAGTGATCCAGCAAGTGGATGGAGGAAACTGGGTTGATGCAAAGGAAGCACCATTTTATCTGACAGCAGAATCAGACTCCGTTTATAAACGTGATATCAATGGAAACATGATTGAGAAATATGGGGTGACTGCTAGCATCAAGGTTCCTTACGAAGCTTACGGAACGGAAGCAGATAAACTTCCTTCAGAAGGGACTGCTGCAGCCAGTGATCCGGCAAGGTTTACCGGCGCTTTCACGATTTCAGAAAGCAACATAAGGTATGTGAAAGCTGAATTGGAGCAGATGATGCGTAATGCTCTCTATATGGAAACTCCGAAAGATGGTGATTATTCTACGGCAGGTGTTCCGGTCTATGATGAGAAACGGATACTGCATGGGAAAATTATCTATGGCAGGCCGGAAATGGTCCTTGAAATTGAGAATGCCACGACTAATAAATCAGTGATCGAAACAATTTTAAATTATTACATCAATGAAAAAGTATTTACCTATGGCGGTTTTCAAAAAGTGGAATATAGCGGCGGGAAAGTCATTGTAACGGTCGTTGTCGGCATGAATCCGGGGAGGACCTTGCTGTATCAAACAAATTCCAGTGGTGATATCGTTTCCGCTTACTTAACAAAACTGAATATAACCTACGGAAGATATATTATCAGAAAGTATACAGGGAATGAGTTAAATGCCGCAGAAGTAGAAAATTCAGGCAAATACATAATTAACGTAACACCAGATTATGAAGTGGGTGACGATGGAATCCCAACGGATAAAACCATGTATCCGACAGATAGCGAGAGGTTCCTCCGTTATACTGCTGGAGAAACTCTTTACGATTACTGGTACTTGAATGGCGGTACTTACGTTGGCCATACTCCCATAACCAGGAAAACCTGGGAGCCGAATTACAAGGAGGCCATTATAAATGAAGAGAATGTAAACTCTTCTAAAATCCCCCAAGTTGACTCTACGGAAGAAGTGGTAAACCAGGTGGGCAGCACCTATTACTATTATGATAAGGTGTCAAAGCAATATACCATTCATGTCGGTTCAAAAGATATGGACCGAACCGGAGCAAAATCAGGTAACTTTACGATCGCACTTAATAATGGAAATACTGTTGTAACAAATGAAGATATTAGTAAGATTGGTTCAAACAATGTGTGGGGGTATACGGCTGGGGCCAGCATATCCAATGCAGAATACGTAATCCGTGTTTCTGGTGCAGGTGCAGGCATCTCTACTTCCGCAGAATTTGATTCGAACAAGACATTCATCAAGAATCAGCATTTGATTTACAATGGATATCACGATTTGCTTGAGGACGGAAATACGAGAGAAACACCAACCCCAGTGCAGGAACGTATCATTGGACAGCAGATTAAGGTAACGAAGTCCATTGATGAAAAAACATACGACAACACCAACTCCTATGCCGAAGTCCATGATGACTGGTTTACAAGGACCTTTGGCGGGCGTCTTGGAAGGGACACGGTGGCCAGGAAGATGGACAACTTCCGCTTTAAAGTATACTTGAAATCAAATCTGGAACGACTTTACCGTGACAACGATGGAAATGTAATCTGGCTGGACAGGCT
This sequence comes from Hungatella sp. UBA3048, assembly GCA_002367105.1. Classification (GTDB taxonomy): domain Bacteria; phylum Bacillota; class Clostridia; order Lachnospirales; family Lachnospiraceae; genus Lacrimispora. The sequence goes on from DFCS01000029.1 coordinate 42,420, forward strand.
TGGGAATGAAATTAATGTGATTGAACGAAATGAGAAGTTCCCGGCCTTGGTAAACAAGGTTTTCACAAAAGTGCAGCACGCCACCGCTCCTTTATATAAAGACTCAGAGGATGCAATTGTAAGCAATAATACCTTGTATAGCTATACGAATGGTTTTATTAACGGAAAGCAGAATAATGGCTATACTTCCATACTGGAAACCGTATCGGTAAAGACGGATAGCAGTGCTTTAGCAGGAACCGTTTCTGCTTACAATTATGACAAGTTCTTCGATGCCATAAATGTGGCCAATGATGATAAGTGGGATCATACATATAATGGAAGCACCTCTTTTAAGCCTTTTGCATTAATAAAGAAGCTCCTGTTTGGAACAAGCGGGTCAGAAAAGCATTATCCAGCGGTCCACAATAATTCAGAAATAAAGAATCATAGCAACACATCGGATATAGCTACGGATAATGCCCTACGTTCTGATAACGTCCGCCAGTTTGCCATTACATGGTATCTGGATTCCGAAGTTGCAAAGCGGGTGAAGAAAAATCAGGCTATAGAAACGGAAAGCGCGACAGGCGGCAATGCTTATTCTGATGAGATTTACGACAAAGCCCTTAAAGAAGCCGTTCGAAAGGCAGAAAACTATTTAAAACCCTTCTTCGCATATGATCTTGACCGGATTTATTCCATTGAATGGGACAGTGCAAAGGATGGTGGATCAGATGAAGATCTCACAACACTTTCAGCCGATACCCTATTTGGTGACATTGCTGAAAACAGCCATGGTTACTACTTTGCCACTTCAAAATATCTGCCATACGGAACTTATATAGTAGCGGAACAGCAGCCGAAATTCAGCAATCTGGGGGATTTAAAGAACAAGCATTACAAGATTGACAAGCCAAGAGAAGTCTCTCTCCCGTCTGTATATGCGGATTATGATAGCTCTCAGGCTACAAAGGAAGTGGCTAATAATTATTACAATTATTCAGCCGGCATAACACAGCCTGAGATGGAGAGGAAGTACAAGATCCGTTTCAATGAGGAGATAGTAAACGTAATCAAGGGCCGGAATGCGGATGGTGACTTTGAAGTTTACAAGTATGGCATGGACATTGACAACATCAGAAACGGCGTGGCGGGGACGGGATTAAGTGACTATTTTGCACTGAGCCAGAACATTTTCAAGCCATATAAGAACTACTACAATGAACAGGATGATAGGACGATTGGAAATGTCCCATATTACCTGTCAGAAGGCTTAAGCGGTAGAGATGCCGTATCAAGATACTACCGTTACAGTTCCGTGGCAGAAAACAAAGGTATCGCAAATGAAGTTCCATTTTCAGGGGGTACCATTACAGAGAGTAATGGTGCTGGAATAAAGTATAAAGATAATGTAATGACTATGCAGGGCGTACAGATTGCTTATGATGGAAAATATGCCCCTATGCTTGTTCCGTGGACGGTGGTGGCCCCTGACAATGCTGTAACAGAGGTAGCAGACAGTGCCCTTTCCCCAAACGGAGAGAGTTCATACATAGGCTATGGGTATACGAAGTTTCGAAACAGTTTTTTTAAAGCAAAGCTTAGAATTGAAAAGCTGGATTCGGAGACAGGGGAAAACCTTCTCCATGACGGAGCCTTGTTTGCTCTTTATGCAGCGTTCAGGGAGGACGGAGAGAACACGGATGGCCTGGTGAAGTTTTATGGATCAGATACCCGGATCGAAGGATCTAAGGAATTTTTAGAAGCTATGGGAGCTAAGAATATTGCCCTGGAAGGGTATGCATGGAAGGGAACTGTTCCGGCAGGAACACCCATATGTAAGGAATCGGAACAAGTGGTACTTATGGATCAGGAAGGAAGAAGGACAGGACAGTTTGAAGCCCTTACCACCACCAGAGACGGCCTTCTGCCCGTTGAAGCGGGGCACGCTGGGGCCAAGGAAGAGGATCTGACAGAAACTTCCTGCCAGGATCAGAATACCGGATATTTGATTACTCCAGAGCCTCTTGGAGCCGGAACCTATGTACTTTGTGAAATCAAGCCTCCTGCTGGATATGCAAGAACAATGCCGGTTGCAATAGAAATTTATTCCGACCGGACCACCTACTACCTGGACGGAAACAGAGACAAACGGGTAGCAGCGGCTATTTATGAAGATAAGGCAGGAGAAGGACCACAGGGTATTAATAACATCGCTAGGATTTACGTAGGGAATACTCCAGTACGCCTGGAAGTATCCAAAATCAAGGACTCCGGACAAATGGTCACATACAAAACCAACACCAGATTAGAGGGAACAGAACTGGAGTTAAAACAGAAGTATGGGACAGAAAACCTGGAGTTTGCCTATAAAAACGGAAGTTACTTAGGCTATGCCTGGTACAAAGGAACCCTGGAGTACTTAGAATCCAGAAAGTCCGCAGGCGAAAATGCAGAGCCGGTCTATGTAGAAGGTGTATTTGCCGGGTATGGCCTGATATCCAGGCCTTTAGATACCGCAGACGATAACAACCGCTACGTGGCCGGGGCGCAAATGACTCTTTATGACGCCATTGAAATTGAAGAAAATGAGGACAGCGGAGATTATGGATTTGAAGGCGTTGAGGTAATAAGGGACCGGAATAACAATGTTCAGTCTATTCAGGTATTAAAGGGACACGCTGGAACAACGATTGAATTTATTCGAGAGGAGGATGAGGAAGGAAGCTTAAACGGAGAGCCAGGGGAAGGAATCTGGACTTACCGGACGATAGAGCGAGGGGACACAGATATTCTTTTCTATTCCCTTAGTGAGCTGAAAGCAACGGAAACCGGAGCGAATGGGAAGCTTATCGGCTATGACCGAAATGGGAACCAGGTACAAGTGAAAAACCGGGAATCCATCTATGTGCTGAAAGCCGGGCAGCCTGTCTACGAGTTGGCCGGAGGTGATCTGACCGCAGTGAAATATTCTGCGGCTGACAAGTGCTTTGATTTAAGCGAAGAAACGATCCTTTATCACCTTGACAGCAATGGTAACCGGGATTCATTTGTAAATCCTATTACCGGCATGGCGTACGCCAAAGAAGGACAAAAGGTCCTGGTATGGCCGGTAAAGGTATCCCGGATACCCGATAAAGCGGGGCAGGCCCCGAAAACCGGAGCGGTCATTGCCAGGGAAAAAATTAAAACTTGGAGAATATCTGCCATCAACGCTGACACGGAACAGGAATATATCACAGGGACTTATAACGGAAACAGTTTTGATAAAAGCATGAATCCAGTCCTAAATGGCCATGGCCTTCCGGAGTATTACCAGAGATCGGCTGAAACCCATAAAAAGGGCGGTCCTGTCTATGACATTGATGGTGATTTCGTCCGCTACAAATATGATGATCTTCTTCCTGCCTATAACAATGCTGCTTACAGGATTAATGACAAGACCAGCATGGAAGATATCGGGAAGGAAGAAGACATCACAGATGATAAGAAGCTTTATCATCGCCAGGGAGAAGCCTGGATCATGGAGAATACCTGGATTACCGGGGAGAAATACCCAAATGACCCATTTAAGGCCGATATGACCGCAGGCCAGGCAGATATGCTAAAGCGGGTGATTCCAGGAACGTACATTATGGAAGAGGTCAAAGCTCCATCAGGTTATACCAGGGGATTTCCGAAAGGTGTTACAGTAATAGAAACCAGAGAAGTCCAAAAGACCGGGCTGGAGGATGAGAAAATCAAGGTGGAGATTGTAAAGACCGATGCAACAGACCAGTACCGAATTGATGTATTCAGTGATTATCAGGAGGGTCTTACAGTCAAGGAACCAAAGGGGGCCTACAGTTACGGTCAGGTTTCCGGGGCGCATTTGGTATTTTATAAAGCAAAGCGGGTTTATAACACGGACAGAGAAACCTATCCGAAAGGATACTATTTTGTAAAGGCAGAGAGTAAGGCGGCAGAATGGACGGTAGAAAATACAGCTGATAATGCGCCAGTGAAAATTATAGCCGACTGGATCACAGACGGGACTCCGAAATACTTTGAGGGAATCCCTGCAGGGGATTATGTTCTGGAAGAGATAGATGCAGCTGACGGCTATGTCCGAAGCTCCATGGAACTTACGGTAAAAGCTACCGGAGAAGTGCAGACTGTAAATCTAAAGAATGATCATACCAAGCTGGAGGTCTATAAATACTACGAAAATAGCACCGGAAGAAAGGTGCTGCTTCCTAACAGCCATGCGGCTGGCCTGGCCCTTTATGAAGCGAAAACAGATAAAGACGGAAACATTCTGATGGATGGAGTAAAGCCAGTATATGACGAGGAAAGGAGAGTAGCAGGATGGACGACTGATGACTTGACTGAGTATACAGATAAAACAGAAAGAAGTACTGGTTTTATGAACCGTATAATGGACTTTCTTGGCCTGGCAGAAAATCAGTCCAGTTTTATCACGGACTTTGAAGCCGCTTACCAAGAGAAAGGGGAGGATCTGATTTCCCTCATCTGGTACACGAAAGACGGGGAGCGGACAGCCGGGCGGAGCGAAATCATCCGAACCGGAAATGGGGAGGGGACCGTCCAGACTTGGACCACTGATACCGGAAAGACAATTCGAATCACCATATACCGGAATATAAGAAATGGTTCCCTTGATCCAGATGGAAAGCTTCCTCTTAACTTTGAATATCAATTCAACTATGAAGTGGAAAACGGGATAAAGAGTTATGACACCTTAGAAGGAATGCATCGGATTGATTATTTGCCCTTCAATGCAGTAAAAGAAGGGAATAAAGTAGGGAATTACGTCCTGGTGGAAGAAAGGACACCGGCTGGCTTTGAAACTGCCGATCCAAAGGCTATTGTCCTTATAGAGACTGGAAATGTGCAGAGATTCAGCCTTGAAAATGAGGAAAAGTACATTAGCGTCCTTAAAGTTATAAAAGATGGAGCTGGAGAATATGCCGCAGAGGGTGCAGAACTGGCTCTTTACCGGTCTGATAAAGCCGGGAACTTTGCGGAAGATGAAGCCCATCTAATTCAGACCTGGATTTCCGGATCAGATGGAAAGTATACGGAAAACGATAAATTTAATGGGGACATACCGGAGGGATTCGACGTAGGAGATTTAAAACCTCACCGGATCGATAAAACCCCTTATGGAACCTATTATATCGCAGAGCTGACGGTGCCGGCCTACATGCAGAAGATAGATCCAATGAAGATCCTCGTAGGAGCAGAAAAAATACCTGTTTATCGGGTTGTAAATAACCCAACCGTCGGGAAGCTGGAAATCAAAAAGAAGTCTTCTGATACCGGAGAGGGACTGGAAAACGCCCGTTTTAAGGTGACTAATAAAGATACCGGTGCTGTCCGGTACATGACAACTGGTGCAGATGGAAAGGCAGAAATAGCCGAACTTCCGGTGGGCATAGTTCAGACAGATGGAACTATAAGGCCTTTCACTTATGCTATTGAAGAAATTTCTCCACCGGATCTTTACCAGATCTCCGAAGGAATGAAGAAGTTCCAGTTTAACGGGAAAGAGAACGGAAAAGAAGTACTTTATACCTATGAAATTGGGAACCAGCCAACAAAAATTCTATTTAAAAAAACAAACTTTGATAATGGGATGGTTGTAGAAGGTGCAGAAATAGCTGTGTATGAGGCTGTGGTCATTGAGGGAGAGTACCAAAAGGATGGAGAAGCCATTGAGGCTTTCGTATCCGGTCCGGACGGTTTTACTTTGACAAAGAAGCTATCAGCGAACCGGGTTTATATCATGGAAGAGCTAAAAGCCCCAGCCGGATATGCCCTTTCAAAACCGGTGATCTTTACCTTGAATAAAGCGGGAACCGGAATCAAAAATGTATCCAATGATTTTAGTATTTTAAAGCTGGCTTGTGATAATGGTACCATAGAAGCACTAACCGTCACTGCGAGAGTTCCAGTAAAGGTATACACAATATTAAAAGACTTAGACGCAGGAACCGAGCTTCCTCCCTTCATTGGGACAGGAAGCGGCCAAGTTATCACAGCGGAAGTTGGTATCATAAACGGCCATTTATATGAAATTACCGAATACACCAGATATTCTGATGGCAGGACAAAAAAGTCCTCTAAGGAAACGAAACGGATCTATCTTGACGAAACCGGATCCTATTCCATTCCTTCCAGGACATACCTGGAAACAAGGCAGGAGCTGACCGATATAAATGGTAACGTCCTTGCAAGCTGGACCGTTAATGAGGACAACCATGATTATACAATCAAAAATCCAGTTACAAGGGAGATCCCTATAGTACAAGTAACAAGCAGCATAGGAGTGGATCACAGTGCAGTAAAAAATGGAAGTGTCATAAAATACACGGTCACCTATACCAATCCTTATAATCATCCAGTTGATATCCGTATCAATGCGGTCTTGAAAGCTGGACTTGATTATTTAAGATCCACCAATGATGGATTAGAACAAAACGGAATTATTACCTGGAATCTCACGGATATCGCTGCCCATAAAAACGGTACGGTGGACGTTGTGGCTGTGGTCAGCGGTGAAACTGGAATGCAGGTAAAGGTGTATTTTGAAACACAGGCAGAGGCAGTTACGAAGCGTACTACTCTCACAAATCCCATTGTTCAGGAAGGTTCCGTTACCATTATAAATAAGCTGACTAGAACCGGGAAGGATCAGACGGATGAATTTACTTTCCATGTAAGACTTATGGACTCTGCTGGAAAGAACTTAACTGGATATCAGGCATACGGTGGTACATCAGAGGGGCGGATCAAAGGAGAAGAAGATATCACAATAACCGGTGACGGGTATCTTACCTTTGCAGGATTGCCCTATGGAACCAGATATGAGATTACACAAGAGCCAAAAGACGGCTACGACAGTGTGATCCATTCTGACAGGCAGATAGAAGGAGAAATGATAACGGGAGAGGTTTCGAAGGCTGTGCAGAGCGCAGTATTCGAAAACAACCGGAACAATGAAACGATTCGGGAGATCTTGACTGCAGGAGGGAACTACCGTCTCATAGAAACCACAACTTACAGTGACGGAAGCAGCCTGATAAGTGGAGTTTATCGCTTTCAGCTAAATGCTTCAGGAATGGTTGATAATGTGGATATGGAAGATCGGCCGGTACACTTATATTTCACGAAAGTGGATGCGCAAACAGGAGAGGAGCTTACAGGAGGCCGTTACAGCCTGATTGATGCAGAAACAGGAAAAGTAATATATGAATTTACGAAAGAAGAAGGAAGAGAGGTACTTATTCCAGCAATACTGATTACTCCGGGGAAAGAATATATCATCTTGGAAGAGCAGCCTCCAGCGGGATACACGATTGAAAAAGAGATCCGCTTCATGGCGGAGGAAAGCGGCATACGGTCAACCATCATCATGCAGGATAAAAAAACAGAAATTAAGATTTTAAAAGTAGATGCAGAGACAGGAGATAATCTAACAGGAGGCCGCTTCTCTATCCGGGAAAAGGATACTGGGACATTGATTAAGAAATTCACTGCTAATGGGGGACCGATAGTTTTTACTGGGCTTCTGATTGCAGGAAAAACTTATGAACTTTCAGAAGAGGAGCCACCGGCTGGATATAGCTATACCGAGAGTGTAACCTTTACTGTTCCAGATGAACCAGGTCTGATTACCATAGTCATGAAGGATAAAAAAACAGAGGTCTTGATAAAGAAACAGAGGGGTACCCTTTTTATTGGAACGCCATCAGAAGCGGCCAGTCAGTTACCGGGTAGTACCCTTCAGATCTTAAAAGAAGATAAGTCCTCAGCAAAGGCAATCCGTGATGGAAATGGTTTTAAGGCCGGAGAAGATCTGATCTTTATCACAGGAATCCAGTTGAAGGAATTAAAAGGCCAGCTGGAGGCCGGAAAAAAATACTGGGTTCACGAAATCAGTCCGGCAGATGGATATGCCTACGCAGAAGATATCCCATTTACAGTCAGTATAAACGGTGATGAGGATGTTATTATTATGATTGATAGTCCAACCCATCTGATCCTATCTAAAAAGTCTATCACGGGCAGTGAAGAGCTACCAGGAAATCATATGAGCATAAAAGATAAGGCTGGTAATATTGTGGATGAGTGGACTTCCGGGGAGCAGCCTCATGAACTCATTGCAAAGTTAAAATCAGGAGAACAGTACTGGCTCAACGAAATCCAGCCAGTAAATGGATATTCATATGCAGAAGATGTCCCTTTTACCGTAAGTAAAAATGGCGCAGCAGACATGGTTGAGATGAAAAACGAAGTTACAGCGATTCGGCTTAATAAAGTAGATTCATCCGGGGTACTTCTAAAGGGAGCCATTTTACAGGTGTTGGATCATCAGAAAAATGTGGTTATTCCAGATTTTGTGACAGCAGGTGAGGCTATAGATATTACTGGAAGACTAGAGGCTGGAAAAACTTATTACCTTCATGAGGTGAAAGCTCCATCAGGATATTTTCTTTCCTCTGATATAGCATTTACAGTGCCAAAAGACTCCGGGCTATTGGAAGTCACAATGACAGATCTCAAGCAGCATAGCCCTGGTTCTGAAAAAATGTTTCTGTATAAAATAGATGCTGCTACAGGGCAGGGAATAAAAGGAGTGGAATTTTCTATTTACCGCCCTAACGGAAGTTTATACCTGACTGTAAATACTGGAGAGAATGGGTATGCAAAGTTCGATATGCCGGAAAACGGAACCTATACCTACAAAGAAATAAAGGCAGCTCCTGGTTACCTTTCAACAGATCACCCTTACTCCTTTACCATTTATAACGGTCAGGTATCAGGAATGAGTACAATATCAGTTGTAAATCATCCTTCCCCGGAGGTGTTAATCCTAAAGGCAGACGCTGAAACCTCAGAAAAATTAGCCGGTGCAGAGCTGGAGATTAGAAATGAAGCTGAAGAGCCGGTATACAAAGGAATAACAGATGAAAACGGTGGAATTTCCTTCCTTCCGCTCCGCTCTGGAAGGTATACCGTACATGAAATAAACGCCCCAGAGGGATATAGAAAGACTGATACTTACCTAACCATTTATGTTATGGATGATGGAACTGTAAAAGGAGAATTTATATTGTATAACAATCCGGAACACGGGAAGAAAAAGGGTTTTATCACAGCCGCATATCAATCCAGTCTAAATGGTCTTGGAATTACTAACTATAAAGGAAAAGGATTCTGGGGGTGGCTGAGAAGACTGCCTAAAACAGGTAATGTAGATTTAAGAGGAGGATTGCTTATAAGTATAGGGCTGATTGGTATCGTTGCTTCCATTACAATCGTAAGGAGAAGAAGAGATAAGAAGGATGAAAAATAAGATTAAGAAAGGTTTTACTGCTATGTTCCTTGTCGCACCCCTTATTTTGGGGTGCGCTGGAACAGCACATGCGGAAGAAACGTTCATTGAAATAAAAAAAGAGTACAGGACCGCTATAAAAGAGGAAGATGGAAGGTCCCAGTTTAAAGAAATTTATGAAAAGGACGGTATTGTCTATCGGTTAAAATCCGTTCATACAGATAATGTAGAGGAAATCTATCCAGGTGATATTATTACATATGATTCCGATCCCTTTGTTGGAAATCCTGAAGAATATGCACCTGGCGAAGAAGTTGAGAAAGAAGGAAAAAGGTATACTTTAAAAACCATTGAGCTTACAAAGATACTCACGGAAGAGATTACGAAATATTCAAAAGCCTCCATATTGTATGAAGGAGTAGAATACATAGATTCTCTGCCGCAAGATGCCCAGGTCAAGGTTATAAATGAGGATTTAAAACAGGAATTAAATGTAATACTTCCAGCAGTTGATTATAAAGAAGAAAGTGCCTACTGGGATTATAATTTTTCATTCCCTATAACCGTGAGCGGATACGATGCGGACTCTTACATGCTGGGTCAGACTGAGATTTCTAACCGTTCCCCGTTAATAGATCACGCAATATTATTTTTAAGTTATCTTAATTTGCCATCACAGTACTATGAGATATCAAGCATTGAGTGGGACGGAGATCCTGTGTCAAAGGATGGAGAAATGATCCGAAACGCAACCGCTCATGGGCGTAAATTTGTAAAAGATATCAGGGGAATTTATGGAGGGGAGGTCACCTTTCCTTCCATAGAAGCCAATGTTTATCATGGAACTTATAAAGATGCAGAAGCTGAGAATCAGACAGAGCAGATCATCTATAAGAAAGAAGTAACAGCGACTTATGATAGGGATGGGCGAAAGGGGTTTTGGAATTTCTTAAAATGGCTTCAGAAAAATTCCGTTACCATGTCAATTCTAGCAATTCTACTAATCATGCTTTTATTATTGTTAATTGTGAACAGAGTGCGGAATAGAAACAGAGTGCGGAAAAGAAACTTATATACGAAGAAAAGTGGAAGGAATAAAGATTAACTATAAAAGTACAAGGTTCAGCCCTATTTGCCAGGCAGGCTTTATGTCTAAACAAATAGGGCTTTTTCGTATGCAAAATACAATATTGCGCTCCAAACCATAAGACTCTGGCTGCAATACTTGACAAAGGAACAGGTACTGCCCATAATACATTATATAGAAGAAGTTTTGAAGAAGCAGAATGATACGGGCAAATGAGGAAATCAAGAGCATTATGGAGGATTGAGTATGAAAGAGTATCGCTGGGCAACATTAGGCTGTGGGGTAATTGCAAAGCAGCTGGCAGAAAATTTGAAGAAACAGGGAAGAACTTTATATGGGGTCGGTAACAGAACCTACGAAAATGCGGTTAAATTTGCAGAAACATACGGAGTGGAGAAGGTTTATCATAATGTCTATGACATGTTTCATGATGATGATGTGGATATTATTTATATTTCAACCCCCCATAATACCCATATTACTTATTTAAAAGAGGCATTAAAAAATGGAAAGCATGTACTGTGTGAGAAATCGATAACGCTGAATTCTGAGGAGCTTTCCGAGGCGGTCAGTCTTGCGGAGAAAAATAACCTGGTGCTTGCTGAAGCAATGACCATTTATCACATGCCACTTTATAAAAAGTTGGAGGAAATTGCGAAAAGCGGTCAGCTGGGTCCTTTGCGTTTTATCCAGATGAACTTTGGAAGCTATAAGGATTATAATATGGAAAACAGGTTTTTTAGTCCAAGCCTTGCAGGCGGAGCACTGCTTGATATCGGGGTGTACGCTCTTTCCTTTGCAAGATGGTTTATGGCAGAGGCACCGGACCAGATCCTGTCACAGGTAAAGCTTGCCCCCAGCGGTGTTGATGAACAGGCAGGAATCCTGTTAATGAACAATCAGCAGGAGATGGCTTCCATTTCACTGTCTCTTCATGCAAAGCAGCCTAAGCGGGGAACAGTGGCCTTTGACAAGGGCTATATAGAAATATATGAATATCCAAGAGCTGACAAGGCGGTGATCACTTATACGGAAGATAACCGCCGGGAAATGATGGAAGCAGGAAACACCGACGATGCCCTGTTGTACGAAATTCTGGATATGGAGAAAGCTGTTGCCGGAGAATCTGAAGAAATGCGGCTGGAATATACGGTAGATGTCATGAACATAATGACAAAAATACGAAATGACTGGAATATGAAGTATCCGGAAGAATTATAACCAATTCTTTTACAAAGGTGCGGGAAAGCGGGATATCATTGACACTTTATCAAAGCAGGGATATACTCTTGTTACAGCCGGAAGGCTTCTTTCGGATTATCGCAAGAGGTTCTTCCTCAAGGGATTTTAGAATACGGGAGAATAATAATGGATTTGTTTGATTATATGAGGGAAAATACCATGAAAAAAGAGTCCCCCCTTGCATCAAGGCTTCGGCCGTCGACACTTGACGAGGTAGTGGGGCAGCAGCATATCATTGGAAAGGATAAACTGCTTTACCGGGCTATTAAGGCGGACAAGCTGGGGTCTGTGATATTCTATGGTCCTCCGGGAACCGGTAAAACAACTCTGGCAAGGGTGATTGCCAACACCACCAGCGGAGAGTTCAGACAGATCAACGCCACGGTGGCCGGAAAAAAGGATATGGAAGAGATCGTAAAGGAAGCCAAGGATTCCTTAGGAATGTATGGCAAAAAGACAATCTTGTTCGTGGATGAGATTCATCGTTTCAACAAAGGGCAGCAGGATTATCTGCTTCCATTTGTGGAGGATGGAACGCTGACTCTCATAGGAGCCACAACAGAAAACCCTTATTTCGAGGTAAATGGCGCTCTTCTTTCAAGATCCAGGGTATTTGAGTTAAAGCCTCTGGAAAAGGAGGATATCAGGAAACTGGTCCACCGGGCGGTATATGACAAGGATAAGGGAATGGGTTCTTATAACGCCGTGATTGACGAAGATTCGGAAGAATTTCTTGCGGATGTTTCCAATGGAGATGCAAGAGCCGCTTTAAATGCGGTGGAGCTGGGAGTCATGACCACGGACCGGGATCCGTCAGACGGAAAGATCCATATCAGCCTCCAGGTGGCAGAAGAGTGCATTCAAAAGCGGGTGGTGCGCTATGACAAAACAGGAGATAATCATTACGATACCATATCGGCCTTCATAAAGAGCATGCGGGGTTCGGACCCGGACGCGGCCGTGTACTATCTGGCAAGAATGCTTTATGCGGGAGAAGATATAAAGTTTATTGCCAGAAGAATCATGATCTGTGCTGCGGAGGATGTAGGAAATGCAGATCCCCAGGCTCTTATTTTGGCAGTGGCGGCAGCTCAGGCAGCGGAAAGGATCGGGCTTCCGGAAGCCCAGATCATTCTGGCGGAAGTGGTCACCTATGTGGCCTCGGCACCTAAGAGCAATGCGGCCTGCATGGCGGTGTTTGGGGCTCTGGATACCGTACAGAATCAGAAAACCATGCCTGTGCCGGTTCATTTGCAGGATTCCCATTATAAGGGAGCGGCGAAGCTGGGCCATGGGCAGGGCTATCTCTATGCCCATGATTATCCGGGCAACTATGTGAAACAGCAGTATCTTCCTGACGGGATGGAGGACATATCGTTCTATCATCCTACGGAAAATGGCTATGAGCGTAGAATCAAAGAGCACTTAAAGGAACTGAAAAAATAACTTTTCTTTTTTAATTATAAGGTATATAATAGGCGTATCGTACGACCTGGTTTATCATGATTTGGGCCGGAATAACATTTCCGGCCATCTGTTGCGATATTCTATCGTGAAGCATTCCCAAGATTACGAAACAACTGTTATATGGAATCATGAAGGAGAATAATATGCGTGAAAAATTACAAACATTGCCGTTAGCGGAATTAAAGGAGCTTGCCAAGGCCCAGGGTATCAAGGGCTGCAGTTCCATGCGAAAAGCTGAAATTATAGATTTACTTTGCGAAAAGGGAGAGGAGGCTCCTGCTTCGCCGGGGAATGTTCCTGTAGAAAAGGCGGAGGAAGTAAAAAAAGAGGTTTTTAAACCTGCTACGGCACAACCAGCCACGGCACAACCAGCCGCTCAGACCCAGCCTCATACGGATTCTGCAAGTCAGCAGGGACAGATGAGCGGGGATCAGCAGATGCAGTCTGCGGCCGGCAGCCAAAGAAAGACGGTTGTCCGTTCCTATCGTCCGGAGGGGCAGCAAAGGCCTGCAAGCTATCGGCCGGCACAGGGAAACAGTACAGAATCCTCCGCCAGGAATGAGGCAAGGTCTGAAACTGTTACGGAAGAACCAAGAGGAGATTTTCAGCCAAGCCCAGAACTTCAGGAATTGGACAGCGGTATTGAGGCTCATGGAATTCTGGAGGTCATGCCAGATGGCTTTGGTTTCATACGCTGTGAAAACTACCTTCCGGGTGAAAATGACGTCTACGTTGCTCCTTCTCAGATACGCCGGTTTAACATGAAAACTGGAGATATCATTCATGGAAGCCGCAGAGTAAAAACGGCGGCAGAAAAGTTTGCTGCTCTTCTATATGTAAAGAAAATCAACGGCTATCCCACCAGTGCGGCGGAACGCCGACCGAATTTTGAAAATATGACCCCAATATTCCCGGACGAAAGGCTTCATATGGAGACCCAGGGTGGAAAAAACACCACTGCCATGCGTGTCCTGGATCTTTTAGCTCCTATTGGAAAGGGGCAGAGGGGTATGATCGTATCCCCGCCAAAGGCAGGAAAAACGACCCTGCTTAAAGATGTGGCAAAGGCAATAACCGTAAACCATCCGGAGATCCATCTCATGATTCTATTGATTGATGAGCGTCCTGAGGAGGTTACGGATATTAAGGAATCCATTTACGGTAATAATGTGGAAGTGCTCTACTCCACCTTTGACGAGCTTCCGGACCGCCATAAGAGAGTATCAGAAATGGTGATCGAAAGGGCCAAGCGCCTTGTTGAGCATGGCCGGGATGTGGTGATCCTGTTAGACAGCATTACCCGTCTGGCAAGAGCCTATAACCTGACGGTAGCTCCAAGCGGACGTACCTTATCCGGTGGTCTGGATCCGGCAGCTCTTCATATGCCAAAGCGTTTCTTTGGTGCAGCCAGAAACATGAGGGAGGGGGGCAGCCTCACCGTTCTTGCTACCGCTCTTGTGGATACGGGCAGCCGTATGGATGACGTTATTTATGAGGAATTTAAGGGAACCGGCAACATGGAACTGGTTCTCGACCGGAAGCTGTCTGAGAAGAGGATATTCCCTGCCATTGACATTCTTAAGTCCGGCACCAGAAGGGATGACCTGCTGCTTTCAAGGGAAGAAGCAGATGCGGTTGATATCGTGAGAAAGGCTACTAATACCCTGAAACCGGAAGATGCAGTGGAGAAAATACTGGACTTATTCTCAAGGACAAGAAACAACAGGGAATTCGTGGAAACCTCCAAAAAAATGCGCTTTTTCTAGGGAATACGGGTTTTTTATAGAAATAAAAGCTTGCATTAAAAAAATTTCTATGTTATACTATGTAAGCTGTTTATTAGACAAAGTCGGTTTACGGACTGCGATTTAATAGAAATCAAAGTATGTGAGGTGAAAATTATGAAAGAGGGAATCCATCCAAATTACTACCAGGCAAAAGTTGTTTGCAACTGTGGTAACGAATTTGTAACTGGTTCTACAAAGGAAGATATCCACGTAGAGGTTTGTTCTAAATGCCATTCATTCTACACCGGTCAGCAGAAGGCTGCTTCCGCTCGTGGACGTATTGATAAATTCAATCGTAAATATGGCGTTAAGGCTGAAGCATAATTTACTTATGAAGGCAAAGGTTGTGCAGCCTGAATTTAGTAAATTAGCCGTTCGAGGAGCCTCGGGTGAATCGGACTTCCTTCATGAATTCAGGAAATCAGCCGTTCTATGTGCTCATTGGGCGTATGGAACTTCCTTATTATATCAGGGGCAAAGAAGAGGTTGAGTTTGGTGGAAACACTTTAGCTCAGCCTTTTTTGGGATTTTAACTAGTGAAAAGCTTCCATTTTTTAAACAGAAAGGTGGTTTGGCGTATGAAGTATTCAGGAATCGGCGGGCAAGCCGTGATTGAAGGCGTTATGATGAAAAACGGGGATGAGTATGCCACAGCGGTCCGAAAGCCGGACGGAACCATTGAAGTGAAAAAGGATACTTATGTAAGCATGGGAGAAAAGGTGAAGCTTTTTTCTCTGCCATTTATCAGAGGAATATTTAGTTTTGTGGATTCCATGGTGTTAGGTATGAGGGCTTTGACCTTTTCCGCCAGTTTTTTTGAGGACGATGAGGAGAATATGGAGCCTTCCAAATTTGAAAAGCTGTTGGAACGGTTGTTTGGGGAGAAGATGGAAAAGGCATTGATGAGCATTGTGATGGCATTTTCCGTGGTGATGGCCATCCTGATTTTCATGGTATTGCCGATGTTTCTCGCTAATATATTCCATAGTTTTATAAAATCCCAGACGGTTATGGCGATTCTGGAAGGTGTGATCCGTATCGCAATCTTTATCGCTTACATCGGTTTGGTTTCGCGCATGGAGGATATCCGAAGGACCTTTATGTATCATGGAGCGGAACACAAGTGCATCAACTGCCTGGAACACGGGCTTGATCTTACTGTGGAAAATGTCAGAAACAGTTCCAAGGAACATAAGCGCTGCGGAACCAGCTTTCTCCTGATCGTCATGATCATCAGCATCCTGTTTTTCATGGTGGTGAGAGTGAATACGCTGCCCCTTCGAATCCTCAGCCGGATCATACTGATTCCGGTCATAGCCGGAGTATCCTATGAATTTTTGCGTCTGGCAGGGCGCAGCAATTCAAAACTGGTGGATTTATTAAGCCGCCCTGGCATGTGGATGCAGGGACTGACCACAAAGGAACCGGACGATGATATGATTTTAGTGGGGATTGCTTCTGTGGAGGCTGTGTTTGACTGGAGGGGATTTCTTAATAAGAATTTCCCGGAGAAGAGCGCATGAATCTGACTTTACAGCATTTATTAGAAGAAGGAACAGAAAAGCTATCAAGGGCAGGAGTGGAAGAAGCGTCTCTTGATTCCAGATACCTGCTATTTGAGGCTTTCCGTACGGATATGGTCCATTTTCTTATAGACAGGAGCAAAGTGCTTCCGGAAGAGGAATTTTCTCAAGAAGCCGTTTCCAAATACCGGTCCATGATAGAGAAACGTTCCAGGAGGATCCCCCTTCAGCAGATTACAGGAAGCCGGGAGTTCATGGGCCTTGAATTCTTAGTAAATGAGCATGTGCTGATTCCAAGGCAGGATACGGAAACTCTGGTGGAGCTGGTCTTAAAGGATTATAAAGGAAAACAGCCGGAAGTACTGGATCTGTGTACGGGAAGCGGCTGTATTGCCGTCAGCCTTGCTAAGCTCGGTGGATTTGACCGGGTAACTGCCGTGGATATCTCCATGGAAGCCCTTAAGGTGGCGGAAAGGAATGTGGGGAAGCTTTTAGGAGAAGGAAAGGTCACTTTGATAGAAAGCGATTTATTTGCCTCATTAGAGGAAGATAAAAAGTTTGATGTGATCGTGTCAAATCCTCCCTATATTCCAACGAAAGTAATAGAAGGACTGCAGCCTGAAGTCCGGGACCATGAGCCGATGCTGGCCCTTGACGGGAAAGAAGACGGTTTGTATTTTTACAGAAAGCTTGCTTTGGAAAGCCGCCGTCATTTAACCCTGGGAGGTGCGGTTTATTTAGAGATCGGCTATGACCAGGGAGAGGCTGTCAGCGGCTTATTAAAGGATGCCGGCTTTTTAGAGATCCAGGTGGTGAAAGATGCGGCTGGACTGGACCGCGTGGTTTGTTCACGAATGCCAGTGAGCCCTTAAACTGCAGGTTTTAAGGGCGGCACTGCGGACTATGATTATAGTATAAGGTGAACAACAGTCCTTTCCATGAAATTCAGGAGGTTACCAATGTTTGATAGATTAGATGATATTTTAGTTCATTATGAAGAATTAATGCAGGAGCTTAACAATCCTTCCGTTGCAGAGGATCAGAACCGGTTTCGGAAGCTGATGAAGGAGCAGGCGGATCTGGCGGACTTAGTAGAAACTTATACCCAGTATAAAAAGGCAAAGCAGACCGTGGAAGACAGCCTGGCACTGCTGGAGGAGGAGAGCGACGAGGAGATGCGGGAGATGGCAAAGGAGGAATTATCCGATGCCAAGAAGCAGATCGAGGCGCTTGAGCAGGAACTTAAGATTTTACTTTTACCTAAGGACCCTAATGACGATAAGAATATTATTCTGGAGATCCGTGCAGGAGCCGGCGGTGATGAGGCGGCCCTGTTCGCTTCCGAGCTGTACCGTATGTATGTAAATTATGCAGAGGGATATCACTGGAAGGTAGAGCTGATCAGCGTCAATGAAAACGGGATCGGCGGTTTTAAAGAAGTAGTTGCCATGATTACAGGCAAGGGCGCTTATTCCAAGATGAAATATGAAAGCGGCGTCCACCGGGTACAGCGGGTTCCGGAGACAGAGAGCGGTGGCAGAATCCACACCTCTACGGCTACTGTGGCAGTTATGCCAGAGGCAGAAGAGTTTGACGTAGTGATCGAGGATAAAGATGTGAGAATCGACGTTATGCGTGCTTCCGGAAACGGCGGACAGTGCGTAAATACGACCGACTCTGCCGTTCGTCTTACCCATATGCCCACAGGAATCGTGATTTACAGCCAGACGGAGAAGTCACAGCTTCAGAATAAGGAAAAGGCCTTCCGGTTATTGCGCTCCAAGCTTTATGATTTAGAGCTTGAGAAACGGCAGAATTCGGAAGCCGAGGAAAGAAGAAGCCAGATCGGTACCGGAGACCGTTCTGAAAAGATCCGGACCTATAATTTTCCCCAGGGCCGTGTAACGGATCACAGAATCAAGCTGACTCTTTATAAGATTGATTCCATTATGAATGGGGATATTCATGAACTTCTGGATTCTCTCATTGCCGCGGATCAGGCTGCGCGCTTAAGCAAGTTAAATGAAGAGGTTTAAAAATACCGGATTTGTGGTGTTTTCTGGTCTTGTGAAGATTATAAAAATATAGGCATATGTCGTCACCCCGTTCCATAATGGAATGGGGTTTTTATATGATCTGGCTGTGAGAAGAGATTACCACATTTAAATTGGAAAAAAGAATCATTTAGTTCCCATACAAATTATGGTATTATGTAAATATGCATAAAAAATATAGCTGAAAGTATTTGGTATTTGGCATGAATAAATAGGAGTGAATAGATATGGATAGGCGAAAGAGACAGATCCTGGATATTTTGTCAGACAATGAATACTATACGGCAGAAGATCTTGCAGAGCAGATCTGTATCGGGACAAAGACCATTCGCAATCTGCTGAAAGAAATGAATCAGGAAATAGAGCCTTATGGGGCCTCGATTCTTTCAAAATATGGTGTAGGATATTATCTGAACGTTTCGGACAAAGAAAAGTTTGGCTCATTTATTCAGGACACCCATCATTCCGATCAATATCTGCCTGATACATCGGAGGAACGGATTCAATACCTTCTGGAATATTTGTTTAACAGCCCTTCCTATGTAAAATTGGATGAATTGAGTGACAGTCTGTATATCTCGAAGCGGACATTGACTGCGGATCTAAAGGAAGTAGAACAATATTTAAATAAATTTAATATAAAAATCATCCGGAAACCTAATTACGGTATTAAGCTGGAAGGAGGAGAGTTTGAGGCAAGATTATGCATCGCATCTTTTTCTGGAAAGCGGCTTCATAAGGGCAATCAGAGTATGGATGAGATTGCGGCATGCGTATCGGATGTTCTTAAAAGGAACGATTTTCTGATTCCTGGAGCCGCCTATCAGAACCTTGTTGTTCATCTCTACATAGCGATCAGCCGGATCATGGAATGCCATTATGTGCCTATGCCTGAGGAACCTTTGAAGAATTTGAACGGACGGCATGAGCATCAGATCGCAAAAGAAATTGCGGAACAGATAGAAACCACATTCCACATCACATTCCCTGAAACAGAGATCGTTTACATCGCCATACACTTAGCAGGGAAGAAGATGATATACCATGCCGACGGAGCGGATCAGAATATCATAATCACCCAGGAGATCAGTGATCTGGTGACTGTCATGCTGGAACGGGTGTATGATCTGTTCAAATTTGATTTCCGCAATGATCTGGAGCTGCGCATGCTATTGTGTCAGCATCTGGTGCCTTTAAGCATCAGGATCAAATATGATATGGACTTGAAGAATCCTCTTCTTCGGGATGTAAAGGAAAGGTTCTGCCTTTCCTATACCATGGCCTGCAATGCGGTCACAGTCATAAACGAACATTTTAATATCCTTTTGTCAGAAGATGAAATTGCATACTTTGCCTTTGCTTTCGCATTTGCCCTTGAGCGGAAAAAGACGGAAATAGAGAAAAAGAATATACTTCTTGTATGCTCTTCCGGTCGGGGAAGTGCAAAGCTTCTTCAGTATAAATACCAGAATTCGTTTAAAGAATATATAAACAATATCACTGCCTGCGATGTGGGAAGTATTTATAAGGTGGATTTTTCAAAATATGACTACATCTTCACCACCGTACCCATCACGGTTCCTGTACCTCTTCCGATCCTGGAGGTTCAGTATTTTCTTGATGACAAAGACATTGTTAATGTAAAAAAGGTTCTTACTTCCGATAAGGCATCTTCCGTGCGGAATTACTATGAACGGGAGATGTTTCTGCCTCATTTAAAGCTGCAGACAAAGGAAGAGGTCCTTCGCTGTATGTGCCAGTTTGTGATGGAAAAGAAGAATCTTCCGAAAGAATTTTATGAATCCGTGCTTAAGAGGGAGAGGTTAGCCAAGACAGCTTTTGGCAACATGGTGGCAATGCCTCACGTTTACAAGGCGATCAGTGAGGAGACATTTGTATGTGTTGGTATACTTGATGAAGCGGTGGACTGGGAAGGGCAGAAGGTACGCGCCGTTTTCCTGGTATCCATAGCCAATAAGGATCATACCAGTGAAGAGCTGCAGCGCTTTTATCAGATGACGGCGGCTTTTCTGTTAAGCCAGAAACAAATCCAGGAGCTGATCAAAAAGCAGGATTATGATGCATTTATAGAAGCCATGAGCAGCATAGAAGCCCAGATTCCTAAGGAAGTATGAGGGAAAGGCATATAGAATAAAAAGTGAGACGTGTACAAAGTGATAATCATTTTGTGCACGTCTTTTTCTCTGTCGGCGGGATCAGGTTTGCAGAGGCGTATATTCCGCCGGAAAAGAGAGGAAAAAGGTACCATTACGAAAATGGAAAAAGGCATCATGGAGTTCTAAAAAAAAGTATGGTAGTATGTGAATGTGCAATAGATAAATGCATTATTTTCCATGAAGATAGGGAAGTGATAAGGGGAAATTTATAGGCTAACAGTAGATAGAATAATACAGATAATACAAGATCAGCATGAGGTAATTGTGAGCCGCTTGATTACCTTTTTTGAGACTCATAATTACAGGTTAAGAGAGAGGCAGTGTGAGAATGGATATTGAAATGATTGTTATGAAGCTTGTGGTCTGCGGAGGGAACGCCAGAAGCACTGCGATTGAGGCACTGCGTTCGGCAAAAAACGGTGATTTTAAACATGCGGACCAGTTGATGGAAGATGCGGAAAAGACGATACAGGAAGCACATGAGGTCCAGACAGAAATGATCCAGAATGAGTTAAACGGCAAAAAGGCAGAAGTCGGGCTTTTAATGGTTCATGCCCAGGATCATCTGATGAATGCCATGACGGTCATGGACCTGTGCAAAGAAATGATTGATATTTTAAGAAGTAAATAATTTATTTATAGAAAGGAAGGCAGTTATGAGAAACATTGTTTTGTTTTGTGCGGCAGGAATGTCCACCAGCCTCTTGGTTCATAAGATGAAAGAGGCAGCAGAAAAAGAAAATTATGAGTGTAAGATCAATGCCTATGCACTTGCAAGCACTAAGGACAAGGGAAAGGATGCAGATATCATCCTGCTGGGGCCTCAGGTTCGTTTCAGCAAGGCAAAAGTAGAAAAGGACTGTCCAGGTAAGATCATTGAATGCATTGATATGCAGGTATATGGCACTATGAACGGTGCAAAGGTCATAGCTCAGGTCAAAAAAGCTTTGGGCGATTGAATTTGAGCACACAATAAGGGGGAAATAAAGATGGATAAATTGATGAACTGGTTGCAAGACACGATTATACCGCCATTGTCAAGATTGGGGAATCAAAGACATTTGGTAGCGGTACGTAATGGTTTAACCTTAACGTTACCGGCAATCATAAGCGGAAGTATTTTTCTTATCATAGGAAATATTCCAATTGAAAGCTGGACTAATTTTTTAGCACCTTATGAAGACATGATTAATGCTGCTGTCGGTGTGTCATTTGGTATTATTTCACTTCTTGCAGCGATTGGAATTGGTTATGAGCTAAGTAAAAGTTATGACCTTGATGCTATCTCCGGTGCGGGCTTGTCGGTAATGGCTTTTATTACCACTCAGCTTTCTGACGGCTTTGTCATTGATCCTGCAGGCTTTGATTCTACTGGACTATTTACAGCAATCATTGCGGGTATTGTTACGACTGAAATTTATCATTTCTGTATTAAAAAGAATTGGGTATTTAAGCTGCCTGACGGTGTGCCGCCAGCAGTAAGCAATTCCTTTGTTTCTTTGATTCCTGCAATGCTGATTTTAGTGCTGTTCTGGACAATACGTGTTCCACTGCATTTTAATATTACTGAATTTATTCAAAGTATCTTTTCGCCGTTACTTCATGCATTAAATAGTTTACCGGGTATTATGCTTTATACATTTTTGGTAAGTTTATTGTGGTGTGCAGGAATCCATGGGGACATGACATTGGAAGGTGTTGCAGATCCAATATTTTTAGCCTTTGTTGCAGCAAATGCTTCTGCGTATGCAAAAGGAGAAGCACTTCCTTATATCACTGCTTCTGGTTTTTCCAGCCTGTTTGTTAATGTAGGCGGAACAGGAGCTACATTAACCTTAGTTCTTCTGATGATTTTTTCAAAATCAAAAACTTATAAGGAATTAGGAAAGGTGGCTCTGCCAGGTTCGATTTTTGAAATAAATGAGCCGGTAATTTTCGGGTTCCCGATTATCATGAATCCGTTGATGATGATTCCATTCATCTTGATTCCGTTAGTATTGGCTGCCAGCAGTTATTTTCTTATGTCCATTGGATTGGTTGGCAGACCGATGATGATGGTTCCCTGGACAATGCCCCCAATTATTGGACCTTTAATGGCTACTGGCTGGGATATAAGGGCTGCAATCTGGTCTGCACTTGAAATTGTCATTGCGATTGTTATTTATATGCCATTTTTCAAGATTGCTGAAAAACAAATGTTGGAGAATGAAAATATATCACTTGTAACAACGGATGCTGAAGTTGATGGAGTTGCAGAAAATTGATCATGGAGGAATTTACTATGTCAAAAAAAATTAAGGTTGTAACAATTGGCGGAGGATCCAGCTATACACCAGAATTGGTTGAGGGATTTATTAAAAGATATGATGAATTTCCAATCAGTGAATTATGGCTTGTGGATATCGAAGAAGGCAGGCATAAGTTAGAGATTGTGGGAGAGATGGCTAAGCGGATGGTAGAAGCAGCAGGAATTGACTGTAAGGTATACTTAACGCTGGACCGGCGGGAAGCTTTAAAAGATGCCGATTTCGTTACCACACAGCTGCGGGTTGGATTATTAGATGCACGGATTCTGGATGAACGTATCCCTTTAAGCCATGGATTAATCGGTCAGGAAACCAATGGGGCTGGAGGAATCTTTAAGGCATTACGAACCATTCCTGTAATATTAAATATTGTAGAGGAAATGAAAGAGCTTTGTCCTGAAGCTTGGTTAATTAACTTTACAAATCCATCCGGTATGGTTACGGAAGCTGTTTTAAGATATGGCAATTGGAACAAGATCGTTGGTTTATGCAATCTCCCAATTAATGCGGTTTATGAAGAGGCTGCAATACTTGATGAAATGCCATCCGACTTATTCTTCCAGTTTGCAGGCATTAATCATCTGCACTGGCACACGGTTTTTGATAAAAATGGAATTGACAGAACGGATGAACTGATTAAAAAGATGTATGGAAGTGGAGAAACAAATTCAATTGTTGCAAATATTAAGGATAATCGTTTGATTTTTGAACAAGTCGAAAATCTTCATATGGTCCCATGCCCATATCATAATTATTACTACTATACTGATAAAATGCTGGCCGAGGAGTTGGAAGACTTTAAAAACAATGGAACCCGCGCGGAAAAAGTCAAAAAAATTGAAGCCGAATTATATGAATTATATAAGGATCCCAATTTAAATTATAAACCGAAACAGTTAGAAGAACGCGGCGGAGCCAGATATAGTGATGCGGCTTGTGAAACGATTACCTCAATCTACAATGATAAAAGAACAACCATGACTGTCAGTACCCGCAATAACGGTACGATAAAAGATCTGCCTGACGATTGCGCGGTTGAAGTTACTTGTACTTTAACAGGAAAAGGACCGGTTCCTTATCATTTCGGAAGCTTTAAACCTCAGGAAAGAGGATTGCTGCAATTGATGAAAGCTATGGAGGAATTGACCATTGAAGCTGCTGTTACAGGGGATAGAGGAACCTTATTACAGGCCTTTATGATGAATCCTCTGATTACCAGCGGGGACGTAGCGAAACAGGTAATGGAGGAATTATTGGAAGCCCATAAAAAACATCTTCCTAATTTCTTTCGGTAGGCCGTCAGTAAACCTTTGACTGATGAAAGGAGATAAATTTTTTTGAATAAAAAAGCAAACAAAATCATGGTTATTGTATCTCTCATAGGGTTATTGATTTTGACGGGATGTACTTCGAACCAAACCGGCGGTCAATTAAAGAAAGACGAAGGCAGCAGTTCTTTGAAAGACCCAGAAAAGAAGGAGATAGCTATGGAGTTAGTTTCCAGTGCAGAAAATTCATCGTTGGATTGGAAGGCTCAATACAGCTATATTGAAGATATTGGGGATGGGAGAGGTTATACAGCAGGAATCATTGGGTTTTGTTCTGGAACGGGAGATATGCTGCAATTAGTAAAAGGCTATACAGAAACAAAGTCAGAGAATCTGCTGGCTAAATACATAGAAGCTCTTGAAAAAGTGAATGGTACGGATGCTCACGAAGGCTTAGGGGAAGCTTTTGAAAATGACTGGAAGGATGCCAGCGAAGATGCAGAATTTCAGGAAGCGCAGAACAAAATCAGAGATGATATGTATTTTAATCCGGCAGTTGATCAGGCAGTAAAGGATGGATTATCCATTTTAGGTCAGTTCATTTACTATGATGCTATCGTAATGCATGGCCCTGGTGATGGATCTGTCCCATATGAAGAAAGTTTTCCCGGCATAAGAGAGGCTGCAATTCATAAAGCGAAGTCTCCGGCAGATGGAGGAAATGAAGCGGATTATCTTACGGCTTTTCTTGATGAAAGAGATAAGGTAATGAAACTTGAAAGTGCACATGAAGACTTAAGCAGAACAATTGCCCAGAGGAAATTCTTAAAGGAAGACAATTATTCCTTACAAAAACCTCTTGAGTGGGAAATGTATGGAGATCCCTTTAAGATTGATCAATGATAATGCTATTAAGGTGAAAGGACAGCAATTCCAGGATGCCCCTGGAATTGCTGTCTTTTCTATATTACACCCCTATCATCATCTGTATAATTTCCTTGTTGGTCTCCCTCATTCCTTCTCTCCCCAGTCTTCCGACATTCCGAAGGGTAGCCTCCACACCTTTGGTGACGATTCCGTCGCCGTCAAAGAACTGCTGTCCCTGCATGTACATATTGTAACCCAGAATTCCGGCTTCAATGGAAGAGGCGATCTTTGCCGCACAGGAAGATTTTGCCCCATCGCATACGATACCGGAAACAATGGCGAGGGCATTGACAATGGTATGGATGACTTCCTCATAGCCACCTCCGCAGAGATAGGCAATTCCGGCTCCGGCCCCGGCTCCTGCATTGACGGCGCCGCAATAGGCGGATAATCTGCCGATGGGAGTTTTCTGGTGAATGGCGGCCAGATTGGATAAGGCTAAGGCCCGGTACAATTTCTCTTCGCTGACCTTTAAGGCCTTTGCATATACGATGACAGGGACGGAAACGGTGATCCCCTGATTACCGCTTCCGGAATTAATAACGACCGGCAGTCCGCAGCCATTCATTCTGGCATCAGAACCTGCAGCCGCCATGGCCTTTGCCCTGACAGATAGGTCATCTCCCGCATTATTAAGAAGTACCTTACCGATATTGGCTCCATAGCTTTCCTTAAGCCCCTCTTCGGCAATGGCCCAGTTGTAACGGATCTGGCGGTCCAGGATTGCCTGTATATCAGAGATGTCCACGGAATTGATAAAGTCCCAGATATCCTCCATATTGAGTAAATTCCGGTCGGTCAGCGTCTCTTCTTCTAAAGCTGTTTCCTTATTCTTTTGTATGGTCCCATCCTTTTCAATGAGGACGATGTTGGTGTGGTAGCCCGCAATCCGTACCCTGCTATAGGACGATCCCTTATACAGAGTAACAAGAATGTCAAAATTAATCCCCTGATCCAGGTGCTCTACCGTGATCTCCCGTTCTTTCATAAATTCTCTCATTTGTATCATTTGCTCTGGTGAGACCTCTGCTATGACCTCCAGCTCTCTTTCTGGATTTCCTGCCACAATCCCTGCTGCAACAGCCGCAGGAATTCCTTTTAAGTGGCCTGTGTTTGGAACGATCACGGACTTCACATTCTTAATAATGCTTCCACTGGCTGCCACCACCACCTTATCAGGCATTTGTCCCAGTGCATTTCTGGCTACTGCAGCGGCATAAGCCAGTGCGATGGGTTCGGTACAGCCCATGGCAGAAAGAAGTTCTTCCTTCAGTATCTGCACATAGGCACGGTATTTATTACATTCCCTTTCCATATAAACATTAATTCCTTTCTGAGAGTATCATTATTTTTTGTAAACAGCCCGTTAATAATCATTGATTTCTTATTAGTTATAATGTACCATATAAAAGTGTGAATGTATAATTTAACGTTTTTAAGATAACGTTTAATATTTTTAAATTAAAAGGAAAGGAATTTTAAGATGGAACTTCGGGAAATAAAGACATTTTTAGAGGTGGCAAACAGGAAAAGCTTTTGCAGGGCGGCTGAAAAGCTGGGCTATTCCCAGGCTGCAGTCACCGTACAGATCAAACAGCTGGAACGGGAATTAAATGTTCATTTGTTTGACCGGATCGGGAAACAGACGACCCTGACTCATGAGGGGGAAACCTTTTATGAATATGCCGCTGATGTGGTTAAGAACTTGACCCATGTAAAAAATATTTTATCCGTATCCTCAGAGCTTACAGGAAGGCTGGTGATCGGGACCATTGAGTCCATCTGTTCTACCTTGTTTCCGCCTCTCATTCAGGAGTTCCACCGCCTTTATCCCTCAGTCAACGTAAGCATTGTCGTAGACTCCCCTGATGCGCTTCTTACCATGATGAACCATAACACCATTGATCTGGTGTATTTCCTTGATAAGCGCATGTATGATTCAAAATGGGTGAAAGTGATGGAAATGCCTGAAAACATTATTTTTGCTGCTTCAAAGAACCATCCCTTTGGAAGGGAAACAGGTCTTACCATTGATCAGGTCATTTCGCAGCCAATGATCCTTACGGAAAAGGATGCCAGCTACCGTCTTATGCTGGAACAGTACCTTGCTGCTTATGGAAAAAAGGTTCATCCCTTTCTGGAGATCGGCAATACGGAATTCATCATCAAGCTTCTCTACAGCAACGCAGGGATCTCGTTTCTTCCGGAATTCACCATTTGCAGGGATATTGAGGAAGGAACCTTAATTCCTCTTAACATGAAAGATTTTCATTTACACTCCTGGAGGCAGATGGTTTATCACAGGGATAAATGGATCAGCAGGGAGATGAAGGCATTTATTGAACTGGTTCAAAGGATGGAGCAGGAGTGTGGAAGGGGAGACCCTCTGGACATTCCAAAAGAATAATTGTACAGACTCTTTTCATGTGCTATACTGAACAGGAAAATATATGAAATAATTGTACGGAGGTTTAAGACATGGAAGCGTTAAAAATCGGAATCATGGGAACAGGCAGGATCGCATCGGTACTGGCAAATACAATGCTTCAGATGCCTCAGGTAGTTCTGTTGGGAGCAGCCTCCAGAAGCCTGGAAAAGGCGGAAGAATTTGCGGCACGTTTTTCCATTGAAAGGGCTTACGGCTCTTATGAGGAACTTGTGAAGGACCCGGATATTCAGCTGATCTACGTTGCAACGCCTCATTCTGAGCATTGCAGCAATGCGAAGCTATGCCTGGAAAATGGAAAGCATGTTCTCTGCGAAAAAGCCTTTGCCGCCAATTATGCTCAGGCCAAGGAGATGACCGATCTGGCGGAGGAAAAAAATCTTATGATAACGGAAGCTATGTGGGTACGTTACATGCCCATGGCAAAAACCCTGAAAGAGGTTTTAAACTCAGGCGTTATCGGTGAGCCTATGACCCTTACGGCAAATCTCTGTTATCTGGTCTCTGACAAGCCGCGCCTAATAAAGCCGGAGCTTGCGGGGGGAGCCCTTCTTGATGTAGGAGTGTACACTCTTAATTTCGCTTCCATTGTTTTTGGTGATGAGATTACAGATATCAAATCCAGTGTGATTAAGACAGACAGCGGAGTGGACGCCCAGAACAGCATAACCCTATGCTATCCTGGAGGAAAGATGGCAATCTTAAACAGTTCCCTGCGGGTGCTCTCCGACCGTATGGGAGTCATATACGGAACCAAGGGATACCTTGTAGTTGAGAATGTCAATAATTTTGAGACCATCCGGGTTTACAATGCCAATAGGGAGCTGGTTGAAACTCACATCAGGCCGGATCAGATATCAGGATATGAATACCAGATTGAAGCCAGCGGGGAAGCCATCAGAAACGGCTGGACAGAGTGTCCCCAGATGCCTCATAAGGCAACCCTGGACGTAATGAAGGTCATGGATGAGCTAAGAAGACAGTGGGGAATCCGCTACCCGTTTGAGGCATAATAAGAGGAAGGTTAATGTTTACTAAAAAAGATTTGATGAAGCTGCTGGCCCCTTTGATCGTGGAACAGATATTGATCGTTTTAGTAGGAATGGTGAATGTCATGATGGCGGCGGCAGTGGGAGAGGCATCGGTTTCCGGAGTTTCTCTGGTGGAATCCATCAACATTCTGGTCATTCAGATGCTGTCGGCACTAGCTACAGGAGGAGCTGTCATATCGTCCCAGTATCTAGGGAAAAAGCAGTCAGAGAATGCCTGCAAGGCAGCGGGGCAGCTCATTGGTGTTACGACTGTACTTTCAGTGCTTGTTACCCTTATTGCACTGGCAGGAAGGGGAGGCCTTTTAAGGGCTATTTTCGGCAGTGTGGATGAGTCAGTCATGAGCGCCGCCGTGGTTTATTTCTGGATTACGGCCCTGTCCTATCCTTTTGTGGCAGTCTATAATTCCTGTGCGGCCTTATTCCGCTCTATGGGAAACTCCAAGGCTTCCATGGCAGTGTCCCTTGTGATAAATACCGTGAATGTAGCGGGAAATGCAGTCTGTGTCTACAGCCTTCATATGGGAGTGACCGGCCTGGCATGGCCCACCCTGTTTTGCCGGGTGGCAGCTGCGGTAGTGATGCTTTTCATGATTCAAAGTCCCGGCAATGTTGTGAGGATCAACCGTCTGGAGGATCTTAAGCCCGACATTCCGATGATTAAGAAGATACTGTCCATTGGTATCCCTAATGGCCTGGAAAACGGCATGTTCCAGTTCGGAAAGCTTGCGCTGCAAAGCCTGGTCTCTTCTCTGGGAACGGCGGCGCTTGCCAGCTATGCAGTGGCTTCCAACCTGGTGACCCTGCTGTATCTGCCCGGCAATGCCATAGGCCTGGGCCTGATCACCATTGTTGGACAATGTGTGGGAGCGGGAGAGAAAAAGGAGGCAAAGCGCTATACAAGACTTTTGGTTGGCGCTAATTACGGAATCCTTCTTTTGCTGTGTACGGTCATGGTCGTATTTTCAGACCAGCTTGCTTCTGTCTACAACCTTTCGGGGGAGGCTGCAAAAATATCCGTCCGGATGGTGGTGTTCCACAGCTATGCGATGATCGTATGGCCTTTGGCCTTTACCATTCCTTATGCTCTGAGAGCATCTATGGATGCCAAATTTACCATGGTGGTGTCCATATTCTCCATGTGGCTGTTCCGGATCGCATTTGCTTATTTCTTCGTCCGTGTGATGAATACAGGCGTCATGGGTGTATGGTATGGAATGTTTATTGACTGGATTTTCCGTGCGGTTTTATTTAGCTGGAGATTCCGGGGAATAGAAAAAAGAGCGGTGTCTGTTTCTTAAACAGCACTGCTCTTTTCTTTGTTTACCTGACTTCATTCATTCGTCCGTTTGCATCCACATAGGAACCGTCAACAAACTGGTTTATAGCCATAAGACCGAGTAGACCGTTGGATTTCGGGTTAAAATAGTACCAGAAGCCATCGATTTTATGCCAACCGGTTACCATGATTCCAATCTGGTTCGTGTAAAACCAGCCGCAAAGATCAGAGTCATAAACCCAGCCGGTTACCATAGCGCCTTCCTCTTTTCCCTGATTGGGATTAAAATAATACCAGTTGTCATTGATGAAACGCCAGCCGGTCGCCATGTACCCATTGTCCATGAAATAATAGGAATGGCTTTGGTATTCCGCCCATTTTCCGGCAGGATAGGAGGAATTCTATTGATTAAAAAAACGCCAGCCAACCTCATCCTTTATCCAGGCACCGGACAAATATATGGATTCATCCTTTGTGTGGGCAAAGCTGTCAAAGGGGACTGTGGCTGCAAAAAGAAACAGGGAAACAGCAGCGGCTGCTCCATGTAGCAGTAACCCGCGGCGGGAAATATTTTTCATGAAAGTGTCACCTCCTGAAGGTAAGGGATAAGAATCACTGCTTTGATTATAGAGGAAGGTCCTGGAAAAAACAATGCAGGGCTTAAAACTGTAAGATTTTTGTTGGAATTCTATTGGAATCCTGAAAAATTATCTTGACACAGGAAACACTATTTGTTATATTACATATAGAACAAATAAAGCAATACTTTTACATAACGGAGAAAAAGGAGGAGCTATTATGAACATCAATAAATTTACGCAAAAATCGATGGAAGCCGTCCAGAATTGCGAAAAGCTTGCATATGAATATGGAAATCAGCAGATCGAGCAGGAACACATGCTGTACAGCCTTCTTACCATTGAAGACAGCCTGATTTTGAAACTCATTACCAAGATGAATATACAAAAAGAGCAATTCTTAAATGAAACGGCTCAGGCAATAGAAAAACTTCCCAAGGTCAGGGGAGGACAGATTTACATCAGCAATGATTTAAATAAGGTCTTAATAAGCGCCGAGGATGAGGCAAAGGCCATGGGAGATGAATACGTTTCCGTAGAGCATTTATTCTTAGCCATGCTAAAGCAGCCCTCCAAAGCGGTAAAGGAACTGCTTCGGAGTTATGGCATAACCAAGGAAAACTTTTTACAGGCTCTTTCTACGGTAAGAGGAAACCAGCGTGTAGTCAATGACAATCCGGAGGCAACCTACGATACCCTTACCAAATACGGCTATGATATGGTGGAGCGGGCCAGGGACCAGAAACTGGATCCGGTCATCGGCCGGGACAGTGAGATCCGGAATGTGGTGCGGATCCTTTCCAGAAAGACGAAGAACAACCCGGTTTTGATCGGTGAGCCTGGAGTCGGCAAGACTGCCGTAGTAGAAGGTCTGGCTCAAAGGATTGTCCGTGGCGATATACCGGAGGGATTAAAGGACAAAAAGCTGTTTGCCCTCGACATGGGAGCATTGCTGGCAGGTGCCAAGTACCGGGGAGAATTTGAGGAACGTTTAAAGGCCGTTCTTGATGAAGTGAAGAAAAGCGACGGTCAGATCATTCTGTTCATTGACGAGCTTCATACCATTGTAGGAGCAGGTAAGACAGAAGGTTCCATGGACGCGGGCAATATGTTAAAGCCTATGCTTGCCAGAGGCGAGCTTCACTGCATCGGCGCCACCACACTTGATGAATACCGCCAGTATATAGAGAAGGATCAGGCTTTGGAACGGCGGTTCCAGCCTGTTATGGTTGACGAACCTACGGTGGAAGATACCATTTCCATATTAAGGGGACTAAAAGAACGGTATGAGGTCTACCATGGGGTAAAGATCACAGACTCTGCCCTGGTATCGGCGGCCGCTTTGTCTGACCGCTATATCAGCGAACGTTTTCTGCCGGATAAGGCCATAGACTTAGTGGATGAAGCATGTGCCATGATAAAGACAGAGCTGGACTCCATGCCGGCTGAGCTTGATGAGCTTTCCAGGCGAATTATGCAGATGGAGATTGAAGAGGCTGCCCTAAAGAAGGAAACTGACCGTTTAAGCCAGGACCGCCTTGCAGAGCTTCAGAAGGAGTTGGCGGAGCTTCATGATGAGTTTGCTTCCCAGAAAGCCCAGTGGGAAAATGAAAAGGCATCCGTGGAACGGTTATCCGCTCTGCGGGAAGAAATTGAGAATATGAACCGGGAGATCCAGGCAGCGCAGCAAAAGTATGATTTAAACCGCGCGGCTGAGTTACAATACGGAAAACTTCCCCAGCTTCAGAAGGAATTGGCGGAAGAGGAAGAGCGGGTAAGAAACCAGGATATGAGCCTGGTTCATGAGAGTGTAACAGAAGATGAGATTTCCAGAATCGTATCCAAGTGGACAGGAATTCCGGTGGCCAGACTGACGGAAGGGGAAAGGAATAAAACCCTCCACCTTGATAAAGAGCTTCATAAGAGGGTCATCGGCCAGGAAGAGGCAGTAATAAAGGTGACTGAGGCCATCATCCGTTCTAAAGCTGGGATCAAGGATCCTACCAAACCCATTGGCTCCTTCCTGTTTTTAGGACCTACGGGCGTTGGAAAGACCGAGCTTGCCAAGGCCTTGGCGGAAGACCTGTTTGATGATGAAAGTAACATTGTCAGAATCGATATGAGCGAATACATGGAAAAGCATTCCGTATCCAGACTGATCGGTGCACCTCCAGGATATGTGGGCTACGATGAAGGCGGCCAGCTGACTGAGGCAGTCAGGAGAAAGCCTTATTCCGTAGTGCTCTTTGATGAGGTGGAAAAGGCTCACCCTGATGTATTTAACGTACTGCTGCAGGTTCTTGACGATGGACGGATCACAGATTCTTCCGGAAAAACCGTTGACTTTAAAAACACCATCATTATAATGACCTCCAACATCGGCTCCCAGTATCTGTTAACAGGTATAGATGAAGCCGGAAGAATCCGGGAGGATGCAAAAGCAATGGTGATGAATGATTTAAGGAACCATTTCCGTCCGGAATTCTTAAACCGTCTTGACGAAATAATCCTGTTCAAGCCTCTTGAAAAGGAAAATATTGCAGGAATTGTTGACCTGCTTCTTGCGGACTTAAACAAACGGATTGAAGACCGGGAATTAAAGATTGAACTGACTGACCAGGCAAAAGAGTTTGTGGTGGAACAGGGCTATGATCCTGTTTACGGAGCCCGTCCGCTAAAACGGTACCTGCAAAAGCATGTGGAAACTTTAGCCGCCAGGATCATTCTTGGGGATGAGGTCCGGGCAGGAAATGTAATCGTGATCGACGTGTCAGAGGACGGTCAGAAGCTGATTGCTTATCTGGAATAAAGGAAAAAACCTTACGCCTATTTTAAAGGGCGCTGCAAAAGGGATGATCGATCATCTCCTTTGCAGCGCCCGTATTTTTATGCCTGCCAAAGAATATCTCTGTTAATGGTACGGTAAAATAATTCCCGTATCTCATTTTCGTTACTGGTCTGTCCCAGAATCCACATGAGCTTTGTCACCGTGGCTTCCAGGGTCATATCATAGGCTTCTAAAAGTCCCAGCTCCTTTTTTATGGAATGTCCGACTTCGTACACAGACATATCGCTGCCCTCATTGGTCACCTGGGTGGCCATTACTACGGTTTTTCCAAGGTTGATCCACTTTTTAACGGCCTTATAAAAATCACCGGTATCATAGGAGGGAAGGCCGCCGACACCAAAGGATTCTATGATCACCGCATCATAATGCTCTGCCATAAAGTCCAGAACGTCAGAACCCATGGAAGGAATCAGTTTCATTAATGCAACATGAGGATTCAGCTTTTGGAAAAACTTTACCTGCCTGTGGCAGGAAGCCTTATCATCAACGTAAAACAGCACATGTCCATCCTGGATCGCGGCAATATAAGGAAAATTAATGCTGGAGAAAGCATTGTAGCTCTTGGTGCGCTCCTTTTTCCCTCTGGTGCCTGCAATCACCTTGCCGTCAAAGGCAATGGCAACGCCATGGGCCCTAGGCTCGCTTGCAAACCGGAGACTGTCAGATAAATTCGTGCGGGCATCGGTGTTTTCCATGTCAATAGGCCTTTGGGCTCCGGTAATGACAATGGGCTTTTCCGAATTCTGTACCAGGTAGGAAAGGGCTGAGGCTGTATAAGCCATGGTATCCGTACCGTGGCAGATAACAAAACCATCGTAATCCTTATAATGGGTTTCAATAGCTTTTGCCATGGTAATCCAATGGCTTGGCTGCATATTGGTGCTGTCTATGTTTAGTATCTGCAGGCTGTCTGCCTGACAGAAGTCTGATGCTTCCGGAACATAGGAGAGGATTTCATCTGTAGTGAGGAGAGGCTTTAAGCCATTGTCACTCCGCTTACAGGCGATGGTGCCCCCTGTTCCAAGCATTAGTATTTTTTTCATACCGTATACCTCCTAATGGATTTCAAATTTGATTGTAGCACTGATCTCTCCATTCGTACAGGGGTACTTTGCCATGAAAATTCCGCAACTCCCATTCTGAATGATTCACAATTGGGAATAATTATGATAGAATAAATATGTCAACAGAATAGGAGGAGGAAAAAATGTTTAAGATACCTAAAGATCCGGTGATGCTGCTAAGCTATGTCAATACTCAGTTAAGAGATTATTATCCTTCTCTTGAGGAATGCTGCCATAGTCTTGGGATCCAGGAGAATGACCTGACCCTTTCTCTGGCTGCGATTGATTATCATTATAACAGGGAGAGAAATCAGTTTGTATAAAAGGGTCATCGCATCAGCGGTGGTCCTTTTCTGCAATTAAATATCCCGAAGAAAGCTATGAGGTATGCCTCATTGCCCGCATAAGGCGGATCGTGACCGCTTAGACAGGAGGGATTTGTTATGGAAACGATTTTTTTACAGGCAGTTGATATTTGGAACTGGCTGATTGATCATCTGATTTATATCAACCTGATTCTATCAATTATTATCGTATTTTTTCAGCGCCGTGATCCCAAGGCAGTCTGGACCTGGCTCCTGGCCCTGTATTTTGTTCCCGTATTCGGTATTCTTGTTTATCTGCTTTTGGGCCAGGATATGCGAAAGGGCAAGATGTTCCGGATTAAGGAAGTGGAAGACCGGGTGCGTTATTCCGCAAAAAACCAGGAAGAATTTTTAAAAAGCCATGATATCAGCCTGGTATCGTCTTTGTCCCGTGACTATGAGGATCTTGTGCTGTACAATCTGGAGACTTCCGGATCTGTGCTGACCGTTGACAACACGGTTGAGATTTTTACGGACGGGGAAGAAAAATTTAAAGACTTGAGAATGGAGCTTTCCAATGCAGCTCATTTTATTCATTTGCAGTATTATATTATTAAGGACGATGAAGTGTTTGACTCCATCATTCCCATCCTCATAGAGCGGGCCAGAGCAGGGGTTGAAGTGCGCATTCTCTGCGACGGTATGGGGGGGCGTTTCATGCGTAAGGACAAATGGAACCGGCTCAAGGAAAACGGGGTAAAGGTAGGGATCTTTTTCCCGCCCATACTCGGCAGGCTTCAGCTTCGTGTAAACTATAGGAACCACAGAAAGATCGTGGTCATTGACAACAGGGTCGGATATGTGGGAGGCTTTAACATCGGCCGGGAATATATATCAAAGGATACCAGATTCGGTTATTGGAGAGACACCCATTTAAAGCTGCAGGGAGGGTCTGTGCTAAGCCTTCAGATCCGCTTTGCCCTGGACTGGAATTATGCAGCAGGAGAAAATCTGTTCCGGAATATGAAATATTTTTGTGAAGATGAAGACGGAAGCTGTCTGGATTTCCTTGGTGTGGTTGACATAAATGATGAGAGAAAACATCTTGGAATCCAGATCATTGCAAGCGGCCCGGATGCAAGGAGCCGCCAGATCCGGGATAATTATATCCGGCTTTTTTCAAAGGCCAGGGATCATATCTACATCCAGACACCTTATTTTGTGCCTGATGATGCTGTGCTTACCGCTTTGTCAGTAGCTGCCCGTTCCGGTGTTGATGTAAGGCTGATGATCCCCTGTAAGCCGGATCACCCCTTTGTTTACTGGGCGTCCTATTCCTATGTGGGGGATTTAATATCAGCCGGGGCCAGGTGCTATACCTATGAAAACGGGTTTCTCCATTCCAAGGGGGTCATGACCGACGGAAAGGTCAGCTCTTATGGCACTGCCAATATGGATATCCGAAGCTTTGAGTTGAATTTTGAAGTAAATGCGGTAATCTACGACGAGGAGACGACCCTTAAGCTGGAAGCTCTGTTCCTGGAGGACCTAAAGGTGTGCAAAGAGATCACAAGAGAGGTGTATGAGGAAAGAAGTCTTTTCATCCGAATCAAGGAACAGGGGAGCAGATTGTTGTCTCCTCTTTTATAGAATTCTTTAACAGAAGAACATAATATCCCAATAACCGGCGCATAATGAAGGGTATGAAAACACTATCACAATTAAACTTAAAACAACTGCCACTTAATTTCTGCAAATGCGGAGTGACAGGTTGGTGCCTGGAGGTTATCTTTACCTCCACGGAATCCATTTTGCGCCAAGACTGGCGGCTTATGGGGCAGACGTCCCTTTTAATGTTTCCTATTTATGGCTGCGGAGCACTTTTAGGTCCCATTGGTGATCTTATTGACCGGTGGGTGAATCCCGGTTCAGGATTTACGGCAAAGAAAGCGGATCTTGCTATCCGCCATGGATTTCTTTACATGGTTCTCATTTTTGTGGCGGAATATTTTGCCGGCTCCCTTTTGCGGGGCAGAGGGATGTGCCCGTGGGATTATACGGGGCGAAACTCCAACATAGACGGACTGATCCGTCTGGACTTTGCACCGCTGTGGTTTGCCACAGGACTGTTGTTTGAACAAATTACAAAAAAGAGAGGCGGGTAGTATTGTAATTGAAGTCACCATTTTATATAATAGATGAAATGGAGGGCTAGATCAATGATACGTTTTATTCTTGTAGCAGCAACAGTCATCATATTTTTGATTTTAAGCATTCCGGTCATTATTTTTGAATGGCTGACCGGTAAAAAGGACCGCCGCCAGCGGGATATCCAGAGCCTGGCGGTGGTCCAATGGATTTTCCGGATCATTCTTCGTATGGCAGGCGTGAGCATCACGGTTAAGGGTAAGGAGAATATACCTTCAGACCAGGCCGTTTTGTACGTTGGAAATCACAGGAGCTATTTCGATATTCTTGTAGGTTATGTGACGGTTCCCGACCTTATGGGATTTGTGGCAAAAAAAGAAATGGAGAAGATTCCTCTGCTTTCCACCTGGATGAAGTATGTAAACTGTCTGTTTCTAGACAGGAAGAATTTAAAAGAAGGCTTAAAGACCATTCTCACAGGTATCGATCAGGTAAAACGAGGCGTTTCCGTCTGGATCTTCCCGGAAGGTACCAGGAACCGGGAGGAGAGTCCTTTAGATCTTATTCCTTTTAAAGAAGGAAGCCTTAAAATAGCGGAAAAAAGCGGCTGCCCGGTAGTACCGGTTGCAATTACCGGAACAGCGGAAGTGTTTGAACGGCAATTTCCCCGCATGCTTCCATCCCAGGTGACGATTGAATTTGGCAAGCCCTTTTATACAAAGGAGCTGGAGCCGGAGTTTCGGAAATTCCCAGGCGCTTATGTAGAGAATCAGATAAAGGCCATGCTGGAAGCAGAACTGAAAAGCCAGGGAAAGATTTCTGACAGGGCTTAAGCACACATCAGATGAAAAAAGGAATGATAAGACCCATGAAGACATTGGATTTACAGGAAATCAGAATACAGCTTGACGGGATAGACCGTGAGATTGTATCGTTATTTGAAAAGCGGATGGCGCTTAGCGGCCAGGTGGCCGAATATAAGATTGAAACAGGTAAGCAGGTTTATGACAAGGAAAGGGAGCAGCAGAAGATCGACGCCGTGACCGGTATGGTGGAAGATGAATTCCATAAACAGGCGGTAAGGGAGCTGTTCACCCAGATGATGACCATCAGCCGTCATTTCCAGTACAAGCTTATGGCGGAACACGGACTTAAGGCGGAATACGATTTCAAACCGGTAAAGAGTCTTCCGGTCAATCAGGCACGGGTGGTGTATCAGGGAGTGGAAGGCGCCTACACCCATGAGGCGGCACTGAAATATTTTGGAGCCGATGCAGATATATACCATGTGGAATCCTGGGAAGCTGCCATGAAAGAGGTAGAGGCAGGCGCGGCTGATTATGCGGTTCTGCCCATTGAGAATTCCTCTGCAGGGGCAGTCACCCATAATTATGACTTACTTATAAAATATCACAATTACATTGTGGCGGAAACCTTCCTTTCCGTAGACCATGCGCTGCTTGGGCTTTCGGAGGCAAAGGAGGAGGACATCCAGACGGTGTTTTCCCACCCCCAGGCCCTTATGCAGTGTTCTGAATTTTTAAATGCCAACAGGAACTGGAGGCAGATCAGCGTTGAGAATACTGCCATAGCCGCCAAAAAGGTCTTTGAGGATGGCGATCTATCCCAGGCGGCGGTGGCCAGTGAGATCGCAGGGAAAATTTACGGGCTGAAGGTTTTAAAATCTTCCGTCAACCATAATAAAAACAATACGACCCGGTTCATCATCCTGTCAAAGGAACCGGTATACCGGGAAGATGCGGGAAAAATAAGCATAAGCTTTGAACTGCCCCATAAGAGCGGTTCTCTTTATAATATGCTGAGCAATTTTATCTATAACGGGGTCAGCATGATGATGATCGAGTCCAGGCCCATCCTTGGAAGAAACTGGGAATACCGGTTTTTCATAGATATTGAGGGGAATTTAAGCGATGCCTCCATTCAGAATGCCTTAAAGGGAATCTCTGAAGAGGGAAGCAATATGAGGGTTTTGGGAAATTATTAAGATTCATTTAGGAGGCAAATTATGAAATCCCAGGAATTGATTTTGTACCGTAATTTAAATCATCGTGAACTTTTTGACAAGATCGCCGGGCTTTTGAGCCTGGAAACGGGGTCGGAAAGAGAAACAATGCCGGATTCCTATGCCTGCGCCGGTCAGCTAACCCAGCTGGCGGCATCCTATGGCTTTGAGGGGAATCTCTGGCATTGTTTTTTAGCATTCTGCCTTACAAACAATGAAAATGCCTATAGTACCTCCTGTGAGATCGTAGGCCCCATTAAAGGGACTTTAAATGAACTGGCTGCTCATGATTTCCGTGTCATAAAGGAATTGTTTGATCATGACATCCGAAAACTGGACCGTTTAAATCCCGGAGAAGGGATTTGGACCGCCCTTTCCCATTACCAGACGGCAGACGGCAGCAGCAAGATCTATAATAAGAGGATCAGGGACCAGATCGTTGCCCTGGCCGTTGCCTTGGAAAAAGCTGAGGATGAGACTGTTTTTGCTTCTGAGATAACAGAGTTTTACCGCAGGTTCGGAGTAGGGAAGTTTGGCCTTAATAAAGCCTTCCGCATCGAGGAGGCAATCGGCGAGCCTCAGATCCTTCCTATCACCAGCATTGAACATGTCCATTTAGACGACATCATCGGCTATCAGCTCCAAAAGCAGAAGCTGACCGAAAATACGGAGGCTTTTTTAAACGGACGGGCTGCCAATAACGTCCTGCTGTTCGGTGACAGCGGAACCGGAAAATCCTCCAGCATTAAGGCCGTGCTCAATGAATATTATGACAGAGGGCTTCGGATCATCGAGGTCTATAAGCATCAGTTCAAATCCCTTTCAAAGGTCCAGGAACAGGTGAAGGATCGGAATTACAAATTTATTATTTACATGGATGACTTATCCTTTGAGGATTCTGAATTGGAGTATAAGTATTTAAAGGCGATCATTGAAGGCGGCCTTGGGAAAAAGCCGGGTAATGTGCTGATCTATGCCACTTCCAACCGCAGGCATCTCATACGGGAAAAATTCAGTGACAAAAGGGAGCTGGATGATGACTTACATAATAATGACACCGTCCAGGAAAAGCTTTCCCTGGTGGCGCGCTTTGGTGTGACCATCTATTACGGCTCGCCGGACAGAAGAGAATTCCAGGAGATCGTAGGGGCGCTGGCCGCCCGCAGCGATATAAACATGTCTCTGGAAGAATTGTATGCAAAAGCAAATATATGGGAACTGAACCACGGAGGCTTATCAGGCAGAACGGCAAGCCAGTTTATTACACACCTTTTGGGAACAACCGATAAGAAAGACTTGGATATTTAAAAAGCTGCCTGACGAATGGGCAGTAAGGAGGAAA
Organism: Hungatella sp. UBA3048; assembly: GCA_002367105.1. Taxonomy (GTDB): domain Bacteria; phylum Bacillota; class Clostridia; order Lachnospirales; family Lachnospiraceae; genus Lacrimispora. Next base: position 82,662 of record DFCS01000029.1, read on the forward strand.
GGTATGGCAATACGATTATTTGCCGCCATTGATGTAGGATCGTTTGAACTGGAGCTTGGTATCTATGAGATTTCTGCTAAGACAGGGATCCGTAAGGTGGATCATGTCCGTCATGTCATTGCCCTTGGAAGGGACACCTATAATGACGGAAAGATCAGCTATGAGCTGGTGGAGGAGATGTGCCAGGTCATCAAGGATTTTGCGGATATCATGCAGTCTTATAAAGTGATCGGATACCGGGCCTATGCCACCAGTGCCCTGCGGGAAGCAAAAAACAGCCGGATCGTGCTGGATCAGATCCGGGTGAGGACTGGGATTGAAGTGCGGGTCATCAGTAACTCCGAGCAGCGGTTTATCAGTTATAAGGCCATCGCCTCAAAGGATGCGGAATTCCATAAGATCATACAAAAGGGTACAGCCATTGTGGATGTTGGTTTTGGAAGCATGCAGGTTTCCCTCTTTGACAGGGATGCCCTGGTTTCCACTCATAATCTGATGTTAGGTGTCTTAAGGATCCGTGAAATGATGGGGACCGTACAAGCCGATAACCAGATGCAGAATACCCTGATTGAGGAAATGGTGGATAATGAACTATTTACATTCCGCAAGGTTTACTTAAAGGACAGGGAGATCAAAAATCTGATCGGAATAGGAGAAAGCATCCTTTATCTGTCCCGGGGCAGCCGCGGCGGAAAGCCTGTGGAGCGGGTCACTGCGGAGGAATTCGCATATTTTTATGAAAAGATTATGGAAATGTCCTTAGACCAGATTCAGGATCGGTTTGGAGTTAATTCGGAATATGCATCCCTCCTGGTTCCGGCGGCCATCATCTTTAAACGTGTCCTGGAACTGACCAAGGCGGAGCTTTTCTGGATTCCGGGAATCCGCTTATGCGACAGCATTGCCGCTGAATTTGCAGAAGAAACAAAGGCTGTAAAATTCAATCATGATTTTTCCGAGGACATTCTTATGGCCTCCCGCAATATGGCAAAGCGCTATAAATGCCATGGTCCACATACGGTGAATATGGAAAAATACGTGGTAGATATCTTTGACAGCATGAAGAAATACCACGGAATGGGAAAGCGGGAACGGCTTCTTTTGCAGATCGCCGCCATCCTTCACGCCTGCGGCAAATTTATCAGCATGAGAAACCCCAGCGAATCCGCCTACCATATCATCATGTCAACAGAGATCATCGGTCTGTCCCATATGGAGCGGGAGATCGTGGCCAATGCGGTCCGCTACAACGGGGTGGAATTTGATTATAACCGGATCCACCTAAGCGAAGAGGTGTTCCGGAATACAAAGGGAGAATTTCCTCATAAGGACAGCATCATACTTGTGGGAAAGCTGACAGCTATTTTAAGGCTTGCCAATTCCCTGGACCGCAGCCATAAGCAGAAGCTGTCAGATATCCATATGAGCGTAAAGAACGGACAGCTGGTGGTGACCGTCTCTTATGAGGGTGATATCACCCTGGAATCCATGGCATTCCGGCAAAAAGCAGATTTTTTTGAAGAAATATTCGGAATAAGGCCCATATTAAAACAGAAGAGGAGGTTATCCTGATGGCAGGCACCGATGAAATATACAACAATCCTGAAAATTATGTAAACCGGGAGCTGAGCTGGATCGAATTTAATTACCGCGTGATCAGTGAAGCGAGAGATAAAAGCCTCCCTCTTTTTGAACGGCTGAAGTTTTTAAGCATCACGGCCTCAAACCTGGATGAATTCTATATGGTCCGGGTGGCTTCCTTAAAGGATATGGTCCATGCCAAATATACAAAGCCGGATATTGCAGGTCTAAAACCGCCGGAACAGCTTGAAAAGATCAGCGTGCAGACCCATGAGCTGGTCGCTTTGCAGTATTCTACCTATAACCGTTCCCTTCTGCCCACGTTAAAGCAGAATGGACTCCGGGTGGTTCATGTCCATGAGGACCTAAGCGAAAAAGAGGGAAGCTATGCGGACAGCTATTTTGAAAGGAATGTATATCCGGTGCTCACTCCCATGGCTGTGGATTCCTCCAGGCCATTTCCACTGGTCCGAAATAAATCCTTAAACATCGCGGCTCTCCTTCAGAAAAAAAGCGGGGAAGAGGAACTGGAATTTGCCATGGTCCAGGTGCCAAGTGTTCTTCCAAGGATTGTGGAGCTTCCCACCGGTAAAAAGGAAGAACGGGCGGTCATTTTGCTGGAACAGATCATTGAACGGAATATCGGAAGCCTGTTTTTAAATTACAACGTCATTACAGCCCATCCCTTCCGCATCATGAGAAATGCCGACCTCACCATTGATGAGGAAGAAGCGGAGGACCTTCTTGAAGAGATCCAGAAACAGCTTAAGAAACGGCAGTGGGGCGAGGCGATCCGTCTGGAAGTGGAAGAGAAGATGGATAAACGCCTGTTAAAAATACTGAAACGGGAGTTAAGCATCAGCTCTGCCGACATCTTTGAGATCGCAGGTCCTCTGGATCTGACCTTTCTCATGAAGATGTACGGAATGAAAGGCTTTAATCATCTTAAGGCAGTTTCCTATATTCCCCAGCAGGTTCCAAGGCTTATGAACGAGGAAGACATATTTACCAACATCCGCGGAGGCGACATTTTGCTTCATCATCCTTATGAGACCTTTGACCCTGTGGTAAATTTTGTAAAAACCGCTGCCAGTGACCCTGAAGTCCTGGCGATCAAGCAGACCCTTTACAGGGTCAGCGGAAATTCCCCCATCATTGCCGCTTTGGCAGAGGCTGCCGACAATGGCAAGCAGGTATCGGTGCTAGTGGAACTAAAGGCCCGCTTTGATGAGGAAAATAACATCAACTGGGCGAAAAAGCTGGAAAAGTCCGGCTGTCATGTCATCTATGGACTGGTAGGTTTAAAGACTCACAGCAAGATCACTCTGGTGGTGCGCAGAGAAGAGGATGGCATCCGCCGTTATGTTCATTTAGGTACCGGAAACTACAACGATTCCACAGCAAAGCTTTATACGGATCTTGGCCTCATGACCTGCAATCCTCAGATCGGGGAAGATGCCACCGCCGTATTCAACATGCTGTCAGGCTATTCCGAGCCGCTTCACTGGAATAAGCTTGTGATGGCTCCCATCTGGCTGCGGGCCAGATTTTTAAGGCTGATCCGCAGGGAGACGAAAAATGCAGAAAACGGAAAAACGGCTCACATCATGGCCAAGATGAACTCCCTTTGCGATAAGGAAATCATAGCGGCCCTTTATGAAGCTTCCTGCGCGGGAGTGAAGATCGAATTGATCGTCCGCGGAATATGCAGCTTAAAGGCAGGAGTTCCGGGCTTAAGTGAAACGATTACTGTCCATTCCATTATTGGAAATTTCCTGGAGCATGCCCGGATCTTTTATTTTGAAAATGACAACAGTCCGGAGCTTTATATGGGAAGTGCCGACTGGATGCCCAGAAACTTAGACCGAAGGGTGGAGATCATGTTCCCCGTAGAAGATGAAATGCTGCAGGAGCAGATCATCCATCTTCTTAAGGTGCAGTTTCAGGATAATGTGAAGGCCCATATCTTAAAAGCCGACGGAACCTATGAGAAACCTGATAAAAGGGGCAAGGTCCTGGTCAACAGCCAGGAGCAGTTCTGTGAAGAGGCCATCCAGAATGTGAAAGCGGAGCTTGGCAAATCAGATCCGGTAGGCAGCCGGGTGTTTATTCCTACGGAAAGTCAGGGGTAGGCCAATGGAAGAGCACCCCATAGTTACCGAATTATAGCTTTTTTGTAAGAAAATAGTAAGGCAAAGATACCTTTCTTGTGGTAAAATGGATGCAGGAATTTTCTCATAAAAAGAGAAAAGCCGCTTACATAACGACAAGGGAGGTATTTTCATGTCCGAGACAATAAGCATTTTGGTTGTGGATGATGAGAAAGAGATAGCAGACCTGGTGGAGATCTATCTGGTCAGTGATGGCTATAAAGTATATAAAGCAAATAATGCGGAAGAAGGACTGGAAGTTCTGGAAAAGAACCAGATCCATCTGGTACTTTTGGACATCATGATGCCAGGAATGGATGGCCTGCAAATGTGCAAGAAAATACGGGAGACCAATAACATTCCTATTATCATGCTCAGCGCCAAGTCCACGGATCTGGACAAAATACTGGGACTTGGAACCGGGGCAGATGACTACGTGACAAAGCCCTTTAACCCTCTGGAGCTGACGGCACGGGTAAAATCCCAGCTTCGCCGTTATACCCAGTTAAACCCCAACAGTGCGGTAAATGAAGCTGCTAAGAATGAAATCGCAATAAGAGGACTGACCATTAACAAGGATAACCATAAGGTGACTGTTTATGGGGAAGAGATCAAGCTCACCCCCATTGAGTTTGACATCCTTTACTTATTGGCCTCTAATCCCGGAAGAGTGTTCAGCACCGATGAGATTTTCGAAAAGGTGTGGAATGAAAAGGTTTATGAGGCAAACAACACAGTTATGGTACATATCAGACGGCTGCGGGGAAAGATGAAAGAGGATACCAGACAGAACAAGATCATCACCACTGTTTGGGGGGTAGGATACAAAATTGAAAAGTGACCTTAACCGCCGTTTTCATACCCGGGTCATTGCAAATATTTTTTACAGTGCAGTGGTCACGGTCCTGATCGAGATATTTCTGGTAACCAATGTATCTTTGGTTGCCTCCTACATGAGAAACACACAAAAGGATAATGCATTTGTTGAGATGCTCACATCCTTTGATGTGGTAGTGATCCTGATATATGTGATTTTCGGGATCGGAATATTTACGGTCACCTTTCTCCTTCTCCAGGAAAAGTCCATGCGTTACATCAGCCGTATTTCTGATGCCATGCAGAGCATTTCCGAGGGAGATCTAAATATTACGGTTGACATTGAAGGGGATGATGAATTCTCTGTCATGGCTGCCAGTTTAAATAAGATGGTGGAAGATTTAAGAGGCCTCATGGATAAGGAACGTGAGGCAGAGCGTACCAAGAACGAGCTTATTACCAATATTGCTCATGATTTAAGAACTCCCTTAACCTCCATCATCGGATATCTGGAACTTTTGTCCGGAGAAACAAAGCTTGATCCGGAAGTCCAGAAAAAGTACATAGGGATTGCATACGTTAAGACAAAGCGGCTGGAAAAGCTGATTGAGGACTTATTCGGATTTACAAAGCTGAACTATGGGAAGATCTCCATGCACGTAGCCAAGGTGGACGTGGTGAAGCTCTTAAGTCAGCTTTTGGAAGAATTTTATCCCAGTTTTGTGGATAAGAACCTATCTTATGAGCTTCAAAGCAATGTTCCCGCCCAGATGATCTCGGCGGATGGCAATCTTCTGGCCCGTCTGTTTGACAATCTGATCAACAATGCCATCAAATACGGAGCGGATGGAAAGCGCATCCTGGTAAAGGTCCATGGCAGCGAAGAACTGGTTACCATCCAGGTGATCAATTACGGTTACGTGATTCCGGAGGAAGAGCTGCCTCTTATCTTCAATAAGTTTTACCGCGTGGAACAGTCCCGGTCTACCAATACGGGAGGAACAGGGCTGGGGCTTGCCATCGCAAAGAATATTGTGGATATGCATGGCGGAACCATTCAAGTGACCAGTGATTTATCCGGAACGGTATTTACGATTAAGCTGCAGGTGGATTTTGATATTAATAAAGAGAACTTTGGAAAGATAGGGTGACAGAGAATGAAATTCAGAAAGATATCCCTGATTTGTGCCATGGTCGTCACCATAGCAGGCAGCGTAACGCTGCCTGCTTTCGGTATGGCAAATGAAACAACGGTCGGAATGGATACGGGGAATTCCTTTGCAGACGGTAATTATGCAGCTACGAATTCCGGGGTTTCCATGGATGTTTCCTATGGATATGAGGGAAATGCAAAAAGCGGACGTTACGTACCGGTAAATCTTTCATTAAAAAACCAGCTGGATTCCGAATTTCAGGGAACGGTCCAGGCGATTGCCATGGAATCGGATTATGACATTTACCAATACGAGTACCCGGTTTCTTTAAAGGCCTTTGAAGCTTCGGAGGAATCCTTAGATATTCCGGTGGGAAGGGCAGATGTTCTTTATGTGAAGCTTCTGGACTCCCAGGGAAAAGAGTTGATCCGAAAACGCTTAAAAATGAATGTCACGGCAGATATTGCAGAACTGTTTGTGGGGATTTTATCCGATGAGCCGGATACTCTGTCCTATATGGATGGAGTGGGCGTGAATTACAGCTCTGTCAGGATCAAGACCTTTGAGATGGATACAGAAAAGATGCCGGATAATGTCATCGGTCTGGACCTTTTAGATGTGCTGGTCATTACAGATTACGATACCAAAAGGCTGTCCACAGACCAGGTATCTGCAATCTGGGAATGGGTAAAAGTGGGAGGAACCCTTCTTCTGGGAACCGGCAGCCGGGTGGATGATACCCTTTATGCCTTCCGGTCTGATATCCTTGAAGATGATTATGCACCACCATCAGAAAAATCCGTGGACATGGGAGTGGAATATTCCTCCAATGGTCCTGGAGATTCCTTCATGAATCTGGTTTGTGCAGACGTTTCCTTAAAAGGCGGAACCGGAGTGCTTTCCAATGATGAATTCCCGGTCCTTTCTTCTGTATCAAAGGGAAAAGGAAGGGTAGGCGTAGCTGCCTATGACTTTGTGGATATCGCTTCCTTCTGCCAGGTCCAGCGTTCCTATGTAGATAAGCTTTTCACGGCGCTTTTGGGAGAAACCAAGTTAAATGATTTGTCCTCCTACCTTTACAGCGGAAATTCCGGCCAGTACTGGTCCGTGCAGAATATGTTAAATACCGGAAATTTAGATAAGCTGCCGAACCTGGTGGTTTATGCCGCAGTGATCCTGGGATATATCGTACTGGTGGGCCCGGGTCTGTACCTGTTTTTGAAAAAGCAGGAGCGGAGAAGGTATTACCGGACCGCGGTTGCAGCGGTTTCCCTGTCCTTTGCGGCAATCGTATATTTAATGGGAATAGGAACCAGGTTTAAGGATACCTTTTTTACCTATGCGACCATTATGGATACAACGGAGAACTATGTAGACGAATATACTTATATCAATATGAGGACCCCTTATAACAAGGCATATACCATTGCCCTGGATCCGTCGTACGATCTGCTTCCCATCACCAGAAGCAGTTCCTATGAGATGAAGCCGGTTCCCAGATTTATGGGAAATGAGGACTATAAAGTGAATATATCCTATGGGGAAACGGACACCAGAGTTTCGGCACAGAACGCAGCTGCTTTTACCCCCAAGTATTATTCCTTAAGGAAACGGACTTCCAATACAGAGCATAAGGGCCTTATCGGAGACATCACCCTGTTTGAGGGAAACGTATACGGCACTGTGACCAATGAATATCCTTTCCAGGTAGAAAAGGTAGGGATTCTGATGTACGGGAAAATGGTGGTCATTGAAGAGTTAAAGCCAGGAGAAACCGTGAATTTAAACGGGCTTCCTGTGATCAATTATCCCATTAACAATTCCTTCCTGGTATCCGCCCGGGTAACGGGAAGCTATCAATATCCCAAAGCGGACATTGAGGATCCAGCTTACATGCTGGCATTATCAAGGACTAATATTTTAAGCTTTTACCTTGATAAATATTCCTCATTCTATAATCCGGAGGCCAGAATCGTGGCTTTCAGCAAGGATCAGTCAGACAGCCAGTTCCTTGCCAGGGGGAATTATGAAACTTTTGGCATGTCCATGTTTACATCTACCATTAATTTAAAAACAAAGAAGAATGGCGAGACCTCCCGGTCTGCCCTCATGAAAACACCTAGGGTAGTAAGCGGGCAGTATTATACGGATTCCAACGCCATTTACGGCGTAGACCCGGTAGCTCTGGAGTATTTTCTTGGAAATGATCTTGAGGTGGAAACGCTGACCTTTGAAAACCCCTCTGACGAGTTTTTAAACAGCGAAAGCTTTTACTACACCACCATCTTTAAAGGAAATATATATTTCTATAATCACGATACAGGAAATTACGATGCCATGGACCCCAACAAATCGGCTTATAAAGCCTGGGAGCTGACCCCTTATCTGTCTCCCGGCAACACGCTGACTGTAAAATATGTATGTGACAATACACCTGAGAATAGCTGGTATGTGACTCTGCCAATGCTGACAGTGGCAGGAAGGGATAAATAATGTTAGAGATTAAGGATTTGCGGAAAAAATTTGGAAAATTCCATGCCTTAAACGGCCTGGATCTTCGTATCACCCAGGGATCTCTATATGGCTTCGTAGGACCTAACGGAGCAGGAAAGACCACCACCATCAAGATCATGACAGGGCTTCTTTTTGCCGACAGCGGCCAGGTGATGATCGATGGCGTGGATGTGTCCGGGGGTTTAGATAAATTAAAGATGAAAATCGGCTATGTGCCGGATTTTTTCGGCGTATATGACAATTTAAAAGTCAGCGAATACATGGAGTTTTTTGCTTCCTGCTATGGAATCGACGGGCTAAAAGGCAGGACCAGGTATATGACCCTTTTGGAACAGGTAGGGCTGGAGGATAAGGTAAATTTTTACGTGGACAGTTTATCAAGAGGTATGAAGCAGCGGCTTTGCCTGGCAAGGGCTCTGATCCACGATCCCCTTTTGCTGGTCCTTGATGAACCGACCTCAGGGCTTGACCCGAGAACCAGATTTGAATTTAAGGAGATCCTAAAAGAATTAAAGGAGCAGGGGAAGACCATATTCATCAGTTCCCATGTACTTTCCGAGCTTTCCGAGCTGTGTACGGACATTGGGGTCATTGACCAGGGGAAAATGATCTTAAGCGGCAGCATGGAGGAGATTCTGCGCAGGGTCAATGCTACCAACCCTCTGATCATCTCTGTTCTTGGAAATAAGGATAAGGCGCTGACCATCTTAAAAAGCCAGCCCTGTGTCCAGACCATTGCGGTGAAAGACGAGGACATCCGGGTGAATTTCATTGGAGATAACCAGGATGAGGCCCTTCTTTTGCAGCAGCTGGTGGATGCAGAGGTGCTGGTACATGGATTCTACAGGGAGCAGGGAAGTTTGGAATCCCTGTTTATGCAGATCACGGATCATGATAAAGAAAAGGCGGTGCTTGTACATGAAATTGAATCCGGTTTATAAGCGGGAGACAACGGTCAGCTCCAGAAGCTTCCGTCTTGCGCTGATCCTGGCGCTTTTTAATACGATTCTGGCTTTGGTAGTCTTGCTTAATATGTACTCCGTAGTGGAACGGGTAAAGCTGACTGCGGAGATCCAGTATTCTTCATTTACCAATTTGTACATATTTGTGGCTGCAGTGGAATTTGTAATGCTGATGTTCATCATGCCAGCGCTGACCGCAGGAAGCATCAGCGGAGAGAGAGAACGCCAGACCCTTGACCTTCTTCTTACCACGACCTTGAAGCCATGGGAGATCATATGGGGGAAGTTTACCTCATCCTTTAGCACCATGTTCCTTATGATCATGTCCAGTTTTCCCCTTCTGGCCGTATCCTTTGTATATGGGGGAGTGATGATTTATGACGTAATACTCCTGCTTTTTTGCTACCTGGCAGTGGCCCTACTCTGCGGAAGCATGGGAATCTGTTTTTCTACCCTGTTCAAGCGTTCTACCATCGCCACGGTAGTAAGCTATGGAGTTCTGGTCCTCATTGGCGCAGGCACCTATGCGATCAATGTCTTTGCTCTTTCCATGGCCCGGATGAACATAAGCAGCACCTATGCCATGTCCGTGGGAGGCATGGCTGACCAGACCAGTTCCGGCGCATGCCTGTATCTGCTTCTGCTAAACCCGGTGGCGACCTTCTATGCAATGATCAATGGCCAGACAGGGGATAGTCAGGTGGTAAAGAGTTTAAACAGCTGGTTCGGCCCTCATCCGGATAACTTTATCATGGAAAACTGGGTGGTCTTAAGCATTTTTATCCAACTGGCCCTGGCAGCCATATTCATGTTCATCGCCGTAAAGGCCATCAGCCCGTCTAAAGGAAAAAAGATAAGAAAAATAAAATGACAGGAGGTTTTTATGCTTACGATCGGATGTCACCTGTCTTCCTCAAAAGGCTATTATGCCATGGGGAAGGAGGCTGTAAAGATTGATGCCAACACCTTTCAGTTTTTTACAAGAAATCCCAGGGGAACCAAGGCCAAGGCCATGAACCCTGATGATGTGAACCGTTTCCTGGCCTTTGCCAGGGAACAGGGAATTACCCGGATCCTGGCCCATGCGCCCTACACTCTAAATGCCTGCTCCGCGGATGAAGGGCTTAGGAACCTTGCCAGAGATACCATGAAGGATGATTTAGACCGGATGGAATACACTCCCGGAAACTGCTACAATTTTCATCCGGGAAGCCATGTGGGACAGGGGGCAGAAGACGGGATCCGTTATATTTCAGATATGCTGAATCAGGTTCTGACACCCCAACTTCATACCACCGTCCTTTTAGAGACCATGTCCGGAAAGGGCAGCGAAGTAGGACGGGAATTTGAAGAGTTACGGGAGATCCTGGACCGGGTGGAGCAAAAGGATCATATGGGCATCTGCCTGGATACGTGCCACGTATGGGATGCAGGCTATGATATTGCCGGTGATCTGGACGGAGTCTTAAACCGGTTTGACCGGATTATCGGCCTTGAAAAATTAAAGGCGGTCCATTTAAATGACAGTCAGAACCCTCTTGGGGCTCACAAGGACCGTCATGCAAAAATCGGAGAAGGCTTTATAGGTTTTGATGCTCTGAAGCGGATGACGGTTCACCCGGCTTTAAAGGGCCTTCCTTTTTATCTGGAGACGCCCAATGACCTTTCCGGGTACGCAAAAGAAATTTCCATGATGAGAGGAACAGTATAGCCAACCGATTAATGGTGTAGTATAATGAGCGAAAGAGAGTGGAGATGAGTTTACTCATCGGCACGAACGGCGAATGACGATCAGGAACCGAAGGTTCCTGATATAATGAGCGAAAGAGAGTGGAGATGAGTTCACTCATCGAATAATAACCGTTAAGGAGGAAATGACATGGGAATTGTTAAGGCACTTACTACCGCAGTAGGCGGTTCACTGGCAGATCAGTGGCTTGAAGTGATAGAAGCAGGCAATATGGGAGATCAGACCGTATTCACCAGCGGAGTGAAGATCCGGAAGGGATCTAATACAAAAAGTACAGAATATACGGTATCTGATGGTTCCGTCATTCATGTATACCCCAATCAGTTCATGATTTTGGTGGATGGCGGAAAGGTGATTGATTACACCGGAGAACCAGGTTATTTTACCGTGAAAAATTCTTCCCTTCCCTCTCTCTTTAACGGTCAGTTCGATGAGGCCATAAAGGAATCCTTTGACCGGATCCGCTTCGGCGGCCAGACACCCACCTCCCAGAGGGTGTATTTCATCAACTTACAGGAGATTAAAGGGATTAAGTTCGGTACTCCCAATCCCATCAACTATTTCGATCAGTTTTATAATGCGGAATTGTTTTTGCGGGCTCACGGAACCTATTCCATCAAGGTGACAGACCCTCTGTTGTTCTATGGGGAAGCCATACCGAAAAATGCTTCCCGGGTCGAGGTGGATGACATCAATGCCCAGTATTTATCTGAATTTTTAGAGGCTCTTCAGTCATCGATCAACCAGATGTCCGCCGATGGCATCCGGATTTCCTATGTAGCTTCAAAAGGAAGAGAGCTGGGACAGTATATGGCGGGTGTTCTTGATGACCAGTGGAAGGACCAGAGAGGAATCGAGATCCAGTCCGTGGGAATCGCCAGTATTTCCTATGATGAGGAATCAAAGAAGCTGATCCAGATGCGCAACCAGGGTGCCATGCTTGGCGACCCCGGGGTCAGGGAGGGCTACGTGCAGGGAGCAGTGGCCAGAGGTCTTGAAGCGGCAGGAAGCAATGCCAATGGTTCCATGGCAGGATTTATGGGTATGAACATGGGAATGAACACTGGCGGCGGCTTTATGGGAGCAGCTTCAAATGCCAATTATCAACAGATGCAGATGAACCGGGCCCAGCAGGAAAATTCCATGGAACGGACCCCGGCAAGCGGAGCGGGTAAGGCCGAAAGCCCTTCGGAAGGCCAATGGACCTGCGGCTGCGGAAGAGTGAATACAGGAAAATTCTGTCCGGAATGCGGAAATCCAAAGCCGGCAGGAACATGGACCTGTGAATGTAAAACTGTAAACAACGGCAGATTTTGTTCGGAGTGTGGAAAACCAAGACCATGAGTGAGATCATAAGCTATAAATGTCCAAATTGCGGCGGGCCGCTTATCTTTGATCCGAAAAAGCAGAAGTATGCTTGTGAATTCTGCTTATCAGAATTCAACCAGAAGGAAACAGAGAGCGGGGAGCCGCAGGAGCCTGAGGCTCCCAAAGCGAAGAAACAGGGCGGAGAGCCTGTCCTTTATACCTGCCCAAGCTGCGGTGCCGAGATCGTAACGGATGAGACCACTGCAGCGACCTTCTGCTACTATTGCCATAACCCGGTGATCTTATCGGGCAGGCTGTCAGGGGAATTCCATCCGGATTATGTGGTTCCATTTGCAATGGAAAAGAAGCAGGCCGTGGAAATCTTTGAGCAATGGATGAAAAAGAAGCGGTTTGTTCCAAAAGCTTTTTACAGCGAAGACCAGATCGAGAAGATTTCCGGCGTATATTTTCCTTACATGCTTTACAGCTGCCGGGCGGAGGGAAGCCTGAATGCAAAAGCGGACCGTCTGCGGGTCTGGGTAAGCGGTGACCGCCGCTATACGGAAACTCAGACCTATGATGTCCGCAGGGAAGGCTCTATGCCCGTGAAATTCGTCCCCCGTAATGCTCTCAAGAAGTCCAACCGGGAGCTGGTGGAGGGCGTTCTGCCTTTTGAAACGGAGAAAATGAAGCCCTTTTCCATGGGGTATCTTTCCGGCTTTGTGGCAGAACGGCGGGACATGGGAGAGCAGGAATTCTCTGAGGAGGTAAAGTCAGAGGTGCGTCTGTTTACCGAGCAGTCCTTAAAAAACAGCATTACCTCCTATGATTCTGTAAGGGTTCAGAATCAATCCATCCGCCTGGAGGATGAACGATGGGAGTATGCACTTTTGCCTGTATGGACCCTTACTTACCGCGACGGGTCAAAGGACCAGATGTATTATTTTACAGTGAATGGGCAGACCGGTAAGGTATGCGGCAAGCTTCCTGTGGACCGGAACAAACTGATGCTTCTGTTTATGGAAATATTCCTGCCCGTATTTCTTGCCATGCTGATTGTGGGGTATCTGATATGATGAAAACAAAGGGACTGTTCCTTCGGTTAAGCCGGGTAACCGTTTTACTGTTCATGGTTCTTCTGTTTCTGATCGTTCTTTCCGGAGGCATGAAAGCTTTTGCCGAAAGCCAGAGCCCGGGAGGCGCTTCAGGGGAAAAGCGGGTATATGATGATGCCGGATTATTTTCCCAGGAAGAAATAGAATCATTTGAAACTCAGATCCAGGCGATGAGAAAAGAAATGAACATGGATGTGGTGATCACAACCACAGACCAGGCAGGTGGAAAGTCGGCCGGACAATATGCGGAGGATTTCTACATAAGAGGAGCCTACGGTGTTGGAAAGGATTACAGCGGGGTATTGTTCCTGATCGACATGGATAACCGGGAGCTTTACATTCTTCCGGTAGGAAAGATGAACCGCTTTTTAACGGATAAACGCTGGAATTCCATTCTGGATTCCGCTTATGACGAGATAAGCAATCAGAATTACGGAGCCTGTGCCGGGAGTTTTCTGGATGGTGTAACCAAATATTACAGGGCCGGAATTCCCGGAGGACAGTATAATTACGATAAAGAGACAGGAAAAATAAGTGTTTACCGCAGCATCCGGTGGTATGAGGCAGCCCTGGCGGCCCTTATCGGTCTTATTGCAGCGGCTTCAGCCTGCGGGGGAGTAACCAGCCGGTATTCCATGAAAAAGGAGAGAGGCTGGGCTAGAAACTCATTGATGGCCTATCGTGCAAACTGTCAGTTCCGGTATTCGGACCAGTTCGACCATCTGGTGAATAAAAACGTGACCTATATGATCATTCCCCGGAATCAGGGGAATACAGGCCGGGGCGGAGGCGGTTTTTCCTCCGGCGGCAGGAGTACTACCCATACCTCCTCCGGACGTACGATGGGAGGCGGAGGGCGGAAATTTTAATTTAATAATCACGCTGAATATATTAATTAAGGGGGTGTCGCTAAATGACATGAAATCATCATGATTCCATGTCAGAAGCGGTGCTCCTGTTTTTTAAATTAAAAATCCAATAGTACTATGCTGGTGGGTTTTCATAGAAGTAGAATGATCTCAGATATTTTATCACAAATTTTGAAGCTAAATCCACAAATCTATGCTATGATAATTATATTAAAAATGCCGGAACTGAAAAATAAGGCTTGTTATCAGGCGTATGGGGGAAGTGTAAAAAACGATGAATCCGGCAGGAAAGATTCCACACAGGAAGAGTTAGCGAAGGGGATAACATGGGGAACAAGAAGAGTTTCACATATCGGAAACGAATATTTGCATATTTCATGGCGATTGCCATTGTTCCGCTTTTGATTCTGGGCTTTTATTCCTATCACAGTGCGGCCATAGCAGTGCGAAAAAATATCAGACAGTCAAATGAAACTGCCTTGCTGCAGGTGGAGAATAAGGCAGAAAATGTGCTGGATGCGGTGAGGCAGAGTCTTTTAAGTCTGGCTTCTTCCAGTTTGGCAGGGGAGATCGTTAATCAGGAATATGATGACATTCCTTATCCGAAGATCAGGGATTTTATTGATGAGATTATTGGGGATGAGGTGTACATCAATTATGTCAGCAGCTACAGCTTTATTAATTATAAGAAGGGATGGATGCTCAGCAATAAGGGGATGATTCCGCTTGATAAGATAAATAACGTACAGTGGCTGAAAGAACTGAATGCGGACAGAAGAAAGATATTCTGGATCAATCACGGGGAAAAGGCTGACAACAGGGAGCTGATTCAGGCAGAATATGTCAATGACAATTATCTGACATTTGTGGTAAAGATGCCTACCTACTCAGAATTCAGCAATGCAGCTTTTATCTTTAACCTGGACCGGAGTTCATTTGAAGGTATGCTGAAAAAGAGCCTGGGCAACGGGACGCTGGTGGTATTTGATGATAACGGAGAACTGGTGTGTTCGGAAAATCAGGCGATTGCCTCCTATTATGAACAGAATGCGGATGAATTGAAGCGGCCTGACGTGACCAGCATTCATACAAAGGCTGGTTCCTATGATGTTGTAAAAAAACAGGCAGCCATCAGCGGCTGGACATTTATTGCAGGGTATGATCCGGCGCTGGCGGACGGACAACTAAAGCAGATTCCCATCACCATGGCGGGAATTATTCTGGCAGTTCTTATTATAAGCGGTTTGATAAGCGGTTTCAGTACGGTTCACGTGTACCAGCCGGTCAGGAATCTGGTGACTCAGATTTCCAGTATTGTTCCATCAAACGGGCAGGCGGAAACAGAGTCCGATGAGTTTCTTCTCATTAATCAGAGGATTCGTATGCTGGCAGGGCATAATGAAGAACTTCAGAACATGATATCTAGGCAAAAGAACCAGTTGTCAGAGCTGTTTGCCTTTCGTCTTATCAGGGGACGTTTAAACGAGGCAGAGATCAGACAGACAGGAGAACGGCTTAAGATTAGTTTTCTTCAGAATCTCTGCGTGGTTTCCGTTATTTTCTGTAAGAAGACAGACCGGGAGTGTGAACAGATGGAGCAGGATGTGCTGAACCTGGAGCTGATGAAACATTTGCCGGAGGAAATTAAGAACATCCTTTTGTTTCCGCCCTTCATCTATAACAGGGCCATTGTAATGATCATAGACGGAGAATCCAGAGAGCGGGTGGAGCAAAAAATTCTGGCACTTCGAAATTGCCTTTCTGCCTTTGCTGATGAGGCATGCAGCGGTTATGTGGATATGGGGGTAAGCCGGATTTTTCCGGAAGTAATAGGATTTGCCAGAGCTTATAATGAAAGCATTGAGGCTTTAAAGATCAATGAATATTATGACAGGGATGAGGATACGGAAGGAATGTCCATGGAGGACAGTTCCGTCACTTATTATGCGGATCTGGCAGGACAGAGAACAGTTAAAAGCGGATATAATCTGGTCCTTGATACTGAGGTAAAAAAAGCGGTGGACGAGTTTGACCAGGTACGGGCCTTTGGCATTACAGATGAATTCCTCCGTGATTTGAACAAAAGCGGAGTAGTACTTTATGAACAGCACTATTACCTGCACCGGTTTCTTCTTGCCATACTGTCGGTACCTGCGGATGCCGGAATTCCTATTCACGATATTTTTCCTGAGGGAGAGGACAACCTTTTTGGACGGTTTAATCAGTTATATGATTATCAGTCCATCCGTAAATTTTATGAAACAAATGTGATTGTACCGGTTATCGCCAGGATGAATCAGTTCCGCAAGAGCAGTTCCGAAGTGGTTTTGGAAAAGATCATGAATCTAATTGAAAAGCATCAGGGAGATTTAAGTCTGACCGAATGTGCAGAAAAGCTGGGCTATCATCCCAGTTATATATGGCGTGTGTTAAAGAATACAAAGGATATTACATTTACGGATTACATTGCCAAGCAGAAGTTAGAGCTGGCAAAACAGATGTTGGTGGATACGGATCTGCCTGTGGGGGAGATTGCAAACCGTTTGAGCTACAGCAACGCCCAGAATTTTATCCGTCTTTTTAAAAAGCATATGGGGATTACTCCGGGGCAGTTTCGAAAGCAGATTAAGGGTTAGAGCCTGGAGTGATGATAGAACATGTCATCACTCCCAGGCTTTTTTTATGGAAATCTTCCTCGAGACAAAAATAATTTGTTCCTTCTTCATAAAAAACTGATTATACGTGCCGATAAATGATAGATAAAGGATAATCAAAATATGGAAAACCTGTAATCTGACGTGCAATCACTTGATAATTCTGATCTCGAAAATGATTATATCAAGGAGTAGAACAAAAAAATATACAAAAAAGTTCTCTGTAAATTGGTAAAATATATGTAAATATAATGATTGTTGAAAAATAAACGAAGTGCAGTAAGATAGTGCCATAAGCAAGCACAAGCAACAAAATAAACGAGAGGGAGGTTCGCTTATGGCAAGAGTAAAAGGTACCGGTGGTGGTGCGATTTTCGTTCAGAAAGGCAAGGAACCGATTCTAAAGTACATGTTTAGGCACAAGTGGATGTATCTGCTGATGCTACCAGGGATTTTCTACTTCATTATCTTTAAATACGTGCCCATGGCCGGTCTGGTGATTTCATTTCAGAATTACAGTCCGTTTCTGGGGATCGCAGGAAGTGAATGGGTAGGAACAGAGCATTTTAAAACATTCTTTATGAATCCAGATTTTCGAATGCTTTTTGTCAACACTTTTTCTATTGCAATATTAAACCTTGTTTTCTTCTTTCCGATGCCCATCGTTCTGGCATTGCTTTTGAATGAAATCAAGAATAAGATGGTAAAGAAGTCCATTCAGACAATGATCTACATACCCCATTTTATTTCCATGGTAATTGTGGCCAGTTTGACATTTACCCTGTTAAATACAGAAAATGGTGCGGTCAATCAGATTATTTTTGCAATGACAGGACATAAGTTGGAGTTTTTATCTGACCCGCAGTATTTCCGCTGGATTATTGTGATTCAGAACATCTGGAAAGAAACAGGATGGGGGATGATTATCTTCCTGGCGGCTTTAGCAGGAGTGGACACCCAGTTATATGAAGCTGCTTCAGTAGATGGAGCAGGAAAACTGAAACAGATGTGGCACATTACTTTGCCCGCGATTAAAAGTACCATCATTATCATGCTGATATTAAAGGTAGGTACCCTGTTAAATACAGGCTTTGAGCAGATCTTCCTGATGAAGAATTCCTTAAATTCCTCTGTGGCAGAGGTTTTTGATACCTATGTGTATACATTGGGAATTGCTCAGGGCGCATTTTCTTACAGTACGGCGGTCGGCCTGTTTAAGTCCTTAGTGGCTACGGTCATGGTTCTTTCAACCAACTGGATCTGTAAAAAATGCGGAGAAACCGGTTTATATTAATGAGAGGCAGGATGAATATGTTAACAGTGTTTCAAAAAAGAAGCAGAAAGAAAATAAGTCCTTTGGAACGGGCAGGAATGACATTGGTATACATCATTTGTATTCTGGCGGGGGCGTTCACCATACTGCCGTTCCTTTATGTGATTGCCGGTTCCTTTGCTACGGAAAAAGAGCTGGTAGAACGGTCATTTTTTATCATTCCCCATACATTTTCCGTGAATGCATACAAATATATCCTTGCTGACGGAGGGATCTTCCGGGGGCTTGGCAATTCTTTCTTTATTATGATTACAGGTACCTTTGTAAATATGCTTTTTACCACAACGCTTGCTTATCCGCTGTCCAAAAGCTGGTTAATAGGAAGAAATCTGGTGCTTAATATCATTATAGTAACCATGCTGTTTTCCGGCGGTATGATACCCAATTATCTGGTGGTAAAGAATCTACATCTTCTGGACACCTATATGGCATTGATCTTTCCCGGAGCAATCAGTGCATTTAACTTGATCATTATTAAAAATTTTTTTCAGGAGCTTCCAAGAGAGCTAGAGGAAGCGGCCAGAATTGATGGCTGCACCGACGTAGGGATATTTGTAAAAGTGGTTCTTCCTTTATCAAAGCCTGCGCTGGCTTCTGTAGGATTGTTTTATGCAGTATCTCACTGGAACGATTTCTTCAATTCTCTGATCTACTTAAACAGTACGAGAAAATTTCCTGTGCAGATCATACTTCGTCAGATCGTATTGCTGGCTCAGGGAGCCAGCGCTGATGGAAGTGCCGTCGATTTTGGCGCAGGCGGAGTTCCACCGGAACAGGCTGTAAAAATGGCGGCAACAGTAGCAGCAACTGTTCCTATTTTATGTGTTTATCCATTAGTTCAAAAATATTTTGAACAGGGAGTTATGGTTGGTGCGGTAAAGGGATAATGGTAAAACCTGTCATATACTATGTACAGGAAACAGATTGAGGAGGAAAATTAAAATGAGCAGCAGCAAACATTATGGAAAAAGGGTGGCGGCTTTTGCCATGGCAATGGCAGTGGTTGCAGGAAGTATAAACGGGTGTGGTAAAAAGAGTGGTTCAGGTTCCATAGATGCAGATGGTAAATACAATTTAAAAGCAATGGCTTATGACCATTTCGGTAACCCAATGAAAGGAGAAAACGGAGAGAAAATCGTCAAAATGGTTGAGGATTATACCAATGTAAACCTTGATGTGATGTGGACCCCAAAGGATGGGTATGAGGATAAGCTAAATCTCGTGCTGGCAGGCGGCGGTGATGACATGCCTCAGATCATTGCTACAGAGACAAAATCGCCTGCAATCATCAATGCAGCAAGGGCCGGCGCTCTATGGGATGTGGAACCTTTTTTAAAGGATTATCCTCATTTAAAAAATTCAAAAGAAGTGATTAATGACAATATCCGGATAAATGGAAAGCTTTACGGCATTTACAGAGGACGTGCCCTGGGACGAAACGGTCTTTCCTTCCGTAAGGACTGGGCAGATAAGTTCGGACTTCCGGCACCCCAGACCATAGATGATGTCTACCAGATGCTTCACGCTTTTACTTATGACGATCCTGACGGAAACGGACAGAACGATACATATGGTCTGGTGCTGACCAAAGCCACTTCTCCTCTGGATATTATGTCTGCCTGGTTTGGCGCGCCCAATGGCTGGGGAGAACGGGAGGGAAAGCTGGTACCGGCTCATCAGACAGAGGAATATTTAGAGGCATTAAAATGGTTCCGCAAGCTGTGTGAAGAGGGAATCATCAAAAAAGATTTCCCCACAAGAGATGTGGCAACAAAAGCAGATGATTTAAAGACACAGAAGGCGGGTATGATGGTAGATGCTCTTGATGACGGACGCAGAGTCATGGATTATTTCCAGAATCAGAACATAGCAGGACCTGAGATGGACTTTGTTGGTGCGATTAAAAAGAACGGTCAGTCTGATGCGAAAACAATGGCAACCTTAGGCTGTCAAGGCTTCTTCGTCATTACAAAAGCAGCAAAGACCGAAGAAGATGTGCGTAAATGCTTAGACTTCCTGGATAAGATGAATGATGAAGACATGATGACTCTGGCAAATTATGGTTTAAAGGATGCGCATTATACTGTAGAATCTGACGGAAGAGTAACAAGAAGTCATGATGCGGCTTTAAATCAGGAATACCAGTCCATGAATCAGTTGGTATCCTATACCGAATATGCACCGAATACAGATCCCTATGTGACTTTAAATGAAACACCTTTTTATGAGAAGCAGCAGAAAATTATTGCAGATAATGAACAGTATGCCGTATCCAACCCTGCAGCAGGCATCCTGGGAGATTCCGAGGAATATATTAAAAATGGCGTAGCTCTGGATAAGATCATTGAAGACGCAAGGATTCAGTATATTGTAGGTCAGATCGACGAAGCACAGTTAAAATCCCAGTGGGAGTTATGGGCCAGGAGCGGCGGAGATCAAGTAATTGAAGAAGTAAACGCATCCTATGAGGCGTTGAAAAAATAAACCCGGAACGGGATGCGGGAAATGCGCCGATGGGCTGCAGATCCCGGCATCCTGTTTTGGCGGTCTGTCAGAAAACAAGCCGTTTAAGCGGCGGAACAGGAGAATCAACATGGAGTTTTTGGAAGCATTCCAAAATCCACCGGCAGAGTACCGGGTGAAACCATTCTGGTTCTGGAATGGGGAGATTACAAAAGAGGAAGTAGCACGTCAGATTCGGGAAATGTCAGAAAAGGGGCTGGGAGGAGTCTTTATCTGTGCAAGGCAGGGAATGACTTTGCCTTATTTATCAAAAGAATGGTTTGATATGGTGGACTATGCCTGTGAAGAGGCAAAACGGTATGGTCTGGAAGCATGGCTTTACGATGAATATCCTTATCCCAGTGGCATGAGCGGCGGGGAAGTACTGTTAGAACATCCGGAAGCAGAGCATATGGTATTAAGACACAGAACTATCTGCACAAACGGGGAGAGGACCATAGAAGAGGAATTAGGCTGGAGCCGGATTCTTCATGCCAGTGCATATCCAGTTCTGGAAAACGGAGGAACGGACTGGAACCGGAGTTTGGATCTAAGGAACTGTGTAGGGAATCTGCAGGCCGAAAAAATCTTTCAGGAAACCGGGCTTACCAAGTATAACAACAAGCGTTTCTTCTCTTATGGACCGAAAAAAATATTAAAGACGTTTCTGCCTGCCGGAAACTGGCAGATCGAGATTTATACGGAAGAAGCTATGGGTGATTTTAAATACTACGGCGGCTTCTTTGATCCGTGTAATCCCCAGGCGGTGAAAACATTTTTAGAGACTACCCATGAGCGTTATGAAAGGGCATCTGGAAGCAGGTTCGGTGCCGGTATCCGGGGAATGTTTTCCGACGAGGTAGGTATGCTGGGATTGGTTCCATGGTCTAAGCTCCTTCCCGGAGAATTTGAAAAGAAAAAGCATTATTCCATTCTTTCCGTACTTCCGGCTCTCCATAATGATAGCTTTCCAGGGGCGGTCCGCATCCGCTATGATCTTTATGAAACCATTCATAAGATGTTTGTGGAAAGCTACCATAAACAGGTGTCAAACTGGTGCAGCAGCCACAAATTGCTCTATGCCACAGAAGTACCATCCATGCGCATGGGAACCCAGAGATACAGTGATATCATAGGCGGAGACACCGCTCATGAAAAGCTGGGAAAACCCTTAGAATGGATCTACGACGAATACATAAGCAATTACCGGAGCAATGCAAAAGCGGTCAGCTCCCTTGCAAGACAGCTTGATAAAAAATATGCCATGATCGAAAGCTTTCACAGCGTTGGCTGGACCATGACCATTCAGGATGCAAAGTGGATGATCGACCGTCTGGGAAGCAGTGGAATCAATTTTTATAATTTCCATGCTTTTTATTACACCATAGAGGACATTACGAAGCACGATGCGCCCCCATCCCAGTTTTTGCAGAATCCGTATTGGAAGTATTATAGGACGCTGGCTGATTACACAGGCCGAATGGGAATGCTTGTATCCAATACCGAGGCAGATATCCACATTGCGGTTCTGGATCCGGTTTCAGCGCTATGGACAAAGCTTGGAAATCCCTTCCATGGTTTTCAGTATGGGGGAGAGTCTGACAAAGAAAGAGCGGAATGCGGCCGGATCAGGGAAGGCTGGGTGTCCTTATGCAAAACCTTGCTGTTCCATCAGTTAGACTATGATCATCTTGATGCGGAAATTCTAAAGGAGGCATCTGTAGAAGACGGCAGAATATGCATTGGAAGAGCTGCCTATTCTGTTGTGATTTTACCGGGATGTCATTGTATGGAAAAAGAAGCAAGAGATTTACTGACGGAATTTATAAGACAGAAAGGCTGTGTGATCGCTGCAGGAGAACTTCCAAGCCTTTCCATTGACTGGGAAGAGGAGGACAGCGTTTCGGAAAGACAATGGCATCAGTTGTTTGAATCAGGTGATACTTATATTCTTCCTGAGGAGGAAAAAGAGGAAGCACTGATAAGGCTCTGCCGCAGTCATATAAAGGAAACGGTCATGACCCAGGTGGTGAATGGAAAGTCAAAGGATCTTGTTGGCTGTACACGCCTGGACCGGGAAGGGAATGTATTTGTATTTGCAGCCAATCAGGGCAGGGATCCCATGAAGATATGTTTACGGCCTTCCGCAGATGCGTCAAAGGCAGAAATTTGGAATATGGAAGATGGAATTGTGGCCTTGACTAAAATCTCGGACGGTTCGGTCTACTTGTCCCTTGAAGGGTTTGAAAGCCGCTGGGTGAAGATAACCATGGGAAACAAGACGGAGAACAAAGCAGAGGAGATCGCTCGGGAGACTATTACCATACCAATGGCTGGAACGTGGGACATCATGCCGGAGGGAATGAATCTCTGCCGGTTTGCAAACGTCTCCATGTCTTTGGATCATCAGCTTTGGGAGCAGACAGAGGGAATGACCTTTATCGAGCAGTGCAGCAGGACCGGACTTTTAACCGGGAAAGAAATTGTATTTACAGGAACCTTTGGAACACCAAAAAAGATACGGCCGACTTATCCCCTTACCTGCTGGTATAGGACCGTATTCACCATTCAAAATCTTCCAGATGAATTGCTACTCCTGATGGATCGTGAGACTGCGGCCGGAGAACATGAGATCAGGGTCAATGGAATGATCTTAGAGAAGCATACGTTTACACCGGTGCGGGTAAATGACCAGAACAACCGGGCCGCTGATATCCGTTCCCTGATTCGAATGGGAGAAAATGAGATAGAGATCAGGATTCATATTAAAAAGGATGAAGATGGTTTAAGAGATTCATTTTATTTATGGGGGGATTTTGGAATTTTAGAAAATGAAGGGACACCGGTGCTGGTAACAAGACCCGGCCAGGGAGAGCCTGACCGGAACTGGTGCCAGGGATTTCCGTATTACAGCGGAACCATGCATTATGAAAAAGCCTTCGACTTAGCGGAACTGGCCGGAGCTTGCAGTTTAGATCATACGGACCTTATTCCTGTCAGACTTGGTTTTAAAACCCCTGTTTATGACTGCGTAGAAGTGTCTGTAAATGAAACCAGTCTTGGAGTGAAGGCTTATACTCCTTATGTATGGCTGTGTGATAGAAAATATCTGAAGGAAAAGAATAACCGCATCCGGGTATCTGTTACGAATACATTGGCTAATATGCTTGACGGAACCTATTTCGACTATGAGAACCATAGTCTGGTATCCATTAAACCCTGACAGCACAAGAGGAGGCAATCATGTACGATTATTTTCCAAAGGAACAGAGCATTGGATATCGGATTGGAAGTGAGGGGAAAACGGTGCTCCGTACCATTGCAGACCGGTATGTGTCGGATAATCCACCGGTTCCGGTTAGATATTATTTAAGGAGCAGGAATAACTTCCATATATCCGAAGATTATATGGAGGAAATAAAGCTTCATGAAAAATTCCCCCGGATGGAACTGGAATCCTATGGGTATGCCTGGGCCAGACTTATCCTTCCTCAGGAAGGGCCCTTCCATTTCCGGTTCAGTGCTTTTGGACCTGTGACCATCTATGCCAATGGAAAACGGGTGTTTCGAACCGGCCATGAGCAGGAACGTTTCCCGGACCGGTTATGGGATGTCTGTTTGGATTTGCAGGCTGGAGACAACAGTTTGTTTTTTGAATGCATCTGCACTCCGTTAGGATGTGGATTTTCCATTGGAAGTAGTTCTTATAAGGGAAGGCGAATACAGTTTTTCGGTCCTACCAGACAGCGCCGGGATTATAGCGGTTTTCTCTACAGCGGTCCTTATCCGGTAAAAGCGAAATCTATCCCGGAGCTTGATTCTGATGAAGAGGATTTAGATATCCGCTGGTACCCGGAGTATGAATGGGGAGAGAAAGAGGAGAAGCTTACTCCGGTTCGGCGGATTTTTGGACTTGATGAAGCTGATTCTAAGTCTTTTCGTATTCTTTCCGTGACATCCGTTTTCTGCCCCTTTACAGGTATGTACCATATATTGGGGACAGGATCAAAACAGCCGGTTCTTTACCTTGACGGTCAAAAGGTTGGTAAACTAAATTGCAACTATGATATTTCCCTGAGGCTTACGGGAGGGTATCATAACCTTGCTTTTCTCTGCTGGGAGGTATCTGTGGAAATAAAGGCTGAGAATGGGGATATTGTTCCTTTGTGCTGTCCGGTAAAACTGACCGTAGGACAGAATCTGCCCTGGCTCTATGCCGGTCCGTTTCACGTTCAGGAGGAACCGGATGTGGCAGAAGTTATTTCCTTCCAAAGACCGGTAAAAACGGCTCCAGGAAACTCATTTTGGATGGTGGATTTACCTGAGACGGCTATACGGCCATTTAATGAAGGCGTGCTGTATGGGGAATGGTCTTATCCTTTGGGAGTGACCTTGTACGGACTGATCCAGACAGCCAGAATTCTTACGGACACCAGCCTGGGAACCTATGTAGAAGGGCATATGAAGAAATGTACGGAGTTTTATGATTACTGCATATGGGATAAGAATTTCTACGGTGCGGCTCCGTTTCACAATCAACTGACTACCATTGACAGTCTGGATGACTGCGGTTCTTTTGCTTCGGCACTTCTAGAGGTGATGAAGGATTATGAGATCCCGGAAGGCAGGAAGATTGCGGATATGGCGGCAGATTTTGTAGCTTGCGGACAGCAAAGGCTTGATGACGGTACCTTTTACCGGAATCATTCCTATCTGCCAATCATGGACGAGACCATATGGGCAGATGATATGTATATGAGCATCCCATTTCTATGCCGGTGCTATGAAAGCCAGGGAGATGACCGGTATTTACATGACGCCGTAAAGCAGGTAAAGAATTTTTTTAAATATTTATATATGCCTGATATGCAGATCATGTCCCATATCTATGATACCCATTACCAGGTCCAGACTAAGGTTCCCTGGGGAAGGGGTAACGGCTGGGTGCTATTTTCTGTTTCAGAGCTGTTGGCAGTACTGCCTGATGAGTTTTCTGGAAAGGATGAGATCCTGTCCATATTCCGGAAGCTGTGCCGTGGCTTTTTAAAGCTTCAGGGAGTAGAAGGAATGTGGCATCAGGTACTGACTTTCCTGGATTCTTATCAGGAAACATCCTGTACGGCCATGTTCATCTATGGATTTGCAAGAGGAGTCCGGTATGGGTGGCTTCCTGAGAAGTCAGATTATGCAAAGGCTGCGGTGAAGGGCTGGGAAGCCCTCTGCAGTACGGCTATTGACTGGAAAGGCAATATTTACGGTGTATGCCGCGGATCCGGTTACTCCTTCAGCAAGGAGTATTATGCAAGAGATTTAGGGTGGAATTTAAATGATACCCATGGAATAGGAATAGTCCTGCTGGCAGGGATTGAGGTTGAGAAGATGAAGGAGGAACAGGTATGATCTATAATGTAAGGGATTACAAAGCGACAGGAGATGGAAGTACACTGGATACCAAAGCGATTCAGGCGGCTATTGATGACGCAGCAAACCATGCTTCCGCCCAAAACAAGGTAATAGTATTGTTGCCGGCAGGAAACTATCTTACCAGTTCTTTGTTTTTAGGCAGCCATATGGAATTTTATATGGAAAAAGGAGCGGTCCTTCTTGGAACAACGGATGAGAGTCAGTATCCCATTATGCGTACTCGGGTCGCAGGTATCGAAATGGACTGGTTCGGTGCCATATTAAACATCAACGGTCAGAAAGATGTGAAAGTTACAGGACAAGGAACCATTAACGGCCAGGGGTACTATTGGTGGGAAAAATACTGGGGCCAGGACGGAAAAGGCGGCATGAGAAAAGAATATGATGCCAGGAATTTACGGTGGTGTGTGGATTATGACTGCAAAAGGGTACGGAATATGATTGTCATGGGAAGCAGAGACATTGAACTTACTGGTTTTGAAAGCGTTCGTTCCGGCTTTTGGAATATTCACTTATGTTACTCTGAAAATGTCCATGTAGACGGTCTGTCCATCTATGACAATGCAGGTCCAAGTACCGATGGAATTGATATCGATTCCTGCCGTCATGTTGTTGTAGAGCATTGTACAGTTGCATGCAACGATGATAGCATCTGCGTCAAATCTGGACGTGATGCAGACGGCCTTAGAGTGAACCGGATCTGCGAGGATGTGGTGATCCGGGACTGCGAGATCCTGACTGGATCAGGGGTGACCATAGGAAGCGAAACGTCAGGCGGAGTAAAAAATGTTGTGATCCGGAATTTAAGATACCGCAATACGGACTGCGGTTTCCGGATGAAATCCGCTAGGACAAGAGGCGGGATCATTGAGGATGTTGTCGTGGAGAATCTTCAGATGGTCAATGTAAAATATCCATTTAACATGTGTTTAAACTGGCACCCGGCTTACAGCTATTGTGAGCTTCCTGAAAATTACCAGGGAGAGATTCCGGACCACTGGAAGACACTTACGGAAAAGGTAGATAAGGATCTTGGAATTCCTAAGGTTAAAAACATTACCATCCGCAATATAAGATCAATCAATGAGCCAGAATACAGCGGTCCTTCCCGGGCATTTGAAATAGATTCTTTTTTGGAAAAGCCTATAGAAAACGTTACATTTGATAACGTAAAGATCCATGCAAAAGAGCTTGGAAGAATCCAGGGCGTGAAAAATATGACATGGAAAGACGTGGAGATTACGGTAGACGGACCAAGTGATAAACAAAATGACCAGTATGATATCAGGTAAATATTGCAATTTTAATATAGATGTCTTGGTTCCCAATGGTCACCACATTCTTCAATGTTTCCCAAAAGTTATCTGTGCTTGACTTTTTAATACCATGACAGGTGATGGATAACTCCGGGAAAAGAAGAAATGGTAGAAAGCCAGTATCTAGCTAGGGGTCCGCTAGGAGTAACCGGCTCAACAGGCCCATAGGGAGACTCCGGTCCAACAGGTCCGTTGAAAGTTTCCTCACTTATCACGTCAGATAGACCGGTATAGGCATGTCCAGGGAGAGGGAATCCTCCGTAACGACACAGTCATATGCTAAAATATGGACCCCGGCCACCTTCGCCCTTTTTAACGCTTCCGCAAATTCCGGATGCGTTTTTTTATTGGGCGTAAACGCCTTCATCTCTTTCATCTGGATGACAAAGAGGATATAAGCCTCATACCCTTCCCTGTGGGCATTAATAAGTTCTTCCATGTGTTTTACTCCCCGCACCGTCGGCGCATCAGGAAACATGGCAAGGCCGTTTTCTTCCAGGGTGACGCCCTTAACCTCCATGAATGCAGGGATTTCCTCTCCATGGGTTTCCCATTTTTCCGGCAGCACCGCCTGAAAAGCCAGGTCGAACCGCGACTGGTCGTAGGTAACTTCCCGTCGGATGTTCTTTATGACCGGGCTGAAATGGGAAGGTGTATCCTTCGTCTGGTGAAAAGGCAGGAGAGAATTTTCCCGGATGGATTGCAGCCATTCGTACGCCGCCTGATTGGGGGCCTGGGAATCCATATTGATGAGGAGCGGCCCGGCATTTTCCCGTTCCTTCCATACGCCGATCAAAGAGTATTCTGTTTTTCTTCCTAGAGCCGCGGCCTCCGGATGAAACTGCACCAGCACCTTGACGCCGGGGATGAGTAATTCCCGGCAGCGCCCTGTATTTTTAACATGACAGATCACTTCCGCTTCCCCATACCCCTCTTTTGAAATCAGGACGTGGGCAATAAAACGGTTGGGCCGGCTTACAAAGATCCCTGTCAGCATGTGTTCGTATCTCAATGAAGCTGTCTCTCCTTTCTGTATCCATGGTTGTATCTTACCATATAGAGAATAAAAATGGAACCCTTGTGTCTCTAGGGTGAACACATTCGTCCGTTAGGTGAAAACTTTTTTGACCTTTTTTCTTGCGCCGTTTAAGAAAGTGTGCTACAATGCTGGCAAGGTTTTTGATCCATTGACATTATGAGAGAGCAGGAAAGGAATAAAATACCATGGAAATATCCTATCAAAGTACCAGGGGCGGCGAGGCTGGTGTGACGGCTTCCCAGGCAATCTTAAAGGGTCTGGCGGCAGACGGCGGCCTGTTTATGCCGTGTTTTATCCCAAAGCTTGACAAATCCATGAAAGAGTTGTCGGCGTTAACATACCAGGAAACGGCCTATGAGGTCATGAAACTGTACCTTACGGATTACAGTTCTGAGGAGTTAAGGAGCTGTATTGAACAGGCTTATGACAGCAAATTCGATACAGAGGAGATCGCTCCACTTGCCAAGGCTGACGGAGCCTATTATCTGGAATTATACCATGGAAGTACCATTGCATTTAAAGATATGGCTCTTTCCATTCTCCCTCACCTGATGACCGTTGCGGCAAAAAAGAATCAGGTGAAAAATAAAATCGTGATCCTTACCGCTACCTCCGGTGACACAGGAAAGGCTGCTATGGCCGGTTTTGCCGATGTGGAAGGAACGGAAATCATCGTATTTTATCCAAAAGACGGCGTAAGCCGCGTCCAGGAGCTTCAGATGGTAACCCAGAAAGGGGAGAATACCCATGTGGCCGCCATTCATGGAAACTTTGACGACGCTCAGACAGGGGTCAAAAAGATATTCGGAGATAAGGAATTTGCCCGCATGCTTGATGAAAAGGGCTTTCAGCTGTCTTCAGCAAACTCCATCAACATCGGCAGGCTGGTTCCCCAGGTGGTGTATTATGTCTATGCCTATGCAAAGCTTCTTGCATGTGAAGAGATTTCTGACGGAGAAGAAGTGAATGTTACCGTGCCTACGGGAAACTTTGGAAACATTCTGGCTGCCTATTTGGCAAAGCAGATGGGGGTTCCCATTAAGAATCTTATCTGTGCCTCCAATGAAAATAAGGTTCTTTATGATTTCTTCCAGACCGGGACCTATGACAGGAACCGGGACTTTATCCTCACCAGCTCACCGTCCATGGATATTTTAATATCCAGCAACTTAGAGCGCTTGATTTATTTAAGTGCCGGATGTGATGCAGAGGCCAATACGGCTCTTATGAAGGAACTGGGGGATAAAGGCAGCTATACGGTAACCGCCGGCATGAAGCACTTTATGGAAGATTTTACGGGAGGTTTTGCAGGAGAAGAGGAAACCAGGGCAGCCATTAAGAAGGTTTTTGAGGATACCGGCTATTTAATCGATCCCCATACCGGTGTGGCAGCATGCGTATATGACCAATACAAGGCTGAGACAAAGGATCAGGCAAAGAATATCATTGCCTCCACGGCAAGCCCGTATAAATTTGCAGGAAGCGTTCTTAAAGCTATTGAAGGAGAACAGGGGGAGCCGGATGAATTCCGGATCATCGATCATCTGGCGGAGATATCTAAGGTTCCCGTTCCCCAGGCAGTAGAAGAAATCCGCACCGCACCTGTACGCCATGATACAGTGTGCGACGCGGATAAGATGAAAGACGCGGTTATAAGTTTTTTAAGTTAACTGATGCCTTGCCACATCTTTCGTTTCATAAAGAATCTCCTATTATGTATTTAGACCTGCCCCCATTATAAGGCATTGCGGGAATAAAAGCAAAATGTAACTTTGTTATAAAAAAGACAATCTGGAAAAATTATTCTTTCCAAATGTGGTAAGATGGTATATAATAATATAGAGCTAGAGAAAAAATCAAATGGAGGTTTGTGATATGTTAGTTTCAGCAAAAGATATGCTTGAAAAAGCAAGAGACGGAAAGTACGCAGTTGGACAGTTCAACATCAACAACCTTGAGTGGACGAAAGCTGTTTTACAGACAGCCGAAGAACTGAAATCCCCGGTTATCCTGGGTGTATCCGAAGGCGCTGGTAAATACATGACAGGCTACAAGACCGTATCAGCTATGGTAAAAGCCATGATCGAAGAATTAAACATTACAGTTCCTGTAGCACTTCATCTGGATCATGGTTCCTATGACGGCAGCTATAAATGCATTGAAGCGGGATTTTCTTCCATTATGTTTGACGGTTCCCATTATCCAATCGCTGAGAACGTAGAAAAGACGACTGAGCTTGTGAAAGTCTGTGCAGAAAAAGGAATTTCCATTGAAGCAGAGGTTGGTTCTATCGGCGGAGAGGAAGACGGCGTAGTTGGTATGGGCGAATGCGCAGATCCTGATGAGTGCAAGCAGGTTGCAGACTTAGGCGTGACCATGCTGGCTGCAGGTATCGGCAACATTCACGGAAAATATCCGGAAAACTGGGCAGGCTTAAGCTTTGAGACCCTGGCTGCCATCAAGGAGAAAGTAGGCGATATGCCTTTAGTACTTCACGGTGGGACAGGCATCCCGGAAGACCAGATCAAGAAGGCTATCAGCCTTGGCGTTGCAAAGATCAATGTGAATACAGAGTGCCAGCTTACCTTTGCAGAAGCTACCCGTAAGTACATTGAGGCAGGCAAGGATTTAGAAGGCAAAGGCTTTGATCCACGTAAGCTTCTTGCCCCCGGTACAGAGGCTATTAAAGCAACTGTAAAAGAGAAGATGGAATTATTTGGCTCCGTTGGAAAAGCTTAAGGAAAATATTTTTCAAAAAAGTACTTGATTTTTTGGGAAAAATGGTTTAATTTAATTTAAGAACGATGGCGTTCTCCTTATACCGGGAGGACGCCTTTTCTGATTTATGCGCATATTCAGATCGCGAGGAGACTATAAAGGCAGTTTGACTTATCAAAATATGGGAGGATGGAAAATTTATGAGCGAAGTTGTAAACGTAGCTGAGCTGTTTGGTAAGAATGTATTTAACGAAACCGTAATGAGAGAGCGCTTGCCAAAATCTGTTTTCAAAAAATTAAAGAAAACCATTGAGGATGGTGCGGTACTGGATCCATCGATTGCAGACGTCGTTTCACATGCCATGAAAGACTGGGCAATTGAAAGAGGCGCAACTCACTATACCCATTGGTTTCAGCCTCTTACCGGAATTACCGCTGAAAAACATGATTCCTTCATCTCCGCCCCAACACCGGAAGGAAAGGTAATTATGGAGTTTTCAGGGAAGGAACTGGTAAAGGGAGAGCCGGATGCTTCTTCTTTCCCGTCCGGAGGCTTAAGGGCGACTTTTGAAGCAAGAGGCTATACCGCCTGGGATTGCACTTCTCCTGCATTCTTAAGAGAAGATGCCATCGGTGTTACTCTCTGCATTCCCACCGCTTTTTGTTCTTATACAGGAGAAGCTCTTGACAAAAAGACACCTCTCTTAAGATCCATGGAAGCCGTTGACGAGCAGGCTTTAAGAATCTTAAGATTATTCGGAAATACAACCTCAAAAAGGGTGACTCCTTCCGTTGGTGCCGAACAGGAATATTTCCTGGTTGATCATGAAAAGTATTTACAGAGAAAAGATTTAATCTATGCCGGACGCACCCTGTTCGGAGCGATGCCCCCGAAGGGACAGGAGCTGGAGGACCATTACTTTGGTTCCATCCGCGAGAGGATCGCGGCCTATATGAAGGAAGTGAATGAAGAGCTATGGAAGTTAGGTGTGCCTGCAAAGACCCAGCATAACGAAGTGGCTCCCGCCCAGCATGAGCTGGCCCCCATCTATGAACAGGCAAACGTGGCAGTAGATCATAACCAATTAGTAATGGAAACCTTAAAAAAGGTGGCTGGCCGTCATGGATTAAACTGCCTGCTTCATGAAAAACCGTTTGCAGGGGTCAATGGTTCCGGTAAGCATAACAACTGGTCTTTAACCACTGACGACGGAATCAACCTGTTAAATCCAGGGGAAACACCCCATGAGAACATCCAGTTCCTGCTGGTGCTTTCCTGTATCTTAAAGGCGGTTGACCGTCATGCGGATCTGCTTCGGGAATCTGCGGCTGATGTTGGAAATGATCACAGGCTTGGGGCAAATGAAGCGCCTCCGGCCATTATCTCCATATTCATCGGCGAACAGCTTGAGGATGTAGTAGATCAGCTTTGCAGCACCGGAGAGGCTACCCGTTCCAAAGCGGGCGGCACCTTAAAAACGGGTGTCAGAACCCTGCCTGATTTATTCAAGGATGCTACGGACCGAAACAGAACCTCACCATTTGCATTTACCGGCAATAAGTTCGAGTTCCGGATGGTTGGTTCCTCTGATTCCATTTCTTCTCCTAATGTGGTTTTAAATACCATTACTGCTGAGGCGTTTAAAGAATCGGCAGATGTCCTTGAGAAGGCGGCTGATTTTGATACGGCGGTCCATGACATGATAAAAGAGCAGCTGGCAGCTCATAGAAGGATTATTTTTAACGGCAACGGCTATTCCCAGGCGTGGGTGGATGAAGCAGAAAGAAGAGGCCTTCCAAACCTTAAGTCAATGGTTGAGGCGATTCCTGCTCTTACCACAGATGCTTCGGTAAAGATGTTCGAGGAATTTAAAGTATTCACAAAGGCTGAGCTGGAATCCCGGGTTGAGATCGAATATGAGGCTTACAGCAAAGCCATTAACATCGAGGCAAGAGCCATGATCGATATGGCCGGAAAGCAGATCATCCCGGCGGCTGTGAAGTATGCATCTCTGCTGGCAGATTCCCTTGGAAAGGTAAAGGCAGCATGTCCGGCAGCCGATACCAGTGTTCAGGAAGAGCTTCTCATAGAGGTAAGCGCTTATCTTTCCGATATGAAGGTAGCCCTGGCTTCTCTGTCAGATGCTGACGCGAAATGTACGGAAATCGAAGGGAACAAGGAACGGGCAAAGGCTTTCCGGGATGAGGTAGTACCTGCCATGACAGCCCTCCGTGATCCTGCTGATAAGCTGGAAATGATCGTAGATAAAGAATTTTGGCCGATGCCAAGTTATGGAGACTTAATTTTCGAAGTATAATTGGATATGAAAAAAGGTGCCGTCCTGGTTGCAGGGCAGCACCTTTTCTCATAGCTCCCAATAAATGGGCTTCATGCGCTCAAAGGTAACTGGACCCCGAATTCAATTCCTGCTTTTATGGTCAATTTTCCTTTGTATTATTTCCTCCATAGGGCACTGGGAATCATCACTGAAATAAGTGTGTATATGATAATCTGACAGCATGCTCTGTTCCTCCAACTTCGTTTTTGTATATGAATGAATTTTTTAACCTTTTTTGCCGGTTTAAGATTTATATGATATAATGATAATGCATTGAAGCCCATTTATCTATCACAAATTTTTTATTTATTATAACAATTGTATTTAGAGAAGGTGAGAAGAATTTGATGATAGATACCTATGTCATGCAGGAAGCCTCGGAAATTGTCCGTTGTGACCAGATGGGAATCCGCTTTATATCCAAAGGGATAAGTTGTCGGATTATCCAGATAGGAAAGCCTTATGCCACTGGCATGAAGACTTAGAATTCATCCGTATTTTAAAAGGTTCTGATATTGAGTCAATACAGAAATTTGCATTTACAGTAAAAGACCACAAAAAGAAAAAAGAAAGAAGAAGGTAGATCACCATGGAAACAATGTCATACGTCACATCAATTTTAGAAAAGATTGTAAATATCCCAAGCCCCAGCGGCTACACCAGGGAAGTCATGAATGCGATCCGGGAAGAGGCCTTGAAATTCGGCTATTCCTCTGTTTATAACAAGAAAGGCGGCCTCATCATTAAGGTTCCAGGGCAGAAACAGGAGGTTTTAGGCTTATCCGCCCATGTGGACACTCTGGGAGCAATGGTCCGTTCCATCACCAAAACAGGGATGCTCACCATTGTGCCTGTGGGAGGTTTTATGATGGAGACCATCGAAGGCATGTACTGCAAAGTACACACCAGAACCGGCAAAACCTACACCGGGACCATACTCACAAAAGAGCCATCCGTCCACACCTATGACAATGCCAGAACTCTGGAGAGAAAGGTAAAAAATATGGAGATACGCCTGGACGAGTTGGTAGAAAACATCGATGATGTAAAGAAGCTTGAAATATCCCCTGGGGATTACATCAGCTTTGATCCCATGTTCGTCCATACGGAAAACGGATTTATCAAATCCCGCCATTTAGATGATAAAGCTTCTGTGGCAGTCCTTATGGGAGTATTAAAGGATTTATGGGAGTCCGGGCATAAGCCGGAAAGGACCCTAAAATTAGTGATCAGCAATTATGAAGAGGTGGGATATGGCGCAAGCTGGATTCCGGAAGATATTGAGGAGTTTATTGCCGTGGACATGGGAGCTTTGGGAGATGACTTGACCGGGGATGAAAAAAAGGTATCCATCTGTGCCCAGGATTCCACCGGACCTTATGACTATGAAATGACAAACCGCCTCATTGCCGTTGCAAAGGAAAGAGGCCTGGATTTTGCGGTGGATGTATTCCCTCACTACGGTTCTGATGTAGGAAGCGCTATCCGTGGCGGGCATGATATCTGCGGCGCTTTGATCGGTCCGGGAGTTCACGCTTCCCATGGGACCGAACGGACCCATGAGAAAGGTTTAGAACAGACTCTGAAGCTGATTGAAGGGTATATCGGCCTTCCATTTTCCGGCAGACCTTAAGTTTTATTTTCTCTTCTCTTTTTACTTCCTCTTGCAAAAAAAAGATGCTTGTGCTAGTATATAGAAAAATTTGACATAGGGGAGGAGTATACCATGGATGAGAATTATGCTGTAGCATTTCAGCTCATTATGAACGCAGGAAATTCAAAATCGCTTTCCATGATGGCGATGGAATCTGCCAGAGAATTTAACTTTGAGGAGGCGGAAAAATACTTAAAAGAGGCGGAGCTTGAGATGAGATCTGCCCATCAGTCCCAGATCGATTTGATCCAACAGGAGGCCCAGGGGAATCCTGTTGAGGTAAACATCATACTTGTACATGCCCAGGATCATCTGACCATGGCCATGATGGCCAAGGATCAGGCGGCGGAGGTTTTAAACCTTTACCGGATGATCAAGGATTTAAAGGACGCCATTGAAAAGTAAATAAGAATTTACCCATAACAGCCTTCTTGCACACTGACATAATCTCAGGAGTAAGAAGGCTTATTACAATCCAGGAAAAGGAGAGAGATTATGGAAGGGATCAAAATCGTTACCATTGGGGGCGGTTCCTCTTATACACCGGAGCTGGTGGAAGGGTTTATCAAACGTTATGAAAAGCTGCCTGTAAGAGAGCTTTGGCTGGTGGAT
This sequence comes from Hungatella sp. UBA3048, assembly GCA_002367105.1. Classification (GTDB taxonomy): domain Bacteria; phylum Bacillota; class Clostridia; order Lachnospirales; family Lachnospiraceae; genus Lacrimispora. Next base: position 118,472 of record DFCS01000029.1, read on the forward strand.
ATTGAAGCAGGAAGGGAAAAGCTGGAGACAGTAGGCGCCCTTGCACAGCGCATGGTAAAAAAAGCGGGACTTCCCATGAAGGTGATTCTGTCTTATGACAGGAGGGAAGCTTTAAAGGATGCGGATTATGTAACGACTCAGATGAGAGTGGGGCTATTGGATGCCAGAATCAAGGATGAACGGATTCCCTTAAGCCTTGGCATGATCGGCCAGGAAACAAACGGAGCGGCAGGCATGTTTAAGGCATTCCGGACCATTCCTGTGATTCTGGATATTGTAAAGGACATGAAAGAGCTTTGCCCGGAAGCATGGATGATCAACTTCACCAATCCTGCAGGAATGATTACAGAGGCTGTGTTAAGATATACGGATTATAAAAAGGTGATCGGCCTTTGCAACGTGCCGGTCAATATGGTAAATGGCTTTGCCAGACTTTTAGATGTAGAGCCGGAGCGGGTGACCATGGAGCTGTCCGGTTTAAACCACCATATTTTTGCAACTGATGTGTTTGTGGATGGACAGTCAAGGCTGGAAGAGATCCTTAAAATCTATCAGCACATCAGTGCCGAAGATGCTATTTCCATGAAAAACTTTTCCACCCTGCCGTTTTCACCGGAATTTATCCGGGGACTTCACTGCATCCCCTGCCCCTATCACAACTATTATTATTTTACAAAAGAACAGCTGGAAGAGGAGTTAAAGGAATACAAGGAAGGCCGGGTCCGGGGCGAAGTGGTAAAAAAGGTGGAGGAGGAACTGTTTGAGCTGTACAAGGATGAGAACCTGGATGTAAAGCCAAAGCAGCTGGAGATGAGAGGCGGCGCCAGATACAGCGATGCTGCCTGCAACCTGATCTGCTCCCTGCACAATAACACCGGTGATATCCAGTATGTAGACGTACGGAATAACGGTACGATCACAAACCTCCCGGCAGACAGTGCGGTGGAAGCCGCCTGCATCATCACAAGCGGCGGTCCAAAGCCCATTGCCGTAGGTGAATTAAAGCCCCAGATTAACGGGACCATTCAAACCATCAAGACCTTTGAACGCCTGGTCTGCGAAGCGGCCGTCACCGGAAACCGGGATTTGGCAGTGACAGCTCTCAACATGAATCCCCTTTGTGCAAGCGATCACGATGCCAATGCTGTCATTCATGAATTGCTGGAGGCCCATAAAGAATACCTCCCTCAATTCTTTAAAAACGAAAGTCCAGAATAGAAAAAAGCTGTGAAAATGACTGAAAAAGTCTGTTTCACAGCTTTTTTTATGGCGTTATAACGGATAAAATGCATGTTTAAAGGTGAAAATATTAATTATTAAATAAAAAGTTTATTTTTATTTTAGAATTTGCTTGTGTTTTTGCATATGATATAGTATCATATGGGTAAGAAGAAGTGGTCTAGACCACAGAAAGGGGTGCGAGGATGTATCATATTTTATTAGTTTGCTCAGCCGGAATGTCTACAAGCATGCTTGTAAAAAAAATGCAGGATGCAGCATCAGAAAAAGGCGTGGAGGCCACCATTTGGGCGGTGGGAGATGCTGAATCCGTTGATGAAGTGAAAAAGGCAGATATTATTTTATTAGGGCCTCAGGTTCGTTATCTTGAGAAGAAGATGAACGAGAGAGTGAAAAATGAGAAACCTGTGCTTGTCATCGATATGATGGCTTACGGCACAATGAATGGCGCTAAGGTACTGGATCAGGCGCTGGGGAAGTTAAACGGGTAAGTATGAAAAAGAAGCTCCCCGTTCCAATTGTTTAGGGGAGGATAAAAGAGGGAGAAAAAGTTATGGGTGCATTTAATTCATTCATGGAAGCAAAATTTATGCCAATCGCAGCCAGAATTGGTTCCCAGAAACATCTGGTTGCCATTCGTGATGCCTTTATTGCCATCATGCCAGTTACCATGGTTGGTTCCATAGCAGTTTTGCTTAATGTATTTTTAAGAGACCTTCCAAATCAGGCGGGTATGACCGGTTTTGTCCAGGCCATGACTCCAATTATCAGTGTAAATGGCAACGTATATTTTGGCTCTATCGTAATTCTTGCACTGGCATTTGTTTTTGCCCTGGGCTACAATCTTTCAAAGACCTACGATGTAAACGCCATTGCAGGCGGAGTCATCGCATTCGCAAGCTTAGTTACCTGTATGGGACAAAGCGCTACCTTCGACTATGAGCTCCCAGGTGTTGCAGCGGCGGCTGCCGACCAGTTAAAAGGCCTCGGACTTAATGTAGCTGCCACACCAGGCGGCGGTGTTGCATTAAACGGAGTCAGCGGCTGGGGATACTTAGGTTCCGGATACACCGGTTCCGGCGGTCTGTTTACCGCACTGATTATGGGCTTTATCTGTACCATGATTTACATAAAGCTAATGCAGAAAAGGATTACCATCAACCTTCCCGATTCTGTACCTCCAGCAGTAAGCAAAGCATTTGCAGCAATCGTTCCAGGTGTCATCGCCATTTATGTTGCCGGTATCTTAACCCAGATCTGCATCACCGCAACAGGCTCCACCATTAATGATATGGTTCTCAGATATATCCAGAGACCGCTCCTCAGCTTGTCACAGGGCTTCTTCAGCGTAATCTTCATGGTATTCTTAATCCAGCTGTTATGGTTCTTCGGTCTCCATGGACACAACGTACTGGCTCCTATCATGGACGGTATCTATTTAACGGCATTAAACCAGAACATTGAGGCATTTACCACAAGCCAGAGCACTGCGAATCTTCCGTACTTATGGACCCGCGGTTCCTTTGATGCCTACTGCCAGATGGGCGGTTCCGGAATTACCTTAGGACTTATTATTGCAATCTTCCTGTTTTCTAAGAGAGATGACCAGAAGGCCATTGCCAAGCTGTCCTGGCCCATGGGTGTATTTAATATCAATGAACCGATCATCTTCGGTATGCCTATCGTATTGAATCCGGTGTATTTGATTCCTTGGCTGATCGTTCCTCCGGTATGTGCTACCATCGCATACGGTGCAACTGCCATTGGCCTGATTCCTCCGGTTTTCGTAGCTGTGCCCTGGGTAATGCCTGCAGGCATCTATGCCTTCCTTGCAACAGGCGGAAGCTTTATGGCAGCAATTGTATCATTGTTTAATCTGTTTATATCATTTGCCATCTGGACACCTTTTGTAATGATGGCAAATAAGATGAAAAACGAATAGTAACATAGATTAAGAAGGAGCTGCCAGACCAGTTCACAGGGGATGTCCTGACAGAACTGATTTGGCAGTTCTTAAGTTTAGCAGAGAAAGAAGGGGAGAGTCTCCATGAAAAGCTGGACCATATTTTTAATTGCCATAGGCTGCCTGTTCATTACTGTATCACCTCAGCTTCCATCCCCTGTCATGTATATGACCGTTGGTCTGGTATTTGTACTGTTGGGTGCATTCATGCTGATAAAGAAAAGGAAATAAGGGGGTATTAGATATGAAACTTGAGTTTCCGGAAGGATTTTACTTTGGAAGCGCAACCAGCGCCACCCAGTGTGAGGGAGGCGCAGATCATGACGGGAGAGGGAAAAATATCTGGGATTTGTGGTATGAGGAAGAAGGCTATAAATTTCATGGAGCCATTGGCCCTGGCATTACCTCTTCCTTTTACAAGAATTACAAAGATGATATTCAGCTGATGAAGCAGACAGGCCATAATTCTTTCCGGACATCCATCAGCTGGTCCCGCCTGTTTCCGGAGGGATTTGGTGAAGTGAACGAAAAAGCGGCTGATTTTTACCGCAGCCTGTTTCTGGAATTAAGGGAAAACGGGATCGAACCATTTGTGAATCTGTACCATTTTGACATGCCGGTAAAGCTGCAGGAGCTGGGAGGCTGGGAAAACAGAAAGGTCGTAGATTATTATAAAGAATATGCATGGACCTGCTTTAACTTATTCGGAGATCTGGTGAAGCACTGGTTTACCTTTAATGAGCCTATCGTACATGTGGAATGCGGATATCTGCAAGGCTATCACTATCCCTGCAAGGTGGATCCCAAAGCTGCGGTTTCGGTTGCTTATCATACAGCTCTTGCCAGCGCTCTGGCGGTGAAGGAATATCACAGCATGAAGCAGGGAGGGAAGATCGGGATCGTATTAAACCTGACCCCGGCTTATCCAAGAAGCTCCCATCCAGAGGATGAGAAGGCGGCAAAGATTGCCGAGCTGTTCCAGAATAAGAGTTTTCTGGATCCTGCCGTTAAGGGAACTTATGATCCGGAACTGGTTTCTCTCATCGAAAAGCACGGATTGCTGCCGGAGGCTAATAAGGAGGACTTGGAGACCATCCGTCAAAATACGGTGGATTTTCTGGGAGTAAACTACTATCATCCGTTCCGTGTCTGCGCAAAGGCCAGCCTTCCGAGTCCATCAGCTCCGTTTACGCCTGAATATTATTTTGATATCTATGATATGCCTGGCAAACGGATGAATCCATACAGGGGGTGGGAAATCTATCCCAGAGGCTTATATGATATTGCCCTAAACATCCGTGACAACTATGGAAACATTGAATGGATGGTCACAGAAAATGGCATGGGCGTGGAAAATGAGGGACGTTTTAAGACAGACGGTATGATACAGGATGATTACCGCATTGAGTTCTATGAGGAGCATTTGACCTGGCTTCATAAGGGGATAGCAGAAGGAAGCAATTGCATTGGATATCATGTGTGGACCTTTGTGGACTGCTGGTCATGGCTCAATGCCTATAAGAACCGTTACGGGCTTGTGGAGCTGGATTTGGAAACCCAGAAACGGACCATAAAAAAGTCGGGTTATTGGTATCAGGAACTGCTTAAAAACAACGGTTTTGAAACGGGCAAATAGGAGAGACATATGGAAGTAAGTCAAAAACTGAATGTAGAGGCAAAGGAATTCTTCAATGCCCTGGCGTCCTCGGTTGCCTATGATATCAGCCAGGCCACAGGGAAAAGGGTAAATCCAGATCAGATTTATTCCGGTTTTCGCTACAAAAAGAAGATGAAAAATAAAATGGGACAGGAGAACCATGTGGATGTGGTGATCAAGCAGTTTGTCTCTCCCAGCTGCTATGAGGCAAGCTTTTGCACCTCCCATGGAACAAATGTTATATTTTACGAGATCGAAGATAGTAAAGACGGAAACATTATGGTACACTACAGGGAGGGATTTGAGGGGGAAAGTACTTCCTACTCCTTAAACTATAAAATTGTTTCCTGGTTTTATCAAAAAGGTTCCAAAAAGAGGGTTACCAGGATGCTTTCATCCATGGAAAGCTTCATTAAGGGACAGCGGATAAAAGGGAATTAAATGTGATAAGAGGTGATACAATGGGGGCTCCGAAATATCAGAAAATAAAACAGGACCTTATGGAAGAAATTAAGGATGCGTCTGTCAATACCCCTATTGCATCAGAACGGGAACTGGCCAGCAGGTATAATGCCAGCCGTATGACCGTACGCAATGCTTTAAATGAACTGGTGGAAGAGGGAGTATTATATAGAGATAAAAATAAAGGAACTTTTGTTGCGGACCAGAGGCTGATGAAAAAAAATACGTCTGCAGAGACTTTAAATAAGCCTATGGATGATACTTATGATTACAATGTGATCTATTTCAGTTCCTGCTTTTCCGATGAAAAGGTCGCTTCCTGTCTGGAAATCGGATCTGAGGAACGGATGATCCGGATCGTGCGCTTAAACCGGAGGAATGGAAAGCCTGTAAGTGTTGAAGAAATCTATTTGATCCAAAGCCTGATCAATGACAATGATTACAACAACTTAAATAAGCTTTTGGATCTGAAAGGATACATTGACGAGGGATCGGTTACGCAGAAGTTTCTTCCAATAATAGTACCTGTAAAGTATATAAATCTGCTTCACGTAAAGCTGAATACTCCGATTATTATGGTTGAGAGCACCATTGTAAGCAAAAGCGGCAGCCCGGTCGTGTATATCAGGGAATTTAACAACCCGACTGAAAAAGTAATTGAGATAACCACATAGTTGAAATACCCGCAGTATACCATAATCCCCCAAACTAGGCAGGAAAAAGGAAATACCCTGCGGGTATACCATTATGCCCATATGCTGGGCAGGAAAGTGGAAAGGTGATTAATCATGGGAAGACTTGGTATCTCCCTTTATCCGGAGCATTCCACTCCGGAACGGGATAAGGAATATATTCAGCTGGCCGGTAAATACGGGTTTCAGAGGATTTTTACCTGCTTGTTGAGCGTAGGGAATAAAAATAAAGATGAGATGATCCTTGAATTCAGGGATATGATTGATACGGCCCATGAATACGGTATGGAAGTAATTCTGGACGTGGCGCCACCTGTTTTTGAAGCACTGGGGGCTTCCTATGACAATCTGGCACCCTTTAAAGAAATGCATGCAGATGGGATCCGGCTGGATGTAGGCTTTGACGGCATGAAGGAAGCCGCTATGAGCTATAACAGCGAAGGACTTAAGATCGAGCTGAACGCCAGCACCGATCCTAGCTATGTGTCAAATATCATGAATCATCATCCGGTGCCGGAAAGAATCATTACCTGTCACAACTTTTATCCTCAGAAATATACGGGAATCAGTCTGGAGCATTTTGATTACTGCAACCGGGAAATGAAAAAGCATGGTCTTAAGGTTGCGGCCTTTGTATCCAGCAATAATGAGAATACCTTTGGACCCTGGCCTGTGAATGAGGGATTGTGCACTCTGGAGATGCACAGGGGCCTGCCTGTGGACGCACAGGTACGGCATCTGCTTGCAACCCGTATGGTAGATGATGTGATCATAGCCAATGCCTATGCATCTGAAGAGGAGTTAAGGGCCTGTGCCTCAGTGACTCCCGGAAAGCTGATGTTTGGCCTTCGCCTGGAAAAAGAATTGACGGAAACAGAGCGGGAGATTCTTTACTTTGACCGGCAGCATGCGATCAGAGGCGATATCAGTGAATATATGATACGGTCCACCTGGCCGAGAGTCGTCTTTGCTGACAAGGCAGTACCTCCTGCCAATACCCGGGATTTAAAACGGGGGGATGTTGTGATTTTAAATGACGGTTATTCCCGCTATAAGGGAGAACTGCATGTTGTTTTAAAGGATATGCCTAATGACGGAAGGAAAAATGTGATCGGCTATATCCCTGATCATGAACTGGTACTGCTTGATTACATTAACCCCTGGAAGCTGTTTGGTTTTACAGAAGTATGATCTGCATGTTTCGTGCAGGTATATAACGACAGTTTTTTCACAGTCTCTGGAGAGAGACGTTAAACATAACTACTACATAACCATAAGGAGGTATATATGATTACCATTTCCAGTCCCATGCAGCAGGATAATATTAAAGAACTATTATCTAATTACAGGGAAGGCGATGTAACATTTACTTTCAGTAAAAAAGAGGGCATAAAACTCTTTTTTGAAGTTACCGGTAATCCGGCGGAGGCTGCAATAAAGGCAAAGGAATTAATTAAAAATACGACTTGGGGCAAAGTTCTTTATTTTCAAGCACAGGCTGTATAACGGTTATGAAACCTGGTAATTAAAAAGTTTATAGATAGCAGGAGGACTTTCATGAATTCAATTGTAAATTTTATAGAAAGAAAATTTTTACCTGTAGCTGTCGTAATAGGTTCTCAAAAGCATTTACTGGCTCTTAGAGATGCATTCATCAATTTGATGCCCCTGACTATGGCTGGTTCCTTGGCCGTTCTTTTAAATGCGCTTTTTCGTGATATACCCAATACATATCTGGGCGCCGGTAACGTTGTAACTACATTTCCACTTATTGCATGGATTATTTCTCTAAACGGAATTGTCTGGGGGGGAACTCTGGCGGTTATGGGCATCATGCTTTCCATTACCCTGGGTTATACGATAGCAAAATCTTATGATGTAAATAAAGTAGCCGGTGCTATTGTTTCACTTGCGGCATATCTTATGGGATTGCCTCAAAGTGCCAGTACATCCACCACCCTTACTTTGAGTGATGTGCTGCCTGCTAATATTTCAGACATGATTCAGGCTTCAGGTGCAACAATCGCTACAGCCGATGGTGTGTCCACCATAACAGTTACAGGCAGTGCCTGGGGATATTTTAACTTTTCAGGCTATTTTGGAGCTACGGGAATGTTTACTGTTATATTGTTCTCTTTTTTATCGGTAATAATTTTTGCGAAGCTGATGAAGAAAAATATTACAATAAAACTTCCTGAATCTGTTCCGCCTGCAGTGTCCCGTGCTTTTTCTGCCATCATACCAGGCGTTTTATCACTTTATGGATCGGCTGTCATCTATTTCGTGCTTAAACAAAGCTGGGCATTAGGGACTCAACCTGTCAGTGACTGGATTACAGAACATATACAACAGCCATTGCTGGGCATATCACAGGGCTATGGTTCGGTATTTATAATTGTATTGCTTGTACATTTACTATGGTTCTTTGGATTACATGGCACAAATATAATGGGAGCTGTTTTGAACAGTACATATGGTGTTGCTCAGCTGCAAAATTTGGCTGCTTACGAATCTGGCGCTGAGATTCCTTATAAATGGGTTTCAGGTTCTTTCGAGGCATTTGTTTGGCCTGGCGGTGCAGGTGTTACAATAGCTCTAATTGTTTCTATTTTAATCCTGTCAAAACGTGCAGATTATAAAATGGTGGGCAAGTTAGGTCTGGGACCGGGATTATTTAATATTAACGAACCAATTATGTTTGGTATACCTGTAGTTCTTAATCCTCTGTTGATTGTGCCGTTTATTTTGGCTCCGCTTGCAACAGCAACTATTTCATATTTTGCAACGATCTGGGGTCTGGTAAGCCCGGTGGTTATCAGTGTTCCATGGGTGATGCCTGTATTCTTGAGCGGATTCCTCGCTACAGCAGGTGACTGGCGTTCACTCGTACTTACTGCTGTTAATATGGCTGTTGCCTTTGCAATATGGGCGCCATTTATTATTGCTGCAAATGGTGTAGACTCTCCATCAGATAACGGATAATAAAAAGGTGGAAAGTCAAAGACAGACCTGTTAATGCGAAAAACGGCGCACATCTGATATGATTCAGGTGTGCGCCGTTTTTGTATATTATTATAGACCAGTAGGAATGCCCATGTTTTTTATATCGTGAGCACTTCACCTATTTTCCTGAAACACAAGCTTGTGAATGGCCCAGGCAACCCCATCCTCTGCATTGGATTTGGTATGGTATTTTGCGGCATCCCGAATACAGGACATGGCATTTTCCATAGCGACAGTCCAACCGAATTCCGGTGTGAACATGGACAGATCATTGTCGCTGTCTCCAAGCACCATCACATCCTTAAGAGAGATTCCCTTTTGCTCTGCATATGCTTTCAAAACCAGCCCTTTTTGAGCAGCCTGATTGGTCAGCTCAATATTGTCGGGGAAAGAGGAGGCCGCAGCCAGATCCGGATAGTCTGCGAAGATTTCTTTTAATTCTGCAGCCTTTTGGACAGGAAGCCCGTTACTGCATATCTTAAATACATCATTGTCCTCAGGAAGCTCTTTAAGAGAAGAAATAAAGGTCGTGGATTCCATCCGCATTTGTACGGCAGCTTCCAGCTCTTGGGAAATGTGAGCAGAAGAGCTGAATTTCTTTTTTATGAAGGAGTATATCTCGTTTAACTTCCGCTCTTTTGGGGTAGTGGTATACCGCCCGCCGGTAGTAAGTATATCCATATCTGCCTGTTGCTCTGTAAGGATCCGATTAATGTCTACAAGGTTCTGAGAGGTAAGAGGAATCTCACTCAGTATTTCACCATCCTGACTGTATACGGCAGCCCCGCTTAAGCAGATATAGCTGCATGTAATATCACAGGCATCCATAACGGCTTTTGCTTCTTGATAATCCCGTCCGCTGCAGATTAAAAATTCTATGCCCGCGCGCTCAAGCCTGCGGATTGCATCTACATTGGCTTTTGAGATATTGGTCTGAGGGTTTAAAAGGGTGCCGTCCATATCGGAGGCGATCAGTCGGATGCTCATAGCAAGTAATCTCCTTTGTCCTGGTTATGTATTCATGTTCTCATACTTAGCTTATCTTAAAATTGCCTGTTCGTCAATGAAGAGGGGCCAGGATGCCCTAAATTCATCAGTTTTCCTATCTTTTATCAGGTTTCTTCCCAAATGTTTTTAGAATTTCAAGGGGATGACACCCGTCCCTCCAGCGGAAGACGGAAAGAAGGTATGACTTGTTTTTGCTGATATTATCTCAATTAATACAATGATTTGCACAATAATTCTAATGATAATAATTCTGTATATCTAAATGATATCTATTAAAATCAAAAATAGATGTCTTTTTTTGTATGTTTTGCACTTAAAAAAATAAATTTTGAAAGAAAGCATATTGACAACTTGGCTGCCAAGTGATATTCTAATGCCAACAACTTGGCTGCCAAGTTAAAAAACGACAAATATACTACAAAAGGAGGAGAATATGGATAAATTGAAAATGATGCATATTGGAATCTCAAAAGGCGATGTTGGAAGGTATGTTTTTTTACCGGGGAGTCCGGAGAGAGCAGAAAAGATTGCCGCTCATTTTGACAATCCAAGGGAAATTGCATATAACCGTGAGTTCAGAACCTTTGTTGGGGAACTTGATGGGACGAGAGTGGCAGTTACCAGTACCGGAATCGGAGGGCCTTCTGCCGCCATTGCCATGGAGGAGCTTTATCAGTGCGGCGCGGATACCATGCTTCGCATCGGTTCCGGCGCTTCAACTTCAGAAAAGGTGAAGACAGGGGACATCGTGATTCCCAATGGAGCTATTCGGATGGAAGGCGTCAGCAATCATTATTTGCCGGTGGAATTCCCTGCGGTTCCGGACTTTTCCATGATAAAAGAGCTGGAGGCCGCGTCTAGGCGGCTGAATATGCCCTATAATGTGGGAGTTACCATCACAAAAGCCTCCTTTTACAGTCAGACTCAGCCAGAGAAAAAACCGGTAAAAGATGAGATCCTTCATAAATGGAGTGCATACGAGGCAGGCGGTGCCACCTCTACAAGCATGGAATGTTCCACCCTGTTTCTGGTAGCGGCCAGTTTGGGAATACGGGCAGCTTCCGTTTTAGTAAGTGCCACGGATTATAAGAATTCCCCGGAAAAGGACAGAGTACCGCTTACGGAATTAGAAAACAGAGTGATTCTGGTTGGCATTGAGGCGATGAGAGCCATAATAAAAAATGATTTGGTGGGGTGATTGGTATGATGGATTATAATAAGATGCCGCTTCTGGAGGAAGATATTTCAGAGAACCTGGTGATTCCGAACTACGTAAAAATTTATGATATTATTTTTAATTTAATCGTAGAAGGCGTGATCAAAGCAGGAGATGTTGTACCAAGTGAAAATAAGCTGGCTAATTACTGGAAGGTCAGCCGCGGTACGGTCAGAATGGCTATGAGAAAGCTGGAAGAGGATGGATACATAAATAAGACCCAGGGGAAGCAGGCGGTAGTCTCGACACATGCTCTGCAATACAAGGACGGATTCCAGTGGCTGTTTAACCCGTGCATTGAGAACTGCGTGGATACCATTGATGAGATTAAGATTTCCGCCCAGTACCAGCCCTGCGGTGTCTACGTTGCTCATGAGCTGGGGTATAAAAAGCCGGGAGATTTAATGGTTTTTACCAGTACGGATTATTTTTCCAACGGGCGCCAGGTGGCAAACACGGTCACGATTTTTGATGCGGATTACATGGAGAAATTCCAGCTGGATATGAATGACATAGAAAAGATGAAGGAGTTCAGCACTTATGGACTGTATCGGCTTGCAAAGCATGCAAAGACTGTATTCAATGTGCTGAATGCAGATGCGGATTCCTATATAGCAGGCATTAATAAAAATGAACCGGTCATTATTGTGGAAGAGATCCTGGTAGAAGAGGGGGATAAGCAGCTCAGCTATGCCAAGCACCAGCTTCTCGGAAGTATGTACCGTTTCTCTATGGAGCGCAAGTCTCATATGTAATTGAAAAAGAGCAGACCGGTCCAAGGGACTTTTAAAAGTGCGGAAAGCTCTTTTCAAATATACTGAAAAACAAACACAAGCAACGCAGCAACAGAAAGGAGAAAGGAATGAAAAAAACGTTTCAATTGATTCTTACAGGGGTACTTGCCTGCGCCATGCTCACTGCATGCGGCAAAACAAATGACAGCGTGCAGACGACTGCCGGAAAACAGGAGCAAACAGAAGGGACGGATACAGCAAGCGGAGAAAAAACTTCGGATAAGCCGTTAAAGGCCGTGTATCTGGTAAACGGAAACCTGGGGGACAAAGGTTTTTATGATTCAGCGGCCAGCGGCCTTTATCGTATGAGAGATGAACTGGGGGCCGACATCAAGGTGGTTGAAATGGGACGGGACGAGACCAGCTATGAAGGACATTTCACGGACGTATCCGAGCAGGATTGGGATGTCATCATTGCAGGTACCTGGTCCGTGAAGGAGGTGGCGCAAAATACGGCCGCACAGTATCCTGACAAAAAGTATATTTTCTTTGACAGCGATGTGGACCGGACGATTGTTGCTGACGGTAATATGATGGGTATTACATACAATTCCAACCAGGGCTCTTTCTTAGCCGGTGTCCTGGCTGCCCAGATGCTTGATTCCGGAGACGCAAAGATCGACGCATCCAAGAGAACCTTAGGCTTTATCGGATCCATGGATGTGGCAAATATCAATGACTTCCTGGTAGGATATCTGGAAGGAGTGAAATACGTAGATCCAAGTATCAAGGTGATCCCTTCCTATGTGGGTTCCTTTGAAGATGTTCCCAAATGTCTTGAAATGACCACCCAGTTATACAACCAGGGCGCACAGATCGTATATGCGCCTGCGTCACAAAGTATTCTCGGCGCAGCAACTGCTGCAAACAACGTTGGCAAATACTTAATAGCCTGTGACCAGGATCTGTATACCCAGTTAAAGGATACGAATCCTGAGATCGCAAAGAACATTTTGACATCAACCCTGAAAAATGTGGGGGATTCCCTTGTAACAGCAGTTAAAGGCCTTATGGACAACTCCATGACCTGTGGCGAGACCTATGCTCTTGGCCTTGACAGCGGTGCAGTGGGTCTGGCTCAGAATGATAATTTTAACACCATTGTCCCAGAGGATATCAAGAAGAATCTTGATGTGGTAAAGGACAAGATCATTAAGGGGGATATTACGGTAGGAAGCGCTATGAAGATGACGACGGAAGAAGTAGCCGCATTACGTGACAGCATGAAATAAGCCTGTTATTGAAACCATAGGGCACCGGTAATCCATGGGGCAGCAGCAAACTAAATGGTCGACTTTGCTGCTGCCCTTTCCAAAGGGATTTTTAAGGAGTAAAAGGATGGAAGAAAAAAAAGAAGTATTGCGGATGGAAAATATCGTTAAAGTATACTCCAATGGCGTAATGGCGAATAAGGGAATCAACTTCTCTGTACTTGCCGGAGAAATCCATGCTTTGTCCGGAGAAAACGGAGCGGGTAAATCCACTTTAATGAAAATCATTTTTGGGGAAGAGCAGCCGACTTCAGGAGATATCTACGTCAATGGCGAAAAAACCATCATTTCTTCTCCTCAATTAGCGATCAGTCTGGGGATCGGAATGGTACACCAGCATTTCATGCTGGTTCCATCGCTTACGGTTGCGGAGAATGTTATTCTGGGCGTTGAACCCAGAAAAGGCTTGCTGATCAACAGGAAGAAAGCCCACAGGCAGGTAGAAGAGATGGCGGATAAATTCAATATGCAGGTGAGCCCAAGGGCAAGGATTGAAGATTTAACCGTTGGCCAAAAGCAAAAGGTGGAGATACTGAAAGCATTGTTCCGGGGAGCGAAGATACTGATTTTAGATGAGCCTACCGCAGTCTTGACCCCTCAGGAAACCACCGAATTATTTGAGGAATTAAAGAGGCTTAAGAGCAATGGCTATACCATAATTTTCATTTCCCATAAGCTGAATGAAGTAAAGGAACTGTGTGACAGGATTTCCATTATACGCCAGGGAAGGTCCATGGGGCTGTATGATATGAAGGATGTAACGGAACAGGATATCTCCAACCTTATGGTGGGAAGGGACGTTATACTGAACATAGAGAAAAAACCGCCTGAGATCGGAGATCCCACCATCCGGGTAAAGGATTTAAGCATTTCCGGTGAAAACGGGAAAACTTTTGTAAACAATGTATCTTTTCTGTTAAGGGAAGGAGAGATCCTTGGAATTGCTGGTGTAGAGGGCAACGGCCAGTCCGAGCTGGCGGAATCTTTGACAGGGCTTCGAAAGTATAATTCCGGTTCCATCGAGATGTGCGGCAAGGAGATTTCCGGCTGCAATATTAAAGATATACGGGCACTTTCTGTATCCCATATTCCGGAGGACCGCATGACCACCGGTGTGGCCCCAGCGCTGTCCATTACGGAAAATACTCTTTCAGATAAAATATCCCAGGAGAAGTTTTCAAAGCTTGGAATCATCGACAAAGGAAAGATAAAGCAGTACGGGCTTGAAATGGCAAAGGATTATCAGGTGCTATGTAAAAATCCGGATGTCAGGATTGACAGCCTCTCCGGCGGCAATATCCAAAAGGCAGTCCTTGCCAGGGAACTGTCCAGCGACCCAAAGGTCATCATTGCCAACCAGCCTACCAGGGGTGTGGATGTTGGTGCAACTGAATTCATCCGTAAAAGGCTGATCAAAATGAGAGACAATAAAAAATCTGTATTGCTCATCAGCTCAGATTTAAATGAAGTGCTGGGATTATCCGACAGCATCATTGTCATGCATGACGGACAGATTGTGGCGTATTTCCCGGATGCAGGGAAGATCAGCGAGCTTGAGCTTGGAAAATATATGCTTGGTATTGAAAAGCAGTCTGAAGCAGAGATAAAGGAGGCTTGTCATGGACAGTAATAAACGGATTCACTTAATCGTGGATATGGCAAAACTGATGATAGCAATTTTGGTGTCCTGCGGTCTTGTCACAGCGATTGTTTTAGGAACCAGTTCTGAACCGATGAATGCCTTTTTCAGTTTTTTCATCGGTCCATTTACCTCCTTCCGCCGCATCGGCAATATTGTGGAGGCAGCTTCCCCGCTTATGTTTACGGCTTTGGCCGTTATCCTGATTTTTGGAGCAGGTCAGTTTTCCATGATTGCAGAGGGAGCTTTTTTCATCGGAACCCTTGGTGCGATGATGGTTGCGACCTCTGTCCCCCTTCCCACCGGCATTCATTCCGCAGTAGCATTGCTGGTGGCAGCAGCCATGGGAGCTACCGTAGCCCTGATTCCTGCCCTGTTAAAAATGAAATGGCAGGTTTCTGAAGTAGTGACCTCGCTGATGCTAAACTATATCGTACAGTTTTTTGCCATATATATGGTAAGCTACTATTTCCGTGAAGTCAGCAGTTCAAGCCTTGCTTCCATAGCATTTCTGGATACTTCCCTGCTGCCAGTGATCATAGGTGGCACCAGGATCCATGCCGGAATTATCCTTGCGGTTATCCTCTGTCTGCTCATTTATTTTCTGCTCTTCCGTACTACCTTTGGAATGAAGTTAAGAATTGTGGGAAACAATCCGAAGTTTGCAAACTACTCGGGGATAAAGGTCACCGGCATCATGGTAGCCTCCCAGGTAATTGCCGGTGCCCTGGCAGGAATGGGTGGAGGTGCGGAACTTTTGGGCATGTATACCCGTTTTAAATGGACCTCAAGTCCGGGATACGGATGGACCGGCATTGCCGTCGCCTTACTTGCCAGAAACAATCCCCTCCTGGTGCCCCTTGCGGCTCTATTTATGGGGTATCTGAATGTGGGAGCAAACATTATGGCAAGAAACAGCGATGTCAGCAGTGAGGTGGTAAAGATCATCCAGGGAGTCATGATCCTAATGATCGCAGCCGAGGCTTTGCTTAAGAAATGGAAGCAGAGAATGATCGTTGAGGCTGCAAAGGCAGAAACTGGAATGAAAGGAGATGTAGTAAATGATTGATTACTCATTTATCGTTGATTTCCTTTTTATGTGGATTCGTGTGGCAACTCCAATTTTACTTACTTCTTTGGGCGCAGTGATCTGTGAAAGAACGGGAGTGGTCAATCTTGGATTGGATGGGATCATGCTCATTTCGGCCCTCTTCGGAGTTCTGGGAAGTGCATGGGGAGGTAATCTGTTTTGGGGGCTTGCGGCCGGTGTTGGTGCGGCCTTAATAGTAAGCGGGGTTTTCGCATACTTCCATCTGATGCTAAAGGCCAACGCTGTTTTGTGCGGTACGGCAGTTAACACCATAGCCGGCGGGCTTACGGTCTTTGTGCTCCAGCTTGCAACAGGGGAAAAGGGGTCCAGTTCATCCTTAAAGAGTTTTAGCTTTCCAGCAGTTAACATACCTATTATAAAAGATATTCCAGTCCTTGGAGATATTTTATCCGGCCACAATGTGATCACCTATTTTGCCTTTCTCATGGTGATCGTGATTACAGTCTTTTTATACCGTACTCCAATGGGACTTCGTATGAGGGCAGTAGGGGAAAATCCCAGCGCTGCTTCCAGCGTAGGGCAGAATGTAGTTAAAATCCGGTTTCTGGCTATTTTATTATGCGGTGTTATGGCGGGAATGGGAGGAATGTACTTATCCATGGGTTACTTATCCATGTTCACCAGGGACATGGTAGCCGGACGCGGGTTTATCGCTCTTGCAGCCTGCGCCATGGGACAGGCGAACCCGGTGGGAGCCTTAATCTCTTCCATGGTATTTTCCTTCTTTGACGGCCTTTCCAATATCCTTCAGCTTTTGCAGATACCATCAGAATTTGTTCAGATGCTGCCTTACGGGGCGACCATTTTAGGTTTAACCGTTTACTCCATTCAAAAGCAGCGGCAGAAAAATAAGAAAAACAAGGAGATACAGCAAAATGTCATTAAATAAAGATGAAAAAACCCTTGGTAAAAGACAGTACCACATCCATTTGAATCCCGGAGATATCGGCGACTATGTTTTGCTTCCAGGCGATCCGGCCCGTTCCGACCGAGTGGCAAAATATCTGGAAGATGCCAGGCTGGTAGCCAATAACCGGGAGCACCGCACCTTTACAGGATACTATAAGGGGGTAAAGGTTTCTGTTACATCAACGGGAATGGGCTGCCCGTCGGCAGCCATTGCAGCGGAAGAACTGATCAATATCGGCGCAAAATGCTTAATCCGTATTGGCAGCAGTGCAGCCTTGCAGGAAGGGATCAAAATCGGCGATTTGATGATTTCCACCGCTTCCATGAAAAATGAAGGAACCTCCAGATTTTACGTGCCGGATTGTTTCCCGGCAGTACCGGATTTTGACTTGACAAGAGTGTTGATTGACACGGCAAAGGATATGAAAGATGAAATTTCCGGCAGTCTCTATTATGGAATCAATGCCAGCGACGATGCGTTTTACGGTGAAACTGAGGAATGGATCGGAAAATTATCAAAGCTTGGCTGCTTAAATGTTGAGATGGAAAGCTCCGCCCTTTATACGGTATGCCACCGCCGGAAGGTTAGAGGGGCTATGATCAGTGCCGTATCCGGCAATATTGTTACAGGTGATGTGATTTATGAAACTGAAAATACGGGACTGGCAGCAGGCTGGGATGATGAGATCCGGGTTGTTTTAGAGGCGATTTACCGCTTTGAACAGGAGAAGCGGTAAGGGTATCCCTCCATGCCCAGAAAGCGTGGGCATAAAATAGGAAAAGACAGGAGAAAACAGGACATGCAGGAAAAAAAGATGATGCATTTGAACATTACCAAAGATCAGGTAGGACAATATGTATTCTTGCCTGGAAGCGTGGAGCGGGCAGCCAAAATAGCAGCCTATTTTGATAATCCCGTTAAAATAGCCCATCACAGAGAGTATCTCACATATACGGGAACCCTGGCAGGAGTGCCTGTTTCCGTCACCAGCACAGGAATCGGAGGACCTTCTGCGGCCATAGCGGTAGAGGAATTGTATGAGTGCGGCGCTCACACCATGATGAGGATCGGTTCCTGTGCTTCCACCTCCCCAAAGGTTAAGGTGGGGGATGTTGTCATTCCCAACGGAGCAGTAAGGATGGAGGGAACAGGGATTCATTATCTGCCTGAGGAATTTCCCGCTGTTCCGGATTATGAGATGGTAAAAGAACTGGAAGCTGCGGCAAAGAAGCTTGACATTCCTTATAATATCGGAGTGACCATCTCAAAGGATTCCTTTTATACGGAAGTTTCTCCTGAGACAAAACCGGTGTATTATGAGTTAAAAAACAAATGGGAAGCTTATGAAAAGGGTGGAGCCACCAATTCCAGCATGGAGTGCGCAACACTGTTTCTGGTAGCTGCCTCCCTTGACATCAGAATGTCCTCTGTCATGATCAGCGCGACCAATTACAAAAGCTATAGCAATGATGATAAGGATTATCCCCGGGAATGGGAAGACAGAGCGATCCAGGTAGGAATAGAAGCAATGACACAGATAATTAAAAAAGACATGGCATCCCGTTAAGATGATGCTGTAAACGGCTGACCGGAACCGGATGGAAAAGAGGTAACAATGAAAAATTCAATATTGTTAAAAAATGTCCGTTATATCGTAACATGTGATTCCCAGGACAGGGTACTGGAGAACACCAATGTATACATAGAAAATGGCAGGATCGCTGATATCAGCGATCAAGAATGGCAGGCAGATACAATACTTGACGGAACCAATATGTCCATGTATCCGGGGTTAGTCAATACCCACCATCATTTATACCAGATTTTTACCCGAAATCTGCCAAAGGTTCAATCCATGGAACTTTTTTCATGGCTCATAACCCTTTACGAACTTTGGAAGAACCTTGACGAAGAGGTAGTCTATTTTACATCACTCCTTGGAATGGGAGAGTTAATGAAAAATGGCTGTACGACCTGTTTCGATCATCACTACGTATTTCCGGAAGGAAGAAATGGTATTATTGAGGCTCAGTTTGAAGCGGCCGGTGAGCTGGGAATACGGATGCATGCATCCAGAGGAAGTATGTCCTTAAGCAAAAAGGATGGAGGCCTGCCTCCGGATACTGTGGTCCAGACGATTGATGCTATATTAAAGGATTCCATGAGGCTGGCAGAACAATTTCACGATCCGGCTCCTTTTTCCATGAGGCAGGTAGCCCTTGCTCCCTGCTCCCCCTTTAGCGTAACTCCTGATTTAATGAGGGAGTCAGCAAAGCTGGCCAGAAGCCTTGGTGTACGTCTGCACACCCACTTGGCAGAGACAAAAGATGAAGAGCGGTTTACGGTTGGTACTTACGGAATGAGGCCTTTGGAATATATGGAAAGCCTGGGCTGGCTGGGAAAGGATGTATGGTTTGCCCACGGGATCCATTTTAATGAGGATGAATTGAAAACACTTGCCAGGACACAGACGGGAGTCGCCCATTGTCCGGTTTCCAATATGAAACTATCCTCCGGGGTGGCCAGGATCCCGGAGATGATGGACTTAGGAATCCCTGTAGGTCTTGCCGTAGATGGCAGCGCAAGCAATGACGGTTCCAATATGCTGGAGGAAATGAGAGTGGGGTATCTGCTGCACAGACTACAGTATGGCCACAAGGCACCCAGCGGATATGAGATGTTAAAGCTTGCCACTGCAGGCGGGGCCAGGATCTTGGGAAGGAACGACATCGGCACTCTGGAACCGGGAAAGGCAGCAGATTTTTTCCTTGTGGATACCAGACGATTTGAACTGGTGGGAGCCATGGAGGACCCAAAATCAGTCCTGGCCACGGTGGGGCTGAAAGGACCGGTTGACTATACGGTAATTAATGGAAGAATTGCAGTAGAGAAGGGGCGGCTGGTCACGATAGATGAGGAAAGAACCCAGAACTCTGCCCAGGAGAGCTTCCAGAAGTTTATTAAAAAATCCCTGTAGCAGGCAGAGGAATAAAGTGTTTTATAAGCAGGGAGAGGGTCAGACGATTCCTGCTATGATAGAAGTAAATAATTTTCAGCGATTTTGTAAGCAATTGGAAAGGAAGCATAACGGATGAAACATATTATAGTGGATTGCGATACGGGTATCGATGATTCAATAGCCATATTATATGCCTTAAAAAATAAAAAACTTCATGTGGAGGGATTTACCACTGTGTACGGAAACACATCGTCCATGCAGGCGGCGGAAAACACACTGCGGTTAATAAAACTGGCTGAATGCGGCTATGACGTTCCGGTAATCGTGGGAGCAAACCAGAGCATGACCGGTGCCGAAGAGCCTTACCCCGTTCATATTCATGGAGACAATGGAATCGGAAACGTTGAATTGCCGGAATCAGAGCAAAAGCCTTTAAACCAGGAGGCTTCGGACTTTATAATAGGAAAGGCGGAGGAACTTTGTGGGGATTTAACCATTGTTGCCTTGGGACGTTTGACGAATATAGCCGCAGCTTTGGAAAAGGATCCAAGGCTTCCATATAAAATTAAGCATTTGGTAATCATGGGAGGAGCCTTCCATAAGCCCGGCAATATCAGTGCATATGCGGAAGCGAATATATACGGAGATGCGAAAGCCGCGGATCTTGTATTCCGGGCAGGTTTTCCCATGACAGTGGTAGGTCTTGATGTTACAATGGAGACATTTATATCCGCTCAGGATATTTCCCTGCTGGGCAAGTATTGCAGGAAGGAGAACCGGAAGATTGTACAGTACATGCAGTCCGCGCTGGAATACTATTTCCAGTTCAGCTACCAATCCATGGGGTGCCAGGATCGCTGCGTGGTTCATGATCCGCTGGCCATGGTGATTGCCGGGGATCCGTCCATCGGCGAATACCGTATGGTAAGGGCTGCCGTAGAGTATGAAAATGAAGAGTTCCGCGGCATGATTAAGAGAGATGAAGATTTTATTCCGGTCTATGATCATGATGAAATCCAGTACTGTGTCCGTGTGGATTCCGATCTGGCGGTCAGGAAGCTGCTGTCAGTGTTTTAGCGGTCATAAAAGAAGGATGAAATGGAGGACTTTATGGACAAGTTCTGCCATGGTTTCTGAATAGGTATCTGCCTTCCAGTCTTTACCGGGATCCCGGTCTTTCGCTGACGGTGAGAGAGCGGGGATCCCGGATATTCTAATGATACAAGATTTTTTCTTCATTCTGCAAGATTCTGCAAAAATTTCAAGTTTACAGCCTGATAGACAAATTCTTTCAAAATAATGAATATGGTGGAATGTTTTGCGGTATTTATGGTATAATCATAGCCAGATAATCATAAGCCCATTTGAGGTGCAAGGTTAAAAGGAAAGCATCTTTCAACCTTGAGTATATGAATCAACTGGATATGCAAGTATATTCCCTTGATTTATTAGGAGACAAAATATGAAACCACATGCATTTGCGGTCTGTGCATATAAGGATTCGCCATATCTTGAAGCCTGCCTCCGTTCCCTTTTAAAACAAAGTGTGAAATCGGAGGTTATAATTTGCACATCAACGCCCAGCCCTTATATTGAAAAAATAGCGGACAAGTACGGAGTCCCGCTGTTTGTGCGGTATGGGAAAAGCAATATACGGGAAGACTGGAATTTTGCCTATAATAAGGCTTCTGCCCGTTTTGTTACCATTGCCCACCAGGATGATTTATACCGGAAGAATTATGTGAAGAAACTTCTGGAATGTTATGAAAAATACCCGGATATGACACTGTTTACAGGTGGATATACGGTAATCAGGGGAGACCAGCCCGCTGTTTTTGAAAAGGTGGAGTTTATCAAACGCTTTCTCAGGCTCCCTTTGCGTTGCCGGCGTATCAGCCACTTAACCTGGGTCAAAAAGAGCGTTTTGATGTTCGGCAATTCCATCTGCTGCCCTGCGTGTGCATATAATAAGGAAAGATTAGGAGAGTCTCTTTTTAACTCTCCCTATCAGTTTGCCCTGGATTGGGATACGCTATATCAGTTAGCCGGACTTCCGGGACGTTTTATCAGCGCAGAAAGACCGATCCTGTATTACCGGGTTCACGGGGAGGCCACGACAAAGGCCTGTATAGCGGACAACAGCCGTCTCCGGGAAGAAGCCCATATGTTTTCAAAGATGTGGCCGGGACCGGTCGTAAAGGTGCTGATGCACTTTTACCGTAAGGCTTACAAAGAGTATGAATAAATGAACATTTGGAGGATGAAGTGATGAAGGTAGTTTTATTAGCAGGAGGTTTTGGCAGCAGGATCAGTGAGCAGAGCCATTTGAAACCGAAGCCGATGATTGAGATTGGGGAAAAGCCTATTCTGTGGCATATCATGAAGTATTATTCCCAATATGGTTTTCACGATTTTGTTATTTGCCTTGGGTATAAGCAGTATGTTGTAAAGGAATTTTTTGCGGATTATTTTCTGCATACATCAGATGTGACCTTTGATCTTGCCAATAATAAGATGGAGGTACATAACAATTATGCGGAGCCTTGGAAGGTGACCCTGGTGGATACGGGGTTAAATACCATGACCGGCGGACGTATTAAGCGCATCCAGCCTTATATCGGCAATGAGCCTTTTATGATGACTTATGGAGACGGAGTCTGCGACGTGGATTTAAAGGGTTTGTTAAAATTCCATCAGGACCATGGAAAGACTGCTACCATGACTACCGTCAATATCGCCCAGCTAAAAGGAGTTCTGGATATTGACGAAAGCGATGTGGTCCGTTCCTTCCGGGAAAAGGACGAAGCGGATAACAGCTTAATCAACGGAGGATTCATGGTCTTAAATCCTGAGATTTTTTCTTATTTAAAGGATGATACCACCGTATTTGAAAAAGAACCATTGCAGAGCCTGGCAGCAGAAGGGCAGCTTATGAGCTACCATCACAATGGCTTCTGGCAGTGCATGGATACTCAGCGGGAAATGAAGAAGCTGGAAGATTTGTGGCAGTCCGGACAGGCGCCATGGAAAATTTGGGAGAAATAGCATGACAAGCTGGACAAGTATTAAGTGGAACGAATTTTGTGATTTTTATAAAGGAAAAAAGGTTCTGATCACAGGGCATACAGGCTTTAAGGGAAGCTGGCTCAGCCGGCTCCTTGTTAAGGCCGGTGCATCAGTAACGGGGTATTCCCTCATGCCTTCCACTGACCCGAACCTGTTTGAAGTAATCGGGCTTTCTGATACCGTTAATTCCATAATCGGGGACATCCGGGATTTGGAGCATTTAAAAAAGGTATTTTTACAGGAGGAGCCGGAAATCGTGTTTCATCTGGCCGCCCAGCCAATTGTCAGGGACTCTTACAAGGATCCGGTCTACACCTATGAGACGAACGTCATGGGAACGGTCAACATACTGGAATGCATCCGTCTGACCCCTTCGGTCAAATCATTTTTAAATGTTACAACGGATAAAGTGTATGAAAATAAGGAATGGGAGTACGGATACCGGGAAAACGATCCATTAGATGGCTATGATCCTTATTCCAACAGCAAATCATGTTCTGAACTGGTGACCCACAGCTATGCCAAGTCCTTTTTTTCCGACGGACGTGTGGCCATATCCACATCCCGTGCCGGCAATGTGATCGGAGGCGGAGATTTTGCCAATGACAGAATCATTCCGGATTGCATTCGGGCAGCAGAGGCAGGGCACGACATCATCGTGAGAAATCCCCATTCAACAAGGCCGTATCAGCATGTGCTGGAGCCTCTGGCCATTTATATGACGATTGCGATGAAGCAGTATAAGGACTCCGGGTTCCAGGGATATTATAACGTAGGACCGGATGACAGAGACTGCGTGACCACAGGAGAGTTGGCGGATCTGTTCTGCGAGGCCTGGGGCCAGGGGATAAAGTGGATAGACAAGTTTGAAGGAGGCCCTCATGAAGCCAACTTCTTAAAGCTGGACTGTTCCAAGATCAAGAGGGTTTTTGACTGGCGTCCCAGATATGAGGTGAAGGAAGCGGTGGAAAAGACCGTGGAATGGACCAAGGCCTATTTGGAAGAGGCAGATATGCTTACGTTCATGGACTTGCAGATAAAAGAATTTTTCAATTAATATAAGTTTATACCCAATAATACGGGTTGGGCTCTGCCCGATAAACATTGGCAAGAAAGAGGAAAATAGAATGTTTGAGAACAAGACAGAAAAAATGGCGAGGGAGGAGATCCTTTCTCTGGTAAAGGAATACTGCAGCACTTACCACAATCAGAAAGATCCATTTAAAGAAGGAGACCGCATTTCATATGCCTCCCGTGTGTACGATCATCAGGAAATGGTGAACCTGGTGGACAGCTCTCTGGAGTTTTGGCTTACATCCGGGCGGTATACCGATGAATTCGAGAAAAAGCTGGCAGAATATTTAAAAGTCAGGTTCTGTTCCCTTGTGAATTCCGGTTCATCGGCGAATCTGCTGGCATTTATGACCCTAACATCACCGCTTTTAAAGGAACGCCAGATTAAGCGCGGTGATGAAGTGATCACAGTAGCAGCCGGTTTTCCAACCACTGTGACTCCTATGATCCAGTATGGTGCGGTTCCCGTATTTGTAGATGTTACCATCCCCCAGTATAACATTGATGTGAATATGCTTGAGGCTGCGCTCTCAGAAAAGACTAAGGCAGTCATGATCGCCCATACCCTGGGAAATCCCTTTGATCTTTCCGCGGTTAAGGCATTTTGCGACAGGCATCAGCTGTGGCTCGTAGAGGATAATTGCGATGCGCTTGGAACGACTTACACCATAAACGGGGAAGAGCGTTTCTCCGGAACCATCGGTGATATAGGAACCTCTAGCTTTTATCCGCCTCACCATATGACAATGGGAGAGGGCGGTGCGGTTTATACCAACAACTCACTGTTAAATAAGATAATCCGTTCATTCCGTGATTGGGGCCGGGACTGTGTGTGTCCTTCCGGACGTGACAACTTATGCGGACACCGGTTTGACCGCCAGTACGGGGAGCTTCCAGTAGGTTATGACCATAAATATGTTTATTCCCATTTTGGCTACAATTTAAAAGCCACTGACATGCAGGCGGCCATTGGTTGTGCCCAGCTTGACAAGTTTCCATCCTTTGTAGAGAGAAGGCGTCATAATTTCGACCGTCTTCATAAGGGCCTGGAAGAGGTTTCTCACAAGCTGATCCTTCCGGAGGCATGTCCGGACTCGAAGCCAAGCTGGTTCGGCTTTTTAATAACCTGCAAAGAAGGAGTAAGCCGGAATCAGGTGGTACAGTATGTGGAATCGAGAGGCGTTCAGACAAGGATGCTCTTTGCCGGTAATTTGACAAAGCACCCATGCTTTGACCAGATGAGAGCGTCCGGGGAAGGATACCGGATCGCCCAGCAGCTGACCAATACCGACCGGATCATGGAGGATACCTTCTGGGTAGGTGTATATCCGGGAATGACGGATGAGATGATCGATTATATGGCTAAGACCATTAAGGAGGCGCTGAGCCAATAAGGGTTTTATACCTCTGCACCCCAAGAGCATGGGCAGGAAAGAGGAAACACCCTGCGAGTATACCTTTATGCCAAGAAAACAAGGGCAGGAAAGAGGAAACATGAAGGAATACGATTTAACGGAGGTACATCAGGCGAACCTGGCTATTTTAAAGGAAATTGACCGTATCTGCCGGAAATACAGGATCAAATATCTTCTGGACGCAGGAACGCTTTTAGGAGCGGTAAGGCATAAAGGCTTTATTCCCTGGGATGATGATGCGGATGTGGCGTTTACTCGTTCCAATTTTGATGCCTTTTTAAAGGTAGTGCGCCGGGAGCTTCCGGAAGAGATGGAACTTCTTGAACCAAAGGATTTGAGAGGCGGGACGGCTTTTTATGATTTTACAACGAGAATCATCTATAAAAACAGCCGGACTCATGAGGACTCAGAAGAGATGCGGTTTTATGAAGGAAAGTTAAACCATCTGTGGGTGGACTTATTCACCATTGATGAGCTTCCAAAGGGCAAGGCAGCCTCTGCCTGTACCCGCCTTCTTCATACTTTGATCTATGGCATGGCTATGGGCCACCGATACCGGTTGGACTATAAAAAGTACAGCCTGGTCAATAAAATTGTGATAGGCACGCTGGCTACTTTGGGGAAAATGATTCCAATGAAAACCTTAAGTAAGCTGCAGCATATGATTGCGGTCAAGGATCAGAAGGGAAAGAGCCGCCTTCGGTATTACAGCAACTACCAGCCGGATTATCTTTATGTGACGCTTAAGAAGGAATGGTGTGAAGAAACAGTGGACCTGGAATTTGAAGATACCAGGCTGATGGCGCCAAAAGGCTGGCATGAGGTCCTTACCTGGATTTACGGTGATTATAAGAAGCTTCCGCCGGAGGAACAACGGGTACCTTCTCATTCCAGTACGGAAATTAAAATATATCATTAGATCGCATTACCGGATAAGTCAGTCATTATGATTGCATGGGATACAATGATAGGGCGGGATTCATACGAATCCCGCCCTTGTTTTTTTTATAAGCTTCCCGCATCGGACAACGGTACTTTAGCCTATGACCACAAAGCTTAACTCCTATTGCTATCTAAATATTCCTTTGCGTCTTTAAAGAAACTGAAAATAATGAGGAGTATGATAATTCCTATAGGAAATGCTGCAATGATGGAAACCGTCTGCAGATTGGCCATGGAATTCTTGGAAAATATAAGAGCGATGGGAAACAGCATTAAAAGCACGGACCAGAACAGCCTTACATGTTTATCCGGCTCGACATCCTCTGGAAGCTCCTTATAAGAGTAGGTGGAAGCAATCAGGGCCAGGGCATCAAAGCTGGTTGCATAAAATACCACCATGGTAACTGCCAGAAGGATCAGCCCCAGCTTTGCAAACGGCAAGGTTTCAAGGATTGCCATGATCGTCTGGTACAAGTCTCCTGTGGAAGCATAAATGCCCATTACATCCAGCACTCCCTTTGTCTGAAGAGCAAGGCTGTAATTTCCCAATATAATAAAGGAAGTAAAGGTTCCTGAGATTCCAAAGACATATCCCCCCAGGATGGTCTGTTTAATGGTGCGCCCTTTACTGATGGATCCGATAAAGAAAGGAGTGGCTACGCACCAAACCATCCAGTAAGCCCAATAAAAGATGGTCCAGTTTTGAGGGAAGGAAGAGGTCCGCAGGGCATCGGTCCAGGTGGACAGGCTAATAAAGTTCTGCGTCAGGTTTCCTACTGCTGTGATCCCTGTTTCAATGGTATATCTGGCTTCCTTACCGCCGATCAGCACATAGAGAAGCAGGCCGAAAAACAGATATGTACAGGACGCAGCCAGCTTTGCAATGCCCTTCATTCCGAAATAAACTGTAATGGTATAAACGATGCATATAATAACCAGGATTGCAATGGTCAATAATCTGGAATCCGGCAGGCCGGTTACCCTGCTGACCGCCATGGAAAGAAGGGGCGTTGCCAGAGAAAATGTGGTTGCAGTACCGGCCAGTAAGGCAAATACGGCAATTAAATCAATGAGCTGTCCGCAAATGCCGTCTACATGCTTTCCCAAAAGAGGGCGGCAGGCTTCCGAGTATTTTTGTTTTGTCCGTTTTTTAACATGGAGCATGAAGCCGAATGCTGCAGCCAATATCATATAAAAGCTCCAGGGGATAGGGCCCCAGTGAAACAGCGGATAGGTGGAGGCCCAGTCCTGCATGGCTCCCAGATCCGCGATATGTGGTTCCCCTGCATAGAGAATCCATTCACAAAGGGAATAGAAAAGGATATCAGCGGCCAGACCTGCTGTAAACATCATAGTACCCCATTTAAAATTTGAATATTGGGGTTTTTCCAGGTTTCCAAGCTTTATGGTACCGTATTTGGAAAATGCGATATACAGGGAGCAAAGGAAGGTAAAAAGCCCGATGATAAGATAGTAACTTCCCAGCTCATCTCCTAAAAATGTACGGATAGCAGCCAGTGTATCCGCAGACTTGCTGGGATATATGGTAAAAACAAGGCATAAAAGAATGATACTAATAAAAGGAATCAGGGTCGTTATCCAATCCAGCTTTTTAAACAAAGCCTTTTTCTCATTGTGTTCCATGTACATAGCCTCCTAAAGTGTTCAAAAAAATAAATATAATATTGATATTGAACATGATACCATGGATAACCAGAAAATGCAAGAATTAAATAAAAGGATTTAGAAAATAAATGGTATTTATACCAGTAAAAACACTAACGTATTTGTGAAGATTTTCTGACATTTTGCTAAAACCACTACAAAAAAAGTATTACATCCGATATAATGTTAGATGTTCAATAAGGAGGAGATTATGATGAAGAACAAAGCTCTATTGATATGTGCGATGTCGGTAATGTTGCTGACCGGATGCACGGAAAAACACATTCTTAATTCCACAGCTCCGGCAGAGCCTGTTTTTGAAACTCAGCAGGGGATTGTTCTGGATTGGGCTCAGATTGGAAATGATATGGATGAAGAGTTCGTAAACAACGAAGAATATCCTATGGCGTTAAGCGTTAATTACAAGGTAGAACCGAAGACGAAAAGCATTGATTTGACATTGCTTGTTAAGGATGGAACCACACCCGAGGAAGCTGTCGTATTTGCGGATGCAGCAGTTCGGCATTTAGGTGACGAGGCTGCTATGCAGGATTTTTCCTATGAAAAATCAAGCGATACCTCTTATGGCGGATTTTTCAAGGATTATGATATGCACCTTATTGTTATGCCGGATTATAAGATGAAAGAACAACAGTATTGGCTGGTAGATATGGACATCCCTAAGGGATCTGATGAAAAGATTGTTCCAAAGGAAGGGGCTGTTATCACGGAGGCCACCGTCCAGGATGAGGAGACGGATACTGAAAGCTCGGAGTCAGAACAATAGATTTTTAATGCAGGAATTAAAAAACATGGATGAGGAATTGGTTTCTGGTCGCTCCTCAGCCATGTTTTTTTGTTCCTTTTTTTGTGTTCGTTATGGATCAACTGCCAATCCGCTGTGGTAGGAATAATTGCCAAGCTCCTTTAAAAGCTTATTGTGATCCAGGTTATCCAGTGGAACCGGCGAGGTCAGTTCCTCGTTCAGCAGAAAAAATACATCATTGCATTTTACCATGGACTGATGGAAGAGTTCAGGAAAAGACGCCTGGGATGCAAGACGGCGGTTCCAGGGATTACACCAGGTTTCATGGTTTAAATTCATGGTGACGACGGGATCCGGCGGGATATCCGTAACCAGCTTCCTGGAAGCAAGGTGCGTACGCAAGAAAAGAGATTCCATAAATTCAATGCTGTTTTTCTTGCGGCTGGAAGGATCGGCAAGAGTCCTGCATCCTAAGCGCATGGCCAGGATGGAACGGGATACCATCTGGGATGTTACCCGGAAATTATTCCGGTAGTTTAATGGATAATAGGCTTCATTGATGCATACGGACAAAAAGCCGGAGATGAACTGCAATTCCTGGCCGTTTAAACAAATGGTGGCCGCCTGGTTGAATTGAGACGGTTTTTTCTTTTTGTATTTCATCAATAGCAATGCATCTATATCATTCTCCAGCATGGCATGAAGCCCATGATGATAGTTGCTGGAGTTTTTTACATCATATTCGATTCTGCCGTACACGTAAGGGTGGCAGATGGAGTCCCCGATGTAATGGCAGAAGTAACCGCTCATATAAGAAATGGCCTGCTCTCTCTGCTGTTTGGACTCGATCTGGGATAAGTGGTTTAAGCAGGAAACAAAAAAGTCATGTACATGGTTTTCGTGCATATAGGAACCTACGTTGCGGTAATCCCGGTGGCGGAGAATGGGTATATTATAAAAAAATATATCCGGTCCCTGGAGGCCGAGCTGGTAAAGCCATCTGTATTTGGAGATTATACGTTTTAAAGGGGTGTTAGGCATGTCATTGAAAACCTTGACTCCTAGCAGATAGTGAGTGGTAAAACCAGGCATATTGTTCACCTCGCATTTATTTGCAGCTCGCGAAATTTGTTGTGCAGCCCGCGAGTCTGAAGTGCAGCTCGCAAATCTGTAGTGCAGCCCGCGAGTCCGCAGTGCAGCTCGCGAATCCTGCGGATTCGTTCGCTCACGGGCTTTCGCCCTATGAATTAGAACACAGAAAATTTTTCTTACGTGCGAGCACGACGAAAATTTTTCTGTGTTCTAATTCGCACTGCTCATTGCTTATATGGAGATTATACCATATCAAATTTTATTTTGTGTAAAAAACATTGGAAATTTTCATACTGGCCGGGTGGGTCGAATAAGTGTTAAAGAGAGCGTTCAGGAGCTGATCCTATGATACATCGTATACATGAAATGGTGTGGGGGCCGTGGCTTTTGGTTTTGTTTTTGGGAACCGGAATCTTTTTTACGGTAAAGTCGGGTTTTTTTCAGATTAGAAAATTCCCATTTTGGTGGAAGCATACCATTGGAAGCATACAGGAGGATGAGGGAGAAGAAAAAGGGGAAGTGACTAAATTCCAGACAGCCTGTACGGCTTTGGCAGCTACCATTGGGACTGGTAATATCGCCGGTGTGGCCACCGCACTTACAGCCGGCGGTCCGGGTGCTATATTCTGGATGTGGGTCTCAGCCGGAATCGGTATGATGACAGGCTATGCGGAGACTATGCTGGGGATCCGTTACCGTTACCGTGATCAAAACGGTGCCTGGATCTGCGGGCCTATGGTTTATTTGGAGAGGGGGCTTAAGCTTCCCGTACTTGGAATGCTATACAGCTTTCTTTGTATCATGGTTTCTCTTGGAATGGGAAGCATGGTACAGTCCAACTCCATTGCGGAAACTCTTGAGTATTCCTTTGGCATACCGCCGGTTCCCATCGGGATCGTGCTGACTGGAACCGTATTATTGGTGGTACTGGGAGGGATTGCCAGAATCGCCTTTGTTTCCGAGCGGCTTATTCCCATCTCGGCCGGTGCCTATATGCTGTTTTCCATGGTTGTGATCATGTCCTGTTACGATCAGATCCCATATATTTTTCAATGTATTTTTCAGGATGCCTTTCGCCCGGTTTCTGCTTTTTCAGGAGTTGCAGGCTATCAAATCAGCAAAAGCTTGCAATACGGCATATCCAGAGGTGTATTTTCCAATGAAGCAGGACTTGGGAGCATGGCAGTTCTTCATGGCGCAGCAGAGGATACGACTCCGGAGCAGCAGGGAATGTGGGCCATGTTTGAGGTGTTTTTTGATACCATTTTGATCTGCACCATGACCGCCTTTGTGATCCTGTGCATGACGGAAGGAGATGCGGCCGGCTCAGGCTATGACGGAGCGGCTCTCACTGCCTTTTGCTTTTCAAAACGCCTAGGATTACTTGGGGAGTATGTGGTATCAGGAGCCATGCTGATATTTGCTTTTGCTACCATCATTGCATGGTATTATCTGGGACGTCAGGCCGCCATATATTTGGCGGAGCGTTTAAAAGAACGCAGAACTCTTTACATACTGCAGCGCATTTTAAGGGGAAAGGTTTATACCCTGCTATATCTGGGGGCCGTGTTCCTTGGGTGTATGGCAAAGCTTGAGACAGTGTGGGAATTTTCAGATATCTGGAATGGACTGATGGCGCTTCCTAACATCATTGCTATTATTTTTCTGATGAAGGAGGTAACGGTTCCGGGAAATGCAGAGGAATGGGCACTGAAATGCACCCGCCGCTGAATGGGGAAGGGGCCTGACCGAAATAGCGGTCAGACCCCTTTATGATGAATTAGTTGCAAGCAATTGTCAGCAATCTCCTGTATAGTAGGAGATAATGCTCATATAATCCTTTGGAGCCGGAATATCCAGTGAAAGACTCAGGAAGTTTTTGTTTTCTCTGTACTGATGAAGCAGCTGGTTCTGGAGTCCATAGTGTTTGTTGATATTTTCTTTTCTTCCGTCCGGGTACAGGATATTAACCGCATCACTGCACGCATTTACTGTTTGTAAAAAGTTATCCATATTCAAAATATTCAGTTTTATCATTACAAACCCTCCATTATGAAAGACAGTGATTATTTGGTGACGGCAATGATTTTATAATAAAAAGATTGCCCTATTACCTTTACAGGTATCATTATAGTGCAATCTTTTTCGAATAAATATATTATTTCTGCCGTTATATATCATTTTCCTGCCATTTGCGGCGATATTCCAGGGGGGTGCAGCCGGTATACTCCCGAAAGACCTTCCCAAAGTAGCTGCTGCTTCCTAATCCACAGGCGTGGCTTATATACGTAATTGCTTCCCTGCTGCTTGCCAGCATATGACAGGCCGTTTGTAAACGATAGGTTTTGATATATTCCACCGGTGTCATGTGCAGACAGTCGTGGAATACCCTGAAACACTCCCGCTCGCTGGAATAAGCGGCAGCGGCAATCTCTGCAATTGATATTTTATCCGCATAATGCTCATGGACATATACCATCATCGTTTTTATTTTGTCATTCGTTTTGTTGGAAAGTCCTTTTTCTTCCAATAGGGGACGAGATATGGAGAAAAGTTGGAGCCATATGTCAGATAATACCTCTCTCAATTTAATTTCATATCCAAAGTCATGTTCGGACAGGTGAAAAGATTCACGAATGGTATCTAAAATTTTCGCCTGTACCGGATCCTCAGGATATAAGGCAATGATCTCAGCCTGTGGGGCGGCGGTAATCGGCGTAACGTATTTTTGCTCGATCCGGCTTCCATGTTGACCGGCTATGAAGGAAGGATCAAAAATATGAAGGAACTGAATGTTTTTTTCTGATTCCGCCTGGGGCCTTGCCATGTGAAGCACATTGGAATTGACCATGCCGCCGGAACCTGCGGGGAATATTGTTCTTCCTTTTGGTGTGCAGTACTCCATTTTTCCGCTTTCCATATAAAACAGCTCCACGTTCTTGTGCCAATGCCATGGAACAAAACGTCCCATAAATTGATCCAATTGGGAGCAGGAAGCAGTATATGGAAAATCTGGCGCAAAATCTGGGAATAATTCTTCTTTGCTTCCCGTATGAAATTCTATTCTATGAACGTTCTTCAATGACTTTTCCACCCCTTCCCGATAATACATTTATAAATTTTTAGATAGATAGTAACGCTTTCCTGTGACAGGGTAATCTTCTAGAGTAAACACGTTCTTGTATCCGTGCTTTTCATAGAAGGCAGGCGCCTGAAAACTGAAAGTATCCAGAAATGCGTACCTGCACCCTCGTTCCTTCGCCGTTTCTTCCGCTTGTTTTAAAAGCTCACTGCCGATCTTTTGCCCCCGTTGATCTTCCTTGACCCATAAATATTTCACAAATAACCAGTTGCCGTGTGTATTTCCAATCAGTCCCCCAACTTTTTCACCTGTCTCGTCCTGCAAATAGATTCCTAAATCTCTTGGATTCTTGTCCTCTATTCTGGCTAAATTATAGTCCAATAAGCCTTGGTAAATGATTTTCTCATCTTGTTCTTTTATTTTATCGGTTATTACAAAGTTCATTTTAATCGTTTCTCCTTGCTGGCTTATACGAGTTTTCAGTTGCATTTATCATACCATATCCCGCAGCACAATTCCACAATCCATATCAGGACTTGGTTGTAACAATCCTGGAATACGGTGAAAAGACCGGATTGCATTTAAGCAAAAATTATCAAGAAATAATTCCCGAAAGAGGATATAATGATAATATATTTTTGGAAAGGAGCAGGTATATGGATTATCGTTCAAAAGTAGGGGATTCGCTTAAATATATCGAGGAAAACTTAAATGGTAAAATAGATCTTGATGATCTTGCAAAAAGAGCTTATCTGTCAAAATACCACTATCATCGGATTTTTCACAAGGTATCAGGAGAATCCGTTACCAGATACATCACCAGAAGGCGGATGGAGAAGGCGGCGGGTGAGCTAGTCCAGACAGACAGGCCGATTATCGATATCGCCCTGGAATATCAATATGCTTCTCAGGAATCCTTTTCAAGAGCTTTTTTAAAGATTTATGGATTGACGCCGGGAAAATACCGGAAAAGGTATAGCGGCAATTCCAATCATGTGATTGATTTAAGCAGCCGTTTCAATAGGACCATGAATATGTCTGCATAATAATCCGGGAGGTTTCTATGAACAATCTTATTCCAATGGTAATTGAACAGACAGCTCGCGGAGAGCGGTCGTATGATATATTTTCCAGGCTGCTAAATGACCGTATTGTCATGCTTAACGGCACAGTGACCAATGATACAGCAAGTCTGATTATAGCACAGATGCTTTTTCTGGAATCTACCGATCCTAATAAGGATATTCACTTATATATCAACAGCCCCGGGGGATCTGTAACAGATGGGTTCGCTATTATGGATACTATGAATAACATTAAATGTGATGTTTCCACCATTAGTATAGGTCAATCGGGAAGTGCGGCTTCCTTACTTCTGGCATCAGGGGAGAAGGGAAAGCGCTTTGCCCTTAGAAACAGTGAGATACTGATTCACCAGCCGTCAATATCCGGTGGGCTGCAGGGGCAGGCTACAGATATTAAAATCCATAGTGACTGGCTAGAAAAAACAAAGGCAAAGCTTAATGGGATATACAGCGAATTGACAGGTCAGCCGTTGAAGAAAATTGAGGAAGATATGGAACGGGATCGTTATATGTCGGCTGAGGAGGCAAAGGAATATGGCTTAATTGATGAAATTCTATTAAGCCGCAGATAATGCCGGAATATCAGCATAAGAAACCCGCTTAAGGAAAGTCTTATAGGACTTCCGTAAGCGGGTTTTTCTCAATCGTAATCTACAGGTATACATCAATCATTTTTACCTTTTCATCTCGCCCCATCAATTCATAGTATATACGCCATTCTTCAATTGACTGCAAATATTATCGATTGTTTTCAACCTTTGGTTTTGTATTTTAAGTTTCCATGTTATAATAAAGCATGATTTTTCCAAAAAAAGGGAAAGCTGGAGTGGTGGGGTTATTGAAAATATGATACGTACAAACCATGTTGAAGCTATGTAAAACCCAATAAACACAATACAATCGATAGAGGAGCTAAAATCGTATGCACCAAATAATCCAAGTTAAAAACTTCACAAAAAGATACGGCGATTTTGTTGCCGTAAATGATATATCGTTTGACGTGGAAGAAGGTAGTATATTCGCTTTCCTGGGGCCGAATGGTGCTGGAAAGAGCACAACAATTAATACGTTGTGCACCATATTTGAAAAAACATCAGGGTCACTTTTGATCGATGGAAAAGATGTTACCGGACAAAAAAGTGAGGTCAGATCAACAATAGGAGTGGTGTTCCAGGATTCGACCCTGGATGCCAAAATGACCATTGAAGAGAATTTAAAAATGCACTGCGTTTTCTATAATATCCCTAAAAGTGAAGTAGAAGAACGCATACAATTCGTTTTAAAGCTGGTGGATCTGGTGGCTGAAAGAAAAAAACTGGTTGCGGCCTTGTCCGGTGGAATGAAACGGCGTGTAGAAATTGCCCGCGGATTGATTCACTATCCCAAAGTTTTATTTCTTGATGAGCCTACAACAGGGCTTGACCCGCAGACCAGGGCACATATATGGGAGTATATTATTAAGCTTCAGAAGGAAAGAAATATTACAATTTTTCTTACAACACATTATATGGAAGAAGCAGAAATATGCAGTAAAGTTGCAATCATCGACGGTGGTGTTATCGTGGCTCATGATACGCCCTACGCTTTGAAGAAAAAATACACAAGAGACAAGGCATATATCAGCACAAAAAATGAAGCAGCGCTTGAACGTCTGCTGGCAGAATATGATTTGAATTATATAAAAAAAGATGGCTATTATAGAGTAGAGGCCGAAAATCTGGCCGGTTTATTGGAGGTTCTCAGCGTTCATAAAGAATACGTTACTAATATAGAGATCAAAAAAGGTACATTTAATGATGTTTTTTTGGAGATAACAGGCAAAAAGATAAGAGAGGATACTTAAAATGAATACTGTGTTTGCATTGTGGAAGAGAGGCTTAAAAGCCTTTGTGAGAAATAAAACAGGGCTGGTTCTTTCGCTGATATTTCCTTTTTTCTTTGTTTATGTATTTGGTGCTATATTTAAAAATGATTTTATTGAAAATCCCATCTCTTATATGCTCTCCGGCGTTATCATAACCACGGTGTTTGAAAGTGCGCTGAATTTAGCATCATCAACCGTTGACGATATGGTCAGCGGGTTTATGAAAGAGGTGTTGGTTTCTCCGGCTAAAAGGATTGCTGTTGCAATGGGTCAATTATTATCTGCCGCTACAGTCTCTACTTTACAAGGGGTATTAATATTGGCGGTAGGATTATTGACCGGGATTAAGTTCACTTCCTGGACTACACCGTTATATATTCTCATATCAATGATTTTTATTGGTATTGCTTTTTCAGGCGCAGGGTTGTTTATGGCAACTAAGGTTCGTAACGGTCAAACCTTCCAGATCGTCAAGACCGCCGTAACAATGCCCCTTACATTCCTTTCCGGGGCCTATATTCCCTTATCGATGCTGCCCGATACCCTTAGGTTTGTCGCCTACATGAATCCCATGACTTATGCTACCGCATTTTTCCGCATGATTGTTCTGGAAAAAACCAATCTTTCCATTGCTGAACTTAAGAATGAAGGGCTTGTAGTTGATATTAACGGCTTTATAGTTACCCCGTTTATGACCTTTGCTATCATTTTAACGATCGGACTGGTGTTTTTATTATTATCCACCAATTCATTCGTTAAAACAGATTTCTCACGATTGAACCGGAGTGCGACCGATGCCAATGAGCTCTGGGGTTAGTAAGTGGCGTATTTTTGATTCTGAAAAATGTTGTAGGTTGAACCATCGAGATGCCTGGTGATATCATATGGATGGAAGTTTATGAAAGTGGTGAAGCCAATGGTAAAATAGCTAAATGATTCTCTAAATACTCTAAGCATATTATATGACAAAATTATATAATAAAAGGAGGTCTCAAAATGTGTTATTAGTGGCTATGTGGCTTACATAGTCACTTTTTGTTTGGGTATAATAAGGTTATATTTTTATTTAAGGAGGTGATGCACTATGACAACTAGCAAGATACCCAATAGATTAATACATGAAAAAAGTCCTTATCTACTTCAACACGCTTATAATCCAGTTGACTGGTGGCCTTGGTGTGAACAAGCATTTACGAAAGCAAAAGCAGAAGATAAGCCTATTTTCTTATCTATTGGGTATTCCTAACGTTGGTTATAGAAATCTTGTTGTCATTGGTGTCATGTCATGGCTCATGAGTCTTTTGAAGACCAGGAGGCGGCGGATGTTCTTAACAAATTTTATGTGGCGATAAAGGTAGACAGGGAAGAGCGGCCGGATATAGATTCCGTATATATGTCAGTCTGCCAGGCTCTCACAGGTTCCGGCGGATGGCCTCTGACGATCATTATGACGCCGGATCAAAAACCTTTTTATGCCGGGACTTATCTGCCTAAATATTCAAGATGGGGATCCGCTGGTCTTCTGGATGTTTTAACTTCTATCCGGAAGCTTTGGGAAAATGAGAAACATAAGCTTTTGGAAGCGGGAGATGAGATAACCGGATATTTAGACAAGGAAGGGACAGCTGTTAATCATGAGGGAAGGGAACCGAACAGAGACTTGTTTCTGTCAGCAGCAAGCCAGTTAACAAGGTCCTTTGATAAGAAATGGGGTGGCTTTGGAAGGGCACCTAAATTTCCCATGCCTCATAATCTGCTTTTCCTTTTAAGGCATTATTATTTTGAAAGAGATAAAGATGCCCTTCTTGCTGCAGAAAAGAGCCTCAGACAAATGTACCGGGGTGGAATATACGACCACATTGGAGGCGGTTTTTCCCGTTACTCCACAGATGAAAAGTGGTTAGTACCCCATTTTGAAAAAATGTTGTATGACAATGCGCTTTTGCTGTATGCTTACACGGAAGCCTTTGCCATAACTGGGGACAACCTTTATACAAAAGTATCCCGGGGAATCATTCGTTACATCCGGGACGTGCTGACTGATGAGCAGGGCGGTTTTTACTGTGGTCAGGACGCTGACAGTGAAGGGGTGGAAGGAAAGTTTTATACGTTTCAGAAGGAAGAGATCGAACAGGTTTTTAACGGCGATGCAGATGAATTCTGTGATTGGTTTGGAATTTCGGAAGCAGGAAATTTTGAGGGAAAGAATATTCCAAATCTCATTGAAAATGAAAATTATGGCGCCAGCAGTGATAAAGTAGAGAATCTGTGTAAAAAGCTTTATGATTACCGCATAACAAGGACATCTCTTCATACGGATGATAAGATATTAACCTCCTGGAATGGACTTATGATAGGGGCGCTTGCAAAATCATATGAGGTACTGGGAGATGACTGGTGTCTCGAAGCGGCAAAAAATGCGCAGGCGTTTATAGAAAAGAATTTGACCTCTGAAAAGGGCAGGCTCTTTATCCGCTACAGGGAGGGGCAGGCAGATCACGACGGACAGCTTGACGATTACGCTTTTTATGCCTTTGGCCTGTTGGAGTTATATGAGGCTTCCTTTGATATCAAATATCTTAATATTGCCGCTGAAATCTCAGAAAAGATGCTTGAATTGTTTTTTGATGAAGATCAGGGAGGCTTTTATATGTATGCCCATGACAGGGATAAACTAATAAGCCGTCCGAAGGAGGTTTACGATGGCGCGCTTCCTTCAGGGAATTCGGTTGCTGCATATGTAATCAGCAGGCTCTATCACCTAACCGGTAAAATAAAATGGCAGAACGTTCTGGAAAAGCAGGTATCTTACCTGACGCAGGAAGTGGAGAAAAGCCCAGCAAACTACTGCTTTTCCCTGCTTGCATTTCAAAGCATCCTGTATCCGTCTACGGAAATTGTATGTGTATCCGCTGAGGGTTCTATATTAGAAGAGATACAAATCTTGCAGAGAAGCCGGAAGCCTGATGTCAGCATGATTTTAAAAACTCCCCGGAACGTGGCAGCTCTGTCAGAGGCAGCTCCATTTACGGCGGATTATCCGGTTCCGCCTGAAGGAAGTAATTATTATGTCTGTCGAAATGGGACGTGCATGAAGCCTGTAGAAGGCATGGATGAGTTAAAAGAAGTGTTGGAATCCTGAAACCCACAAAAAACTGGAAGAAATCATTGATGCCATCTGTTCCAGTGAGAGTCTGGGCAAACTGTTTAGTATTTGATTGCTTAAATAAGTTTGGAAATGAAAAACAGAAAGACGCTATGAGCATTATGACAACTCATAGCGTCTTTTAAATCACTTACAGAATACAAAGGTACCTTTTGATTACTTCCATGAAATGTATAGGTCAGGCTGCCTGTTTGGGCTCAGCCGCTTCAGGACTTTTTGATTTATTTGAGATCATCCTGCACATA
This sequence comes from Hungatella sp. UBA3048, assembly GCA_002367105.1. Lineage (GTDB taxonomy): Bacteria > Bacillota > Clostridia > Lachnospirales > Lachnospiraceae > Lacrimispora. The sequence continues at coordinate 157,858 of DFCS01000029.1, forward strand.
ACAGCGGATATCAGGGTTGTAATCAAAAAGGTAAGAGCAAGCAAGGAAACCGCTTCAGGTATATATCCTACGTATGCCTCATTGCCCGCCGCCATGAGAGAAGGATCCACACAGGCGACTCCTGTGGTAGCACATAGGCCTGCACCAACCCAGCCGGGTCTCTTTAAGATGACCTTGTCAGCCAGAAAATACATAAACACCAGATTGATAGCAAATATAACCAGTGCGAGGACAATTCCGCGTATACCGGCGTGGAAAGCAGTTTTTAAATTAATGGCAGCTCCAAATACAAAACCCATCAGCACGAGACAGATGGTGGAAGCCGGTTTGATAAATTTAATAAATTCCAGATCCAGATTTCCCAGCAGCATACCAAGAAAGAATGGTATCAGTACATTAATGGCTGACATCCAGTTGACAGCATCCGAGCCGCCGGAAAGGTTGAATACGAGGATGGACCAGACGGACATGCAGAAAAGCTGTGGAAGCAGCATCATGCCCATATCCTCAGGCTCTCCGTATTGCTGTGCCAGTGAGATAAATAATCCGGGATTCATATAGCAGATAGCGGGAATAAATGCGAAGGCAGAGATGCCCCAGATCCCATCTACACCAAAAAAACGCAGGAACAGTGTTCCGACGCCGAAAATGATAAGCAGCTAAAATATTGCATAGGTAGATCAGTCCTATCCCTATTTACATACATAAAAACCACAGTCTCCCATATAAATAAGTAAGCAATTTACAGTATGGGAGGTAGTTTGTATGTGTACGGCTTTTACTTTAAGATCCCGGCAAGGGGAAACCTTTTTTGGAAGAAATATGGATTTCTCTTATGATATTCAGCCTCATCTTTACATTATCCCGAAGAATTATGAATGGGATAACTCATTAAATATGGAGAAAATCCATGATGTATACAGCTTTATCGGAATTGGACAGGAACTGGATGGGGACCTGGGATTTTTTGATGGGGTTAATGAAATGGGGTTTGCTGCTGCGGCTCTTTATTTTGCAGGCTATGCCCATTATGATACCTGGCAGGCCCTTGGGGACAGAGAACAGATTGCTTCCATTGATTTCCTTCACTATATTTTGGGAAGATGTGCAGATATCGGTGATTTACGGCAATTAATGAAGAATCTCTCAATTGTAGGTCTTGAAGATCCGGTTACAAAGACTGTGGCTCCATTGCATTGGATGGCAGTAGACCGAAGTGGGGAGTGTGTCGTCATAGAGCAGACGGAAAGAGGTATGGAAGTATTAGCAAATTCCATTGGTGTTATGGCGAACAGTCCCGATTATCGGTGGCATAAGACGAATCTAAGAAATTACATAGAGGCTACTCCCTATCAGTCCGAGGAGACTACTTGGGGAAATGTCCGGCTGACTCCATTTGGACAGGCGGGAGGTACACAGACTCTGCCGGGAGGGTACACGTCTCCGGAACGCTTTGTCAGGACCGCTTATTTAAAATCATTTATTCCCATACCTCAAAGCCGTATGGAAGCGGTTGTTTCATGCTTTCATGTCATGGAGAGCGTTACCATACCGAAAGGAGCAGTTGTAACCAGCCGGAATACTTATGATTACACCAAATATACAGCTTTTATCAATACTTCTACCTGTGAATATTTTTTCAAGACTTATGACAATATACAGGTTGGAATGGCTAGTCTTTTTGAGAATTGCGCCCAATCCCCGGAACTTGTGAATCTGGGCGGCCTATAGAAGCAAGCCGGGGCGGCAAAAAGCTTATTGATAAAAAGCCGTTCCGGCCCCATTCCGGAGCTAAGCCTTCTCAGCCTTGATCTTCCCGGAGAAATGAAGCGTGTCCGAGATGTTCTGCAGGCGGCAGCTATCCTTATAATTGCATGACCAAATAAAAAAGGCGTATTACATGACTGATTCTCGGAACCGGTCATGCAATACGCTTTTCAAAAAGTTATTTCAAAAAGGGAGGAGAGCTGATAATAAATTACCAGCTCGAGTATTATGAAAAAAATCTTATAAGCAATTTGTATTTTATGTTTTAAGTATATCCATGAAACATGAAGAAATCATGTTGTTTGTGTAAAAGGTTTTTGAATGAAATTTTAACAAAGTATGAACGATAGGATATATCTGGGACTGTATTCAAATGGGACTATACAAATATAGGAGTATTTGATAAAATATAGCCATATGCGGAATCTGACGCTATAAATACTTTAAAGGTATACCTTTATGCCCAAAGAACATGGGCAGAAAAGCAGAAAGGGAAAAAATATGAAAAATCCGGTTATTACGATTACAATGGATAACGGTGATGTGATGAAAGCAGAACTTTATCCGGAGATTGCACCAAACACAGTAAATAATTTTATCAGTTTGATTAAAAAAGGTTTTTATGACGGACTGATCTTCCACAGGGTTATCAATGGTTTTATGCTTCAGGGCGGATGTCCGGAAGGAAGCGGAATGGGAGGTCCTGGCTATTCCATTAAAGGAGAATTCAGCCAGAACGGCGTAACCAATGCATTCAAGCATTCTGAGGGAGTGCTTTCCATGGCAAGAGCCATGAACCCCAATTCTGCCGGTTCCCAGTTTTTCATTATGCACAAGGCATCTCCTCATTTGGATGGCTCCTATGCTGCATTCGGTAAGATTACGGAAGGCATGGATATTGTAAACAAAATTGCTGATGTGAAAACCGATTATAATGACCGCCCCATGAAAGAGCAGAAGATCCAGTCCATGACAGTGGAAACCTTTGGGGAAGAATATCCGGAACCGGAGACCTGCTAAGGCGATGATCTGGGATCGGGATATTATAGTAGAAGGAAAGACTTTCCAGGTTACCATATCCGATGATCATGAGGCCCTGCGTTCTGCTTTTGCGGAAGGCAGGGCCATTGTTGGTTTATGGGACCGGGAACGAACGGACCAGAACCTTGCCCCTGCCTCCTATGTAGCAGAGAATCTTGATGACATTGATGATGCGTTTTTAGAGCGGGTCATCAGGAGAAGAGAGGGACTTCCGTGGAATATTGCTAAAACCCAGCGTTTGACGATCCGGGAATTCGTCTCCCAGGACTATGTCTCCATACCAGATGAGCCTGAGGCTGGGAAGTCGGGCTTCCTTTTTTCAACGGAAGAAATACTAAAGGATTACATCTGCCATCAATACGGCTTTTATGAGTACGGTATTTGGGCCGTAGTTGACCATGACAAAGGGAAGCTTGTGGGAAAGGCGGGGATATCCAACTTTGAACTTACCGGGCAGGAAGAGTTTTTAAGGGCAATAAAAAAGAATGATACCCCGGTGGAACTGGGATATCACATATTTTCCCCATACAGGCAGCAGGGATATGGAAAGGAAGCCTGCAAGGCCATTCTTTCCTACGCTGCCCTGGCTGTTTCAGAAAAGATTTATGCAAGGATCGACGAACGGAACTTAGCGTCAATAAAGCTGGCTGAAGATCTGGGGTTCCGGCTTATTGCCCGAACACATAGCGGATCAGTTCCACGGCTGTGTCTGTATGAGTGGAATTGCTCATGACGGTAAGAATCGGCTCATCGATGATAAGGCCGGTTTTATCGCAGAAATCCGTGCTTCCGATGAGAAGACCGCAGGCCATGTTTTCGCCGGTTTCCTGATTGGTTACAAAATAGAGGTGCTCCTTTACCTTGTCGTAAACGTCTGCAGGGAGGATTTCCTTTAAGTCAACAAATCCGCCCATTTCACCGAAGTGATCTATGGTTTCCGGTTTTCCGATCATAACATCCAGACTCTTGCTGGATATCATAGCTGTGATTTTGGCTAGCTGGGCATAGGTAAATTCATTCATGGAGGATTCGTCAAAGGTCGGGGACATGGAGTAGTCCACCTCGATCTTTGCATTTTCATTAAGGTCAATGTACTGACGGAAGCCCTGGTTAAAGTAATCATCAACAGAATCGGTTTCACCGGCGGGGCTGCTGTTAAAAATGACGCAGGAAAGAGCAGTTTCAAACCGGTTGTTATATATGGCTGAACCGATGGAAGAGATAAAAATCACGGACACAACAGCTATGATGATGGGGATCTTGTAATATTCCCAGATGTACCAGAGCCTGTCTTTCACACTCATATTTTTCAGCTTGTCCCGTTCCTCCCGCATGGAGTCTTTAAGGGTTTTGTCTTCGTATGGGGTCATTTTTATGCCTCTTTCTTTATTATTAAAGGTACTTTTTTAATTATATCACACAACCATGGATTTTCATTAAAATAAAAATAAAATTTTGGTGAAATAAGAAAGAATGTTTGCTTTTTAAGGGTAAATCCTATATAATATCTTTTAATGCCACTATGAAAAGGGGAAGAACGTATGTTTTCTGGTTTTTTTAATTATGATAACCCGGTATGGCGGTTTATCGGTAAATTTGGAGATCTGATAATTTTAAATATCTTATGGCTGATATGCAGCATTCCTATTTTTACCATAGGAGCTTCTACCACAGCCGTATATTATGTAACCTTAAAGCTTGCAAGAGATGATGACGGCTATACCATCCGTTCTTTTTTTAAGTCATTTAAAGAAAACTTTAAGCAGTCCACGATCATCTGGCTTATCCTTCTGGTTGTAGGATTGATCCTTGGGGTTGACTTGTACTTCTTTACCAGATTGTTTACAGGATCCGGGTCCTTTCGGACAGTGATGCTTACCGTGTTCCTGGCAATGGTTCTGATTTATGCGGCTGTTTTAACGTATATTTTCCCACTTCAGGCCAGATTTTTCAATACGGTAAAGCGTACCTTTTTCAACGCCTTTTTTATGTCTCTGCGCCATTTATTCCGCACCATTGGTATGATTGCCATTGACGGGGCTTTGTTTGCGGCTGCATTCCTGCTTATGGTACCTCCGATGCTGATGATATTCATGCTGTTTGGCTTTCCGCTGCTGGCTTTTATTAACTCCTATATCCTGGCTCCCGTGTTTAATCAGTATATTCCAAAAGAGGAAGAGGAGAAAGGGGACGAGCTTAAGCCGCTGTTTGCAGATGAGGAAGAGCCTGTAAGCAGCATTCTGATGGCAAAAGGGGACGAGCATCAGGAAGAGATGCCTGAGAACGAAGAGATAGAAATGAAAGAAACACAAGACCGGCAGGAATAATTCCTGCTGGCAGCCGGACAGGGATCCCCGTTATCCCTTCCGGCTTTTTTTTGTATATCAGCTTGGACGCTTTTATGTGGAGTTCATACTATGGACACCATATGGACACAAAAAAACGGTATACTTAATAATTGTGACAAGGAAATGCCTGGGAGGTGGAATATGACTGAAGAAGAGTATCTCTGTTTTATCCAGCCCTATGAAGATGCGCTTAAAAACATTCGTGTGAGAGTGGATGTTCTGAATAATGATTACAGGAGAAAAAACCAGAATTACCCCATCCATCATATCCAGTACAGAATTAAGCAAAAGGAAAGCATTGAAAACAAGCTGGATAAGAACGGATATGAGGCCAGCGCGGATTCGGCCAGAAACTATCTGACGGATGTTGCCGGTATCCGGGTCATCTGCTATTTCATCACGGATATCTATGCTATTGTCAGCCTGTTAAAGAAGCAGTCGGATATTGTGATCATAAAGGAAAGTGATTATATTGACAATCCAAAGCCCAATGGCTATAGAAGCTTCCACATTGTTTTTGGAGTTCCAGTCTATCACACCGATGGTATGGAATATTACCCGGTAGAAATACAGCTGCGCACCATGTCCATGGACTTATGGGCCAGTATGGAGCACCGGATCTGCTATAAGGGGGAAGAAAGGGAACAGGCAGCAGAGGAATTTAAAAAGTATGCCATTGCCTTAAGGCAGATGGAGGATGAGATGGAGGAATTTCTCTGAAGTGAAAATAAGAGAAGGCATGTTCCAGAGCTATGAGTTTTCATGCATAGCTTTGGAACATGCCTTTTTATTATATACGGTATGACTGTCTCAATGAATGACCAGTGTAGGCATTAAACATATTTCTTTTTGCTTTGTCTCTTTTTTCTTGTCCTGTATGGCCGCTTCTTTCATGATGTTCCAGGCATTTATTCCAAGCTCTTCCACGTCCTGGTTCACGCTTGATATTTCAATTCCGAATAAATAATCAGACAGCAGATTGTCATAGCTTACTATGGCATAATCTTCGGGTATATGGATACCCTGCTCCGAAAAGTATCTTAAAATCCCCAGGGTCATCATGTCATTGCATACAAATATGGCGGTGCAGTCCGTGTCAAGGACTTGCTTAGCGGCTTCATACCCGCCTTCTATGCGGTAGTTTGCAGGTATGATATGCTCTTTCGGCACCTTGATTCCATATTCCCTCATTGCATTCCGGTATCCGTGTATACGGGAAAGGGAGTTGTTGGAAATGAAAGTATTGCAGATACAGGCAATCTTTCTGTGGCCTTTCTCCAGAAGATACTTCGTTGCAATATAAGAACCTTCAACATTATCAAAATATATTTTATTACATGAAAATGAGTCAAATATGCGGTCAACCATTACAAATGGAAGATTAAGCTGTGATAATTTCTGTTCGATAATATCCTGATGAAGATAGGATTCATTGGAAATTACCACAAATATTCCGTCGATTCCTTTAGCTGCCAGAAGGTCAATTAAAATCATGTCTCCTTCAAATGTATCGTTGGAATTGACGATGATCAATGAATATCCTTCCGCTCTGAGCTGCAATTCTAAAGTTTTTGATAATTTGGAAAAGAAAGGGTTTTCTATATCAGGGATCAGAAGCCCGAACGTATTGTTTTTTCTGGTTACCAGACTGCGTGCAGCCGCATTTGGGATATATTGGTTATCATAAGCAATCTGCAGGATAAGATTTTTCTTATTTTCAGAAATTCTATTTGGTCTGTTGTTTAGAACCAGGGATACACTGCTTGGAGAAACTCCCGCTAATCTGGCTATTTCTTTTATTGTTATAGACATAGTATTTGACCTCTGGTGTTTGATATGAACAATAATACCGTATTTTGCATAAAAAAGCAACTTATAATGATAAAACGATTTATCAATATTATATTTTATCTTGACATGAATATAAAACAATGATAATATGAACTTAAAGAATTGATAAAACGTTTTATCAACCATAGATTCCGTATTTCAAACAAAACTAGACAATTTTAGATTTCGGAAAGGTGAGGCAGAAATGAGAATCGGAGTTGTAGGCAGCATCAATATGGATATGACTGTTACAGCACAGCGGATACCGGGAAAAGGGGAAACGATTACAGGCGATGCCATTTCCTATATCCCGGGAGGAAAAGGAGCTAATCAGGCAGTTGCGGCCGCGAGATTAGGTGCGGATGTAACGATGTTTGGCTGTGTGGGAAGTGATGACCATGGAAAAGTTCTGATTGAGAACCTGAAAAATGAAGGTATTCATACAGAATATATAGAAGTACGTGAAAATCAGGTGACAGGGCTGGCTGTGATAACGGTAGCGGAAAGCGATAACTGTATTATCGTTTTAGCTGGAGCAAATAATACGGTAGACATTGCGTACATTGACGGCATCAAAGAAAAGTTATTAACCTGCGACATTGTATTGCTGCAGCAGGAGATTTTACAGGAAACCGTGGAATATGTCATTGGCTTATGTGCGAATCATGGAGTAAAGGTCATATTAAACCCGGCACCGGCCAGAGAGATAAAAAGAGAACTGGTAGAACTGGTGGATTATATTACACCAAATGAACATGAAGCCAGGATCATATTTGGAGATGTGGCTGATACTAAGTCTTTATTAAGGCAATATCCGGAAAAACTCATTATTACCCAAGGGGAAAAAGGAGTCATTTACCTCAATCATGAAAAAGAAGCAGTGACTTTGCCGGCAAGAACATCTGATGTAGTTGATACTACGGGAGCAGGGGATACATTTAACGGCGCATTTGCCGTAGCACTTGGATTGTACGATAACATGGAAAAGGCACTGGCGTTTGCAGTCCTGGCCTCCGGTTTGTCGGTAGAGCGTTTTGGTGCCCAAGGCGGTATGCCGAAGCTTAAAGATGTGATCAGAGAGCTGGAGGGCCGGTCTGACGGTTGTAATGCAGGTGATAGTTATGGGATTGGAGGAAAACCATGAAGAGATATGGAATTTTAAACAGCAGTATTTCAAGCGTCCTTTCTTCCATGGGGCATACGAATTCGATTTGCATCGGAGATTGCGGACTGCCTATACCAGATGAGACAAAACGGATTGATTTAGCTTTGCGTTTTAATATTCCTTCATTCCTGGAAACGTTAGATGCGGTTACTGATGATATGGCAGTAGAATCTTACATTTTGGCGGAGGAAATGAAAGATCATAATCCGGTAATGTTGGAAAACATACGAGGCATGATGAAAAAAAAGTTTCCGGATGCAGTGGAATGCTTTACATCCCATGAAAATCTGAAAGAACAGACAAAAACGTGTAAGGCAGTCATAAGAACCGGTGAAATAACTGCGTTTGCAAACATTATATTGGTGTCAGCCTGCATTTTTGCAGCCCAGGGTTAAGGGCAGGGAGAAGAGCGATGCAAATTGAGATGAAAGGAATCTGTAAATCGTTTAGTGATCATGCTGTACTGACTGATGCCGGTTTCAGCCTGGAAAGCGGCGAGGTCCATGCACTGATGGGGGAAAACGGGGCTGGAAAATCCACTCTCATGAAGATACTGACAGGTATCTATGAGAAAGATTCCGGAACGGTTTTGATTGATGGAGAAGAAGTTGTATATAAAACGCCGAAAGAAGCGGAAAATGCAGGAATTATCCTGATCCATCAGGAACTGAATGTGCTTTTTGACCTGACAGTAGAAGAAAATCTCTTCCTGGGTAAGGAAATAGCGACTCGCGGAGGAATCTGCAATAAAAAGGAAATGCAAAAACAGTCAGAAGCTATTCTGGATAAATTAGGGGTTAAAATACCTGTGAAGAAAAGGATGGCAGAGCTGGCGGTAGGGCAGCAGCAGATGATAGAAATCTGCAGGGCGCTTATGAGCGAGGCAAAGGTGATCATCATGGATGAGCCCACGGCCGCCCTTACGGCCAGTGAAACGGAAATTCTTTTTAAAGTAATAAAAAAATTGCAGAAAGACGGAGTTTCCATCATTTATATTTCCCATCGCATGGAGGAGATATTTGAGCTGTGTGACAGGATTACAGTCTTAAGAGACGGGCAGTATGTGGGAACAAAAGAAACAAAAGATACCAATGAAAAAGATATCGTAAAAATGATGATTGGGCGTGAGATTGGGGAACGGTATCCGGAAAGAAAGAGTTCTGTCGGAAAAGAAATATTAAGGGTATCGGGTCTTACAAAACATGGAATATATGAAAATGTAAGTTTTTCAGTAAGAGAGGGCGAAGTGCTTGGTGTGTCCGGCCTCATGGGAGCAGGGCGCACGGAAATCATGAGGTCTATATTTGGTAATATGCATCATGATGAAGGCGACATCTTTATTGATGGCACAAAATGTACCATAGACAATCCGGCAGCAGCCATAAAATATGGAATCGGCTTTATTACGGAAGACAGAAAAACCGAGGGTCTTATGCTGGAAGACAGCATAAAAAACAATATTTCCCTGACAAATCTGGCCTCCATATCTGACCGGTATCATGTAATCAATAAAGGAAAAGAAAAAAGTTTAGCCGCAAATGCAATCAATGAACTGAAAATACGCTGTTTCCATCAGGCTCAGGAATGTGGAAAGTTAAGCGGTGGAAACCAGCAGAAGGTCGTGTTTGCCAAATGGGTATATACCAATCCCAGAATATTAATCCTTGATGAGCCGACAAGGGGAGTTGATGTAGGCGCAAAGAAAGAGATCTATAACATTATTAATGAACTGGCAGCAAAGGGAGTGGCAATCATTATGGTTTCTTCCGAACTTCCGGAAATTCTGGGAATGAGCGACCGGATTATGATAATCAGGGAAGGCACAGTCCGCGGTATTCTCAATAAGGAAGAAGCGAATCAGGAAAAAATCATGACTCTTGCAACAGGAGGGAAACTGTGATGAAAGAAAAGAAACAGAAATGGTTCAATTATCTGGGAGATTATGGCGCGCTGATTTCTCTGGTTCTTATTGTGGCACTGATCAGTATCATAAGTCCGGAATTTCGTACGTCCGGCAATTTTCTCTCACTTTTAAGACAGTCTTCCATAAATGGCTTTATTGCTTTTGGTATGACCTTTGTCATACTTACAGGTGCCATAGATTTATCAGTTGGTTCCGTTCTGGCGTTATCCACTGCACTTTGTGCGGGAATGATAACGATAGGAGTGCCGGCAGGAGCTGCCATGCTGGCTTCTCTGCTGATCGGAGCGTTTCTTGGGCTTATCAGCGGTATGCTGGTGACCAGAGGAAGATTACAGCCGTTTATAGCTACGCTGATAACAATGACCGCTTACCGGGGGCTGACAATGATTTACACCAATGGAAAGCCCATATCCAGGCTGGGTGAGAGCATGCTTTTAAAATCAATTGGAAAAGGCGATGTTTTTGGAATTCCGGTACCGGTTATATTATTGATACTTATGTTCGCATTTTTCTGGTTCCTGCTTACAAAAACCACATTTGGCCGCCATATCTATGCAACCGGAAGTAACTGGAAGGCAGCCGAACTGGCTGGCGTCAACATACGAAAGACAAAGATTATAGCTTATGTCATATCCGGCGTCATGGCCGCATTGTCAGGTCTTATTCTTTTATCCCGTCTTAATTCAGCTCAGCCTACGCTGGGTTCCGGTTATGAACTGGATGCCATTGCTTCTGTGGCTCTTGGCGGAACCAGTATGAGCGGTGGCCGGGGTAAGATATACGGCACATTTATCGGTGTACTCATAATAGCAGTATTAAACAACAGTCTTAACATACTTGGCGTATCCTCGTATTATCAGGATGTGATCAAAGGATTGGTGATTCTGACAGCCGTTCTGTCAGACAGAAAACGGTAAAAATAAAAGGAGGGTATATAAAATGAAAAAATTTAAAAAAGTGGCATCATTGGTAATTGTTATGGCCTTAGGGGCAAGTGCGTTAGTTGGATGCAGCGCAGGCGGCGAGAAGAAAGAAGGAGGCAGTACGGCAGGCAGCGGCCAGACAGTAGGATTTTCTGTTTCAACGCTTAATAATCCATTTTTCGTAACGTTATCAGACGGAGCAAAAAATGCTGCGAAAGAGAAAGGAATCCAGCTTACAGTGGTAGACGCAGGTGATGACAGCGCAAAGCAGATCAGCGATATTGAAGATTTAATATCAAAAAATATCAAGGTACTGATCGTCAATCCGGTGGATTCCGATGCGGTAGCATCAGCTGTCGAATCAGCCACAAAGAAGGGAATTAAAGTCATCGCGGTTGACCGTGCGGTTAATGGAGCCGAGGTAGAGTGCCAGATTGCCTCTGATAATGTGGCCGGTGCAAGAATGGCGGCAGAATACTTGAAAGAGCTGGTTGGCGATGGAGCAAAAGTTGCTGAACTGGAAGGCGTGCCGGGAGCATCTGCTGCCATTGACCGCGGGCAGGGATTCCACGAAGTGGCAGACAAGGATTTAAAAGTGGTTTCCAGCCAGACAGCCAATTTTAACAGAGCGGAAGGCTTATCTGTTATGGAGAATATCCTCCAGGCAGATGGTGATATAAAAGGAGTGTTTGCTCACAATGATGAGATGGCATTAGGCGCTGTTGAAGCAATTGCATCAACCGGAAAAGATATCAAGGTAGTTGGCTTTGACGCTACGGATGATGCGAGAAAAGCGGTGGAAGACGGAACAATGGCAGCGACAGTCGCACAGCAGCCGGAACTGATGGGTAAAACAGCTGTTGAAACTGCTATTTCAATCATGGAAGGAAAAAGTGTTGAGAAGTCCATACCGGTGGAAGTAACACTGATCAAAAAATAAAAACTTAAGTCCAGTCAGATTATCCGAATAAGATAATCTGGCTGGATTTTTTTGTATGCAGCAAACCACAGACCTCCATGCCATAAAAACGCGGTGAAAACGTCAGACGGCAGGCAAGTAAGACTTTAAGGCAGGGAAATCCTATGGAATCAAGGAGGTAAGAATATTATAGATTTCAGACAGAATATTAAATAGATTTCTGAATTCTGTTTTAGTACTATATTATTATCATAATATACGAAAAGGAGAGGGAGCTATGAAAAGAAGAGCAGCAAAAGCAGCAGCGGTCGTCTTATCAATCATAATGGGATTGTCCTTAACTGGATGCGCGGGCAGTACAAATGGGAACGGAAAAACGTCAGCGAAAGCCGGAAACAATGCTGCGGTGACAGGGAAGGCTGACAGCGGGGATAAGACCATTGTGTTCTGGAACATAGGGACAGAGGGGGCAGACAAAAAAATCTATGAGTACGCTATCAGTAAATTCGAGAAAGAAGCAGGAAACAGCTATAAGATCGATAACCAGTCGACTCAGAATGATAAGTATAAGGAAAAGCTGGTGATAGCCATGAGCTCCGGCGAGTGTCCGGATGCCTATACTACATGGTCCGGCGGACCGATGAACGAATACATAAAATCAGGCTTTGCCCAGCCTCTGGATGAACTGTATGAAAAATACGGACTTAAAGACCGCTTTATGGAAGGCGCTCTGGAACAGGCCAGCTATAACGGAAAAATCTATGGCGTACCCGTAAAGAATATCTCCATTGCAGGTATTTACTACAATAAGGATTTATTTGATAAGTTCAATGTAAAGATTCCCACCACCATATCGGAACTGGAAAAGGCAAGTGATACGTTCCTGGCTAACGGCATCATACCCTTTGCTCTTGCCAATGGACCAAAATGGACAGGTTCCATGTATTTTCAGTATCTGGCAGCCAGGAAAGGCGGCCTGGAACCATTTCGGAATGCATGCGACGGCAGCGGAAGCTTTGAGGAAGAGTGCTTTGTATATGGGGGAGAAAAGATTCAGGAATGGGTAAACAAAGGATACTTTCCGGATGGATTTAATTCTATGAGTGAGGATGATGGACAGGCAAAACAGCTTTTCTATACAGAAGCCGCGGCTATGTACTTAACTGGCTCCTGGAATACGGCGGCGTTTAAGACTGACAGTGAAGAGGGCGGAAGCGATTTTTACAGCAAGGTGGGCTGGTTCAGCTTCCCTGCCGTTGAGGGTTCGTCTGCTGATGTTTCCATTCTCTGCGGAACCCTGGGAGACCAGTTTATCTCCTTTAACTGTACCGGAGAAAAGCTGGAGGCGGCGTTTAAATTTGCAGCAGGGCTTTCCGATGACGATACGGTGGAGCAATTTGTAGAAGCAGGCATGATTCCTCCGCTGAAAGGAATTGAGACAAAGATCACAGATCCATTATCCAAGCAGATTGTGGAAGCGGCTAACAAAGCGTCTGCTGTCCAGCTTTGGTATGATCAATACTTAAATCCAAGCGTTGCCAATGCTCATCTGGATGGAAACCAGGAGGTTTTCGGCCTTACCATAACTCCCAAAGAGGCGAACAAGAAGATGCAGGAGGCACAGGAGGAGGTTCTTACCGGAGAAAAATAAGCGGTAATGCGGTTGGCTGTAACAAGGGGCTTCCCCGCTAACAAACACAGATCCTATCTGTATAAAATGGATAGGAAAGGAAAGGTATGGTTGGTAACATGAAAGGTAAGGCACAAACCATTGGAAGACGCAGGCAGAAAAGCACAAACATGGCGGCATTTATCTTTCTGCTGCCGGCAGCGATTTTCCTTTTTGCTTTTATTTTTTATCCCATTGCGGATTCCTTTATCATCAGTACATATAAGTGGAATGGAATTGCCGCAGATAAACAGTTTATAGGTCTTGCCAACTGGGTGAAGCTGGCAAATGATTGGAGCTTCTGGTTTGCATTCCGCAATAACTTCATCATCATGGTAATGTCCATCGTCATCCAGATTCCCATTGGTCTGGCAGAAGCTACCTTCATAGAATTCATTGGAAAAAAAAGAACTGCATTCAAAGTTTTGTGGTTTATTCCGATGTTAATGTCCTCAGTTGCCATCGGCTTTTTGTTTACCTATACCCTGGCGGCCAACGGAGGCATGATCAGCTGGGCTTCCCGTCTTCTGGGGGGCGGAAATATTGACTTATTGGGTAACCCGAAAACAGCTCTTATAACGGTCATTATGGTAATTGCCTGGCAGTTTATCCCTTTTTATATGGTTTACTGCATGGCGGCTTATACCAACATCTCCCTGGATGTCTATGAGGCCTCTCTTATTGACGGTGCGACAAAGGGACAGTATTTCTGGAGAATTGCTCTTCCCCTTCTCATGCCGTCGATAAAAAGTGCCGCCATCTTGTCCATGGTCGGTTCCCTGAAGTATTTTGATCTGATCTATGTCATGACGGGAGGCGGTCCGGGAACGGCCACGGAGTTAATGGCCACCTACATGTATAAAAATTCGTTCAGCCAGTTTAACATGGGCTACGGCTCTGCCGTTGCAGGGGGTATGTTCCTTTTGATCACAGCCCTGTCCCTTGCGACTATGCGCCTGATTAATGGGAGGAAGGAGGAGCAGATATGAAACAGAATCATAAGAAATTAAACGGTAAAAGTCTGCTCTGCTGGGCGGGGGCCTCTGTTTTTGCGGCAGCTGCGGTGATAGTCAGCATTCTGCCTTTTATCTTCATGGTTTTAAATTCTTTTAAATCAAAATTCGAAATGTTGACAAAGGGGGTATTCTCCCTGCCGGCATCCTTAAATTTTAAGAATTACCAGGAAGTGCTATGGGGCGGCTTTATAGGATACTTTGGAAACAGCGGGATTGTACTTATCTTATCCCTGTTTCTCATCCTGTTCATCGCAGCTTGCGCCGCCTATCCCCTGTCCAGATTCCGCTTCCGGCTGAGTGGGGCGATTTACGGATTGATTGTAGCCTGTATGGCGATCCCTATCCACATCACTCTGATCCCTGTGTTCCAGATGGTGAAAAAGGCAGGGATCTACGATTCCCTGCTGGCTTTGATCGGTCCGGATGTGGCCTTTGCTCTTCCCATTTCTGTATTTATCCTTACAAATTTTATGAAAGGAATTCCGGCGGAAATTGAAGAATCGGCTGAGATAGACGGCTGCAGCAAATACCGGATGTTTTTTCAGATCATACTCCCGCTTACAAAGCCGGGATTATCCACCCTGGCCATTTACAACGGTGTGAATATCTGGAATGAATTCAGCTTTTCCTATACCCTGACCCAGTCTGTAAAAAACAGGACCCTTCCTCTTGCCGTATGGGATTTCCAGGGGCAGTATGCCATGAATACCCCTATGATCATGGCGGTCCTGACACTGACCGTACTGCCCATGATCCTGCTGTTTATCTTTGCTCAGGATAAACTCATAAAGGGCATGACAAGCGGGGCTGTAAAAGGGTAAGGCATGACCGGAATCTGGCGAAGGCGGCCTGCTATAAGTGTGTCCGCGTCTTTGTTTGACAGGCGTTTCCTTTTTCTGTATAGTATTTTTAATAGGTGAAATAAGGGGGGACGTCGATGGGAATAAAAGAAAAATGGGAGAAGAGCTGGACATATCTGAAAAAAATTCAGTTTTTCCTTATTGTTATTATTTTGACAGTCACCCTGTCAGCCATCATCGTTTCCATCGTCTCTTCGGTTTCCTTTCTTACGAAACAGAATGAACAATATGTATCGGAACAGCTATCCGCCATGACCTCGGAATACGACACCATACTGGAGCAGTACAAGGCGGTAGCCTTTACCCTGGTCATGGATAAACACATTCAGAAATACTGTTCCTTTTCCGAAGCGAACCAGAATATGAACGAGGAAGCGGGAAATGTATACATGACCCTGCTAAATGCGCTTTATATGCAGAATAATGCTAATTTTATTGCGGTATTTAACAAAAAGGTCGGCTCCTATATTTACAATGGAGATATGTCCATCATGGATTCCCGGTTTGACGAGGTCTGGGAAGAAGATTATGAGCAAAGTTTGAAGGGTAAGGAAAAGGGGGCGCTCCGTCTGAGCTTTGCAGATAATTATTACCGGAATGTCAAATACAGCCTTACCCTTTATTTTCCCATTTATTCCGTCACCAATATGGTGATGGAAAAGGGCTTGCTGGTCATCAATCTGGAAGACAGCCTCCTGGAGCATTTAAACAACCGGACCCGCTACAATCTTTCCAGCCTTTATTTAACGGATATCCAGGGTACGGTTGTTTCCAATACGGATAGAGTAGAGGTAGGGAAAACCCTGGCATTTGCCAACCGCCTAAACGGTAAGGACGGAAGCTTCTGGTACGGCGGAAGGCTGGTAAATTATCAAAGAATCGGGGACTGGAATTATTATCTGGTTCATGAGGTCCCTATGAAATATCTCTATCAGAACTGCTACCGTATCGTCGTGCTGTTGCTTGTTGTCATGCTGCTTGTTATCGGGATATCTCTTTCTGCTTCCGGCCGGATGGCAAAGGTGCTGCTAAAGCCCATGAATAAGCTGATCAGTAAGATGAACGATGTTTCCTCAGGCAATTTAAGAACAAGAATCAATACAGAGGACATGGACAGCGACAGCAGGAAGCTGGCAGACGGCTTTAATACCATGATGGAAGAGATTGACGTATTGATGAAACAGGTGGCAGAGGAACAGCAGCAGATCGCACAGATGAAGTTTAACGGCCTTCAGTCCCAGATTCAGCCTCACTTTCTCTATAATACCCTGGAGTGCATTCATTGGCAGGCTCTTTCCGATGGGAGCGAGGAGATCTCCACCATGGTAAAGGCCATGGCACAGTATTACCGCATCTGCCTAAGCGAGGGGAAAGATATTATTTCGCTGGACAAGGAACTGGAGCATGTGAGAAATTATCTGATCATCCAGAACATGCGGTATGGCAATATCATTGAACTGGATATCCGGATCCCGGAGGAGTATATGGAAATCCGGATTCCAAAGATTACCCTGCAGCCTCTGGTGGAGAATTTTCTTTACCATGGGATCCGGGTAGAGGAGGGGAGAAAGGGAAGGGTTTCCATTGATATCCGGGAAGAAGGAGAGGATTTGTACCTGATTGTGGAAGATAACGGACAGGGCATGGAATCGGAAAAAGTGGACTATATCAACCTGCATATTTCTGAATTTGACAGGCAGATCGGCTACGGAATCAACAACGTGAACAAAAGGATCGAATTTTTATATGGTCCGGGCTGCGGCCTGCATTACAGCCTGAATGAGGAGGGCGGCGTAAAAGTCACCATCCGCCTGAAAAAAGAGGGAAGGCCGGAAGATGTATAAGATACTGATTGTGGATGATGAGAAAATGATCCGCATGGGGATAAAGAATTCCATGCCGTGGGAAGCCATCGGGATCGGTGAGGTGTACACCGCTGCTACAGCAAGGGAGGCCCTGAAGCTGGCAGAAATTTATCACCCGGAAATTATTATTACGGATATCAGCATGACAGGAATGACAGGCCTGGAGTTGATTGAAGAGATCAGAACGGATAATGAAGCCTGCAGGATCATCGTGCTGACCGGTTATGACCGCTTCGACTATGCCAGGCAGGCGCTTAAGTTAAGGACTCAGGACTTCCTTTTAAAGCCCATTGATGAGCAAGAGCTGCAAAAATGCATTTACAGGCAGGTAGGAGAGCTGGAGAACTTAAGAAAAGAGCGGGAAGAAGCGGAGCTTGTGAAGCGCACCAGAGGATTTTACCAGCAGACAAGATTGGAAATGATGATGTGTGAGCTTATAAACGGGAAGAAATGGGGACAACAGGAGGAGAAAGAATTCTTTTCCCAGTATCCTTTTTCTCCTGATCAGGAGATGCGTGTTGGAATTCTGCTGCCGGACATTCCCGCAGCCGATAACAGCGACAGCAGGCTTTTCCGCATCTGGACCATCAAGAGCATCTGCATGGGAGTGCTGGATGAGAAGCAGGAGGGCATTACCTTCAGCGGCGGCGAGGGCTGGATCATTCTGATTCTGTTTGATAAAGAGTCCGGCGTGGGGGTTGAAGACCGTGCCGGTGAGTTGATTGATCTTCTGGAAAGCGAATGCAACAGTAAAATACGGATCATTTTGGGGAGCAGCCAGAAAGGCTTCAGCAATCTGAATATTTCTTATAATGACGCGTTGTATATTCTGGAGAACGAAAAAAAGGAGCCGGACAGAATCGCAAGAGTGAAATGGGAAGAACAGAGAGACCATATGTTCCGGGAGGCTTATGGTGAATTTAAACGGGCGCTTCTTGCCTCCGTTAATGATGCGGATTTATTCATGCATGTGCTTGAACGTTTCCTTCAGTCCCTGGTGTCCTATAATGTGTCCGGCCATTATGCCGGCCGCTGCCTTTTTGAACTGGCTTCCGCCGTTTACTTTACCTATATCGGTGAAACAGGAGACAGCGTGGATGACAGACTGAATGTGTTTCTCCAGTCCTTAAATGGAATGGACAGAGAAAACTCCGGCCGGCTGGCCACGTCGTTCTTCCAGAATCTTTTAACAAAGGAACGGGGGGATGAATATGAGCTGATCCGGAAGGTAAAGAAGCTGATCCAAAACGATCTGTCAGGGGATTTGTCCATTACCAGTCTTGGGGATCAGGTCTATGTGACCCCCAATTATTTATCCAGGATATTCAAGCGTATGACAGGCGAGGGCTGCAACGAATACATAGTCAAAAAACGCATTGAAAAAGCAAAGTTTCTTTTGGAAACCACTTCCCTGAAAGCCGGTGAAATTGCCGGCATGATCGGATACCATGATATCAACTATTTTTCCCTGGCATTTAAGAAACAGACCGGGGTTTCGCCCACCAGGTACAGGGAGAGGGCAAAGAGTGGAAAATAACAGGAAGGCTATCCGCTTTATAAAACGGGAAGCGGGGAAATTATAATTTTAGGAGGTAGAATTATGGGCAGGGAATATCATGTAGCTTATAACGGCAGCGACGATGCTGCAGGAACAAAGGAAGCACCGTTTCGGACAATTTCAAGGGCGGCCGCTGTTGCGCAGACCGGGGACGTTGTTACGGTACATGAAGGGGTATACAGAGAATGGGTGAAACCGCTGCACAGTGGATACAGCAATATAAGCAGGATCATTTACCAGGCGGCTGAAGGAGAAAAGGCGGTCATTAAAGGCTCCGAACGGATTGAAAACTGGGAAAGAGTAGAGGGAACGGTCTGGAAAGCCATGATCCCAAACGAATTGTTTGGTGAATACAATCCTTATAAGGAGCAATTGGGCGGGGACTGGTTCGTCTATCCGGAGGAGGGCCTTCATGCAGGAGACGTTTATCTGAATGGTAAGTCCTTTTATGAAGCAAGGTCATTAGATGAAGTGATGGATCCCGTTATGAGGCAGGATGGATATAATCCCCCCTGGACTCACCACAGAGAACCACTGCTTCACCCGGAGGATTCCATCTACCAGTGGTATGCCAAGGCGGATAAGGAGACTACCACTATTTATGCCAATTTCCAGGGAGCCGATCCCAACCGGGAATTAACGGAGATCAACGTGCGCAAGTGCTGCTTTTATCCGGATAGGCCGGGCATGAATTACATTACGGTCCGGGGGTTTGAGATGACTCAGGCGGCATGTCCCTGGACTCCGCCGACTGCGGACCAGCCGGGGCTATTGGGTACCCACTGGAGTAAGGGCTGGGTGATTGAGAATAATATCATTCACGATGCAAAATGCAGCGGTATCAGCATCGGAAAAGAGGCTTCCACAGGACATAACCTAAGTTCAAGAAGACACAGAAAGCCTGGCTACCAGTATCAGATGGAATCTGTTTTCCGCGCCCTCCAGATAGGCTGGAGCAGGGAGACGATCGGTTCTCATGTGATCAGGAATAACGTGATTTACGACTGCGGACAGAATGGCATCGTAGGCCACATGGGCTGTGTATTCAGCCATATTACCGGCAACCATATCTATAATATTGCTGTGAAGCATGAATTTTTCGGTTATGAGATTGCCGGGATCAAGCTTCATGCAGCCATTGACGTGCAGATATGCAATAATAACATTCACAACTGCACTCTGGGCACATGGCTGGACTGGCAGGCCCAGGGAGCCAGGATAAACGGGAACCTTTATTATGCCAATGACAGGGATCTTATGATGGAGGTGACCCATGGGCCTTATCTGGTGGACAATAATATCTTTGCCTCTGAGTATAACTTTGACAACATCGCCCAAGGCGGAGCTTACGTAAATAACTTATGCTGCGGAACCATGCGCAGGGAAGCGGTCTTAAACCGTTCCACACCCTACCATTTCCCTCATACCACGCAGGTGGCCGGTACTGCCCTTGTTTACAGCGGGGATGACAGGCTGTACCAGAATATTTTTGTAGGCGGAGGACCTGCTTATACGGAACAGTCCATTGCAGGAACGGCAGGATATGACGGCTGTACCACCTCCCTGGAAGAATACATAGAACGTGTGCTGGCTACTGGAAATGGAGATGTGGAGATGTTTGAGCAGGCGGTGCAGCCTGCATATATTGAAGGCAACGGGTATTTGAATGGAGCTCCTGCTTTTGAACGGGAAATGAACCATTTCTTAAGCCGGAAGGATCCCGGGATCAGAATCGTGGAGGAAGCTGACGGCACTTACCTGGAGATGGAAGCGGAAAAAGAACTGTTTGAAATCAAAACAGAGATCATATGCACGGAGAAACTTGGGATGGTGCGGATCGTGGAAGCTCCTTATGAAGATCCGGACGGTAATCCTGTTGTCCTTAATACAGATTATTTGGGCATTCAAAGAAAAACCTCCCCGGTGGTCGGTCCTTTGGAGAATTTAAAGGAAGGATATAACCGGATAAAGGTGTGGGGAAGGTAAAGGCTGCGTTATCAAACATATATATAATTTTTACATAGCCGTTTGTTCCAACAGGAGCAAACGGCTATTCCCATTGTTTATGAAAATTTAACAATGAAGAAGGCAGAATAGGGAATAAACCTCTTGTACTTTTTCCTGTTTCGTTATATACTAAATACTGTATACAAAAAAATAAAAAAATACAATCCTAAGAGATAAAAAGTGAGGGATGTTTGCCTATGATAAGACATCTGGGATTAAAAGCATATGGTAAGGTTAATCTGGGACTTGATGTTTTAAGAAAACGGGAAGACGGATACCATGAAGTACGAATGATCATGCAGACCGTAGGCCTTTATGATAAGATTGATATTTACTTAAAAGAGACTCCGGGAATTGAGGTAGTGACAAATCTCTATTATCTTCCGGTGAATGAAAACAACCTGGTTTACAAAGCAGCCAGGCTTCTGATGGAGGAGTTTCATATTATTCACGGAATCCGCATTCACTTAAATAAATTCATACCGGTTTCTGCAGGCATGGCCGGCGGCAGCAGCGATGCGGCGACGGTACTGTTCGGAGTGAACAAGATGTTCCAGCTGGGCCTGACAAGAGAAGAACTGATGGAACGGGGGGTGAAGATCGGAGCGGACGTCCCCTATTGTTTGATGAGAGGAACAGCGCTGAGCGAAGGAATCGGGGAAATTTTAACGCCTCTTCCCGATATGCCCCAGTGTCAGGTGCTCATAGCAAAACCAGGGGTCAGCGTATCCACGAAGTTCGTTTATGAGCATCTGGATTTGCCAGGATTACGAAAAGAAGACCATCCGGATATTGACGGCATGATCGAAGCCATTGGGAACCACAACATATACCAGGTTTCGGAGCGCCTGGGAAATGTGCTTGAAACAGTTACGATTCCGGAATATCCGGTGATTGCACAGATTAAAGACAAAATGAAAGAATTGGGAGCGGTGAACGCCTTAATGAGCGGAAGCGGCCCTACGGTTTTTGGCATTTTTACAAGCCCCAGAGCCGCAGAAAGCGCTTATGAGGAATTGAGGTACGGCGAGGCCAAGAGCCTTGCAAAACAGGTTTATCTGACGAATTTTTACAATACCAGGGAGGTTACAAATGAGCAATGATTTAAAGGTTAATATGAATGAATATCTGCCCCTTCGGGACGTAGTATTTAACACGCTGCGCCAGGCGATTTTAAAAGGGGAACTGGCACCGGGAGAGCGCCTTATGGAGATCCAGCTTGCGGAGCGTCTTGGAGTCAGCCGTACGCCTATCCGGGAAGCCATCCGGAAACTGGAACTGGAAGGGCTTGTACTAATGATCCCCAGAAAGGGAGCCGAGGTTGCTAAGATTTCGGAGAAGAGCTTAAGGGATGTATTGGAGGTCCGCAGATCCTTAGAGGAGCTGGCGATTGAACTGGCCTGCCAGCGTATGACACCTGAAGCCGTAGAGGAGCTTGAAAAAAAGCAGGAAGAATTTAAAGAGGCCGTGGAACAAGGCAATCCCATGGAGATTGCGGAGACGGATGAAGCCTATCATGATGTGATTTACAAAGGCACATGCAATGACAGGCTGGTGCAGATGATCAACAATCTAAGAGAGCAGATGTACCGTTACCGTTTGGAATATATTAAGGATGAGGATAAACGCCAGATTCTTCTGCTGGAACATGACAACATATTGAAGGCGGTCAGACTGCGGAAGGTTCAGGAAGCAAAAGAAGCAATGCGGGAGCATATTGATAACCAGGAGATCACCGTATCAAAGAATATCAAGGAACAGGAATAAGAAGAGAGGTATTTTATGACGTTTAAGGAGAAGTATCTGGCCGGTGAGATAGAATTTGAAGCCATTGATGATTTTATTGAAGAATGGAATAACAGCGATACGCCCCAAACCCTTGCCCGGTTTCTCGGCCTTAATGAAGAGGAAGAGGATGTGTGGATCGAAGAGAGCGATGAAGCCTTAAAGGAGCTTCTGGACAGGAGATAGGAGCATCCGGCTGTCATACTATTTTGCCCAAAACGAGGGCGGAAGATTGCAAAAGATAAACAAAACTGGAAAAATTATTAAATAAATATAACCTTTCTTGACAAGGTGACAACGTGTCATTATAATAAGTGGCATGTTGTCACCTTTTCGTGTGGTCGGAGGATTCACATGGGAAATGAGGAAGGAGAGATGAAAAGATGCCCACGGAACGGTTTTATAATCTTCCGGCAGGAAAAAAGAAAACTATTTGCGATGCAGCGGTGGAAGAATTTACAAGGGTGCCGTTTGAAAAGGCTTCTATTAATAAGATAATCCAGGCAGCAGGAATATCAAGAGGTAGCTTTTATACTTATTTTGAAGACAAACGTGATGTTCTAGGATATATTTTTGAAGATGCTACTGATAATTTTCAGAATTGCTGGATAAGATGTGCTGAAAAAAATAATGGTGATCTTTGGAAGACTGCGGAAACGTTTTTGCATTACGGCTTGGCCAATGCAAAGGAAAGTGTACTGCAGCTGATTAAGAACATCGCCGTCAGCGAAACAATGTTTGGTGTGACCCACCAGCTTTGCGATGAAAACTCCAAGAGCCAGCAAGAACTGCAGGAGACGATGTACCGTGTCATCGATACCTCTAATTTTAAAGATCAGAGTATAGAATTCTTTGGGAAGCTGGTATCCATGATATTCCTGGAACTGGCTCATTGTATGGGCTGGTACTACCATCATCGGGAAGATGAAGAAAAAATTAAGAAAATTTTTCTGGAAAAATTAGAAATTCTGCAATATGGAGTTTGTAGACATCAATTATAATCTTAATATGATTAAATAAGGAGCTTGTCATGACAAAGAAAAAAGTCTTTATTATTGCAGGTGCAATCGTTATTATTGCAGCCCTGGCGGGATTAATCATTCCCAAGGTGTTAGGCGGAAATAAGGAGGAGTTTGTGGCCGATGTCCCTCCTGTTGTAACTGTAGAGAATCCAAAGATCCGTTCCATAGAGCTGACCAGTGATTTAATCGGTACCATAGAGCCTTCCAGTATCGTCCATATCACGCCTTTAGGGGCAGGAGAAGTCACTGCTGTAAATGTTCAGACAGGTGACATGGTTACTGCCGGCCAGCTGCTTTGTGTCATTGATACGAAACAGGTAGAGAGTTCCAGAATCATGGTGGAAACGGCCAGGATTACATACGAAGATGCAAGAAAGAATTTAGACCGGATGACGATTCTTTATACAGCAGGTGATGTGGCGGAGGCCGATTACCAGTCACTTAAGGATAATGTGGAGATGGCAAGGCTTCAATATGAGAATGCCAAAATCGCATACAATATCCAAATGGAAAGCAGCCAGGTGACGGCTCCTATTGGAGGCAAGGTGGAAAGCCTTAACATCAGCGTCCACGATATGGTTTCACCTCAGACCGTTATCTGTGTTATATCAGGAGAAGGCGGAAAAGCGGTGACCTTTTATGCTTCCGAGCGCATTGTAAACGGATTGAAGGCCGGAGACAGCATAAATGTGGAGAAGAATGGAACCGGTTATGAGGCAGCTATAACCGAAGTGAATACCATGGTGGATGAAGCAAGCGGATTATTCAAGGTAAAGGCCTCTATTCCGGAGGGAGACCGACTTGCTACAGGAACATCGGTAAAGCTTACCGTGGTCTCCCAGAAGGCGGCAGATGTACTTACGGTTCCTGTGGAAAGTGTTTATTATGAAGGAGGAGATCCCTTTATTTATACATATGCCGATGGAGCCCTTAAAAGGAATGCAGTGACCGTAGGCCTGGCAGACGTGGATTATGCGGAAATTCAGGCTGGTATCTCAGCTGAGGATCAGGTGATCACCACATGGACCAGCGAATTGTATGATGGTTCAAAAGTCACCCTTGCAGATGCGTCAGGAGAGGAAACCCAGGCAGCAGACGGCGCATCGGAAACAGAAGAAACAGGGGCGGAAACTTCCGGTTCTGAGCAGTAAGGGGGCGGTAGAATGGGAATTGTAAAAGGCATTTTAAAGCGTCCTGTAACCTTTGTTTTGGCAATTTTGTGTCTGCTTGTATTTGGTCTGTCCTCTGTTTTTAGCGCCAAGATGGAATTGACCCCGGAAATGAAATTTCCTATGTTTTTGATCACCAGCACATATCCCGGTGCCAATCCGGGGGATGTCAATGACCTGGTTACTAAGCCCTTGGAAGAATCCGTGGGAATTTTGTCCGGTGTCAAAAATATCCAGTCAATTTCCCAGGAAAATGTCTCCATTCTTGTTCTGGAGTATGAGTACGGGACCAACATGGATAAGGCGTATTCTGAGTTAAAGAAAAAAATGGACAGTGTAAAACTTCCTGATGATGTGGAAGTACCCACGATCATGGAATTCAACATGAATGAAATGCCTTCCGTAACGCTGGCAGTCAAGGATCCCACTCAAAGCAACTTATATAACTATGTCAATGATAAGATTGTTCCGGAGTTTGAAAAAATTCCTTCCGTTGCCAGGGTTGATGTCAGCGGAGGCGAAGAAAACTATGTCAGCATTCGCCTGATTCCGGAAAAGATGGCCCAGTACCATCTGACCATGGATTCCATTAGTCAGGCCATTCAGGCAGCAGACTTTACCTATCCGGCTGGAAGTACAGGAGTAGGAAAACGGGATTTATCGGTCAGTACGGCTGTAGAAATAAAGACCGTTGACAGCCTTAAGAAGGTTCCTTTGGCGGCTGGAAACGGAAAAACCATTTACCTGGAAGATGTCGCCGATATTTCACAATCCTCGAAAGATCAGAAAGCCATTGGACGGTACAATGGAGATGATACCATTACCTTGTCCATCAACAAGCAGCAAAAGAACAGTGCGGTGGATGTTTCAAAAGGTGTCAAAAAGACCATTGAAAACTTAAAGCACGAATATCCCAATGTAGATTTTATAACCATTGACGATTCCAGTGACCAGATTTTATCGGCTCTGGGAAGTGTTAAAGATGCAATGGTAGCGGCTGTTGTTATATCCATGGTCATTATCTTCCTGTTTTTTGGTGATGTAAAGGCTTCTCTTATAGTGGGAAGCTCCATTCCGGCATCAATGCTCATTTCTCTGATTTTAATGTCAGCTATGGGATTTTCCATGAACCTGGTCACCATGAGCAGTATTGTACTGGCCGTGGGGAATATGGTGGATGATTCGATTGTCGTACTGGACAATTGCTTCCGCGCCCAAAAGGGGAAGGGCTTCCGGGAATATATGGAAGCAGCGGTAAGCGGAACAGGAGAGGTGTTTTCGGCCATTTTAGGCGGCGCCGTGACAAACAGCGTGGTATTTATTCCTCTGGCTATGCTTCAGGGGATGTCGGGCCAGCTGTTCATGCCTTTGGGATTTACCCTTATATTCGCGTCCCTGGCTTCCGCGATTTCCGGATTGACCATTGTACCCATGTGCTATACAAGACTCCGGCCTGTTGAAAAAAAGAATTCCCCTATAGGAGGAATTATGAGGCTCCTCCAGGAGGGCTATAGCCGGCTTGTATCTAAACTGCTGAACAGAAAGGCTCTGGTGATGACCATATCAGTGCTTTTACTGGTGGTTTCCTTTATTCTGGCGGGAAGACTGGGATTTGAGCTCATGCCTGATGTGGATGAGGGGACTGTCTCTGTTTCCGTTGAAGTAAAGCCTGGACTTAAAATTGAAGAGGCAAATCAGATTCTTAAGAAGGTAGAAGCAATTGTGACCAAGGAAGAGGACTTAAAGTCCTATATGATAAGCTACGGAGGTGGAGGCTTAAGCTTAAACGGCAGCAACGTAGGTACTTTGACAGGATATTTAAAGTCTGACAGAAAACTTACTACCAAACAGGTTGTCAATAAGTGGAAAAAAGAAA
Source organism: Hungatella sp. UBA3048 (assembly GCA_002367105.1). Taxonomy (GTDB): domain Bacteria; phylum Bacillota; class Clostridia; order Lachnospirales; family Lachnospiraceae; genus Lacrimispora. The sequence goes on from DFCS01000029.1 coordinate 184,602, forward strand.
TGAACCAGCTTTCTGACTGCAACATTACCGTAAAGTCCTCATCCATGATGGAAATGGGCGGATCAGGCAGCCATGATTTTGAAGTGATTTTACAAAGCGCCCAGTTAGATAAGCTGAAAGAAACCTCAGACCAGATGGTGGCAGAGCTTTCCGGCCATTCCGGATTGATCAAGGTCCATTCCGATCTGGAAAATGCAGCGCCTGTCATAAAGGTCCATGTAGACCCCATAAAGGCGGCGGCAGAAGGTGTGGCTCCGGCCAGTGTAGGCGGGATAATGAGCAATATGCTCAGCGGTAAAGAGGCCGCCACACTCGACGTGGCAGGAGAAGAACTTTCTGTAAGGGTGGAATATCCAAAGGATTCCTATGACACCCTTGACAAAGTTCAGGGAGTTCTAATTCCCAATGCGTTTGGAGGCACGGTCGCTTTGACCGATATTGCTGATATTGATTATGAAGACAGTCCTACTGCTATTAACAGAAAGAATAAACAGTATATTGCTACCATAACCGGTTCCTTTACTGAGGCCGTTAAGTCAGAAAAGGATAAAGAGGCTTTGAAAAAGTCCATTGACCAGGAAATTGTAAATCCATACCTGGATTCTACGGTTACAAGGGCAAAAAACAGCGAGGATCAGGCCATGGTAGAAGAGTTCACCAATCTGGCTATGGCGATTGTAACGGCTATTTTCCTGCTTTTTGTGGTAATGGCTGCCCAATTTGAATCGCCTAAATTATCCCTGATGGTTATGACGGCCATTCCCTTCAGTTTGATTGGTGCGTTTGGACTCATGGTAGCGGTAGGAATCAAGATAAACCTGCCCTCCCTGTTAGGCTTTTTGATGCTGGTAGGTACGGTAGTAAAATCCGGTATTCTCTATGTGGAGACTGTAGGCCAGTACCGCCTGACCATGGAAAAACGGGAGGCAGTGATAAAGGCAGGTGTTAACAGATTCCGTTCTATCTCCATGACAACCCTGATTGCCATTGTTTCTATAATACCTCTGGCGCTGGGAATCGGTGATGACGGAGAAATCATGCAGGGTCTGTCACTGGTTAACGTAGGCGGTCTTACCGCTTCTACGGTTTTGACACTTCTGCTGTTGCCGGTGTATTATTCCATTATGACCGGAAAGTCAGATAAAATCGTAGAGCCGGAGGATTAAACTGCAGTCTGTTTAACCTCATCAAGCAGCGAAGCAGATTACGATTATCCGATTGGTTTTTCAGTGGAAAAAATTGGTTATTGAATAATAAATAAGGTGTGATAGAATAAATTCCAAATAAGGAGGATTCAGGATGAGAAAATGGAAACAGATCAGTGCATTCTGCCTTGCGGCAGCGCTTACTGTCTCCGGACCGGCGGCCATAGTTTGGGCCGGAAGCCCGGAGTTTGCAAGAACCCCGGAGGAGTGGGCAAAGCTCCGTGACAATGTGATGGAATACGATGAACTGGCCGGCCTGATCCGTGAATATAATGTAACGGTTCAGAAAAACCAGCTGGATATTAATGATAAGAAAAAGAATGACCGGATTACCAGTGACCAGAATGCCCAGTATTACCGGGATGCGGCAAGCGATTACAGAGACATGATTACCGGAGATGACCCGGTGTCTGATGCAAGCGGTGCGGCCAGCGCCAACAGTGCGGAGGCCATGGCAGATAACAATGTGGAGGATTTGCAGGTATATCAGCTTACCCATGAGCAGGAGGAAGCCAATCTGGTAGCAACGGCCCAGTCTTCCATGATCACCTATTTTCAGCAGAGATACGAGCTGGAAAGTACAAAGAGCAGCCTGGAGTTTGCAGAGGCTGCATACCAGTCCGCACTGGTAAGACAAAGTGCAGGGATGACAACCCAGGCCGATGTACTGGGTGCTTTAGAGAGTGTTCAGAGCACACAGACTTCCATTGATAAGCTGACATCTTCTGTTGAGGAGACCAGACAGAAGCTTTGTGTTATGCTGGGCTGGAAATACAACGACTCACCGGATATTTTGGAAATTCCGGCTGTGAATATGGAACGCATTGCAGCCATGAACCCGGACACAGATAAGGATTCTGCCCTGGGCAACAGCTATACCTTAAAAATCAATAAGAGGAAGCTGGAAAATGCCGTGGGGGATATTACAAAGCAGACCTTAAACCGGACAATAACAAGCAATGAGCAGAATATCGGTTCCGATTTAACAAAACGCTACCGGGCGGTTCTTCAGGCAAAGGCAGCGTATGACCAGGCAGGTGCAGAATTTGCTCTGGAAAGCAAAAATATGGATACTGCCCAGAGGAAATATGACTTAGGAACCTTAAGCAAACTGGATTATTTAAAGCAGAAAAATGCATATGACACGAAGAATCTCGCTATAAAGACAGCAGAGCTTGTCCTGTTTCAGGCGGTTCAAAATTATGATAATGCGGTAAACGGACTGGCTTCGACAGGAGGTTTATAAGATATGAGAAAGAAAGGCTACTTATCTGCCTGTATGGCAGTGACTCTTACACTTACCGCTGCCCTGCCGGTTTATGGGGCAGCAGGACCCGGCAGTACGAGTATAGCAATTCCTGATGGAATGGGAGAAGAAACCTGGAACAGGCTTAACGATCAGACCATTGAATTTGATGAGCTTTCCGATCTGGTAAGGTATTTTAACCCTGATTTCAAGAACATTGCCGATTCGGCTGGAAATGAGCTGAGCAACCAGCAGTATCTTTATGACGAAATGAGGACGTCTATCCGGGATCTCAATAACAATGCCCAGGCGATGAAAGATTCAGGAGCCACAGACAGCGAAGAGGGGCAGAAGACCTTTCAGGCCTTAAAAGATACGGCAAAGGCGCTGGATGCCAGGGCGCAGATGCTGGAAAAAGTAATCAAACGTATTAACTCAGGAGTTAATAAAAACGTCGACCGCTACTCGAAAACCTTTTCTTCTGCCGCAGATCAGATCATGATAGGCTATAGCAGCGCCCTGGCTAACCGGGACGTGGTTCAAAAAGCGCTGGACTTAAGCAAGGCAGGTTATGAGGCACAGTCCTTAAGTCAAAAACAGGGCATGGCAACGGAAGCAGATGTTTTGGCAGCTAATAAAGGGGTTCTGGCAGCCCAGGCGGCTCTTGACCAGATTGACAACACCATCGACGGCTTGAAGCGATCTCTTTGCCTGATGACCGGCTATCCAGCGGATGGATCCGTTCAGATCGGTGAGATACCCCGACTGGACCTTTCCGTTATCGGGGCACTGGACTTAACAGCGGATACAGAAAAGGCGATCGGAAATAATTACGATCTGATTGAAAAACGTCACGGAGGTTCTAACAAGACCACTACCGGTATAAAGAATAAGGATGCCGGTATTTCAGAGGCTGAGCAGAACCTTACGGTTACCATGCAGTCCTATTACCAGGAGATCCTTCAGTCTAAATCCGCCTATGACGCCGCCTCCACCGCTTATGAAAAGGCAGTGCTGGAAAAGCAGAAGGCTGGCCGTTCTTACCAGCTGGGCATGCTGAGCAAGATAAACTATTTGCAGGCACAAATGGCATTTTCACAGGCAGAGGGAGATAAGCAAACCGCTTATAACACCTTATATCAGGCCTATAGTACCTACCAGTGGGCGGTTAACGGGATCGTAACGGCTTCTGAACAGTAGGCTCCGCTTTCTTGGAAAGCAGATCAACCAGCTTGAAACGAATATGGATCTTTGGAGCTTCTCTGCTGATTATCTGATAATCAGCTTCATCCATGGAACTTTTTAATATAGCTTTGGAAGCATCCGGTACAACCGCATACGAAGAATCTGTGAAACATAGCGGAGGATAAAGGACGCACCACCAGTTGCGTCCTTTTCCTTCGCCTATTTTTACCCGGACGGCCTCATAATTGCCGCAGGGAAATACCATGTCTCCATAGGTTTTGGTGGGAAAGTAACAATTGGTAAGTTCCATATGTGCGGGATAATTATATCCCAGTTTTTTCATGTAGTGTTCTGCTTTTTTCTCCAGGCTGTCCGTGTGTGTGAGAACAAAGTCTTTTGTTTCCTCAAGGGATGCATGTTCTCCAAGGTCCTCATATATTGAATTGAGCAGCATGGTGCGAACTTTTAATTTCAGGGTTTGGTCTTCTGTGCTGTCGCTGTTTGCTAATACGTGAAAACGCAGGATTTCCGGTGCGATCCGTGCGGCCAGTGCTTCATCCTTTTGCCTTCCGTCTGACAGGGTAAGTAAAAATGCAATCAGAAGACAGGTAATACATAAAAATAAATCGTGTCTCTGTTTCATAGGGGTTCCTCCTTTTTTCTGGAATCTATTTGTAATTGTAACCATATGTGCTATAATATAAACACTGTAAAATTGAGAAATTAATGAGGAGAGTAAGATGGATAGAAAAACTGCGGTTGTACTATTCGGCGGCCAGTCATCAGAGCATATTGTATCCTGCATGTCAGTGGTCAATGTTATTAACCATATTAATAGAGAGAAATACGATGTAGTTTTAATTGGGATCACAGAAGAAGGCCGTTGGATAAAAACGGATTCTGTAGAAGATATAAAAAAAGGCACATGGAAGGATGGTTCGGTTTCAACAGTGATCTCTCCTGATGCAACCATGAGCGGTGTTATTCTGATGGACGGGGAAAAGACAGAGATCGTCAGGGTTGATGTGGTATTCCCGGTGCTCCATGGATTATTTGGAGAGGATGGAACTGTTCAAGGACTTTTGGAGCTGGCAGGAATTCCATATGTGGGCTGCGGGGTGCTTGCCTCTGCTATTTCCATGGATAAATTATATACAAAGATCGTTGCAGATGATCTGGGGATTACTCAGGCGGCCTATGTGCCGGTGATGCGCCATAATTTAAAGGATATGGAGGCGGTGGTAGGAAGGGTAGAGGAGAAGTTCTCTTACCCAGTGTTTGTAAAGCCCTCCAATGCAGGCTCTTCCAAGGGAGTAAGCCGTGCGGCTGACAGAAAAGAGCTTATGGAGGCTTTGGCAGAAGCTGCAAACCATGACCGCAAAATTCTGGTAGAAGAGATGATTGCCGGACGGGAAATCGAATGTGCCGTATTCGGAGGCGGAAACGTGCCGGTAGAAGCTTCCGGAACAGGGGAAATCCTTGCTGCAGCGGAGTTCTACGATTTTGATGCGAAGTATAACAACACTGATTCCAGAACGGTTGTGGATCCGGTTCTGCCAGAAGGGGCTACAGAGCGTGTAAGAGAAGCTGCTATAGCTATTTTCCAGGCAGTAGACGGCTATGGTCTGGCAAGAGTTGACTTTTTTGTGAAAAAGGATGGCAGTGTGGTATTCAATGAGATCAATACCATGCCGGGATTTACGGCGATCAGCATGTATCCCATGCTCTGGGAATCGGCTGGAATGAATAAGGATCAATTGGTTGACCGGCTGATGGAGCATGCAATGGACCGTTACAGGATATAGGAGGAACGCCCTGTATTATGTGAAAAAGCAGGACGGAAAGAGGAAAATTAATGGCAGACAGAAATTCACCTATAGGAGTATTTGATTCAGGTGTAGGCGGGCTGACCGTTGCACGGGAGATCATGCGGCAGATGCCGGATGAAAGAATCGTATATTTTGGAGATACTGCAAGGGTGCCTTATGGCAGTAAATCCTGCAGTACAGTGATTCGTTTTACCAGACAGATCATCCGCTTTCTTATGACTCAGGATGTGAAGGCAATCGTGATTGCCTGTAATACCGCCACCGCCTGCGCTCTTGAGGCGGTAGAAAAGGAAGTGGACATTCCTGTTGTAGGCGTGATCCATGCAGGAGCAAGAACCGCCATAGAGTCTACGAAAAACGGGAAGATCGGCATCATTGGGACAGAAGGGACCATACGAAGCGGAGTATATACCAGAGTGATGAAGGAAATGAGAGAAGATATTGAAGTGACCGGGAAACCATGCCCTCTTTTGGTTCCATTGGTGGAAGAAGGGCTTTTGCATGATTCCGTTACCGATGAAATCGCTTCCAGATACTTAAGTGAATTAAAGGGAAAATATATTGACACACTGGTACTGGGCTGTACCCATTATCCCCTTCTCCGTTCTACTGTGGGAAGGCTCATGGGACCGGAGGTGACTTTGGTAAACCCAGCATATGAAACTGCATTGGAGTTAAAGCAGATTTTGGACGAAAATGGCCTTTTATGCGGACAGGAAAGCAGTGATCAGGAAAAATACCGTTTCTATGTCAGCGACCTGGCAGAGAAGTTCACCAGCTTTGCCGCCTCCATCCTTCCGGGGCAGGTAAAAGAGACAAAACAAATCAATATTGAGGAGTACTAAAGGAGTTTTATTATGACAAGAGATGTTCTCATCAGCATCAGCGGGATGCAGATTGCAGAAGACGACAGCAATTCAGTCGAGATGATAACAGCCGGCGATTATTTTTTAAAAAACGGCAAGCACTACATTCTGTATGACGAGATCCAGGAAGATACAGGAGGAGTGACCAAGAACACCATTAAGATCCATCAGTCCGGGCTGGATATCATCAAACGCGGCAGCTCCAGCGTTCATATGACATTTGAAAAGGATAAAAAAAATATTTCCTGCTATGCCACGCCGATTGGAGAACTGATGATCGGGATCAACACAAAGGATATTCAGATTAATGAGGAAGAGGACAGCTTAAAGGTGCGGGTGGCCTATTCCCTTGATATCAATTACCAACATGTTTCGGAATGTAACATTGTGCTTGACATTCACTCCAAAGCAACAGCCGATTTTCGTCTCTTAAATTAAAAAAGACATCTGCCAAATGGCAGTATGCCTTTTTCAGTCATTCTAGTGAATGGATTCTTTAAGAAGCGGGATCGCTCCATATTTACCTAAAAGATAGTCCTTGGAGAAGCTGGCGTCAGACCGGACCTTTATGTCTGCTAAGGTGTAGAGTCTGGATTCATGATATTCATTCATATCCACAAAAGCTACTTCATCTCTTCGGAACTGCTGGTTATTTAAGATAGAAATATCGTAGGTTGTGAAAAGAATCTGTATGTTTAAATTTTTGTCCTTCTGAAACGTATCGATAAAAAACTTTGTAACAGTCGGATGGAATTCATTTGAAATGTTATCAATGATCAGAACGCCCCCCTCCTGGGACAGATGATAAACCTGAATGAATAATTGAAGGTATTTCATAGTGCCCATGGAAACCTTAGTGTAGTCCATATATTGTATTCGGTACTCGCCGGTTTCCCGGGATTTTACCCGGTATCCAAGCTTGGGGATTCCCTTTTCAATAATAAGTTCTTCTGCCGGGATTCCCAGCTTTCTTAACTGTCTCAAGGCATAATTAAGGGCCTCAGGGTTTTCAAGGGCTTTGTATGCCCTTCCATCCATGACCAGATGGCCCGCAAGCTGGAATGGTTCAAGAAAATCACAATAATATGCGATCCGCTTCGAAAAAAAGGACTCAAAAGGCTCCATGAATGCCGTGATCTCGGGTATATCCAGGCATGTTAAAATAGAACAGAATAACCGGTCCTCATGAGGACGGATCCCTGACTTCTGCCGTAACACCTTTTCATATTGGCGTCCGATGGTAATCTCATCGGCATTCCGTGTGTATACCACATGGTTATCCACAGCCAGGTTTTCCGTGAGAACTTTCTTGTTCAGGACGGAGAAGCCGTATTCATAGACCCGATCTCCGCTGATAAAGGTAAGCTCCATCTCCGTTGGCTGGGTGTTGATATTCTCATCCAGGAATGGGAGAATTCTATCCAAAGAGCTGATCTGTAAGAGCGACATAAAATGTTTTCTGGGAATGTCCTCCATTGAAAAAAGCTGCCAGAAGATAAAAGAGTGAAAGCTGGTAAAAGCGAGAAAAATATTGGTTTTGCCGCTGGAATTTGCTCCATATATGGCCAGAGTTTTAAGCAGTTTCTTGTTGCAGGCCATTACCAGATGATTTGGATGTTCCTTGTAATTAACCGCTTTCATATCTATAAAAGTTTCATCCAGAAAGGAACGGAAGTTTTTAAAACGAAAAGAAATTATCATGGTATATTATCCTCCTTTCCGAAATTATACTGTAAAAATGTGGAAAAATAAACAAGAATGCAAAAAAGTTGTTTACCATGTGATAATTTCATCCAGAATCTGCTGCTGTTCCTGGCTGGAACGGGTAAGATAAATCCTGGTAGTCTCAATGCTTTCATGTCCCATTAAATCCGCCAAAAGAGAAATGTCGTTAAAACAGGCTAAAAAGTTTTTGGCAAAACGGTGGCGGAAGGAATGAGGATAAACCGTGTCAGGATCTATTCCATAGCGCCTGGCCAGATGCTTCAGCTGAAAATTGATTCCCCGCGGGGTGATCAGATGACCATCTTTATTTAAAAAGAGGAACCCGCTTCGTTTGCCCTTGCTGTGGCACCATTCCAGCGCCTCTTCACATAGAGAATCCGGGAAATAGATACGGCGCACCTTTCCGCCCTTGGAATAAAGGTCCAGATACCCCAGGTTTAAATGCTCTACCTTGATTTGGACCAATTCACTGACCCTGGCGCCTGTCGCTGCCAGAAAGCGGACGATAAAATACCAGAAATAATTTTTCTCTTCTTTCAATTTTTCTTTAAAATGTTCATAATCCTCATTTGAAATAACGGTATCCAGGAATGTTTTTTGCTGGACTTTTACCGAAGGCAGATGGTAAGAGGCGACTAAAATATATTCCTCTCCATTGGTTTCTGCCAGAAAACGGGAAAAGTGATTCATGGCATAGATCCGCTGGTTAACGGTTGCGGGCCTGTAGCGGGTAATCAGGTAGCTTTTATAACGCTGAAGGCTCTCCGGTGTGATTTCCTTATACATACTGTAAAATAACCGGACACTGCCTGCATAGGCCGTAATGGTATTACTTGATAAATTCTTTTTCTTCAAAAATTTCTTAAAATCATTCAGCAATTCTTCATTTAACATAATATCCTACCAATTCACAATTTGATTGACAATTTGCTTTTGTTCCGTACTGCTCCGGTGAAGATAGATCCTTGTGGTTTCAATGCTTTCATGTCCTAAAATATCTGAAAGCATGGAAATGTCCCCACAGCATTCAATGAAATTCTTGGCAAAGCGGTGACGGAAAGAATGGGGATAAACCACTTTAGGATCCAAATCATAGAGGACTGTAAATTTTTTCAGCTGGCCCCGGATTCCGGCAGGCGTAATCGGATCTCCGTAACGGTTTAAGAATACGTATCCGCTTACACGGTCAATCTGGCGCAGCCATTTTAAAGCATCGTCCCGGAGACTTTTGGGTATGTAGATTCTTCTTATCTTATTATCCTTGGAGTAAATATCCATATAACCGCGTTTTACATGCTCAACTTTAATCTGGACCAGCTCGCTGACCCGGACGCCTGTAGCTGCCATAAATCGTATGATAAAATAATACAGCATGTTTCCCGAACGTATCAGACATTTTTTTAAGTACTCGTAATCTGCCTGGCTGATAACGTTTTCCAGAAATGTTTTCTGCTGAACCCGAATCATCAGCATTTTCGATGAGGACAGTTGTAAAGATTCTGTGTAACAATTAAGAGCCCTGATTCTTAAGTTGACTGTCTGGGGTTTGTAATGTTCCATAAGGTAACATTTATAAAGCATGAGATTATCATGGCTGATCACATGATATAACCCAAGAAATTGTTTTACTGCAAATAAATATACGTGAATGGTATTGGAGGACATGTTATTGAACTCCAGGTAGTCACGAAAGTCATCAAGGCTTTGCTCAACGACGCTTTTGTTTTCAGCTTCTGAACCAGTTACGGCGTATTCTTTTACCATGTCTTTATTCTCCTTTTAGTTTGATGCAAAAACAGTTTAGCATAAGTATATAGGTGTTTCGAAAAATAATCAAGAAAAATTCGAAAAAACTGTAATAAATATTGAAAAAACAAGTGTAAATAGCCTGTTGCTTACGATAATTTCCAATATTAGAAGTATAATTACCTCGTAATGCAATTGGGAATTTCGAAAAATATTTCAAAAAGAAAAAAAGGAGAGTGCATTAATTATGAGAAAGCAGACCAAATTAGTTGCTGTATTATCCACAGCAGCGCTGCTGGCTTTAGGTGCTTCTATGTCCTCTTTCGCAGCAACCGGCTGGCAGGAAGAGAATGGAACATGGGTGTACTATGACAAGAGCGGAGATTTAGAGACTGAGAAGTGGGAAAAATCAGGAGATAACTGGTTTTACTTAAACGAAGACGGCGAGATGGCTACCGATGTTGTTGTTGAATACAGTGACAACTACTACTATGTTGATGAGAACGGTGCTATGGTAACCAATAAGTGGGTTTCTGTAGAAAATGATGATTATGATGGCGGCGATGATGACGATGAAGAACCAATGAATCACTGGTACTACTTCGGATCTAACGGTAAAGCTTTTAAGAGCTCCAGCAACGGTAACAGCGCTTCTTTCAAGACAGTCAACGGAAAAAAATATATCTTTGATGATGAAGGCAAGATGCTGTATGGCTGGATTGACGACAGCGGAGAAAGAGTAACTGGTGATGACAAGTGGCGTGATGGTATTTACTATTGCGGCGATGAAAATGATGGTGCTCAGAGAGTTGGCGAGTGGGCATATCTGGATATCGTGGATAATAGCTACGACAGCACTGTAGATCCTGGTGTTTCCAGCGACAACTTATTTGATGATGAAGATCAAACCCGTTATTTTTATTTCAAGACCAATGGTAAAAAGATGACCGACGAAAAAGGTAAGACCATTAATGGTAAGAAATACAGCTTTGATGAACATGGCCGTATGAATGCTGAATGGGTTAACTGGGAAGCTACACCTACCGAGGCGAAAGCAACAGACAGCACTGCTACTGACTCCCAGGGAGGCACTATATACACCAGAGGTTTCAGATATTATGGAAGCCCTGAAGATGGCGCCAGAGTAACCAAGGGCTGGTTCCAGGTTGTACCTGATTCTTATCTGAATAAGGATGATTATGATGATGATGAAACTAACTGGTACTATTCTGATAAGGATGGTAAATTAGTTGCATCTGAAATCAAGACCATTAATGGCAAGAAATATGCGTTTGATTCTTATGGCGTCATGAAGGATGGCCTGGTTGCTGTTAAGTTTGTTGGCAACAGTACAACTGACATTGCCGATGTTGCAGGTGATGACGACTTAGCGAATTACAACTTTGATACAGAAGATGAATTCAAAGAGAATGTATCTGGCTTGTATACGGAAGCAGAATACAGAATGTACTACTTTGGCGGCGGAGATGACGGCGCTATGAAGACCGGCAAGCAGAATGTCAGCATTGATGGAGATTCCTTCCAGTTCTTATTCAATAAGTCCGGAAGCTCCAAGGGACAGGGTAAATTTGGTGTTGATAGTGACAAATATTACCTTGGAGGTATGCTGTTAAAGGCTGATAAGGACGACAAGTATTCTGTAGTTAAGGCTACGACAGAAGATGGAGAATATAAAGAACTCAAACTTCTGACAACAGAGAAGTTCTTAGATGAAGTGGAATATGATAAAGTAAGCAAAAAGGGATATTCCGAGTATTATGAGGTTAAAGCTGCAGATAAGACAGAAGGTAATAAGACTGTAACATACAGATTGGTTAATACCTCTGGTAGTGTTCAGAAGAGCAAGAGCAAAGCAAAAGACGGCGATGATCGTTGCTACAAGGTAGAAAGCAACAAAGAAATCACAGCTGTATTTGTTGAGGATTAATTCATCATTGAATGAAATAATTAAGATGCTTTTTAGGGGCCGTTGTACCATTGTTGAGAGATCAACCTGGGGCAACGGCCCCGTTTTTATGAGAAATTTCATATAAAAATGCCGCTTCCTGACGAAATCACTGTCAGAAAGCGGTATTTCTAAGTTTATAGGGATTTGTTTAGCTGATATATGACTTCAGCATCCACAGAAGCTTATTATCCTCCTTTTCTTAGCCGTTTATTATGTTTTCATAGTTGGAAGCAACAGCCTTCCAATCAATTACATTGAAAAATGCTTTAATATAGTCAGCTCTGAGATTCTTATATTTTAAGTAGTAGGCGTGTTCCCAAACGTCAATGCCAAGAATTGGGACAAAGCCTCCGCCTTCCATGAGAGGGTTATCCTGATTGGCACTGGCGGAAAGGACCAGCCTGCCATCCCGGTTTGCTGACAGCCAGCCCCAGCCGGAGCCAAACTGGCCGGCAGCAAGGCCGCTTAGCTGATTTTGAAAATCAGAAAAACTGCCAAAAGTTTTTTCCAGTGCATCCTTTAGAGGACCAGCAGGCTGCCCTCCGCCGTTAGGGCTCATGGTGGAAAAATACAGGTTATGATTGTAAAAACCACCGCCGTTGTTTCGTATGGCCTTTTTAAGAGCCTCATCGGAAATGCTGTCAAGAGAGGATAGGAGGGCGGTAATTTCTTTGTCTTCGACACCGGCCTTCTGGGCAGCGTCATTTAAATTTTTGGTATATGCTGCGTGATGCTTGGAATAATGGGTCTCCATTGTGAGAGCGTCAATATGGGGTTCTAAAGCGTCATATGCGTATGGTAATTGTATTTGATTAAACATAATAGTTCTCCTTTCGTTTCTGATTATGTTATAAGGAAAAGGTTCTCTTATCATATGGTTAGTTAGAACTAACTACCTTGTAGCTTGATTGTATCTTATGTGTGCAGTTTTGTCAATAGATTTTTTAAAATTAAATTGAAAACAACCATAATATTTATATCCTCTAAGAAAATGCTTTAAAATTGAGATTAATACAAGGTTTAAACTAAATTAAAATACAATTATTATTGACTTTTTTTTCATCAAAATTAGACTAATTTTGATAAAAAAAGTCAAATAAGAGTAATTATATCTGCTTTTTAATACCGTAAAGCGATTGGTATTCCTTCTTAATATATAGGAAGCGGGACAGATTATTTTCATGACTCCATTTTCTGCAAGGAACCGGCCAGATATTACTTTATGACAGGAGAATTAACATTTATCAACAAAAAACGCCGGAGTACGACTTCAGTCGCGCTCCGGCGTTATACAGATCTTTTTATGATACAGATCACTTTCTAAAAAACGAGTATTAATGTATTTACAAATACAGAAACCAGAAACCAGATATCTTACTTTCCGCTCTTTTTAAACCTGTCCAAGAATTTTTTCTTTTTCGGTGCCGGTGGAACCGCTTTGCCCCGAAGGCTCTTGATCTCGGTTATGTAGATACCGCTTACCACAACCTTAGCTTCTGTTTTGACCGGAAGCACTTCGAATACCTTGGCGTCAGCGATCAGTGTCATGACCTTTGGGCCAACCTTTGCTTTTACAATGGGCAGCTTTGTGCGGCGCATATACCATGGGGTTTGTTCATACACGATCTTAGGAAGCCCTGCATCTTTTAGCTTCATTTTCTTTTTATCGATTACCAGCATGGATACGGACTGTGCCGCAGCTTCCAGTGCCTGCTGCTGTTCCACCTGACGCTTCTCCAGCTTTCTTCCGAGAAAATAAAGGACTGCCATGGCCACGGCTGCGATAAAAAGAATCACTAATAATACGTTTAAAAATGTGCTCACCGGGAATACCTCCAATAGTTCATTTTGTAAATTGGGCCTATCTGCAATAGTATAACACATTTTATTGAAGAATACAAGTAAAAAATGCTTGACACCTTGACAATGCCATGTTATTATGGAATGTGCACTATTGTGGATTTGTGTGCCTTAACGGCATATTTATGCCCAAAAACAGAAACGATTAGAAAGAAAACAGGGGTGAAACGTCAATGGAGAAAAGCAGAATGCGTCCGGTCCCAGCCGGTAAGAGCCTGAGAATGAGCTTCTCAAGACAAAAAGAAGTGCTTGAGATGCCAAACCTGATTGAGATTCAAAAGAATTCCTATCAGTGGTTCCTTGATGAAGGATTAAAGGAAGTCTTTGAAGACATCTCTCCGATTGCAGACTTTGCAGGACACTTAAGTCTTGAGTTTGTCAATTTTACATTATGTAAGGATGACCTCAAGTACACAATAGAAGAATGCAAGGAAAGAGATGCAACTTATGCGGCTCCTTTAAAGGTAAAGGTAAGGCTTTGCAATAAAGATAAAGATGAGATTAATGAACATGAGATCTTCATGGGTGATCTTCCGCTTATGACAGATACCGGTTCCTTTGTGATCAACGGTGCCGAGCGAGTTATTGTTAGCCAGTTGGTACGTTCCCCAGGTATATATTATGGTATAGAACATGACAAGGTAGGGAAAGAGCTTTATGCCTGTACGGTAATCCCAAACAGGGGTGCATGGCTGGAGTATGAAACAGACTCCAATGACATTTTCTACGTTCGTGTGGACAGAACCAGAAAGGTTCCGGTTACCGTGCTGATCCGTGCCCTGGGCTTTGGCACCAACGCGGAAATTATTGAACTGTTCGGTGAAGAACCAAAATTATTAGCCAGCTTTGGTAAGGATACGTCCGATAACTACCAGGATGGCTTATTGGAGTTATATAAGAAGATCCGCCCAGGTGAACCTTTATCTGTTGATAGTGCTGAAAGTTTGTTAAATAGTATGTTCTTTGACCCCAGAAGATACGATCTTGCAAAGGTCGGAAGATATAAATTCAATAAAAAGCTTCATTTTAAAAACCGTATTGCAGGCCATGTCCTTGCTGAGGATGTGGTTGACACCACAACCGGTGAAATTTTGGCTGAGGCTGGAAGCACAGTAGACAAGCAGCTTGCAACCGATATTCAGAATGCGGCTGTTCCTTTCGTATGGCTGGAGGGAGTGGAGCGTAAGCAAAAGGTCCTTTCCAACTTAATGGTTGATCTGGCTTCTTTTGTAAACTTTGATCCAAAAGAAGCGGGTATTACAGAGTTAGTATTCTATCCCGCTCTTGAAAAAATTCTGGCAGAAGCTGGAAGTGATGAAGAGGCCCTTAAAAAAGCCCTTCACAGAAATATAAACGAACTGATTCCTAAGCATATCACGAAGGAAGATATTTTAGCTTCCATCAATTACAACATGCATTTAGAAGAAGAAGTGGGAATGGCTGATGATATCGACCATTTGGGAAATCGTAGAATCCGTGCAGTCGGTGAGCTTTTACAGAACCAGTACCGCATCGGTCTTTCCAGAATGGAGCGTGTGGTCAGGGAACGTATGACAACACAGGACATGGATGGCATTACACCTCAGTCGCTGATTAACATAAAGCCTGTCACGGCAGCAGTAAAGGAGTTCTTTGGAAGTTCCCAGCTGTCACAGTTCATGGATCAGAACAACCCGCTGGCAGAGCTGACTCATAAGAGACGTTTATCCGCATTGGGACCTGGCGGTCTTTCCAGAGACCGTGCCGGATTTGAGGTTCGAGACGTTCACTATACCCATTATGGACGTATGTGCCCGATTGAGACCCCGGAAGGTCCTAACATCGGTCTGATCAACTCCCTCGCTACTTATGCAAGGGTAAACCAGTACGGATTTGTAGAGGCTCCTTACCGCGTGGTGGATAAGACCAATGTACAGAATCCGGTAGTTACTGATGAGGTTGTTTACCTGACTGCTGACGAAGAAGACAATTTCGTGGTTGCACAGGCGAATGAGCCCCTTGATGATGATGGCCATTTCGTTCATAAGAATATTTCCGGACGTTTCCGTGAAGAAACTTCCGAATTCCAGAGGAAAAACATTGATCTTATGGACGTTTCTCCGAAGATGGTATTTTCCGTTGCAACTGCCATGATTCCTTTCCTTGAAAACGACGATGCAAACCGTGCCCTCATGGGATCAAACATGCAGCGTCAGGCCGTACCTCTGCTCACAACGGAGACCCCAGTCGTAGGAACCGGTATGGAATCCAAGGCAGCGGTAGACTCCGGCGTTTGTGTTGTTGCCAGAAATACCGGTGTTGTGGAGCGTTCCGCTTCCAATGAAATCATTATTAAGAGAGATTCCGACGGCGGAAAAGATGTTTACCGCCTGACTAAATTTAAAAGAAGCAACCAGTCTAACTGTTATAACCAGAAGCCAATTGTATATAAGGGTAACCATGTGGAAAAGGGAGAAGTTATTGCAGACGGCCCATCCACTCAGAACGGCGAAATTGCTCTCGGTAAGAACCCTCTGATCGGCTTCATGACCTGGGAAGGTTACAATTACGAGGATGCGGTTCTCTTAAGCGAAAAGCTGGTACAGGAAGATGTTTACACTTCTGTTCATATTGAGGAATATGAGGCGGAAGCCCGTGATACCAAGTTAGGGCCGGAAGAGATCACAAGAGATGTTCCTGGTGTTGGTGAGGATGCCTTAAAGGATCTTGACGAAAGAGGAATCATTAGAATCGGTGCGGAAGTCCGTGCCGGTGATATTCTGGTTGGAAAGGTTACTCCTAAGGGAGAGACCGAGTTGACCGCAGAGGAGCGTCTGTTACGTGCCATCTTTGGTGAGAAGGCAAGAGAAGTCCGCGATACGTCCTTAAAGGTACCTCACGGTGCTTACGGAATTATCGTAGATGCAAAAGTATTTACAAGAGAAAACGGCGACGAACTTTCCCCAGGTGTGAACCAGACCGTACGCATTTACATTGCCCAGAAGAGAAAGATCTCTGTAGGTGATAAGATGGCCGGCCGTCATGGTAACAAGGGTGTTGTTTCCCGTGTGCTCCCTGTAGAAGATATGCCGTTCCTGCCCAATGGCCGTCCGTTAGATATCGTATTAAACCCTCTGGGCGTGCCGTCCCGTATGAATATCGGACAGGTGCTTGAGATCCACTTAAGCCTTGCGGCTAGAGCTCTTGGATTTAACGTATCCACTCCGGTATTTGACGGTGCAAACGAGATTGACATTATGGATACCCTGGATGTAGCCAACGACTATGTAAATATGGAGTGGGAAGATTTCCAGGAGAAATATAATGATACCTTAAAGCCTGAGGTTATCAAGTATCTGGGTGATCACCTGGATCACAAGGAATTGTGGAAGGGTGTTCCTATTAACCGTGACGGTAAGGTTCGTCTTCGTGACGGACGTACCGGCGAGTTCTTTGACAGCCCGGTTACCATTGGCCACATGCATTATTTGAAGCTTCACCATCTGGTTGATGATAAGATCCATGCCCGTTCCACAGGTCCTTACTCTCTGGTTACCCAGCAGCCTCTCGGCGGTAAAGCCCAGTTCGGCGGCCAGCGTTTCGGAGAGATGGAGGTTTGGGCCCTGGAGGCTTATGGCGCTTCCTACACGCTGCAGGAGATCATGACTGTGAAATCCGATGACGTGGTAGGCCGTGTAAAGACCTACGAGGCCATCATTAAGGGTGATAATATTCCTGAACCGGGAATTCCGGAATCCTTCAAGGTATTGTTAAAAGAGCTTCAGTCACTGGCGCTGGATGTAAGAGTGCTGCGTGATGACAATACAGAGGTTCAGATTGCGGAAAGCACCGACTATGAAGAAACTGATTTAAGGTCCATCATTGAGGGTGACAGACGTTACCGGGATGAAGAGTCCTTTGGCAACTTCGGTTACCAGAAGCAGGAATTTAAGGATGCAGAACTGGTAAGCGTGGAAGAAGAGGAAGATGAGGATACAGAAGCAGACGGTATCGACGATTCTTTAGAGGAGTTCGATGACGCAGAATTTGAAGATTCAGACGAAGAATAATTGAAGGGAGAACCGCTCATGCCTGAAAACAATGAAACTTACCACCCAATGACATTTGATGCCATAAAGATCGGTTTGGCATCTCCGGAGAAGATTCTGGAATGGTCCCATGGTGAGGTGAAAAAGCCTGAGACAATCAACTACAGAACCTTAAAGCCGGAAAAAGACGGTTTGTTCTGTGAACGGATCTTCGGACCCAGCAAGGACTGGGAATGCCATTGTGGTAAATATAAGAAAATCCGGTACAAAGGCGTTATCTGTGACCGATGCGGCGTTGAAGTAACCAAGGCCAGTGTCCGCAGAGAGCGTATGGGCCATATACAGCTTGCGGCTCCTGTTTCCCATATCTGGTATTTTAAGGGAATCCCAAGCCGTATGGGTCTGATCCTGGACATTTCCCCGAGAACCTTAGAAAAGGTGCTGTATTTCGCATCTTATGTGGTTCTTGATGCCGGCAATACGGGACTTCAGTATAAGCAGGTCTTATCGGAAAAAGAATACCGGGAAGAATTAGAAAAATACGGCTACGGTGCCTTCCGTGTAGGAATGGGAGCGGAAGCCGTTCTGGAGCTGTTACAGTCCATTGACCTTGAAAAGGACTCTGAGGAGTTAAAGAAAGGGTTAAAGGAAGCAACCGGACAGAAACGTGCAAGAATTATCAAGAGGCTGGAGGTTGTGGAAGCATTCCGCAATTCCGGCAACTTGCCGGAGTGGATGATCATGACAGTGGTTCCGGTAATTCCGCCGGATATCCGTCCTATGGTGCAGCTTGACGGCGGCCGTTTTGCTACCTCCGACTTAAATGATTTATACAGAAGAATTATAAACCGTAACAACCGTCT
Organism: Hungatella sp. UBA3048; assembly: GCA_002367105.1. Taxonomy (GTDB): domain Bacteria; phylum Bacillota; class Clostridia; order Lachnospirales; family Lachnospiraceae; genus Lacrimispora. The sequence goes on from DFCS01000029.1 coordinate 203,124, forward strand.
TGCCCGTCTTCTGGAGCTTGGAGCTCCGGATATCATTGTCCGCAACGAAAAGCGTATGCTTCAGGAAGCGGTGGATGCCCTTATCGACAACGGCAGAAGGGGAAGGCCGGTAACCGGACCGGGAAACCGTGCCTTAAAGTCTCTTTCCGATATGTTAAAGGGAAAACAGGGCCGTTTCCGTCAGAACCTTTTAGGAAAGCGTGTTGACTATTCCGGCCGTTCTGTTATCGTAGTTGGACCGGAGCTTAAGATATACCAGTGCGGTCTGCCAAAAGAAATGGCCATCGAGCTGTTTAAGCCTTTTGTTATGAAGGAGCTGGTTTCCAACGGAACCGCTCATAATATAAAGAATGCCAAAAAGATGGTAGAGCGTCTTCAGACAGAGGTTTGGGATGTCCTGGAAGATGTAATCAAGGAACATCCGGTTATGTTAAACCGTGCGCCTACCCTTCACAGACTTGGTATCCAGGCATTTGAGCCGATTCTGGTAGAAGGTAAAGCTATTAAGCTTCACCCCCTGGTTTGTACCGCGTTCAACGCCGACTTTGACGGAGACCAGATGGCAGTCCATCTGCCTCTTTCCGTAGAGGCCCAGGCAGAATGCCGGTTCCTCCTGTTATCGCCTAACAACTTATTAAAGCCGTCAGACGGCGGTCCTGTGGCAGTTCCTTCTCAGGATATGGTTCTGGGTATTTATTACCTGACCCAGGAAAGACCGGGAGCCAAGGGCGAAGGAATGGTATTTAAGAGCGTGAATGAAGCCATTCTCGCTTACGAAAACCAGGCAGTTACCCTTCATTCCAGAATTAAAGCCAGAGTGAGCAAAAAAATGGCAGATGGTACCGTAAAGACCGGAGCCGTAGAATCAACCGTAGGCCGTTTCATCTTCAATGAGATCGTTCCTCAGGACCTTGGATTCGTTGACCGCTCTGTTCCAGGCAACGAGCTTTTGATGGAAGTTGACTTCCATGTAGGCAAGAAGCAGTTAAAGCAGATCCTTGAAAAGGTTATTAACGTTCATGGAGCAGTTCAGACTGCAGAAACCCTGGATGACATCAAGGCTATCGGTTATAAGTACTCTACCAGAGCCGCTATGACCGTATCCATTTCCGACATGACAGTGCCGGAGAGCAAACCGAAGCTGATTGCTGATGCACAGGCAACGGTTGATCAGATTGCAAAGAACTTCCGACGCGGACTTATTACGGAGGAAGAACGTTATAAAGAAGTAATTGACACATGGAAGGTGACTGACGACCAGTTGACCCATGACCTGCTGACCGGACTTGATAAATACAACAACATCTATATGATGGCCGATTCCGGAGCCCGTGGTTCTGATAAACAGATCAAACAGCTTGCAGGTATGCGTGGACTTATGGCAGATACCACAGGTCACACCATTGAACTTCCTATCAAGTCCAACTTCCGTGAAGGTCTTGACGTACTGGAGTACTTTATCTCCGCTCACGGTGCACGTAAAGGACTTTCCGATACGGCTCTCCGTACGGCTGACTCCGGTTACTTGACCAGACGTCTTGTAGACGTTTCCCAGGATATGATTATCCGTGAGATCGACTGCTGCGAAGGCAAAGATATTCCGTTTATGGAAATCAAAGCATTTACAGATGGTCAGGAAACCATTGAGGGCTTACAGGAGCGTCTCACAGGCCGGTTCATTGCGGAAACCATTACAGATCCGGATACTGGAGAAGTGATCGTGAAGGCGAACCACATGTGTACACCGAAGCGTGCAGCTGCGGTTATGAACGTGTTAAAGAAGCTTGGCCGTGACTCCGTGAAGATCCGTACCGTATTAACCTGTAAATCCCATATGGGTGTCTGCGCAAAATGTTACGGTGCCAACATGGCAACCGGACAGCCGGTTCAGGTAGGCGAAGCAGTCGGTATCATCGCTGCCCAGTCCATCGGTGAGCCAGGAACCCAGCTGACCATGCGTACCTTCCATACCGGCGGTGTTGCAGGTGGCGATATCACCCAGGGTCTTCCCCGTGTCGAGGAGCTTTTTGAGGCTCGTAAACCAAAGGGTCTTGCAATCATTGCAGAATTCAGCGGTGTAGTGGCCATTAAGGACACTAAGAAAAAGCGGGAGATCATTGTTACGGAGAACGAAACAGGCAATTCCAAGACCTATCTGATCCCTTACGGATCCAGAATCAAGGTTTCAGATGGCCAGGTGCTCGAGGCCGGCGATGAGCTGACGGAAGGTAGTGTGAACCCGCACGATATCTTAAAGATCAAAGGCGTCCGCGCTGTCCAGGATTATATGATCCAGGAAGTACAGCGTGTATACCGCTTACAGGGTGTTGAGATCAATGATAAGCACGTTGAGATGATCGTAAGACAGATGCTTAAGAAGATAAAAATTGAGGAGAGCGGAGACAGTGATGTGCTTCCGGGAACCTCTATGGATGTTCTGGATTACAATGACTTAAATGAAGCTCTTCTTGCAGATGGGAAGAATCCGGCAGAAGGAAAGCAGGTTATGCTTGGTATTACAAAAGCATCTCTGGCGACTGATTCCTTCTTATCCGCCGCTTCCTTCCAGGAGACCACAAAGGTTCTGACGGAAGCCGCGATTAACGGCAAGGTCGATCACTTAATTGGTCTGAAGGAGAACGTAATCATCGGTAAGCCGATTCCGGCAGGTACCGGTATGAAGCGTTACCGCACCATCGGACTGAATACAGATTCTGCTTTCGAGGGAGAGGATGAGATCAAGCTGTCAGAGGGAGAGGATGAGATCCTGCTGACAGAAGATGGATTCAATGAGGCGGAAGAGGTTCTGGATATTGATGAGAACGAGATTGTTGAATAAGCAATGAGATAATCCTTAAATTGCAAAACCCGGAGCTGGAATTCCCAAGAAAATTCCAGCTCCGGGTTTCAACCATTGAATGTTCTTGTTTTTATGACATTTTGCCTTTTTTATTGGCTGGATGTGCCTATTTTAAAAAAATCCTTGACAGAAAAATACAAAATGTATATAATAATTAGGCGTGCATTAACGCGTCATGTTTTTGTGCGTAAATTAAGCTGAAGATAACAGCAACCACAGACAATATCACAGGAGGTGAATGGAATGCCAACATTTAACCAGTTAGTAAGAAAGGGTAGACAGACAAGCGCAAAGAAATCTCAGGCACCAGCTCTGCAGAAGGGTTACAACTCTTTACAGAAGAGGGCAACTGATATTTCTGCTCCACAGAAGAGGGGCGTTTGCACGGCAGTTAAAACTGCTACACCTAAAAAGCCTAACTCAGCTCTTAGAAAGATCGCCAGAGTACGTCTTTCTAATGGCATCGAAGTAACAAGTTACATCCCAGGTGAAGGTCATAACCTTCAGGAGCATAGCGTTGTTTTAATCCGTGGCGGTAGAGTAAAAGACTTACCAGGTACCAGATACCATATCGTCAGAGGTACACTTGATACCGCTGGAGTAGCGAACAGAAGACAGGCTCGTTCCAAGTATGGTGCAAAGAGACCGAAAGAGAAAAAATAATTAGACCACACATTTGAATTTCTAGTGCCGGACTTTAGATATTGAACCTGTAGGTTGCAGGATTATATATTATAGATACCGAGCGCGAACGCAACTTGAATGTTTGTGAGTACCTAGGATCTAATGAATAGCCGATTAGTCGGTAAAGGCTGAACGGCCATATTAAGGAGGGAAGTAACGTGCCACGTAAAGGACATACTCAAAAAAGAGACGTATTAGTGGATCCGCTTTACAATAACAAAGTTGTTACAAAGCTGATCAACAACATTATGTATGATGGTAAAAAGGGTGTTGCTCAGAAGATCGTATACGGTGCATTTACCCGTGTAGAAGAAAAGACCGGCAAACCAGCCGTTGAAGTATTCGAAGAAGCAATGAACAACATTATGCCTGTACTTGAAGTAAAGGCAAAACGTATCGGCGGAGCTACCTATCAGGTGCCGATCGAAGTAAGACCGGAAAGAAGACAGACTTTAGCCTTAAGATGGATTACTCTGTTCTCTCGTAAGAGAGGCGAAAAGACTCAGGAAGAAAGACTTGCAAATGAGATTATGGATGCTGCCAACAACACCGGTGCTGCTGTAAAGAAGAAAGAAGATATGCACAAGATGGCTGANNGAGCGTATCCTCTATTATACTGGTGTAAACTACAAAATCGGTGATACTCATGAAGGTACTGCCACCATGGACTGGATGGAGCAGGAGCAGGAAAGAGGTATCACAATTACTTCAGCTGCTACCACCTGCCACTGGACCATGCATGAAAATTGCCAGGTGAAGCCGGGTGCTCCCGAGTATCGTATCAACATCATTGATACTCCAGGACACGTTGACTTTACAGTAGAGGTTGAGCGTTCCTTACGTGTACTGGATGGCGCCGTAGGCGTATTCTGTGCAAAGGGCGGTGTTGAACCACAGTCCGAGAACGTATGGCGTCAGGCTGATACCTACAACGTACCCCGTATGGCATTCATTAACAAGATGGATATCATGGGTGCAAATTTTTACGGCGCTGTTGAACAGATCAAAACCCGTCTGGGCAAGAATGCAATCTGCATTCAGCTGCCTATCGGTGCAGAAGATGAATTCAAGGGAATCATCGATTTGTTCGAAATGAAAGCTTATATCTTTAACGGTGACAAGGGCGATGATGTTTCCGTCGTTGATATCCCAGAGGATCTGCAGGATGATGCAGAGCTTTATCGTGCCGAATTAGTTGAAAAAATCTGCGAGTTAGATGATGACTTAATGATGATGTACCTGGAAGGGGAAGAGCCTTCCGTAGATGAATTAAAGAAAGCATTAAGAGTTGCAACCTGCAATTGCACGGCTATTCCTGTATGCTGCGGAAGCGCATACAGAAACAAGGGTGTTCAGAAGCTCCTTGATGCAGTTCTTGAATTTATGCCTGCTCCTACTGACATTCCTTCTATTAAGGGTGTTGATATGGACGGCAATGAAATTGAGCGTCATTCTTCTGATGAAGAGCCATTTTCCGCTCTGGCATTTAAGATCATGACAGACCCGTTCGTTGGAAAGCTGGCATTCTTCCGCGTATATTCCGGTGTTATGAATTCCGGTTCCTACGTGCTGAATGCAACCAAGGGCAAAAAAGAGCGAGTTGGACGTATCCTTCAGATGCATGCCAACAAGAGATCTGAGCTGGATAAAGTATATTCCGGTGATATTGCTGCTGCTGTTGGTTTTAAAGTAACAACAACCGGTGATACAATCTGTGATGATCAGCATCCGGTAATTCTGGAATCCATGGAATTCCCAGAGCCGGTTATCGATATCGCTATCGAGCCAAAGACCAAAGCTGGTCAGGGCAAGATGGGCGAAGCTTTAGCAAAGCTTGCAGAAGAAGATCCTACCTTCCGTGCAAAGACCAACCAGGAAACTGGCCAGGTTATCATTTCCGGTATGGGAGAGCTTCATCTGGAGATCATCGTAGACCGTCTGCTTCGCGAGTTCAACGTAGAAGCCAATGTAGGCGCTCCTCAGGTTGCTTATAAGGAGTCATTTACAAAATCGGTTGAGGTTGACAGCAAGTATGCGAAACAGTCTGGTGGACGTGGTCAGTACGGACACTGTAAGGTTCGCTTTGAGCCGATGGATCCTAACGGCGAAGAGACCTTTAAATTCGAGTCTTCCGTTGTCGGTGGTGCGATTCCGAAGGAATACATTCCGGCAGTTGGTCAAGGTATCGAGGAAGCTACTAAGTCCGGTATTCTGGGTGGATTCCCGGTACTGGGTGTTAAGGCAAACGTATACGACGGTTCCTACCATGAGGTAGACTCCAGTGAAATGGCATTCCATATCGCCGGTTCCATGGCGTTTAAGGATGCTATGAACAAGGGTGGCGCCATTCTTCTTGAGCCGATCATGAAGGTAGAAGTAACCATGCCAGAGGATTATATGGGCGATGTTATCGGTGATATCAACTCCCGTCGTGGCCGTATCGAAGGTATGGAAGACATCGGCGGCGGTAAGATGGTAAAAGCATATGTTCCGTTAGCAGAGATGTTCGGTTATTCTACAGATTTACGTTCCAGAACACAGGGACGCGGTAACTACTCTATGTTCTTTGAAAAATATGAGCAGGTACCGAAGAGCGTACAGGAAAAAGTTCTTGCAGAGAAAAAGGGCAAATAATTCCTAACAGGTTCCACTGGGTTTCAGGCAGCTTTGACTGCCTGGAATCCATCAAATAGGCTTGAAAATAGTGCACAAATAGCATATAATAAAAAACAGCCTAACATAAAAATTAAAGCTCAAATAGAGCATAAATTAAGGAGGACGTTATAAAATGGCTAAAGCTAAGTTTGAAAGAAACAAAACCCATTGTAACATCGGTACCATTGGTCACGTTGACCACGGCAAAACTACTTTAACAGCTGCAATCACAAAGACTCTTCATGAAAGATTAGGTACTGGACAGGCAGTAGCTTTCGAGAATATCGATAAGGCTCCGGAAGAGAGAGAGCGTGGTATCACAATTTCTACTTCCCACGTTGAGTATGAGACAGAGAAGAGACACTATGCACACGTTGACTGCCCAGGACATGCTGACTACGTTAAGAACATGATCACTGGTGCTGCTCAGATGGACGGCGCTATCTTAGTTGTAGCTGCTACCGATGGTGTTATGGCTCAGACAAGAGAGCACATCCTGCTTTCCCGTCAGGTAGGCGTTCCTTACATCGTTGTATTCATGAACAAGTGCGATATGGTTGACGATGTAGAATTACTTGAATTAGTAGACATGGAAATCCGTGAGCTGTTAAACGAGTATGAATTCCCAGGTGATGATACACCAATCATTCAGGGTTCTGCTTTAAAGGCTCTTGAAGATCCTAGCAGCTCTTGGGGCGACAAGGTTCTTGAATTAATGAAGGCAGTAGATGAGTGGATTCCAGATCCTGTACGTGAAACAGATAAGCCATTCTTAATGCCAGTTGAGGACGTTTTCTCCATCACAGGCCGTGGTACCGTTGCTACCGGTAGAGTAGAGCGTGGTACATTACACGTATCTGATGAAGTTGAGATCATTGGTATCCATGAAGAGACTCGTAAGGTTGTTGTAACCGGTATCGAGATGTTCCGTAAGCTGCTTGACGAAGCTCAGGCTGGTGATAACATCGGTGCATTACTTCGTGGTGTTCAGAGAACTGAAATCGAAAGAGGTCAGTGTCTGGTTAAACCAGGTTCTGTAAAGTGCCATAAGAAGTTTACCGCTCAGGTTTACGTTTTAACAAAAGATGAAGGTGGACGTCATACTCCTTTCTTCAACAACTACAGACCNNGCTATGGAGCAGGGTCTTCGTTTCGCTATCCGTGAAGGCGGCCGTACAGTAGGTTCAGGTAGAGTTGCTACTATCGTTGAATAATTAAATTTAAAAGCCGAGCCCTTTGTTTATAAGGGTTTCGGCTTTTTCTTTTTTATCTTTCAATACTAGAATGATACTATTTTAATTAATTGAGCTTCGTAGACTTTTCATTTACTTGTTTGAGTAGGAAGAGGCATTATTGTCCTAAAGTAATAAAATTGAGAGCCTTGCCCTTTGTTTACAAAGAGCTTTGGCTCTTTTTTTGCATTAAAATAGCGCTATTTACCAAATTAAGTTTTTAATTATGTGAAAAGATTTATATAGAATGTACAAATCTACTCAATAATTGTTGTATTTTCTACTAAAATTATGCGTGTAAAAATGTTACTAATGTACAAATCGTATTATATTTACCCGAAAAAGGACATAAGTCCTTTAGATAGTGAAAAGTTATTGCTATAATGTGAATATTTCAGGGGTATCAGAGATATAAGTCCTTTTATGATGGATAAGACTTGAAATGAAAGAGGTAGGATGGATGAATAAAATTTTAGACATTGTAACATCAAAGAACCTGACTTATGAGCAGAAAGTCGTGGCCCTGGCCCATGCGGCGGAGAATAGTCTGGAGGTGCTTTCCATACCGGAAGCAACCCGCCATTACATGGACGCCGGTGCGATTTGCGATCTGGATGAAGGGCATGCGCCTTACCGTCCCAGATATGTGATGCCGGACTACGAAAAAGCAGTAAGAAACGGCTGTGAGTTTTTACAGCTTGAGGCACCTAAGGACTTAGACGAAGTATTGCAGTTTTTGACGATTCTGTACCGCCACGTTCCCTCTATCACCAGCTATCCCGTTTATCTTGGAAATATTGATAAGCTGATAGAGCCGTTTCTTGAAGGAGTGGCGGATGAGGAAGCGGAAAAAAAGCTGAAGCTTTTCCTCGTTTATCTGGACCGGACCATAACCGATGGCTTCTGCCATGCCAATTTGGGGCCGGAAGAGACAAGAGCGGGCCGCCTGATTTTAAAGCTTGAAAAAGAGCTTCAAAATGCAGTTCCCAATTTAACGCTGAAATATGATAAGGACATTACGCCGGATTCTTATGCAGAGCTTGCCCTTTATACCTCCCTGTACTGTGCAAACCCGGCAATCTGCAATCACATGATGCACAAAGACACTTACGGCGATTACGGTATATCAAGCTGTTATAATATTCTTCCTATTGGCGGAGGTTCCTACACATTGACGAGAATCGTCCTTCCCAGGCTTGCTGCAAAAGCAACGGACAGGGAACAGTTTTTAACAGAGCTATTGCCTGATTGCCTTACCTGCATGGGAGACTATATGAATGAAAGAATCCGTTTCCTTGTAGAAGAATCCAATTTCTTTGAGACCTCTTTCCTCTCTAAGGAAGGATTTATTTCCAGGGAGAAGTTCCTTGCCATGTTCGGAGTTGTTGGGCTGGCGGAATGCACCAACATGCTGATGGAAGATCCGGAGAAGACATATGGTCACAATGCAGAAGCGGATGATCTGGCTGAGCAGATCATGCAGGTGATTGCGGATTATGCAGGTGCTGCAAATGCCTTATATTCAGAGGTTTTTGACAATCATTTTGCCCTTCACGCCCAGGTAGGCATCGATTCAGACCACGGCATTACCTCAGGCGTGCGGATCCCGGTAGGGATGGAGCCGGAGCTCATGTATGACCACCTTCGTCACAGCGCCAGATTCCACAAGTTTTTCCCAACTGGCTGTGCGGATATCTTCTCCTTTGATCCCACAGGAAGAAACAATCCGGCCGCCATGCTGGATATCGTAAAAGGAGCGTTTTCTCTGGGAGATAAATATATAAGCTTCTATGCTTCTGACAGCGATCTGGTCCGGATCACAGGCTATCTGGTTAAACGGAGCGAGATGGAAAAATATTATGAAGGCGAAGCTGTCCTCCAGAATACGGTACATTTAGGCGGCGACAATTACCGCAATGCCCATCTTGAGAACCGGAAGGTAAGGGGGCTGCAGTGAGAGCCGCGATCAACAAAATGATCCCTTTAAGTGTAGTAGACGGGCCGGGCTGCCGGACTGCGGTGTTTGTCCAGGGCTGCAATATCGCCTGTGCTTACTGCCATAACCCGGAGACACAGAGGCTATGCACTGGCTGCGGCGTTTGTGTCAGCCAGTGTCCGGCAGGCGCTTTATCCCTATCAGGGAAACAGGTAATATGGGATGAAACGGTCTGTACCCAGTGTGATCACTGCATACAAGTCTGTCCCAATTACGCATCTCCAAAGGTGCTGTATATGGAGGCTGCGGATGTATGGGAAAAGATATCAAAGAATATACCGTTCATCCAGGGGATCACGGTATCCGGCGGCGAATGCAGCCTGTATCCGGAATTTCTCACAGAATTGTTCACACTTGCAGGAAATGCCGGGTTGTCGTGTTTTCTGGACAGCAATGGCTGCGTGGATTTCACAAAGCATCCGCAGCTCATGGCTGTGACGGATAAAGTCATGCTGGATGTAAAAGCGTGGGACTCTAATGTGTTTCATCGGCTGACAGGCGGAGATAATCGTATTGTTAAAAAGAATCTGAACTATCTGGCCCAGGCAGGTAAATTATATGAGGTAAGGCTTGTATGTCTGGATGGAGAATCTTCTTCCGGTCTGGCAGAAGACAAAGATGTGGATATGGAGGAAGTCATCAGAGGAGTGGCTGCCGAAGTAACCCCTTATCTGGAGGATTTCAAGTTAAAGCTTATTACATTCCGCAATTATGGGGTAAGAGGCAAAATGGAACATGGAAAAAGCCCTACGCAGGACCAAATGGAGAAATTGAAGGAACTGGCGGTTCAATGTGGGTTTAAAGAAATACAAATTGTATAGAATGAAAAATGGAGGAATCAGGTTATGATGAGAAAAGGTATTGTATTGGGTTTAACAGCAGCTATGGTGCTGTCACTTACGGCATGCGGAGGCGGAAAAACGGAGACTACAAAAGCCCAGGAGGAAACTTCCGGAGGAAAGAGCAGCTTTTCCGTTGCAATGATTACGGATACAGGCGGAATCAATGACCAGTCCTTTAACCAGTCCGCATGGGAAGGTCTTACTGAGTTAAAGAACAAGACCGGTGCAGAAGTTAACTACATCGAGTCAAAGCAGGCATCGGATTTCGTAACGAATTTAGAGAGGCTGGGAGACAGCGGTGCCAATCTGTTATGGGGCGTAGGTTACGCCTGTGCTGATGCAGTGCTGGAGGCAGCCGGCAGCAATCCTGATATCCAGTATGCGATCATTGACAATGCTTATGAGGATACCCCTTCCAATGTGACTGGTGTAATGTTCCGTGCCCAGGAACCCTCCTTCCTGGTTGGATATGTGGCTGGACGGACCACACAGACCGGAAAAGTAGGTTTTGTAGGCGGAATCTCCTCAGGCTTAATCGACCAGTTCCAGTACGGCTATGAAGCCGGCGTAAAGTATGCGGCAAAAGAGCTTGGGAAAGATATTGATATTTCTGTGCAGTATGCAGAAAGCTTTAGTGATGCAGCCAAGGGAAAGGCCATTGCTGCAAGAATGTATTCTGATGGATGTGACGTAATCTACCACGCGGCAGGCGGTACAGGAACCGGTGTTATTGAGGCTGCCAAGGAGGCGGACAAGTGGGTAATCGGTGTAGACAGGGATCAGGCGTATCTGGCACCGGAAAACGTGTTGACATCTGCTCTTAAATTAGTTGGCAAAGCGGTACAGGAAGTATCGGAAGAAGCAATGAATGGCCAGGAAATTGGTGGTAAAACCCTTACCTTCGGTTTACAGGAAGACTGTGTGGGAATTCCAGAGGAGCATAGCAACATGCCGGAAGGTGTTTATGAAGATACCTTAAAGGTGCAGGATAAAATTAAGAACGGTGAACTGACACCGCCGACCACAAAAGAGGAATATGAAGCGTTCATAGCTAAATAGAAGAGAAAAAATTTTACACCGCAGGAATCGAAAGAGCCTGCGGTGTAAAACCGAAAGGAGAAAGCATTGACATGGTCACGGGAAACAGCGATTATGCGGTCCAGATGCACGGAATCACAAAACGGTTCGGGGCATTTTACGCTTTGAAGGATATGAGTCTGGATGTTAAGAAGGGCAGCATTCATTCTCTTTTGGGTGAAAACGGTGCGGGGAAGTCGACGCTGATGAATGTACTGTACGGATTGTATCAGGCCGATGAGGGAGAAATCTTTATCAATGGGAAAAAGGTGGACATAAAAAATCCTAATGTGGCCATAGCAAACGGCATCGGCATGGTTCATCAGCATTTTATGCTGGTGGAGGATTTCACGGTCACACAGAATATTATTTTAGGAAATGAAACTACCTCCCGCGCAGGTATTGTAGATATGAAGAAAGCCAGGAAACATATTTTGGATATCGTGGAAAAATACGGGCTGGAAGTAGACCCGGATGCCAGAATCTGTGATATTTCTGTTGGTATGCAGCAGAGGGTGGAAATATTAAAAGCGTTGTACCGGGGAGCAGAACTATTAATCCTTGATGAGCCTACCGCCGTTTTGACCCCTCAGGAAATTGAAGATCTTCTCTCCATCATGCACAATCTGGTAGATGACGGAAAGGCGATTATCATCATCACTCATAAATTGAAGGAAATAAAGGCATCTTCCGATACCTGTACCATCATCCGCCGCGGCGAATACATTGATACGGTTCCGGTAGAGAAGGTTTCCGGACAAGAGCTTGCTGCACTGATGGTGGGACATGAAGTAAAGCTGGTGGTGGATAAGACTCCTGCAAAGCCAGGAGAAACGGTACTGGAAATCAAGGACCTTGTTGTGAAAAATGAAAGAAAGCTTGAAGCAGTAAAGGGTTTAAACTTAACGGTCCGCAAGGGAGAAATAGTAGGGATTGCCGGTATTGACGGAAACGGGCAGAAGGAACTGGTGGAAGCGATCAGCAGCCTGGTTCCTGCAGAAAAGGGAAGTATTACGGTTTGCGGGAAGCCGATCATCAACACAAACCCCAGGACGGTCATAGACAGCGGCGTCAGCATTATTCCTGAGGACCGGCAGAAAAGGGGCCTTGTCCTTGACTTCACTGTAAATGAGAACGCGGTATTGGAACGCTGCCGCAAAGAGCCATTTTCCAGAAAAGGAATCTTAAATAAAAAGAAAATGGAAGAGTTTACCCAAACCCTCATCGAGGCGTTTGATGTCCGGCCGGATGACTGCGGTTCCAGACGGGTGGGGGAACTATCAGGCGGAAACCAGCAGAAGGTTATTATCGGGCGTGAAGTTGCCATGAATCCGGATATACTGATTGCGGTACAGCCGACCAGAGGACTTGACGTAGGAGCCATTGAAACCGTGCATAAGACCCTGATCCGTGAAAGGGATAAAGGAAAAGCGGTGCTTTTGATCTCTTTTGAACTGGACGAGGTTATGAATGTTTCTGATACCATAGCGGTAATTTACGACGGAAAAATTCAAGATACGTTTCAGCAGGGAACCGTAGATGAAAATACGATTGGTCTGTTAATGGCAGGAGGAAAGAATCATGGATAAAGCGATAAAGATATTAAAAAAACCATTAACAATGACTTTGATCGCTGTTTTCTTTGGATTTATCGTAGCGGGGATCATACTCGCGGCGGCGGGGTATCCGCCGGTTCATTCACTGGCCGTCTTGTTTGACGGAGTCTTTTCCAGTCCGAAACACATTTCCAATGTAATCATCAAAAGTACGCCTATCATTCTCACGGGAATCGGCGTTGCATTTGCGTTTAAGACCGGACTATTTAACATCGGAGCCGAAGGACAGTTTATTATGGGGTGTGTGGCATCTACCGTGGTCGGCATTCTGTTTGATTTTCCTCCGGTGATCCAGATTCCTCTCGTTGTCCTTTCTGGCGTGGCAGCCGGGGCAGTGTATGGAGGGATTGCAGGTTTCTTAAAGGCGAGGTTTGGCATCCATGAGGTTCTTACCAGTATCATGCTCAACTGGATTGCACTTTATTTCTCCAATTATGTATGCTCCTTAAACCGGTTCCATAAGCCGGATACCATTGGAACGTATCCCATCAACCGTTCCGGGTATACGATGATTCTGGGAAGTTACAAGACAACGGATGCGGGAAAGGCAGCCCTTGCACAGAACGAATTTCTTCGCAGCACCGTTTTGAAAACAGATGTAAATGTAGGAATTATTATTGCGGTCATTCTGGCTGTGTTCATCTGGTTCCTTCTATATAAAACAGCGAAGGGATTTGAACTGAGAGCGGTAGGCTTTAATAAGAGCGCAGCGGAATTTTCCGGAATTTATGTAAACAGAAACATTCTGCACTCCATGCTTATTTCAGGCGCTATCTGCGGGCTGGCTGCCTCTCTTTATATCACCGGCAATTCTCCTCATGGCATTGCTACATTGGCAGCCTTTGAAAACACGGGATTTAACGGATTATCCGTTTGTCTGATTGCGGCCAGTTCACCAATCGGCTGTATTTTTGCAGGGCTGCTGTTTGGCGGTTTGATTTATGGCGGACAGTCTTTGCAGTACGAGGTGGGGGCTCCGTCAGAAATTATCAACATCGTCATCGGTGTCATCGTATTTTTTGTGGCGCTGACCCGTATCATTCCGCCGCTGGTGGACCGTTTTTCGAAGGGAGGTAAGAAACATGCTTAACAGTCTGATGCTATTTGCAGGCATTACACTTATGTATTCCACTCCTTTGGTATTTGCAGCATTGGGGGGAGTGGTGTCGGAGCGGTCCGGCGTTACCAATATCGGTATAGAAGGAATGATGACCATCGGGGCAGTTACAGGGGCTACTGTGGGTTATTATTCAGGAAGTGCCTGGGCAGGATTTTTTGCAGCCGGCCTGGCAGGAGGCGTTATTGCCCTTCTCCATGCCTTTGCATCGATTACTTGCAAGGCGGACCAGACGATATCCGGTATTGCCATCAATTTGATCGGCCCCGGTGTGGCTCTGTTTGTCTGCCGCCTGCTTTTTGACGGTGCCACCATGTCGCTCCCGGTGCCTCATAAGATTCCAAAGGTGTTTGGGAGCTTAAACTCAAAGGCGTTTCAGAATTTAAATGTGGATGTGACCGTTGTCATCGCGTTTGTACTGGCTGTTTTTATCTGGTTCTTTCTGTACAAAACAAAGTGGGGGCTTCATATCCGGGCAGTCGGAGAGCATCCGGCAGCAGCGGATACCATGGGACTTAACGTTTATAAAATCAGGTATATCTGTGTGCTGGTTTCGGGCATTTTAGCCGGACTGGGCGGTGCGTCCATGACACTGGCCATCATCCCTCAGTTTACGCCTACCGCGATCAGCGGGCAGGGATTTATTGCACTGGCAGCTGTGATTTTTGGGAAATGGACTCCTCACGGGGCTTATGGTGCCTGTTTGTTATTCGGAGCAGCCCAGGCCCTTACCGTTACTCTGGGTGGGGGAAGATTTGCGGTTCCTTCGTCCATTCTGGCAATGCTTCCGTATCTCATTACTATCATGATACTAATCCTCTTTGTGGGCAAATCCTCTGCGCCGAAAGCCAGCGGGCAGCCATACGAAAAGGATGCAAGGTAAGTGCTTAAAGGAAACTAATGATTCCCGGCGGATCATAAATATGATATGATGAAATCAAAGAGAAAGAAACGAAAAGGAGCAAGATCGTGAACGATGCTATGTCTTTAATCAATGAACTTCACAGTGAGCCGCGGGAATACTTAAATAATTATCTGGCCAATGCGCCTAAATGGCTCCTGGAAGCCTTTAAGATAGTAAACCTAAAAAAAGGCACCACCTTTATTCACGAAAATGAAACTGTGGATACCATTTATATTCTGGTGGAAGGTGTTGTAAAGGCTACGGATTACCGGGTTCAGGAAATCGCCTACGACTATACCAGATTCTATCCGGTGGAGGTGTTTGGAGCCATGGAATTTCTCATGGGCTTTGAGCTGTACCGGACGACTCTGGTGACTGAAACGGATTGCCGGTTCCTCTGTGTATCCAAGGATCAGTTCAGCCGCTGGATGCTTTCGGATATCCATGCGGTTTTAGAACAGGTTAAGGCCATGGGTGTCTATCTTTTAGAGCAGGTCAGGAAGGAACGTCTGTTTTTATTTTTACAGGGAAGCGACAGGCTGTTCCTGCTCTTTATGGAGATTTACCGGAAATCATCCCATCGTGGGACCTGCCGCATACAGCTTGCAAGAAAAGATTTATCAAACAGCACCGGTCTTTGCATAAAGACCGTGAACCGGTGCGTCAGCCAGATGGAGGAGAAAGGGTATATTTCCCGGGAAGGAAGGACCATTGTTATCGATGAAGAGCAATACCGGCGGATTAAGGCGGTGGTTGCAGAAAAAATTGATGAGAATGAGATATAGAGAAGGGTGGATTAAGTATGACAAATTATTCAGAAACAGAAGGAAAGCAGTATCACCTCCAGGTTGGGAAAGGGGATGTAGGCAGATATGTCATTCTGCCCGGAGACCCCAAGCGCTGTGCACTTATTGCAAAGTATTTTGACAATCCCAGACTGATCGCGGACAGCCGGGAGTATGTGACCTATACCGGTACGTTAGACGGTAAGTCAGTCAGCGTCACATCTACGGGGATCGGCGGTCCTTCGGCGGCTATTGCCCTGGAGGAACTGGTGATGTCCGGTGCAGACACCTTTATCCGCGTCGGCACCTGCGGCGGAATGGATGTGGAGGTAAAAAGCGGGGATTTAGTCATTGCAAACGGAGCCATCCGCATGGAAGGAACCAGCCGGGAGTACGCACCCATTGAGTTTCCGGCAGTCCCGGATTTTAATGTGACAGGCGCCCTGGCGGCTGCGGCAAAGGACCTTCATAAGGCCTATCATGTAGGAGTTGTCCAGTGCAAGGATTCCTTTTATGGTCAGCATTCTCCGGAAACAAAGCCAGTATCCTATGAACTGTTAAACAAATGGGAAGCCTGGATGAAGCTGGGCTGCAAGGCTTCTGAGATGGAGTCGGCGGCTCTGTTTGTTGCAGCCAGTGCGCTTAAGGTGAGAGTCGGTTCCATATTCCTTGTATTAGCGAACCAGGAACGGGCAAGACTTGGTCTTGAAAATCCCATTGTCCATGATACGGAAGGGGCCATACGAACGGCAGTAGAAGCCATTCGTCTTATGATACAGCAGGATGAATCATAAAAAGGGAGGAGATCAAATGGAGATGACACCAACTCCCCATAATGGGGCAAAAAAAGGTGAAATAGCAAAAACAGTATTGATGCCGGGGGATCCTTTACGGGCAAAGTATATTGCGGAAACATATCTGGAAAATCCGGTTAAAGTAACATCGGTCCGGAACATGCTTGGATTTACCGGAACCTATAAGGGGAAGGAAATTTCCGTTATGGGAGGCGGAATGGGAATGCCGTCCATGGGAATATATTCTTATGAGCTGTACCATTTTTATGATGTGGACCAGATTATCCGCATCGGTTCTGCAGGTTCCCTGCAGGATAAGGTAGGGCTTATGGATGTAGTGATTGCCATGGGAGCCTGTACGGATTCCAATTATGCTTACCAGTATGGACTTCCGGGTACATTTGCGCCTGTTGCCGATTATGAGCTCCTGGCCAGAGCGGCAGAAGCGGCTGGAAAGCAGGGAACAAAAACGGTTGTGGGCAATGTACTGTCCAGCGATATTTTTTATAATGCTGACAGCGGGGTTAATGACAAGTGGCGCAATATGGGGGTTCTGGCTGTTGAGATGGAAACTGCGGCTTTATATATGAATGCGGCTGCGGCCGGTAAAAAAGCTCTTTGCATGCTTACGATTTCCGATCTTGTTTTTGGAGAGGAAAAACTGAGCGCAGAGGAGAGGCAGCTTGGATTTGGAAAAATGATTGAAATCGCCCTGGAATTGTAGATTACAGATAAACGTGGATCCGGTTTTGGGAGAGGGTGATGGCCAGGAGGTTGGATATGAAAGAAGAAATGATGAAAGGTGTTTGCCAGAGCGAGGCTTTGGACGGAACAGAGCTTCCTGTTGAGGAAATGATTGATCGGGCATTTGAGGCTATGGGCAAAGCATATACCCCATATTCAGGATTTAAGGTTGGAGCGGCGCTTTTATCAGCTGACGGCACTTTGTATCAGGGCTGCAACATCGAAAATGCAGCCTATACTCCAAGCAACTGCGCGGAACGAACGGCATTTTTTAAGGCGGTCAGCCAGGGGGAAAAAGAATTTAAAGCAATCTGCATCGTTGGAGGAAAAGAGGGGATCCCTACAGGGCTTACAGCCCCTTGCGGAGTCTGCCGTCAGGTAATGATGGAGTTTTGCGACCCGGAAACATTTCAGATCATATTAGCGGCAGGAAGAGAAGAGTATAAGATATTTTACTTAAAGGAACTGCTGCCCATGGGCTTTGGACCGAAAAATTTATAAAATACCAAAAATACTTTTAAAGGTGAGAGCTAAGCACTTTATTCATAAGGGCTTGGCTCTTTCTGGTTTTATCCGGCTGATCTGGTGAAAATAAATTAATTGAAAACTGGCAGCATTTTTGTTAGAATTATGTAATAAAAAGAATTGGGAGATTATCATGAAAGGGAAAATACTCTCGATGAGATGTATCGTTTATTAAAAATACAATAAAGTTTCCTCATCTGTCTTATAGTCTGTTATAAAGATATTAGAAAGAAGCTTCCTTCAAGGAAAGCCGGCACAATATAGAACGATTGTCATAAATTGTATATTGCTGTCAAAGTTGCTTTGTGATACCATTTAATTATTCTAAAATGGAAAAAGAGGATGTTTTAGTGATAAGAGAACGACTACAAAAGTGGTTTAAAATCGCAGGGATGTTTATAACCACTGTCATCATGCTTCTGATTCCCTGCGCATCTTATATCCTATTTGAATATGTGACTGGCAATTTGCTGGCCATTCCCCTGTCCATGGCTGTTTTAAATATAGGCTGGATCTACTTAATATATCTTGCAGTGTTTGCTGTCAGCGGCAGCACCAGGATAGGGATCCCGCTTACAACGGTTTTTCTTTATATGGTTTCTGTAGCAGAATACCTGGTTACAGGCTTTCGGGGAAGGCCAATTATGATATGGGATGTTTTGGCTTTGCGGACTGCTATGAGTGTGGCAGGAAATTATGAATTTGTATTCACAAAGGAAATGTACCTTGCCTGTCTGGGAGTCCAGGTAATCTGTCTCTTTGCCTTGTTATTTCCTATAAGGGTAAAGGGCAGGAACAAACGTCTTGTCTTTGCCGGTGGAGGCACCGGTGTTGTCCTAAGCTTTATTTTATGGTTTTATTCATGCCTGATCCCGTATAAAGGCCTGGAAATTAATATGTGGGAAGTCAATGAGACCTATCAGGAATATGGATATGTGCTTTCAACAGCTGTCTCCTTTAATTATGCAGTAAAGAAAAAACCAAAGGGTTACAGCTATGCAAAGGTAAAACAGATTTACGATACAGTGAAAGAGGAAAATCAGGTTCTTCTGGCTTCTGCCGGAGATGTTGACGTGGAAAGTGAAGATAAGATAACGCCGGTCAATATCATATGCATTATGAATGAAAGCTTTTCCGACTTAAAAGTAGCCGGAAATTTTAAAACGAACCAGGAGTACTTTCCTTTTTTAAAAAGCTTAAAGGAAAATACGGTGAAGGGAAGCCTTACTGTTCCTGTGTTCGGTTCTTTGACCAGTAATTCTGAGTTTGAATTTCTGACAGGAGATTCGATCTCCCAGCTTCCGGCTAACAGCATTGCCTACCAGTTTAATGTCAAGCCCAATACATACAGCCTTGTAAGTACATTAAAATCCCAGGGCTATGATACCGTTGCCATGCACCCGTATCCAAAAGAGAACTGGAACCGTCAGGAGTGCTACCGGAACATGGGAATTGATGAATTTCTGGATATAGAAGATTATGAAGACAGTGAGCTGCTTAGAAACTATATCAGTGACCGTGCAGATTACGAAAAGTTGATAGAAAGAGTGGAATCCAAGGAGAATCCGGAGGATAAACTGTTTCTTTTTAATGTGACCATGCAGAATCATGGAGGCTATGACACTCTGTTTGATGATTTTGATCAGGAGGTATGGCTGACCGGAAGTCTAAGGGGAAAATACCCGAAGGCTGATCAGTACCTATCTCTTATGAAGCGGTCAGATGAAGCGCTGGAATATTTAATTTCTTATTTTGAACAAAGCTCAGAGCCTACCATGATCGTACTTTTTGGGGATCATCAGCCAAGTGTGGAAGATGAATTTTTTGATGAGATATCAGGGACACCCAGTAGCGTTGTGAAGAATCAGGACCGGCTGATGTGGTACCAGACCCCGTTTATGATCTGGACCAATTATAAGACGCAGGCAGAGGAAAAAGGAAAAATGGGAGCCATTTATCTTTCTTCAGAGGTTTTAATGAGAGCCGGGGTTACTATGACGCCTTATCAGCAGTTTCTCCTTAAGATGGAGGAGACGTTCCCTGTAGTGCACCCTATTGGATGCTTAGATCAGGAGGGAAACTACTACTCCTGGGAGGCCTTAAATAATCCGGAGAATCCATACAGTGACTTAATTAAGAACTATGAGTATCTGGTATATAACCACATTTTTGACGGGAAAAAGCTTAAGGAGTTGTTTTCCTTAGAAACTGATAATTAGCCCTGGTGGTTGTTACCTAAAAATAAAATAAAAAAGGCGGATGGGGCAGGAAGATGCCGCATTCGCCTTTTTAAATTAACAGTAATTATTTTTTCCCAGGCAGCCCGCATCTGGCGGCGGCTTGTAGACCCTGTCCTGGAATAAGTATACCCGCCGGAACACCATGCTGATTTGATCCATCAGATCGCTTATCCTTACGGTTTTTTTACGAATACGTAATAAAAACGTTATTGTAAAAAGCAGGGAAATTGGTTATTATTGTATGGAACCTGATTAAGACAACATGGAGGGATGCGAAGATGAAGGAAATAAATATAGGCAGGGTCATGACTGGACTTTTTACCGCTGCATTTTTATGCTGTGCCTCTGCCTTTGTTGCGCTGGCAGATGTAGGCGCGGCCGGTGTACAGGCAACAATTCAGTCCTGTCTGGTCAATTCTGATAAGAACAGCGTGACAGTTCAGGCAGAAAGCAATGCTGATATGGGGGGAACGGATGGTGTCCTTTACCTGGTGGAGCTTCAGCCTTACCAGAAAAATCTTGATGGCAGGACGGATTATGCGGCTTCCTCAGCGCCGGGAAACAAAGTTACCTTTACATTTCCATTGAACCGTAATACGGTCCAGGACAGACTTTACAGCAAATTCGTCATTGCTGTCTGGGATGGAACAAAGTATATTGAAATCAGCAAACCTCATTATATTACAAACCCTGAAATGGTTGCTGCAAATACCCAGCCATTTAATGATCCTCTTACCAAGAAGGGCTTAAACATTCAGCTTAACATGCTGGGGGATGCCTTTGAGTTAGGCGTGAAGCACGTCGCTACCAATATCTCTTTTCATCAGATCCTGGGCCAGGGAATTGACTACCAGTACGATGGAAAGACCTATCATTTTGATAAGAATGCCATTACAAGCTATGACGGGACGATCAGCGCTTTATCCGGGAAAGGTATGACGGTAACCGCCATTATATTAAATGGCTGGAATGATGCCGAACCGAATCTGATCTATCCTGGAACAAAGAAAAATGCCAATGCATTTTACTACATGTTCAATCCGGCGACCCAGGAAGGGCTGGACCAGACCAGAGCCATTGCTGCTTTCCTGGCAGAGCGGTACAGCGGTTCCAATCCAAACTATGGAAAGATATCAAACTGGATCATTGGGAATGAGATCAACAATCAGCAGTGGAATCATCTGGGGCAAAGGGATATTAACAGTTACGTCCAGGCTTACCAGGATGCTTTCCGGATATTCTACACGGCCATTAAGAGTACCAGTGCCAACGACCGGGTATATTACTCCCTGGATTATAACTGGAACAATGAGATTGATAACAAGCTGAAATACGGCGGAAGAGCAATTGTAGATACCTTTAATTCCATTGCCAATGAACAGGGGCAGATGGATTGGGGGCTGTCCTATCATCCTTATCCCTGTCCGATGACAGAACCGGAATTCTGGGATGATGAGAAGACTGGATTAATCACCAATGATTTTAACTCTCCGGTTATTAACTTTAAGAACCTTACCACTCTGACAGATTACATGGCTCAGGATTCTTTAAAATCCCCAACCGGCCATGTGCGTCACATCATTCTGACCGAACAGGGATTTACGGCAACAAGCCAGGCGAGAGGCAATGTAGCTCAGATTCAGGCTGCCGCTTATGCGTATTCCTATTATATGGTTGACAGCAATCCTTATATTGATGCTTATATCTTAAGCCGTCAGGTGGATGCCCCTCTGGAAGTGAGGAGCGGTTTATCCTTCGGACTTTGGGAATGTTCCATGGACCGGGGAGATGATATTGTAGCAACAAGACGCCGTAAAATCTGGCAGGTATTCAGAGATATTGATAAAAAGAAATACACCCTGGAGTCAACGGAGTTTGCCAAATCCATCATAGGAATTGAGAAGTGGTCTGATGTCGTTCCAAACTTCCGGTGGAGATCTCTGGAGAAATAAAAACGATAATTGAACAACAAATATTTAGCTTTTAAACATGGTAACCGCCTTTAAAATTATTTTAAAGGCGGTTCTTTGCATATTTTAAATTCCTATTAAAATATCATAGTATGAAAATAAGTTTCATAAATCATCGAATATATTGAAAAAATAATACAACAAAGCTAGAATGATATCAGATAAAAAAATTGTAAAATTTCTTCTGGCTTTAAAGAAAGGAGAAGAAATGTATGAAAGGTCTGCTTGTAAGGATTGACAGCTATCTCCAGGATGCCGGAGAAGCGGAAAAAGAGCTGATAAAAAGACTTCACAAAAATCCAGAATCAGTCCTCCGAAAGAGTATTAAGGAGATTGCCAAAGAAACTTATACCTCTCCGGCAACGGTCGTAAGGCTTTGCAAGAAACTGGGCTGTAAAGGATATAAGGATTTTCAGAATACCCTTGCTTATGAAGTGGCGTTATTCCAGGAGAGCAGGGATATCGCGTTTCAGAAGATCACACGGGAAGATTCCATGGAGGACATTATTTATAAGGTCACAAAGAAAAATATCGAATCCCTGGAAACCACTCAAAAGCTTATAGAACCTAAGGTAGTAACAGAATGTGTGAAACTGTTGGAAAACAGCAGAACCGTTACCTTATTTGGACTGGGAACCTCCCTTCTGGCGGCAAGAGATTTGTATTTAAAGCTCCTTAGGGCTGATGTGATATGCAATGTCTGCGACGACTGGCATACACAGCTACTGGCTGCCAGAAATTTAAGAAAAGGTGATCTGGCCATTGCCATCAGCTATTCAGGACTTACAGAAGAAATACTTCAGTGCGTAAAGGAAGCAAAAGGAAATGGGGCAAAGGTGATCGCCATAACAAGAGCAGTGGAATCGGAACTGGCTTCTGAGGCTGATTTCGTCCTTCCTGTTGCGGCAACGGAGCTGATACACCGAAGCGGAGCCATGTCTTCCCGCATTTCACAATTAAATGTAATAGACATTTTTTTTACTGCTTATGTTAATAGAAATTATGATGTGTGTATGAGTAAATTTACGAAAAATTATATACAGAAGAAAGGAAGTACAGAGCATGATTGATTTGTCAGTGCTGACGACAGAGTCCCGCAATCCGGATACCATGAACCTGGATGAAATGACACCGCTTCAAATTGCGGCCATCATGAACCAGGAAGATGAAAAGGCCGTAAAAGCCGTGGAGGAAGTGCTCCCCCAGATTGCCACAGCAATTGAATGGGCAACAGACAGCCTGAAAGCAGGAGGCCGTATCATATATATTGGTGCAGGAACATCCGGTCGTCTTGGAGTGCTGGATGCGGTAGAATGTCCCCCGACCTTCGGCGTTCCCAGGGAACTTGTAGTAGGCCTGATTGCAGGCGGGGATAAAGCTTTTGTAGAGGCAGTAGAAGGAGCCGAGGACAGTGAGACCTTATGTGAGGCGGAATTGAAAGAGACTTGTCTTACCTCAAAGGACATTGTGATCGGTCTGGCAGCGTCTGGCCGAACGCCTTATGTAATCTACGGCCTTGATTATGCAAATAAAACAGGCTGTCATACCGTAGCCATTGCATGTAATAAAGGATCAGAAGTGGGAAAAAAAGCAAAGCTTGCCATTGAACCGGTGACAGGACCTGAGGTATTGACCGGATCAACCAGATTAAAGGCAGGAACCGCTCAAAAGATGATTCTTAACATGATATCAACAGGAAGCATGGTTGGAATCGGGAAAGCCTATGAAAATCTTATGGTGGATGTAAAGCAGAGCAACGAAAAACTGGTAGTAAGATCACAGAACATTGTGATGACAGCAACAGGCTGCACCAGGGAAGAAGCCGAAACGGTATTAAAACAGTCAGAAGGACATGTTAAAACTGCTATTACGATGATTTTGCTGGACTGTGATCCAGAGGCTGCAAGACAAAAGTTATCACAAGCCGGTGGGAAGATCCGCGAGGCTTTGAAATAAAAGAAAGGAGTTCTAAAGCTTTTTTAATAACTTAATTATATTTTCAAAGGAGGATTATCGTGAATTACAAGCAAATCAGTGAACAATTATTAACGCTGCTTGGGGGAAAAGCGAACATAACTTCCAATGCTGCCTGCATGACAAGGCTTCGTGTCGGCTTAAGGGATACATCAAAGGCTGATATTGAAGGCGTGAAAAAGGTAGAGGGAGTTCTTGGAGTTGTTGAGAGTGACACGCTCCAGATTGTATTTGGACCGGGGAAAGTAAATAAGGTATTGGACGAATTTTATAAGCTTACAGGGCTTGCAAAAGGCCAGGCTGAGAATGGACCGGATCAGGATATTAATGAAGTTGCAAAGGAAAACAAAGCACTTCAAAAGGCAAAATATGATAAACCGGTACAGAGATTTTTAAAGAAGATCTCCAATATTTTCGTAGCACTGCTTCCAGGCATCATTGCAGCAGGTTTGATCAACGGTATCTGTAATGTTATTAATGTTTCTACCGGCGGATCACTTTTAGGAGTATGGTGGTATCAATGCATCCGGACAATGGGCTGGGCACTGTTTGCTTACCTGCCAATCCTGGTTGGATACAATGCTGCGAAGGAATTCGGCGGTTCAGGAGTACTTGGAGCGATTGCAGGTGCCATGTCAATTGCCAACCCGGGTATGCCTCTTCTTGCAACGGTAAAGGATGCTCAGATTCTTCTTCCTATTACTAATACAGCTTTTAATCCGGCTTCCGGCGGCCTTTTGGCAGCTCTGATCGCAGGCGCATTCTTTGCTTTTCTTGAAAAGAATATCAGAAAGCGCATGCCTGACTTAATTGATACATTTGTAAGCCCTCTTTTAGTACTTATTATTGGCGGTATTGTTGCCCTGCTGGTAATTCAGCCTTTGGGCGCAGGATTAACAAAGGTGATCTTTGCCCTCTTAAGCTTTGTATATGAAAAGATGGGCGTTGTAGGAGGATATATTTTATCAGCAGGCTTCCTTCCTCTGGTGGCAGTAGGCTTGCATCAGGCATTGACCCCGATCCATGCCCTGTTAAATGATCCGGAAGGTGCAACAAAGGGAATCAACTACCTCCTTCCTATCCTTATGATGGCAGGCGGCGGACAGGTAGGCGCCGGTATTGCACTGTATGTAAAGACAAAGAACGCAAAATTAAAAAGATATATCCGTGATTCCATACCAGTAGGTATTCTTGGAATCGGAGAGCCTATGATGTATGCAGTGACCCTGCCTCTTGGCAGATCCTTTATCACTGCCTGCATTGGTGCCGGATTCGGAGGAGCGGTTGCAGCTCTCATGCATATTGGTACCGTTTCTCAGGGGGTATCCGGTTTGTTTGGTTTATTGATTGTACAGCCCGGACAGCAGATTGGTTACATTGTATCAATGCTCATTGCTTATGCAGGGGGCTTCCTGGTAACCTATTTCTTCGGGGTAGATGAGGATAGAATCAATGAGGTATATGGAGAATAAATGAATACAGGAATTTCAATCTATTTTTCAAGTGGAATGGAAAAGAATGAACGCTTAATAAAGAAAGCGATAAAGAGCGGAGTGAAGTATGCGTTTACTTCACTCCACATTCCAGAGGAAACAGGAATCGATTACCGTTCGGATGTATTAAAGCTTCTTGGTATGTGCAGGGAAGGCGGGTTAAATCTCATAGTGGATGTGGGCCCGGAGACTCTGGAAAAGTTTGAAACAGACAGCATAGCAGAACTTAAGGAGCTTGGAATTACCCATGTCCGCCTTGATTATGGCTTTGATGCAAAAGAGACGGTAGAGATTTCAAAGGATTTTTATGTGGTATTTAATGCCTCCACCATTATGGAGGAGGAACTAATGGAATGGAAAAAGTATGGGGCTGATTTTACCAGATTTACTGCATGCCATAACTTTTATCCCAAACAGTTTACAGCCCTGTCACTGAAACAAACAAAGGAAATGAACCTGAGGCTTCAATATCTTGGCTTTACTACCATGGCTTTTGTGCCTGGGAATCTGGAACTGAGAGGTCCCTTGTTTGAAGGTCTTCCCACGGTGGAAGAGCACCGGGGGAGGAAAGACCAGGTGCTTTTGAACATGCTGGAACTCTTCTATGATGGTTCCTGCGATGTGGTGTTAATCGGCGATGTTGATGTAGAAGCAAGGGACTGGAAGGATATCAAGTGCTTAAGCCAGGATTATGTGGAACTTAAGGCAGACATTCTATCTCCCTATGAATTTGTAAGAGATATCATTCATCATGACAGACCGGATTCCAGCGAATACGTTATTCGTTCCCAGGAATCAAGACAGTATAAACAGGAAATCAAGCCTGATCATGAGAATCAGGCGCATGTAAGGAATCAGGGAAGTATCAGTATTTCCAATGAAAAGTATTTAAGATACATGGGAGAACTGGAAATTGCCAGAGTTGATCTGCCTGGAGAGGATAGGGTAAATATCATAGGACAGGTACAGGACTCTCATATGAAATATTTGCCCTATATTCAGAAGGGGCTTGGATTGAAACTGATTCGCCCTATAAAATAAGACAGAAGAAGATTTTCTTATGTGCAAGCACAACGAAAATCTTCTTCTGCTTTATTTTGCACTGCTCATTGCTATCGTGAAACTTGCCAGGTTAAAGCTCCGTAAGCATCCAGAAGACCTCCGCTTACCATTTTCCCTGTAAGGGTATCAAGCTTCCTGCTGGAATTTAAAAGTATAGTTTTTACATCTGACAGGGAAATGTCCTGCCGGTAGGAATAGAGCATAGCAGCCACACCTGTTACCATGGGAGCTGCCATGGAAGTGCCGCTCATAAAGCCATAGGCATTACCTGGAACAGTGCTTAATATGTAGCTGCCGGGAGCGGCTATATCAACGCTTGCTGCACCATAGTTGGAATCCTTGCTTAAGGTTCCGTCAAACAAGAGGTTCGCCACGGAGATTATGTTGTCATAGGGTAGGGAAGCAGGATAAACAGGGTAGATATCTGTATCATATCCAAGCCCGGAGATTCCGCCGTTACCGCAGGATACCACAAACAGCATGCTGGAATTTTTCATGGTCTGGGCAAGCTCTTCACTGTAGGCTGTGGTTCCCATGCTTAAATTGCAGATGGAAGCACCATGTGCTTCGGCATAATGGATCGCCTGGATCACCGCATCCGGGGATCCCAGCCCGTCTTCGCCTCCCAGGGCCTTTAAAGGCATGATCTTTACGTAGTTATTGTCCGTGATCCCGGCAATGCCGTAGGCTCCCCGGGCTGCGCTGATGGTTCCTGCCGCATGGGTTCCATGACTGTCCTCGCTTCCGGTAAAGATCTGGTTATTTCCGGAATAAAAATTCCAGCCGTGAATATCATCCACATATCCGTCGCCGTCGTTATCGATTCCATCCCCGTCAATCTCGCCGGGATTGGTCCATATGGCATTTTTAAGCTCCAGGTGATTGATATCAATGCCTGTATCGATGATGGCGACAATGACAGAGCGCTTATTCTCAGCCTGATCGTAAAGTTTCCATGCAGGCTGTACATTAATATCGATTCCGGTGACTGCACCGATTACTGTAGATTCATAGTCACCGGGACCAGGCTTTGTCGTACCATCTTTTGATTTCCGTCCATCGTAAATATTATCAATGGACTTAAATTTGGATTTTAACTCTATAAGGCGGAATTCCCCGTCATTTTTTAATCCCCACTGGTAAGTGGAAAATTCGTCTGCAGGGGATAAGTTTATAAGACCGGGGCCGAGGGCCATAGTCTGCAGGGCTTGTCCACTGTCTGATGATTGTGCCAAAAGTGCGCTGGTTAAAGTCGTTTCAGAGACTTTCCCGGTTACAGGGCTGTTAAAAAATGGCAGGCCTGCAAGTAGGAAAGCTAGGAACAGACAAGCGGCGCGAGTTGTTTTTTTCATGGTTTCTATCTCCTTATATATAAAGCAATCATTGAAAGTGCTCCTATTATATCATATACTCTACGCGGTTAGTTTGAAAAAAATGTGAAAAATGTAAAAATTTTACATTATTTGGCTGAAAAGCCCCTGAACCCCTCCGTTTGCCCCCTCAGAATTGTTTTGATGAAAATAGTTTGATAAAGCTTCTTGTCCTGTGATAAAATATAAAAATGCAGAGAGGAGGGCTTTCATGGAAGAAAAATATTTTCGAAATAAGATCACATGGTTTACATTTCTATATAGTTTTCTGGTCATATGGGTCCACTCTTACAATGCTGTACTTTTCTTAGGCACCACCAGTCTGGCTTATAAGACAGACTGGATGGAACGGTTTTTAGGAGGCACGGTGGCGCAGATTGCCGTACCGGGGTTCTTCCTGATTTCCTCCTATCTTTTCTTTCGCGGCTTTACTTTAAGCCGCCTCCTGGAAAAGTGGAATTCCAGAATACGGAGTGTCTTGGTTCCCTATATCGTATGGAATTTCCTTTATTATCTTGGATATGTTATCGGCAGCCGGGTCCCGGTGCTTTCTGATGTCATTGGAAAGGGAAAGGTTCCTTTTACGTTTCCTATGGCGGCCGAATCGGTCCTGCATTATACGTATAACTATGTATTCTGGTATTTAAACCAGCTGATCCAGCTGATCCTTCTGGCGCCTCTTATTTATATCATTGTGAAACGGAAGGAAATGGGGTGTCTGTTTCTTGCGGGAATTCTTGCTGCAATCTATATGGGAGGTGTGCTTCCTTTTTTAAATCTGGATGCTTTGTTTTATTATTCGTTCGGAGCCTTTGCAGCCATTCATGGGAAAAAGATCGTAGAAGGGTCCTGGAATATCAAATATCCTGCGGCAGGTGCCGCGGCTATTATGGCAGGCTTTTTTCTTCATTGGGCTGATTTTCCGGGAGATATAAAAGGAGAGATGGCGGCTTCTGACGTATGCTTCCGGCTTCTTATTCCACTGGGATTGTGGCTTCTGGTACCGGAGATGCAATTGATAGAGGCAAAGGAATGGATGAAGCAGAACTTTTTTCTATATGCCACTCACTTTGCCATGGTGAGGCTAATTAACAAAACGGGAGCATTGCTGCTCCCGACTGTTTCAGCAGTGCCATTTGGGCTTTTTCTGCTTATGCCGCTTTTATGTGTTTTCTTCAGCTATCAGATAGGCCGGTTTTTCAGACGTTTTCTTCCGATCCTATGGTACTTGCTAAACGGAGGGCGTTAATAAGAGTTCTAAGCGTCAGCCGACCATCTTCCGGATGCACCGCAGGGCAGAAGAAGGCCGGTGCTTGTGACCGGAAGTCCTATTTCACCGGACTGGACAAAACCACCGTATTTTTGTTTCACCTCGATAGAAATCATGTAGGTTAATACCGAAGGAGCCAATCCTGTGGTATAGGAGTTGATGAGGAAAAACAATGGTTTATCGGATAAAAGCTGGGTGCAAAGCTGAACAAGAGGATGAATGGCATCTTCTATTTTCCAGATTTCGCCCTTTGGCCCTCTTCCATAGGAAGGAGGATCCATAATGATTGCATCGTAATGGTTTCCCCTTCTGATCTCTCTTTCAACGAATTTTACGCAGTCATCCACGATCCATCGGATGGAAGCGGAATCCAGATCGGAGGAGCGGGCGTTTTCCTTGGCCCAGCCGACCATACCCTTGGACGCATCTACATGGGTGACAGAAGCCCCGGCTTTTGCGGCTGCCAGGGTAGCACCTCCGGTATAGGCGAATAAGTTGAGCACTTTTACAGGCCGTCCGGCCTGTTTTATTTTTTCACTGAACCAGTCCCAGTTTGCCGCCTGTTCCGGAAAGAGTCCTGTATGCTTAAAGCTGAAGGGTTTTAATTGAAAGGTTAAGTCCTTGTAACTGATTGTCCATTGTTCCGGAAGGTTAAAAAATTCCCACTCACCGCCGCCCTTGGCGCTGCGGTGATAGTGGCCGTTCATCTTTTTCCAGCCTTTTTCCGTCTTGGGAGTGGACCAGATAACCTGTGGGTCAGGACGTACAAGGAGATAATTTCCCCAGCGTTCAAGTTTTTCTCCTTCTGAACAGTCTATCACTTCATAATCTTTCCAGCCGTCTGCAATCCACATAATTGGTGCCGCCCTTTCCATAAATAGTTAATAGTAGTTTTCTCAAATAATCCGTTCAATAGTCAAAGGCAAATTGAACTTACTTGATTATACTGGATAGAGCCGGGAGCGTCAAGTACGGGAGAATTGATGGAAAAGGCCCCATATTCACACCTTGTCTTTTGTCCTATATAATATAGTATAAATTAAAAAAATGAGGTGTAAATTTATGTTCTGTTTTAATATAGGCTTTTCTGACTGCGGATGCGGCTGGAATAATGGCTGCTGCAACCGATGTAATTGGGGCTGTAATAACGGCTGTAACTGGGGCTGGACGAATGGATGTAATCGGGGTTGCTGCAATACGGGCTGCTGCAACCGCTGCAATAGATGCTGCGGTAACTGGGGCTGTAACAATCGCTGCAATTGGTTTTAAAAAGAATGGCTGAATCTTTTAACGTAAGGAGCTTCATGGGACTGAATTCTGTATTAACAGGATTCAGTCCTGTTTGCTTGCCTGTTTTTCATTCGAATTGATATAATAGTTCCTCTCATTTTGCTATATTTGCAGCAGTATATTTTTAGCTAAAGACCCGGAAAAGACAAGGGAAATAATTTCGTAATAGAATTGAAAGATTAAAACAGTTGAATAATCTGAGATTAATTGTTAAAATAAATTATAGCAAAAAAGGAAATCCTTGTAAGGAGTGAAGATATGAAAAGAAAAGGTCTCATCATGCTGGCTGTTACCGCCATGCTGACGGTTGGTGCCGTGTCTGTGGAGTCTTATGCTGCAGAAGGTTGGGCTCAGTCTGGAAGCACCTGGGTTTATTATGATACAAGCGGGAATAAGGTGACGAACACCTGGAAAAAGGGAGCGGACAACCTTTGGCGTTATTTAAACTCCTCTGGAGAGATGTCCGTTAATACCTGGGTGGAAAATACCTATTATATGGACTCCAACGGAATACTTGTTACGGATAAATGGATGAAGTTTCAGGATTCAAGCAGTTCCCAGTACAAGTGGTATTATTTCGGCAGCAGCGGAAAGGCCATTATGGATAACTGGTCCAAGATCAATAACAAATGGTATTATTTTGATCCCAATGGTGAGATGCAGACAGGCTGGGCCCTTGATGATATGTATTATTGCGGAACAGACGGAGCCATGCGTACCGGCTGGCAGAAGCTCTTCTCACCGAACAGCAATAACGATGGGGACCGTGTTACTCCAGGGGATAATGACGACGGAAAGTTCTGGTACTATTTTAATGACAGCGGTAAAAAGTATGTTCCAAAGGATGTGTCCGGAGATTATGCTACCTATAAGATTGACGGTGTCGCTTACTGCTTTGACTCAGATGGAGCGCTTCAGACAGGCTGGAAGAACGTAGGAGTTGATAACGCGGAGTATGACATTCAGAATTATAAATACTATGACAGCAATGGCAAGCTGAGAGTAGGCTGGTATTCCGTGGAACCGCCTCAGGATTTATCTGGCTATGAAGAGAGTGTAGAATGGTTTTATTTTTCAAGTTCAGGAATTCCGAAGACCGGTCCGAAGAAAGGAGATGCCACCACTCAGAATATAACTAAAATTAATGACAAGACCTATCTGTTTAATAACCTGGGCAATCCTGTATATGGGCTGCAAAAGGTGATGATCGGAAGTACATCCGAATATACGGCATTCTATTTCGGAGATAAGAAGACCAGTACCATGCAGAAGGGCAGGGTAAAGGTGATTGAAGGAGACGGCGGAGAGGCCACCTATTATTTCAGTGACAGCGGCCGCGGTTATACCGGAGTTAAGGACAGTTACCTTTATTATATGGGAAAGCTTCAATGTGCGGATGAAGGTACAAAGTATGAAGCCATTGCCATTCCTACCGGAAGCACCACTACCACTTATGTGGTGAACACATCCGGCAAGGTATCCAAAAATACAACAGTAAAGAACGCTGATGGTGTAAAATATAAGACCGGAAGCAATGGAAATTTATTAAAAGTGGATGATGCAAATCCAAGCGGAGAAGGCAGAACCCCTACAGAACCTGTCTGGGAATAGGAATAAAGTGATCAAAGGCGCAAAACCTGGAAAATCAGATTTTGCGCCATTTTTTTGAAAAAAATGCTTGCAATGTAAAAAAAAATATGTTATCATACAAAGGCTGTGGCATGATAGCTGTGAAGCGTGAGGTTGCTGCTTATATAAGCAGGTTTTCCGTGGAGCGAATGTCAAGTTAGGAAACTGGCGACAAGTCACTGTACAATTTAAAATCCTGTTTATTTAAGCAGGAAGTCAGTGTGGGGTCTTTGATGACACACACGGGAACGTGTACAGTCACCGCTTGTCGTACTTCTACTAAGTGCGAAAAGGAGGCGACTTTTTTTATGGCAAGTCAAGTAATGAGAATCACATTAAAAGCGTATGATCATCAGTTGGTCGATCAGTCTGCGGGCAAAATCATCGACACTGTAAAAAAGACAGGATCAAAAGTGAGTGGACCGGTGCCGTTACCAACCAAGAAGGAAGTGGTAACCATCTTAAGAGCGGTTCATAAGTACAAAGATTCCAGAGAGCAGTTCGAGCAGAGAACGCATAAGAGACTCATTGATATCATTACACCAAGCCAGAAGACTGTTGATGCATTGTCCAGACTGGAAATGCCGGCAGGTGTGTACATCGATATCAAGATGAAGAATAAATAATCTTCATCAGAACCATTATGGAAATTGTTCCATGCATGTCCTGAAGGGTTTTAATATAGAAGCAACACTTTTTCCTGTAAGGAATCAACATCTCCGCCAGGCGGAGTCATAGTGTTCCATGTATATTGGACTGTTCTAGGATGATTGCGAAAGCAATCCGCTGTAGAATTAACAAACAGGAGGTAAAAACATGAAGAAGGGTATTTTAGCTACCAAAGTCGGAATGACACAGATCTTCAATGAGAACGGAGTCTTAACTCCGGTAACAGTTCTTCAGGCAGGTCCTTGTGTAGTAACACAGGTTAAGACTGTTGAGAACGATGGTTACAGTGCAGTACAGGTTGGTTACGTTGATAAGAGAGAAAAGCTTGTCAGCAAGCCAATTAAGGGCCATTTTGATAAGGCCGG
This sequence comes from Hungatella sp. UBA3048, assembly GCA_002367105.1. GTDB lineage: Bacteria > Bacillota > Clostridia > Lachnospirales > Lachnospiraceae > Lacrimispora. The sequence goes on from DFCS01000029.1 coordinate 236,287, forward strand.
TGTATCTTACAAGAGATACGTAAGAGAGTTTAAGCTTGAGAATGCTGACCAGTATTCTGTAAAAGATGAAATCAAAGCTGAGATCTTCGCTGCAGGCGATAAGATCGATGCAACCGCAATCTCCAAAGGTAAAGGTTTCCAGGGTGCTATTAAGAGACACGGACAGTCCAGAGGACCTATGGCTCATGGTTCCAAGTTCCACCGCCATGCAGGTTCCAATGGTGCAGCTTCTGACCCTAGCAAGGTATTCAAGGGCAAGAAGATGCCTGGCCAGATGGGTAACAAGAAGGTAACAATCCAGAACCTCGAAATCGTTAAGGTTGATGCAGAAAACAACCTGATTCTGGTTAAGGGTGCTATACCAGGACCTAAGAAGTCTTTAGTAACAATCAAGGAAACAGTAAAAGCATCTAAATAATGCTTTTATCAGAAAGGAGGATCACACAGATGGCAAACGTATCTGTTTACAATATGGAAGGTAAAGAAGTTGGCACAGTAGAGTTAAACGATGCAGTGTTCGGTGTAGATGTAAATGAGCATCTCGTACACATGGCAGTCGTAAGCCAGCTTGCAAATAAGCGCCAGGGCACACAGAAAGCAAAGACACGTGCAGAAGTATCTGGCGGCGGAAGAAAACCGTGGAAGCAGAAAGGAACCGGTCATGCAAGACAGGGTTCAACAAGATCTCCCCAGTGGACAGGCGGTGGAGTTGTATTTGCTCCTACACCAAGAGATTATACAATCAAACTTAACAAGAAGGAAAGAAGACTTGCTCTTAAGTCCGCTCTGACCAGCAGAGTAAATGAGAATAAGTTCATCGTTGTTGACGAATTAAAGTTTGATGAGATCAAGACAAAGAAATTCCAGACTGTTTTAAATAACTTAAAGGTATCCAAAGCTCTTGTAGTTGTTGGCGACGACAGCGCAAACGCAGTAATGAGCGCAAGAAACATCGCTGCTGTTAAAACTGCTTCTGCTAACACCATCAACGTATACGATATCTTAAAGTACAACACAGTTGTTGCTACCAAGACTGCTGTTGCAGCAATCGAGGAGGTGTACGCATAATGGCAGATATTAAGTATTACGACGTAATCCAGAAGCCTGTAGTAACTGAGAAGAGCATGAACGCTATGGCGTCCAAGAAGTACACATTTATTGTGCACACAGATGCTAATAAGGCTATGATCAAAGAAGCTGTTGAGAAGATGTTCCCAGGTGCAAAGGTTGCCAGTGTGAACACCATGAACTTAGATGGAAAGACCAAAAGAAGAGGAACGACTTTTGGAAAGACTTCTAAGACAAAGAAAGCTATCGTTCAACTGACAGCTGACAGCAAAGACATCGAAATCTTCGAAGGACTGTAAGATCGGGGCGCTTGGTGAGAATTTATTCGAGCCCGGCGTAAACGGTTTTCAGCTTCCTATGTGATGAACATTATATCACGATAATTGAGATACGCCAGGCGGCGTTGAAGCACTGGCATACCTTTATGTCCAAAGAGTTTGGACAATTAAGAAGAAAGGAGAAATATAATGGGAATTAAAAAGTATAACCCATATACCCCTTCCAGAAGACACATGACCGGTTCTGATTTCAGCGAAGTCACAAAGTCAACTCCTGAGAAGTCCTTAATCAGCAAAACAATCAATAAGACAGCCGGCCGTAATAACCAGGGTAAGATCACGGTAAGACATCGCGGAGGCGGCGTTAAGAGAAAATATAGAATCATCGATTTTAAGAGAAACAGCAAAGACGGCATTGCAGCAACTGTTATCGGTATCGAGTACGATCCAAACAGAACTTCCAACATCGCGCTGATCTGCTATGAAGACGGTACAAAGGCATATATCCTTGCTCCGGCCGGTTTAACAGACGGCATGAAGGTTATGAGCGGAGCGATGGCAGAAGCTAAAGTCGGCAACTGCTTACCATTAAGCCAGATCCCGGTTGGTACTCAGGTTCATAACATTGAGCTTTATCCAGGAAAAGGCGGACAGTTAGTTCGTTCCGCAGGAAATTCTGCTCAGTTAATGGCAAAAGAAGGCAAATATGCTACTCTTCGTTTACCTTCCGGTGAGATGAGAATGGTTCCGATAGGCTGCAGAGCAACCATCGGCGTTGTAGGCAACGGAGATCACAACCTGATCAATATCGGTAAAGCTGGTAGAAAACGTCATATGGGCTTCAGACCTACTGTACGTGGTTCTGTTATGAACCCGAATGACCATCCTCACGGCGGTGGTGAAGGCAAGACCGGTATCGGACGCCCAGGTCCAAGTACACCATGGGGCAAACCGGCACTTGGCTTAAAGACCAGAAAGAAAAACAAGCAGTCTAACAGACTGATCGTTAGAAGAAGAGATGGAAAGACCGTTAAATAATTAAAGGAGGTTAGAATCTATGGCTCGCTCACTTAAAAAAGGACCATTTGCAGATGCTCATTTACTGAAAAAAGTAGATGTTATGAACGCAGCAGGACAGAAACAGGTAATTAAAACCTGGTCTCGCCGTTCTACAATCTTCCCGCAGATGGTTGGACATACAATTGCAGTTCACGATGGCAGAAAGCACGTTCCGGTATATGTTACAGAAGATATGGTTGGACATAAGCTGGGTGAATTTGTTGCCACAAGAACCTACAGAGGACATGGTAAGGACGAGAAAAAATCAGGCCGTAAGTAGATAGAAACAAACTCTTCCGGGCATTCGTTAGGATTCCCAGGGGCGTTAAAGTTGAAAGGAGGATTCACCAATGGCTAAGGGACATAGAAGCCAGATTAAAAGAGAAAGAAATGCCGTGAAGGACACCAGACCATCAGCAAAGTTATCCTATGCTAGGGTTTCTGTTCAGAAAGCATGCTTCGTATTAGATGCCATCAGAGGCAAAGATGTTATGACAGCACTTGGTATTGTGACTTACAATCCCAGATATGCTTCTTCTTTAATAGAGAAGTTATTAAAATCAGCAATTGCTAACGCTGAGAATAACAACGGTATGGACCCTGCAAAACTTTATGTAGAGGAATGTTTTGCAAACAAGGGACCGACAATGAAAAGAGTAAAACCGAGAGCACAGGGCCGCGCTTACAGGATCGAGAAGAGAATGAGCCACATCACCGTTGTGCTTAATGAAAGATAAGGAGGCAAATAATGGGACAGAAAGTTAATCCACACGGCTTAAGAGTCGGTGTTATTAAAGACTGGAACTCAAAATGGTATGCTGAAGCTGATTTCGCAGATAACCTGGTAGAAGATTATGCGATCAGAAAGTTCCTTAAGAAAAGATTATACAGCGCCGGCATTTCTGATATAGAAATTGAGAGAGCATCTGACCGCGTGAAAATTACGATTCACACAGCGAAACCAGGTGTTGTAATCGGTAAAGGCGGATCTGAGATCGAGAAATTAAAAGCTGAAGCTCAGAAGCTTACAGATAAAAAGTTATTTGTTGACATCAAGGAAATCAAAAGACCTGACAAAGATGCTCAGTTAGTAGCTGAATCTATTGCACAGCAGTTAGAGAATCGTGTATCCTTCCGCCGGGCTATGAAGTCCACCATGGGTCGTTCCATGAAGGCTGGAGTAAAGGGTATCAAGACTGCAGTTGCAGGACGTCTTGGCGGCGCTGATATGGCTCGTACCGAGTTCTACAGCGAAGGAACCATTCCGTTACAGACACTTAGAGCAGATATTGACTATGGTTTCGCTGAAGCAGATACAACCTTCGGTAAGATCGGTGTTAAGGTATGGATCTACAATGGCGAAATACTTCCAACTAAAGGAAACAAGGAAGGGAGCGCAAAATAATGTTAATGCCTAAAAGAGTTAAACGTCGTAAACAGTTCCGTGGATCCATGGCTGGTAAAGCGTTAAGAGGTAATACTATCAGCAACGGCGAGTTTGGTTTAGTTTCCATGGAACCATGCTGGATTAAATCCAACCAGATCGAGGCAGCCCGTGTTGCCATGACCCGTTACATCAAGCGTGGCGGTAAAGTCTGGATCAAGATTTTTCCGGATAAACCTGTAACAGCAAAGCCAGCAGAAACCCGTATGGGTTCCGGTAAGGGCGCTCTGGAATACTGGGTAGCAGTAGTAAAACCAGGCCGTGTATTATTCGAAATCGCTGGAGTACCTGAAGAATTAGCACGTGAAGCTTTACGTCTTGCTATGCATAAGTTACCGTGCAAGTGTAAGATTGCTGCTAAAGCAGATTTAGAAGGCGGTGAATGACAGTGAAAATTGATAAGTATGTTGAAGAATTAAAAGGAAAATCAGCTGCAGAACTGAATGTAGAATTAGTAGCTGCAAAGAAAGAACTTTTCAACTTAAGGTTCCAGAATGCGACCAACCAGCTTGATAACACAAGCAGGATCAAAGAGGTTCGCAAGAACATTGCCAGAATTCAGACTGTTATAACTGAGAAGGCTAAATTAGCTTAAGTTGCAGTTCTTTAAAAAGCATGACACACACGAGTGTGTGTAAACTTATAGATTGGGCCGCCAGGGCCAAAACTCGAAAGGAGAATACCGAACGTGGATAGAAATTTAAGAAAAACCCGTACTGGTAAGGTTGTAAGCAGCAAGATGGATAAGACCATCGTTGTGGCTATTGAAGACCATGTAGAACATCCTTTATACGGCAAGATCGTAAAAAGAACGTATAAATTAAAAGCTCATGACGAGAACAACGACTGCAACATGGGCGATACAGTAAAAGTAATGGAAACAAGACCGCTGTCCAAAGACAAGAGATGGAGACTTGTTGAGGTTATCGAAAGAGCGAAATAATTTATTTCCAGGAAGGAGTAACAGGTATGATTCAGCAGGAAACCAGATTAAGGGTTGCCGACAATACCGGTGCAAAAGAGATTCTTTGTATCCGTGTTATGGGCGGCTCTACAAGAAGATATGCTAATATTGGTGATGTTATCGTTGCCAGCGTAAAAGATGCAACGCCTGGTGGTGTTGTGAAGAAAGGCGACGTTGTAAAGGCCGTAGTTGTACGCACCGTTAAGGGCGCACGCCGCAAAGACGGTTCTTATATCAAGTTCGATGAGAATGCTGCCGTAATTATCAAAGATGACAAGACTCCAAAAGGAACTCGTATCTTTGGGCCGGTTGCCAGAGAGTTAAGAGAGAAACAGTTCATGAAAATTGTTTCCTTAGCTCCCGAAGTATTATAAGGAGGTGTCGGACTGTGCATAAAATTAAAAGAGACGACCTGGTAAAGGTTATCGCAGGAAAAGATAAAGACAAACAGGGCAAAGTTCTTCACGTAGATACGAAGAACAGCAAAGTGGTAGTGGAAGGCGTTAACATGATTACAAAGCATGTGAAACCAGGCGCAGGCAATCCACAGGGTGGTATCGTACAGAAAGAAGCTGCACTTGATATCTCCAACATTATGCTTGTTGTTGACGGAAAAGCAACCAGAGTTGGTTTTGAAGTTAAAGACGGCAAAAAGGTCCGTGTTGCAAAGGCAACCGGTAAAGTAATTGACTAATTCGGAGAGGAGGAATAAAAATTGGCTAGATTAAAAGAGATATACCAGACAGAGATCGTAGAAGGTATGGTCAAGAAGTTTGGATATAAGAACAATATGGAAGTGCCAAAGTTAAATAAGATTGTCATCAATATGGGTATTGGTGAAGCAAAGGAAAATGCCAAGATTTTAGACTCTGCAGTAAGAGATTTAGAAATCATCTCCGGTCAGAAGGCAGTTTTAACAAAGGCTAAAAAATCAGTTGCTAACTTCAAGATCAGAGAAGGTATGCCGATCGGATGTAAAGTGACTTTACGCGGTGAGAGAATGTATGAATTTGCTGACCGCCTGATCAACCTTGCACTTCCTCGTGTACGTGACTTCAGAGGAGTAAATCCTAATGCATTTGACGGCAGAGGAAACTATGCTCTTGGTATCAAGGAACAGCTTATTTTCCCTGAAATTGAGTACGATAAAGTTGACAAGGTAAGAGGTATGGACGTTATTTTCGTTACTACCGCTAAGACAGACGAAGAAGCCCGTGAACTTTTGACATTATTCAATATGCCATTTGCAAAATAGTAGGAGGAATAATCCATGGCTAAGACTTCAATGAAGATCAAACAGCAGAGACCTGCAAAGTTCTCCTCAAGAGAATACAATCGTTGCAGAATCTGTGGTCGTCCACATGCTTATTTGAGAAAATACGGAATTTGCAGAATCTGCTTCCGTGAATTAGCATATAAGGGCCAGATCCCAGGCGTTAAAAAAGCAAGCTGGTAAAATAAGGAAGGAGGCAATTTCAAAATGACTATGAGCGATCCAATCGCAGATATGCTTACAAGAATCCGTAATGCAAATACTGCAAAACATGATACAGTAGATGTACCTTCATCTAAGATGAAATTAGCTATTGCTGATATCCTTGTAAAAGAGGGCTACATTAAGAAATACGATCTCGTAGAAGACGGTGCATTCCAGACAATCCGGATCACCTTAAAATACGGTAAAGATAAAAATGAGAAAATCATTACAGGTATTAAGAGAATCTCCAAGCCTGGTTTACGTGTATACGCAAACAAGGAAGAGTTACCAAAAGTACTTGGCGGTTTAGGAACTGCTATCATCTCCACAAACCAGGGCGTTATTACCGATAAGGAAGCACGCACCAATGGAATCGGCGGAGAAGTACTGGCATTTGTTTGGTAGGCATTGAACACTTAATGAGCACGAGCCGAAGGCGAAATGCGAATTTAGTGAGAAAGCCGTTCTTCGACCAAGGGGAGAAGAACTTCCCTGTGAAACGCAGTGGGATGCAGCAAAATGCGGCACAAAAGTAATGTCTGAAAACAGAAGGAGCGCAAAGTTCTTTCCGAAAATTTAAGGAGGTAAACGGCATGTCACGTATAGGAAGAATGCCTATCGCGATTCCGGCAGGCGTAACTGTAGCAATCGCAGAAAATAATAAAGTGACTATAACAGGTCCTAAGGGAACTCTTGAAAGAGTGTTGCCATCTGAGATGACAATCAAAGAAGAAGATGGTCATATCGTAGTTACAAGACCGAACGATTTAAAGAAGATGAAATCTTTACACGGTCTGACAAGAACATTAGTAAACAACATGGTCGTTGGTGTTACTAACGGTTATGAGAAGAAGCTGGAAATCAATGGTGTTGGTTACAGAGCACAGAAGCAGGGCAAGAAACTGGTTCTTTCTCTTGGCTATTCCCACCCGGTAGAGATGGAAGATCCTGATGGTATCGAAGCTACCATGGAAGGCCAGAACGTCATCATTATTAAAGGTATCGATAAAGAAAAAGTTGGCCAGTACGCTGCTGAAATCAGAGATAAGAGAAGACCTGAACCGTATAAGGGCAAGGGTATCAAGTATGCTGACGAAGTTATCAGACGTAAAGTTGGTAAGACTGGTAAGAAATAATTAAGGAGAGTGTAAAGATGGTTAGCAAACAGTCAAGAAGCGAAGTTCGCGTTAAAAAGCACAACAGAATACGTAACCGTTTTGCAGGCACTGCAGAAAGACCACGTTTAGCTGTGTTTAGAAGCAATAATCATGTGTATGCTCAAATTATTGACGATACAGTTGGTAAGACTTTAGTCGCTGCTTCTACAGTAGAAAAAGAAGTAAAGGCAGAATTAGAGAAAACTAACAACGTTGATGCTGCAGCATATGTAGGTACCGTAGTAGCAAAGAGAGCCCTTGAAAAAGGAATTAAGGGAGTTGTCTTTGACAGAGGCGGTTTTATATATCATGGTAAGATTCAGGCATTAGCAGACGCAGCCAGAGAAGCTGGTCTGGAATTCTAAGTAGAGAGGAGAATGACAGCGTGAAACGTACAATTTTTGATGCAAATCAGTTAGAATTAAACGACAGAGTAGTTGCTATCAAGCGCGTATCTAAAACCGTTAAGGGTGGACGTACCATGAGATTCTCTGCTTTAGTAGTCGTAGGTGATGGCAATGGCCACGTAGGTGCGGGTCTTGGCAAAGCCGGTGAAGTTCCAGAAGCAATCCGTAAAGGAAAAGAGGCTGCTGTTAAGAATATGGTTGCTATTCCCATCGATGAGAACAACAGTATTCCTCATGACTTAATCGGAAAATTCGGAAGTGCATCTGTACTTCTTAAGAGAGCTAATGAAGGTACAGGAGTTATTGCAGGAGGTCCTGCACGTGCGGTTTTAGAGCTTGCAGGTATTAAGAATATCCATTCTAAGTCCTTAGGTTCTAATAATAAGACCAATGTAGTTTTAGCTACAATCGAGGGATTAGCCCGTTTAAAAACTCCTGAGGAAGTTGCAAAGCTTCGCGGTAAATCTGTAGAAGAGATTTTAGGCTAAGGAGGATATGAAAATGGCAGATAAATTAAAAATCACATTGGTGAAATCCCCGATCGGCGCAGTTCCGAAGCATAAAGCAACCGTTTTAGCATTAGGCTTAAAGAAGCTTCATAAAACAGTTGAGATGCCGGATAATAACGCGGTTAGAGGTATGATCGCAAACGTGCGTCATTTAGTAAAAGTTGAAGAGATTTAAGAGAATACAGTAAGGAGGTGCAAGCGATGGATTTATCAAATTTACAGCCTGCGTTAGGTTCCAAACACAGCGACAACTTCAGAAGAGGCCGCGGTCATGGTTCAGGAAACGGCAAGACAGCAGGTAAGGGTCATAAAGGACAGAAAGCACGTTCCGGTGCAACTAGACCAGGTTTTGAAGGTGGTCAGATGCCTTTATACAGACGTATTCCTAAGAGAGGCTTTACCAATAGAAATACTAAAATTATTATCGGTATCAATGTAGGCGCTTTAGAGTGTTTTGACAATGGTACAGTTGTTACTGTTGAAACTTTGTTAGAGAGCGGTATCGTTAAGAATCCGCGTGACGGTGTTAAGATCCTTGGAAATGGAGAATTAACCAAAAAGCTTACAGTAAAGGTAGATGCTTTCAGCGAAGGCGCAAAAACCAAAATCGAGGCTTTAGGTGGAACCTGCGAGGTGATCTAATATGTTAAAAACACTCCGTAATGCATTCAAGATCAAGGATGTAAGAAAGAAACTTATCTTTACATTCATGATGCTGGTGGTTACTAGAATCGGTTCTCAATTGCCGATTCCAGGAGTTGAAACAAGCTTTTTTAAAGATTTTTTTGCTCGGCAGAATAACGATGCGTTTGGATTTTTCAACGCAATGACTGGTAGCTCTTTTACCAATATGTCCGTATTTGCCTTAAGCATTACCCCTTACATCACATCTTCCATCATCATGCAGCTTTTGACCATAGCGATTCCAAAGCTTGAGGAAATGCAGCGGGATGGGGAAGATGGCAGAAAAAAGATTGCAGAATACACCCGTTACGTAACAGTTGGTCTGGCTTTAATCGAGTCCGTCGCTATGGCGATTGGATTCGGCGGCCAGGGGCTGTTAAGAGAATTTAATGTATTAAGTATTATTATTGCAGTTGCAACTATGACCGCAGGAAGTGCTCTTCTGATGTGGATCGGTGAGCGAATTACGGAAAAAGGTGTGGGAAATGGTATTTCCATTGTTTTGACCTTTAACATCATTTCCAGCTTTCCTTCGGATATGTCAACCTTATATACCAGATTCATGTCTGGGAAATCGGTTGCAGTAGCTGCAATTGCAGCCATTATTATCGTTGCTGTTATCGCAGCGATTGTAATATTTGTTGTTATCCTTCAGAATGGTGAGAGAAGAATTCCTGTACAGTATTCGAAAAAGATGCAGGGACGGAAGATGGTCGGCGGTCAAGCCACCAACATTCCGTTAAAGGTGAATACAGCCGGCGTTATCCCGGTTATCTTCGCTTCCTCCATTATGTCGTTCCCGGTAGTGATTTCCCAGTTCTTTGGGGCCAATATTAACTACAACAGCATTGGAGGCCACATTTTATCAGCACTGAACTCTTCAAGCTGGTTTAAACCGGAAAGACCGTTATATACCATCGGTATGCTCGTCTACGTGGCTCTTATCATCGTGTTCGCTTATTTTTATACATCAATTACGTTTAACCCGCTTGAAGTTGCGAATAACATGAAAAAGTCCGGTGGCTTTATCCCGGGCATCCGTCCAGGTAAGCCAACCAGTGATTATCTCAATTCCATTTTGAACTATATCGTATTTATAGGCGCATGCGGCTTGACGATCATCTGTATTATTCCGATCATGGTTTCCGGTTTATTTAATGTAAGCCGTTTATCCTTTGGAGGTACATCTTTAATCATCATCGTCAGTGTAGTCTTAGAGACGTTGAAGGCGATTGAATCTCAGATGCTTGTGCGCTATTATAAAGGGTTTTTAAACGATTAGAGGACAAACCAAGAGAAACACGCACGGCGTGTTTTTCTTGGAATTTGTGTTATTTAACCTTAAGGAAGCAAGGGAGGGACTGTTTATGAGAATTATCATGTTAGGTGCTCCTGGTGCCGGCAAAGGTACCCAGGCAAAAAAAATTGCTGAAAAGTATCAGATTCCCCATATTTCTACTGGAGATATTTTCCGATCCAATATTAAAGAGGGAACAGAGTTAGGCAGGAAGGCAAAGGAATACATGGATCAGGGCGCTCTTGTGCCGGATGAACTGACCATTGGCATGCTGATGGACCGTATTCAGAGTGATGATTGTGAAAACGGATACGTGCTGGATGGTTTTCCAAGAACCATTCCCCAGGCGGAAAGCCTTAAAAAGGCGCTTTCTGATATGGGACAGAAGATTGACTTTGCGGTTAATGTGGATGTACCGGATGAGATAATTATAGACAGAATGGCAGGCCGTCGTGCTTGCATTGCCTGCGGAGCTACATATCATATTGTGTATAATAAAAGCAGGGTTCCCGATGTATGCGATGTGTGTGGAGCAGGGCTTGTTTTGCGGGATGACGATAAGCCGGAAACCGTTAAAAAGCGTTTGTCGGTCTACCATGATCAGACAAAGCCTCTGATCGAATATTATAAGGAAGCTGGTGTGCTGGTGAATATTGATGGAACACAGGAACTAAACAAGGTGTTCTCGGACATCGCTGACCTATTAGGAGCATAGTTTATGTCAGTTACGATTAAATCTGCAAGAGAGATAGAACTTATGAGAGAGGCGGGAAAGATTCTTAGTAAAACTCACGAAGAGCTTTCGAAAGCCTTGAAGCCGGGAATGACAACCTGGGATATTGATCATCTGGGAGAAGAAATCATAAGGAGCTACGGCTGTCAGCCCTCTTTCCTGAACTATAACGGATATCCTGCCTCCATCTGCGTTTCAGTAAACGATGAAGTGGTTCATGGGATTCCAAGCAAGAAACGGATATTAATGGAGGGCGATATCGTAAGCCTGGATGCCGGAGTTATTTACAAAGGATATCATTCCGATGCGGCAAGGACTTACGGAATCGGGGAGATTACTCCTTTCGCAGGGCAGCTCATAGAAGTGACAAGACAATGTTTCTTTGAAGGGATTAAATTTGCAAAATCTGGCAATCATCTCAATGATATATCTGCTGCAATCCAGATCCATGCAGAAAAATTTGGATATGGAGTTGTACGGGATCTGGTAGGCCATGGAATCGGCACTCATCTCCATGAGGAGCCGGAGGTGCCGAACTTTGCACAGAAAAGACGGGGAATCAAATTAAAGCCGGGAATGACCCTGGCCATCGAACCCATGATCAATGGGGGAACACCGGAGGTTGTATGGCTTGATGATGACTGGACCGTAGTAACAGAGGATGGCAGCCTTTCCGCTCACTATGAAAATACCGTACTGATTACAGAGGGTGAACCGGAGATTCTTAGTCTGGTTTCCTTGGACCGCTGAGGAAATGTCCATGGAATTAACTACCGGAGCATTCGTAAAGACTGGGTTGGGTCACGATAAAGGCGGTTATTTCTTCATATTGCGGGAGGAAGGCGAATATATATATCTGGTGGACGGAAAAAGCAGACGTTTAAACTGCCCGAAGAAGAAAAAGAAAAAGCATGTGGAAGCCCTTGTATGGGAGAAACATTCGCCCGGAGTAAAGATCCGGGAAAATAAATTAGTCACCGATGAAGAAATCAAACATTTCATCAGATGTTTCAAAAGAGAAGAACAGGTTGTTAGGAGGTAAGCTTTATGTCAAAAGCAGATGTTATTGAAATTGAAGGAACCGTTGTGGAGAAGCTTCCCAACGCCATGTTCCAGGTAGAACTGGAGAATGGCCATCAGGTACTGGCTCACATCAGCGGAAAACTTCGCATGAACTACATTCGTATTTTACCGGGAGATAAAGTAACCATTGAGATGTCCCCTTATGATTTAAGCAAGGGAAGGATCATCTGGAGAGACAAATAAGGCGCTGTTTTATAAAACACTGCCTGTTTCGTGGGTGCGACACACCAGGGTAAAGGGTTAATAAATATATAGGAAAAAGTGCTTGCATTTTAAAATAAACAGTGTTATAATGCTATAGCGACTTTGTTGAAATACTGGGTGTATTNNAGAAAAGGCAGTATCAGAGTAATCTGTGAAAATCCTAAGCATAAGCAGAGACAAGGTTAAAAAAATTAATGGAGGTGTAATACACAAATGGCTCGTATTTCAGGTGTTGATTTACCAAGAGAAAAACGTGTTGAGATCGGCTTGACCTATATCTACGGTATCGGCAGAACAAGTTCAAACCGCATCCTGACAGAGGCTGGCGTTAGTCCTGATACTCGTGTTAAGGACTTAACAGACGACGAAGTAAAGAGAATTTCATCAGTAATTACTGAATCTCAGATTGTTGAAGGTGATTTACGTAGAGAGATCGCTATGAACATCAAGAGACTTCAGGAAATCGGATGCTACCGTGGAATCCGTCATAGAAAGAGCCTGCCAGTTCGTGGTCAGAAGACAAAGACCAACGCAAGAACTCGTAAGGGTCCTAGAAAGACAGTAGCAAACAAGAAGAAATAAGCATTGAACATTTAGTGAGTTATCTCACGTATCAGTGTGAACGAACTTCATTATCCAACAACAGCGAATCACGTTACATGTTTTAAAAACAGGAATAACAGGATTCAGATGCAAGTAAAAAGAAAGTAGGTTAGTTTAAAATGGCTAAAAAAATGTCCACTACTAAAAAAGTGACAAAAAAGCGCGTAAAGAAAAACGTTGAACGCGGACAAGCACATATCCAGTCATCTTTTAATAACACGATCGTGACATTAACAGATACACAGGGTAACGCATTATCCTGGGCAAGTGCTGGTGGTCTTGGCTTCAGAGGTTCAAGGAAATCTACTCCATATGCAGCTCAGATGGCGGCAGAAACTGCTACTAAGGCAGCTCTTATACATGGTTTAAAATCAGTAGACGTTATGGTTAAAGGTCCTGGTTCAGGCCGTGAAGCAGCTATTCGCGCACTTCAGGCATGCGGATTAGAGGTAACCAGCATTAAGGATGTAACCCCGGTTCCACATAACGGTTGTCGTCCACCAAAACGTAGAAGAGTCTAATTAGGAGGTAATTACAGTGGCAGTTGATAGAGTTCCTGTTCTTAAAAGATGTAGATCCCTTGGTCTTGATCCAATCTATTTAGGAATAGATAAAAAATCAAACAGAGAATTAAAAAGAGCTAACAGAAAGATGAGTGAGTACGGCATTCAGCTTAGAGAAAAGCAGAAAGCCAAATTCATCTACGGAGTTCTTGAGAAACCTTTCCGTAACTACTATGCCAAGGCTTCCAGAATGAATGGTCTTGTGGGTGAAAACCTGATGATCCTTCTTGAGAGAAGACTTGACAATGTAGTATTCCGTATGGGATTCGGAAGAACAAGAAGAGAGACCAGACAGATGGTTGACCACAAGAGCATTCTTGTAAACGGCAAATGCGTAAACATTCCTTCCTATTTAATTAAGGCTGGCGATGTGATCGAAGTTAAAGAGAAGTGCAAAGCCAATTCAAGATTCAAAAGTGTTCAGGAATCAACCGCAGGACGTATGGTTCCGGCATGGCTTGATGTTGACCATGAGAATTTACGTGGTACTGTAAAAGAGTTTCCAACAAGAGATGAGATTGATGTTCCGGTGAATGAAATGCTTATCGTCGAGTTGTACTCCAAATAATTGAAAGTCTGTTGATTGAAGCCGGCTTTCGCCCAGGGGTTCCCCCCTGGGCAAGGTTTGAGTATAAGACCCTCGATACAAAATACCCAAAAGGAGGGGCTATTAGTGTTCGATTTTGAAAAACCAAACATTGAGATTGCTGAAATCTCAGAAGACAAGAAATATGGCAAATTTGTAGTTGAACCGCTTGAAAGAGGTTATGGCACGACTTTAGGAAATTCCTTGAGAAGAATCATGCTTTCTTCCTTACCGGGCGCTGCAGTCAGTCAGGTAAAAATCGACGGCGTTTTGCATGAATTCAGTTCTATTCCAGGAGTTAAGGAAGATGTTACTGAAATCATCATGAACATCAAGAGCTTATCTATTAAGAATAATAGCGATACCAACGAAGCTAAGGTTGCATACATTGAGTTTGAAGGCGAAGGCGTTATTACGGCTGCGGACATTCAGGCGGATCCGGATATTGAGATCATGAATCCGGAACAGATCATTGCAACTCTCAGCGGGGGCACGGACAGCAAGTTCTATATGGAACTTACTATCACCAAGGGCCGTGGCTATGTAAGCGCAGACAAGAATAAGAGTGAAGATTTACCGATTGGCGTGATTGCCGTTGATTCTATCTATACACCAGTCGAGCGCGTCAACATGACGGTAGAAAACACCCGAGTAGGTCAGGTTACCGATTATGATAAGCTGACATTAGATGTATTTACAAACGGTACTTCGGCACCGGATGAAGCGGTCAGCCTTGCCGCTAAGGTGCTCAGTGAGCACTTGAATCTGTTCATTGACTTATCTGAGAACGCCAAGACTGCAGAAGTTATGGTGGAAAAAGAGGATAATGAAAAGGAAAAGGTTCTGGAAATGAACATTGATGAGCTGGAGCTTTCCGTCCGTTCATACAATTGTCTGAAGAGAGCCGGTATCAATACAGTGGAAGAACTGTGCAACCGTACCTCTGAGGATATGATGAAGGTTCGTAACCTGGGCCGCAAGTCTTTAGAAGAAGTGCTGGCCAAATTAAAAGAGTTAGGCTTGCAGCTTAACCCAAGCGATGATGCCAGTGTATAACTGGACCGCTTGAAGCAGGTAATTTATGGAGATTAAGCGCCGGTACAGTAAGTCCGAAGAAGCATGTACCTGTGTTCCACAAATGGAGGAATATTAAAATGGCAGGATATAGAAAGCTGGGAAAAACTTCCAGCCAGAGAAAAGCATTAATCAGAAGCCAGGTAACTGCATTATTATATAATGGCAAAATCGTGACAACAGAGGCAAGAGCAAAAGAAATCCGCAAGGTGGCTGAAGGCCTCATCGCTTTAGCGGTAAAAGAGAAAGACAACTTTGAGACTGTTAAGGTTACCGCAAAGGTTGCACGTAAAGATAAAGACGGCAAGAGAGTAAAAGAAGTAGTTAACGGCAAGAAAGTTACCGTATACGATGAAGTAGAGAAAGAAATCAAAAAAGATCTTCCTTCCAGACTTCACGCAAGAAGACAGATGTTAAAAGTTCTTTATGATGTAACAGAAGTTCCCGCACAGGCTGCAGGAAGAAAGAAAAATACAAAATCTGTTGATCTGCCAAAGAAGCTGTTTGAAGAAGTTGCACCAAAGTACGTATCCCGCAACGGTGGTTACACACGTATCGTTAAGATCGGCCAGCGTAAAGGTGACGGAGCTATGGCTGTTGTGCTTGAACTGGTATAATCCACGAAAGCAATGAGCAGTGCTGAAGAAAGGTTCGATAAAATTTTCGTTGTGCTTGCACATAAGAAAATCTTACCGAGCCTTTCTTCATAGGGCGAATGCCCGTGAGCTGGCAAATCCAACGGATTTGCCAGCTTGCACTGCGGACTTAACGACCCTCCGGCTTGCACTGCATCCCCCTAACCCGATATTGGAGCACACCCAATATCGGGATTTTTTTGTTTTTCTGCTGATCCATACAGAAATGCAAGAATAAAGAAAGAATATCGTAAGTTGACGGATAATTGCTTTTAGGGATATAATGTCAGTAGTAGAAGTAGATGACTGTTATGTCAAATTACGTTAATTTATAGTGGGAGGTTTTTTTATGAGACTTTTTAAACGGTTAGCTGCATTGGCTTCTATGGTAAGCCTGCTGGGACTCAGCATCCCATTTGAATCTCTGGCTGCTGTAAAGACTATCACATCAGTGACCATTTACGCAGGATTAGAGGAGCTTGCCTCAGGGGATACACTGCCATCAGAGAGTAGTTTTAAGACTAACGAAGGTACAGGGAATTACGTTTACAGCAACAACGATAAATATGAAGTAACGAATTTGGACTGGATCACATCTGATACGAAGGAAATGAAGGTCGGTTCCGAACCAAAGATGAAGGTGACTTTAAGGGCGACAAACTCCGACGAGTATGCTTTTAAAGGTGGTTATCAGTCCAGTAATATATCAATTAAAGGAGGAAACTATGTTTCTTCCAACCGTTCAGGGTCAGATACTTTGTATGTCACATTTACCTTTAAGCCTGTAAAGGGAACTTATGAATCACCGCAGGATGCTGATTGGAGAGATTCCGGATACGGCACTGCAAAGTGGAGCTCTGTAGATAATAGTTCAGGCGCCTATGATATTTATCTGTACCGGGGAAGCACTATTATAAAAAAGGTGGAGAAGCTTAAGGCTACCACGTATAACTTCTTTCCTTATATGACAAAGGCAGGTACCTATAGCTTTAAGGTTCGTACCGTACCTTATACGGAGAGCGAGCAGAAATATGGTAAGAACAGTGAATGGACGGAATCTGGTGAAGTATACCTGCCCCAGGAAAAGGTATCAGATGGTAGCGGCCAGGATAACAGTGCGGTAGCAAACGGTCAGGTTGGCTGGATCAAGACCGGAAACATCTGGTATTACCGATATCCGGATGGAACCTATCAGAAGAACAACTGGGCTAAAATCAATAATAAGTGGTATTTATTTGATTCAAACGGAGGTATGGTCACCGGCTGGCAGCAGAGGAATAATATATGGTATTTCTTAAACAGTGATGGTGCGATGACAACGGGCTGGGTTGTTTCCAATAACAAATGGTATTATTTAAATCAATCTACGACAAGCGGAGTAGAGGGAGCCATGATCACTGGCTGGGTTAATTACAATAATAAATGGTATTATACGGATTCCACCGGAGCTATGCAGGAAGGCTGGAGGCAGGTAGACGGAAATTGGTACTACTTCTATCCAGGTGAAGGCTCAAAGGCTGTCAATACTACCATCAGCGGCTTTCCGGTAGACGGCAACGGTATCTGGCATAAGTAATATCAGGAAAGGAAGTAGATACAATGAAGTGGATGCAGGGGAAAGGGAAGTGGCTGGTGCTTTTATGCGCTTTCATGGTTCTGGGAACAGGGATGACAGTTCCGGCTTCCGGAAGCTTGAAGATCCGACTGGATAATGGAAGTAAAAGCAGCTGGATGGAAGGGATTCAGGTTCCGACTGTAACCGTCAACTATTCTGAGGTAAATCCGGAATGGAGCAAGGAGGATGTAGACGATTGGGTTCCGGGTAAGAAGATCACCGGCACCATAAGCGTAGACGGCACGTTTACCAGATCTGATTGCACGATTTATGGCGGAAGCCTGGTTTCAGTAAAGGCAGAAGATGGTGAAACCGAAATAAAGGTTTCCTACGTTCCGGTAGCAATGCTGGAGAGCCCGAAAGAGGCTGGTTGGAGCGACAACTCAAAGACGAAAGCTTCCTGGAAAAAGGTTCCCTTCGCATCCAGGTATCAGGTGGTCCTGTACCGGGAAGGCGGTATCTGGGTCAAGAGCCTGACTACCTCATCTACTTCTGTGGATCTTTTGCAGTATATGGATGGAGGTTATAAATATTACTACACCGTAAAGGCGATCCTAAAGGATTCTTCTGAAGAAGATTATTTAAAAGAAGGAGAGGTTACCACCTCTGATGATTCCGTGGTACAGGAGCTGGGCGATACATCAGGAACCTGGGCAGAGTATCAGAACGGAAAAAAATACCGGGGTGAGGACGGAAATTACGTTGCCGGTCAATGGAAAATGATCAGCGGAAAATGGTACTATTTTAACAAGGATGGCTACGCAGTTGTTGGCTGGCAGTTAATAGGCGATAAATGGTATTATATGGGAGCTAACGCCCAGATGATGATCGGCTGGCAGCAGATAAACGGAAAGTGGTATTTCTTAAACTCCGACGGTGATATGGCTATCGGCTGGATTCAGCCGCAGCCTGGAAAGTGGTATTATCTCTATAGCGACGGAAGCCTGGCAGTGAATACAAAGGTTGACGGTATTTATCATATTGACGCTTCCGGACTTTGGGTTCCGTAATATTAAATGACACAGATGACTGCATCTGTGTCATTTTTTATCTCTGGATCATAGGGAAAGGTTACAAACACTTCATGTTACTGCCTTTTGCGCCCATGAATTTACAAAAGATTCACGTCTATGCTTGACTGTTATGAAATATTCATCTAAAATTATGTGGCATATGTATGTTTGAGTTTATCAGAGAAAGGTCTGCTATGGGAATAATAAAAACTTCGAAGCTGATATTTGATTATATCAGAAGAGACGAGGAAGAAAACATTGAAGAGATTAAACGTGCCATTGACGGCGTCAGTTTGGATATTAAGGCCGGGCAGTTTGTAGCCATACTTGGACACAACGGTTCCGGTAAGTCAACCTTTGCAAAGCAGTTGGATGCGATTCTTCTTCCTACGGAGGGAACCGTTTGGATTCAGGGAATGGACACTTCCGTGGAAGAGAATTTATGGGAAGTCCGGAAAAAGACCGGTATGGTATTCCAGAACCCGGATAATCAGATCATCGGAAATATTGTGGAGGAAGATGTAGGGTTTGGTCCTGAAAACCTTGGAGTTCCTACGGAGGAAATATGGAAGCGGGTGAATGAGAGCCTGGAGAGTGTTGGAATGGCTGCATTTCGCTTAAAATCCCCTAATCGGCTTTCCGGTGGCCAGAAGCAAAGGGTAGCCATTGCGGGTGTTATGGCAATGCGGCCTCAGTGCATTGTTTTGGACGAGCCTACGGCCATGCTGGATCCTAACGGCCGGAAGGAAGTTGTGAAAACGGTCAGGGAATTAAACAGGAAGGAAGGAATCACGGTCCTGCTGATTACTCATTATATGGAAGAGGTCATAGATGCAGACCGGGTCATTGTCATGGACAACGGTAAGGTGGTCATGGACGGAGCTCCAAAGGAAATTTTTTCAAGGGTCGAGGAACTTAAATCCTACCGCCTGGATGTTCCCCAGGTAACAGAGCTGGCCTATGAACTGCAAAAGAATGGGGTAGACTTACCGGATGGGATACTGACACTGGAAGAACTGATGGAAAATCTTCTGCCAAAATTTGCAGAGCGTTTTCCTGGAAAGGTGACTCTGGGGAATGGAGTAAAGGATGGCAATTAGAGCAGAGCATTTGAATTATGTTTATGGGCTTGGGACAGCCTTTGAGCAGCGTGCGCTAAAGGATGTGAATCTGGAAATAAATGATGGGGAATTCGTCGGCCTTATCGGGCATACTGGCTCCGGGAAGTCGACCCTGATCCAGCATTTAAACGGCTTGATGAAAGCTACTGATGGCGCCATCTATTATAATGAAAGAAACATTTATGAGGAAGGATACAATTTGCGGGCCTTAAGAAGCAAGGTTGGACTTGTATTCCAGTATCCGGAGCATCAGCTTTTTGAAATCAATGTGTTTACAGACGTTTGCTTTGGGCCAAAGAATCAGGGACTTTCCAGGGAAGATGCCGAGAAAAGGGCAAGGGAAGCACTCACTATGGTAGGTCTTGATGAAAGCTTTTATTCCCGTTCGCCTTTTGAACTTTCCGGAGGGCAGAAAAGACGGGTAGCCATTGCAGGGGTTCTGGCCATGGAACCGGAGGTGCTCATACTGGATGAGCCTACTGCAGGCCTGGATCCAAGAGGTAGAGACGAGATCCTGGACCAGATTGAGCGGCTTCATAAAGAAAAGAATATGACCATTATTCTGGTTTCCCACAGCATGGAGGACATTGCCCGGTATGTGGACCGGATTCTTGTTATGAATCAAGGGGAAAAGGTATTTGATGATACTCCGAAGGAAGTATTTAAGCATTACAAGGAGCTGGAAGCGATCGGCCTTGCGGCGCCTCAGATCACCTATGTGGTCCATTCGCTGCAGAATCACGGAGTTCCTGTTGATGATAACGTTACAACCGTAGAAGAAGCCAGAGACGAGATTATACGGCTTCTTGAAAAATAGACCGGGAGATATTATGCTGAAAGATATTACTTTAGGGCAGTATTATCCGGTGGATTCAAAGCTTCATAGGCTGGATCCCCGGACAAAGCTGTTTGGGACTATGGTTTTTATTATATCCCTTTTTATTGCAAATGACATATGGGCGTATTTGATCGCCACTTTTTTTCTGATCACTTCGATCCGTTTAAGCCAGGTTCCATTTAAATTCATGGTTCGTGGGTTAAAGGCGATTGTGTTTCTTCTGCTCATCAGCGTCAGCTTTAATTTATTCCTGACTCCGGGAGAACCCATCTTCCAGCTGGGATTTTTAAAGTTGACAAGGGAAGGTGTGAAAACGGCATCTTTCATGGGAGTCCGGCTCATTTACCTGGTGGTTGGTTCTTCCATCATGACTCTCACCACCACACCGAACCAGCTGACCGATGGCCTGGAAAAGAGCCTTGGGTTTTTAAAGAAGGCGGGAGTTCCGGTCCATGAAGTATCCATGATGATGTCCATTGCTTTAAGATTCATTCCGATCCTTGTAGAAGAAACCGATAAGATCATGAAAGCTCAGATGGCCAGAGGAGCTGATTTTGAAACAGGGAATCTGATTCAAAAGGCAAAGAATATGATTCCTCTTCTGGTCCCCTTATTTATTTCCGCATTCCGCCGTGCCACGGACCTGGCAATGGCCATGGAGGCCAGATGTTACCGGGGCGGGGAAGGAAGGACTAAAATGAAGCCTCTTCGGTATGGAAAACAGGACGGAATCGCCTATCTGGTGTGTCTGGTATATCTGGCCGCTGTCACTGGACTTCGAATCATGGGTTAAAGCCCCCATAAAATAGGAGGATGTATGAAACGGGTTAAAATGATTGTGGCCTATGACGGTACCAATTACTGCGGCTGGCAGATACAGAAAAACGGGATCACCATAGAGGAGGTTCTTAACAGGGAACTGACTAAACTTTTAAAGGAGCCTGTGACCGTAATCGGGGCCAGCAGAACCGATTCCGGGGTTCACTCGGAAGGGAATGTGGCGGTCTTTGATACAGAGAACCGGATGCCTGCCGATAAAATATGCTTTGCCTTAAACCAGAGGCTGCCGGATGATATCCGGATCTTACAGTCTGAGGAAGTAGCGCCGGATTATCATCCGAGAAAGCAGAACTGTGTTAAAACTTATGAATATAAAATCATGAACCGGAAAATTGAAGTACCTACCGTGAGGCTTTACAGCTATTTCTGTTATTTTCCCCTGGATGTGGAGCGGATGCGGGAAGGCGGTGCCTATCTGGTGGGAGAACATGATTTTAAAAGCTTCTGTACGGCCCGCGGGCAGGCGGAAGAGACCGTACGTACCATTTATAGCCTGGACATTGAAAAGAGCGGGGATCTCATTACAATCCGCATCAAGGGCAGCGGTTTCCTGTATAACATGGTGCGGATCATTGCCGGAACATTAATGAAGGTTGGCATGGGAGTGTATCCGCCGGCTCATGTGGAAGAGATACTTGATGCCAGGGACCGGAATGTGGCAGGGCCGAAGGCTGCGGCGAAGGGACTTTCCCTGATAAGCCTTGATTATGAAACAGAACTTAAAAAGCAGATCCAGGGAGAGAATAAGGAATGGAGCTATACTCTTTCCCAGGATAAGATTGTTTCGGAAGGAAAAGCCTGGCTTCATATCCACCGGTGCAGGGAAGAGGATTTTGAAAGACTTTTGATCCGTGTGGTTCATCAGGCGGTTCAAAACGGTGCAAAAACCATTTTTGTTCGGGACGAGGAGATGGATGGAAGGATCATTTTAGGAAAGCCCTACGGATTTTATATTTTTCAGGCTGATCCTGAGAGCCTGGGATGGTACGTGACACAAAAATAGGCCGAAAAACCTTGATTTTATGGGAAAAGAGGTTGACACATCCGGCTGAATGTAATATAATGTATAACTGTGACGTTAGACGAAAATGTTCAGCCAAAGCCCCGGAGTGAGCATTTTGCAATATAGTTATGCTTAATAAAACCATAATTTACAGGAGGTTGTCCAATGAAGACTTTTATGGCTAGTCCAGCAACAATTGAAAGAAAATGGTACGTAGTTGATGCTACAGGATATACATTAGGACGTTTGGCTTCAGAAGTAGCTAAAGTATTAAGAGGTAAGAATAAACCGATCTACACATCGCATATGGATTGCGGCGATTATGTGATCGTTGTAAATGCAGATAAGATTACCGTAACCGGTAAGAAATTAGATCAGAAGATCTACTACAACCACTCTGAGTATGTTGGTGGTATGAGAGAAACAACTTTAAGAGAAATGATGGCTAAAAAGCCTGAAAAAGTTATTGAACTGGCAGTTAAGGGTATGCTTCCCAAGGGACCTTTAGGTAGAAGCATGATAACAAAACTTCACGCATACGCAGGTGCAGAGCATGGTCATGCAGCTCAGAAACCAGAAGTTTTAGAGTTCAAATTTTAATCAGAGGTGCTGAAAGGAGGAAGTTATCATGGCTAATGCAAAATTTTACGGAACAGGTAGAAGAAAAAAATCTATCGCTAGAGTATATTTAGTACCAGGTACAGGTAAGATCACTATCAATAAGAGAGATATTGACCAGTATTTAGGTCTTGAAACATTAAAGCTTGTTGTTCGTCAGCCGTTAGTTGCTACAGAGACAGTAGATAAGTTTGACATTTTGGTTAACGTTCACGGCGGTGGATTCACTGGACAGGCCGGTGCAATCAGACACGGTATTTCAAGAGCTCTGCTTCAGGCAGATGTAGAATACCGCCCGATTCTTAAGAAGGCAGGCTTCTTAACAAGAGATCCAAGAATGAAAGAAAGAAAGAAGTACGGCTTAAAGTCAGCTCGTCGTGCTCCACAGTTCTCAAAGCGATAATAAAAACAATTATTTCAATGATGCAAAATCCCCGGAATTCTTATATTCTGGGGATTTTTATTAAAAAGAAGCAATACGAAAAAATGCGATCCACCTGCTTTCATAGATGATTTTGAGCGTAAAAATACACCTATATAAGTGTCTGGAAAAATAATATAATATGACTGAACGGATATTATATTGGGCCAGTGATCTGTATAGTATTAAGAAGCCTTTGCGTTGGTAGCGCAGGGGCTTTTTGCTTGGTATAAGACAGTAAAATCTATTGATCTAATCAGTCCGGCAGATGTTCCGTAAATGGTAATTTTGTCATCCTCCAAAATACGTGATGAAACAATACTACAACTATTTCGGCTCTTTGGCGGCTCATAAAAACAGCATCCCGTTCCATCAGCTCCACAACCTTTGTTGTTTCTGGCATACAATCCGTTTTTAGAGAGCAGCTCCGATTTTTTTTCCAAACCCCTGTGATACCTTTAAATTGATTAAATACAAAAGGTATCATTTGCACATAAAATCTAAAAAATTTTTAGGTTTTTTAAACATAATTCACAAAAAATTTATTGAATTATATTGACATTAAATCTTGATGTACGTATAATAAGGATGTTTTATTTAAATTTGATTGAAGTATCTAAATTTTTTTTAGGTCATAATTTAGTTCATAATTTACTTTATGATAAAAATTTTATTTTAAGGGGTATTTTCTTATGCAAAGTGTAGACAGATTAAACGAAAAATTGCCATTAACCCAGCTGCTCCCTCTTGGGCTTCAGCACGTACTAGCAATGTATGCCGGTGCAGTAATCGTTCCTATTATTGTTGGACAGGGGATTGGACTTAATGCACAGCAGTTAGCTTATCTTGTTGCTGCTGACCTTTTTACATGTGGTATTGCTACTTTAGTTCAAACAATCGGAATCGGAGAATTTGCCGGTATACGTTTACCGGTTGTTCTTGGATGTGCTTTTCAAGCGGTATTTCCGATGATATCCATAGGAAAGGACCATGGAGTTGGAGCTATTTATGGTTCTATTATAACCTCCGGTATATTTGTACTGATTGTGGCTTACTTCTTTGGCAAATTACTTAAGTTTTTCCCGCCTGTTGTTATAGGGTCAATTATAACAATTATTGGACTTTCCCTGATTGGTGTTGCATTTGATAACTTTGGTGGAGGTGCATCAGCAAAAGCAGCAGGTGCAAATGGTGACTTTGGAAGCCCTCAAAACATATTAATTGGACTTTTCACTCTTGCTGTTATCATATTTGCAAATAAGTATTTTAAAGGATTTTTACAGACGATTTCAGTTCTTTTGGGAATTATAGCAGGTTCTGTTGTTGCCTTTGCAGTAGGCATGGTTCATTTTGATGCTGTTACAAATGAGCCTTGGGTAAATGTAGTTACTCCATTTTACTTTGGATTCCCTAAATTCGTGCCATCTGCAATGTTTACCATGTGTCTTGTTTCACTTGTTAGTATGATTGAATCTACCGGAGTTTTCTTTGCAACTGGTAAGGTTTGTGAGAAGGAAATAGGTGAAAAGGATGTTGTTAAAGGTATTCGTGCAGAAGGGATAGCACAAATTCTGGGTGGTTTATTTAATGCATTTCCATACACTACATTTTCACAAAACGTTGGTCTTATAGCATTAACAAAGGTTAGAAGCAGATATGTTGTCGTTACGGCAGGAATTATATTAATGACTCTTGGAACTTTGCCTAAGTTTGCAGCTATTGCTACGATTATTCCTCCATGTGTATTAGGTGGGGCTATGATAGCATTATTTGGTATGGTTGCTGTATCAGGAATCAAAACTCTTGCAGTAGTTGACTTTAACAAAACTTCAAACATGTTGATAGCTGCTTGTTCAATATCAGTTGGAATGGGAGTTTCAATTACTCCTCAACTGTTTGCTTTCTTCCCAAATAGCTTAAAGCTTTTCTTCGAAAGCGGTATAGTTTCAGGTAGTTTAGTTGCTATTATATTAAACGTATTCCTTAACTGGTCTGATCTTAGAAATGTTGTGAACCCTGAAATGGTCTTACCAGATGAGCATTCAGCATAATTTTTTCGTTAATCAGCCCTTTAAGTTCTCCAAACGATAATTTTCGAGTTTATGAGAACGTTTCAAAGCCATTGTATATCGGGAATTTTGATGTGCATGAGCTTTACTGGATTATGACTCATAAGAACAAAGATATTGTATATATAAGGAGATGGTTTCCATTTTGGAAGCCATCTTTTTTGTTTTTTTTACTCTGAATTTCCTGGCGGAAATCATAAGAAAAGGGATTGCAATCTACCCGCATTCATGTTATTATGTCCCTGAGAGGGAGACATTAAATGGAAATGTGTCTGCGCATAAAAGACATTTTTCGTCTCACAAAGACATATAAAGCAATAAGAAAGGCGGAGGTTACAATGAAAGAAAGAATGATGTATGCAATTGTAAAAGAACAGGCGGCACGTGGGCTGGCGCTTAGAGAGGTCCCCATTCCCGAAACAGGGGAAAATGATGTGAAGATCAAGATTCACTACACATCAATCTGCGGTACGGATTTACATATCCATAACTGGGATAAGTGGTCTCAGGAAACCATCAAACCGCCGATGACCATCGGACACGAATTTGTAGGGGAAATCGTGGAAGTGGGAAGCCTTGTGAAAGAATATAAAATCGGCGATATCGTATCGGGAGAGGGCCATATCGTATGTGGGCACTGCCGTAACTGCAAAGCAGGTAAACGCCATCTCTGCAAAAATACCGTCGGTGTAGGGGTAAACCGTGACGGTGCATTTGCACAGTATCTGGTGATTCCGCAGACCAATGTGATTATCTGTGAGCCGGGGATCCCCGAGGAATTATGTTCTTCCTTTGATCCTCTGGGTAATGCGGTACATACAGCTTTGTCCTTTGATATGGTGGGTGAGGATGTGCTGATCACGGGAGCCGGTCCTATCGGTATTATGGCTGCAGCGATCTGCCGCCACGTGGGAGCCAAACACGTGGTGCTTACGGATGTCAATGATTACCGGCTGAACCTGGCCAGGGAAATCTGCGGTGCCCATACTGTCAATGTAGCCAGGGAGAACTTAGATGATAAGATGCGGGAGCTTCATATCGAGGAAGGTTTTGATGTCGGACTTGAGATGTCCGGCAATGGCCAGGCGTTTACTTCCATGATTGACCATATGTACAACGGCGGCAAGATTGCAGTGCTGGGTCTTCAGGGAAGCGATACCGTGGTACCATGGAATAAGATAGTGATTAACTGTCTGCAGTTAAAAGGAATTTATGGCAGGGAAATATTTGAAACCTGGTACAAGATGATGGCTATGCTAAACAGCGGCCTTGAAATTGAGAAGATCATCACCCATAAGTTTGATTTCCGGGAGTTCCAGAAGGGCTTTGACGTAATGAACAGCGGACAGTGCGGAAAGGTAGTTCTGGACTGGACGAACGAATTGACATAGATAGGGTTATTCAGCCAGATATGGAAAATGAACGATAGGAGAGACGTGATATTATGAAAAGAGCATTAAACTATTATAAAGAAGCGGTGGAGCAGGCCAGAGAAGACGGAACTTATAAGGAGGAGCGCATTATTACAACTCCTCAAAGGAGCCGGATCAATACTACTAAGACAGAAAATGTAATCAATATGTGTGCCAACAATTATCTTGGACTTTCTGACAACCAGGAGATTATAGAGGCGGCAAAATCCACCTATGATACATGGGGATACGGCTTGTCTTCCGTACGTTTCATCTGCGGAACCCAGGGGATACACAAGGAACTGGAAGCAAAAATCTCTTCCTTCCTGGGCATGGATGATACGATTTTGTACTCCTCCTGCTTCGATGCTAACGGAGGCCTGTTTGAGACACTGCTGACAGAGGAAGATGCGGTGATCAGCGATGCATTAAATCACGCCAGCATCATCGACGGCGTGCGTTTATGCAGGGCAAAGCGGTTACGTTATGCCAATAACAATATGGAGGAGTTAGAACAGTGCTTAAAGGATTCCCAGGATGCCAGAATACGTCTGATTGCCACAGACGGTGTATTTTCCATGGATGGCATTGTGGCTGATTTAAAAGCAATCTGTGATCTGGCTGACAAATACGATGCACTGGTGATGGTGGATGACAGTCATGCAGTAGGATTTATGGGAAGGCTTGGCAAAGGTACACCGGAACACTGCGGCGTCATGGGCCGGGTGGACATCATCACAGGTACACTGGGCAAGGCTCTGGGTGGAGCCAGCGGCGGATATACCAGCGCCAGACAGGAAATCGTGGATTTGCTCCGTCAAAAGAGCAGGCCGTATCTGTTTTCCAATACCGTAGCTCCTGCAATCGCCGGCGGAGCCATAAAGACTTTTGAAATTTTGGAGCGGAGCACGGAGTACAGGGACCGCGTTCATGAAAATACCCGTTATTTCAGGGAGAAGATAAAAGAGGTTGGTTTTGATATTATAGAGAGTGATCATCCGATTGTTGCGATTATGCTGTATGATGCAAAGACGGCCGTGGAATTTGCAGCAAGGATGCTGGAGCGCGGCGTTTACGTTATCGGTTTCTGCTATCCGGTGGTACCAAAAGGAAAAGCCAGAATCCGTACACAGATATCTGCCGCCCATACAAGGGAGGATTTGGATTTTGCAGTAGAATGCTTTAAACATGTAAAGGAAGAGATGGGGATTTAAGGCACTAGCGGAGTTAATTTTGCTGTAAATGAAATGGACGAGAGCGGGGAACAGGATTATATTTTATCCTGTTTCCCGTTTTTGTGCGTGAACTGTTCCCTGTTGTTTAAAATTATTTTTGTTGACTTGACAACAATAATTTAACATGTTATTATAAGATTGCTTACCAGGAAACAAAAAGGAGATATAAAATGGAGCGGGAAATACTTCAGCAATTTACGCAGCTTTATAACAATCAAGACATACTTAGCAATCTTATAAATAGTGGTTTAAATTCACGATACAGTAATTCGGAATTGCATTGTATTGAAGCGATCGGAAAGCTTGAACACCCAAATGGAGTGCAGCTTGCTGCGCTTCTTTCTATGACTCGAGGTGCAGTTACAAGGCTGGCTAAGCGCTTGCTGCAGGATGGCCTTATCGAGCGTTATGTTCTTCCGGAAAATAAAAAAGAAATTTACTATCGGCTGACCTCTAAAGGAGAGGTTCTGTATAAAGAACATGAGGTTGCTCATATGAAATGGGAAGAACGGGATATTGCCTTTTTATATTCTGTTCCAATAAAGGAGCAACAAGTAATACTTGACTTTTTACAAAAGTTCAATAACTATCTGAAAGCCAAAATACAGGAGGAATCACTATGAAATATGATTTGACAACACAAGTGGATCATTGCTTAATAGAGCAATGGCTCTCCACACAGGAAAACCGCCATATAGCCACAGGACATGTGGGAACACATTTAGATACCTATGAGAAAAGTGTTATCCCACTAGACTACATTACGTGCCCGGGTATTCTCTGGGATGTATCAGATATTGCAGAGGATCATGAAATCAACCTATCTGATATTGAGAATTTACACCTACCAGAACATGCTTTTCTTTTCCTATACACTGGTCGAAGTGAAAAAGAAAAATATGGTACCGCTGATTATTTCCGAGATCATCCGCAGTTATCCAATGAGTTGATACAGTGGCTTACGAATCAACCGCTTCGCTTTTTGGGAATTGACTGCTCGGGAATCCGCCGCGGGAAAGAGCATGAACCTGCTGACAGGTTGTTGGAGAAGAACGGTATATACGTTATCGAGAACTTAAGCGGACTTAATCAATTGTTAGACATTGATTTCTTTAAAGTCTATACTCTTTGGTTTGATGATCCTGTTGCTACCGGATTACAATGCAAAGTGGTGGTGGATACTGGTATTTCAACTTAAATGCGAGTGAATTCGCTTGTTGCGTTATGGGTTTAACCGGGAAGATATCATTGAGTTATTTATGAATAGAGGTCTGGATAGAGCTAAGGCACAAGCTTATATAGATATGCAATCTGAAATAGCAGAGTATTTTAAAAATACGGAAAGAAGAAAATCATTTTTAAAGGTACAGGGATTACTTATCGCATACGGAAGAAAATAATTGTAGGAGTTAAAGAAAAAACTAAGAAAACAGCTGGAAAAGAAACTTCAAGCCCCGCATCTATTATCCAAAAGACAAGAATTGCCTGCAGTTTGCAGAATAGAAAAGACTCCTGAGAGTTTCTCTCAAGGAGTCTTTCTTACGTGCCGAATTACACCGTATTAAAATGTATTTATGTAATAACGGTAAAGTTTTGTGGCACAATGTTATAGTGAACCTTCTGGATTATCTGCCGTGAGAGATTCATGCCTTTATTAAATTGGTAAAAGGAACAACCATAAGATTCCATAAGAGTTTTCGTGTTTAGACTGCATAATATAAAAGGTATTCATATGAACGTAAAATATATTGACAATACTGTGTTAAAATGATACAAATAATGCTTATAAGAAAGAAATATGATATGTGAGTTTAACCTCATCAAGTATAATCGCGGTTTGCGAATATCCGATAGACTAAGGAATATTGTTTGAGTCCTGTAATGGTAAAAAGCTATTATAAGTATCCGGTATTAATATGACTGGTAACCGTGTTTCTAAAATCTTTGAAGGAAGTGTATCCAATATGAAAAATCCGCTAAATTATCAGGTCACAGAATACGACTGCGGCCCGACCACATTACTGAATGCAATGAGTTACCTCTTCACCCGGGATCAGATTCCGCCGGATATCATCAAACATATTATGCTTTTTTGTCTCGATTCTTATAATGCAAAGGGAGAGTTCGGGAAAAATGGAACCTCACGTATGGCCATGATGTTTTTTAGCAACTGGATCAACCAATTCGGAAAGATGAAAAAATTCCCGGTTCAAAGTGAATATCTGACTGGGGACGAAGTGTATATAGGAGAAAACAGCAAAATCATGTATGGCCTGCAGCAGGATGGAGTTGTGGTGGCGCGGGTGATGCTAGGCTGCTGGCACTATGTATTGGTCACAGGGGCCGATGGGGAAAATGTTTATTTATTTGATCCTTATTTCAGAAAGAAGCCTTTTAAACAAAAGGGCTTGGAGCTGATCACAGATATGCCTTACCATAGAAACCGGTGTGTGCCATGGGAAATGCTTAATGACACGGGAAAGGGTACTTATGCCCTTGGACCCAAGGAAACAAGAGAGGCTGTCATCATTTTTAACAGCGTGACACAGAAGAAACCGGCAGATACCATTGAATATTTTATTTGACAATATAAGCTCTTTGTGATAACCTGTATCAAACTATAAACGGAGGCAGCTATTATGAATCAACATCAACAACTCAAAAAGTTGAATTGGGACGACGATTGACAGCGCTTGTATCTGTGACGAACCGCAGGTGCAAGCGCTAAAAGCGTTGCGCCTATGTGGATAGAATATTTTAGGACCACATTGGTAAATTTAATTTGCTCGTGTGGTTCTATTTTTTTACCCATACGAGAAAGAGAAAGGTTGTGATCGTATGGGACATATTGATGATGTCCTCATGGATATATTAGAGAGCTATAAAAATTAAATAATCATAATCCAGGAGGAAAAACAATGAAGAGTATCATTGGAGAGATCAAAGAGATAACCGTTGAGGCGGAAGAACTGACAAACCATATCGGTGAAACTGTAAGGATTCATGGAAGCATCTATAAAGTAAGGAAAATGAGTGATTTTGCCTTTGTACTATTGAGAACGAAACGGAACGTGGTTCAGTGCATTTATTCAGAGGAAATTTCCCGGTTTTCTCTTGATGAAATAAAGGAAGAGAGCAGCGTAATCGTGACTGCCTCCGTCAAAGGGGAAGAAAGATCCAGAACAGGCTATGACCTTCAGATGACTGAGATAGAGGTATTATCAAAGCCGGAAGAGCCAAGCCCAGTTGTAATAAATAATAAATGTGTAGATACTTCTATGGAAACTCTGCTTAATTTCAGGCCGCTTACGCTTCGCAACGAAAGAGAAC
Organism: Hungatella sp. UBA3048; assembly: GCA_002367105.1. GTDB lineage: Bacteria > Bacillota > Clostridia > Lachnospirales > Lachnospiraceae > Lacrimispora. The sequence continues at coordinate 267,627 of DFCS01000029.1, forward strand.
GGGCTATTTTTAAGCTGCAGGAAGGGATCACTTATGGAATACGTGAGTTCTTAAAAAAGGAAAAATTTACGGAAATCCGTACGCCTAAAATCGTATATGCAGGTGCTGAAGGCGGAGCAAATATTTTCCGATTAGACTATTTTGGCAGAGAAGCATATCTAGCTCAAAGCCCGCAATTTTACAAGCAGATGATGGTAGGCGTTTTTGAAAGGGTGTATGAAATCGCTCCGGTTTTCCGGGCGGAAAAACATGATACCTCCAGGCATTTGAATGAATATACAAGCGTAGATTTTGAAATGGGATACATTTGCAGCTTTGAAGACATTATGCAGATGGAAACGATGATGCTAAAACATGTAATGGAATATTTAAATGAACAATATGGAGATGAAATAAGGCTGTTAAAGGTGAAGCTGCCTGTAATCAAAGAGATTCCGGCAATTAAATTTAAAGAAGCAAAAGAATTGATTTCAATGGAATATCATAGACCTATAAAAGATTTTGATGATTTTGAGCCGGAAGAAGAAAAACTGCTTTTTGAGCTGATAAAGCAGAAAACAGGAAGTGAATTTGTATTTGTAACCCATTATCCAAGCAAAAAGAGACCCTTTTATGCCATGGATAGCGTGGAGAATGAGGAGGAAACCTTAAGCTTTGACCTTTTATTCCGGGGACTGGAAATAACAACAGGCGGTCAAAGAATTCATGGGTATAAGGAACAGATTGGGAAAATGGAACGCAGAGGCATGAATACAGAATTATTTGAAAGCTATCTTATGATGCATAAATATGGGATGCCGCCACATGGAGGGCTGGGCCTGGGCCTGGAACGTTTTACAAGCAAGCTGCTTGAGCAGGAAAACGTACGGTTATCCACCTTGTTTCCAAGAGATATTAACCGGCTGATTCCATAGAATCATGAAATGGATTTCATGTGATAAATAACAGTTTGTGGGGGAGGATAAAGAATAATGACAAGAGTATATTTTGTACGTCACGCACAGCCGGACCATGCCTGGGAGGATGACAGGACCAGGCCCTTAACAATGGAAGGCAGAGAAGACTCCAGGAAGGTGTTTGAGTTTTTGCAGGATAAAAATATCGATTCGTTTTATTGCAGTCCATATAAGCGGAGTTTGGACACCATAGAAGAAACTGCAGCGCATTATGAAAAGGAAATTATCACCGATGAACGTCTCCGTGAACGTGAAAGCGGGAGAAACGGGAATCATCATGAATTGTTTCGAAAGCGTTGGGAAGATCATGACTTTCATGAGGAGGGCGGAGAATCAATTGCCATGGTACAGGACAGGAATGTGGCGGCATTAAGGGAAATTCTCCGAAACAATGATGGCAGGAATATTGTCATTGGAACCCATGGAACAGCACTTAGCAGTATCTTAAATTATTATGATACAGACTATGACTGTGATTCTTTCCTGCGGATTCTGGATTGGATGCCATATATCTTAGAGCTTGATTTTGAAGACGGAGAACTTACGGATAAAATCGAGCATTTGAATATAAAAAAGGAGTTTATAGGAAAATAGAAAATGAATATGAAACCATGATTCTTTCCACCAAACCATAATTTACCTGGAATTATCATCTTTCCAATGAATGTTATGGCAAGGAAGAAGAAAAAGTATTATAATAATAACTATCATAGAATCACCGGAATTGATTAAAATATCAGTACTACAAAGAAAATCAAAACATACTTGCGGGAGGTATCTTATGCAGACATTTAAGCAGTTGTATGAAAGTTTGGTGAAGTCCGTACTAAATGACAGTTTGGATCCGGAGATGGATTTGGAAACCTCATACGATCCTCATCATCTGGATTGTCTTTTGAATCCTACGAAGCACCCGGTAGTGATCCGCACCGGAACCTGCACCTGTTCCAAAGAGGAACGGGAGGAATGCTTAAAGCGCTGTCCTTTCGGCGCATTGGGGATCGGAAAGGATGGGGTCACTGTTGATCCGGAGCTGTGCCTGGGCTGTGAAAATTGCATTGAAGGCTGCGCACCGGAAAAGCTGACAGCCAGTACGGACATTATCCCGGCTTTAAAAGCGATAAGAAGCTCCAAGGGACTGGTATATGCAATGATAGCTCCCGCATTTTTAGGCCAGTTTTCAAAGGAGGTTACTCCCGGAAAGCTTAGGTCGGCATTAAAAGCCGTAGGATTTGACGGAATGCTGGAGGTTGCCCTGTTTGCGGACATCCTTACATTAAAAGAAGCTCTTGAATTTGATAAAAATATCAATGATATCAATGACTTCCAGCTGACAAGCTGCTGCTGTCCCATGTGGATCGGTATGATCCGCAAGGTCTATCACCAGCTGGTTCCTCATGTGCCTGGCTCGGTATCGCCCATGGTTGCCTGCGCAAGAGTCGTAAAAGAACTCCATCCCGATGCTTTGACCGTATTCATCGGACCATGCCTTGCCAAAAAGGCGGAGGCCAGGGAGAAGGATCTGGCCGGTGCGGTTGACTTTGTTCTTACATTCCAGGAGGTAAAGAATATATTTGATGCCCTGGGAATCGACCCGGCTGTTATGGAAGAAAGTGAAAAGGACCATTCCTCAAGAGCCGGAAGGATCTACGCCAGAAAGGGCGGAGTCAGTGAAGCGGTAGAGAGTACTGTAAGAGCTATTAATCCTAATAAAACAACAGAAATCCGTACCAAACAGGCGGATGGAGTACCTGCTTGCCGGAAGATGATCCAGGATATTATGGAGGGGAAGATAGAGGCAAACTTTTACGAAGGCATGGGCTGTGTGGGCGGATGCGTCGGCGGACCAAGATCCATTTTAGGAGTGGAGCAGGGAACGGAACTTGTCAATGATTACGGAGAAAAGGCGACTTATGTGCATCCGGCGGAGAATCCATATGTGATCGAGCTGCTGCACCGCCTGAACTTAGACAGCATTGAAAGCCTGCTGGAAGAAACCGATTTATTCAGCAGAAATATTACGTAAGGCGAATAGTTTTTATAATTTAACGAATATCCGAATGACTATCTTTTCATTAAAATCAGTACCTTGGAACCATGACTGGCGGTTTCCGGGTACTGATTTTCGGTTTTCTTGTTTGTATCTTGCTTTTCACCCCTCAAAAATGATAATATAAAAGAGTATGCATGGACAAGACAGGCAACTGAAAGAAGGGAAATGGTATGGCAACAGGCAGAATGAATCAGCTGTTGGTAATGGTCAATTTATGCAGCAGTGTTGTGGAAGGAATCGAACACCTTATGGCCTATAAGGAAAATGAACGGCTGAAAGAGGATACTGTCACAGGGCTTCTCACTCTGGAGGAGAGTTTAAAGGGATTCATGGCTGATAAATCGGTGATCCATGAAACAAAATGGATGGCGGAAGTCATAAAGGCCCGGCTGTTTGTTTTCGACCAGGAATTTAAAAACAGACTGTACCGCTGGTATTTTTCAGCGTTAAAGGAGCTTCGGAACTTAATGACGGCAGAAGTGGAGCGGTGCCCCGTCTGCTCAGGGAAAGGCGTTCCCCATTATGGAGCAGTGTTCTATATGGAAGGCGGAGAGGCGGATGAATATGTACTGGAGCCTGTCCGGGTCTTTATGAAGTGCATGGATTGCGGAAATTATTATCTTGCAAGGGAAGAAAGCCGGTTTGTAAACAGTAAGAAGGGCTCTCACCGCACAAAGGCAAGATGTGAGCGTCTTTTAGCCGATATCGGTGAAGTTGCAGCAGAAGGAACCATGCTGTTTATCGGAGAAGAGAAAAGCCCATTATATAAAGAGGCCAGAAAGGCCGGATATAATCCTCAGGCCATGTCCTTAGAGGAAGCCGATGAACGGATAGAAGGCGGTAAGGAAGCGTACCGGATCGTCCTTATTGACCGGATCTCCCGTACTCAGGATTTGAAGATGATCCTGACCCAGGCGGCGGAGTATCTGGCAGAGGACGGGATTTTATGGTTTGACGGTCCGGATCTGGATAAATCCATTAAAAATCTGGAAAAAAAGGGAGCTTCCATGTGGAAGGGAGAAGCGGCAGAGGTTTGCCTCACGGACAGTGGCATAGAGGCCCTGGCGGAAAAATGCGGACTTTCCATAAAATCATACCGTCATGTGGGGACTGCTTCCGGGCGTATTGAAGTAATTGCCCAGAAGAAGGAATGACGATCCTATCGGAGAATGCAGAAAGAGGGAAGGAACAACGTGTTTGACAAATTAACGGAAATTGATATTAAGAAAATGCAGGAAGAAATAGACCACCGGAAGCTGGTCGTTCGGAAGGAAGCTCTGGAGGCGGTAAAAGAAGCAAGAGCTCATGGGGATTTAAGCGAAAACTTTGAATATCATGCCGCAAAAAAGGATAAGAACCAGAATGAAAGCAGGATCCGTTATCTGGAGAAAATGATAAAGACGGCCCAGGTCATATCTGATGAATCCAAAGACGATGAGATCGGGCTCTATAATACGGTTGTCCTGTATTTTGAGGATGATGACGAGGAGGAGACCTACAAGCTTGTAACGACCGTCCGCGGAAATTCCATGAAAGGCCTAATAAGTTCTGAGTCTCCTTTGGGAAGGGCTGTTATGGGACATAAGGTAGGCGACCGGGTCTATGTAAAGGTCAATGACAATGCAGGCTACTACGTAGTGGTAAAACGCCTGGAAAACACAAAGGATGACGGCAGTGACAAGCTAAGGAGCTATTGATCCGCCAAAGGGGCAGGATGATATGATGAAGGATATGACAAGAGGAAATATTTCCTCTCAGCTGATACGGTTTTCCATCCCGCTTGTCTTGGGAAATTTATTCCAGCTCACCTATAACGCGGTGGATTCCATTGTGGTAGGACGGTTTGCGGGAGAAGAGGCACTGGCAGCAGTCGGTGCCGCAGGCCCGGTCATGAACATTGTAATCCTTGGAATTACGGGAATCTGCATCGGAGCTTCGGTGCTGATGAGTGAGTTTTTTGGAGCAGGAAGCCATGAAAAGTTAAAACAGGAGATAGCAACCACCCTTTTGTTTGGCTTTTACTTTTCCCTGGTTATTGCGGGTCTTGGGCTGCTTTTTTCCGGCGGGATCATAAGGCTTCTCCGTGTACCGGAGGAAATCTCAGCAGATGCGGCTGTTTATTTAAGGGTCATATTAATCGGAACGCCCTTTACCTTTTTTTATAACGGAGTGGCTTCTGCCCTCCGGAGTGTGGGAGATTCAAAGACTCCGGTCCACTTCCTGGCTATGGCCTCGGTTTTAAACGCATTATTGGATCTGGTATTTGTGGCAGGGTTTCACATGGGAGTTTTCGGGGCGGCATTTTCTACGGTCATTGCAGAGGCGGTTTCTGCGCTTTTATGTATCTCCTACATATATAAGAAGGTTCCCCTTCTTAAACTTAAGCCAAAGGAATTCCATATGGACCGGGAGCTTTTAAGCCTTACGGTCAGGCAGGGAGCGGTCACGGCATTGCAGCAATCCTGCCAGCCTATTGGCAAGCTTTTGATACAGGGAGTCATAAATCCTCTGGGTGTCAGCACCATAGCGGCATTTCAGGCAGTAAACCGGGTGGATGACTTTGCTTTTACTCCGGAACAAAGCATATCCAGCGGTATGATGACCTTTGTGGCACAAAACCGGGGAGCCGGTAATGGAGAACGGGTAAAGAAAGGCTTTCGGACCGGACTTTTTATAGAAGCAGGCTATTGGGTGATCATATGTATTGTCATCCTGCTGGTGAAAGAACCGGTGATGAGATTATTTGTGCCCAATGGGGATGGGGCCATGGTAGGGATTGGGGCGGAATATTTACACCTTATGGCTTTTTTCTATCTGCTGCCGGCATTTACCAATGGGATCCAGGGTTTTTTCCGGGGAATGGGAAATATGTCCATCACCTTAATCTCCACCCTGATTCAGATTTCCGTGCGGGTGGCATTGGTCGTCCTGCTGGTTCCGTCTATGGGAATGAATGGCGTTCCCTATGCATGCCTGGCCGGTTGGGCCTGTATGCTGCTTTATGAGGTTCCCTATTATTTCTGGTTTAAAAAGAAAAATGAATTATTACAGGAGAAAAATCATGATTAAAAATATAGTATTTGACATGGGCAGAGTGCTGGTACATTACGATGGAGATATTGTCTGCAGGCATTTTATTGAGGATGAGGCAGAGCGGAAGGCAGTAAGAATCGCTGTATTCGAATCTCAGGAGTGGCTGTTTCTGGATATGGGGCTGATCTCAGAGGAAGATGCTTTAAAGAAGATGCAGGCACGTCTGCATACTGCCCATGCAAAGGAAATGGCAGCTCTTTGCCTTGAGCACTGGCATGAATATAATATGTGGCCTGATAAGGAGATGGGGGAACTGGTAGGGCAGCTTAAGGAGAGGGGATATGGTATCTATCTTTGTTCCAATGCTTCCCTTCGTCTGCTGTCGTGTTATAAAATCATTCCGGGAATTGAACATTTTGACGGAATCTTATTTTCCGCTGAGGTAAAGTGTTTGAAGCCTCAAAAGGAAATGTACAGCCATTTATTTGAGCGGTTCCGCTTAAAGCCGGAGGAATGCTTTTTTATCGATGATTTGCCCATGAATATTGAAGGAGCAAGGGCCTGCGGTATGGATGGGTACTGTTTTGAGGACGGAGATGTGAAACGGCTGAAAGAATTTCTGTCCCATTTGAATGATAACTAAGAATGGCCTGGTATCATAGGGCCTTGTGGATTTGCAATGAAATGGAGAAACGCTTATTATGTACCGGATTCAGATAAAGGATATGGATTTTGAGCAAATCGCCAGGTCTGGCCAGTGCTTCCGCATGGAAGGCCGGGAGGGCGAAAACGGAGTCTGGTCGATCGCAGCTGCGGGAGAATATGTGGAAGCAGTCAAAGATGGAGACAGCTTCTTATTTTCCTGCGGAGAGAGGGAGTTTAAAGAAACATGGGCCGGCTATTTTGACTTACAGACCGATTACGGCGGCTATAAAAAACATGTGGACTCTGAAGATGCATATCTTAGGGAAGCCATGGAATGGGGCTGGGGTGTCCGGATCCTTCATCAGGATCTATGGGAAATGCTGGTGACCTTTTTAATTTCCCAGAATAATAACATCACCCGCATCACAGGCAGTGTTAAAGAGCTTTGTAAGCGGTTCGGAGACAAAAGGGAAGGGCTGGGCCTTACCATGTCTCCTGACGGAAGCTGGAAAGAAACGGTAAGAAGCTATGATGCCTTTCCGGAGCCGGAGAGCCTTTCTTTGGCGGGCCTTAAGGGATTGTCCGGCCTGGGTCTTGGATACCGGGATAAATACATCCTGTCAATAGCAGAAATGTGCAGCGGTCCAGAGGGAAAGGAATGGCTTTTACACTTAAAGAAAGCAGATTATAAAAGCGCCCACAGCATACTGATGGAGCAGTATGGGATCGGAAGGAAGGTGGCGGACTGCATCTGCCTGTTCGGGCTTCATCATGTGGGGGCTTTTCCTGTGGATACCCACGTAAAGCAGATCTTAGAGCTTCACTATCCTCAGGGCTTTCCCCTGGAGCGGTATCAGGGATATGCCGGGATCCTTCAGCAGTATATGTTTTATTATAAGATAAATCAAATACCTCGCAATAAGCTGCGGGGGACTTGATCCGATCCCTTTGTATTATTGCCTGTGCAGCAAAAGCTGCCCAGGTTTTTTTATTTTTGTGTTTGTCGAAATATTTCATACTTTTATCACACAATCAACAAATATATATCACACAATTTTCACAATTCCCTTTTACCCTAAGTAAGGATGCAAAATGCATAATAGACAGGAGGAGAGAGAGTTGATTGAAGTCAGAAATCTGGTAAAGGATTACGGCGGTCATCTGGCTGTGGACCATTTAAGCTTTACGATCAACGATGGACAGATCTATGGATTTCTTGGGCCAAACGGGGCCGGAAAATCCACCACAATGAACATTATGACCGGGTACATCGGAGCTACGGAGGGTGATGTGCTGATCAACGGCCATAATATACTGGAAGATGGGGAGGAAGCAAAGAAGTGTATTGGGTATCTGCCGGAGCTTCCGCCGCTTTATGTGGATATGACTGTGGAAGAGCAGCTGCAGTTTGCTGCAGAATTAAAGAAAATACCGAAAAAGGAGAGGAATGAGGCTGTTTATGAGGTTATGGAGCTTGCAAAACTGGAAGATGTAAAAGGCCGTTTGATCCGCAACTTATCAAAGGGCTATAGACAGCGTGTAGGCCTGGCCCAGGCAGTTTTAGGGTTTCCGCCTGTTATTATTCTGGATGAGCCTACGGTAGGACTGGATCCTAAGCAGATCATCGAAATCAGGGATACCATCCGCAGGCTTGGGCAGAAACATACGGTTATTTTAAGCTCCCATATCCTTTCCGAGGTCAGCGCAGTATGCGATCATATCATGATCATTGACAAGGGGAGGCTGATTGCCAGCGATACGCCGGAGAATCTGGAACGCCAGATGGCCGGGACTGCCGGAATGGAGCTTTTAGTAAAAGGGACAGAAGAACAGATCCTTGAAATTCTGGAAGCGATTCCCCAGGCAGCCGATGTGTCGGTACGGGAGAGCGGAGAAGAGGGGATAAACAGGGCAGAATTCCGCATCTGCACAGAAGCAGATGAGAAAGAAGAGGAAGAAGAGGAAGAGGATATCCGGGAAATCATATTCTTTGCATTTGCCGGCCAAAGGATTCCCATTCTTTCCATGCAGACCACAAAGGCATCCCTGGAAGAGGTGTTCCTTGAACTGACAGGGGAAGGAACGGCAGGGGAGCCTTCCGAGGCAGACCTTAAGGAAGAAACGGAAGACGGAGAGGGGGATGAAGAATAATGGCAGCAATTTATAGAAGAGAACTGAAAGCTTATTTTCAGTCCATGACCGGATATGTATTTATCGCCTTTATGGTGCTGTTCATAGGAATTTACTTTATGGCTTATAACATGATGAGCGGATACCCCTACTTTTCATATACTCTGTCTGGCATGGTGACCATTATCATGATCGGCATTCCGGTGCTTACCATGAGAAGCTTTGCAGATGACCGGAAGACCAAAACAGACCAGCTCCTGCTCACCTCTCCGGTATCCGTTGCCCAGATGGTTCTTGGTAAGTATCTTTCCATGATAACCGTCTATGCCGTCCCGGTACTGCTTTCCGGAATTTGTCCTCTCATCATCAAGCTGAACGGAAATGCAAATTTAAAAGCGGATTATGCTTCTTTACTGGCCTTTTTCCTGCTGGGCTGTGTCTATATTGCCATTGGGATGTTTATTTCTTCCTTAACAGAAAGCCAGATCATTGCTGCCGTAGGAACCTTTGGAATCATCCTTCTTCTGCTTTTATGGCCCAGCCTTCTGGGATTTTTACCCACATCGGCGATCGGCTCTGCAGCAGGTTTTCTGATTCTTTGGTCTGGGATCGTTTTTGCGGTATCCCGAATAACGAGCCATGGTCCTCTTGCAGCCGTTCTGGAAGCGGCAGGAGTTCTCTGCATCGCTGTGCTGTACCTTGTAAAAAAGGGCCTTTTTGAGCGCGCACTGACCAATGTGCTGGAAAAGATTGCAGTGACCGACGTGTTTCAGAACTTTGCCAGTCATAACATCTTTGATGCAGGCGGCCTGGTTTACTATATCAGCATCATATTTCTGCTGGTATTCATGACCGTGCAGTCCATAGAGAAACGCAGATGGAGTTAGGAGGATGGAGATGACCAGAAAATTAAAAAAAGGAGGCTACACGGCAATCCTAACATTGATTGTCATAGCAGCCGTGGTAATATTAAACCTTATCGTAGGCCGTCTTCCGGAGAAGGTACGGCAATGGGATATGAGCAGCAGCCGGATCTATACCCTGGGCGGAACCACGAAGGATCTTGTTAAGGCGCTTGATAAGGATGTTACGATTTATGTGGTAGCAAATCCGGACTCTGTGGATAAGCGGATCACAAGCTTTATAAAACGTTACGAGGATTTATCCGGCCACATCAAGGTCGTGACCGTAGATTCCGTTCTACATCCGGACCAGGTACAAAAGCTTAAGGCGCAGGATAACACGCTTTTGGTAAGCTGCGATTCCACAGGCAGGACAGAATCCATCGCCCTGACGGATATCATTAAAATGGATGAAATGTCCTACTACTATTATGGACAGTCCAAAGAAACCGAATTTGACGGAGAGGGTCAGCTTACCGGGGCTATCTCCCATGTGATCAACGACGCGCAGAAAACGGTTTACGTGACAGAGGGCCATGGAGAGGCAGCTCTTGGAGCTACTGCTTCCGATATGTTAAAAAAGTCTAATCTGACCGTAAACTCCCTGAATCTTCTGACTGGAGGAAGTATTCCTGAGGATTGTGAGCTTTTGCTCATCAATGCTCCGGCATCAGACCTGGCTAATGATGAAAAGAAGATGATTTCTGATTACCTGGATAAAGGGGGAAGGGTTCTGCTCCTTGCCGGCTATGAACAAAAGGACCGCCCGAACTTAAGTGCCCTTATGAGCGATTACGGCCTGAATCTGGAAAACGGACTTGCAGCAGATACCAAGAAGTTTTATCAGAACAATCCTTATTATATCTTCCCAACCATTCAGACAGGAAGCGAAGTGACGAACGGCATTGATGGAAAAAGCGCAGCCCTTGTGCTTCAGTCCGCAGCCATGACCCAGAAAGAGGATTTGCCGGAAGGCGTGGAAGTAACTCCTTTTATGGAGACCAGTGATGGAGGTATGCTGGTAACGGCCGATAAGCAGACAGAAGGAACCTATATCCTGGGAGCCGTATCAGAGAAGACTTTAAGCTCCGGAACGGCACGTTTGACCGTATTCAGCACCCCTTCCCTTATCGACGAGGGGCTGAACACCAGCTTTACCAATTTAATTAATTTAAATCTTTTCATGAATGCAGTTACTGCTAATTTTGATGATGTTTCCAATGTATCCATTCCTGCCAAAAGCCTGGATGTGACCTATAACACCGTTACCCATGGAGGCATGTGGGGAATCCTGTTTATATTTGTTATCCCGGTGGTGACATTGGCAGCAGGACTGGTGATCTGGCTGAAGCGCAGACGTCTGTAAAAGGAGGTTGAAACATGAAAAAGAAAAAGGGCCTTTTATATGGAACGGCCGCTCTGGCGGCCCTGTGTGTGATCTATGTTGGGGTGGGCCAGTATATGAACCGCTCCAAGGAACAGGCGAAGGAGAAGGAGGAGGGAGAAAAAGTCTATCTCACCGACCTTTCAAGTGTTTCCAGCCTTTCCTATGATATTGACGGACAGGAGCTGTCCTTTACAAAAAAGGATGGCAAATGGAGCTATGACGGAGATGATCTTTTTCCGGTGAAACAGGAGGAAATGGATTCCCTTGCTTCCACGGTTTCAAAGCTTGAAGCCCTGCGGAAGCTGGAAGGCGGAGACAGTCTAAGTGCCTATGGTCTGGATAAGCCCATAAGAAAGATCGCTGCAGCAGCAGAGGATGGGACGAAATCCGTGATCCTCCTTGGCAATGCCACCGGCGACGGGGATTATTATGCAGCACTGGAAGGGCAGGATACCCCGTATCTCATCAGCTCTGCCCTGTACAATGAAACCGACACCGGACTAAATGATCGGATGGCACTGGAGGAATTCCCAGCTGTTTCCGGAGCTGACATAAATAGCATTACAATAACAAAGGCAGGCATCAGTGAACATTATGTAAAAAAGAAGCTGGATGAGAAAGAAGGGACGATCGAATGGTACAGGGACTCTGCGGATTCACCGGACAACAAGCTTTCTGATAATTCCGGCCTAAATGTCCTGGCAGATTCCTTAAGCGGTCTGAAGGTAAAGAGCTGCTCCAATTATAAGGTACAGGACAACGAACTGGCAGGCTACGGACTTGATCAGCCTGCTGCGGTCATTACCTATACTTATGATAAGAATGGCTCGGAAGAATCCTTTACATTGTCTGTGGGTTCCTTAAACAGCGATTCCAGCTGCTATTACACCCGTACGGAAGGTTCTTCCAATATTAATGAAATTGAAAAGGCATCTATTGATAAATGTTTGACAGTAAATAATGGCATTTCATAAAACAAGGGGGGCTGTTGCAAAACTAACAAGTTGAGCAGCAGTTCCCTTTTTGTGTCTTGTGTCTTGATATCAAAAATGCGGATTCCTAAGAATCCGCAAAAGTGGTATAATTAGTTATGCGAATAACACAATTACACAAGAAAGATTATACCGAACTTAATCAAGGATATCAACTATTTTTACCATTAAGTTTGGAAGGTTTGATACCTGAGGATGATTCTGTCCGACTGCTGAGCCACATATTGGAGGAACTAAATTACACGGAATTGTATAGGGCTTACTCTTCTACAGGAAGAAATCCGGCAGTGGAACCACAGACCATGTTTAAAATCATGACCTATGCTTATTCACAAAATATTTATTCAACCAGAAAAGTCGAAACTGCATGTCGCAGAGATATTAACTTTCGCTGGCTTTTGGCCGGACAAAAAGCTCCTGATCATGCCACCATTAAGTACAAAAGCACAAGGAAACAGGCGAATGGAGTTATCCAAAACATTTATGGAAGAACGAAACAAATCCTATAAAAACATAATGACAGATCAGGGAGTCAAGTTGAGGGTAAATCGATCCATTCAAGTAGAAGGTGCCTTCGGTGTTCTGAAAAATGATTATGATTTCAATCGATTTTTAACACGAGGGAAAAACAACGTAAAAACTGAGTTTCTTCTTCTTTATTTGGGTTATAACCTTAACAAGCTGCACGCAAAAATCCAGAATGACCGACTAGGAAAGCACCTGCATCCAATAAAAGAAAGCGCCTGAATTAAGAAAAAACACATAGCTTTATTAAAGTCATGCTAAAATCCAGAAACAGAACTTAGAAAAGGACAATCTATATGATATGTCTTATTTTATTGTCCCAAAATAAAGAACGTGCTGCAAAACCATTTGTATAACCAGTTTTGCAACACGCCCTTTTTTGCTGCAACAGAATCGTTTTTGTGATATGCCAAAGGTGCTGTGACTGACGGTAAACCCTTTATGGAAGGGATGCGGTAAGGGAATTATACAGTAAGAGAGCAGATACATATATTAATGTATAAAGAGGTGGAAACCCCTTTATGTTATGACTTCAGCTTTGTACAAAGGTCTTACTAGTAGACACTGTAATTTACGCTCTAACAGGAGAGGATTATAATGAATAAATGTAGAAATTGTAATGAAAATTGCTGCCTTGATGAAAATTGCTGCCTTGATGAAAATCGCTGCTGTAACTCAACAGGATCGCAGTGTTGCAGATGCTGCGTGGGACCAACAGGACCACAAGGCGTACCAGGGCCGACCGGCCCTACTGGGCCGACCGGAGCAACAGGCGCTCAAGGACCGATGGGACCAATGGGACCACGGGGACCTATTGGACCAACTGGAGCAACCGGCCCGACCGGCCCAACTGGTCCAATAGGACTAACAGGAGCAACCGGCCCGACCGGCCCGACCGGAGTAGCCGGAGCAACCGGCCCGACCGGCTCAACTGGTCCAATAGGACTAACAGGAGCAACAGGCCCGACAGGCCCGACTGGAGCAGCCGGAGCAACCGGCTCGACCGGCCCGACTGGCCCTATAGGACTTACCGGAGCAACCGGCCCGACTGGCCCGACTGGAGCAGCCGGAGCAACCGGCCCGACCGGCCCAACTGGCCCTATAGGACTTACCGGAGCAACTGGCCCGACTGGAGCAGCCGGAGCAACCGGCCCAACTGGCCCAACTGGCCCCATAGGGCTAACAGGAGCCACTGGCCCAACTGGCCCGACCGGTGACTCTGTTATAATTGGA
>DFCS01000043.1 GCA_002367105.1 Hungatella sp. UBA3048
CCTCATTGGAATATCTGTTAACAATGCGCTCCACAATATCCAACTGTAAAGGGCACACATGGAGTTGAGCTCTTCTACGACTCTGGCTGCTATTTAAGGTCCGCATACGATTAATATCGTCCCATACTTCCCAGGTCCAACTTCCCGGCGCAACAACCATAAATGTAGCTGGGAGTTTATCTTCTGAATCAAGTTTCTTAGCCAGTTCGACATGCTCTTTATAGTCATAAACATGGTCCCTGCTGTATTTTCTGTAAACAGCCTGAAGATTCTTTACTGAAACATTTTCTAACTCTTCTTTTCTAATAAGACGGTCACCTGAAGATCTCCAAAATCCGTGAGCGTCTATCTGCCATTGCGCCCTAGTATATTCTTCTTTGGTCTTTTTCACAGGAGTATCTGCATAAGCCGTTGATCTGTCAGTAGGAAGCTTCCTAAAAAGCAAAACATATTCAGGACAACCCACTCCCATTTTGCTTCCATCTTTGCATTGCTCTGTCCAGCCCAGCCGGTAAGTCTGATTATTCTCTCTCACCACGTCAGTCACAATCGTAATCATGCCAAAATATTGGAAGCCATGTTTCATATAATGACTGATACAATCTGAATGAAAAGGTTCTACCGTTGGCATTCCNNGTACCGGTTGCATTCCCGAAAAGCACACGGTCCTTAACATGAATAGCTGCTACTCTTCCAGGCTGCAATATTCTTAAAAGTTCCGGTGTAAGGAAATCCATCTGATCAAAAAATCTTTCCGTATCCTGATTATGCCCAAAGTCATTATAGTTGGCCGAATATTCGTAATGGTTCCCGAAAGGTATTGATGTATGGATCAGACCAACGCTGTTACTTTCCATACGACTTGTTTCTTCTACGCAATCATCGTAAACTGCCGTATACTTCTTCCCTTTGACTTTCACCGTTTCAACTCCCATCTTCCGCTCCAAGCGTTTTTCTTTCCCTGCTGTCGATAACCCATACTTTCTCACGATCTCAATCATTTTTTTAACCATGTGATTATGATTCTTCCACTTTTCCAGCAACACATCTTTTATTTCTCTCTCATTTTCCATATAGATAATATCAATAATGACTGGCTCCGTTTGCAGGAAGCGATAACACCTGTGTATGGCCTGAATAAAATCATTAAATTCGTAGTCAATCCCAAGGAATATTTCTCTGTGACAATGTTTCTGGAAATTGCAACCAGATCCTGATAACTCTTTTTTTGTTGCGAAATACTGACAGCGTCCCTCTGAAAAGTCAATTACCCTTTGTTCCCGAATTTCGTAATCTTGGGAGCCATAAATATCCACAACGTCCGGCACTGCTTTCTTAATTGCCAGTCTCTCCGCTTCCAAATCATGCCACAGTATAAAATGTGCCTCCGGATCAGATTCAAGAATCTCTTTCATCTTCTCCGTTCTTACATCAATGCTTTCACGCTTTACCTGCGCCGCTTCTTTCAGGCCGGCCGCCGCCTCGTTAAATAACTGGAACTGACCATCTCTATCTGCTGTATCTCCATAACTTACAGGAAGTTCATGCCACCTTACATCTAAAGGTGGAAGAACATATCCATCATCTGAATAATCTGGATTTACATCTGAAGGTTTAGTAATAAATAGCGCCCAGCTGCTTACCCATAACCAGAATTCATCTTCCATATTCGGGTACAGAGTTAAATTGTTAGCCTTTGAAGAATCTCGCTGGAAGAACCTTGTCAACGCTTGACCTGTATCCATAACTCCCAAATATCCGGCGTAGTGAATCAGCTCTTTGTATTTGTTCGGGCTAGGCGTGGCCGTAGCCACCAGTTTATATGGAACTTCTTTGAACTTGTCCAGGAAGGTTTGATAAGTCTTGCTTCCAAAGCTTCTTAAAACGCTGGCTTCATCAAGAGAAGTTGCCATGAAATAACTGGGTTCTATATCACCATCACGGACGCGTTCATAATTTGTAATGAGAATACCGGTATCGGCCGTTTCAACTTCTTTCATTGTCCTGACGTATATAAGCTTTTCATATCCAAGAATGCTTTCAGCGTCCCTTATGAACTCCTGTTTTACGCCTAAAGGACAAACAATAAGAGCTTTACCTCCAAATTTCTTAATAACCTGATAGCAGAACTCTATTTCCTGAACGGTCTTTCCAAGGCCGAAGCTTTCAAATAATGCCCGGCAACCGCCTTTTAATGCCCATGCAACAGCGTCACCCTGATGAAGTTTTAATGCTTTGTTGATACTGCTCCGGTCTACNNTTTAAATTATATAATTTTAAACTTTTTCTTTTCAATCCTAATGCATAGTGTGATATTACAAAACCATTACAATCCTCTTTCCTCTGGATTCTGTGCTTATACTCACCAGTATAAAGGTTGCATTTATCGCAGTTGAAACATGGTTCTTTCTGTTCTTCTGGTTTAACCTTGTGCCAAATTTCTTAAACATTGTTAGCACAACGTTCACAAAGACAATTTGCACACTGTGATGCTGGAGCACTGATATTTCCGAAAAGCGTTTCAAACATGGGTTTGCACTCTGGCTTTTTCGGTGCTTGTGGCTTTTCAATAAAATCAAATATATTCATTTGTTCCAATAAAGCCACCCCCTATTCACGGAAATATTAGTTTACCGCATCAAGCTTTATAATCTTCAAACCTTTTTACTACCGCAAACGCAAACCTGGAATTAACCCACCTTTGCAGCCTTTTTAATTCGCTGCCCTTCCGCAGCTTGTGTTTATCATAAATCATTACATAAGGGCTGTATCCCAGGTCACGCAGCGTATAAATCCTTTCAAGGTCCTGATCCAGTTTGGTATCAAATCCGGTTAACACATACACGCTCATTTTCCGGCAATCCCACCCCGTGGCCTCCTTGAACCATTTAAAACGCTCCACAATCATTTCTTTGTCTCTGTACTGGTCCCATGCAAAATGCACTTGTTTAACCTTCACTTGCCGGATCATATCTGCCTTTTCCTGTGTCATGACCCTAATATCCAGACCTTGTGTAAAATCCACCCAGGCACCGGAATCAATAAGTTGTTGCAGTAATTCTTTCCAATCTTTACATGCTAAGAGATTCGGATCAAGAAGCTTTATTTCCTTTTGACCGTTCCAGAACTCTTTCAGGTCCGCAACCTTCACGCTGCATTTTCCTTCTTTCTCTGCCACCACGCAGAAAGAACACCCACGGGGGCAGCCCCTTGTTAAGAATCCGTATGCTGTATCTTTACATAACTCAGGGTAAAGGCTGTAATCTGGATAGATATGTTCAATCTCCTCCAGCAGTTCCGGTCCACCGTCTGGATAATAATATCCGGTGCCGCCTCTTATGATCTCGCCTGCGTCTATGATATCCTGGCAATCTGGCGTGAA
>DFCS01000033.1 GCA_002367105.1 Hungatella sp. UBA3048
CTTTGAATTGTATTCTGCCAATATGAAGCCTTTGCTGTATTCCATGGTCCGTAATTCGGAGATGGTTATCTGCAACCGCTGCGACGGAATCGAAGATTTATCCGGCTACCGGCGGACCCTAAAGGCCATGTGCCCCAAGGGAGAGATCGTATTTGAAGATTCTGAGGGTGAGGTCAATGAGATCCCGGAGGAAGATCTGCCTTATGATATGGGGGCAGACGTGGTGAGCATTTCACCGGAAGCCTATGGGATCTGGTATCTTGATTGTATGGAAAGACGGGACCGTTATGAAGGAAAGACTGTGGAATTTACCGCTATGGTCTTAAAAACGCCTGATTTTCCAAAAAATTATTTTGTACCAGGACGTATGGCGATGACCTGCTGCGAGGATGATATGACCTTTTTAGGCTTTGTCACCAAGGCAAGGCAAGCCAGAGAACTGGAAACAAAACAATGGGTCCGTGTCAAGGCAAAGATTGCATATGAGTACTGGAGAGATTATGAAGGAGAGGGCCCCGTATTATATGCGGAGTCTGTGGTTCCGGCTCAGCCGATTAAGGGATTTGTGCAGTTTTAGGAAAGCAACCGGGAATATCAACAATGGTTCCCCATGATATAATCTGGACTGACAGAAGGCCGCCCTGCTGAAAGAAAATCAGCAGGGCGGCCTTTTTATGCGTACGATGAGGCATTTAAACAAATAAACACCACCTGATTCCATATTTATCAATAAAATCTGTCATCAGAGGACTGAATTCGCATGGCGCAAGCGGCATAAGAATTTTAGCATCCGTTTTCAGTATTTCATATGCTTTTCTCACCTTATCTTCATGTCCTTCTCCGTAATGCAGACAGAACTGCATGACATTGCCTGTAACCATTTCTTCGCCGATTATGGCATATTCTGTGTTTCTTTCTGCCAAAGCCAGTATTTCTCCCTGAATGTCAAGCTCGGCATGATAAAATGTTCCGTCGCTGTTTGGATAACTGCTGATAAGTGCAGCATCAAAAGCCTTTTGATAAAGAGCCACAGCTTCATCACTTCTTGTAACATATGCCTGCATCATTGACCTTTTCATAAAACCCCTCCTGTGTATGATTCCTGTTGTGTACGTGATCCGGCTACTGCAACTTTCTGCAAATTTAGAATTGCCTTTCTCTGCTTCCAATTTTTACTATAACACAGGCCAGTTGCCTTTACAATTATTTTTCTTCACGGCATAAGTCAGAAAAAGCCGTAGAGCTTTAAAAGTCTACGGCTTTTATCAAGGACTGTTTACATTGGAGGAACCGGTGTCGGTCTTGCCGGGTCAAAAACATCAGGAACATTAAACAGATCCGTTAAGCTGTCGGGATAATAAAACATCCGGTAGCCGTCAAGATTTCTGCGTGCCTGACGGAAGTAGTCGGTGCCCATCTGCATCCAGGTCGGCTTGCTGGCGTCTACGTTACAGAAATAACGGAAGCCAAGAGATTTTAAATATGTAAAACGTTCATTGTCATTGGTATAAGGGGTCCAGCTTCCGATATCACTTCCAAAGGGGAAGAGGATAATATCTGTGGGTCCGGTTAAGGACTCAACGTTACGTTTCCATTTGTCACTGTCTGCCTTAAAATGGTTCATGGAAATCTGTCCCATGTTCCGGTGGCCCCAGCTGTGGGAGGACAGCTCCCAGCCGTGATCCTTTAAGGACTGGGCTACCTTTGCAGCCTGCTCCCGGTCTGCTTCATAATTGGGATTGGATTCCTTGTAGGATTCATCTGTCCGGTATCCCAGGATCCCGTTATAACCGGTAAAGGCCAGAATTCCCCGCGCTCCTTTGTAGGAAAAGCCTGGATGGGTTTGTATGAAGCCTTCAAGGATCGGAACCAGATCATAATCGCCCACAGATACGCTGCCGTCAGCCATTGTCATCTCGCAGGTGGGATATCCATCCTCTCCGATGATCATGCGGGTGGCAAAGCCGTCGCCCTGCATATATTCGTAATAACATACATCATCCTGAGACAGGACAAAGGCTTTCTTGCCTGGAGGAAGCATGATATCTCCGTATACAAATTTAGGATTTCCGTTCTCATCCTTTGACTCATATGCAAGATCATGGATTTTCACAAGAACATATCCCTTGTCATACATAGCCTGCATCATCTTAAGAAATTCCGATTTGGTCGTCATCATTTGGTTGTAGCCCCCCTGCTTGGAATCTCCATCAAAGGCTTTTGAAGTGTCGATGATAAGAGAATGGAAAAAAACATGGGTGACATCCTGGGGATTGAACCGCACCAGGGCTTCCTTGGCGGTATTATAACCTGCAATGGCAGAGGTCACTTCTTCCTTTGCGCTGAACTCGGGGTCAGACTGGAGAAGGCTGATTGCCCCATCGTAATCGTAATCAATAGAAAGGGCATCTGCCTGGGAAAGCAGGGACTTTAATTTTTCTTCACTGGCTTGTCCGCTTGTGGCCTCTTCGGCGGAAGGATCAGGAGCTCCTTCATCGGAAGGGTGTTCTGCGACGGAAGTATCGGCAGGCAATGCCCTGTATTTCAACCTTTTGCTTATCGCAACCCCGCACAAAGCCAAAACGGCAACGATTAAAATTCCAAGAAGAATGATCAGGATAACCTGTAATATATGGTCCCGGCCTCCTCCAGAATTTCGTCCACGAAAGTCATGTCTGTTCATAGTACAACCTCTTAATTCTGTAGTATTGGGGTAGTATTAATAGATTTTAAACATACCCGGTACAAGTATAGCATACTTTACCGGAAGATGAAACGAAAAGATGGCAATTATTTTTGGAAAAAATGGCATATGTAAGGGAAGCAGTCCCATACAATGGTACAAAGGAATTTTAGGGGATCGTGTATCATATGAAGAGAGTTACGGCATTTGTTTTAAGCTGTCTTCTGCTGTTTTTCTGTTTATGCTTTCCGGCGGCAGGGCAAGAGCCGGATGTGACGGTAGCCTCGGACATGATTATCCAGGCAGAAGAGGCGAAACGGGTGAATGCGGAGGGCGGTCCGGCTTTGCAGTCCCCCAGCGCCGTTCTGATGGAAGCGTCAACCGGACAGATTATTTTAGAAAAGAACGCGGATGAAAAAAGGAGCCCGGCGAGCATTACGAAAATTATGACTTTGATACTTATTTTTGACGCGCTGGATTCCGGTAAAATCAAGCTGACGGATGAGGTTGTTACAAGCGCCCACGCAAAGTCCATGGGAGGCTCCCAGGTTTTCCTGGAAGAAGGGGAAATTCAGACGGTGGAAACCCTGATTAAATGCATTGTTATCGCTTCGGGGAATGACGCTTCGGTAGCCATGGCGGAATACATAGCTGGAACAGAAGACGAATTTGTAAAGATGATGAATGAGCGTGCGGCAGGGCTCGGGATGACAAACACTCATTTTGAAGATTGCTGCGGACTTACCGAGTCTGCCACCCATGTGACAACAGCCAGGGATATTGCGACTATGTCCAGAGAATTAATCACCAAATATCCTCAGATTCATAACTATTCTACAATCTGGATGGAGAATATCACACATGTGACAAAGCAGGGAACAAAGGAATTCGGCCTTTCCAATACCAATAAGCTATTAAAGATGGCTACGAATTTCACTGTGACCGGTTTAAAGACCGGTTCCACATCAGTGGCAAAGTATTGTCTTTCTGCAACTGCAGAGAAGGATGGAGTCCGCCTCATTGCCTCGATTATGGCAGCTCCGGATTACAAAGTCAGGTTTGCCGATGCCCAGACTCTTTTAAACTATGGATATGCCAACTGCAAACTGTATGAGGATAAGGAGATGCTTCCTCTTCCTGATATGGTGGTCGATAACGGAGTAACGGATCAGGTTCCCTTGAAGTATGGTGGGTCCTTTTCTTATTTGAGCCTAAAGGGAGAAGATTTACAGGCAATTGAAAAGACGCTGGAGCTGGCACCTTCCATCTCTGCTCCGTTAGAAGAGGGACAGAAGGCCGGAAACCTTATTTATACCCTTGGAGGGAAACGGATTGGTGAAGTTCCCATATTAACTGCCGAGTCAGTCAGGGAAGCCAAATTTGCCGATTATTTTAAGCGCCTCTGGAAGGCTTTTAACCTGTAGCATATTATGGAATAAACACTGCCCTGTAAGCGGTACACAAAAAATCTGTGTACCGCTTACAGGGTATTTTTTGTTATTGACGGAAGTACAAGGAAAGGATAAGATTAATTAGTGCATGAGTGAAAACGAATCGTGGGAGGTAAACAGGTGGGAGATCGATTGCTTGCCTTTTGGTATCAGATGTCTTTGAAAAGGAAATTATACGTGATCATAGGAAGCGTGGGAATCATTATGGCAGCTTCCATTTTCATCAATCTGAAAGTGGCATATATTTTTATCAATGATGTGAGCATTATCATGGATGACAACCTGGCCTGCTATAAGTTTCAGGAGTCCATGGAGAATGAAAAGGGATTGTTTGCCCAGGTATTAGCAAACAATACTCCGGAAAATATGGAAGCATACCGGCAGGGCTGCCAGGAAACCAGAGTATTTCTAAACAGCCTGCCCTATGATTATGATAAAATCGGGGAAGAGCGCTATGGGATCACCTGGAACATCAAAAACGGTTATGGTACCTATGAAAAGCAGCGGGAAAAAGTAGTGGAAATGAATCAGAATGACCCCAGCTATATCAGGGAACTGTACAAAACATATAATATGCAGAAATATTTAGACCTCTATGGAACACGTCTGACCAAGGTGGTTTTAATGGGAGGAAATGATTATTACGAAATCCAGATCCCTGTGCTTAAGCGCATGCCTTACATTCTGGTCGCCATCAGCGTCCTCGCTTTTTTTGTGCTTATGTTCCTTTTGCGTTTTATTACAGGCAGCATTGTAAAAACAGTGGTACAGCTGGCTACGGTCTCAGGTAAGATCGAGAAGAACGATTTTTCGTCCCCTGACGTCCATTGGGATGGAAGGGATGAGATCGGACAGCTGGTAAGCGCATTCAATAAGATGAAGCATGCCACCCGGGATTACATCACAGCGACGGAGGAGAAACGGCTGATGGAAGAAAAGCTGTACCGGCATGAACTGGAGAGGGCAGAGCTTGAGAAGCGTTTTTCCATGGCCCAGCTTCAGCTGATCAAAAGCCAGTTAAATCCCCATTTTCTCTTTAATACACTGAATATGATCACCAGGATGGCACAGATGGAGGAAGCACCGGTGACGGAGGAAATGCTTGTGGCAATCAGCAGCCTTCTTCGTTACAGCCTCCGGACGTCCAATGCCTTCGAGCCTCTTGAACAGGAGCTTAAGGTAGTGAAGGATTATATGTACATCCAGAAGATGCGTTTTGGAGACCGGATTCAATGGGATATTAACTGCAGCATAGACCTATACAAGGAAGAGGTGCCGGTCTTCATGCTGCAGCCATTGGTGGAAAATGCGGTAATTCACGGGATCCAGGAAAAGGAGAATGGAGGAAGCATCAACATACGGATCGAGAAAAGAGGAGAACTTTTATGGATATCCGTAGCGGATACGGGAAAGGGCATGGACTCAGAAACCCTGACTGCGATCAGGAAAGCGATTGAAACAAAGGGGACAGGCCTTGGAATCGGGCTGGGCAATATATATAGAAGGATTTCTTATTACTACGAATATGGAAAGGTGACCATTGACAGCGGAGAAAACAGCGGCACAGTGGTACAGATAGAATTTGGTCGGAGAAGGGAAATAATGGATCATGTATCGGTTAATGATAGTAGAAGATGAAATGATAGAGCGAATTGTGCTAAAAAAGATGCTGCTGAAGAAATTTGGAGAGGAATGTCAGATCTTTGAGGCTCAGAACGGAAAAGAGGCAGTGGAGATTTTTAAAAGAGAAGATATCCAGGTGGTGATCCTGGATATTGGTATGCCGGGAATGAACGGAATCCAGGCTGCGGAAATCATGAGGAAGGAAAATAAGGATTGCTGCCTTATTTTCCTTACGGCCTATGACCGCTTTGACTATGCGAAAAAGGCGATTTCCATCAAGGCCATGGAATATCTGCTGAAGCCTTATTCCCAGAAAGAGGTCTTGAACGTGGTTGAGGAGGCTCTGAGGATTGCCGGTGAACAGGAGGATCAACAGGGGGAAGTCAAACCGCATACGGAAAGAGAAGAGGAAGATGTCCATCCGGTTTTGAATGAGGAGTCTGATTTTAGCGGCAGCCGTTTGTCTGTAATGACATCCATGGTGGAGGAATACATCCGGTCCAATTATATGAATGATATTTCCATGAGCGAAACAGCCCGGGCCGTGGGATATTCAGAGCCTTATTTTTGCAGGATGTTCAAGCTGCAGTTCGGGCAAAGCTTTACCTCTTATCTGGCGGAATACAGGGTGGAGGAAGCGAAAAAGCTGCTGGCCCAGCCCAATGTGATCGTAAAGGAGGTAGGAGTCAGAGTGGGTTACATGGATTCCAATTATTTTACAAAGGTTTTCAAACGGCTGGAAGGGGTAAATCCTTCGGAGTACAGAATGTCCAGTCTGAAAGACCTCCAAAGTTAATCTGATTGTTAAAATGCCTGTCATGATGAGATGACAGGTGTTTTTTTATGTACATTTGGATGAAAGGATAAAATTCTACTATGGATGATAAAAAGTTACGATAGAATCTGCCTGGGCCTGTCGTTATAATGAATTCAAACACAGAGAGTGTATAGAAAGCAGAGAGGAGGAAGGGGCATGAAACAGGAATTGTTTCGAATGGAAGGGATAAGTAAAAGCTTCCCCGGAGTCAAGGCTCTCGAAAAAGTAAGTCTGTCAGTGAATAAAGGGGAGGTCCTGGGGCTTGTCGGTGAAAACGGAGCCGGTAAATCCACCCTGATGAAGATTTTATCCGGTGTTCACCGGGCAGATGAAGGTGAAATATTCATTGAAGGTAATAAGGTGGACATTGATTCCGTTGCAAAGGCCCATGAGCTAGGTGTGTGTATCATCATGCAGGAGCTGAATATGTGCGGTCATCTTAGTGTGGCAGACAATATATTCATCGGCAGGGCCCATAAAAAAGGAATTTTCATCGATGACGGCAAGATGCATGAGGAAGCGCAGAAGATCCTTGATGATCTGGGTATTGAACTAAATACCTATGCCCATGTGGGAAGTTTAAGCATTGCTCAGCAGCAGATGGTAGAAATTGCAAAAGCGATCAGCTTTCATTCAAAAATACTGGTTCTTGATGAACCGACTGCAACCCTTACAGAAAAGGAGATCGAGCAGCTGTTCGGTATTATCCGCCGCTTAAAAGAAAAGGGAGTGGGTATGGTCTATATTTCCCACCGGATGGCAGAACTTAATCAGATCTGTGAACGGGTTACGATAATCAGAGATGGCCAGTACATAGGCACCAGGAATTTAAATGAGATCACCATGGATGAACTGGTAAATATGATCGTTGGACGTTCTTTGGAGGATAAATACCCCAAATACAAGCGTAACATCGGAGAAATAGTTCTTGAGGCCAGAAATGTCCGCAGAGGCACGAAAGTAAATGCGGATTATTTTTGTGTGAGAAAAGGAGAAATCCTTGGAATATCAGGACTGGTAGGAGCGGGAAGAACAGAGCTTATGCGCTGCATCTTCGGCGCGGATCAGGCGGATTCCATGGAGCTTACGCTGGAAGGAAAACCAATCAAGATCAACTCTGTGATCCAGGCCATTAAGCATGGGATCGGATATGCTACGGAGGACCGGAAGCGTGATGGTCTGGCTCTTGGCCTTGACATTAAATATAATACGAACATGGCTCATCTTCCAAACATCACTCATTACGGATTTATCAATGACAAGGAAGGGCTTAAGAATGCGGAAAAATATGTGGAGCTTCTGCGTACGAAAACCCCAAGTGTGCACCAGCTTTGCGGAAATCTTTCCGGAGGCAATCAGCAAAAGGTAGTTTTAGCCAAATGGCTGTGCAATGATGTAAAGGTGCTGATCGTTGACGAACCAACCAGAGGAATCGATGTAGGAGCCAAGTATGAGGTGTATGAGCTGTTTAACAAGCTGAGCGCCCAGGGAGTGTCCATTATCATGATTTCTTCTGAACTGCCGGAGATCCTTGGCATGAGCGACCGGATTCTGGTCATCCACCAGGGGGAAATCAACGGAGAATTAGATGCAAAGACCGCTACTCAGGAAGATATCCTGTATCTTGCGGCAGGTTATAACAAACTAGAAGGAAAACCGGCGCCCGTGTTATCAGGCAGCGGTAATAGAAAGGGAGAGTAAGGATGGGAAACTTAAAAGCAATGGTGCAGGAAAAGAAAGGCGGTTCGTTCAACAAGCTAAATGCAGCCACACGGCGGGCAATCTACTCACTGTGCATCCTGGTCGGACTGTTTGTGCTGTTTTCGATTCTTCAGCCTGCTAAATTTTTAGCCCCGGCCAATCTGCAGAACCTTCTGCAGCAGATCGTTACCTATACCATCATCGGCTGCGGTCTGACCTTCTGTCTGGTCTGCGGAGGAAACGATTTATCTGCCGGCGCATCCATGGCACTGTCAGGCATTATTATGGTATCACTCCTGATGCAGGGACTGCCTCTTGTGGTATGTATCGCACTTTGCCTGATCATGGGTATCATGACAGGTATTATGAATGGATTTTTTATTGAAATTCTGGGCGTTGTGCCCTTTGTTGCAACTCTGGCAACCCAGTGGGTATACCGAGGCATGGCAAACGTGCTTGTAAACGGTGCACCTCTGTATACAACGAACATTCCTTCCAAGGAGATTCAGAAACAGTTTTACGTTCTGGGCGGCGGAAGGATCGGAGGGGATGGACTTCCCTACAGCGTTATCATTACTTTGCTTTATGCTTTGGTTTTAGGAATTGTACTTGCAAAAATGCGGATCGGACGCCAGATCTATGCCTGCGGTTCCAACTTGGAAGCTGCAAAGCTTTCCGGAATTAATGCAGTAAAGACACGTATGTTTGCATATTGTATTTCCGGTTTATCCGCAGCAATCTGCGGAATCCTAGTTGCTTCCCGTCTTTCCAGTGCCCAGCCTACGGCAGGAAACGGTTATGAGATGGAAGCGATTGCAGCGTCTGTATTAGGAGGTATCTCCATCCTGGGTGGAGAAGGAACGATTCTCAATACGGTAATCGGAGCCTTGATGATGGGTGTAATCCGGAACGGACTGAACTTAAACGGTGTCAATTCCTTCTGGCAGCAGATGATCGTAGGTATTATCCTGTTGATCGCTGTGGCATCTCAGACAGCGAAGAAGAGCGGAGACTTAGGGGCAATCAAGCGGTTTTTTGGCTTGAAAAAATAAAACAATCAATTCAGGAGGAAAAAAGAAATGAGAAAAGTAACGGCAGTTTTGTTGGCAGCAGCTATGGCAGTTGCCGGTCTGACCGGCTGTGGAAGCCAGTCAGGTAGTGCTACCACCGCGGCAGCAGAATCCAGCCAGGGGGCGGCTAATGAAAAGGCGGAAGAATCAAAAGATTCCGCTAAGGGTGAAACAGCAAAGGGAGAGAAAACCATTTACGTAATTGTAAAGGTTCTTGGAAACCAGTACTGGAGTGTGCTTCAGGCCGGTGCAGAACAGGCCGGTAAGGAACTGGGCTGCAACGTAGTAGTAGTAGGAACTGCTCTGGAATCAGATATAGAAGGACAGCTTACCCTGCTGCAGAATGCAGTATCCGCACAGGCAGATGGAATCGTTATCGCTCCTTTAGACAGTGTATCCCTTGACGCTCCTATCACAGAGGCGTATAATTCAGGAATACCGGTAGTTCTGGTAGATACAGTGATCAATAGCGAAAACTACAGTGCTGCTCTTTTGACCAATAACGTAGAAGCAGGAAAAGTTGCTGCTGAGGAACTTATGCGCAGACTGAAAGACAAGGGAGTTTCTGAAACTGAAGATGCTCAGATCGCCATTCAGGTTGGCTCCACCGGTTCTCAGACCATCAATGACCGTGTGAAAGGCTTTAACGAGTACTGGCAGGAAAATGCTCCTGAGAAATGGCAGGTATTAAACAACGATATTAAGGTAAACGATGGAGATATCAGCAAGGCTGTAGGTTTCTGCCAGGACTTTATCACCACATATCCGAACTTAAAGGCAGTGTTTGGTCCTAACAACGGTTCTACCGTAGGATTTGTAACTGGTCTTACAGAAACCGGACGCACCGACATCTCCATGGTTGGATTTGACTTCTCTGCAGAAATCGAAACCATGATCCGAAACGGCGAATACGATGTGTCTTCTGTAGTACAGCGCCAGTTTTATATGGGATATGACGGCGTAAAGACAGCTCTCGAACTGTCTGCCGGAAACACTGTAAAAGAAAAGACAGTAGATACAGGTGTAATCCTGGTAAATACTGATAATGTAGATGACGCTGAAGTTCAGAGCATCATCAATCCATAATCAAAAAAATATAAATAACAAGCGCTTCCTCTGTGCCCAGGGGAGGCGTTTTGGGGGTAAAAGGAATGGACAAACAGATTGCCAAAAGGGCGGCTTTGATTGTTTTCGCAGTGGCTGCAGCTTGCTTTTTTATATTTCTCTTAAAATCAGGAAATCCGGGGAAAGCTCTTTTTTTTCGGGACAGGAAAGAAGCACCGGAATATGTGCTTTCCTATGCGGATAACCAGCCGGAGGATTATCCGACCGTACAGGGAGCAAGGAAATTTGCAGAGCTGGTGCAGGAAAAGACGTCCGGAAGAATCAAGATCAATGTGTTTGCCGGCGGTGAAATGGGGAGTGAAAACGAAGTGGTGGAACAGCTTCAATACGGAGGGATCGATTTTGCCCGGGTTTCAGTCATGATCCTGGCCGAAATAAAGCCTAAATTTAATGTGCTGCAGCTGCCTTACCTGTACAGAGATGAAAAGCATATGTGGAAAGTGCTTGATGGAGAGATCGGAGAGGAATTTAAGGATGATTTAAAGGAAAGCGATCTGGTGGCCCTTTCCTGGTATGATGCAGGTGCCAGACATTTTTACAATTCTTCCCGCCCTATCAAACGGATTGAGGATATGAAAAAAATGCGCATTCGCGTTGCCAATTCCGACATGATGTCAGCTATGGTGGAGGCACTTGGTGCAAGGGCGGTGCCAATGGCTTATTCTGAAGTTTATGCAGCGTTAGAAACCAGCACCATCGATGGTGCGGAAAACAACTGGCCCTCCTATGAAACCATGGGACATTATGAGGTGGCAAAATACATCACGCTGGATGCCCACACCCGGATCCCTGAGATGCAGCTGGCTTCCCAGGCTACCTGGGAGAAGTTAAGTGATGCGGACAGGAAGATCATTACGGCCTGCGCAGAAGAGTCTGCCAGGTATGAAAGAAGGCTGTGGGAGATTCGTGAGGAGAATGTCAGACGGCGGCTGATAAAGGCCGGCTGTATTGTCACGGAGCTTAGCTCATCAGAGCAGGTGCGCTTTCGGGCAGCTGTCATGACAGTTTATCAAANNTGGTAAACCGGATCGCCCAGATACGGTGATGAATGGATAACGGATGCTTCAAGGTGAATTGCCTGAAGCATCCGTTTTTTTTGTGGGGCAGAATAAAAATTTTAATAGGTGTTGACAAGTAATATTATATGGCATATAATATTATTATACGATGTATAATATAGAGAATAAAATAATATTATATAGTTCAATAGAAGAAAGGAAGGTGTTCAATCGTGGAACCAAAACGTTTGTACCGGTCTGTAAAGAACAGAGTCCTCTGTGGTGTATGCGGCGGTATTGGAGAATATTTTCAGGTGGATCCTGTTATGATAAGGCTGATATGGGTTCTTTTAATGTTTCTTCAGTCATGGCGCCATTTGTTCCGTTCGTTCATGGGATTTTCTCTGGTAGGAGGAAGCCTGGTTCTTTACGTCATTGCTGCGGTCATTATACCTCAGGCGCCAAAGGATGAAACAAGATAACGTTGTTCAAGTATTAAGAATACACCCTTTGGGTAAGTGGGCAATTATAAGAATAGGAGTGGGCACATGGTTTTTAACACAGGAGCAGCATTATTGGACGCCATTGTCCTTGCAATAGTGTCAAGGGATCAGGAGGGTACCTATGGTTATAAAATCACGCAGGATGTGAGAAATGTCATTGAGATTTCAGAATCAACCCTTTATCCGGTACTCCGAAGACTGCAGAAGGAGGAGTGTCTGGAGGTTTATGATCTGGCATTTGACGGCAGGAACCGAAGATATTATAAGATTACGGAAAAAGGAAGGGTTCAATTGAATCTCTATAAAGGTGAGTGGGTAGGCTACTCCCAGAAAATATCCCGGATTTTTGAGGAGGCACATATATGAGCAGGGATGAGTTTATGAAAGAGCTGGAGTATCTGCTGTCGGATATTCCAGATGATGAAAAGGCGGATGCCATCGAATATTACAGGGATTATCTGGAAGAAGCCGGGCAGGAAAATGAAGAAAAGGTAATCAAGGAGTTTGAAAGCCCTGAGCGGATCGCAGCGATTATCCGCTCGGATATATCAGGAAATTTAGATGACGGAGGAGAATTTACGGAGACCGGCTATCGGGATGAACGGTTTAAAGATCCGAATTACCAGATGGCTAAGCGGTATGATCTTCCGGAGGTATCCGATGACGGCCGATACGGTCACGAAGGACAGGAGAAAAAACATAACAGGCGAAGAAGAGGCATGGATGGAAACCGTACCGTAAAAACTGTTTTATGGATCATATTAATTATTGCAGCTTCGCCTATCCTTATGGGAATCGGAGGAGGTATTGCTGGCTTGTTAGGAGGAATTATTGGATGCCTTGTGGCAGCAGTTGTTGGAGTCGGGGCGCTGACCTTTGCCCTGCTAGCGGCCGGGGTCGGTATGATTTTGGGCAGTGTCGTCTCCATGGTGATTCATCCATTAAGCGGAGCCCTGCTTTTAGGACTGGGAATCCTGTTCCTTGGCTTAGGAATGATTGCTCTGGCCCTCTGCGGTGCTTTTTATGGGAGATTTCTTCCGTATCTTTTCAGAAGCTGTGTCAATGTCCTTAGCAGGTTATTTCATGGAAGGAGAGGCCGTTTATGAAAAGGTTTATAAAGATATGTTTAATTGCCGGAAGTGTCTGCGCCCTGATCGGCGGGGGGATTTCAGCCGTGGCCGCTGTGTTGGGAGGAAACTTATGGGATATCGCCCCTCAAAGAGCCCTTGAGTGGAGAAGGGAAATTTCAGGCGTCACCCTGGATGGTTTCTGGGATGGGGTAAATTTTATTAATTTTGATCTTAGCATTCCGGAGGTTTTTAATGAAGGAGAAAAAGGGCAGGAAATATTTTCTTCTGCGAAAGTTAAAAAAATGGATATAGTAATACGTACAGGAAACGTGGTTTTTGAGGAAGATCCCCAGGGAAGTGAGGTTAAAATTTTCTGCAACAGGGACCGATCCTGTTATACTCTGTACGCAGAAAATGATGATTTAGAGCTTCAGGAATATGATGGCTGGAAAAGAAAGGATGGCCCGGAGCTGCTTTTTACGGTCCAGGTGCCAAAGAATTACCGATTTTCCGAAGTTGACTTACAATCAGTACATTCAAACCTTTTTTCAGGAAGTGAGGATTTCGGCCCGACTATGACATCCCAGGCTCTTTCTGCGGATGAACTGACAATTGAAACAATGGCCGGCGTCATAAAGATCGATGGCGGCAGCGTAGGAAATCTTCAGGTGAAAAGCAGTGCAGGCGCTGTGGAATTTTTAGGAAGAACTACCGGAGACATTGAGGCAATATGCCAGGTCGGCACCATAAGGCTTGAACTTGCCGGGAAAAAGGAAGATTACAATTACGATATCCAGTGCAAGATGGGAGCTGTCAAGGTTGGAGACGAAGGCAATGCGGCCCTACAGGGAAAGAAGCAGACGGATAACGGGGCTGGAAAAGATATGGAACTGGATTGTAAGACAGGAGCGATCCAGGTAGATTTTATGAATGAATTATAATGTAACTCCGTCTAACCGATTATCGGAAATACTTTTGCTTCCGATAATATAATTATAGTATTTACAGGTCAAATAGCAGAAAGGAGAGAAACAAATGGAAGACAATCAGAAAAAACTATACCGTTCCGATACAGACAAAATGCTTTGCGGGGTATGCGGCGGAATTGCGGAGTACTTTAACGTGGATTCTACCCTCATCCGGCTTTTGTGGGCAGTGCTGGCCTGCACAGGCACGGGGATTGTGGCCTATTTTATTGCGGCCATCATCATCCCCAGAAGATAAAAAGGGCATTGCAAAGGCAGGAAATAAAAAAACAGGCTGCGGCGGACCAGAGTTC
This sequence comes from Hungatella sp. UBA3048, assembly GCA_002367105.1. Lineage (GTDB taxonomy): Bacteria > Bacillota > Clostridia > Lachnospirales > Lachnospiraceae > Lacrimispora. The sequence continues at coordinate 14,321 of DFCS01000033.1, forward strand.
CGACGCAGCCTGTTTTTTGAAAATACTGGAAAGAATGTACGTTTAATTCTCCTGGTAGGGGGCATACTCTCTTTAGATTTAAGAAAAGGAGATTTGAAAATATGTCAAAGGGAAAGAAAAACGAACCATTTGATCCTCGTAATATGAAGCCGGAGGAAATACTTAAATTTGAAATTGCAACAGAGCTTGGCCTTGGTGATAAGGTGATAGAGAGCGGCTGGCGCAGTCTGAGTGCAAAGGAAAGCGGCCGTATCGGAGGCCTGATTACAAAAAGAAAAAGAGAAATGAAAAACGAAGCTCTGTTAAAGGGTGAAGAAGTATAAAAAATACCTTGCGGGTATCCCTTGATGTCCGTAAAACATGGGCAGAAGAAGAAAACTGAGGAATTTTCTTGCACCGTAAGGGAATATATTTTATAATGGACCTCAAAGAGGAAATATCCTGCGGGTATCCTTTACGTCCGGTAAAGCGGGACAGGCTCTGCGCAGAAAGCATTGGCGGGAAAGAGGAGATACGTTTCGGATATTCCGTGATGCCTTAAAAGAATGGGCAGGAAAGATGCAGGACGATGGAAAAACAGGAATTAAGAAGCGGATTCACAACAGGAACCTGTGCCGCTGTTGCTGCCAAGGCAGCAGCGGTCATGCTGTTAACCGGGTGTGAATTACAACATATGACACTTATGACGCCAAAAGGAAGGTCGGCTGATCTTCCTCTTTTTCATGTTATACTGAGACAGGAAAAGGCGGTATGCGCCGTTAAAAAGGATGCAGGAGATGACCCTGATGTAACACATCAGGCAATGGTGTTTGCCAGCGTTCAATATTCTGATGAAAAGGAAGAAGGGCAGGACGCGGGAATCTATCACAGAGAGGGTGAGGAGGGAAAAGACCCTCTTTTTCTCACTGCCGGAGAAGGGATCGGCTGGGTGACAAAACCGGGACTATCCTGTCCCGTGGGCATGCCGGCCATTAATCCTGTCCCCCGTGACATGATCTTTGGCGGGGTGGAGGAAGCCAGAAAAGAAGCTGGCTTTGATGGTTCCTTAACAGTTACCATATGGATGCCGGAAGGAAAAAAGCTGGCGGAGAAAACCTTTAATTCCAGGCTGGGAATTGAAGGCGGGCTTTCAATTTTGGGAACAACAGGAATCGTAAAGCCTATGAGTGAAGAGGCGCTGATTGCCACCGTACGTCTGGAATTACATATGAAGTCGGTGTCAGGAAAGAAACAGGTGATTCTGGTTCCGGGAAATTATGGGGAAGCTTTTATACAGGAAACACTTGGCCTTGACTTAAAGGATGGCGTCATCTGCAGCAATTTTATCGGGGAAGCTTTACAATCGGCTGGTGAGGAGGGATTTCACCGGATTCTGTTTGCCGGGCATATCGGGAAGCTGATTAAGACTGCAGGAGGTGTACCCAATACCCACTCCAAATATGGGGACCGACGCATGGAAATATTGTGGGACTGTACAGCTCCTTTCTCTGAGGGCAGGGATGGGTTAAAAGATAAGATTCTGACAGCCAACACCATGGAGGAGGCCGCGGGAATCCTTAAAGGCTGTGGGATTTTAGATCCAGTCATGGAAGAGGTGGTGGACAGGATCCAGGGATATATGTCTCTCTGGTCAGGAGGGAGAAAGGTGGAAGTGGTGACATTTTCTACGATGTACGGTATACTGGGAATGAGCCGGGGAGCTTTGGAGCTTATCGGGTTGTTCTCCGGTGCAGAATCCGGACGGAAAGAACAGGAGGAATAAACAATGGCTGGAATTATGTACGGGATCGGTGTAGGGCCTGGAGATCCGGAGCTTATGACATTAAAAGCAGCAAAAAGGATCAGGGAATTAAAGGTCATTGCCATTCCCCATAAAAATAAAGAACAGTGTTCGGCATATCAGATTGCAAGACAGGCAGTGCCGGAAATAGAAGAAAAAGAGTGCATTCATCTCCACATGCCCATGACAAAAGATGAAAATGTACTTAAGGAAAGCCATGATCTGGCAGCCAGGACGGTAATGGAGTATTTAAGCAGGGGAGAAGATGTGGGATTTATCACCCTGGGGGATGTAAGCATTTATTCCACCTTTACCTATCTGATGGAACGGCTTTGGAAGGAAGGCTATGATACCCGCTTAGAAAGCGGAATCCCATCCTTTTGCGCCGTTGCGGCAAGGCTTGGAATCCCTCTTGTATCAGGAGCAGAGGAGCTTCATATCATACCGGCCTCTTACCAGATAAGAGAAGCCTTAAAGCTTCCGGGAGTAAAAGTGCTTATGAAGGCCGGCCGGCAGATAGAAGCGGTGAAAAGAGAACTGAAAGACTGTGGGGCCAGCGCCATGATGGTGGAAAACTGCGGAATGCCGGATGAAAGGATCTATCGTTCTCTCGATGAGATTCCAGAAGATGCCGGCTATTATTCTTTGGTGATTGTGAGGTAAATATGGTACATATTGTAGGAGCAGGTCCGGGAGCGCCGGACTTAATTACAGTGAGAGGCAAAGAACTGCTTGAGAGGGCGGATGTGATCATTTACGCAGGCTCTTTGGTAAACCCAGCCCTTTTGGAATACAGAAAAACCCAGTGCCAGGTTTATGACAGTGCCAAAATGACCCTTGAGGAAGTAATTGCGGTTATGGCTTTAGCGGAACGGGAAGGAAAGATGACGGTAAGGCTCCATACCGGCGATCCATGTATTTATGGCGCAATCAGAGAGCAGATGGATGAACTGGATAAAAGAGGGATTCCTTATGATGTATGTCCGGGAGTCAGCTCTTTTTGCGGTGCAGCCTCCTCCCTTAAAATGGAATATACCCTTCCTAAAGTGACCCAAAGTGTGATCATTACCCGCATGGCAGGCAGGACACCGGTGCCGGAGCGGGAATCCATCGCTTCCTTTGCGGCACATGGAGCTACTATGGTAATCTTTTTAAGCACCGGAATGCTGGATCAGCTGTCGGAGGAATTGATAAAGGGCGGTTATCTTCCTGATACTCCTGCCGCTATCGTCTATAAGGCCACCTGGGAGGACGAGAAAACCATAAACTGTACGGTGGAAAGCTTAAGCGCAAGTGCCGGGCGGGAAAATATAAAGAAGACAGCCCTGATTCTTGTGGGCAATGCGGTAGCCCAGAACGGCTACGAACGTTCCAAGCTTTATGACCCGGTTTTTACTACGGAATACCGGAAGGGAACGGGGGGCGAATGATGAAGCTTTCAATCATCTGCTTTACGGAAGCAGGGGCCAGGCTCAGCGTAAAGCTGGTTAAAGAATTTTTAAAAGCAGGACAGCCATGTGAAGCCTATGGACGGGAAGGACTTCTTAAGTCCTGCCCTGACGGGGATCTCTTGATCCCTGTTTCCACATCCCTTTCAGAATGGACCAGGGAGCAGTTTTTACAAAAGGCTGGAATCGTGTTTATTGGGGCTGCTGGTATTGCAGTCCGGGCAATTGCCCCCTTTTTAAAGAGTAAGGCAGAAGACCCGGCCGTGGTAGTCATGGATGATATGGGGAGATTTTCCATTTCCCTTTTATCCGGTCATTTGGGAGGAGCCAATGAACTGGCAGAACGGCTGGCAGAAATGGCGGGCGGTCAGGCAGTTATTACCACTGCTACGGACATCCATGGAAGATTTGCAGTGGATTTATTTGCCAAGGAGCAGGGACTGGCCATTACAGAATTAAAAAAGGTGAAAATGATTTCCTCCGCCATACTTAAGGGTGAAAATGTAGGATTTCACTGTGATTTTCCGGTTTCAGGAAAGCTTCCGTCCGGGCTTATCCCAGGGGAGGCCTGTGGAGCAAATCTTTGGATCACCATAAAGGAAAGCGGAAAAGAGGAGCACCTTAAGGAATCCTTAAAGCTGGTTCCAAGGCTTCTGGTTCTGGGAATCGGATGCAGAAAAGGGGTTCCTGCCTATACCATAGAAAAGGTTCTTGACCGGTTTTTCAAGGAATGGAACTTATCCCCGGAAGCACTGGCTGCATGTGCCAGCATTGATTTAAAAAAGGAAGAAGAGGGTATCTGCCGGTTTGCTGCTTCGAAAGGAGTCCCGTTTTACACTTATCCGGCGGGAGTGCTTGAAGAAACAGAGGGGGAATTTTCTTCCTCATCCTTTGTCAAGCAGGTCACCGGTGTTGATAATGTATGCGAACGGGCGGCCCTTACCTGTGTAAAGGAATTGGGAGGCGGCAGGCTGCTGGTAAAAAAACAGGCGGCAGACGGGGTGACGGCAGCTGTAGCTGTCCGGGATTGGAAGGTGCAGCTGGAGACCTGTGATACATTAGGAGGTAACTTATGACAAAGTCAGGAAAGCTTTACGTGGTAGGAATCGGACCAGGTTCCTATGAGGATATGACCATAAGGGCCATAAAGGCCCTGGAAGAGAGTGAAGTCATAGTAGGGTATACTGTATACATAGATTTGATCAAGGAGCATTTTCCGGATAAGAAGATGCTTACCACGCCGATGCGAAGGGAACAGGAGCGTTGTTTGCTTGCCATCCAGGAAGCAAAAAAGGGAAAAACCGCAGCCATGGTTTGCAGCGGAGATTCAGGGGTCTACGGCATGAGCGGGTTGATCCTTGAGATGGCCCGGTCAGAAGAAGACCTTGATATTGAGATCATACCTGGAGTAACTGCTGCCTTAAGCGGGGGTGCCGTTTTAGGAGCTCCTTTGGGCCATGATTTTTCGGTCATCAGCTTAAGCGATCTGCTCACTCCCATGGAATTAATTGAAGACAGACTCAGAGCTTCCGCACAGGCAGACATGGTCATCTGTCTTTATAATCCTTCCAGTAAAAAGAGGGCCGGTTATTTGAAACGGGCCTGTGAGATCGTACTGGAATACAAAAGCCAGTCAACAATCTGCGGCCTTGTAAAAAATATTGGCAGGGAAGAGGAAGAAATGGCGGTCATGACTCTGGAAGTATTAAGAGATACCCAGACAGATATGTTTACCACCGTTTATATAGGAAATTCCATGACAAAATTGATCAATAGCAGGATGGTAACACCACGAGGATATAAAAATGTGTAGAGTTCTGATTTTTGGAGGCACCACGGAGGGCCGGATTCTGGCGGAATACTGCCATGAAAAGAAAATAAACGCATGGGTCAGTGTGGCTACCGGGTATGGAAGGTCCGTACTTTTGGAAAGTCAGTATCTCCACATTCATGAGAAACCCATGGCTGCCCATGAGATGGAAGGTTTTATCGGGCAAAACGGCATCACTCTTGTGCTTGATGCCACTCACCCCTATGCCACGCTGGCAAGTGAGAACATACGCACCGCCTGCAAACGGACAGGAACTTCCTGCATAAGGATTGTAAGAGAATCTGCCGGAAATTTAAAGCCGGGAGATCAGGGGGAAGGAAAGGTTCTATGGGTCAGTGACTTAGAGGAAGCTATCCTTGCCTTACAAAAAATACCTGGAAATATTCTTGTAACAACAGGAAGCAAGGAGCTTTCCGCCTTTACCAGGCTGGACTCCTGGGAAGAACGTGTTTATGCCAGAGTCCTTCCCGGCCTGTCAGTAATCTCGGCCTGTGAGCAGCTGGGGTTTAAGGGGAAACATTTGATTGCCATGCAAGGCCCTTTTACGGAAGAGATGAACCGGGCTGTGATAAGACAGTATGACATCAGCTGTCTGGTGACAAAAGAAGCCGGACATGCGGGAGGCTTCCCGGAAAAGATGGAGGCAGCGGCAGAATGCGGGATAACGGCAGTTGTCATCGGGCGTCCTGGTAAAGAAGAAGGAATGACTGTCAGGGAGGCAAAAAAGCTTTTATCCGATTATAAAGAGGAGAAGGCCCAGTCTCAGGCAATGCCAGAGCTTCAGATCCGGACTGGGAAGAGAAAGGTATCCCTGATCGGGACCGGCATGGGCAGAGAGGATCAGATGACCGTTAAGGCATGGAAGGAATTGCAGCAATGCGATGTGATCTTCGGTGCGGAGCGGATGCTCTCCGGCATATCTCCTGCAGTTTCCCGTGCTGTTAAAATACCCTTTTATACCAGTAAAGACATTCTGCCCTGGCTTGAGGCGCATGAGGAGTATGCCAGGATCGGAATCCTGTATTCCGGTGACACAGGCTTTTACAGCGGGACCAAAAAGATGGCGGAAGCATTGGCCCGGGAACCATATTGTCAAAGATATGATACGGTGGTTCTGCCGGGAATCTCATCGGTTTCTTATTTGTGCTCCCGACTGAAAACGGACTGGGAGGATGTGCGGCTTGTGAGCCTTCATGGCCGGACCTGCGACATAATAAAGGAATTAACCCTTAATCCCAGGGTATTTGCCTTATTAGACGGAACCAATACGGTGAAAAGTCTGTGCCGCCTTCTTAAGGAACAGGGATTTCATGAAGTCAGGCTGTCCGTAGGAGAGCGGCTTTCCTATCCGGATGAACGGATAACCATTGGAACCCCCGAGGAGCTGGAAGGGCTGGATTTTGATATGCTGTCTGCTGTGTTAATAGAGAGGTAAGGTTTAAAAGAATAACTAGATATGCAGGCATATCCGCATGATTCATTAGGAGGCAATTTATGAGAGATGAACTATTTATCCGGGGAGATGTGCCCATGACGAAAAGTGAGGTCAGGGCTGTTTCCATATCAAAGCTGGAACTGGAACCTGACTCCGTCCTGTATGATATAGGGGCTGGAACCGGCTCCGTATCCATAGAAGCGTCCCGGTATCTTACAGAAGGCCGGGTATATGCAATTGAAAAGAAGGCGGAAGCCGTAGATCTTATAAAGGCCAATAAGGAAAGATTTGGAGCAAGCTGCCTGAAAATCGTTGAAGGAACCGCACCTGAGGCATTAGACGCTCTTGAAGCGCCTACTCACGTATTCATCGGAGGAACTTCCGGCACCATGGATCAAGTACTATCCATGGTTTTAAAGAAGAATCCAGGGACCAGGATTGTAATCAATGTAATTGCTCTGGAGTCCCTTGCAGAAATCCTTTCCTGGCTGAAAATGCATTCTGTCAAGGCAGAAATCGTTCAGGTTTTTATATCCAAAGGAAGGGAAGCAGGGGACTACCATCTGATGATGGGGCAGAATCCGGTTTATGTGGTTTCCTTTGGCGGGGAAGGGAGGAACGACATTGGATAATTCCTATCCCAGACTGATGCTTGCGGCTCCTAAAAGCGGCAGCGGAAAGACCATGATGACCTGTGGGCTTTTAAATGCGTTACTTTTAAGGAAGCTGTCCTGCCGGTCATTTAAATGCGGTCCGGATTACATTGATCCTATGTTTCATAAATATGTGCTTGGCATTGACGGTGGTAATCTGGATACATATTTCCTGGATAAAGAGCAGGTCAGGGAACAGTTTTTAGATCAGGCTAGAGGAGCAGGGATTTCCGTCATTGAGGGTGTTATGGGATATTACGACGGGGTGGGAGGAGACACCACCCAGGCTAGTTCCTATGAGGTGGCATGCGTCCTTGATGTACCGGTGGTCCTGGTTTTAGACTGCAAGGGAGCCAGCCTGTCCCTGGCCGCGGTGGTGAAAGGCTTCCTGGAATATAAGGATATCAGTCACATAAAGGGCGTGATCTTAAACCGGACATCATCAGTAATGGCAGAACGGCTGAAACCGGCCATGGAAGAGCTGGGTGTACATGTTTACGGATATTTGCCGGAATGTGAGGAGGGGGCTTTGGACAGCCGCCACTTAGGGCTGGTTCTGCCAGGAGAACAAAAGGGTCTTAAAGATCAGCTGAATCAGCTGGCTATGAAGCTGGAAACCACGATAGACATCGATGGACTGATAAAGCTGGCCCAGGATGCCAAGACTTTGCCGCCTCTTCAAGGTGGATTAAAAAGTCAGGTTTTCCAGGCACCCCAGGGAGAAGAAGTTCATATAGGACTTGCCTTAGATGAGGCTTTCTGCTTTTATTATCAGGAGAACTTAGGGCTTTTAGAAGAGATGGGGGCAAAGCTCATACCCTTTAGCCCGATCCACGATAATAAGCTGCCTTCAGGGATTTGCGGCCTTTTGCTTGGAGGCGGATATCCGGAGCTTTATTGCCGGGAGCTTTCGGAGAATGAATCCATGCTCGGGGAAATAAGGCAGGCGTCAGAACGCGGCCTTCCCATACTGGCTGAGTGCGGAGGATTCCTGTATCTTCATGAACAGCTGGAAACAAAGGACAATAAAACTTATCCCATGGCCGGTATTATAAAAGGAAAGGCATTCCCTACAGAACGGTTGTTAAGGTTTGGTTATTTTGAGGCATTTCCCAATGCGGATACCCCATTTTTGAAAAAGGGTGAGCCCATCCGGGGGCATGAATTCCATTATTGGGACAGCGCGAATAACGGATCTTGTATGGAAGCAAAGAAACCAGGCGGGAAAAAAAGCTGGGACTGCGTTCATGGGGAAGGAAATCTCCTGGCAGGCTTTCCCCATTTTTATTACCCTTCCAACCCTGTACTGCCAAAGCGTTTTGTGGAGGCCTGCAAAGGATTCAGGAAAGGGGAAAAATAATCGATGGAAAAATCTTTGACTAGGAAAGGCTTCAAATAATGAATGATGAATTAAGTACATATCTTTCGCAGATCCGTCCTTCCAGCGCTTCCTCCATGGAAATGGCCCGTAAACGGTGGTCGCAGGTGGCGAAGCCGCTTAACAGTTTAGGCGTTCTGGAAGATGATATCATAAAGATTGCAGGAATAAGAGAAACGACAAAGGCAGATATGGAGAAACGGGCCCTAGTCATCCTTTGCGCAGACAATGGGATAGTGGAGGAAGGCGTCACCCAGACCGGCAGGGAAGTGACCGCCCTAGTGGCTGAGAACATGACAAATGGAAACAGCAGTGTCTGCATCATGGCAGACCGGGCAGGAGTGGATGTATTTCCTGTGGATATAGGAGTTGCCAGGGATTTGATTCCCGGCTCCCGTCACCCTCTCCTTTGCAGGAAAATCGCTTACGGGACAAAAAATTTCCGGAATGAGCCTGCCATGACACGGGAGGAGGCAATCCGGTCCATAGAAACCGGCATCAAACTGGTGGGGGAGCTGGCAGATAAAGGCTATCAGCTCATCGCAACCGGGGAAATGGGCATAGGAAATACCACTACCAGCAGTGCGGTCGCTTCTATGCTTCTTAAAAAACCGCCGGAAGTTCTGACCGGAAGAGGGGCAGGATTAAATGACGAGGGCTTAAAAAGGAAGCTTGAAGTGATAAAAGAGGCTGTGGAACAATATAGCCCGGCATGTCAGGATGTGGTGGATGTTCTTGCCTGCGTGGGAGGATTTGATCTGGCAGGGCTTACCGGTGTGTTTTTAGGCGGTGCCATTTACCGGATCCCGATACTGGTGGATGGATTTATTTCCGCTGTCGCTGCTCTTTCGGCTGACCATATGTATCCTGGCTGCCGGAACTTTATGCTGGCTTCCCATGTTTCAGCGGAGCCAGCAGGCAGGATGCTTCTTGACGAACTGGGGCTCAAACCCCTTATACAGGCAGGTATGTGCCTGGGAGAGGGGACCGGAGCAGTGGCTGCAATCCCCCTTCTTCTTATGGCGGCAGACGTTTATGGGTCAATGAGTTCCTTTGAAGACATTCAGATCGAGGCGTACAAGCCCATGGGAGGCGTATAATGGTCATGCTGGTGATAGGCGGAAGCGGAAGTGGAAAGTCAGAATATGCGGAAAGCCTGGTCATGAGCCTGGGACAGGGGAGGCGGATTTACATTGCCACCATGAAACCATGGGATGAGGAATGCAGGCGCAGGATTGAACGCCACAGGCAGATGAGGGCAAAAAAACAGTTTGAAACCATAGAATGTTACCGTGATTTAAAGGAAATTAAACTGGATCTAGGCGGGCAGCCGTCGGTGGTTCTACTAGAATGCATGTCAAATCTGGTATCCAATGAGCTTTTTGGCCTGGGAGAAGAGGGGGAAGCCCCATGCTTAGAGGGAACTTTGGCTGCTGCGGAGCTTTTAGAAGGAATCGGGAAGCTAAAGGAGGAAGCCGAACATATTGTCATCGTGACAAATGAGGTTTTCTCCGATGGAGATAACTACAGCATGGAGACTATGGCTTACCGCAAGGTTCTTGGGGAGATCAACCAGAAAATAGCAGAAATTTCCGATGAGGTGATTGAGGTAGTTGCCGGAATTCCCATTATGATGAAAAAGAGAAGGGACTTCAAGAAGCCAGGTAAGAAGTAAGGTAAAAAGAGTTACTATAATGATTTCTCAAAGAGGCATTGGCATAGGCTGAAAGGAGATACATCAGCTGGCTCTTCCACGGAATAAAATCGTTGTGCGATTGCTTACCGAAGCATTCGCATAACGATTTTTTTGACGATGAAAAACAGCTGGAAGGTTTATCCGGCAGGTAAACGGAAAAGAAGCTTGAGAAAATTACAGAGTTTGTTATATAATATGGCAGGATGGAGGGATGAGATGTATAAACTACTGGTGGTGGAAGATGAAAAGGCGATTGCATATGGAATCGCAAACAGCATTGAATGGGAAAAGTGGGGATTTGTTATCAGCGGCGTCTGCGGCAATGGAATTGAAGCCCTGGAACAAATAGAAAAAGATAAGCCCCATGTGGTACTTTCCGATATCCGGATGCCGGAAATGGATGGGATGGAGCTGATGCAGCAATTAAATCAGCATTACCCGGAAATCAAGATCATTATCTTAAGCGGATACAATGATTTTGAATATTTGCAGATGTCCATTAAAAACCGGGTCATGGAATACTTACTAAAGCCCACGGACCTTGATGAATTTGAAGTGACCTTCCGTAAAATAAAAGAACGTCTTGACGAGGAACGAAAAAAGGAATTAGAAGAAAAAGAATTAAAGTCAGCCTATGAAGAGAGCAGGAATTTAAAGTTAAGAAGGAAATACAATGCTTTGATCAAGGGATATGGCTATCATGAAGAAGAGATGGAAGAAGAATTCTTCCGCCAGGGAGAAAACTGGTATGGCGTGATACTGATCCATCTGGATGTGCCGAATACAGAAGATAAAAACGCCTATTATCAGGATCAGATGAAGGTGGAAAAGATATTAAACGAATGGGTTTCCAAAGAAGGGATCGCCGGAACCTATATCTGGAACTTTGAGGAGAAGATAACCGGGATCTTAAGCGCCGGAGAGGAGCCCCGGGAAGAAGAACTGCATTCTTATGTAAAGAACATGGCAGAAGTGGTCTTACAGGAGAGCGGCATACCTATATATGCCGGTATCAGCAATTTTTATACGGATTTCCAGATGCTTCCCCAGTGCTATGAACAGGCCAAATGCTGTGCCAGCCAGAAAATCTACATTGAGGGAAAGAATCTGGTCATATCCTATAAGGAAATACAGGAAGCTGATTTTGATTACTACGCGATTTCCTTTGATACGGGCCAGATTTTAAAGGAAATCATGGAGCAGGAGGAAAATAAGGCTGAGGACATTTTAAATGGGATTTTTTCAGTATTTAAAGGAAAGGTGATTCTGGATTATGATTACATTAACCGCCTAAGCCTTGAACTGCTGTTTAATCTGTCCCGTGCGTTATTGCGTTATGGCGTCCGCCTGGAAAAAGTGATGAAAAAGCTGGATTGCACCTATACCGACATATATCCCTTAAAGAGTCTCCATGAGAAAAAGGAGTTTTTATCCAGGATCCTTCGGGAGGTTTCCAAAGAAATGGCCGGCATGAAAGGAGAATGGAAGAGCCAGAGCAGCCTTGCCCAGAAGATTCGGGAGATTGTGGATGAGGAGTATGATTCCAATCAGATATCCTTAGAATATGTAGGGGCAAAGGTGCATAAGAATTCTGCCTATATCTCCAAAATATTTAAAAATGAATTTGGGTGTAATTTCAGTGATTACATCATTACAAAAAGACTGGAAAAAAGCAAGGAGCTTCTTGCGGATCCAGGGAGGAAGATCTATGAAATTTCCGAGGAGATGGGATGGGCAGACGTATCCAACTACATTAAGCTGTTTAAGAAAAAGTATGGGATAAGTCCGAAAGAGTACCGGAACATTCTCCAGCCGGAGGGAGGAAATACAGAGAAAAACAATGAAGATGAATAAGGGTAAGGGGCAGGCAAAGAAAAGGAATATCGGATTAAAGCGCAGGATGCTGTATGGCATTCTCCAGGTGCTGATTCCGGTTGTGGTAATCATCACCATACTGTTCTGGCATACGCGAAAGGTTATGAAACAGGAGTATATGCGGTCGACTCAGAGCCGGATCACGGATATTGCCAATAAAATTGATGCTAAGATTCAGGACATTTACAGTGTTTCCGATAATTTTGCGGCCAATGACCAGTTGAATAAATACATTGAAAAAGAATATTCTCCAACGGAACCAATGTATAAGAAGCTTGATATTGTGAGGATTTACAGCAACATATTCGGCGCTTATGATATGTTAAACCAGCGGGCGAGGATCAGCGCCATGTATACTTACAAGGGGGAGTTATTTAATTTTCTGGACCCCAATAACGATACAGAAGAAGTGGTCAGGAAGCTGCAGGCTATGAACATCGAGGATCCTGACCTCTTAATGAAATTCCGCTGGTATCCCCTTCAGGATAATTTCCTTCTCAGTGACCAGCCGGAGGAGGCCAGGGACAGAAAGGCTGTTATGGGCATCCGGAGGATCTATTCCTGGGAAAAGGGAAGATATGAATGTGTGCAGGTGTTTGCCTTAAAAGAGCGGGCTGTCTACGAACAATATAAGGAACTGGCAGAATCCATACCAGGCGATATTTATGTGATCACAGGAGACGGCAGTCTGATTTCCTCCAGCGATGAAAAGGTTGTGGAGGCAGGAACCATATCCGGGAAGCTGAAAGATGAGTTTCTGAAACAGACAGGCGATTTAGAAGATGGGTGGGATGCTTTGGGAAATCAAATGATCCAGGTAAAGACCTCCGACGTAAATGACTGGAAGATCGTTATGGTAGTACCTGTAAAAGCTGTTACAAAAGAAGTGGATGTGCTGTACTACAGGATTTTCCTGGTTATGGTGGCATGCGTTGGCTTTTGCGCCATGATGATATTGTACTTATACAAAAGCTTCATGGATCCCATCGGAAAGCTTAACATCTCAATGAAAGAGGTGTATGGCGGAAATTTAAACGCTTATGTTGACGTGAAACAGAAAAATGAAGTGGGAGATATGATCCGCTATTATAATTCCATGCTGGAACGGATCAATACCAATATCATTGAAAAACTGCAGTCTGACCGGAAGAAAAAAGAGCTGGAGCTGGAAGTGCTCATGAGCCAGATCAATCCCCATTTTCTCTATAATACCCTGGAGAACATCGTATGGATGTCCAATGATGCAGGAAGGCCGGACATTGGGCGTACGGCCGCTTCACTTGGACGGATGTACCGCTTATCTATAAGCGGAGGGCAGGTGATCGTCCCAATGGAACATGAGATCGAGCATCTTATGGCATATGTAAAGATTCAGAAAAACCGTTATAAGGATGAGTTTGAATTCGACCTTCGGACGGACATGCGGCAGATCCATGAACTGTTTTCCTTAAAGATAATTTTGCAGCCAGTGGTGGAAAATTCCTTCCTGTACGGCATGACAGGCCTAAAGCATCCCATGACGATCCACCTTACGGTCAAGGAAAAAGGCCAATGGGTCATGATTAAAGTTATGGATAATGGCCGTGGAATGGACCGGGAGAAGTTGAAGGAAATACGGGATCAGATCCGTTTTGGAAAAGCAGGAAAGGAAGAGGAAGAGCAGAACCGGCGCAGCAGCGGAATCGGTCTTCACAGCGTAGAATCCAGGATCAAGCTGTATTTTGGAGTGGACCAGGCTGTTTCCATCTACAGCAAAAAGGATGCAGGAACCTTAACCGTCATACGGATCCCCAGAATTACCGGTGAGGATATTGATGAGGAGGGCAATTTAAAGGAAAAATAAATAAAACAGGATAAAAAGCGAAAATAACCAACAAATTCAAAAATCGGCCTATGTTTATCGGGAAAAAATCCGTTAGAATATAAGTAGGAGAAAGGTTATTTTCCCATAAGCCTTTCTCCCTAAAATAAAAAGCGAGAGGCAGGCCTATGAACAAGGAAATAAAACCAATATCCAAAACAAAAGAAAAGACATCACTAGCCCAGAAAAAAGAAGACAGGTATGGGTGGCTGTTTATTTCCCCCTACCTGATTTTTTTCACTGTATTCACCGGCATTCCTTTTGTCATTGCAGTTGTAATGTCATTTTTAAACGTGAAATATATTACAAGGTTGGATAACCTTAAATTTGTAGGGTTACAGAACTTTATAAAAATATTCACTAACAAGGAGATCTTAAATTCCCTGTTAAGAACCTTTCAATACTCCCTGGTTTATGTGCCGGTTATCATGATCCTTGGGTTTGTGCTGGCATTTATGCTGAACAATGGGATCTATATGAAAAAAGCAATGCGTTCCATGGTATTTATGCCATATGTGTCCAACATGGTGGCAGTAGCCGTCATTTTTAAGGTTTTGCTTGGGAATAACAGTCCCATGATCATTGCTCTAAGAAATATGGGATTTAACCCGCCGCTGCTTTTACAGAGCTTAAAGCTGGCTCTTCCCACAGTAGCCATGATATCCGTATGGAAAAGCGTAGGTCTTAACATGGTGGTATATCTAGGTGCTTTGCAGGAGGTGCCCTCCGAGCTCTTAGAGGCGGCGCAGATCGACGGAGCAACAAAATGGCAGAGAATTCGCAGCATTATTATACCGATGATTTCTCCTACCACCTTTTTCCTCTTAATAAGTTCCATTATTGGTTCCTTCCAGAACTTTACCTGCATACAGGCCCTTACCGAGGGTGGTCCGGGACAGGCTACCACGGTTATGGCCGTAAATATTGTCCGTACTGCATTTACGAAATATGAGACAAGTCTGGCAAGTGCAATGGCTTTTGTCATGTTTGTGATTGTTATGATCGTAACACTGATCCAGTGGCGCGGGCAGAAAAAATGGGTTAATTATTAAGGGAGGATATTCAATTGAAAAGCAAAAAGAAAAGTATAAAGATAGCACTTACAGTATTTATCCTGTTGATCGGGCTGGCGTCAAATTTTCCGTTTCTGTTCATGATCTCCTCTTCCTTTAAGGTCAGCGGAGAAGTCATGAAGTTTCCATGGCATTTAATTCCGGATAACCCCACCATGATGAACTTTAAAGCATTGTTTACAAACGGCATTTATAACTTTCAGAAATGGTATGTTAATACGGTGGTCATGACGGCTCTTACCATTGCGATCAAGATATTCTTTGTCAGCTTCACGGCATATGGATTTGCAAGAATTAAATTCAGGGGAAAAGACGTAATCTTTCTCATACTCCTGTCAGCCATGATGATCCCCAGCGACATTATGATCATACCGAGATACATGATCTTTAAAAATCTACATATTCTGGATAGCATGTGGGCGCTGATCCTGCCAAGCTGTGTGGATGTGTATTTTGTATTCCTGCTGCGCCAGTCCTTTATTTCGATTCCGGACTCCATCAGTGAAGCGGCAAAAATTGACGGCTGCAGCCATTTGCGGATTTACTGGAAAATCATTTTCCCACTGGCAAAACCGGCTATTGCTACCATGGCTCTGTTTTCCTTTACCTGGTCCTGGAATGACTATATGGGGCCGTATCTGTACATATCAACGATGGATAAGCAGATGCTGTCCGTTGGAGTGAAGCTGTTCTCCTCCGGACTGATCCAGGATTACGGAGCTCAGATGGCAGCAGCAACGGTAGTTCTTTTGCCGATTTTGGTTGCTTTCCTGTTCTGCCAGAAATTTTTCATCGAAGGTGTTGCTTCCTCCGGTGTAAAGGGATAATATGGATATTTAAGGCGTATAAAAAATAACCTGAAAATGAAAAAGGGATAAAGAGAAAGGGGATATAAGATGGAAAAAAAACTTACCGGAAGAGTCACTGTTCCCACGGATGTGGATATGATTCAGGAGACAAAGGAGATTGCCAATAGATGGGGAGCTGACGCTCTGCGGGATTGTGACGGGACGAATATGCCGGATGAGCTTAAGAAAATGCCCGTTAAGATCTACTCCACCTATTATACCACCAGAAAGGACAACGAATGGGCAAATAAAAACCCGGATGAGGTCCAGCAGGTATATTTGATGACAGAGTTTTATACGGCAATGGAAGAGGGAGAGCTTCGCATCCCGATTATGAAGCATCTGTATAAAGATCAGTTAAAGCCCAACACCCTTCACGACATCAAACGCTGGTGGGAGGTAGTGGACCGTACAACAGGAGAGCCTTTGGCTGCAAGTGCATGGGAATATGATGAAAATACCCAGGAAGTCATGATCTTTAGTCCGGAGAGATATCACGATTATACGGTAAGTTTCCTGGCGTTTATCATCTGGGATCCTGTTCATATGTATAATTTTATTACCAACGACTGGCAGGATGTGGAGCATCAGATCACTTTTGACGTTCGCCAGCCAAAAACCCAGGGCCATGTAATTGAAAAATTAAAACTCTGGATGGAGGAAAACCCGGACAGCAATGTAGTACGTTTTACAACGTTTTTCCATCAGTTCACTCTTGTATTTAATGAATATGCAAAAGAAAAATTCGTTGACTGGTTTGGATACAGCGCCAGTATCAGCCCTTATATTTTAGAGCAGTTTGAACAAGAGGTGGGCTATCCCTTCCGTCCTGAATATATCATTGACCAAGGCTATCATAACAATACCAACCGGGTGCCCTCTAAGGAGTTCCGTGATTTCCAGGAGTTCCAGCAGAGAGAGGTATCAAAGCTCATGAAGGTTCTTGTGGATATCTGCCACGATTGCGGTAAGGAAGCCATGATGTTCTTAGGAGATCACTGGATCGGTACGGAACCATTTGGAGAGTACTTTAAAAACGTAGGACTGGATGCGGTTGTGGGAAGCGTGGGCAACGGCACCACCCTTCGCCTGATTTCCGATATTCCGGGAGTAAAATATACAGAAGGCCGCTTTTTACCTTATTTCTTCCCTGATGTATTCTGTGAAGGCGGCGATCCGATCAAGGAGGCAAAGGTAAACTGGGTAACAGCAAGGCGGGCCATCTTAAGGAAACCGGTAGACAGGATTGGATATGGCGGATACTTAAAGCTGGCATTGGAATTCCCTGATTTTATCCAGTATATAGAAGAGGTCTGCGATGAATTCCGCCTTCTTTATGAAAATGTGGGGGGACAAAGCCCGTACAGCCACTTTAAGGTGGGAGTGCTTAATTCCTGGGGAAAGATCCGTTCCTGGGGAACTCATATGGTAGCCCATGCCATTGATTATAAACAGACCTATTCCTATGCCGGAGTGCTGGAAGCCTTAAGCGGAATGCCGTTTGATGTGGAATTCTTAAGCTTTGAAGATGTGATCGCTGATCCGGATGTATTAAAAAAATGCAAGGTAGTCATCAATGTTGGCGATGCCTATACGGCTCCAAGCGGCGGAACCTATTGGACCAATCCTAAGGTCACCAGCGCTGTAAAGGCCTTTGTCGCCCAGGGCGGCGGATTGATCGGAGTGGGAGAGCCGTCTGCCTGTGAATATCAGGGCCGGTATTTTACCCTGTCAAATGTGCTGGGCGTAAACAAAGAAGTGGGCTTTTCCATGTCAACAGATAAATACAACTGGGAAGAACACAGCCATTTTATTACAGAGGATTCCTCCGAAGCCATTGATTTCGGGGAGGGGATGAAGAACATCTATGCTCTTTCCGATGCAGAGATCTTAAAAAAGGACGGGGAAGATGTCCAGATGGCTGTCAACCAGTTTGGAGACGGAAGAAGCGTATATATCAGCGGAATCCCTTATTCCTTTGAGAATTCCAGAATGCTTTACCGGGCAATCTTCTGGGCTGCAGGCATGGAGCAGGAGATGAAGAAATGGTATAGCAGCAACTATCATGTAGAAGTTAATTATTATCCGGCTACCGGCAAATATTGTATCGTAAACAATACGTATGAGCCTCAGGAAACCGTGATTTATGACGGAAATGGCCAGGCTTGCTCCATGCAGTTAAAGGCAAATGATATTTTGTGGTTTTCATTTTAACCTCATCAAGCAGCAATGCGGATTGCGAATATCCGATTGGCATCCGAGTGAATCAATCGAATATACAAGACTAGAAAGGGCCCGTTATCATTATGCAGACAAAGGAAACACTTGAAACATATGAGGCGATCACCATAGAGGAAGCGTATCATGCGCTGGATCGTGTGGTTGCCCGCATTAGAAATAATATTTCAAAATTTTATGACAGTTTCCCGGGGGCAAGCAGTGTAAACCAGATGTATCCTGCCACAGAAAACAATGACTGGACCAATGGATTTTGGACCGGACAGCTGTGGCTTGCATATGAACAGACAAAGGAGGCGGCTTTTAAGGAAGCCGCCCTTTATCAAGTCCCAGGCTTCAGGGAACGGCTGATCAAAAGAATTGTAGTAGACCATCATGATATGGGCTTTTTATATACCCCCTCCTGTGTGGCTGCCTATAAACTTACTGGTGACATGCTGGCAAGGGAAACTGCTCTGATGGCAGCAGACAACCTGATGGGACGTTTTCAGGATAAAGGAGAATTCTTTCAGGCCTGGGGAACGCTGGGGGATCCTAAGGAATACCGGTTAATTATTGATTGTCTTTTAAATATGCCGCTGTTATTTTGGGCGTCTGAGGAAACGAAGGATTCAAAATACCGTGAAACTGCACTTCGCCATATTCGAACCAGCATGAACTATGTAGTCCGTGTAGACTCTTCTACATACCATACCTATTATTTTGACCCTGAGACAGGAAATCCGGTTCGCGGTGTAACGGCTCAAGGGTATAGAGACGGTTCCATATGGGCCAGAGGCCAGGCGTGGGGAATATATGGTTCGGCAATCGCTTATAAATATTGTCCAGATCCAATGTATCTGGAAAGCTTTCGAAAGATTACAGCGTGTTTTCTGGAGCATTTACCAAAGGATCTGGTTCCTTATTGGGATTTTGATTTTACCGATGGCAGTGGGGAACCGAGAGATTCTTCTTCCGCAGCAATAGCAGCCTGCGGTATGCTTGAGATGGCAAAATATCTGGAACCGGAGGAATCAAAGGATCTGCGTCAGCAGGCAAAACGTTTAATAAAAGCACTGACAAAGCACTGTTTATACCATACCGGGGAAAATACCAACGGTATATTACTTCATTCCACCTATGCCAAAAGTTCTCCTTATAACACGGTAAAGGATAGCGGAGTTGATGAATGTACCCTATGGGGGGATTACTTTTATACAGAAGCACTTGTACGGATCATAGGACAGTGGAAGGTTTACTGGTAGAAAAGAGAGTAAAATGAGATTAGATGAAAGACTTATAAATATTGTACCGTCCGACAGGCAGGTTATGCTGCAGAAAACAGAATTTTATGCATTCTTTCATTTTACGGTAAATACGTTTACCGGAACAGAATGGGGATATGGAACCGAATCACCTGAAATTTTTAATCCTGATCAAATGGATGCAGATCAATGGATCCAAGCGATTAAGGCGGCAGGAATGAAAGGTGCAATCCTTACCTGTAAGCACCATGACGGATTTTGCTTATGGCCCAGTAAATACACCAATCATTCTGTGAAGTACAGTCCTTATGGGAATGGAAAAGGAGATATTGTTAAAGAAGTATCAGAGGCTTGTAAAAAAGCCGGCCTGAAATTTGGCATTTACCTTTCTCCATGGGATCGGAATCAGGAAACCTATGGACAGGGAAAGGCATATGATGATTATTTCGCAGCGCAGCTTACAGAACTGCTTACCGGATATGGAGATATTTTTAGCGTATGGTTTGACGGTGCCTGCGGGGAAGGTCCGAATGGTAAAAAACAGGTTTATGACTGGCAGCGTTATTACGATACCGTAAGAAACTATATGCCGGAAGCCTGTATTTCCGTAAGCGGGCCTGATGTCCGCTGGTGCGGCAATGAGGCAGGTGATACCCGCCCCAGTGAATGGAGTGTTGTACCGGCAGATTTATCTGTGGCAGAGCGGATAGCAGCTTTAAGCCAGCATACGGATGATCCCTCTTTCCGGCAAAGAGTCATAAGCAGTACGGAAGAGGATTTAGGAAGCAGGGAACGTTTAGCAGAAGAACAGCACTTGATCTGGTATCCGGCAGAAGTGGATGTATCCATAAGGCCGGGCTGGTTTTATCATCCGGAAGAGGATGATAAAGTCCGGTCTCTGGAAAACTTAATTGATATTTATGAAAAATCCGTAGGGGGGAATACAACACTTCTTTTGAATATTCCACCGATGCCAAATGGACAGCTTCATGAGGAAGATGTAAAAAGGCTGCAGGAGCTGGGCAGGGAAATAAATAATAGATATGGGAATAACCTGACAGAAGGAGCTGAAATTCTGGTCAAAGAAAAAAATGAATGGAATGCAGCAAAAAGCGTATATAAAGATGATTATGAAACCTGTTACCATGGAAACGGTCCAAAGGCAGAATTTAAGATTTCCTTGAATACTCCCCAAAAGATTTCAGCCGTTATTTTAAAAGAAAACATATTAAAAAGCCAAAGAATTGAGGCTTTTGAAATATTAACTATGAGGAATGGAAGTCCTGTCAGCATTTATAAGGGAACTACCGTCGGCTATAAAAAAATTGCCCGCTTTCCTCAGATAGAATCGGATAGACTGATGATACAAATTTTAGATTCAAGGATTGAACCCGTCCTTTCGTTTATTGGTATATATGAATAAAAAAATCGGTTTTCTTTTGAAAATACCGATAGAATGATAAAAATAACATATAAAGTAAAAATACAACCTATATAAACCAGATAAAATGTTAGCTATAATAGGGTTATAAACAAAAGGAGGGTAACAGAAATGAAATTAAGAAGTGCATTAAGACGAGGCGTTGCTTTCAGCCTGGCTGCAACGATGGTTTTAGGTACTGCCGGTTGTGGAGCATCCGATAATACTAAGACCGGTGCAGACAATAGTACAGCAGCGGATACCACTCAAAAAGCAGACAGCGACAAACCCTACGATGGTGTTACCGTAAAATGGGCACTGACAGATAACGCTGCAACTGGCGCTGAAACAAAAGAAATGGTAGACTTGATCAAAGAAAAGACAGGCATTAATGTAGAGTTTTTCATCACACCTACTTCAAAAGCCGGTGAAATGGACAAGGTGCTTGTAAGCTTAATGGCTGGCGAAGAAATGGACATTGTAAACAGAACTCCGCTTCAATTAGAAGAATTCTACAAAGCTGCCGTTTTAGAGCCAATGGATGAGTTTGCAAAAGCAGATAATTATGATATGGAGACCGTTTATGGTGGTCAAACAGTAAAATTTGAAGATCAGACATATGCAATTCCAGCAGAAAAAGATATCTGGCTGACCTATTATAATAAGAAGATTTTTGATGACGCTAACATTCCATATCCTACCGCAGAAGGCTGGACATGGGAAAAATATGTGGAGACCGCTCAAAAGCTTAATAACCCTGATAACAATGTCTGGGGCTCCTTTATGAGCGATGATGTTGCATGCAACTATTTGCAGGCTAACCAGAAGGGCGTATCCCCTTATAAGGCAGATGGAACTGCCAACTTCGACGATCCGGCATATGCGGATGCCATGAAGTGGTTCTATAGCCTGGGCAATGAATTAAAGATCCAGCCTAACTGCCTGGATCTGGCTTCCGGTACATATCCTTATAACTCCTTTATGGTAAACGGAAACATCGGTATGTACGTATACGGCGGCTGGGTAGCAAGCGCCTTATCTGATAAGGAAAAATACCCAAGAGACTGGGAACTGGGAATTCTTCCAATGCCTTATCCGGAAGGCTCCGAACCATCTTCCCTGACAATTACAAACTGCTATGCGATTCCTAAGACCTCTAAGAACAAAGAAGCAGCATTTGAAGCAATCAAAACAATTTGCGAAAATAAATATACTTTAGGTTATGGACGCGTTCCTGCAAAGATCTTAACAGAGGACGAAGCAAAATCCTATATTGAAAGCAGCCTGCTCCCTAAATTTAAAGATGACAACTTAACCGTAGAAGACTTTATGTCAGGCTGGTTTGACAACAGCAGACTGTATTTAAATGAAAAGATCATGGGTACCGCTGATACAACCATCGGACAGATCTACACCGAGGAAGGTCAGTTATACGGACAGGGACAAAAGTCACTGGAAGACACCATGAAGTCCATTCAGGAAAGAGCGAATGAGGCAATAAAAGAAGCAGAGTAATAATAAGAAAGCGCTGCCATATATATTGGCAGTGCTTTCTTTCCAATGTAGAAAGAACCGGCAGGAAAGGGAAGAGCAATGGAAGAACGGATATATCTTCTCCCCAGGGAGGGGAATTTTTATAAAGCGAATATGCACTGCCATACAACAGTATCCGATGGAAAGCTGACGCCGGAAGAGGTGAAAAAAGAGTATCAGAAAAGGGGATACCAGATCGTAGCCTATACGGATCACGGGAAATATTGCCCTCACCCGGAACTGAACTCAAGGGATTTTCTGGCCCTGGCAGGCTTTGGGGCAGACATAAAGAACGATCCCATGGACGGAGTGCGGGCAGAAGAAAGAACGTTTCATATGAATTTCTATGACGTCAGCCCGGTTGAGATGCAGGAAGAGAAGGCAGGAGCCTGTGGACCGGAAAACTGGAAGGATGGCGGTCCAGGCATTAATGCTTACATAAAGAAGATGAAGCAGCTGGGCTTTCTGGCAAGTAACTGCCACCCATACCGGTCCATGCAGAATTATGATGATTATACAGGACTTATAGGACTTTTTGCTATGGAAATCTACCATTACCGCAGCGATCTTGAGGGGCTGAATGGCTATAATCCCCAGGCTTACGATGAGATGCTGCGCTGTCAAAAGGAAATTTACTGCCTGGCATCAGACGGCAACCAGAATGAATATCCCATGGGACATCCGCACAGTGATTCCTTTGGAGGCTTCATAAAGATCAGGGCAAGGGAGCTTACCTATCCGGCGGTGATGCAGGCCTTAAAAGGAGGAGATTTCTACAGCTCCATGGGTCCTGAGATTCATTCCCTCTACATCGAAGGCAAGGACCTGGTTGTAAAGACCAGCCCGGTAGAGAAGATTTATATGAAAATGGAAGGCAAGAACTGCCGCATGAAAATTGCGCGTAAAGGGGAATCATTGGAGGAAGCAAGGTTTCCTTTAACGGGAAGGGAAGGCTACATCCGTGTAGTCTGCCGCAGTGAAAACGGATTGTATGCAAATTCCAATGCATATTTTCTGAAGGATCTGCCTTTAAAATCTATCGTAGAGCAGGAGACATAAAGTTGGACACAATGATACAAAAGAAAAAGATCGGGTCAGAAAAAATGCAGTCCATGCTGTTCTGGTTATGCTGGGCAGCCTATTTTTCTACCTATCTTGGGAGGCTGAATTATTCGGCCTGCTTAACGGAAATCATCAGGGCAGAAGGCTTTGAAAAGGGAGCGGCAGGATTTATAGGGACCGCATTCTTTTTTTCCTATGGCGTTGGACAGCTTTTCAGCGGAATACTGGGAGATAAGAAAAAACCTTATAAGATGATTTTTGCAGGGGTTCTGGGTTCCGGAATCTGCAATGGAGTAATGGGACTATCGGGATCCGTCTGGCAGATGGCGGTGGTATGGTGTGTGAATGGCCTGTTTCAGTCGCTGATCTGGTCACCGATCATCAAACTGTTTTCCGACTGGATTCCCACAGGCAGCCAGAAAAAGTTCTGCGTTAACATTAACAGCAGCGTTCCCATCGGTACGTTTGCAGCATATGGGCTGACGGCACTCATCGTATGGAAATTCCATTGGAGAACGGTTTTTTTCTTCTCTTCCCTGTGTCTGGCAGTCATCAGCCTGGTCTGGTTTACAGGCAGCCGCAAAATAAGAAAGGATTTGGAAGAAAATGGGATTTTAGAAGACCAGGTCCTTGTTTCCCAGGATAAAAAACAGACAGACGCTTCCATGTGGGAATTAGTTCTGGTTTCCGGAATGATTTTCTTTTGTTTTGGACTGATGTTTCAGGGTGTTTTAAAGGATGGAGTGACCACCTGGATTCCTACCTATATCCGCGAAGAATATCATATGGAATCCGTAATTTCCATTATCAGCACCACAGTCATACCGATTTTTAACTTAAGCGGTGTATATCTGGCTTCCATTGCAAACAGGAAGATTTTTAAAAGTGAGACCGCTACATCCGCTTCATTTTTTGTCCTGTGCGCGGGTGCGCTGATTTTGTTACGCCTCTATCATGGAGGATCTGTGGTAACCGTGCTGATCTTATTTGGTCTTGCAACCACGGCGATGATGGCGGTGAATACCATGCTGGTCAGCATGGTGCCAATTTATTTCGCTCCTTACGGAAAATCCTCCACTGCTTCGGGGATTTTAAATTCCTCTGCATATGCGGGAGGAGCAGTCTCCGCCTATGGAATCGGAGTATTGTCTGAAAGCGCGGGCTGGGATACCACCATTTTTATCTGGTTCATCATCGCCCTTTTGGGAGCAGTGGCCTGCACGGCCGGAAAAGCCCGGTGGAAGCGATTTTTGCAAAACGGCATATAAGGGATGGGAGGATAACAGGTTGAATTACAGAACTTATTTATTACCAGAGGCCGGAAGGTTTTATAAAGCAAACCTACACAGCCATACAGTCATATCAGATGGAAGATTGACGCCGGAAGAGGCCAAGGAACAATATAAGAAGCATGGGTATCAGATCATGGCGTTTACGGATCACAGGATCTATCGGAACCATGAAGAATTAAACGATAAGGAATTCCTGGCACTTGCTGCCGTAGAAGTGGATATCAATGAGGTGAGCTCGGACAGACTGCGCCCCGAGGACAAGACGTATCACATTAATTTGTACGATACTGCTCCCGGATATGAGCGGGCCAGAAAGGAACAGGGAATATGTCCGGAACGCAGGTACGGAGACTTTGATTACATGAACAGATATTTAGAGGAGATGAAGGAACTGGGATTTCTCGCCTGCTATAACCACCCATACTGGTCCATTCAGAACTATGACGATTACAAAGGCTTAAACGGGCTTTTTGCCATGGAAATCTACAATTACGGATGCGAGCTTGACGGACTGTATGGTTATAATCCCCAGTCCTATGATGAGATGCTTCGTTTGGGAAAACGGCTGTGGTGCCTGGCAACAGACGATAATCACAACAGTCATCCGTTTGATGATCCCTTGTGTGATTCTTTCGGAGGCTTTACCATGATAAAGGCAGAAGATTTAAGTTATGCAGCTGTTACCAATGCACTGATGAAAGGCCATTTCTACAGCTCCATGGGACCGGAGATAAAAGAGATTTATATGGAGGGCAGGGAGCTTGTGGTAAAGACCGGACCGGTTCAGGCCATCTGCGGGATCACGGACAATGTAAGATCCTGCCATAGAGCGGCTGTGCAGGGAGAACCCCTTACGGAAGCAAGGTTTCTCCTTGAAGGAAACGAAACCTATATCCGGGTGGAATGCAAGGATGAAAAGGGGCTTTTTGCTAACAGCAATGCTTATTTTCTCTCCGGTCTGGAGTGAATCCGGGTATTGCAGAAACAGCCCGGCTGATGATGCACCCGTTGTCATAGTCGATCGGATATCCGCAGTCCGCTTTGCTGCTTGATGAGGTTAAAAAGTTCTTTTCTGATATTGATCGGAAAGGAACTTTTTTTATTTGAGTTACAGGCTATATTAGAAAGAATTTATCAGTCTTACTGTGACTTATTGCAACAAAATATGCATAGCAGTAAAAAAGATTAAAAATATATGCTTAGCTAACTATTGATTTTTCTGTTTGTACGTGTTATATTATTAACAAATAGAAGTTCCTATTCAATACATATTAAAAAAGGAGATGGTATTATGTTGACTACATTTAAAGCAACAGCGAAAGCACTGCCTGAGGGGTTACAGGTTGAAACAAATTCAAGAGGTTTTAAAATACTTTTTGACGAGCCAGAAGATCTGGGCGGTACAGATACTGCGATGAACCCTGTGGAGGGCTTGTTATGTGCATTAGGCGCATGCCAGTCCATCGTAGTGAAAGCATTTGCAGCAGCTCACAATATTACGTTTGAGGAATTCCATGTTGAGTTGGAAGGGGACCTTGATCCGGACGGATTTATGGGACTGGCTGATGTAAGAAATGGCTTTCAGGAGATTCGTTTCGTAA
The DNA here is from genome assembly GCA_002367105.1 of Hungatella sp. UBA3048. GTDB lineage: Bacteria > Bacillota > Clostridia > Lachnospirales > Lachnospiraceae > Lacrimispora. The sequence continues at coordinate 40,589 of DFCS01000033.1, forward strand.
TGCATTTTAAAACAAATGAACCAAAAGATAAAATTGAGGAATTTGCAAAGTTTATCGAGAATACCTGCCCTGTAGGTGATTGTTTATCTAACGGTGTTAAATTAGTGTTATCCGGTGTGGCAATTGATTAAATAGTATTAAATGCAAAAAGAGCCTATATTATAAAATTGGCTCTTTTTCTATAGAAAAGGAGAAAATTTATGCTTATTAAAATGTCAATAATTCCTGGTGGAAAAACGGGCAAGGTAGGTAAAATAAATGTAAAAACAGGCGATAAGGTCGCTTCCGGCGACATCCTAGTACAAATAGAAACGGCGAAAGGAAACCGCCAGATTAAAGCCGCATCAGATGGAACAGTCAGTAAAATATTATGTGAAGAGGGCTTGGACATCGCATCGAATGCTGAGATGTTTGAAATCACCGAGGATCCTGAAGTCAAAGAGACTGCGATAACTGATTGTGATTGTACCTCACAGGGAACCGCTAAGGAAGCAACTGCCGATTTACTTATCATAGGAGCTGGTCCCGGCGGATATGTAGCCGCTATTTATGCCGCTAAAAGCGGCCTGAAAGTAACTCTGGTTGAGCAATCAGCATTAGGCGGAACCTGTCTTAATGTCGGCTGTATTCCTACAAAATCACTTGTTAAATCTGCGGAAGTCTGTCACACGGTAAGGAATGCGTCAGTCTTTGGGATTGAATCAGACAGCCCGGTTACAGTAAATATGAAACAGGTCATTGACCGTAAGGATAAGATCAAGGACAGGCTCGTTTCCGGAATTGATTTTCTTATGAAAAAAAATGAAATCAATGTAATCTCCGGCCAGGCATCCTTTATGGATAAAAATACAGTAACAATAAAAGGCGAAGAAAATTATATCATTAAGGCACAAAATATTATCGTAGCAACAGGCTCGAAAATCTCTAATATTGCAATTCCTGGTATGGAACTACCGTTTGTGCTGAACAGCACAAAAGCGCTGTCTGATCATAAACTTCCCCAATCCATAACCATTATTGGCGGTGGTGTGATCGGAATGGAATTTGCATTTATCTATAAAAATTTCGGCGTTGATGTCCATGTGATAGAATTTATGGATCGATTACTGACCATGGTAGACGGTGATATCTCAAAAGAGATACGGGATATGGCAGAAGAAAATAACATTCACATTCACACCGGTTCAAAGGTCAAGAAAATCCAAAGTTCCGTTGATGGTATGGCAGTTATTACTTATGAAAACAATGCCGGGGAGCACTTAGTGGTAAGTGAAAAGGTGTTGGTGGCTATTGGCAGGGAGCCGAATCTGGATGGATTATCCATTGAAAAGAGCGGTGTCTTATTAAACAGCAATGGGAAAGGGATTCAAGTAGATCATTCCATGCGTACAAATGTTGACAATATTTATGCAATTGGAGATGTAACAAATATCATTCAACTGGCCCACGTGGCTTCCCATCAGGGGATTGTTGCCGTAGAAAATATATTAGGAAAGCATAGAGAAATGGATTATTCAGCAGTCCCTAATGTAATATTTACTTCACCGGAAATCGCAAGTGTCGGTATCGGTGAAGACGAAGCAAAAAACAAAGGCATTGATATTGATGTAAGCAAATTTTCCTTTGCCGGAAATGGAAAAGCTTTGACGATGAATGAGGCAAGAGGCTTTTTAAAACTGATTAAAAACATAAATACAGGTAAAATAATAGGCGGGTCAATCATAGGTGCCGATGCATCATCTTTAATCAGCTCATTAACCTTAGCAATTGCCAATGGATTTACTGAAAAAGAAATCTCTGAAACCATATTCCCGCACCCTACTACCAGTGAAACGATTCATGAAGCCGCACTGGATTTTGGAATTGGAGCCTTGCATCAATAATGAAAAAAATAGTGATATCCGAAGAATTTGATCCCTGTTTTAATATAGCAGCAGAACATCAGCTGTTTTTAACCTCCGAGGAAGATCTGCACCTGTTTCTATGGCAGAACGATTCTTCTGTGATTATAGGAAGGAACCAGAACCTTTACGCAGAATGCGATTTAAAGTACTTAAGGGAGCATGACATAAAAGCAGTCCGCAGGTTTTCCGGGGGCGGGGCGGTGTATCATGACAAGGGCAATGTTAATTTTACCTTTATTACAAAAGAGGCATCAGCCAGTCAGGACCGCTTTATCAAGCTCATACTATCTGCAATGCAGCGGCTTGGGATCGACTGTGAATTTAGCGGCAGAAATGACTTATTATTCAAAAACCGAAAATTTTCCGGTCATGCTTATTATACGGACGGTGATAATTACATGTATCATGGTACGGTACTGGTCAATGTAAATTTTGAACAGCTGGAACATGCCCTTACACCGTCAAAAATAAAGTTAGAGTCCAAAGGAGTCGAATCAGTAAGGAGCAGAGTTATCAATCTATCTGAAATAAACAGTGAAATCACTGCCCAGTCAGTGATCCGGGCTTTTATTGAGACCTTTGAATGCAATCATATAGAATCCATTAATAAAATGAACTTTCAGCCGCCATTAGAGAAAATCCTCACGTCTGACAATTGGATGTTCGCCCAATCGCCTAAATTTGATGTGGAATTGGAACGTAGATATTCATTTGGAACGATGTCCGTTTCTATCTCTATCGCTGATAACCTGATTCAGAATATTATAATAAATACGGATAGTCTGAAGCTTTATGATTTTAAAGCCTGTGAAAAGGAACTCTATCATACCAGATTTAACGAAGAGGAAATATGGGACTATATGGAGCGGTACCTCTCGAATCATCTTGATTTTTCATAATATCAGGAAAAGACCTTGAAAAATATTGTACACCAGGTCGTTTTATGTTAATATATGAAATAAAAAAATCAAATGGTGAGTACTATGTTTAATTTAGATGATTGCATTGCTTTTGTCACTTGTAAAGGGGCAAAGGATTTAGCGGATACCTTAGAAAAAAGGCTGAATAATTTTAATATAACAAGAAGCCAATGGATTGCACTTTATTATATAAAAAATAATAATATGATTACTCAAAAGCAGTTGGCCGATAAAATGTCTTTAAAAGAACCTAGTGTAGTCAGGTTATTAGATAAGATGGAACTTTACGGCTGGGTTAATCGTATCAGCAGTAACGACGACAAAAGAATGAAGTTATTAATATTAACTGATAGCGGCAAAGACATAGAGACAGCTATGCTTGATGTTGCAGAAAAATTCAAATCGGATGTGCTTAACGGCATATCTCTTGAAGACCTCGATGTATTCAAATCAACGCTTAACAAAATGCTGATAAATATTGAGGACGGCAGCAAATAGGAAAAGTCAATGGGATAATCCCCAACCGCGACACTGCTTAATGAGGTTAGAATATACAAAAAAACCAAATTGAAAAAATTTCTCATCTATGTTATGATACAAACATAGCAGCATCCTGACACGAAAAACACAGTTTGATGTAGAAGGTTCGGCATATGAGGAGTCTTTGATTTGCCGCGCCTTAATGGCGCGGTTTTTTGCTTTTATAAAGCATGACCGCCAGGATAAAAGAACGGAGGAAGAAGCATGGAAACGAGAATCGCCGTTATCGGCATCGTTGTGGAAGAGGAAGAATCTGTGGAACTGCTGAATGAAATCCTTCATGAATACCGGAAGTGTATCATTGGCCGCATGGGGATCCCCTATCCGAAAAAGGAGGTAAGCATCATAAGCATAGCTGTGGATGCGCCTCAGAGCACCATTTCCGCACTGACCGGTAAGATCGGGAAATTAAAGGGAGTCAGCTCCAAGACGGCCTATCAGGGTGTGAAAGGTTAAGGAAGATAAGAAAACAGTTTTTTCCAGGGCAATACCTGTGAAATTAATAAACCACTGACGGAAAAGCAAATGCTGACCCTAAAGAAAGGAAGTATTACAATGTATGATCCAAAATCCCTGAAAGCGGAGGAATTCATTTCCCACGAAGAAATTCTTGAAACTCTTGATTATGCGGAGAAAAACAAAGCCAATGTAGAACTGATCGACCAGATCATTGCAAAGGCAAGGCTGGAAAAAGGCCTGACCCACCGGGAGGCATCTGTCCTCCTTGCCTGTGACATTCCGGAGAAAATACAGGAAGTCTATGATCTGGCAGAGCAGATCAAAAAGGATTTCTACGGAAGCCGCATCGTCATGTTTGCCCCTCTTTATCTTTCTAATTACTGCGTAAATGGCTGTACCTACTGTCCTTACCACTTAAAAAATAAACACATTGCCAGGAAAAAACTGACCCTGGAAGAAGTGGAGAAGGAAGTCATTGCCCTTCAGGATATGGGACATAAACGCCTTGCCATTGAAGCAGGTGAGGATCCTGTGAATAATCCCATCGAGTACATCCTGGATTGCGTCAAAACCATATATTCCATCAAGCACAAAAACGGCGCCATCCGCCGGGTCAATATAAATATTGCGGCAACTACGGTAGAGAATTACCGGAAGTTAAAAGAGGCAGAGATCGGGACCTATATTCTCTTCCAGGAAACCTACCATAAGGAAAGCTATGAAAAGCTTCATCCAACAGGCCCCAAGCATAACTATTCCTACCATACAGAGGCCATGGACCGGGCCATGGAGGGCGGGATAGATGATGTAGGCCTGGGTGTTCTTTTTGGCCTTGAGCTGTACCAGTATGAATTTGCAGGACTTCTGATGCATGCGGAGCATTTGGAGGCAGTTCATGGAGTAGGACCTCATACCATTAGCGTTCCCCGTATCAAGAAAGCCGATGATATTGACCCAGGTGCTTTTGATAATGGGATTGATGATGAGATATTTGCAAAGATCTGTGCTTTGATCCGGATTTCGGTTCCTTATACGGGAATGATTATTTCAACCAGAGAGAGCCAGAAGGTAAGAGAAAAGGTGATCCGTTTGGGAGTATCCCAGATCAGCGGCGGTTCCAGAACCAGCGTTGGCGGTTACCAGGAGGACATCCGTCCCACAGATACGGAGCAGTTTGACGTATCCGACCAGCGATCCCTTGATGAGGTGGTCCATTGGCTCATGGATATGGGTTATATTCCTTCTTTTTGCACCGCCTGTTACAGGGAGGGGCGTACGGGAGACCGTTTTATGAGTCTTTGCAAAAGCGGCCAGATCCAGAACTGCTGCCAGCCCAATGCTCTGATGACACTAAAAGAATACTTAATGGATTATGCTTCCGAGGATACGAAAAAAGTTGGCGAGGCCCTGATAGCAGCGGAGCTGAACCATATTCCAAAGGAAAAGGTTCGTTTGATCTGTGAAGACCATTTGCAGAAAATAGAAAAAGGTATCAGGGATTTCCGTTTCTGATCCAGCTGGCAGCTGCCAGGGCTAAATAAGCTTGGCTTTGGCTCACTGCCATCGCGAAAATTGACAGTAGGAAGAGGTGACAGGCATGGGACTTAATGAAACACCATCCTCTGAGCGGGTGCATATCGGCTTTTTTGGCCGCCGCAATGCAGGAAAATCAAGCGTTGTCAATGCAGTGACAGGGCAGGAACTGTCCGTTGTATCGGAAGTGAAAGGGACCACTACGGATCCTGTTTATAAATCCATGGAGCTTCTTCCCATGGGACCGGTGGTCATCATTGATACGCCGGGGTTTGACGATGAAGGCTCCCTGGGCGAGATGCGGGTAAGGAAGACAAAGCAGATTTTAAACCGGGCGGATTGTGCGGTCCTGGTTGTGGATGGGGCTGTTGGAAAGACAGAAACCGATGAAGAATTGATCCTTTTGTTTAAGGAAAAGAAGATCCCCTATGTGGTTGCTTATAATAAGTGTGATTTAACCGGACCACAGGCCTATGATGACGGACTTTCTGTCAGTGCGTCTGACGGCCTGTTCATCCACGAATTAAAGGAAAGGATCGGAAGCCTTGTAAACACCGGGGATACAAAAATGAGGATCGTAGGAGATTTGCTGAATCCATTCGACCTGGTGGTATTGGTGATCCCCATTGACAAGGCGGCGCCAAAGGGCCGTCTCATCCTGCCCCAGCAGCAGGTGATCCGGGATATCCTGGAGGCCGGTGCCATATCGGTGGCAGTGCGTGAAACGGAATTAAAGGAAACCCTTAAAAGGCTGGGAACCAGACCGGCCCTTGTCATTACGGACAGCCAGGTCTTTGAGCAGGTAAGTAAGGATACGCCGGAAGAGATTCTTCTCACATCCTTCTCTATCCTTCTGGCCAGGTACAAAGGCTTTTTAGAGGATGCGGTCAAGGGAGTGGCGGCTATCGGGGATCTAATGGATGGGGACAGGATCCTGATCTCGGAAGGCTGTACCCATCACAGGCAGTGTGATGATATCGGTACCGTAAAGCTTCCCCGCTGGCTTTACCAGTATACAGGGAAAGAGCTTCTCATAGAAACTTCCTCCGGACGGGAATTCCCGGAAGACTTGTCAGCCTATAAGCTGATCATCCACTGCGGCGGCTGCATGTTAAATGAAAGGGAGATAGAATACCGAAGAAAGTGTGCGTCAGATGCCGGTGTGCCATTTACCAATTATGGAATCGCGATCGCTTATATGAAGGGAATTTTAAAAAGGAGCTTAAAAATGCTTCCTGATTTGGAAGAGTTGCTGCCATAACAGGAAATGGCCCTGCCTTTCCCGCAATTTCTATGTGTTAAGAGGTCATAAAAGTTCCGGACAAGATTGACTTATGGATATATTTATGATATGGTAAAGTTAATCAGATATGGGGGAGTAGTCAGCATGCGCCGGCTAAAAAAGGCCTTCTAATTTATCAGCATGCAGTTAAATCAACATCCTGAACAGCAATGTTCTGGTTTAATTTGAAAAGACAAGACCTGTGTCCTAATTTAGGGCCGAGTCTTGTCTTTTTGGTTGTATACGTGACCTCACCGATACAAAAGAGTACTAGCATGAAGGGAGATTTAATATGAATTTTTTGCTGTCAGGTCTTACCTCTGTAACCGTTCCTCAGTTAATCATGTATCTCGTCGGATTTTTGCTGATCTATCTTGCTATTAAAAAAGGGTACGAGCCTTCGCTTCTTCTCCCCATGGGATTTGGAGCGATACTGGTCAACCTGCCCCTGTCCGGCGTGATCGATCAGACTCTGCCCGGCATAGGTAATACTCATGGTATTATCCAGTGGCTGTTTGAATCAGGGATCGAAGCCTCAGAGGCGCTGCCTCTTCTTTTGTTTATCGGGATCGGGGCTATGATCGATTTTGGGCCTTTGTTATCCAATCCCATTATGATGCTGTTTGGTGCAGCGGCCCAATTTGGTATCTTTTTAACGATTTCTGTAGCTGTTTTACTTGGATTTAACCTTACTGACGCAGCTTCCATAGGAATTATCGGTGCTGCTGACGGGCCGACTTCTATTCTGGTATCCCAGATACTCAAATCAAATTACATCGGGCCAATTGCGGTGGCGGCTTATTCCTATATGGCTCTGGTTCCTTTGGTACAGCCCTTTGCAATTCGGCTGGTTACAACCAAAAAGGAGCGCTTGATCCGGATGCCTTATAATCCGGTATCCGTATCCAAGAGAATCCGAATCATTTTCCCCATTGCAGTCACCATGATTGCTGGATTTGTTGCACCCCAGTCCGTTTCCCTGGTGGGCTTTCTGATGTTTGGAAACCTGTTAAGAGAATGCGGCGTTTTACACAGCTTATCGGATGCGGCACAGAATATTCTTGCCAATCTGGTCACCCTGCTTCTGGGCATTACTGTTTCCTTCAGCATGAGGGCGGAAGCCTTTGTAACCTGGCAGACCCTTCTTATTCTCGTCCTTGGCCTTGTTGCATTTGTATTCGACACCATAGGGGGAGTGCTGTTTGCCAAGTTCATTAATTTATTCCGTAAGAACAAGATCAATCCTATGATAGGCGCAGCCGGTATCTCCGCTTTCCCTATGTCAGCCCGGGTTGTTCAGAAGATGTCCATTAAAGAAGATCCCACCAATCATTTGTTGATGCATGCCATTGGGGCAAATGTTTCCGGCCAGATTGCTTCTGTTTTAGCAGGCGGAATTGTCTTAAACCTTTTGACAACCTTATTATGACCAGCATCCGCGAACGGGAATTCAGCTGTCGGATAGAAAGGAGCCAGTTATGCTTGATAAATTTCTTTTGTCCCTGGACATCATGTGGAAGGGAATGTTCAGCATATTTATCGTTATCATCATTATCACACTGCTGATTATGGGATTTCAGTGGTTTGAAAAAACCCTTTTTGATAAAAAGGATGAGTAANNAAAGTAATTTTTGAAATATCATAAAGATAGGGTTAAAATCATAAAGGATTGACAAACAGTTAAAACTATATTATGATAATTCTGGTTTTAATAAATAACCTGTTCTTTGCCACCGGGTAAAGAATTTTAAGGTGTTCTGAAATATTCCGTTAGGTCGTAGAAGGAATATTTTAAGAACACCTTTTTTATGTTCAAAGGAGGATATGAGATGGAACAATCTGTCTTAAAAGACTACACCAAATACGTGAGCCTTAATATTCTGGGGATGATCGGGCTCTCCTGCTATATACTGGCAGACACCTTTTTTGTATCAAAGTCACTGGGCGCTGCAGGCCTGGCAGCACTGAATTTTTCAATTGGGATTTACAGCCTGATAAACGGTACTGGATTGATGATCGGTATAGGAGGTGCTACCCGCTACAGCATTCTGAAATCCCAGAATGGGGGAAAACTGATAAATGCCGTTTTTACCATCAGTTTAAAGCTGGGAATTCTGGCGGGTGTGCTGTTCGCAATCACAGGAGTCCTGGGCACCGGTACTCTGGCTGTATTATTGGGAGCCGACGCAGCCACACTGCCTCTGACTAAGTCATATTTAAGCACCATACTCTACTTTGCACCGTTTTTTATCCTGAACAATGTCATGCTGGCATTTGTAAGAAATGACAATAATCCTAAGCTGTCAATGATTGCAATGCTGACAGGAAGCTTATCCAATATAATTTTGGACTATGTATTTATGTTTCCGTTTGGGATGGGGATGTTTGGTGCAGCCTTTGCCACCGGTCTGGCACCCGTCATCAGTCTTGTGGTTTTATCTGCCCACTTTATACAGGGGAAAAGCAGTCTCCGGTGGTTAAAAAGCAGAATTCAGTGGAAGGCTGTCCGCGATATTCTTGGTCTGGGACTGGCCGCATTTATTACGGAGGTGTCTTCGGCGATTGTTTTGATCACCTTTAATCTGGTCATCCTGGGGCTGGAGGGAAACTTAGGGGTTGCCTCCTACGGGATTGTGGCCAATATAGCACTGGTAGGGATCTCCGTATTTACTGGAATTGCACAGGGAATACAGCCGTTAATCAGCAAGGCTTATGGCTCGGGGAATCGTACTATTATAAAAAAACTGCTTCAATATGCGGTTATCACCTCCCTGGCAATAGCGTCAGCAATTTATACACTGGTATTTTTCTGTTCGGATCAAATGATCAATGTGTTTAACAGTGAGCAGAATGCAGCAATTGTACTTCTTGCCAGGGAGGGGCTTAGGATCTACTTCGCCGGTTTTTTCTTTGCGGGAATCAATATTATTGTATGCATGTATTTAAGTGCTGCCGAGAGTGGGCTGAATGCTTTTGTTATTTCTGTGTCGCGGGGGTGCGTGATTCTTGTTCCCATGGTGCTCATACTGAGCCGGATTTTGGGAATGACAGGTGTATGGCTGGCATTTGTTATGACAGAAGGATTGGTGTGTGTTCTTGGTATGATATTAGTATTTTGGAAAAAGAACTTATTGACCGGAATATAATTATATGCGTACATATATTAAAACTTAAAGAGAAACGCTGTTTTATTTCGCAGCGTTTCTCTTTAAGTTTTGGACGTCCCTTTTTAATATTATGTGAAAACAAAGATTGTACTTTTGAATGGAAATGACATTTTTCCTATTCTGTGATATGATAATTTTAGTTTCAGGCGTGTTGTCTGGTTCAAGCAATATGAGGAGGAGGAATATGAATTTAATTGGCAGTTTGGTAATAGCGTTTTCTATGTATTCCCGTATTCCGATGCCCCAGATGGAATGGACAAAGGAGCGGATGAAATATGTCATGTGTTTTTTTCCTCTTATCGGGGCAGTTATCGGTTTACTGGAATTTGCAGTTTTTCGTGGCTGCGATGCCCTTGGCTTCCGTCAGTTCGGGCAGATTCTCCCGGTAGTAATTCCGATCCTGGTTACAGGGGGCATCCATATGGATGGATTTCTGGATGTGATTGATGCAAAATCCTCCCATGGGGACAGGAAGAAAAAGCTTGAGATATTAAAGGATCCCCATACAGGTGCTTTTGCCATCATCGGATGCTGCGTCTATCTGATACTCTATCTTGCCGCTTTTTTAGAAATGCGCCCGGCTATGATACCGGCCTATTCCATAATATTCGTAGTTACAAGGGCATTAAGCGGCCTGTCCGTCGTTACATTCCCAATGGCTAAGGAGAGCGGACTGGCGGCTTCTTTTTCCGGAGCAGCACAGAAACGGACTGTGGCAATTACTATGGTCTTGTATCTGGCAGCGGCAGAATGGGGGATATGGTATTTGGCAGGAACAATGCCTGCTGCCATGACTCTTTTCATTTCTATTCTTATTTATTGGTATTATTATTCTATGGCAAAGAAGGAATTCGGAGGAATTACCGGCGATCTGGCAGGATATTTTCTGCAGATATGTGAATTGGCTCTTGTGGCGGGATTGGCAGTGATTTCTCATCTAATGTCTTTATAAAAGCGGGATGTGCATTGTCCAAAAGGTATGGGCAGGAAAGAGGAAACACCCTGGGGGTATACCTTTATGCCCAGAAAACGTGGGCAGGAAAGAGGAAACACCCTGGGGGTATACCTTTATGCCCAGAAAACATGGGCAGGAAAGAGGAAATATGATATTAATTATTGGCGGAGCATGGCAAGGGAAGCTGGCATTTGCCTTGGAACTGGCAAAAAGTGCTGATAAAATAACGAATCCGTTTGATTCATTCATGTTTGAAAAAGAAAAAAAGGAAACGTATGAGGTCGCAGAGGGCGTCAGGGACAGCTTTGAAGCTGCCATGAAATGCCCAATCATTCATGGGCTTCATGAGTATATAAGGCGGATCTTAAAAGAAGGAAAAAGCGTTGATGCATTTGTTGATGCGATTGAGGAACAAAATCCCAATGTTATTATTACCTCCGATGAACTGGGCTGCGGTATCGTACCTCTTGACCCGGAGGACAGGGATTTAAGAGAAGCTTCGGGAAGGGCCTCCGTAAGATTGGCCCGGACTTCTAAGGAAGTTTACCGTATGGTGTGTGGGATTGGAACCAGGATTAAATAGACAAAAGGTCAGGAAATAAAAGAATGATACGATTACATTTAGCAGCAGTACTGACAGGATGCTTTCTGGATCTGTGCTTTGGAGATCCCCGCTGGCTTTGGCATCCTGTCTGCGGCATAGGCTCTCTCATAAGCTGGCTGGAGGGAAAACTAAGGGAAAGGTTTCCTAAGGGAGAAGTAGGGGAAAGAAGAGCCGGTTTATGGCTGATGATTCTTGTGCTTTTAATCACTGGTACCGTATCCGGGGCAATTCTTTGGGCTGCTTACTTTCTTTCTCCCTATGCGGGGTTTTTCATAGAAAGCATAATGTGCGGCCAGATGATGGCATGGCGTTCCCTGCGGGAAGAGAGCATGAAGGTCTATAAGGCCTTTTCCAACGGAGATGTGGAAGGAGCCAGGCAGGCCGTATCCATGATCGTAGGCCGTGATACGAAAGAATTGTCAGAAGAAGGGATCACAAAAGCAGCGGTTGAAACCGTAGCGGAAAACACTTCGGATGGAATCATAGCCCCTCTGCTCTTTATGGCTTTTTTGGGAGGAGTGGGAGTCTTTTTATATAAAGCAGTAAACACCATGGATTCCATGGTGGGCTATAAAAACGAAAGGTATCTCTGGTTTGGACGGGCAGCAGCAAAGCTTGATGATGCCTGTAATTTCATACCGGCCCGGCTATCCGCAGCCCTAATGATAGGAGCAGGATATGTATGTCAGTTTTTTTATGGAATCAGGAAAAAGAGAAACCCATACAGCGGCAGGAATGGCTTCCTAATATTTAAGAGGGACCGCTTCAATCACAAAAGTCCCAATTCAGCCCAGACGGAGGCGGTCTGTGCAGGGGCGCTGCAGATCCAGCTGGCGGGAAATGCCTGTTATTTTGGAAAGCTATATGAAAAGCCGACCATTGGAGATGCGGTAAGACCGGTGGAATACGAGGATATCCCCAGAGCCAATTGTCTTATGACAGTTACCTATGTGTTAGCCCTGATCCCTGTATTCCTGCTGTTCCTTATCGTTTTTTAGCACAATCATTTAGGAGAAAAATAATATGGAATATCAGCATGGCGGAGATATATACACCAACAACGTGACAATGGACTATTCAGCCAACATAAATCCCCTGGGGCTTCCCCTTGGGGTAAAGGAGGCTCTTTATAAAGCGGCAGACAGTTGTTCCTTCTATCCTGACAGCCAATCCATAAGGCTTCGGAAGGAACTGGCAAGGTTTCACGGCGTTCCGGCAGAGAATATTATCTGCGGAAACGGAGCAGCAGATTTAATCTTTCAGGTCGTACAGGCATTAAAACCGAAAAATGCCCTGTTGATCGCCCCTTCCTTTCTGGAATATGAACAGGCCCTTAAGGCCTCTTCCTGCAGCATCGGGCACTATTGCTTAAAAGAAGAAAGCGGGTTTCGCCTATCTGAAAAAGAACTGATCGACTGGCTGGAAAAAAACGGGATTGATATCCAAATGCTGTTTTTATGCAACCCCAATAATCCCACCGGATTTGCCATAGAGAAAGAAGCGATGGAAGGGATTCTGGAGTATTCCAGGGACCACGGGATTTTTTGTGTGGTAGATGAATGTTTTAATGAATTTTTACAGGAGCCTGAGAGATATTCAGTCCTTGATCTCATAGGAAACGGCGGTTATGAAAACGTCTTCCTTTTAAAGGCGTTTACAAAGCTATACGCTATGGCCGGTCTGCGCCTGGGCTATGGGATATGCACAGGAAGAGAAGTCCTGGACCAGATGAATCTCATACGTCAGCCCTGGAGCGTTTCCAGCCTTGCCCAGGCGGCAGGAGAGGCGGCCCTTTTGGAGACAGAATACGTAAAGAGAACAAGACAGGAGATTACCTGTGAAAGGGAATATTTAAAATCAGTTCTTTCTTCCCTTGGTTTTCTGGTTTTTGATTCCATGGCTAATTATATTTTTTTCCGGGATTTAAGGCCAGAGGCTCCTGGGAAAGAGAAGCTTCTTTATAAACAGCTTCTGGACCGGAAAGTACTGATACGTTCCTGTTCCAATTACAGAGGACTTGATGATACCTATTACCGGATCTGTGTAAAGCTGAGGAAAGAAAATGAAGAATTTCTTTCCATATTAAAATCCATAGTGACAGAAGGGAAATAACCGTATGGCAAAGACGATCATGATACAGGGAACCATGTCCAATGCAGGGAAAAGCCTGATTGCGGCCGGTTTATGCCGGATCTTTAAGCAGGATGGCTACCGGGTGGCCCCTTTTAAATCACAGAACATGGCTTTAAATTCCTATATTACGGAGGAAGGGCTTGAGATGGGCAGAGCCCAGGCGGTTCAGGCGGAAGCGGCAGGAGTAAAGCCAGAGGCTGCCATGAACCCCATCCTGTTAAAGCCGACCAATGATATTGGGTCCCAGGTAATTGTAAATGGCATATCCATTGGCAATATGCCTGCCAGAGAGTATTTTGCATATAAAAAAGAGCTGGTGCCAGAGGTAGAACGGGCATTCCAAAAGCTGTCAGAGGAGTACGATATCATTGTCATTGAAGGAGCCGGCAGCCCGGCGGAGATTAATTTAAAGCAGGATGACATTGTAAATATGGGAATGGCAAAGATGGCGGATGCCCCGGTGCTTTTAGTAGGAGATATTGACCGGGGAGGAGTGTTTGCACAGCTTTACGGAACTGTAATGCTTTTGGAGCCAGATGAAAGAACCAGGATCAAAGGCCTGATCGTCAATAAATTTCGGGGAGACAAGACAATTCTGGACCCAGGGTTAGAAATGATTGAAAAACAGCTTTCTATCCCGGTTGCCGGTGTGGTACCATATATGGATGTGGATCTGGAAGAGGAGGACAGTCTTGGAAACCATCTGGCAGGAACCGTCAGAACGGACCGGACCGCAGTGGAAATCGCCGTGATCCGTTTGCCAAGAATCTCCAATTTCACGGATTTTCAGGTTTTTTCTACGATACCATGGGTAAGCCTGCGATATGTGGACCGGGTTTCTGATCTTGGTAATCCGGATCTGGTCATTCTGCCTGGCAGTAAAAATACCATTGAAGATCTGCTCTGGATGCGGGAAAGCGGCTTAGAGGCGGCAATCCTTAAGCTACAGGCCAGAGAGGTTCCGGTATTTGGCATCTGCGGCGGCTTTCAGATGCTTGGAGAAAGCATATCCGATCCCTTTCAGGTGGAAACGGGAGAGGCTGTCCTGCCGGTACGGGGTATGGAACTTCTGCCGGTCCGCACCGTGTTTGGAAAGGAAAAGACAAGAACAAGAGTGGCAGGTTCCTGTACCAGTATAGGAGGGATATTTGAGGAACTGTCAGGTATCGAGGTGGAAGGGTATGAAATCCACATGGGAGAAACCACCAGATCCGTACCGCCTCTTGCCTATGTTATGGAATGCCAGTCCGGTTCCCGCTTGGCGAAAATGGACGGATGCCAGCGGGGAAATGTATACGGCACCTATATCCATGGATTCTTTGATAAGGAAGGAATCGCAATGACCATTGTAGAAGCTCTTGCAAAGAAGAAGGGCGTTACCCTGGATTTAGATGGCAGTTTTAACTACCAGGAATATAAGGAAGAGCAATATGAACGGCTGGCCGCTCATTTAAGGAACAGCCTTGACATGGAACGGATCTATGAGATACTATTCACGAAAGCAATGAGCAGCGTGAAATAGAGCATGACAGGATTTGCGGACGGAACTGCGGACTTATAAGGAGGAACAGATGGAGCTAAAAGAGCTGGAGCGGGTGCTTCCCGAGGAAATAGAGAAGAGAAGTTTTGAGCTGATTACCATGGAGCTTGGAGAAAAAGTCCTTGATCCGGAATGTGAATTGGTGATCAAACGGGTGATACATACCACCGCTGATTTTGAATATGCGGATAATCTGGTATTTTCTCACCACGCCGTACAGGAAGGGATCCGGGCATTAAAGGAAGGCGTGCGGATCATTACGGATACGAATATGGGAATGGCCGGCATTAATAAGGGTGCCTTAAAACGCAATGGCTGCAGCGTCAGCTGCTTTATGGCCGATGAGGATGTTGCAGAATACGCAAAGCTTCACCATACCACCCGTGCCTGTGCCAGCATGGATAAGGCGTCAGAGCTTTCGGAGAATTGTATTTTTGCAGTAGGAAACGCCCCCACAGCCTTAGTACGCCTTTATGAATTAATAAAAGAAGGGAAAATCCATCCCCGGCTAATCATCGGCGTTCCGGTTGGCTTTGTCAATGTGGTGCAGTCAAAGGAAATGATCATGTCCCTTTCTGACATTCCTTATATTGTGGCCAGAGGAAGAAAGGGAGGAAGCAATGTGGCAGCGGCAATCGTTAATGCCCTGCTTTATCAGATACAGCAGCAGTAACCTGGTTTATTGCCCATGGTTTTGGGTTTTAAGTATACCCGACAGGATTATTAGAGGGGAAGAACAGCATGGACTTATACAGCATAATTTTAGTGGATGACGAAGAAGAAGTACGTAAAAGCATTATAAAAAAAATCGAATGGCAGACAGCCGGATTCCGGGTGGTGGGAGATGCGGAAAATGGCGAAGATGCCATGGAAAAGATCGAGATTTTGGAACCTGATGTGGTTTTAACGGATATCCGGATGCCATACATGGATGGACTGGCACTTGCAGAAAAGGTACGGCAGCGGTACCCTTCCATGAAGGTGGTGATCTTTTCCGGCTACGATGATTTTGAATATGCCCAGAGGGCGATCAAGCTGAATGTGACGGAGTACATTTTAAAGCCGGTCAATGTGGAAGAACTGACCTCCATATTAAAAAGGATCAAGGGGAATCTGGATCAGGAAATAGAAGAAAAAAGGAATTTAAACCGTCTTCGTGAGAATTACCGGAAAAGCCTTCCCATCATCAGGGAGCAGTTTTTCAATGATCTGGTACACAAAAATCTTTCGGAAGAGCTGGTGGAACAGAAGCTTAGGGAGTATGGTGTGCCTGTCATGGGGGCAAGGAAATGGATCATCGTATCCATTGATGTGGAGAAGGGGGAGGTCAGGGAAACTCTGTCCCTTCACAATGAGGAAGAACTCATCCCCATATCCGTCATGCAGATCGTCAGGGAAAAGTTAGAGGGTTATTGCCGGTTTGCTCTTTTCCAGTCCGTTTCAGAGGCAGAGATGGTGGTGATCGTTGCTCTTGACGATGACAACTCGACGACAGGGCTGATCGATGTACTGGGAGATATCTGCAAGGAAACGAAGCGGATTCTGGAAGTCCCGGTCACCATGGGCATTGGCAAAAGCTTCCGGGAACTGACTGGTTTCAGAGAAGCCTACCAGTCGTCCATTGACGCTCTGGGCTATAAGGCCATAGCAGGAAGAGGGACCACCATTTACATCAATGATATGGAGCCGGTGGGAGTAGGAAAGCTGGAATTTGACAGTGTAACAGAAGCGGATTTAATCTCGGCCATAAAATTTGGCCCCGGCGAAAAGATCGAAGCAGCGGTTACCAGGATCATTGAAAAGATGGAATCCGCTAAAGTCCATTACCGCCAGCAGCAGGTTTATATGTTCGGCGTATTAAACAGCGTTCTCCAGATGATGCAGCAGTATGACCTGGCCCTTGAGGATATTATGGGCGGAGAGTTAAAGGGCATGGAAATCTTTGATAGGATAAAGAAGAAAGAGGAATTTGGCCAGTGGCTTTTTAAAATTGCAGGGAAAATGAACCAGTTCATTAACCAGGAGCGTGATTTCACCACACGCCAGGTAATCCAGGAAGCAAAGCAGTATATTATGGATCACTACCAGAATCCTGATTTGTCTGTGGAAATGATTTGCCGCCACCTTCATATGAGCCCGGCATATTTTTCCACCATGTTTAAAAAAGAAACCGGACAGGCTTACATCGCGTATCTGACAGATATCCGTCTGAATAAGGCAGTAGAACTGCTTAACAAAACAGACGATAAGACCTATGTGGTGGCAGCAAAGGTGGGGTATCAGGAACAAAACTATTTCAGCTATGTATTTAAGAAAAAATTCGGTGTATCACCTACTAAATTCCGCGGAGCCAGGTAATGGAAAGAAAGAATATAAGCATTCGTTATACTATTTTTGTATATTTTACCGTGACTGCTTTGGCAGCCAGTCTTTTGATTACATTTTCCTTATATCAGCGCCTTTCCACCCAGGTGGGAGAGATGGTGCAGGAGGAAAACCAGAGCCTTATTCATCAGGTGGCCAGGTCTGTGGAATCCTATCTTCTTACGGTCATGAAGCTGTCGGATTCCCTGTATTATGGCGCCGTGAAAAATGCTGATCTTTCTTCGGAATCCATTAATAACGAGATCACGCTTCTGTATGATAACAACAAGGATAATGTGGACAATATCGCTCTCTTTACCCAATCAGGCACCATGGTGGAAGCAGTTCCTGCCGCAAGGCTTAAAAGCGGCCTTGACGTGACCAGGGAAAATTGGTTTTTAAATGCTTTGGAGAAGACGGAAAACCAACATTTCTCATATCCCCATGTCCAGTACATTTTTGACAGCAATGAAAACCAGTACCGTTGGGTGATATCTTTATCGAGGGCCGTAGAACTGACGGAAGGGACCTCTACCACACAGGGTGTGCTTTTGGTGGACTTAAGCTATTCCAGCCTGGAACATCTTTTTGACGGAGTGACCACAGGAAAGGGCGGTTATGTGTATCTGATCAGCAATGACGGGCAAATCCTGTACCATCCTAAGATCCAGCTTATCGATTCCGGCCGGATGCAGGAGAATAATCTGATGGCAGCCGGCTATAAAGATGGAAACCACCGGGAGGAATTTCAGGGGGAGACCCGGATCATTACGGTAAAATCCATTGGCTATACGGGTTGGAAGATCATTGGGGTGACGCCTAAAAATGTGGTTTCTTTAAATTCCATTAAGACCAGGCTTTTTATCGTGTTCCTCATAACCCTGATCCTGTTTATACTTGCCCTGATTAACTCCTATATTTCATCCCGTATCACCAATCCAATCAAGGAACTGGAAAAATCCGTGGGAATTCTGGAAGAGGGAAATCTGCAGGCGGCAATATCCATCGGAGGGTCCTATGAAATCCAGCATCTTGGAAATTCCATTAAAAATATGGCAAAGCAGATCCGGGTGCTGATGGATGATATCGTTGCGGAGCATGAGGCCAAGAGAAAACAGGAATTTGATACCTTACAGTCACAGATCAATCCCCATTTCCTTTATAATACCCTTGATATCATCGTGTGGATGATTGAAAACGAGCAAAAGGCGGAGGCGGTCAAAGCGGTGACGGCCCTGGCACGGTTTTTCCGGATCAGCTTAAGCAAAGGAAAGAGTATTATTACGGTCAGTGATGAATTGGAACACGTACGGAATTATTTGATGATCCAACACATGCGTTTTAAGAATAAATTCTCCTACGAAATTGATGCATCCGAGGAATGTATGGAGCTTTCCTGTTTAAAGCTGGTTTTGCAGCCGCTTGTGGAAAATGCCATCTATCACGGAATGGAGTTCATGGATGGAGACGGAGAAATTACTTTAAAGGTCTGGAAAGAGGGAGATGATTTATTCTTTATGGTGAAGGACAATGGCCTTGGAATGACAGAAGACCAGATGGCGGGCTTATTTTCCGATCAGGTCCATGTTACTTCAAAAAAGGGTTCAGGGATTGGCGTGAAAAACGTCAATGAGAGGATCAAGCTGTATTTTGGGGAAAAGTACGGCCTGATTATTGAGTCAGAGCCTGATGAAGGAACGGTAATCACCATCTGCCTTCCTGCGGTTCCCTATAGTTCTTCCTCTGTGCCCGAAGAGAATGGGCGATGAAAGGGAATCACCCTTCGGGTATACCTCTATGCCCCAAAAGCATGGGCGATGAAAAGGAAAGTAAATTATGACAAAACAGGAAAAAATATTGTGGACTCTGCTGGCGGGAGTGCTTGTGTTCCTGTTTCTTTTATCCTCCACGGATTTGATCATTAAGGAGAAGAAAACAGAAATATATCCGGTTTCCGTCATCATCGGTGATACCTCCGATGACTATTACGTAAATTTCAGAAAGGGTGCTGATAAGGCGGCAGAGGAGTATAACGTAGATATCAGCTTTATTACACTCTATGAGAAAGGGGATGCCAATCAGCAGATAGAACTGGTTCAGAGGGAAATTAATGACGGCGCATCAGCTGTGGTCCTGATCCCCGTAAAGCCGGTGGAATGTGTAAAAAAGATGGATGATATGGTTTTAAACAGTCCTGCCGTTATGTTGGGAAGCTTACCTCCCAATGATCAGGTTAAAAGCGGCATATCTCCGGATTATGAGGAGGAAGGAGGATTGCTGGGACAGGCAATTGCAGCGGAGAATTCTCCGGATATCCCTGTATGGATTTTTACGGAAGGGCTTGAGTTAGGGTATAACAGAGAGATATATGACGGACTGGTATCTTCTCTATCAAAATCCGGATTTTCAATGAAGCTTTTTGAGAAAAAGGAGGAGGGCACCTTCCGGGAGGCCGTTGAGGGCATGGTTTACCCCGGAAGCGGAAAAGCAGTCATTGCAGCGATTGATGTCAGGAGCCTTGATGAGTCCGCGGACATCATTTCAGGGAGCCCGGTATACGGTAATGTCATTAAAGGGCTTTACGGAATCGGCAGCACGACCAAACTTTTAAAGGAGTTAGATAATGGAGTTATTAAAGGACTGGTGGTAAGTGACCAGTTTGATGCGGGCTATATGAGCATCGAAAAGGCTGTGGAAGCAGTTCATGGAGGGCTTCAAAGAACGCAAATTGTTTTGGATTCTTACTATATTCAGAAGGCCAATCTACGGGAAAGCAAATTTGAAAGGATTTTGTATCCAATTGATTGAGATGGGGGATGGAATATGAAGAAACGATATGGTATCCTGGCGGTGGTGGTTATTCTGCTGCTGACACTTTGGGGAGTGTTTTATCAGAGCAGGAAGGATGGCGGAAAGGAAGAAAAAAAGTCCATACGTATAGGGGTGACCCTATACCGTGGGGATGATTCCTTTATTAATACGCTCAGGGGGAATATTGAGGAGCAGGCCAAGGAATACGAAAAGGAAACAGGTATTAAGGTTGTCATGGATATTGTGGATGCTAAGGGGAATCAGAATACCCAGAACAGTCAGGTGGACCGTTTCATATCCCTTGGCTATGATACCATCTGCGTAAATATTGTGGATCGCTCCGTGGCCTCCAATATCATAAACAAAGCCATGGATGCCAGCCTTCCGGTGGTATTCTTTAACCGGGAGCCGGTGGAGGAGGATATGCGGCGCTGGGAAAAGCTTTACTATGTGGGAGAAAATGCAAAAGAGTCTGCAACCCTGCAGGGCAACATCCTGGTGGATGCCTATAAAAAAGATCCTTCTTCCCTTGACTTAAATGGGGATGGAAAGGTCAGCTATGTTCTTTTGGAAGGAGAAAACAGCCATCAGGACTCCTTGATCCGAACGGAATGGTCCATTCAAACCTTAAAGGATGGCGGAGTTCCGTTAGAAAAGATCACCGGCGGAATTGCCAACTGGGACAGAAGCCAGGCATCCGCCTGGATGGAGCAGTGGCTTTTGGAGTATCCGGATGAGGTGGAAGTGGTGATATGCAACAATGATGACATGGCTTTGGGCGCTGCTGACGCTCTGGAACGGAAAGGGGACATGAGGCCGGTTAAAATTGTAGGGATAGACGGGACGCCTCAGGGGCTTGAAGGGCTGCGCACGGGAAAACTGTTTGGATCAGTTCAATGTGACAGCAAGGAATATGCAAATGTTATTTTCAAAATCGCTGCTGCGGAATCTCTTGGTCAAAATGTACAGGAAATTGTAAAATTGGACCGGGATAAGTATTATGAATGCAGACAGAAGGCACTGACCGCCCAGTAATGGGCGGTCAGTTGTGCATAATGAGTAAAAATATCGAATTTCTTTGATGGAAAAAGGAAGAATCTAAAAAAATCGATATATATCCGAAAAATATCATATGGAAAACTGCACAAAAGAAAGCTATAATGTGCATGTCGGTAAGGTAAAAACACCAATCGATAACAATATAATGATAAGGGAGGATTTATCATGAGATTACTCAAAAAAGCATTAGCAGTAGGCCTTGCCTCAGCAATGGTATTTTCCATGGCAGGCTGTGGAGCAGGAACCAAGGCAACAACAGCGGCACCAGAGGCTACTACAGCAGCAGAGACCAAGAAGGAGGAGGCAAGCGCAGAGACCACCGCAGAAGCAGTTAAAGATGCAGTCGGCGGAGATGTGGCGGATAAGAAAGTCGGTATCTCAATTTACAAATTTGATGATAACTTTATGACACTTTACCGTACAGAGCTTCAGCGCTATCTGACAGAGGACTTAGGCTTTAAGAAAGAAAATGTTGTAATCCAGGATGGTAAGGGTGATCAGGCGGAACAGACTAACCAGATCCAGAACTTCATTACCCAGAAATACGATGTATTGATTTTAAACCTTGTGCAGGCTTCTTCTGCTCCGGAAATCACAGATATGTGTAAGGAAGCAGGAATCCCGGTTGTTTACATTAACCGTGAGCCAGATACTCAGGAAGAGCAGAGATGGAGTGACGACAAGATTAACGCTACTTATGTAGGTTGTGATGCCAGACAGTCCGGTACCTATCAGGGAGAAGAAATTTTTGAAACTTCCAACAAGGGCGATATTAACGGTGACGGCGTTGTTTCTTATATTATGATCCAGGGTGACCCGGAGAACGTAGATGCTCAGTACAGAACAGAATTCTCTGTTAAGGCTCTTACAGATTCCGGCATGCAGGTTAAAGAACTGTTAAAGCAGCGCGGTGACTGGGATCAGGCAAAAGCTCAGCAGATCGCTCAGGATGCTTTAACACAGTATGGTGATCAGATTGAAGTAATCTTCTGCAACAACGATGCTATGGCACTTGGTGCACTTCAGGCAATCGAAGCAGCAGGACGTACCGTAAACAAAGATATCTATTTAGTAGGTGTTGATGCTCTGACAGAGGCTGTTCAGAACGTTATCGATGGCAAGCAGACAGGTACAGTATTCAATGACCACTTCTCACAGGCTCGTACAGCAGGCGATATGGCTGTTAAGTTTATCAAGGGTGAATCCGTTGATAATGTAAACATGGTAGACTATATCAAGGTTACCAAGGATAATGCTCAGGAAATTCTTGATAAATTAAAATAATTTCCAGCAGCCGGTAAAAGAAACGGGTGTGTCGGTAAGGCACACCCGATTTTTAAAGGAATCCGGAGTTACAGGTATACCTTAATGCCCAAAGAACATGGGCAATAAATAGGAAAGGAGAAACGGGATGGCAGAGGAATACAGACTGGAAATGATAGGGGTCAGCAAATCCTTCCCTGGTGTTAAAGCGCTTGATAAAATCAACTTAAAAGTACGTCCCGGTACCGTTCATGCCTTAATGGGTGAGAACGGAGCAGGTAAATCGACCCTTATGAAATGCCTTTTCGGCATTTATAATATGGATGAAGGAAAGGTTCTTATAGACGGGAAAGATGTGAACATCGCAAATCCCGATGATGCCCTTCACAAAGGGCTTGCTATGGTGCATCAGGAGCTGCAGCCGGTTCCGGCGCGTTCCATTGCGGAAAATATGTACCTCGGAAGGTATCCTTTAATAAAAATAGGTCCGTTAAAGATGATTGACCATAAGACCATGAATCAAGAAGCAGAAAAGTGGTTAAAAGATGTAAAAATGAGTTTTAATCCCAGGGCAAAACTTGGGACACTATCAATCGGACAAATGCAGTCAGTGGAAATTGCAAAGGCAGTGAGCCAGAATGCAAAGCTGGTAATTTTGGATGAACCGACCTCATCACTGACTGATAATGAAGTGGAAGCGCTGTTTCGGATTATCAGGGATTTAAAATCCCGCGGTGTTTCTATGATATATATCAGCCATAAGATGGCAGAGATCCGGCAGATCGCCGATGACATTACAATCATGCGGGATGGAACGTACGTAGGCTCCTGGGAGGTAAAGGACATTTCGGATGATGAAATCGTAAAGCAGATGGTCGGCCGGGAATTAAGCAATGTCTATCCGCCTAAGGAAGATTACCGGACAGATGAAACAGTTTTAAAAGTAAGCAATGTAAGCAGCATCCACGCACGCTCCTTCCGGGACTGCTCCTTTGAATTAAAGAAAGGAGAAATTCTGGGATTCGGGGGCCTGGTAGGCGCTCAGAGAACAGAATTGATGGAAGCGATTTTTGGAATGCGCCATATTGCAAGCGGTGAAATTGAGATCCTGGGTAAAAAGGTGACGATCAAGCGTCCTCAGGATGCCATTAATGATTCTGTGGGTATGATCACAGAGGACAGACGTGGAACCGGCATTATTGGCTGCTTAAGCATTGCGGATAATACGGCTATTGCTTCTTACCGGAATTATACCAAAGCCGGAACCATTAACAGCAAAAAGGTGGGGCAGGTTGTAAAAGAGAGCATTGCAAAGTTAAGCATCAAAACGCCGAATGACAAGACCCTGATACAATCTTTGTCAGGAGGGAACCAGCAAAAGGTGATCATCGCAAGATGGCTGGCGAATAACCCGGATATTCTGATCATGGATGAACCTACCAGAGGAATTGACGTCGGTGCAAAATATGAGATATATCAGATCATGATAGATCTGGTAAAGCAGGGAAAATCGATTATCATGATTTCTTCCGAAATGCCGGAACTGATCGGCATGTCAAACCGGATTATCGTTATGTGCAATGGCCATATTACCGGAGAACTGGAAGATGATGAGGCAACTCAGGAGAAAATAATGGCATTTGCCACTAAATTCGATTTAAACGATAGAGTAACAGAAAATTTCACACAGGAGGTTAAATCATGACATCGAAGAAGGTTAACTCTAAAGATTTACCTATGCAAACAAAAAATGTTAATATAAAGGATTTTCTTATTAATAATGGAATTATCGTCGTTCTCATCATGCTGGCGATTTTTACTGCGATTAAGCAGCCATCCTTTGGTACCCCTGATAACTTAAAAAACATCGCTTTAAATGTAGCCCCCCGTTTTATTATTGCCTGCGGCGTATCCGGATGTCTGATTACCAGAGGTACGGACCTTTCCGCCGGACGTATGGTAGGGCTCTCTGCCTGCCTTGCAGGTACATTGCTTCAGAAACCAGGATACAGCGGAAAGTTTTTCCCAAATCTTCCTGATTTCGGAATCTGGTGGGTATTCGTAGTCCTGTTAATCTGTATCGCTGTTTGTGCGATTTTTGGTCTGATCAATGGTATGGTTGTTTCTTTTCTTCAAGTTCCGGCTTTTATCGGAACTTTGGGTATGCAGCTGATTATTTACGGTGTCTGCCTTGTTTATACCAATGCGACTCCAATCGGCGGTTACCGCCCTGCTTATACAGAGGTAGCAAAGGGCAGGCTTTTTGGATTCTTTCCTTATCTGTTCTTAATTGCCCTTGCAGTCGGGTTTGTGATCTGGTTCATTTATAATAAAACACCGCACGGCAAGTATATGTACGCCATCGGCGGAAACGAGCAGGCAGCGGAAGTTTCCGGCGTCAATACAAAGAAAACGAAAATTATTATTTATGTAACAGCAGCAGCCCTTTATGCATTGGGAGGATTCCTTGTAGGCGCTAAATCCGGCGGTTCCTCTGTTAATATGGGAATGGGCTGGGAGCTGGAAGCCATTGCGGCATGTACCATCGGAGGCGTATCTGTAAACGGCGGTATTGGTAAGGTATCCGGTGTTCTGATCGGAGTACTGGTATTTGAAATCTTGAAGACCTGTCTGCAGTATCTGGGCGTTGATACCAACTTTCAGTATATTGCACAGGGAATAGTAATTGTAGTTGCGATTGCTCTGGACATCAGAAAGTATATTGCAAAGAAGTAATTCCTTTAAGGAGCACCCTGCAGCTTTTGCCGGGGTTTTTAGAAAAAGGAAGCGGAGCAGGGGCAGCGGGCATTTTAGTGAAATTCCGCCTTTGTTCCGGTTCCTTTTCTGCATGGTGTTCTAATGAATGGCGAGCCGTTAGAGTCTGGAAAAGAGGTATCCTTTGGACTCCTGCGGCTCGCTTTATTCATAAAATATTATGGAAGCCGGCTTAGCCTGCTGTTCTGATATTTTCCTGAAAACGTTACGTCTTCTCCAAACCAGGAGGGAGGAATGAAGCTTTCGGCTTCTTCTCTTTCCGGAAATTCCACTTCAGCCAATATTAGACCTTTGAAGCGTCCATCAAAGACATCCAGTTCTATGGTCAGATGATCGGAACCTTCCATGGGAATCAGATACCGTTTCTTCGTAAGGATATGGCCATCCGCTTTTTTGATTAAGTGTTCATAGGACTCTGGTGTCAACGGAAGATTGTATTCCTCCCGTTCCAAGAGTCCCTTTGATTTGTAGGTAAGATAAAAGGAGTCATCCTCCCTGCGGATCCGTACAACAGGTTCTGTTGAGAGATATCCCTGTTCTATGAAGTGACAAGGGTAGGCGGTGTAATCAGCCGGCGGATGGGTTATGAGATATTTACGTTCTATTTCCATTGGAAAGTCCTCCTGCTACAATGTTTTGTGCTGCCTTATGCGGCCAGTATATCATGGGCACTAAGTTTGTTAATACATGGCGAAGTTTTTCTGTTATACCATGAAAGCAATGAGCCTGGCACCGCAAAGCGGTATATGCCAAATGCAACATCATTATAGACGCCTGCGTCATTATACCACATAGGAATAAAAAGTAGAAGGTGGTGGCAAAAAAAGAAAAAACGTGGTAATATGGGGAAAACAATGGATTTCAGGAGAGTTATAACATGAAACGTTTAAGCAAACGGATTTTAGTGGTTTTTCTGGTTGTTTGGGCTGCTTTTCTGCTTCATGGATGCGCTCCGCGGGAGCAGGAGAAGGCTACCGAAGAAAGTTCAGCACCAGAGGCAGGCACGAAAGGGGTTCGTGTGGAGAAAGGCCCTAAGATTGGGATAAGTATATACCGCTATGACGATACATTCATGAAGCTGTATCGTTCGGAACTGAAACAATATCTGGAGGAAACCTACCATGCGGAGGTGATCGTGCGCAACGCTGGAGGAGACCAGGATGAGCAGAACCGGCAGATCAGCCAGTTTATTTCGGATGGCTGTAACGGGATCATAGTAAATCCAGTGGAGGTGTCGGCTGCGCCCGGGCTTGCTGATGCCTGCAGCCAGGCAGGGATCCCTTTGATTTTCATTAACAGGGAGCCAAACGAGGAGGAGCAGAAGCGGTGGCAGGACAACCATATGGCAGTGTCCTGCGTTGGAACGGATTCCAGGCAGGCTGGGACTTATCAGGGGGAAATCATACGGGAAATGCCTGATAAAGGAGATATAAACGGCGATGGGGTGGTGTCTTATGCCATGCTCATGGGAGAGGACGGCAATGAGGACAGCCGTTACCGGACGGAATATTCCATAAAAGCCCTGGAAGAAGGGGGAATGAAGACGGATAAACTGTTTTCCGGCAATGGAGACTGGAATAAGGATAATGGGAAGAAGCTTGCGCAGGAGGTGTTAACCACCTACGGAAATAGGATAGAGGTGATCTTCTGCAACAATGATTCCATGGCAAACGGTGCTTTGGAAGCTGCAGAAGAGGCGGGCCGGGTTCCTGGAAAGGATATTTACCTGGTAGGGGTTGACGCCCTTCAGGATACGGTAAAATATATAAAAGAGGGAAAAATAACCGGGACTGTTTTAAATGATCATGAGGGACAATCCCAAACAGCTGCCGATACTTTGATAAAGATGATTGACGGGGAAGATGTGGACACAAGGTATCAGGTGGATTATATCAAGGTCACTGCAATCAGTACCTTTCATACGCTAAAAGGAGAGGATTAAGATGGGAAAAGTATTTGCGTTTTTCGCTGATGGATCAGAGGAAGTGGAGTTATTGGCAGTTGTGGACGTTTTAAAGAGGGGTGGCCAGGAGGTTACCCTTGTTTCCGTTACGGGAAAAAGAGAAGTGGTAAGTGCCCATCAGATAAAAATCCAGGCGGATTATGAATTTTCCGAAATAGGCTGTAAAGACGCCGATGTTCTGTTTCTTCCCGGCGGAATGCCGGGGACCAGGAATTTAGGTGCCCACGAGGGGCTGTTAGATTCCTTAAAGGAAGCCCATAAAGAGAACCGGAGAATCGCGGCGATCTGCGCTGCTCCAAGTATATTAGGAAGGCTTGGTATCCTGGAAGGGAAAAGAGCAACCTGCTTTCCCGGCTTTGAACCGGAGCTTAAAGGTGCCTTGTATACAAAACAGGGAGTTGTTACGGATGGGAATATAACGACCGCCAGGGGATTAGGCTATGCGCTTGATATGGGAATTGAACTTCTGGGCCTTCTGACGGATAAGGATCATGCCCGCCAGGTAAAGGAGGCCATCCAATACGACCATAGTTCCATGTGATGGGTAGGTGAGCATATGAAAAAAGGATGGGTATTGCCGGTTCTGGCTGCTGTTTTCATCGGCCTGCTTACCGGATGTGAAAAGAAAGATCCATACGGATTATCGGAAAAAGATCCGGTCACCATTACCATCTGGCATTATTACAATGGCGTCCAGAAGGAAGAATTCGACCGTCTGGTGCAGGAGTTTAATGAAAACAAAGGAAGAGAAAAAGGGATCATCGTCAAGGCGTTTAACAAGGGAAGCATTGACGAATTGAGCCTTCTTATTAATGAAAGCATTAATAAGAAGATTGGAGCGGAGCCTCTGCCTGATGTTTTTTCTGCTTATGTGGATAAGGTATACGAAGTGGATCAGATGGGATTGGCAGCAGATTTAAGCGGCTATCTGACTGCAGATGAAATAGCGGAATACGTGGATGCCTATATGGAAGAAGGTAAATTTGACAGCTCAGGTGCAATTAAGGTATTCCCTGTCGCCAAGTCTACCGAGATCCTTACTGTGAACAAGACGGACTGGGACAAGTTTGCAGAGGCGACAGGAGAGACAGAGGAGGCTCTTTCCACCTGGGAAGGGATCACCCGTGTGGCAGAGTCCTATTATAAATGGACAGACAGCTTAACGGAGGAACCGGATGATGGAAAGGCTTTTTTTGGAAGGGATGCGTTTGCTAATTATATGATCATCGGCAGCCTTCAGCTGGGCCATGAAATTTTTAAAGAAAAGGATGGGAAAACCGTTCTGGATTTTGATAAGCAGACCATGCGCAAACTATGGGACAATTATTACGTTCCCTATGTAAACGGATATTTTGGTTCCTACGGCAAATTTAGAAGTGATGATGTAAAGACAGGCCAGCTTGCAGCCTTTGTAGGGGCGACCAGCGGAATCTCTTACTTTCCAACCTCAGTGACCCTTGAGGATGGGACCAATTATGCCATAGAAAGCAAGCTTTACCCTCTTCCCAATTTCCAGGGTACCGTTCCCTGTGCAGTACAGCAGGGGGCTGGTATGATGGTGTTTAAATCTGAGGAAAAAAGAGAGTATGCAGCTACACTATTCCTAAAATGGTTTACATGTGTGGAACAGAATATGAAGTTTGCCATTGGTTCCGGTTATCTTCCTGTAAAGAAGGTTGCCGGTAATGAAGAACTGCTAAAGCCCTTCCTGGAGGAAGCCGGCGAGAACAGCGGAGTATCACAGAACCTTCTGATAGGCCTTGACACGGCGAATCAGTACCGGCTTTACACCTCTAAACCTTTTAACGGCGGCGACCGGGCCAGAAGCGTACTGAATTCCGCTATGGTTATAAAGGCAAAAGAAGATTACGAAGCGATCTGTACTCTTATGGGGCAGGGAGTGAAACGGGAAAGTGCAGTTGCAGATTTTGTAACAGAAGAAAATTTTGATAACTGGTACAGGAATACAATGGGGCAGTTGGAAGCGATTATTGGAG
Source organism: Hungatella sp. UBA3048 (assembly GCA_002367105.1). Taxonomy (GTDB): domain Bacteria; phylum Bacillota; class Clostridia; order Lachnospirales; family Lachnospiraceae; genus Lacrimispora. The sequence continues at coordinate 69,858 of DFCS01000033.1, forward strand.
AGTGATTTATGAAGAATAAGAGAAGTGAATCCATTCGCACCCAGCTTCTGGGACCATTGCTGATCCTGCTGGTTCTTCAGGCTGCGGTCATTGCAGGTCTGGTATTGTTCGGCGGAGTTTCCATCAAATTAAAGAATAATGAAATTCACATATTAAGTGAAAATACAGAAAGCACAAAGCTTAGCCTTGAGAAGGAGACTTTTCACCACTGGGTCGTTATGTTTAGTAATTCTGAATTCATAACATCCGGGATCCAGCAAGTGCTTGACAGTGAGGGACGCAGGTCAAGGGATATCCTTACGGATTATGAACTGAATCGGAAAATCGTTGATAAGGTTATGGAAAAGTCCATAGAAATGCTCCACTTAAGCCATGCGACGGGCGTTTTTATGGTTTTAAACGGCCCGGCGGCCAAGAACAGTCCGGCTGAAATGAAAGCAGGCTTTTATTTGCGCAATTCCAATTCAGGAGGATATTTAAAGGATAATTCGTCCCTTCTCATGGAAAGAGGGCTGCCATCCATAGCGGAAAAATACGACATTCCTCTGGATTCCTTCTGGGAACTTGGCTTTCAGGAAGATGAGGAGAATAAAGCCTCCGCCTCTTTTTATAAGAAGCCGTATCTTATGGCGGTTCAGAATCTGGCAGCCAAGGATGATGCCATGAAATTTGCTTACTTAAGCCCTCCTTTCCGCTTAAGCCCCAGGGATATGCAGGTAATAACCTATTCCATCCCAATCATTCTTAATGACGGCACCGTTGTGGGGGCATGCGGGCTGGAAATCACCTTAAACCAGCTTGAGCAGATTCTGGGAGAAGACCAGACAAGCGGCAACTTTGAAGAATGCTGGCTTTTAGGTATTCGGAACAAAGGAACAAAAACCATTGTTCCTGTCGCCTATTCCGGATATCTGTATAACCAGTATTTTAACGAGAGCAAAAGGATTGATTATGAGGATAATGAAGAAGGAAATATCAGTGAGCTGACGTCTTCTGAGGGAACCGAATGGTATGCCAGCATAAGAAGCTTAGATGTCTACGGAAACAACGGACCCTTTGAGGAAGAAGAGTGGGTATTAGCCGGTATCGCTCGTCAGAAGGATCTGCTGTCTTTTTATAATGCAATCCGGCGCATGCTTCTTGGCTCCATGGCGGTACCGCTTATATTCAGCCTGTTAGGGGCGTTTGTTATAGGAAAAATCATGACGGAACCGATCCGCAGACTGATCGTGGAATTAAGAGGAAAGTCAGGAAGCCGGGGACTTTCCCTTAAAAGAGTGCATATCAGAGAAATCGATGAACTGACAGAAACCATTGAACAATTAAATCAGGATGTGGAAAGGGCGTCGTCAAAGATTTCGAGTATCCTGGAACATGCCAATGTCCTTATTGGCGTATTTGAATATGAGGAGGAGGCTGACCGTGTATTCTGCAGCCGTTCTCTGTTTCAGATGCTGGACTGGGGTAGTATAAAAGAGCCGTACTGTTATATAAAATCTGAAGAATTCAAGAAATACATGGAGAATACCTTTACCGGAATTAAGATAAAAGGGGACCGTGTTTTGCAGTGCCTGGAGGGCCCGGAAGGGACGCGCTGGGTGGAATTTATTCTGGACGGATCAAAAAAGGGGACAATTCTTGGGGTGTGCTCCGATGTGACTGCGGATGTAGAGGAAAAGGAAAAGCTGGAACGGGAGAGAAATTTTGACCTGTTAACGGAAATTTACAACCGGAGAGCATTCAGGGAACAGGTCGCGGCTGTTATGAACAGGCAGAAGGGGAAGGTATCCGCACTGATTATGTGGGATCTGGATAATTTAAAATATATTAACGATACATACGGGCATGACGAAGGAGACCGGTACATTGTCCTCTTTGCCGGCTGCTTAAAGATATTTTCGGAAAAGGGAGGGATTGTAGCCAGATATTCCGGAGATGAATTTGTTACCTTTATGGAAGCAGATGAAAAGGAAGAAATCAGAGAAAAAATCCGGGAATTCATGAAACATATACAAAAGTTCTCGCTGAATACGGGCGGAGGATACCAGTTTCCTATCCGTGTGTCGGGAGGACTTTCCTGGTACCCGGATGATGCGGCAGACTTTGAGACCCTGTTTAGTTATGCGGATTTTGCCATGTACATGGTAAAGCACAGCGTAAAAGGCGTGGTAAAGGAGTTTGATATAAATGAATACACCCATAATTCCTATATGCTTGCAGGCAGCGAAGAGCTTAACCGGATGCTTGATAAAAAAGAGGTTCGTTTTGCATTTCAGCCAATTGCAACAAGGGAAGGAAGGATATATGGATATGAATTGCTGATGCGTCCGAAGTTTGCAAATATGAAGGGAATCAGTGAAGTGTTAAATCTGGCAAGAGCCCAGGCAAAGCTTTCCCAGATAGAAGCGCTTACCTGGTTTGCAGGACTTAAGGCGGTTGTGGCGGAGGCTATGGCCGGGCAGCTTGGAACTGACGAGAAGCTGTTCATCAATTCCATTGCAAGCGTATGTTTAACGGAAGCAGAGCAGACAGAGCTGGAAGAAATCTACGGAGAACTTCTTCACCGGATTGTCATTGAAATGACAGAAAGCGAACCGGTAAGCCACGATTTCATCCATCGCAAGGTCGACATGGCGAGGCGGTGGAAGGGGCAGGTCGCTGTTGATGATTTCGGGACAGGATATAACAGCGAAGCCATTCTCCTGCGTATAAGGCCGGATATCATTAAGGTGGATATGAACCTGGTAAAACGGATCCACGAAGACCAGAACCGCCAGATCATTTTGAGGAACCTTCTGGATTTTGCAAAGCAAAACAACATAACAGTTCTTGCCGAGGGGGTAGAAACCCCGGAAGAGCTTGAATTTCTTATGAAATGCGGGGTTTCTCTGTTCCAGGGATATTATATTTCAAGGCCGCAGATGGAGATCAGGCCCCTGGACCCCTACATCGTGAAGCGCATGCAGGAGTTTTCAGGAAAAACCTGATTTAATCATAAATAATACTGGAATTTACGGGACGAGTATGCTATAATGTTAAATTGAAGTGTAACGCCCTGTTGATTTGGCGGTTCACATATATTTCAAGGAGGAACCCTTTAATGAGTTTACAAGTAGAAAAATTAGAAAAGAACATGGCAAAATTGACGGTAGAAGTGTCAGCGGAAGAGTTTGATAAGGCTCTTACTGCGGCTTACAATAAGAATAAGGGCAGATTCAACATCCCTGGTTTCAGGAAAGGGAAAGCTCCTCAGGCCATGGTTGAGAAGATGTATGGAGCAGGCATTCTGTATGAAGATGCAGTAAACGAGGCTCTTGATGCAACCTATGGTGATGCGGCGGAAGAAAGCGGACTGGACATTGTATCCAGACCAGAGATTGATATCGTACAGGTAGAAAAGGGTAAGACCCTGATCTATACGGCAACAGTAGCCGTTAAACCGGACGTAACACTCGGCGAGTATAAAGGAATTGAAGTGACCAAGGCATCTGCTGAAGTGACCGATGAAGATATTGATTCTGAATTAAAGAGAGTTCAGGAACAGAATTCCAGACTTATCACCGTAGAGGACAGAACTGTTGAAGACGGTGACCAGACGGTTATCAACTTTGAAGGCTTTGTAGACGGAAAGACATTTGAAGGCGGAAAGGGTGAGGATTATCCCCTTACCATTGGTTCCCACTCCTTCATTGATACCTTTGAAGAGCAGCTGATCGGCAAGAACATCGGCGAAGAGAGTGATATCAACGTGACTTTCCCAAATGAGTATCATGCAACAGAACTGGCAGGAAAGCCTGCATTATTTAAGGTGACTGTTAAGGAAATCAAGAAAAAAGAACTTCCAGAGTTAAACGATGAGTTTGCCAGCGAAGTTTCTGAATTTGAGACATTGGAAGAATACAAGAACGACATCAGGGAAAAGGTTGCTTCCAGAAAAGAGAAAGAAGCGGCAACACAGAACGAAGATCATGTGGTAGAGAAGGTTGTTGAGAATGCTACCATGGACATTCCTGAGCCGATGATCGACAGCCAGGTGAACAACATGGTTAATGATTACGCCAGAAGAATGCAGAGCCAGGGTCTGTCTCTTGACCAGTACATGAAATTTACAGGCATGACTCTTCAGTCCTTAAGGGAGCAGATGAAGCCACAGGCTCTTAAGAGAATCCAGACAAGACTGGTACTGGAAGCAGTTGTGAAAGCAGAAAACATCACTGCATCTGACGAAGCAGTTGAGAAAGAAATTGCCAGCATGGCAGAAGCTTACAAGATGGAAGTTTCTATGGTAAAAGAATCTCTTGGAGAAGTCGGCATCCAGCAGATGAAGGAAGATCTGGCAGTTCAGGAAGCAGTAGATTTTCTTGTTGCAGAAGCAAAATTAGTTTAAGAAGTATCCCTTGAATAGATTCCTGGCATTTTGTCCGGAGTCTATTCGACTTTGATAAGAGATATCTTGCGGTATCCCTTTATGCCCAAAAAACCTGGGCAAAATATAGGAAACACCCTACGGGTATCCCTTTATGCCCAAAAAACCTGGGCAAAATATAGGAAAGAACAGACAGGAGGAAGACAGATGAGTTTAGTACCTTATGTCATTGAATCAACCAGTAAGGGCGAACGTTCTTACGATATTTATTCCAGACTTCTCAAGGAGAGGATCATTTTCCTTGGGGAAGAGGTATCCGATGTATCGGCAAGCCTTGTTGTGGCCCAGCTGTTATTTTTAGAGGCAGAGGACCCAAATAAGGACATCAACCTCTATATCAACAGCCCTGGCGGTTCCGTTACCGCAGGCATGGCAATTTATGATACCATGAACTATATTAAATGTGATGTATCTACTGTTTGTATGGGCATGGCAGCCAGCATGGGAGCATTTTTGCTGGCCGGCGGAGCAAAGGGAAAACGGTTCGCTCTTCCAAATGCGGAGGTTATGATTCATCAGCCATCCGGCGGAGCAAAGGGCCAGGCCACTGAAATCCGAATCGTAGCTGAGAATATACTGAAGATAAAGAAGCGTTTAAATGAAATCCTGTCAGCAAACACTGGCCAGCCATATGAAGTGATTGAACGTGATACGGAGCGTGACAATTACATGAACGCGGAAGAGGCGAAAGCATATGGCCTTATTGATGATATCATCTACAGCCATGACCGATAAGCCTTTACGCTAAACAGCCGGGGCGATTTATAGGAAACACCCTGCGGTATCCCTTTATACCCGGTAAAACGGGGCGGGCACTGCCAGAAAGCAGGGCAATATATTAGGAGACACCCTGCGGGTATCCCTTTATGCCCAAAAAGCAGGGCAATGTATTAGGAAAGAATGAGGTGTATATATGCCGGTCAGAACAGACGACAAGATCCGATGCTCTTTTTGCGGGAAGACCCAGGACCAGGTAAAGAAGCTCATTGCCGGTTCCAATAATGTCTACATCTGTGACGAATGCATTGATTTGTGCGCAGAGATATTAGAGGAAGAATTTGACAGCCATGAGGAAGATGTACCTGATTTTGGTGATATCAACCTGATGAAGCCAAAGGAAATCAAGACTTTTTTAGACGATTATGTCATTGGTCAGGACAACGCAAAAAAGGTATTGTCTGTAGCAGTCTATAATCACTACAAAAGAATTACTTCCAGAAAAAAAATGGATGTAGAAGTGCAAAAGAGCAATATTCTGATGTTAGGTCCTACCGGCTCTGGTAAAACCTATCTTGCGCAGACGTTGGCAAAGGTTTTAAATGTACCGTTTGCTATTGCAGATGCCACCGCCCTTACAGAAGCTGGTTATGTTGGCGAGGATGTTGAGAACATCCTTTTAAAGCTCATCCAGGCGGCTGATTATGACATCAGCAGGGCAGAATATGGAATTATCTATATCGATGAAATTGATAAAATAACAAAGAAGTCGGAAAATGTGTCTATTACCAGAGATGTTTCCGGCGAAGGCGTACAGCAGGCCCTTTTAAAGATCCTGGAGGGTACGGTTGCTAGTGTTCCGCCTCAGGGAGGAAGAAAGCATCCACACCAGGAGCTTTTACAGATCAATACGACCAATATACTGTTCATCTGCGGAGGCGCCTTTGATGGATTGGAAAAAATCATTGAACGCCGGTTAAGTGCCGGTTCCATCGGCTTTAATGCGGAAATTGTAGATAAGAACAAGACAGATATTGATGATCTTCTGAAAAAGACCCTTCCTCAGGATCTTGTGAAGTTCGGATTGATACCGGAGTTTATCGGCCGGGTGCCGGTAACCGTATCCCTGGAGCTTCTGGATCGGGAAGCACTTGTGAAGATTTTAACAGAGCCGAAAAATGCCCTGGTCAAGCAGTATCAAAAGCTGTTTGAACTGGATGATGTGAAGCTTGAGCTGACCAGAGAAGCAGTCGAACGGATTGCGGAGCTGGCAGTGGAGAGAAAAACAGGGGCCAGAGGCTTGCGTTCCATTATGGAAAGCGTAATGATGGAGATGATGTACGAGATCCCATCTGACAGCAGCATCGGAATCTGCACGATTACCAGGGATGTTGTAGATAAAAAGGGTGAGCCGGAGCTGATTTACAGGGACACGGCAGTCCCAAGAAAATCACTGGCTCAGAAGTTAAGAAAAGATAAGACAGGCGAGATCGCATAGGTCCCTGCATGAGTCAGGAAGGTGTTACAGCGAGAAAATCTGCTGGAACACCTTTTTGAATGCAAAGGAGAGAACACAATGGTGGATAAGACAATCATAATGCCAGTTATCGCCCTGCGAGGCATGACTGTTCTTCCCAAAATGATGCTGCATTTTGATATCAGCCGGACAAAATCCATTGCAGCTGTGGAGAAGGCAATGGTGGGAGATCAGAAAGTATGTCTGGTTACCCAGAAGAATTCTGAGGAAGCTGATCCTGGAATCGAAGATTTGTATCAGATCGGTACAGTGGCTCTCATCAAGCAGCTGGTAAAGCTTCCCAATAATGTGATCCGCGTTATGGTGGAAGGAATAGAGCGGGCAGAGCTTTTGACTCTTGACAGTGAAAAGCCCATGCTCATAGGTGAAGTTGAAAAGGCTCTGGAAGCTGATGATTCCATTGATTATATTACAAAAGAGGCTATGATCCAGATCATTCAGGAAAAGCTGGAGGAATATGGCAGGGAGAATCCCAGGGTCGCTAAGGAGGTACTTCCGGGCCTTATGGTGCTTCATGACCTTGGCGAGCTTTTGGACCAGATTGCCGTACAGCTTTCCTGGGATTACCGGGTACGCCAGCAGGTGCTTGAAAGCGCTCTTTTGGAGGACCGGTATGCGCTGGTTATAAATCAGCTGATGACGGAGATCGAGGTTACAAAGGTAAAACGGGAATTACAGTCCCACGTTAAGGAACGGATCGACAAGAACCAGAAGGATTATATCTTAAGGGAGCAGCTTAAGGTAATCCGTGAGGAGCTTGGCGAGGACAACCCTTTGTCCGACTCCGACGAATACTTAAAGAAGCTGAAGGCTTTAAAGGCGGATAAGGGGACCAAGGATAAGATCCAGAAGGAGATTGAACGCTTTAAGGCGATGCCTGGAGGAAGTCAGGAAGCCAATGTGGTCCGTATGTACCTTGAAACGGTCCTGGATCTTCCGTGGAAGAAGCTGTCAAAGGATGATAACAGCATCGCCCATGCAGAGGAGATCCTAAATGAGGATCATTATGGCCTTGAGAAGGTAAAAGAACGGATTCTGGAATATTTAGCGGTCCGCGTCCTTACAAAAAAAGGATCCAGCCCTATCATCTGCCTGGTAGGACCTCCTGGAACAGGAAAGACTTCCATTGCCAGATCCGTAGCAAAGGCTTTAAATAAGGAGTATGTAAGGATAAGCCTGGGTGGAATCCGGGATGAAGCGGAGATCCGCGGACACCGGAAAACCTACGTGGGCGCCATGCCCGGCCGGATCGTAGAGGCCTTAAGGCAATCCGGAGTCAGCAATCCCTTAATGCTTCTTGATGAGATCGACAAGGTCAGCAGGGATTATAAGGGTGATACTTCTTCCGCCCTTTTAGAGGTACTGGACAGCGAACAGAATATAAAATTCCGGGATCATTATGTAGAGATTCCCATTGATTTATCCAATGTGCTGTTTCTGGCAACGGCCAATACAACCACCACCATACCGGGGCCGCTTCTTGACCGTATGGAAGTAATTGAAGTAAATAGCTATACGGAGAATGAAAAATTCCATATTGCAAAGAATTACTTAGTAAGAAAGCAGCGGGAAAAGAATGGGCTTAAGCCAGGTCAGGTGTCCATATCGGACGATGCTCTTGAAAAGATCATTCACCATTACACCAGAGAGGCCGGAGTCAGGAATTTAGAAAGACGGATCGGAGCTGTTTTCAGAAAAGCTGCAAGAGAATTTCTGGAAGATGGAAAAAAGGCCATAGAGATAAATTCAAACGACATAGAGAAGTATTTAGGCAAGGAAAAGGTACTCTTTGAGGATGTAAACGAGGAAGACCAGGTGGGAATTGTAAGAGGTCTTGCATGGACCAGCGTCGGCGGCAACACCCTTCAAATCGAAGTCAATGTCATGCCAGGGAAGGGAAGCCTTCAGATGACCGGACAAATGGGCGATGTCATGAAGGAATCTGCCCAGACTGCTTTAAGCTATGTCAGATCGGTATGCCCGGAATATAAGGTAAAGGATGATTATTTTGAAAAACACGATATCCACCTGCACATTCCGGAAGGGGCTGTGCCAAAGGATGGCCCATCGGCAGGAATCACCATGGCGACGGCTATGCTGTCTGCGGTCACAAAACGGAAGGTAAACGCCAAGGTGGCCATGACAGGGGAGATTACACTTCGCGGCCGCGTTCTTCCTATCGGTGGCCTAAAGGAAAAAATTCTGGCTGCCCGTATGGCCCATGTGGAGAAAGTTCTGGTTCCTGACAGGAACCGCCCGGATATTGCAGAACTGTCAGAGGAAATCATCGGAAATCTGGACATCATATATGTGAAGAACATTCCGGAGGTTTTAAAAGAAGCTTTCATCAAGGAATAGAAGCAAAGGTATGCCCAAAGAACATGGGCAGGAAAGAGGAAACCATATGATCATTAAATCAGTTGAGCTGGAGACTGTATGTGGAATAACCAGCAAGCTCCCGGAGAATACAAAGCCGGAGTTTGCCTTTGCGGGCAAATCCAATGTGGGAAAATCTTCTCTCATAAACGCCCTGATGAACCGCAAATCCTTTGCAAGAATCTCGTCCCAGCCGGGGAAGACTCAGACCATAAACTTTTACAACATCAATGATGCGTTGTACTATGTGGATCTTCCAGGCTACGGCTATGCTAAGGTATCCCTGGAAGTAAAGGCAAAGTGGGGGAAAATGATAGAGAACTATCTTCATAAGTCTTCTATGCTCCGGTGCGTGTTCTTGCTGATCGATATCCGCCACGAGCCATCGGAGAATGATAAGACCATGTATGATTGGGTCGTGCACAATGGCTATCATCCAATCATCATCGCCACCAAGCTGGACAAGATCAAGAGAAGCCAGGTGCAGAAAGCGTTAAAAGTCCTTCGCTCGGGTCTTGGGATCGGAAGCGATGTAACAGTGATTCCCTTTTCCGCTGAGACCAAGCAGGGCAGGGAAGAAATATGGGACTTAATTTCAGAATCCGTAAATAGTCTTGACAATGAGTAAAAATCTTTTTATAATGAACCTATTTATTACATAGAGTTCATTTTGGAGGAAGAGGAGAAAACAGTTATGAAAAAGACAATGAAAAAAATCGTATCAACTCTAATGGCAGCGGCCCTGGCAGCGTCTTTTCTGACTGCCTGCGGAGGCGGTAATGCCGCAACAGGCACGTCTGCGGGAGCGGGCAAGGAAACAGGAGATAACAAGGTATTAAAGGTTGCCATGGAGTGCAGCTACGCACCATATAACTGGACCCAGCCGACAGATGCAGGCGGAGCCGTTCCTATATCCGGAAGCTCTGATTTTGCTTATGGTTATGACGTCATGATGGCTAAAAAGATAGCAGATGAACTGGGCTATGGACTGGAAATCGTTAAGCTGGACTGGGATTCTCTTGTGCCTGCCGTTCAGTCCGGAAAGGTTGACTGTGTGATTGCCGGTCAGTCCATTACCGCAGAACGTATGCAGTCTGTTGATTTTACAGATCCTTACTACTATGCGACCATTGTGACTCTGGTGAAGGCCGGAGGCAAGTATGAGAATGCAAAGAGTGTTGCTGATTTTGCCGGTGCAACTGCTACTTCCCAGTTAAATACCATCTGGTATGATAACTGTCTGCCTCAGATTCCAAATGCAGACATTCAGCCGGCGCAGGAATCCGCACCGGCCATGCTGGTATCTTTAAGCTCCGGAAGATGCGACCTGGTAGTAACAGATAAGCCTACCGGTCAGGCAGCGCTGGTTGCTTATCCTGACTTCAAGCTCCTTGATTTCACCGGAACAGAGGGTGGGTTTAAGGTTTCTGATGAAGATGTGAACATCGGAATCTCCTTGAAGAAGGGCAATAAAGAATTAAAGGATGCCGTAAACGGAGTACTTTCCAAAATGAGCAAGGACGATTTTAACAAGATGATGGAAGAAGCAATTTCCGTTCAGCCATTATCCAAGTAATCCAGGTAACACACTTAAAAGCGTAGGCCTGATGCAGGAATGCAGGCATTCCTTTGCCTGGTTATTGCTTTCAGGAATAAAAAAAAATAGGGCTTGCAGGCACGGGACAAGAGCGTTCTTATTTCGTGCCGCTTGTTCTGTTTTGACGAAGTACGAGAAGGAGAAGGTAGTATATGTCTTTGCCATCAGATTTTTTTGGAAGAATTGTATTTATACTGCAGCATTATGGCCCTTCCTTTTTAAATGGGGCGGGAAAGACTATGGCGATCGCCATTGTCGGCACATTCATCGGCTGCATCATCGGCTTTGCCGTAGGAATTATCCAGACGATTCCGGTTTCAAAAAGTGACAATCCGATAAAATGGTTTTTATTAAAATTAGTAAAGTTCATTTTAAATGTTTATGTAGAGGTATTCCGCGGAACACCTATGATGGTTCAGGCCATGTTTATATTTTATGGTTCTTCCGTACTGTTTGGCATTAATATGTCCAACGTTTTTGCTGCCTATTTCATTGTATCCATTAATACAGGAGCTTATATGGCTGAGACCGTGAGAGGAGGAATCCTTTCCATTGATCAGGGACAGACCGAGGGTGCCAAGGCCATCGGCATGACCCATTTTCAGACGATGGTCAATGTCATCATGCCCCAGGCGCTGCGCAATATCATGCCTCAGATCGGCAATAACTTAATCATTAACATTAAGGATACCTGCGTGCTTTCTGTTATAGGCGTAGTGGAGTTGTTTTATACAACAAAGGGCGTTGCAGGTGCGTATTATACCTATTTTGAAGCTTTTGGCATCACCATGATCATTTATTTCATCCTGACTTTTACCTGTTCCAGAATCCTTCGTTACTGGGAGAAGAAGATGGATGGTCCGGACAGCTACGATCTGGCTACCACGGATACGCTGGCATATACCAGCGGTATGGTTAAATTCCCGGATCCTAAAGAGAAGGAGGATAAATAAATGACAGACGGAAAAGTTTTAGAGATTCATCATTTGAGTAAAACCTTTGGAACGAATGTAGTGCTGCGGGACATTGATTTTTCTGTCAATGCCGGAGATGTGACCTGTATTATTGGAGCCTCCGGTTCCGGAAAGTCAACGCTGCTTCGCTGTATCAATCTGTTGGAAACTCCTACTACCGGCGAAATCCTTTATCATGATGTAGACATTACAGACCGGAAGATGAACATTCCTTCCTACCGTACGAAGGTAGGTATGGTGTTCCAGAGCTTTAATTTATTCAATAACATGACTGTTTTGGAAAATTGTCTGGTAGGCCAGGTAAAGGTGCTGAAAAAGGATAAGGAAGAAGCCAGAAAGAAGGCGATGATGTATTTGGAGAAGGTAGGTATGGCTCCTTACATCAATGCAAAGCCAAAGCAGCTTTCCGGCGGGCAGAAGCAGAGAGTGGCCATTGCAAGAGCCTTGGCAATGGAACCGGAGATCCTGCTGTTTGACGAACCGACCTCCGCACTGGATCCCCAGATGGTAGGGGAAGTACTGGCGGTTATGAGAACATTGGCAAAGGAAGGCCTTACCATGATCATCGTAACTCATGAAATGGCATTTGCCAGGGATGTGTCCAGCCGTGTGGTTTATATGGCAGGCGGCGTCATTGAAGAAGAAGGTGCTCCGGCTGATATTTTTGGAAATCCAAAGAAAAATTCAACAAAAGAATTTTTAAACCGGTTTATGCAGGGATAAGAAAAAGCTGATTCAGGATGATAAAACTGAATCAGCTTTTTAACTATTATCATTGTTTCATTAATCCTCATTTCATTTATGGGTAATGGGCATATTTTATTTAGGCTCATCGGAAACCCGTTGTGGATGAATCGTTTCCTTTTCAACCGGCTCTCCCTGAATGGGGATGGGCAGTCCCTGTTTCTCGGGCACACAGTTATGAAACGGCTTGGAAAAAAGATTTCGTATTTTGATCCTGATAAAGGTATTTGCTGCTTTGATAAAAACCACAAAAATAAAAACGGGCAGGATGACGGTTAAAATCAACCTTACCTTGAAATGGAATCTTTTTTTCTCTAATTGTTTCAAATGATACTGATATTGGTCATTTATCTTCGGAAATAATGTTTTCTTTGTCTGAATTTTACTCAAAATAAATCCCCCTTATGTTTCTGCTGGATGAAATGTTAAGAACCGCTCATCAGTGCTTTCATGGCAAATGCATAAATTTCCTGACTCTTAGACTTCCAGTGATCACACATGATTTCCGCCTGGTCCTTGTCCGGAACAGACAGCTCCAGGTTTATCAGGCAGTTTTTGCCTTCCCGGACCTGACAGTGGACGATGTAGTCATGGCTGGTGGATTTATAGAAATCAGCGGTTACGCCCACCTCGTTGCGGAGACGGAACTTGTTCTCTTTTAAATATTCATCCATATCATTGATGATAGCCGGCGAAATCTTGCTGCCGAAAAAGGAAAGGGTTTCTTCCCCTTCCCTGGTGATCTCGTACCGGCTGCTGTTATGGTTGGTTTCCACATGAAGCAGTCTGGCCTCCAGCAGTTCATTCAATGCCTGATTGAGCGTAAAATATGTGGTATATTCATGCTCCAGAAAAAAGTTTGACAGTTGTGCGCTTGTCAGGGGGAAATTAACCTGTTTAAGCATGTATAAAATCATTAGTTTGTACAGGGTCATAGGTTCTGACAGCATAGTTACCTCTTTCCTGCCCGCGCTTTTTGGGCATTTTGGTATCCCCGTAAGGGGATACCTCCATTGTCGCGCTTGCTGCGCCGTAAATTCAAGGATTGTGAAAGCCGCTTTCAACCAGATCCTTCATATTTTTTTACTGCCGGATATATTCCTTGACCGCCTGACTCACGACAGAAGCAACACGAGGGTCAAAGGCCTCAGGCAGGATATTGTTTTCATTCAGTTCTGAAGGCGCTACAAGGCCGGCAATAGCGGTTGCTGCAGCAAGCTTCATATCTTCCGTAATAGCGGTTGCCCTTCCCTCCAATGCACCTTTAAAGATGCCGGGGAACACAATTACATTATTGACCTGGTTGGGGAAATCAGACCTTCCGGTTCCAACTACTTTTGCACCGGCAGCTTTGGCAAGATCTGGCATGATCTCAGGAACCGGGTTTGCCATGGCAAACAGGATTGCGTCGGGATTCATGGAAGCGACCATTTCTTCCGTTACGATTCCAGGAGCGGATACTCCCACGAAAATATCACTGCCTCTCATGGCATCTGCCAAAGAACCGTGGGTTTCTTCCAGATTCGTCACATCCATCATCTTTTCCTGCATCCAGTTTAAGCCTTCCATGCCCTTTGCCAGGATTCCAACACGGTCACACATGGTGATATGAAGAAAGCCGTAGGACAGAAGGAGTTTTGTAATGGCGATTCCGGCGGAGCCTGCACCGTTTACTACAATTTTGCATTCCTCTTTTTTCTTTCCTGTCACTTTTAAGGCGTTTATAATGCCGGCAAGAACGACGATCGCCGTACCGTGCTGGTCATCATGGAATACGGGGATGTCAAGAAGTTCTTTTAACCGTTCTTCGATTTCAAAACAGCGGGGGGCGGAGATATCCTCCAGATTGATTCCGCCGAAAGCGGGCGCAATATTCACCACGGTTTTAATGATCTCTTCGGTGTCCTGGGTATCCAGACAGATCGGGATGGCATTGATTCCACCAAACTCCTTAAAAAGTACCGCTTTTCCTTCCATAACGGGCATGGCGGCCAGAGGTCCGATGTTGCCAAGTCCAAGAACAGCGCTTCCATCTGAAACGACAGCAATGGTGTTGGATTTGATTGTGTATAGGTAGGCAGCTTCCGGATCCCCGGCAATGACTTTGCAGGGTTCCGCTACGCCTGGGGTATAGGCAAGGGCCAGATCCTCCCGGCTTTTAACCTTTGCTTTGGAAATGATTTCCAGCTTTCCTTTCCATTCTTCATGCAGCAATAAAGCTTTTTCGTTAGTTGTCATGATCGTTCGTCCTTTTTTTCACAGTTTTATTTTATCATACCAATTTTAGGGTTTTAAATCAATAGAAAATATGTTAGAATATAGAGTAATTGAAATCAAATAGCTAAATAAGATAAGGAAATTAATGATACAGGTGGTACTATGAGAGAACGGATCAACAGGCTGGCAAAGGGCATCATTGATTCAGAGATTCCAAAGATTAAGGTGACGCCGTGGGAAATTGATGATGTGGTTCGTTCCGGCGGAGCCACCAGGCGGGAACTTGTCGTTACCAGTGAGAATAATTTACATATAAAAGGACTTGCATATTCGTCGAATTTCCGTGTCAGACTCATAAGCGGAGCGTTTGGCGGAACATATAACCATCTGGTCTATGAGATAAACAGTAGTTACCTGGAAGATGGAGATGTGATTAAGGGCTCTTTTTATCTGGTTACCAATGGCGGCGAGAGAGAAGTCCCTTATTCTTTTTGTGTGGAACTGAGCACATCAGGAAAAGCACTGAGTGATTTAAAGACAGCAGAGGATTTTGCAGATACAGCTAAAAAAGATATGGATACGGCTCTTCGTTTGTTTGAGTACCGGGATTTTGCCACGGCTCCCTTTATGCAGGACCTACATGTAAGGGCAATCTACGACGGATTAAAGGGAAGGCCTGACAGAAGAAAGGAACTGGAAGAGTTTCTGACCGTTTTAAAGGTGAAAAAGCCGGTCCAGTTATGGACGGAAACCGAGGAGCGGAGATTTGGAGAACTTGAGGAAGTTGTAACGGACTGGGTGATCATAAAGCGCAGTGACTGGGGCTATGTGAACCTGGAAGTTACAACGGACTGTGATTTTATAGAGCTGCCAAAGAAAAGCATCGGAGAACAGGACTTTGAAGAAGAGGAATGCAGAGTTCCCTTTTTGGTCCATCCGGAGCGCATGCACCAGGGAGAGAATTCCGGAAGAATTCTCGTAGCTGGTATTGAAGACCGATTTGTCATCCCTGTTACGGCGGTCAATAACCCTGGAGGAGGGGTATCCGCAGAGGACGCTTTTGCAAAAGAAGCCTTGAGCCGGTTTTTACGGCTCCGCCTGGAAGAAGAGTACGGGCAGAAGGATATAAATATTCTATATGATGAGATGGAAAAGGCCCTTGATGAGATTGAACTGATGAAGGGTGAAAATAGCCTTCTTAAGCTGCTTCGGTCTGAGATATTCCTTGGCCAGGGAAATCCTTCCAAAGCGGCGTTGCTCCTTGACGAGTGCAGGGATGATATCCTTAAGGAGCGCCAGGAAAAAAGGGAGCTTTACTGCTATTACCAGTACCTGCGTTTAAAGGTGCAGCCGGACGAATACCAGAAGGAATCCCTGATCCGTCTCATGAAAAAATATCTGGAAGAAGACAGAAGACTCTTCTGGCTTTTTTTGCTGCTTATGAAGCTGGATGACAAGCTGTTTGAGAATTTGCCTTCCTTGTTAGCCATGATGAAAAAGCAGTTTCATATGGGAGTCAGAAGCCCGTTTTTCTATGTATGGGGCTGCAGAGTGCTGAACGGTTCACCGGAGATCATTAGGGCCCTGGGTCCCATGGAACTCCAGATCCTTTATCATTGTGCCGGAAAAGGGATCGTAGATCAAAAGCTGGCCGTGGCCGTATCCAGGCTTACCTTAACGGAAAAGCATTTTAACCGGCTGCAATACCGGATGTTAGTTAAGCTTTATGAGGAGCACCCTATAAAAGAGGTGCTTGAGGCAATCTGTGCCTTGTTAATCAAAGGAGAATGCCGCATGGCGGAAGCCTTTTCCTGGTACGAAAAAGGGATAAAGGCAGGAATCAGCCTGACGCGGCTGTATGAATATTATTTGTATGCTTTGCCGGGAAATTACTGCTATCTCCTTCCAAAGGAAGTGCTTCTTTATTTCTCCTACGGAGGAAATGAGCTGGATCTCCACAGCAGGGCGGTCCTTTATAAGAATGTTCTGGTTTATCTGGAACCGACCGACCCTCTGTATCAGGCCTATGAGCGGACGATCGAGAAATTTGCTACGGAGCAGCTGTTTGAATCACGGATTGATAAGCAGCTGGCCGGGATATATGAGCGGATGATACTAAAGGATGTGATCGATCTTCCTATGGCAAAGGTGCTGCCCTCCATACTCCGGTCCTACCGGGTGGAATGCAGCAATAAAAAGATGAAGTATGTCATTGTGTGCTATGAGGAGATGACAGAGGAGGATGCATTCCTTCTTGATAATGGTGTTTCCTATGTACCCTTGTTTTCAGAACACAGCATATTGCTTTTCCAGGATGCCTTTGGCAACCGGTATGCCAACATTCCCTATGAGAAAGAACCTGTTATGGACCGTCCGGAACTGGAAGCGCGCTGTTTTGAACTATATCCGGAGCATTCCATGCTCCGGCTTCAGGCATGTGAACGGATTCTGGCGGACGGGGCCTCAGATATAGAAGAGGTAAAGATTTTAGAAGGCACGCTGGAGGATAAAAATCTGCGGCCTCTTTATCAGAAGCTTCTCCTTTCCAAAGTCATCGAGTTTTACAGCAGACAGGCCTCTGACGGTCTGGAAGGAGATGAAGGAGCCGGGTATCTGGTTAAGCTGGATAAAAAGGTCCTTTCCAGGGAGGAGCGGATAAACGTCTGTGATACGCTCATCCATAACAACCACATGGAAGAGGCGTTCTTAATGATCCGGGAATTCGGAAGCGAAGGGACCCGGACGGAGCGGCTTTATGAGCTGTGTACGAACATGATACTTAAGAACTTATTTGACGAGGATCCTTTGCTTTTACATCTTGCTTACGATGTTTTTAGGGAAGGAAAAAGCGACGGAGTGATCCTTGACTACTTGTGCGAGCATTTTAACGGGTTGACGAGCCATATGTATCAGGTGCTTATGAAAGGAGTTTCCGAGCATGTGGAAACATATGATCTGGAAGAACGCCTGACGGCTCAGATGATGTTTTCCGGATGCAGCTCAAAGCTTGACAAGGTGTTTGGCCTTTACCGGAGCCGTAAGGAAACCGGTGACATGATCGTAAAGGCTTATTTTACCATAAAATGTACCGAATACTTTATGGAGGATAAGGAACCGGAGGAAAAGGTTTTCGCCTATCTGGAAGGAACGGTCCAGGCAGCATCTGTAAAAGGCCGTCTCCCCACCATTTATTTGCTGGCCATAACTAAGTATTATTCGAGACTTCCTGCGCTTGATGAAGAGCAGCAGAAGCTGTGCCGGAATACGGTTTCCTTCCTGTTGGAAGAAGGTCTTGTGTTCCCGTATTTTAAGGATCTGTCAAAATATATTCCCATGCCGGAAGATATTATGGATAAAGCCATGATCCAGTACTGTGGGGACCGGGATTCCAAGGTGGAATTGCAGGTCAGGATTCTTCCGGATGAAGAAGAGTTTCATAGTGAGGATATTTCCCGGATATACCAGGGCGTTTTCGTCAAGCAGAAGATATTGTTTGAAGGCGAGATCATGGAATACCGGGTGAGAGAGCTGATCGAGGAAGCATGGGTTCTAAAAAAAGAAGGCAGTGTAAGCTGCGATACCGGAGTCTCACGGAAGGCTTCGGACAGCAAGTTTGCCTGTTTGAATGATATGGGTCTGTCCTTAAGCTTAAAGGATGAAAACGGGCTCAAAAATCGGATGCAGGAGTATTTAAAAAAGAATGCTGCTGCAGAAGAATTATTTCCACTGATGTAAGATAAGGGGGCTGTCAATGGACGGACTGATAATAGGGCTTGACCTTTGCGATGCCTATACCCGCATATGCTGCCATGACAGGGAAAAATCATGGTGCTTTCCTACAGTGATCTGCAGGAAAAAGGATGAAGATGCCTGGTTTGTAGGAGAAGAGGCTTATGCCTATACTCTTGTAGGCGAGGGCATTATCATAGACAAGCTGATAAAGATGGTTAGGAAAGAGGGAACCGCCACTTTGGGCGGAACCAAATACGAAGGTCTTGACCTTTTAAAGATGTTTTTAAAAAAGATATTAAAGCTTCCCATGGAAGAGTTTTTCTGTGATGAGGTGAAACAGCTGGTGATCACCATGCAGAAGGTGGATATAAGGCTGATGGATGCCCTTATGTATTGTGCGGACTACTTAGAGATTCCAAGAGATCGTGTGCACATCATAAGCCATACGGAAAGCTTTGTATACTATACCCTCAGCCAGAAAAAAGAGGTTTGGAGCAATCAGGTAGGTGTGTTTGACTTATCGGAAGACTCTTTTCACTATCATGAGCTTAAGGTACAGAGAGGCCTTCGGAAGATGGTGGTGATTGCAGAGGATGAGGCTTTGGAAGAAAGTTTTAATCTGGATATTTTAGATACTTCTTCCGGTGGGAAGCTGGCGGATAAAATCTTAAGCTCCTGTGCGGACAGGCTTCTCCAGAAGAAATTGTTTTCATCGGTATTTCTGACAGGAAAGGGCTTTGAGCGCCATGACTGGGCGGGAGATTCCATGAAGATACTCTGCTCCCGCCGGAAGGTGTATATGGAACCGGAGCTGTTTGCCAGGGGTGCGGCTTTTAAGGGAATGGATTATCTTCAGGATAAGACCTCCTATCCCTTTACCTGCATCTGTGAGGGGCGGCTTCATTCCACCATTTCCATGAAGGTGCTTCATAAGGAACGGGAAAGCCAGCTGGTAGTAGCTGCAGCCGGGGACAACTGGTATGAGGCAAAGAGCAGCGTGGATTTAATCGTGGATCATCAGGATTACGTGGAATTCATGGTAACGCCCATGGATCCAAAGCAGAAACGGCTTGTGAAGATACCTCTGGAAGGATTTCCAAAACGTATGGACAAAAACCTCCGGATAGGGATAAGCTTTGGGTTCCTGGATGAGAAAACCATGGCAGTTGTACTAAAAGACAAGGGCTTTGGTGAAATATTCCCGGCCACAGAGGCCGTGATAAGGCAAGAGGTTATGCTATGAGTTTGATTCTTTGCCGGCAGGAGCCGGTTAAACATCCTTTTTATTTTGAAGGCCTGGGAATCCGCCTGTATTCATCCCAGGAGCTTTGCTATGTGATTTATAATAATCCTCTTTTGGTCATGGATCAATTTGTGGATAATAACCTGATCCAGTTTATCAGAGAGGATCTGGATATGGGGTTTCTGGCTGCCAAGCTGGAAAAATGGCAGCAAAGCGGCGAAGAAACGGATGAGCTTCTTGCCATGATTCTTCACGAATGCGATTACTATACTGCTTCTGAGGTCGGACGGTTCCGGCAAAATCTGTCCACATTCCGGCGGATGCCTGCCCAGGAGTTTTTAAAGGCAAAGGCGGATTACTTATTTTCCAGAAAGCAATATGGAAAGGCTGAATCAGAATACCGGAAGATCCTGGATCTTCCAAAGGGTGACCGTGGAGATGATGCCTTCCGGGCTAAAATATATAATAATTTAGGAGCAGCTTATGCAAGGCTGTTTATGACGGACAAAGCCTGCCAGGCCTACCAGAAATCCTTTGATCTGGTGAAAAATGTGGAGATCTTAAAAAGAATATGCCATCTGGCCCAATGGAATCCGGGCCTGGTGTTAAATGAACGGTTCAAGGCCCTCATTACAGATGAAATGAGGCAGGAATGCGAAATAGAAAAAGAAAAGGCGGAGGCGCTGGCGAACGGGGCGGACAGTCTGAAAGAACTTGAACAGCTGTTTCAAAAAGACCCGATCAAGCGGCTTCAGGGAGCCGGTGAGCTTATCCAGAAATGGAAGCAGGAATACCGGAATATTATGTCATGAAACGGATTCCTGTTTGAGATTGCTAAAAGGCGCTCAATATGCTAGTATATTAGTTTAAAGAATGGTTACTTTATAATAAATTTAAAAAATATACAGAGACAGGAGTTTAAAAATGCAGGTGAAACCTCGTAAGTCAGGAGAGATCGCAAGGGAGTATGCGTTACGGATTATTAAAGACAACATTATTTCCCTGGATTTAGAGCCGGGGAGTAGTCTGAACGATATGGAGGTTTCCGCAGAACTGGGAGTCAGCAGAACTCCGGTAAGAGAAGCCATCATGGAACTCAGTAAAAGCAAGATTATTGAAATCTATCCCCAGAAGGGGAGCCGGATTGCACTGATTGATTTGGAACTGGTGAATGAAGCACGTTTTTTGCGCCTGGTGCTTGAGAAGGCGATTGTTGAGCTGGCGTGTGAGATGGCAGCACCGGAGGATATTGTGCGGCTGGAAGAAAACCTAAAGCTGCAGGAATTTTATGCTGCACAGGGCTGGACGGGAGAATTGCTGCATTTTGATGATCTGTTTCATGAAATGCTGTTCAGTATCTGCAAAAAGGATTTGATTTATCATATCAGCAATGGACTTTCCATTCATTCGGACCGTTTAAGGCGCATGGCGCTATTTGCGGTAAAGGATTTGAAAGTGGTTTCCGACCACAGAAGGATTGTTGACGCAATCAGGGCCAAGGATAAGCAACTGGCGGGTACGATTTTAGCAGAACATTTAACCAGGTATATCGGTGAAGAAAAGGAAGTAAGAGAGGTTTATCCTCATTATTTTAAAGAATAATAAGAGCAGTCATAAAAGTAAGATTAGGGCATAAAAATTTGCATTTTGCATTTTTATGCTTTTTTTTGTTGCCAAAAATGGAAAAATGTACAAATTACACAAAAAGAAAATGCAGATTTTGTTATTTTAGTAAATAGACTGTCGTTTATAAACATGTTATCCTTATACACACAGATATACTAATATATTAGAATACTAATATATGCAGCGCAGTGGATGTCTTGTAAATTGAAGGGAGACGAAAAGATTGAAGCAGGTAATTATTACTGAGCCTTTTCAGTATCAGGTGATTGATCTCCCGATTCCGGAGCCGGGAGAGGGCGAAGTGTTGGTGCAGATGAAGGCGGCAGGAGTTTGTGGGTCTGATATCCATTTGTTCCTGGGAGAAAATCCTCAGGCAGTATTTCCAAGAGTTCCTGGTCATGAGAATGCAGGAGTGATTGTAAAGACCGGAAGCGGAGTAAGAAATGTACGGGAAGGCGACCGGGTGGTCGTAGATTTAGTTGTCGCGTGCGGCGAGTGTCCGCAGTGCAGGAGCGGAAGGCGGAACGTATGCCGGACGGTCAGGGCAAGAGGTGCGGCGGTCGACGGCGGCTGGCGGGAATATTTTGTGGTTCCTGAACATGAAGTATATCTGATTCCGGATACCATGGAGTTTAAGGATGCAGCGCTTGTGGAGCCCTTTGCCATAGGAGGACACTGTACAAAAAGAGGACGGGTCACGGAAGAGGACCTGGTGCTGGTGCTGGGAAGCGGTACGATTGGTGCGATCATTCTCCAGACCTGTAAGGCAAAAGGCTGCCGGGTAATCTGCGCCGATATTAACGAGAGTTCGCTGGAACGGGCGCTTTCCTATGGGGCTGATAATGTGATTAACACGAAAAAGGAAGACCTGATTAAACGGGTTCAGGAGATTACGGAAGGAGCGGGAGTGGATGTTATCTTTGATTCGGCTTGTTACCCCGGTTCTCTTTCTCAGGTCATGAAGCCAGGAATTATAACAAACGGCGGCAGGATTGTTCCATTGGGATTTTGCACAGAGCCGGAGAATATCACTCAAGCCATGATCAATGGAAGAGAGCTGGAGATCATTGGAACCAGAATGTCCTGCGGGCAGTTTGTTCCGACGATTGAAAGGATGACCGCAGGGGAATTTCAGATCGATGGAATCGTCAGCCATTACATTCCGTTTTCTGAAATCGGTAACGTGTTTGAACATATGAAGCAGCCGCCGGCGGATTTAAGAAAGATGGTTATCCTGTTTGACTGAGTCAGGCAGAAACTATAAAAAAACTTATACTTATCAGGGAGGTATTTATTATGTTTAAAAAGATTTATGCAGCAGTTCTTTCAGCGGCTATGATTTGTTCGCTGGCGGCATGCTCACAGCAGAGTTCCACTGGAACGACTGCCGCTGCAGCATCTCAGGCGGCGCCAGGTTCATCTGCCGAAACGTCAGCCCAGGCTGCCGGCATAAGCGGCGAGTTTATTCTTGGCTCCCCACAGCCTTTAACAGGCGTGAATGCCCAGGCAGCCCAGGCAACCTTAAACGGAATCATGCTGGCAGTAGAAGAGCTGAATGCGGAGGGCGGCTTAAACGGACAGACGATCAAGCTGGTTACTTACGATGACCAGGGTTCACCGGAAGAAGCTGTTAAGATTGCCAACAAGATGGTAGAGGTGGACAAGGTGGATGCGGTAATCGGTCCGCTTCTCAGCACCTGCCAGATGGCTCAGGGCGCGCTGTTAAATGATGCAAAGATCCCCACGATCGGAATCGGCTTAAGCCCGTCCTTTATGGAGAACGGCTGGGAGTATATCGTAAGATCATCTTTAAACAGCGATTATGTTATGAAGATCCTGGCTCAGAACATGGTAGATTTGGACATTCATTCCCTGGCAATCTTCTCCGGTCAGGATGATTCTTCCAAAAAGGCAGCCGGCTCTATGAAAGCAGAGGCAGAGGCTTTAGGAATTACGATTACTACGACAGAGACATATGTGGATGGAGACACTGATTTCTCCGGACAGGCAGCAAAGCTTATCAACACAAAGCCGGATGCAATCTATGCGGCAACCTATGCCAATGTGCAGCCGATCATCGCAAAGCAGCTTCGCCAGTTTGGATTTGAAGGACTGTGCTTTAATAAGGAGCTGTTCCAGGCGGACAGCTTAAGGGTAGCCGGTTCCGCAGCAAACGGATGGATCTTTTCTTATCCTTACATTTCCTACAAAACGGTAGATGAATGTGATATTCCTAACATGAAGGAATTTATCGTTAAGTACGAAGAAAAATACGGTGCTCTTCCATATCATGAAGGAGCAATGAGAGGTTATGATGCGGTAAAGGTTTTAGCTGAGGGAATTAAGAATGCCGGAAGCACCGATCCTGATGCTATTATGGCAGGGATTAAGAGCATAAGCGGATTAGAAGGTCTTGGCGGTACCTTTGATTATACCAGCGGAGACGGTGAAGGATTGCATTCCTGCAACAGCTATGTAATTGCCGATGAAAAATATACTGTGCTGGATAAATGGGTAAGCGACGGCGGATTTGAGGCATTTAAGGCAGGAAAGTAACAGGCATTGATACATAAATCCGGCAAAAGTGTCCGGTTTGTTCCGGGCTCTTTTGCCGATTCAATTTAATCAGGAAGGATGATAATGATGTTAATACAGGTAGTGATATCAGGGCTTGTAATCGGATGTGTGTACGGGCTTATTGCACTGGGATACAGTCTGATTTATAAAGCGTCCGGGCTTATGAGCTTTGCCCAGGGAGATATGCTGACTTTGGGAGCGTTTCTTGGTTATAGCTTTTATGGGATTTTTAAGCTTCCCTTTTTCATTTCTCTGGTATGTGTGGTAGTGTGTATGTTCTTTCTGGGCCTGTTTCTGGAAAAGGCCATTATTCGCACACTGCTTAAAAATCATGTTTTACCGGTTTATATTGTACTTGCAACCATCGCGATATCCTATATAATCCAAAATGCGGCGATGCTAATCTGGGGAACACAGACACTGTCATTTCCTCAGATTTTCCCGATTCCGCTGGTGGGTGTGCTTGGAGTTAAAGTGCAGCCGGAAGCACTTTTTTGTATCCTGATGAGTCTGGTCTGTATGATGGCATTACATATATTTATGAAATATACCCGCTTTGGTACGGCGATGCGTGCGGCTGCCATGGATGCAACAGCAGCACGGGCCTGCGGAATCAATGTTTCCTTCAGTACAGGCGTTACCTGGGGGCTTTCAGCCGGTGTGGCGGCAACCGGCGGAATTTTACTGGGGCCAATTTACGGCGTTTATACCATGTTAGGAGCCATCATTGGAAGAAAAGGATTTTCCAGTGCTGTAATCGGTGGATTTGGAAATATGTATGGCGCAATTGTGGGGGGTATTCTGCTTGGACTTGTGGAGACCTGTACTTCGGCGTACATCTCCTCTGCTTATAAGGATATCATATCCTATTCAGTGCTGCTTTTGTTCCTGTTTGTAAAGCCTACGGGTCTTTTCAATGAGCAGGCGCTGACAGACTAAAGAAAGGGGAAATGGGAATGAAATTAAAACAAGTTTCAAAAATTCTGATGGCAGTTTTGCTCCTGCTGGTTCCGCTGTTGTTTCGGAATTTTAATTATGGAATTTTAATCTGCGGATTTATTGGGATTTATATTATTGCAATTTCCGGGCTTGACCTGGTGTTTGGATACTGCGGGCAGATTTCAATGGGACATGCTGCTTTTTTCGCTATTGGAGCTTACGGATCGGCGCTTCTCCACAAGTATCTGCATCTGCCGATTCTGTTTACCATGGTGATTGCAGCTGTGATTGCCACACTGATCGGTGCTTTGCTTGCATATCCGGCTTCTAAGCTGGTCTTTCACTTTCTTTCACTGGCGACGGTAGCATTCGGAGAGATTGTTTACCAGTTGGTAGCCCAGTCACCGGGAGGCATCACAGGTAACTTTACCGGCTTCTATACCGATTCTATCAATTTAATGGGTTTTAAGATTAATACCAATACCAGATTTTATTACTTTGGGCTGGTAAGCGTATGTATCTTCTTACTGATGAAGCACCGGCTTGTGAAATCCAAGGAAGGACGTGCTTTTTTAGCCATTCGTGAAAACTCCCATGCTGCGGACGGAATGGGAATTGACGTGAAGCGGTACAAGATTATTGCCTTTGCTACCAGTGCTTTTTATACGGCCTTTGCCGGTTCCATGTATGCACACTATGTACGTTTTATCAGCCCGGAGACATTTTCCAACAGACAGTCGGTTATGTTTTTAACGATGCTTCTTTTTGGCGGTACTGCTTCTTTAAGCGGACCGATTATGGGAGCTGCAGCCGTACTCCTATTGAATGAAGGACTCCGTTTTGCTGAGCGGTATCAGATGCTGATCTATGGATTTATGTTGTTAGTCGTTATTCTGCTGATGCCGGGCGGAATCTATGGCATCATTAAAAAACAGATTGATAAAAGAAGGGTGGTGAGCTGATATGCTGACAGTAAAAGATGTTACCTTGCGCTTTGGCGGGCTGACAGCCGTAAATAATGTGTCCCTTACGATTAAACAAGGCACGATCAATGGCCTGATTGGACCGAACGGAGCTGGAAAGACGACCTTTTTTAACCTGATCAGCGGTGTCTATACACCCAATGAGGGAGAGATTGTATTTGATGGTGTGAAGCTCAACGGGAAAAAATGCTTTGAGATCAATCACATCGGTATGTCCAGAACCTATCAGGTTATCAATTTATTCCGGAAGATGACAGTTGTGGAAAATGTAATGGTAGGGCTGCACCCCAAGATGAAATCAGGATATTTTTCCGCAATACTCGGCACAAAGAGTCAGAGGGAGGAAGAGAAGGAAGTGCTTTTGAAGGCATTGGACTGGCTGGATTTTGTAGGGCTTCGGGGCAATGCTTATGAGCTGTCCGGTTCTTTATCCTACGGGAAACAGCGTCTGTTGGAGATTGTCCGTGCTCTGGCCAGCAATCCTAAGCTCCTGCTCTTAGATGAACCGGCAGCAGGAATGAACTCCAAGGAGAAAGAGGAGCTGTTTGATATTCTGCGTAAGATCCAGAATCTGGGCGTGACAATTTTAATGATTGAGCACGATATGAAACTGATGATGGGAATTACGGATTATATATTTGTTCTTAACTACGGCAAGAAGCTGGCGGAGGGTACGCCTTTCCAGATACAGAATAATCCGGAAGTTATTGCAGCTTATTTAGGGGAGGATTAATCTATGGCGCCATTGTTTGAAGTAAAGAATTTAAATTATTCATATGGGAATATCCATGTGGTAAAGGATGTCAATCTCTATATTAATGAAGGTGAGATCGTAACCCTGATCGGAGCCAATGGAGCCGGAAAGACCACGACTCTGCGGACGATCTCCGGACTTACGGATGCAGCCGGAGTCAAAGGCGAAATTATTTTTAATGGTAAGAACATCCAGAAGATGCCCGGTA
This sequence comes from Hungatella sp. UBA3048, assembly GCA_002367105.1. GTDB lineage: Bacteria > Bacillota > Clostridia > Lachnospirales > Lachnospiraceae > Lacrimispora. The sequence continues at coordinate 96,508 of DFCS01000033.1, forward strand.
ATAAGATTACTGCCCTGGGACTTTGTCAGGTTTTAGAGGGACGCCACATCTTTTCAAAGCTGACTGTCCGGGAAAATCTGCTGGTTGGTGCATATACCCGTAAGGATATGGATCATGTAAAAAAAGAACTGGACGAGATTTATACATTGTTTCCCCGTCTGCGGGAAAGAATGGAGCAGTTGGGCGGAACTCTCAGCGGAGGAGAGCAGCAGATGCTTGCAATCGGAAGAGCGCTGCTTGGAAAACCGAAGCTGCTGCTCTTAGACGAACCTTCCCTTGGACTGGCTCCGTTGGTGATCAGAGAGATTTTTGAAGCGATTGTACGGATCCGTAATACCGGTATGACGATTCTGTTTGTAGAGCAGAACTCTAAGATTGCATTAGAGACTGCAGACCGTGGATATGTGGTTCAGAACGGCCAGATTGTTATGGAAGATACCTGTGAAAATCTTGCCAGTAATGAAGAAGTGAAAAAGGCGTATCTGGGAGAAGATTAGATTTCCGAAATTCATAAGGGTATTGTACTTGACAAAACTTTAAAAAGACACTATCATTACAAGGTATAAGGAAATATCCTGTGGATATACCTGTATGCCCAAAAAGCATGGGCAGGAATAAGGAAAAGGTAGAGAAGAAGAGGAGTACGCTTATAACCCTGAAAGAGAAAACCGTTCACCGGCTGAAAGACGGTTAAGGTAGTGTATGCGGAAGGTAGCTTCTGAACCGGAAGGCTGAAATTTTGTAATTCAGTAAGCTTTCACGTGTGGCTGCGTTATAGGCTATATGAGATATGGCAGGCTCTGCCATATGAACAAAGGTGGTACCGCGTTGATTCGCCCTTTGCATCCCGACGATGCAGAGGGCTTTTTTTGTATACTGGGAAATCCCTTTGGAATTTCCTGTTATACAAAGCGCTCCGCTTTGGAAGCGCAATTCCGCCCGAGGACATATTCTTATGTCCGGAATATATGGCGGTCAGCAGGAAGGAGAACATGATGAAAGAATTGGAGAAGACCTATAATCCGGCAGGGATTGAAGGCAAGCTTTATGAGAAATGGCTGGATAAGAAGTATTTCCATGCAGTACCAAACAAGGATAAAAAGCCTTTTACCATTGTGATGCCGCCTCCTAATATTACAGGACAGCTTCACATGGGGCATGCCCTTGACAACACCATGCAGGATATATTAATCCGCTTTAAGAGGATGCAGGGCTACGAGGCCCTGTGGCAGCCAGGTACAGACCATGCGGCCATTGCAACGGAAGTAAAGGTCATTGAAAGCTTAAAGATGCAGGGGATTGACAAAGAGGAACTGGGCAGGGAAGGCTTCCTGGAAAAATGCTGGGACTGGAAAAAAGATTATGGCAGCAGGATCATCAACCAGCTTCATAAGCTGGGATCCTCTGCCGACTGGGACAGAGAGCGTTTTACCATGGATGAAGGCTGTTCAGCAGCTGTTCAGGATGTTTTTATCAAGCTCTATGAAAAAGGTTATATTTATAAAGGTTCCCGTATCGTAAACTGGTGTCCGGTTTGCCAGACTTCCATTTCTGATGCGGAAGTGATGCATGAGGACCAGAATGGCTTCTTCTGGCATATCAATTATCCTATTGCAGGAGAAGAAGGCAGGTTTGTGGAGATTGCAACCACCAGGCCGGAAACCCTTCTTGGAGATACTGCGGTGGCAGTTAATCCGGAAGATGAACGTTATCAGGATCTTATCGGAAAGATGTTAGAGCTTCCGCTTACAGGCAGGGAGATACCGGTGGTAGCAGATTCCTATGTAGATAAGGAATTCGGTACCGGCTGTGTGAAGATCACCCCGGCCCACGACCCCAATGACTTTGAGGTAGGAAAGAGGCATAGCCTGCCAGAAATAAACGTCATGAATGACGATGCTACCATCAACCTTCCCGGCAGCAAATATCATGGCATGGAACGTTATGAGGCCAGAAAAGCCATTGTGAAGGACCTTGAGGAGCTGGGTCTTTTGGTAAAGGTGGCGCCCCATTCCCATGCGGTAGGAATCCATGACCGCTGTAAGACCACCGTAGAGCCGATGGTAAAGCAGCAGTGGTTTGTCAAGATGGAAGAGATGGCAAAGCCGGCAATTGAGGCTTTAAAAACAGGAGAACTGAAATTCGTTCCGGATAGATTTGATAAGACATATCTCCACTGGCTTGAAAATATCCGTGACTGGTGTATTTCCAGGCAGCTTTGGTGGGGACATCGCATTCCGGCATATTATTGTGAACAGTGCGGAGAGATCATTGTATCGAAAGAAATTCCAACCGTATGCCCCAAATGCGGAGGAGTCCATCTGACTCAGGATGAGGATACCCTTGACACCTGGTTTTCCTCTGCTCTCTGGCCTTTCTCCACCTTGGGCTGGCCGGAAAAAACAGAGGACTTAGAATACTTCTACCCAACGGATGTACTGGTTACAGGCTACGACATTATATTCTTCTGGGTAATCCGAATGGTATTTTCCGGAATCGAGCAGACCGGAAAGCTTCCTTTCCATACGGTGCTGATGCACGGTCTGGTAAGGGATTCGGAAGGCCGCAAGATGAGCAAATCCTTAGGAAACGGAATCAATCCTCTGGAGGTTATTGAAAAGTACGGAGCCGATGCCCTGCGAATGACCCTGATCACCGGAAATGCGCCCGGCAATGACATGCGTTTCTACTGGGAGCGCGTGGAGGCAAGCAGAAACTTTGCCAATAAAGTTTGGAATGCTTCCCGTTTCATTATGATGAATACCCAGAAAGCACCGGAAGCAAAGGCAGAGCTTTCAGAACTTACCATTGCGGACAAATGGATCCTGTCCAAGGCGAACACCCTTGCAAAGGATGTAACGGAAAACCTGGATAAGTATGAGTTGGGAATCGCCCTTCAAAAGGTTTATGACTTTATCTGGGAAGAATTCTGTGACTGGTATATCGAGATGGTGAAGCCAAGACTGTGGGATGATAAAGATCAGACAAAAGCGGCGGCCATCTGGACGCTGAAAACCGTGCTTATTAACTCTTTAAAGCTTCTTCATCCTTATATGCCGTTCCTTACCGAGGAAATCTTCTGTAATCTTCAGGACGAAGAGGAGTCCATTATGATTTCCAGCTGGCCGGAGTATAAGGAGGCATGGAACTTTGAAACTGAAGAGCATGCGGTTGAAACCATCAAGGAAGCTGTAAGAGGAATCAGGAATGTACGTACCTCCATGAATGTTCCGCCAAGTAAAAAGGCGAAGGTTTATGTTGTTTCTGAGAATCAGGAGATTCTTGATATCTTTGAACACAGCAAGGTATTTTTCGCTACTCTGGGTTATGCCGGTGAAGTATATATACAGAAGGATAAGAAGGGCATAGCAGACGATGCGGTATCTGCGGTCATTCATCAGGCGGTTATCTATATGCCGTTTGCGGAACTGGTGGATATTGAAAAAGAAGTAGAGCGTTTAAAGAAGGAAGAAGAGCGCTTAGGCAAGGAGCTGGCCCGTGTAGAGGGCATGCTTAACAACGAAAAGTTCGTAAGCAAGGCTCCGGCAGCCAAGATTGAAGAGGAAAAGGCTAAGCTTGAGAAATATGCTCAGATGATGGATCAGGTAAAGGAGAGACTTTCTCAGCTCTCTTAATCCCCATCTTGGAAAATCGACAATCTTAAATAGAATGTGAAAAACAGTCGAACATGGCAGAAAATGCTGTGGCCGGCTGTTTTTTGTTGCGCAGCCAGGGGAGAAAGCGTCCTTTTTGATTTTTGTCCATTTGTCAGGAAGAGAGGAGGAATGGACAAAAGGGGAACGTGTGGTCTGTAAGAAACTGTCGGCAAATGCCGTGACAGGATGGAAAAAGGCGATAAAAAAATGGAATCATCCCCATGGTTTTGACAAATTCTGAATGGCTTACTGGCTATAATGTTCGTACAGGGCGGGAGGTGAAAGCGGCGACGGAAATAAACCTGTATATTGATGTATTGTTCTTAACTAATTTTGCCATGGATTTCCTGGTATTATCCATTGTCAGGCGGGGGATGAAGTATCGTCTCATATGGTGGAGAATGATTCTTGGGGCTATTTTGGGGGCAGTTTGGGCTGTGTTTGCTGCCGCTTTTCCATTTTTACCCTTGTGGCTTGAGATGGTAATAACCTATCTGGCGGTGAGCACCCTGATGGTGATGACGGCTTTCGACGTAAAAAGACCAAAGGAAATAGGGAAAGCAGTATGTGCTCTTTATCTGGCTGCAGTTACAACGGCAGGCATAATGGATGCCCTATATCAGCATACGAAGGCCGGCTATTATATAGAACAGATTCTTAGTGGAAATGGTCAGAAAGCCATACCCTTTTACCGGTTGATTTTTATTGCAGCGGGTACTTACTTCGGAATCCGCTGCTTTCTGCGGCAGATTACCGCCATGCTAAAGGGAAAGAACAATTTTTATGAAGTTACCATGCATTACAGAGGAAAGAAAAAGGTAGTAACGGCTCTGCTTGATACAGGAAACAGACTGTATGAACCGGTGAGCCGTCGGGCCGTCCATGTTGTGACTTATGAGGCTGTCCGGGAGCTTTGCGAAAGTGTATCGGAGGTCGTCTATATTCCCTACGGTAGTGTTGGGAAAAGTGACGGCATGCTGCCCGGAATCTTTTTGGATGAGATGGAGGTACGTCAAGGGGATGAAGTGAAGGTGATTGAAAGGCCTCTGGTGGCCGTAAGCAAAAAGACATTATCCGTAAATGGAGAATATCAGATGCTGCTGCATGAAGAGTGAGTGAACGAAGTAAAGGAGAGAGTATCTATGATTATAAAAGTATCCGTACCAAACCGTTTCCAGTTTAAGGCGATTCCAACATTTAAAACATTGATGATGCCGTCGCAGGGGGAGGTTCATTACATAGGAGGAGCTGATATTCTTCCTCCGCCTCTGGACAATGAAAAAGAAGCACAGATTATTGCACTTCTTGGCAGTGATGATGATCAGAGAGCAAAATCAGAGTTAATTGAACATAATCTCCGTCTTGTTGTATACATAGCGAAGAAGTTTGATAATACCAGTGTTGGGGTGGAGGATTTGATTTCCATAGGTACCATTGGACTCATTAAGGCCATCAATACGTTTAATCCAAATAAAAACATTAAATTAGCCACCTATGCCTCCCGCTGCATTGAAAATGAAATACTCATGTACCTGCGCCGGAATAACAAGACCAAGATGGAGGTTTCCATTGACGAGCCTTTGAACGTGGATTGGGATGGGAACGAGCTTCTTTTATCAGATATTCTCGGGACCGAGGAGGACGTCATTTATAAGGATTTGGAAACCGAGGTGGAACGGAACCTTTTAAATACAGCCATCAGCCGTTTAAGCCCAAGGGAGAGAAAGATCGTGGAGCTGCGGTTTGGACTCACAGATGAGGAAGGAGAGGAAATGACCCAGAAAGAAGTTGCGGATTTACTGGGGATCTCCCAGTCCTATATATCCAGGCTGGAAAAGAAGATTATGAAGAGGTTAAAAAAAGAAATTGTGCGGTTTGAGTAATTGTTATGGCTGAAAAAAGGGAAGACTTCAAAGAGTCTTTCCTTTTTTGGTTAATTATGAAACTTTTTTGCGTTATAATACGTCTAATAGATAGAACCCCAGAGAGGAGGAAGAAATGAAACAAAAGATTGAAGAAGAGGCAGAACGAATCCTTTTGAAAAATTATGAATCTTATTACCGGCTTGCGTACAGCTATGTGAAAAATGAACAGGATGCCCTGGATATCGTTCAGGAGAGTGCATACCGGGTAATTAAGGAATGCAGGAGGCTGAGAGAAGATACCTATTTGTCGACCTGGATTCACCGGATTGTCATAAATGCATCCATTGACTTTATCAGGAAGCAGAAAAAGGAAAGCGTAAGCTTTGATGAGGTGGAGATTCCGCATGAAGACAGCTATAAGGAAGATGATCCTCTGGAGCTTTTAAGTTCTTTAGAGGAAAAGGATCGTACAATCGTGATTTTAAAATATATGGAGGAATGGAAACTGGAAGAAATTGCAGAAATTCTGGAAATGAACGTGAGCACTGTCAAGGCCAGGCTCTACCGGGCGCTTAAAAAACTAAAGATTTTACTGGAACCGGAGGTTACTTAGGATAGAAAGGAGCAGTTATTATGGAACACTGTGATGAGGAAAAACTGTTGAGGATGAAGGATAGGTATCAAAATATTCCAGTGCCGGAGGCTGCCCGTGTAAGTGTGGCGGCAGGAATCGAGAGAGGAAAAAAAGAAAAGAGGAGAATTCAGATGATGAAAATGACAAAAAGAACAGGAATAACAGCAGCAGCTGCGATGGCGGCAATTGTAATTATGGCAAATGCCAGCCCGGTTACCGCCAATGCAATGGAAGATATCCCGGTTTTAGGAGCAATTGCAAAGGTTGTTACATTCCGTACCTTTGAGGATGCTAATAATAATTATGAGGCTAAAATAGATATCCCAAAGGTCTCCATCAATGAGAAGGATAATGAAAAGGTTAACCGTTCCATTGAAGAGTATGCCAATCAGCTGATTGCTGAATATGAAAATCAGGTAGCAGGCGACCAGGCAGGCGACGGCCACTATTCCGTGACTTCCAGCTATGATGTTGTGACAGACAATGACCAGTACCTTTCCTTAAGGATCAATACAACGGTTGTGATGGCAAGCGGAGCGGAGTATGTAAAGATCTTTACCATTGATAAGGAAACGGGTAATGTGGTGTCTTTAAAGGATCTGATGAAGGATAAGCCCGACTACATTACTGCAATCAGTGATAACATCAAAAAACAGATGGAAGAACAAATGGCTGCGGATGATTCCAAGATGTACTTTTATAATACGGGAGAGGATGCCATGGATGAATTCAAGCAGATTACCGGGGATGAAAGCTTTTACTTGAATGGGAATGGAGAAATCGTAATCGTATTTGACGAATATGAAGTGGCTCCGGGATACATGGGAGCAGTGGAGTTCACCATACCAAAAGCTGTAGCCGGAATTTAAGCGGGAGCTTAAATTGCAGTACGAAACAATTTAACCTAAATATAGGGATGCTGTACAACGACGGGAAATCTTTATGATTTCATATCATTGAGCAGCATCCCCTTTGTCTGCCTGTCGCCGGAATTTCCGGCATCTCCGGCATCTTAAAAATCTCCGGTATACGGGCATGGAGGCCGTCTCCTTCGTAAGGATCGTTTTCGTCTACCGCGTAAAGTCTGATAATCGGTTTCGATCACGGCGTATCGTTTTTCGATACGGCTGTTTCAAGAGTATGCCACGGCATAGCCGCACACTTTACCCGTGCGGGCAGATTAGAAATACTTTTCAGTGCGGCGGCTTCTTCAAGCGGCTCTAAGTCCTGGTCATTTGTTATTTTACGCTGTATCATCCCGGTAAATAATTCCGCCAGATATTTCGCCTCGGAGAGAGACTTTCCTTTTATCAAGTCAATCATCATTGAGGTTGAAGCCTGGGAAATCGCACAGCCTGCGCCGGTAAAGGAAGCGTCCGTGATCCGGCCGTGCTCGATCAGCAGTTCAAGTTCTATTTCATCTCCGCAGCTGGGATTTTTCCCTGCCAGGCTAATGCTGGCCTGTTCCAGATGACGGCGGTTTCTTGCGGATGTGCTGTGTTCGGTAATGATTTCTGTATAAATCTCATTTAGCTCCAAGTTTCAACACCTCCCTGACCTTACATATGGATTCAATCAAAACGTCTATATCGTCTTTGGTATTGTAAAAGCATAAGCTGACCCGGCAAGTGGCGTTCACGCCCAAATGCCGCATAAGCGGATGTGCGCAATGATGCCCTGAACGAATCGCCACGCCGTCTGAGCTCAGGATTGTAGATACATCATGAGGATGCGCTCCGTCAATATTAAAGGAAATGACACCCGTGCGTTCATGGCCGCTTTCCTGACCGTAAATAGTAACATGCGGAATGGATTGCAGGCGTAGAAGGGCATAACCAGTCAGCTCATGTTCAAACCGACCAATCTGCTCATAACCGATATCCTCCAGATAATCAATTGCTGAGTGCAAACCGACCGCACCTTCCACATTTTGCGTGCCGCCCTCGAATTTCGCGGGGCCGTCCGTGTAAGTGGTGGTCTGTTCGCTCACATCGTCCACCATCCCGCCGCCCAACAGCCATGGGCGCATGTTGCTCAAATGCTCTTTTTTCGCGTACAATACGCCAATGCCCATGGGAGCATACAGCTTATGGCCCGAAAATGCCAGAAAATCCACATCCAGTGCCTGCACGTCGACCGGCATATGGGGAATGCCCTGTGCCGCGTCCAGCACGACAACTGCGCCGGCCTCATGCGCCTTTTTAACGATTTCTCCAATCGGATTAACGATCCCCAATACGTTGGAAACCTGCGAGACAGCAACGATCCTGGTCCGGGCGTTAATTTTTGCGGCAATTTCTTCCCTCGTCAGCTTCCCGTTTGTATCGGTGTAAAGATACTGTAGCTTAGCGCCTTTTGCTTTTGCCACGGCCTGCCACGGGATTAAATTGCTGTGATGTTCCGCGATGGAGATCAAAATCTCATCGCCTTCCTGGAGGATATCCATGCCATAAGCGCCCGCTGTAAGATTGAGGGATTCGGTGGTTCCTTTCGTAAACACGATTTCCTCCGGACTTCCAGCACCTATAAAGCCTGCAACCCTTTCCCTTGCGGTTTCATAAACTTTCGTTGCTTTCTCACTCAAGGGATACGCCCCGCGATGGGGATTGGCGTTGTACTGTCCGTAATAGTTTCTCACGGCTTCAATCACCTGCGCGGGCTTTTGGGTGGTAGCCGCATTGTCGAGATAAACCAATCTTTTTCCGTTTTCCGAGCTGTTTTTAAGCAGAGGAAAATCATCAGCATAGTTAGTCCGCATCGCCCAGCACCTCCTGAATATATGAGGAAATTTCTTCCTGAAGGCTGTCTGGCGCTATTTCTTCCAAAATAGAATTGAATGATGCCAGCGCAATCAGTTTCCGCGCCTCACTTTTTCTGATACCGCGGCTCATTAAGTAAAAGAGCTTGTTTTCGTCAAGTTTTCCAGTGGTGGTGGCGTGCTGTCCTTCCACATCATCCTCGCCGCACAAGAGTAACGGTGCGGAAAGATTGACCGCATCAGAGCCAAGCACCAGCACGCTTTCTTCCTCCCGTCCTTTTGCTCCTGCCGCACCTGGAAGAAAATCAAGCGTACTTTTTGCCGCTTTGCGTGCCTTGTTAAGCAGTATGCCCCGGACGTTTATATTCCCTTGCGTGTTTTTTTCCTTGTATTCAATACGGTAATTAAAATCAAGTTCCCTTTCCCGGTTTACAGCGTAAGCGACGTCCAGATCAGCGGACGCGCCGTTTCCTTCCAGCTGTATGCTGCAGCTGGAAACAGATTTTTGTGATCCTGCTTCAATCAGGATCACATGTGCGGCTGCCTCTGTATCCACGTTTATCTCTGTCGCGTCAACGCCTGTATGATTCTCCGCCAGTCTTTGGGCCTTTATCAGCCTGATATTTGCGTCTGCTTTTGCATGGAGCTTTGTGTATCCGCAGTGGAAACAGTTTGTGTCCCCGTCCGATGAATACCGTAGAACCACAGTTGCGCTGCTTCCGGCTTCCGCGCTGATGAACAGCTCATCAGACAGCAGAGCATTACCGGCGCCTAGATGAAAGTCCAGCACAATCGGTTCCTTCGCCGTAAAGCCTGCCGGGATCGTAATATGCAGGCGGTAATTGCAAAGCGCCTCCGCGTATTCCCGGATATCCTTAAGGATGACCGGATGAGTTTCTGTTGCCTCCAATGGGGGTTCATGGCTGATCCGAATCCCTGAATATTCCTTTTGCAGTGGATTCCCGGCATAGGCGGTCATTCCGTCAAGATCTATTGTTACGGCTGTATCGTTTATTTTGAGCATGCTCCATGTTGGAATCTGCAGCCTGTTTAGCCTTTTTAGGGTATTATTCATGCCAACCTCCTTCTAACCGATGCCGCCTTCAAATTCAAGGGCCACCAGCCTGTTCATTTCCACGGCGTATTCCAAAGGAAGCTCCTTTGTTATGGGTTCCACGAAACCGCGGACAATCAGCGCCTTGGCTTCATTTTCACCAATCCCCCGTGTCATCAGGTAAAAAACAGTTTCTTCGCTGATCCGTCCGATTTTTGCTTCATGCCCGATATCCACTTCGTCATTACGGATATCCATCACAGGAATTGTGTCAGAGCGGCTTTCCCGATCCAGCATGAGGGATTCACAGCTTACACTGGACTTGCTGTTCTTTGCTTCGGGCAAAACAGTAACAGCGCTGCGGTAGATGGCTTTCCCGCCGCTTTTGGAGATGGATTTTGACGATACCGTGGAAGAGGTATTCGGTGCAGCGTGAATCACTTTCGTGCCGGTATCCAGCTCTTGACCCGCAGCGGCAAAGGTGATACCCGTAAACTCGCTTCTGGCCCCTTCTCCCCGCAAAATACTGCTGGGATACAGCATGGTGATGTGGGAGCCAAAGGTGCCGGAAACCCACTCAATTGCGCCGTTTTTTTCCACTGCCGCGCACTTTGAATTGAGGTTCATCATATTCCTCGACCAGTTTTCTATGGTAGAATACCGCAGCGTTGCATTCTCACCCACATAAAGCTCCACACAGCCAGCGTGCAGATTCAAAGCGTTATACCGCGGCGCGGAACACCCTTCAATGAAATGAAGCCGCGCGCCTTCCTCCAGAATAATAAGAGTATGTTCAAACTGCCCGGCTCCCGGCGCGTTGAGCCGGAAATAGGATTGCAGTGGCATATGCACCTCGATATCTTTTGGTACATAGACAAAGGACCCGCCCGACCAGACCGCACCATGCAGTGCTGCGAATTTATGTGCCGTGGCGGGAAGCAGTTTCATAAAGTGTTTTTTTACGATATCCTCGTACTCATGGAGCGCGGTATCCATATCGGTGTAAATCACACCTTGCTGGCGCATCTCTTCTTTAATGCTGTGATAAACGACTTCAGAATCATATTGTGCTCCCACGCCGGAGAGAGCCAGTTTTTCCGCTTCGGGAATGCCCAGCCTGTCAAATGTCTGCTTGATTTCTTCGGGAACCTCGTTCCAGTTATCCGTCATCGCCATATTTGGGCGTACATAGGTAACTATTTGGTTCATATCCAATTCGTGAAGGCTCGGCCCCCAATTCGGCAGAGGAAGCCGTTCATAAACGGCGAGGGATTGTAACCGGTGTTCCAGCATCCAGCCCGGTTCGTTTTTTCCTTTGGAAATATCGGTAACGATTTCCGCAGTCAGCCCCTTGTTTACCTTATACGCGGCGTTTTCCGGGTTAGCAATGTCATAGGCGTCACGGTTGATTTCCTCAACCTGTGTTTTTTTACGTTCCATCATGTCACCTCCTCGGCCGCTTTGGCAGGTGAGAGAGAAGTGAAGCCGCTGCGGTTCACCTCATCAATCAGCGAGGCATCTCCGGTTTTGATAATCTGCCCGTCAATCAAAATATGTACCATATCAACACTGATATTTTCTAAAATTTTCGTGCTATGGGTGATGATCAGCAGTGCGTTTTCTTCATTTTTAAAGCCTCTTACACCCTCAGATACCGTTTTGACAGCGTCAACATCCAGGCCGGAATCTGTTTCATCCAAAATAGCCAGCTTTGGGTGAAGCGCCAGCATCTGCAATATTTCATGTTTCTTCTTTTCCCCGCCAGAAAACCCGACATTTAAGTATCTTGTGGCGTAACTCTCGTCAAAATCCAGACGCGCCATAAGCTCTTTTAATTCCTTATGGAAGTCCCAGGCCCGCTCGTTGTTACCGGTAATTGCATACCGTGCCGTGCGCAGAAAGCTTTCCACAGTGATCCCGTCTACTTCCTCAGGATTTTGAAATGTCATAAAGATGCCGCTTCTCGCTCGTTCATCTGTTTTGGTATAGGTGATGTCTTTTCCTTCAAATTCGATGCGGCCTTCCGTCACCGTATAGTCCGGATGCCCCATGATGACACTCGCCAGCGTAGATTTTCCCGCACCGTTCGGTCCCATGATCACATGGGTCTCTCCTGGATTTATTGTTAAATCTACCCCCTTGAGGATTTCGTTATCACCTGCAAAAGCCCTTAATTTAGAAATAGTAAGCATGTCTTACTCCTCCTTCCTTTCTATACCGCCTCCGCAGCTGCCCCCTGATTGACAGGCAAACTCACTGATCGGCATACATTCCTTAACTTTTTCAAAAAAATCCAGAATAACCCTTGCGTTGGCATCGCTGAGAGAACAGAAATATTGACACAGCTTTTGGTTGGCTTCGCTATGGTATTCCTGATGCTTAACCCTTGCCTGTTCCCCGGCCGCTGTAAGCCTGTAATACTTTTCTTTCTTATTCCCGGGCATTTTATATCCTTCAATCAGTTTCTTTTCTGTCAGCTTTACCGTCATCTGGGTAATCGCGCCTTGCGTAACGCCAATAATTTCCGATAGCATACGTGCATTTGCATCGGGATGATCATAAATCGCATCAATCAGGTTCAGTTCTGCATGATAAAGTAAATTAGACTCGCTATATATTTGAGGGATTCTCTGCTCATCCGTGATCATTGCTATAACTTCAAATAAGTTCCCAATTAATTTACACTCCATGTTCTTTTTCCCTCCAATATTTTTACGAAACAATGGCTGATTTTGGTTTTAATTGCGAATTTAGTATAGCACCTAAAGAATCTGCTGTCAATATACTTTAGCTGCTAAAGAATGTTGGCGAATTCTTATTTGATGGTATTTACCTATAATCCCTTGCTGAAATCCTATGAAGCACAGATCTGGGGCAATGTCAGCGCCATAGACCGAGAAAGAGGCATGTTTGTCATTAAGCCCAGCGGTGTAGATTATAACCGGCTTAAGCCGGAAGATATGGTGGTTATGGATTTGGAGGGCAGAAAGGTGGAAGGAAAATATAACCCTTCCTCTGATACTGCCACTCATCTGGAACTTTATAAGGCATTTCCAAAGATCGGCGGGATCGTGCACACCCATTCTTCCTGGGCAACCAGCTGGGCCCAGTCCGGGCGGGGGATTCCCTGCTATGGAACTACCCATGCGGATTATATATACGGAGAAGTACCCTGCCTTCGCTGCCTGACAAAGGAAGAGATCGAGGAAGGGTATGAGAAAAACACGGGACTTCTGATTGCGGACTATTTTAAGGGCAAAGAGTATATGGCAGTACCGGCCTGCCTCTGTAAAAACCACGGACCTTTTACCTGGGGGAAGGATCCCAAAGAGGCTGTGCATAATGCAGTGGTTTTAGAAGAGGTAGCCAAAATGGCTTACCGTTGTGAGCAGATCAATCCGGATGTCATCCCGGCACCACAGGAACTGCAGGATAAGCATTATTTAAGAAAGCATGGGGCCAATGCATATTATGGTCAAAAGAATGGGGAGAATGAAAGATAGATTTTTTAAGACAAAGTAAATGAGGGGATATCAGAAAGCTTTTTTGATAAGCTGTCATAAGAGAAGGAGAAATCTCTCCGGTATATGTAAAAGCCTGCCTTCCTAAGCGGAAAGGTGGGCTTGTATTTTAAGGAAGCCGTTACCTAAGAAAGGTAATTCTTCATAGTCTTTAATGCATTTTTTTCCAGGCGGCTTACCTGTGCCTGACTGATATGGATTTCTTCTGCTACCTCGGTCTGAGTTTTTCCTTCAAAAAAGCGCATGTCAATGATATGGCGCTCCCTTTCCGGAAGGCGTCTCATGGCCTCGTTTAAGGAGATGTCCTCTACCCAGTTTTCCTCCAGGTTTTTTTTATCACTGATCTGGTCCATGACAAAAAGAGGATCACCGCCGTCAGAATAGACCGGCTCATAAAGGCTGACCGGGCTTTGAATGGCATCAAGAGCATAGGTGATGTCTTCTTTGCTGACTCCGATCTCATCGGCGATTTCCATCAGGGTAGGTTCCTTTAAATTTTTCTTCATTAAATTTTCTTTGGCATAGATTGCCTTGTAAGCGGTATCACGCAGGGACCGGCTGACGCGGATAGAATTATTATCCCGAAGATAACGCCGTACTTCGCCCAGAATCATGGGCACCGCATAGGTGGAGAACCGGACGTTCTGCGTAATATCAAAATTATCGATGGCTTTGATTAAACCGATGCATCCGATCTGAAATAAGTCGTCAACGTTTTCATTGCTGCCGGAAAAACGTTGTATGACACTGAGAACCAGTCTTAAGTTTCCCTTGATGTAATCTTCTCTGGCCTTTTTATCTCCATCAAGAATCCGTTTGAACAGAACTTCCTTCTCTTCGTTATTAAGAAGAGGAAGTTTGGAAGTATTGACACCACAAATCTCTACTTTGTATCCAGACATATCTTTCCCTCCGCATCATTCATTATTCTCATACAGAAATGATGTACTCAATCGAGGGCTTTTATACGATAGCCGGATTAAAATTATTTTCCAGTTTTTAGGGCATTATTAATCCTGCTTATTTTTTTCATATAGAACCAGCAATCCCTTTAATAGCAGAGCCTCGTCATAATGAATTTTATGATAACAAAGCGAGACGACAGAGGAAGCCAGACCTCCGGTCGCCACAAGGCTAGCCAAAGTCCCTAATTCTTCCTCCATACGGTCGATGACACCGTCGATCATGGCGGCATTGCCGTAAAGGATTCCATTTTTCATGCAGTCAATGGTATTTTTGCCGATCACCCTGGTCGGTTTGTTTAAACCGATATAAGGGAGCTGGGCAGCCCGGCTGCTTAAGGAATCCAGGGAGACTCTAAGGCCGGGGAATATAATGCCGCCGGAGTAGTTCCCATTCCGGTCAATGACAGACATGGTTGTGGCGGTTCCCATGTCAACTATGATGATGGGAGCCTGATATTCCTTTAAAGCAGCTACCGCATTCACGATTAAATCGCTTCCAACGGTCTTAGGGTTGTCCATCTTGATGTTGAGTCCGGTCTTCATTCCGGAGCCGACCACCATGGGTGTCTTACCTGTTATTTTTTTAACAGCACACACGACCACATCCGTAAGAGGAGGAACAACCGAAGACAGGATTGCTCCTTCTATGGATGAGAGGGGCATGTTGTGAATTTCCATAATATCTTTTATATTAACCGCATATTCCAGCTCGGTTTTTCCGTGATTGGTAGTAACTCGCTCTACAAAGTAAATGCCGGTATTGTCGATGCCGCCTATGACAATATTGCTGTTTCCCATATCAATGGCCAAAATCATAAAGGGAACTCCTTTCCAACTTTTTTTTCTTGTGCTATACTGTAGAGTATCATATTTTAAGACGAAAAACAACGGGAGGCACTTATGCTGAAAGGAAAAAATATCATTTTGGGTGTAACAGGAAGTATTGCGGCCTATAAGATAGCCGGACTTGCCAGTATGCTGGTAAAAAAGGGCTGCAACGTACATGTCTTAATGTCCCAAAATGCCACGAATTTTATTAATCCCATTACGTTTGAAACATTGACAGGCAATAAATGCCTGGTGGATACCTTTGACCGCAATTTTCAGTTCAATGTAGAGCATGTATCCATTGCCAAGCTTGCCGACGTTGTAATGATTGCACCGGCCAGTGCCAATGTGATCGCAAAGCTGGCTCATGGAATGGCGGATGACATGCTGACAACCACTGTTTTGGCATGCAGATGCAAGAAGATCATTTCTCCTGCCATGAACACCAATATGTACGAGAATCCAATTGTTCAGGATAATTTAAGGATTTGTGAGTCCTATGGCATGGAAGTAATCAAACCTGATTTCGGGTACCTGGCCTGCGGAGATATTGGGGCAGGAAAGATGCCGGATCCTGAGGTGCTTTTTGATTTCATAGAAAAAGAGGTCTGCTATGAAAAAGACCTGGCAGGAAAGAAGATTCTGGTTACGGCCGGTCCCACAAGGGAAACTATTGATCCGGTCCGCTATATCACAAACCATTCCACAGGGAAAATGGGCTATGCGTTGGCAAAGGCGGCTTCCTTAAGAGGCGCGGATGTGACGCTTGTAAGCGGGAAAACGGATACACCAAAACCCCGGTTTGTACACCTCATAGAGGTCGACAGCGCAAAAAATATGTTTGATGCGGTTACGGCAAAAGCGGAATCTCAGGATGCCATCATTAAGGCCGCTGCTGTGGCGGATTACCGCCCAAAGCATGTAGGAACGGAAAAAACAAAGAAAAAAGACGGAGAAATGGTTATAGAACTGGAACGGACGGACGATATCCTTAAATGGCTGGGAGAGCACCGCAGAAAGGGACAGTTTCTTTGCGGCTTTTCCATGGAGACCCAGAATATGCTGGAAAATTCAAGAGTAAAGCTTGATAAAAAAAAGATAGATATGATTGTTGCCAATAACTTAAAAGTGGAAGGAGCCGGCTTTGGAACTGATACCAACGTAGTTACCATTATTACCAGGGAAAAAGAACTTCCATTGGAGACAATGACAAAGGAGAAGGTTGCGCACCGCATTCTGGATGAGATATTTACCCGTCAGAATGAGGGAAAGAAGGAGCAGGAATTATGAGAATTGAGAAAAGACAAATCGTTGTACCAGGGCAGTTGACCGGCCCGGTGTGTTTGACAGGTTATTTGCTGGACAGCATAAGCGTTAACCCGGATATGCTTCGCCCTGCTGTGATTGTGCTCCCAGGAGGCGGATACAGCCGGCGGTCGGACCGGGAGAGTGAGCCCATAGCCCTGCAGTTTCTATCCATGGGCTGCCATGCTTTTGTTTTGGATTACAGCGTGGACCCCAATCGTTTTCCCACTTCCCTTAGAGAGCTTGCGGAAGCGGTAGCTGTCATCCGGCAGCACGCAGCAGAGTGGAAGGTTGACACGAATAAAATCATTCCATGCGGTTTTTCTGCCGCCGGGCATTTGGCCTGCAGTCTTGGGGTTTTCTGGGACAGGGATTTTGTGTGGGAAGCCATAGATCGGACTCCGGAGGAGATCCGGCCGGCCGGACTGATTTTAAATTACCCTGTGATCACCAGCGGAGAATTTAAGCATGCCGGTTCTATCTTAAGTCTTTTGGGCGAGAATGCGGCAAAGGAAGAGATTGAGGCGGTATCCTTAGAGAACTTTGTTACAGAAAAGACTCCCAAAGCTTTTCTATGGCATACGTATACCGATGACGCTGTGCCCCTTGAAAACAGTCTGCTCCTGGCTTCTGCCATGAGAAGGCATGGCGTGAATTTTGAACTTCATGTTTATCCTGCGGGATGCCATGGCTTGTCTCTGGCCAACGAAGAAACCGCAGGCTCCAATGAGTCCCTCATAGAACCTTCCTGCCAGAGCTGGATTTCTCTTGCAAAAACCTGGCTTTCTAATCTCTAGCCGAATCAAGCACCGGTAGCTGCTATTCGGATATGCCCGGTAGAGCGGGGGATCTGTGAGTAAGCGGCGGAGCGGATTGCGAAAATCCGCTTAACTATGGAAGAGAGAATCTTGACTTATGGTTAGAATCATACTACAATAGACGAGATCTAGACGTAAATTTTGGAGGAACTATTTTTGTGAATATAGCGGAAGAAATTAAAAAGAGAAGAACATTTGCTATTATTTCCCATCCGGATGCGGGAAAGACGACCTTGACGGAGAAATTTCTGCTTTACGGAGGAGCCATTAATCTGGCCGGTACCGTAAAAGGAAGAAAAGGCGCCAAGCATGCCGTTTCCGACTGGATGGAGATTGAAAAGGAGAGAGGTATTTCCGTCACCTCCTCTGTGTTACAGTTTAATTACGACGGATTCTGCATCAACATTCTGGACACACCAGGCCACCAGGATTTCTCTGAGGATACCTACCGTACCCTTATGGCGGCCGATTCCGCTGTCATGGTCATTGACGGTTCCAAAGGTGTGGAGGCTCAGACCATCAAGCTGTTTAAAGTCTGCGTTATGCGCCATATCCCCATTTTTACATTTGTGAATAAGATGGACCGGGAAGCAAGAGATCCATTTGAACTGATGGATGAGATCGAGGAAGTGCTTGGGATCCGGACCTGTCCGGTCAACTGGCCCATAGGCTGCGGAAGAGAATTTAAAGGGGTTTATGACCGCTTTAAAGAAACCATAACCACTTTCCGGGCGAATACGAACGGCCAGAAGGAAGTGGAGGCTACAGAAGTCCAGTTGGGAGATGCCCAGGTGGATCCAATGATCGGAGAAAGCTTTCACCAGCAGCTTATGGAAGATATCGAACTGCTGGACGGCGCCAGTGATGAACTGGATATGGACCGTGTCAGCAGGGGAGACTTATCTCCTGTATTTTTCGGTTCTGCTCTCACAAACTTCGGGGTAGAGACATTCCTGCAGCACTTTCTTCAGATGACAACTTCTCCGCTGCCAAGACTGACGACTACAGGAGTTGTAGACCCGTTTGAAGAGGATTTTTCCGCTTTTGTATTCAAGATTCAGGCCAACATGAATAAGGCTCACAGAGACCGTGTTGCATTCATGCGGATCGTCTCCGGCAAGTTTGATGCCGGCATGGAAGTAAACCACGTGCAGGGCAGCAAAAAGATGCGTTTGTCCCAGCCGCAGCAGATTATGGCCCAGGACAGGAAGATCGTGGAAGAGGCCTATGCAGGTGATATTATCGGAGTCTTTGATCCGGGCATTTTTTCCATCGGAGATACCCTTTGCAAATCCAATGAAAAATTTGAATATGAGGGAATTCCCACCTTTGCACCTGAGCATTTCGCAAGAGTGCGGCAGATGGATACCATGAAAAGAAAGCAGTTCATCAAAGGCGTAAACCAGATCGCCCAGGAAGGTGCCATTCAGATTTTCCAGGAATTTAATACCGGAATGGAAGAGATCATCGTGGGAGTCGTGGGAGAACTGCAGTTTGAGGTTTTGACCTATCGTCTGGAAAATGAGTACAATGTGGAAGTAAGGCTTGAGAAGCTTCCATACGAATATATCCGCTGGATCGTAAACAAAGAAGAGATTGATGTAGCCAGGATTCAGGGTACGTCTGATATGAAGCGGATCAAGGATTTAAAGGACAATCCACTTCTTTTATTTGTCAACAGCTGGAGCGTTGGCATGGTATTGGAGCGTAATCCGGGACTAAAGCTTTCAGAATTCGGCCACAACTAAAAAATACCCGCTTTGCGGGTTGCTTGCACAAATCAGATGCCGGAAAGCTGGTAACGGTTTAGTAATCATAAAATATAAGGAGGCAGCAGACAATGAGTAAGATTGATGAAGTAAGGGCAGCCATGGTAGAGGCAATGAAGGCAAAGGATAAACAGCGAAAAGATGCCTTATCCATGCTTCTTTCTGCTCTTAAGAATTTTGAAATCGATAAGAAGGACCATACCCCTATTACGGAAGAAGAAGCCAATACGGTAGTAAAGAAGGAAATCAAACAGAATCAGGAAACTCATGATCTTGCGCCTGAAGACAGGACGAATATCAGGGAAGAAGCGGCGTTTCGTATTACCGTCTATAAGGAATTTGCTCCCGAGGATATGGGAGAGGAGCAGATCAGGGAGATTATCCAGTCTGTTCTTGAGGAACTTGGAATTGAGGCTCCTACTGGGGCAGACAAAGGAAAGATCATGAAGACCCTGATGCCCAAGGTAAAGGGAAAAGCGGATGGCAAGGCAGTAAATGACGTACTGGCATCTATGATGAAATAAGAAAAAAAGAGGTGTGGATCATGTATAGGAAAGAAATAGAAAAATATATAGAGTCACATAAACAGGAAATGATAGAAGACATCTGTACGCTGTGCCGCATTAACAGTGAAAAGATGCCATACAGGGAAGGGATGCCCTACGGACCTGGAGCGTTTGAAGCTTTAAATGAAGCGATGGATATTGCGGAATCCTATGGTTTTTCCATTACCAATTATGATAATTATGTTGGAACGGCAGATTTAAACGATAAGGAGAGACAGCTTGATATCCTGGCCCATCTTGATGTGGTGCCGGCAGGAGAAGGCTGGAAGGAGACGGAGCCTTTTGAGCCGGTAGTAAAGGGAGATAAACTATTCGGCAGGGGAACCGCAGATGATAAAGGTCCGGCTGTTGCAGCTCTTTATGCCATGAGAGCGGTAAAAGAGCTGAATATTCCTCTTAATAAAAATGTGCGGCTGATCCTGGGAACGGACGAAGAGTGCGGAAGCTCAGATATCGCTCATTATTATTCCATTGAAAAGGAAGCACCTATGACCTTTTCTCCTGACGGCTCTTTCCCGGTTGTGAATACGGAAAAGGGTGGATTAAACGGCCATTTCACCGCAGAATGGGCAGCTTCTGACCAGCTTCCAAAACTGGTAAGCCTAGAGGCCGGAACCAAAGTAAACGTGGTTCCCGGAAAGGCCAGTGCAGTTGTGACCGGCCTTGATGCAAAGGTCCTTGAACACGCAGCGGCAGAGTGTGAAAAAAGAACAGGAATCCGTTTCGAACTGAAATTGGATGAAGATACAGCCATCATAACTGCAATCGGTAAAAGCGCTCATGCTTCTCTTCCTGAGGAGGGTAATAACGCCCTGACCGGACTTCTTTTATTCTTAACAGGGCTTCCTCTGGCGGAATGCCAACAGCTGATCATGATCCGCCGCCTTCTGGAACTGATCCCTCATGGGGATACTTCAGGAGAAGCATTGGGAATCGCAATGGAAGATGAGCTCTCCGGCAGTCTGACTCTGGCATTCAGTCTCTTAAACGTGACAGAATCCGGTCTGGAGGGTACCTTTGACAGCAGGTGTCCGGTTTGTGCAACTGAGGAGAATGTCCTTTTAGTGGTAAGAAGAAACATGGCGGAAAAGGGTTTTACCCTTCACAATGATTCCATGAAGCCTCCTCATCATGTGGATGGAAATTCGGAATTTGTAAAGACCCTGCTCAGTGCTTATGAAAGCTATACAGGCCGCAAGGGAGAGTGCGTATCCATGGGCGGCGGTACCTATGTCCATAATTTAAAGAACGGCGTTGCCTTCGGCGCTTCCATGCCGGGGACAGATAACCGTATGCATGGAGCTGATGAGTATGCAGTCATTGACGAACTGATTGTAAGTGCAAAGATATTCGCGCAGGTGATTGTAGACTTGTGTTCATAAAATTTAGGTTTTTGTTTCAAAATATAAAATAAGTATTGACAAAAACAGGAAGAGAGCGTAAAATACGCCTCATAAAGTAATTCCTAGTTTGCCTATAGGAATCAGTGGGAGGAGTAGCTGCCATGAACCAGTGGAGAGCCATGCAGATGAATATGAACAAGATGAACGGCATGTGTATGATGATGTGTCGTGTATCAGAGTGCATAAAAATACGATAATCGTTTCATTTGTATGGATTGTGATTGGAATTCGCTGAGAGCAGCAATACGCGGAAAATTTTAGGTCGCAAGTCTGTGCAGGGCTTGCGGCCTTTTTGTACCTTAAAAAACAACCTACGGGAAGTCCATTATGCCTGGAAAGATGGGCAATAATAATGAAAGGAAACAAACAAATGCAGTCAGCAGAACCTATTATTCAGCTGGTGGGACTTGGAAAAGAGTTTCGTACCACAGGCGGCCCGATTAAGGCCCTGGACGATATCAACCTGTCCATAGAACAGGGAGAGATATTTGGAATTATAGGATTAAGCGGAGCCGGAAAAAGTACTTTGGTCCGCTGTATCAATTATTTAGAAATACCGACATCAGGAGATGTACTTTTTGAAAACAAGAGTCTGGCCTCCATGCGGCCGCAGGAGCAGAGACTGGCCAGACAGTCCATGGGCATGATTTTTCAGCAGTTCAACCTGCTGGCTCAAAGGAATGTTCTTCAGAATGTGTGCTTTCCGCTGGAAATCGCCAAGGCGCCCAAAAAGGAAGGGTTAAAAAGAGCCATGGAGCTTTTGGAGATCGTGGGTCTTAAGGACCGGGCCAAGGCTTATCCGGCTCAGCTGTCAGGCGGGCAGAAGCAAAGGGTAGCCATAGCAAGAGCCCTGGCAACCAATCCGAAGGTTCTCCTTTGCGATGAGGCCACTAGTGCGTTGGATCCAAATACCACAAAGTCCATACTTGGACTTTTAAAAGATATTAACAAGTCTATGGGAGTTACCGTGGTTGTTATCACCCATGAGATGTCGGTAATAGAAGCTATCTGTGACCGTGTGGCGATTATTGACCAGAGCCATATTGCAGAAGTGGGAAGCGTAAAGGAAATATTCTCTGAGCCAAAGTCAAAGATCGGCAGACAGCTCATATTAGGGGAGGCGGCGGAACAGGTCAGTCGTTTCGGCGGCTCCAGAAGAGTCCGGATTTCCTTTGACGGACGGTCTTCCTTTGAGCCGGTTCTTGCCAATATGATATTAGCCTGTAAGGTACCGGTGAACATTATGCATGCGGAGACCAGAGATATTAACGGAACCGCTATGGGGCAGATGGTCATCCAGCTTCCGGATAATGAGGTGGACCAGAACCGGGTGCTTAATTATTTAAAGACAGCAGGGATTACACATGAGGAGGTGAAGCAACATGACCTTTGATGCGACAACGATACAAATGCTTATTACCGGTATAGGAGAGTCTTTGTTTATGACGCTGACATCTTCCGTTTTTTCTTATCTTATCGGTATCCCTCTGGGTATTATACTAATTGTTACAGATAAAGATGGAATCCATCCAATTCCCTGGCTCCAGCAGGTATTGGGACTTGTTATCAATCTGTTCCGCTCCATACCCTTTATTATTTTGCTTATTATGGTAATACCCGTTACAAAAATGATTGTTGGAACTCTTCTGGGACCCAAGGCCGTGATTCCGCCTTTAGTAATAGCAGCAGCTCCGTATGTTGCCAGAGTGGTGGAGTCTTCTTTTAAGGAAGTAGACAGCGGAGTGGTAGAAGCGGCGAAATCCATGGGTGCCTCTACGTTTCAAATTATTTGTAAGGTTCTCCTTCCGGAGGCAAAGCCTTCCCTCTTAGTAGGAGCAGCACTTTCCGTAACAACCATATTGTCCTATTCCGCTATGGCCGGATTTGTAGGCGGCGGCGGTCTTGGTGATATTGCGATTCGATATGGATATTACCGTTATCAGACGCAGATGATGTTTGTAACAGTCGCGATCCTTGTGATCATCGTCCAGATCATTCAGGAAACCGGAATGAAATTATCCAAAAAGAGCGACAAACGGATTAAATAGTAACTGCCTCAGGCGTTACCATAAAAAATTCAAGGAGGAAAAATTATGAAAAAATCACTTTATGTATTTTCAGCTGCACTGGTTGCAGCAGCAGCGCTGACAGCATGTGCAGGAAGTAAGGAAGCGCCCGCAACATCTGCAGCAACCCAGGCTGCATCATCAGAGGAAACAAAAGCAGAAGAAACAACGGCAGCAGAAACGACCGGTCAGCTGGAGAAGATCATCGTCGGAGCAACTCCGGCACCTCATGCAGAGATTTTAAATGCTGCAAAGGATATTTTAAAGGAAAAAGGCTATGAGCTGGTAGTCAAGGAATATACGGATTATGTGCAGCCAAACATGGCTCTTGAATCCGGAGACTTAGATGCCAACTATTTCCAGCACAAGCCATATCTGGATCAGTTCAATGAGCAGAAAGGAACCGATCTTGTAAGTGCGGCAGCCATTCATTATGAGCCCTTCGGCATCTACGCAGGAAAGACAGATGCTATTGACAAGCTTCCCGACGGAGCTCAGATCGCAGTTCCAAATGATGTTTCCAACGAAGCAAGAGCTCTTCTTTTACTGGCAGACCAGGGCTTGATCGGTTTAAAAAAAGGCGTTGAATTGGATGCAACCAAGAATGATATTGTAAAGAACGATAAGAACTTTAAGATCGTTGAAGTAGAAGCTGCTCAGCTTCCCCGTTCTTTAGGCGATGTAGACGTGGCTGTTATCAATGGAAACTATGCCATTGAGGCAGGCTTAAAGGTATCCGATGCACTGGCTGTGGAGGATGCAAAGTCTGTGGCAGCAACCCTTTACAGCAATATTGTTGCAGTTCGTGCAGGTGAGGAAAGCAGCGAGAAGACCAAAGCTCTTGTTGAGGCTTTAACAAGCGATACCGTTAAAAAGTTTATCGAAGACACCTACGATGGTGCGGTAGTTCCTTCTTTCTAAACAGGAACTTCCTTAAGAAATAAATAAAAGGCCGTTATGGATTGCTTGAAACAGCTTCCATAGCGGCCTTTTTATCTAACGGCTAATGTTGGGTTACACTTGACCGGGCTCTCCGCGGCTTCATCTATTGCACCAGCCGCCGTCTTAATATCTCAAGATACCGTTCATTCTTCTCACAATTCTCCAAAGCAAAAGACTTCATAATTCTGGAAATATCCTCACGGCTGCAGGTTTTAAACTGATTTGCATACTCCGGCTGTAAGACACCTGCGGCAAAGCCGGTCAGCAGAGCGTAGTTCATACATTTCTGAAAGGTGCCGAAGGTATAATTCGGCGCCTCCTCCAGGAGAGACAACATGTATTTGGTTAATTCTCTGGTCACCTCTTTGCCAGGGCATTCGCTGCGCCAGGCGGTAAAGTTTTCGGCGCCTAAAAGGCCCTT
The DNA here is from genome assembly GCA_002367105.1 of Hungatella sp. UBA3048. Lineage (GTDB taxonomy): Bacteria > Bacillota > Clostridia > Lachnospirales > Lachnospiraceae > Lacrimispora. Next base: position 121,079 of record DFCS01000033.1, read on the forward strand.
TTGACGCTGAACCCCGGCAACCTGCCGAAGATATTCGCTGCCGGGTTTAACCGTTACCCAGCCCATGGTGCCGCAGTCCTTATAGGTCCAGGTAGTCCAGTGGAGGCCAAGCTCATTCATCGCCCTTAACTGGTCGTCCATGGATGCCAGACGGTTTGGCATATCCTCCTCCCCCGTACAATACTGGGAGCCAAACTCCCCGACCCATAAGGGTACCTGGTATTTTTCAGAAAATTGCCAGCCTTCTGTTTCCTTGATATGGGTTATCTGCTTTTCATAATCCCAGTAGCTGGCTGTTTCCACCCGGTCATTATGCAGCTCCTCATAGTGTCCCGGATACTTGCCGGGACCGAAGCTGGAGACGATGTAATCGTGGGAGGAATAAACAAGGTTTTCGGCAAAAGGGGCCTCCAGGCCTGAAAAATTATGTCCGTAGCAGTCGCCTTCGATAAAGATGATGTGGTCCGGGTCAACTTCCCGGATGGCTTGTACGGTCTTCCTTACAACCCAGTTGAAGGTTTCGTAATCCGATGTGAAATTTTCGTACATATTAAAGGGATAATCCCCGCTGCGGCAACTGGAACTTGGCTCGTTGAACAATTCATAGCCAGCCACTGCACAGCGGCCGCAAAAACGCCGGGCCAGCTCCTGCATAAAGCTGATGTAGCGCTTCTGGTAGCAGGCATCGGTCCAGAACAGGGAGATGCCCCCGTCATTATCACTGTGCCAGTGGGTGTTCTGCCAGCCCTGTATGGCGTGCATGTCTAAAATTACGTATAATTGGTGGCGTTCGCATAGGGAGACGGCAGCCTCCAGAATTTCGAATCCCTTTTCTTTGTAGACAAAGGGCTCGGAATCATCTTCAAAATGCCGGTAGTTGAGCGCCAGGCGCACACAGTTCGCTCCGGTGGAAGCAATAAAAACCAGATCCTTTTCAGACAAAAATTCGTTCATCATTTCTAAGAAGAAAAATTCCCCGTCCTCTTTTCCCAGTCTGGCAGCCATATGCTCTCGTAAGGAAATTTCCGTTCCCGGATAACCGTTGATAAAGTTTTCCATATTCATCCAGCCGCCGATGCAGGTACCGCGCAGATAGACCGGGCGTCCGGATTCTGTTACAATTGCTTTCCCCCTGGTTTTTAGAAACTCCATAAAAATATCTCCTTTCGGTATGTAATACGCATTATTGTATATTTTACCATTAGAATGTAGAACGCTCAATATGATGAATTATCAACATTTTATAAAAAACGGTATATGAAAAGAAGGTTAAATGTAAATGTTGACGAATTTTCATACTTATCATTCTTAAAACCCTGTGTTAAAATGCAGCTATGAAGTTCATGAATTTCGGGTTAATAAAAGATTTCGGTAATATGAAAAAATTTATATTGGAGGAGGAACCATGAGGCTAACAAAGAGTATTGGTATGTTGTTGCTGGGGATTTCTATGGCCGCATCATTGACAGCCTGCAAGAGTACATCCGGGAGCGCACCGGGGTCTGCAGCTGACGGCAACAGCGCCCAAACGTCGGGAGAGAAAGCGGGCGGCGATAGTGCCCAAACGTCAGGAGAGACTGGGGCACTTACAGCTCCGGGGGAGGTTACAACCATTCGGATGTGGTCCAATGACCAGCATGATCAGGCAGTATATGATGAAAAGATAAAGGAATTCAATGAGACCATCGGCAAAGAAAAAGGGATTGCGGTTGAATATACGGTATACGGCAGTGATTATTACACAACTCTGGACGTGGCTGTAACAGCCGGAGAAGGCCCGGACATCTTTAAGAGCAACAAGGTGGGAAATTATTCCAAGGCCGGTTACATCATGCCCTGGGATGATGTGGAAGGTTTAAAGGGACTGGTTGAGCGGTTCCGGCAGTATAATGCGCCGGGATATGGAATATTTGGGGATAAAACCTATGCCATTCCGTTCCGGGTAACAAACTACGGAATTGCATGCAACATGGATATTTTTAAGGAAAATGGGCTGACCGTACCCGAAACATGGGACGAGATGCGGGAAGCGGCTAGGGTAATTACGGAAAACAGCGGCGGCTCTACCTATGGTTATGCCCTGGCCATGGGCTATTCTTCCTATGATTACTTTTATGTAAATCTTGCCAATGCCGCCAGTGTCGGGGATGAATATTTTAATCATACAACCGGAAGATATGATTATTCCAGCCTTCGGGGGTTCTTCGGACATCTGCAGGAAATCATTGATGACGGCAGCATGTTCCCGGGCTTTGAAACCATGGACGGAGATACGGCAAGAGCCCAGTTTTCCGCCGGAAATATCGGTATGGTAGGAGTTTTATCCTCCGATGTCATGACCTTTAAAAAACAGTTCCCCTGTGATTTTCAGTGGGAGGTTATCCCTTATCCTGTAAAGGATGCGGGGAACCGCTACAAAGAGCCTGTCGGCGTGTCCTTATCCTACGTAATCAATTCCGATGTTAAGGAGAAGGGATATGAGGATAAGGTTGCGGAATTTATGAAGTTCCTGTATTCTGACGAATTGTTTGTGGCAACCAACGAGGCTCAGGTGGATATCAGCATCCTGGGTGATGAGATTACCAGTCAGTCAACGGCTGCGGATATGGACCCGAACTGGCTGCGGTTCTCGGATATGGATATCTACTGCATCAAGTACCCCAATCCGGACGGTGAATTATCCATCGAGGGAGACGGTTTCCATGATGCATACAGTAAGATCCTTACCGGTGTAGTAGACGTGGATACCGCTCTGGAGGATTTGACAGTCCGATATAATGAGGCTCTGGATCAGGCGATTTCATCAGGCAAAGTAGACATTAAGGATTACATTGATCCCGATCTTACGGTAAAGATGAAGTGGGTGAAGTAGAACTTAAGTCAGCACTTCCGGATATGCACATCTATTTGGAAGTGCTTTTTTTAAAGAGGTGCTTATGAGCAGAATATTAAAAAAGAGTAATAAACTTCACAAGGGGAACAAAATCCAGGAGATACTCATGATCACGCCTATGACAATCGGGTTTCTGATGTTTTCCGTATATCCCATTATCTGGGTGCTGCGCTGGTCATTTTTTAAATACAATGGCTACAGCGAGCCGGTCTTTATCGGCCTTAGTAACTTTGTCCGGGCTTTTACCAGGGATCCAGCCTACTGGGGTTCTTTAAAAAACACCTTTCTGATTGCCGGTCTTAAGATGCTGATGGAGATCCCGCTTTCTCTGCTGCTTGCAGTTTTACTGAATAACAGGATAAAAGGCAGTTCCTTTTTCCGGGTGGTCTTCTTTCTGCCGTCAGTGTTCAGCATCGCAGTGGTCGGATTGATTTTCTCCATCCTTTTCAGTGCGTATAATGGAATCATCAATGCTGCCCTCAGGGAATCGGGCTTTATATCCCGGAATATCAGCTGGTTCAGTGATAAGGGCCACGCCATGTTTGTGATCATTTTAGTGTCTCTGTGGACAACCTTCGGATTAAATATGATTTATTTTCTCATGGGCCTTCAGAACATTCCCAAATCCTTATACGAATGTTCATCCATTGACGGGGCTAACGAGATTCAGCAGTTTTTTCACATTACCGTACCAATGGTAGCGCCCATTCTCCAGCTGGTGCTGATGATGAGCGTATTAGGAACGATGAAGATGACGGACTTAATTCTGGTTCTGACCAACGGTGCCCCCGGCGGTTCCACAGAGGTAGTGATGACGTATATTTTCAAATACTTTTTCTCTTACGGCGAAAGCTCTTCAAAAGAGGTGCAATTTGGCTACGCTTCGGCAATGGCAGTAATTACGGCCATTATTTTGGGGATTGTGACGCTTATCTATTTGAAGGTATCTAAGAAAATGCAGTCCATTGATGAATAGGGAGAAGGAAAGCGATGAAAAAGGTAACGAAACTTATACTTCGGATGATTCTGTACGGCTTTCTGGCGGCGGTTACGATGTTTGCCCTCTTCCCGGTCGTCTATATTTTACTGTCGTCTTTTAAATCCAACCAGGAGATACTGGTTGGCGGGGTTCGGATCATTCCTCTGGAATGGCATCTGGAAAATTATGCCCAGGCATGGAATCTGGCTAATTTTGGTAAACTGACCTTTAACAGTATTTTCTATACAGTGATAGTGGTGGCTGGCTGTGTCCTTACCTCGATTGTGGCCGGTTATGTGTTTGCCAGGGGGACGACAAGATTCTCCCGGGTGGTTAATGTCATGCTGCTGTGTTCCATGTTCGTTTCTATCGGAACCTTATCTTTGTATCCCCAGTTGAGCCTTGCCAAATTGTTTGGATTAAACGGAACCCTTTGGGGGCCGATTATTATCAGGGTTTTCGGAATGAATGCGACCCAGGTTTTTGTCGCCACGGGATTTGTCCGCCAGATTTCAAAGGAGATAGACGAAGCCGCGCAGATTGACGGCTGCAGCTTCTTCGGGATATTCTGCCGGATCATCTTCCCGCTGTGTAAGCCGTTGGTGGCGACTACAGGGCTCATGGCATTCCGGACGGCCTGGAGCGATTATCTGCTTCCCTATGTATTTACCATTTCAGCCAAAGAAAAATGGCCTTTGGTAGTCGGTGTAGTGAGCTTAAAATCCAGCGGAGAAGCTGTTTCCTCCTGGAATCTAATGCTTGCGGGAATTAGTATTTCAATTCTGCCCATGTTTATTATATACTTATTCTTAAACAAATATTTTATTTCAGGACTGACGGAAGGTTCTGTTAAAGGATAAGTGGGGGCAATTTATGTTCTATACCATTGGTTTATTGTTGATCTTTTCGATTATTTTACTTGTGTTTGACCGGAAAAGCAGATATTCCTATCTGTTTGTACTGATGGCGGCAGGGGTGATTATTGCTTTTTTTTCCATCATTCTACATATCAATATGTTTGCCAGTTATGCCTGTTATTATGACAGCAGTATTTATTACCGTCTGGATTACTATATCTACAGGACGATTACAGACCGCATGGCTCTGCCGATCGTCTGGAATATCCGGCTGATGAATCTGGGGATCGCCTTGTTTTTACTGGCGGAGACAATTTTTAACTATGAATTTTACCGGGGACTTAGAGGCTACAGAGAGAAGAAAAAAAGCCGGGTGAAGATACGGGGTCATGTTCTGCTGTTTTTGATTCCGTTTCTGTCCCTGCTGATGTATGATCCCAAAACCTCTACGTATATGTACATCTTTTATCATACTTCGGACAGGCCTCAGCTGGTGTACTGCCTCTTTGAGGTGATGAATCTGGTCGTAAAGCTGAGTGTTCTGTATCTGCTGCTGCGGCCGGTTTTTCTGCTCCTCCGGTATGTGGCGGAGACGACGGTACTGTTTTTGAGAAAACGTATTTTTTTGCTGTCTATGGGTCTGCTTTTGGTGGCCACCCTGTTTTACTGCTTTTTTTACGTAGGTCCATTCAGTGTTTCTGTGGGCAAGGTCATCCGCAGCGGCTTTTGGATTTTTGAAAATGTCCAGGCCAGGATTTCAAAGGTGTATCTGACCTCTCCGTCGGTGGTGCTGATAGTCCTGTCGGTCTGTATGTTTATCCTGCTCAGCTTTCGTATGGATATTTCCGCCACCCTGTTTGTGGAACGGAAGATTCAAAAGAATCTGATCGTTATGAACGAGATGTTAGGTGAAACCCTTCACTCCCAAAAGAATTTACTGTTTTCCTTACAGATTCTGACCGGTAAGATTGATACCAGGCTGCCGCAGAAAGAGGCGGTACCGGAGGTCGGGAGAATGAAACAGCTGATTGATGAGTCACTGGCCCGGACCACGGAGATGCTTGATAAGTTAAAGGAGGTCAAGTACCATTACCTTCATAACAGTATTGTCAGCATTATTGATGAAGCGCTGGCGGAGGTGACGATCCCGGAGCATATCCGGGTGGTGTGGGATAAGGCACGTTTTGAGGGAATAAACGGAATGTATGACCGGTATCACTTATGTAAGGCGTTTGTAAATATTTTTTACAATGCGGTAGAAGCAATTGAGCAGTCTGGGAAGGAAGAAGGAACGATTACCGTGCAGATTTTTTTCTTATTCCGCTGGCTTGTAATTGCAATTACAGATAACGGAACCGGTATCAAACCCAGAAACCGTAAGAGGATATTTACTCCCCACTATTCCGGCAAGCAGGGGAAGATGAACTGGGGACTGGGACTTCCCTATGTATATAAAGTGGTGAAAGCTCATCTGGGGCAGGTGAAGCTTGACAGCAGGGAAGGTATTTATACATCAGTGCTGGTGATGCTGCCAGTCAGCAAAAACGACCCGGCAAAATAGCCGTGATCAGGGAGGGAAAGACATGGAGAAGATCAGAATTATCATTGCCGATGATATGGAGGAAATCCGAAACCACTTGGCCGAAGAAATCGCCGGTTTGTCCGGTGACATAGAGATTGTCGGAGTTGTGGGGACCGGGAGGGAGGCCGCCATGCTGACGGAGGAGCTTTTGCCGGATGTAGTGCTGATGGATATACAGATGGAAACCAGGACTGCCGGAATTTCTGCAATTGCAAAGATTCAGGAGCTGTTTCCGGGTGTAAAGTGTATAGCCCTCACCGTTCATGAGGATGAGGAGTTTATTTTCCGGGCTTATTTAGCCGGTGCGGCAGACTATATCATTAAGATGAATCCGGTTGAGAAGATCGTCAAATCCATTCATGACGTGATTGACAATAAGCTGTTAGTCAGGCCGGAGGTTGCCAGGAAGCTGATTGACGGATACCGGCAGGTGCAGGAAAACCAGATCCGCTTAAAGGAAACCTTTCAGGTAATGCTTTTGATTAACACAACGGAATATGAGATTCTGAAAATGATATACGGTGGACTTACCTACAGGAATATCGCAGAGCTGCGTTTTGTGCAGGAAACCACAATTCGCTCACAGGTCAATCATATATTAAAAAAATTTGGTAAAAAACGGATGAAAGATGTCATCCGGCAGCTGCGGGAACTGAAAATATTCGACGATTAATAGAAAGAAGGAAGCATGATGAAATCAAGGGAGTTTGGCAATACCGGACTGTGTGTACCGGAGGTTGGCTTCGGCGCATGGGCCATCGGCGGAAAAGGCTGGGGATCTTCACCGGATGATGAGAAAGCCTGGGAGGCATTAAAAGTCTCCTGGGATCAGGGCGTCCGCCTTTTTGATACCTGTGATGCTTACGGCGACGGGCACAGTGAGAGAATGCTTGGGAAGTTTTTTAAGGGGAAACGGCAGGACGCCGTGATTGTTACAAAAGGCGGAACGAATTTCCGGGTTCCGGAAAGATGTAAGAATTTTGAACGGGAATATCTGTTTACCTGTCTGGAAGAGAGCCTAAGGCGGCTTCAGACGGATTATGTTGACGTTTATCTTTTGCATGTACCGGATGCCGCCTGGCAGGAAAAGGGCCGGATCTGGGATACACTAAAGGCGATGAAGCAGTCAGGAAAGGTCCGGTTTGCAGGACTGGCCATGTGGGGAGCCGGGGACACGCTCCATGCATTCTCTCAGGATGAAGAGCGGGTTATGGAGGTTTTGGAATGCCCCTTCAATATTTTGAACAAATCAAATCTTGAAGTGGTGGAGATTGCCAGAGAAAGAGGAGTTGCGGTGCTGACCAGCCAGCCCTTAGCCAGCGGTATCTTAACCGGTAAGTATGCCGCAGGAGCGGGTTTTCCGGAAGGAGATAACCGGAAGGGCTTCTGGACCGGGGAACGGTTTAAGGAAGTGGAGCCTGATATGGAGATCATCCGGTCATGTATGGCGGAAACCGGCCTGAATATGGCTCAGCTCTCGCTGGCGTATAATCTGAATTATCCCGGTATCAGTTGTGTGATTCCGGGGGCGAAAAACCGGGAACAGGCGCTTTCCAATATCTCCGGAAGCGGTATTGTGCTTGATGAAGCGGTGATGGAGCAATTGAAAGAGACCAAAGGATTCGTGTTTTAAGGCTGGGACGGGAGGAATGATATGAGCTTACAGGTCATTCGCGCCGGGTGGCAGATGAAACGGTTACCGGCGGGAGAAGCGTGCAGCTATGAGGAATTTGAGCAGAGGTTTCAAGCCCCGGGAACTGGAAGAGACCGGATCTATGAGATTTCCGGTTTTCCGGCTCAGGTTCATGATGTGCTGCTGGCATATGGGGAAATAAAGAATCCCAATCTTACCGGAATAAACGAGGATTTGTGGATTGATGATTACGACTGGGTTTACCGGTGTGAGTTTCCGGCTGAGACGGGGACAGAGTCCTGGCTCTTGCTGGAAGGAATCGATACCTTTGCTGATATTTATGTAAATGGAGTGTTGGTGAGGCAATGTGAAGATGTTTTTCTGGAGTATCAGATTCCGGTTTCGGAGCTGCTTTTGGAACGAAATACGCTGTTGATTTATTTTCATTCGGCAAGACGTCTGATCGATGAAGAAAAACTTCCCTCGAAGTATCAGGGCCGGGTTACGGCGATCTCGGCGTTTCGGGTGTTCCGTTCCGGATTTCACGAGTATTGTGGTCCTTCGCCATCCTTGATCCGCTGCGGTATTTATGGGACGGTAGCATTAAAACAGGTTCCTGCCCTTTCTTTCGGTGAGGTTCTGATTGACAGTATCCTAAAGGAGGATGGCAGCGGGAGAGTGATGATCGATGTGACGTTTCTGGGCGATGGAAAGCAGGGGCTGCTCTTTGCCGAGGTTTTGGATGAAGATGGCCGGCTGGCGGCCGGGCTCGAGATACCGGTTGAACATAACCGGGTAAGGGCCGAGCTGTGTGTGGACCGCCCGCATCTTTGGTGGCCGCGAACCCACGGGACTCCTTACTTATACCAGGTGAAGCTGTGCTGTGGCGGGAGCCCGGAGGAAATCCTGACCAGATCTATCGGGTTTCGCCGGATATCCGGCGGAGCAGAGATGAATTTTACTGTGAATGGCAGGCCTGTGAAACTATGGGGAGCAAACCTGGTTCATCCGGACACCATGAGCAACTGCTATCGTCCGGAGGTGATGAACCGGCTCCTTGATTTGGCGGAGCTTGGCAATTTCAATGCTCTGCGGGTATGGGGAGAGGGAGAAAAGCTTTCGGAGGCGTTTTATGAGGAATGCGACCGCAGGGGGATACTGATCTGGCAGGATTTTTATTTGTGTTATTCCATGTATTCGGAAGAACCCCATTATCTTGCCCTGTGCCGGGAGGAAGCAATTCAGCTGGTAAAACGGTTGAAATCCCATCCCTGTATTTTACTCTGGTGCGGCGGCAATGAGACACTCTTATGCCGGGACTATGATTATCCCGGTGAGGAATGTCTGGGGAGTGTGATCCTTGATCAGGTCTTTGCCAAGGTGTGCAAAAGCCTTGATCCAGAACGGTATTATCATCTTTCTTCCCCGTCAGGAGGCCGGTGGGCCAATGATCCGAAAGAGGGTGATACCCATGGCTATACTCATCTGTGGTTTGTTCCGGGACGGGAATATCCGGTTTTCTTAAGTGAGAACTGCCGGGTTTCGGCACCGGCGGTCAAATCCATGAGGCGCATGATGACGGAGGAGGAGCTTTGGCCCGCTGACTATTGCGGCCGGGTGTCGCGGAAAACAATGTTGCAATGGCCGGAATCCTGGAGCCGTCATAATACCAACCAGGGCTACTTAAAGCTGGGGCCGGTGGAGCATTATTATGACGCTCTTTCCCCGGAGGAACTGGTGTATAATCTTGGGGCAGCACACGGGGAGTATATCCGGGAACAGGTGGGGAGGTTCCGCCGGGGCTATAGCGGAGACTATCTTTCGGACAGGCGGCAGACAGGAGGACACCTGCTCTGGAAGTTCAATAATAACAGCAATATTATTTCTTACGGGGTGGTGGATTACTTTCAGGAGCCCTACTACCCTTATTATGAATTGAAACGCTGCTATGAACCATTTTTCCTGTCCTGTGAGTTTGCTGATCAGGGCTATCTGTGGATCACCAATGATACTCCGGAGGTGAAACAGGGGATTTTAGAGGTGTCTCTCTTTGACATTCAGAAGAATTGCATTATTCAATCCTTTGAACAGACATTTGCGGTGGATCCGGATGAGTCCCGGCCTGTCTGTACCCTCAATCCTTTCGGACAGTTTTTAAAGCGGCATGCAGTGTATGCGAGGGCGATATCGGATTCAGGGGAGGTTTTAGGAACTTCGCTTGATGTTTTAGAGATCGAACGTCATATGGAATATCCGATGAAAACAGGTCTGTCCCTCAGCCAGAAAGGGGATATGCTTTTGGTTTGCTGTGAAGCCTTTGCCAGGTGCGTGGAGATTACGGCAGGAGACGATGGGGCAGCTTTTGGCTGGCTGTTTGAGGACAACTATTTTGATTTGCTTCCCGGAATGGAAAAGCGGATTCGGATTCTCTCCGGACAGCGTGAGGGAAGGATAACGGCAAAATCAGTTTATGATGAAAATCCGGCGGTTCTGTGGTATCAGAGGCCGGAACGGAAAGAGAGGCAATGATGGCAGGCGATTTTATTGTGGAACAGATCAGGACGCCAGTACGTTACACCTGTGATACGGTAGTGTGCGGCGGCGGTACAGCTGGCTTTGTGGCGGCCCTGGCTGCGGCCAGAAACGATGCAAAAACAGTAATGGTGGAACGGCTTGGCTATGTGGGCGGAACCCTGGTAAACGGGGCCGGACCGCTTCACAGCTTTTACAATCTTTATAAGGCTTTCCCGGATGCAAAAAAGCAGCAGGTGGTTCAGGGGATTCCCCAGGAAATGATTGAACGGATGATGGCCGCCGGAGGTTCCCCGGGCCATTTAGAGCAGGAAAAGGGCGGCAGCTACGATTCTGTGATTACGATTGTGGACTGGGAGCTGTTTAAGGATGTAGCATTTACCATGCTGGAAGAGGCAGGCGTGACAGTTCTTTTACATACCATGATAGTCGGAGTATTAAAGGATGGGGACCAGTTGACTGGTATTGTGACAGAAGGAAAGTCAGGGAGGGAGGCAATCCGTGCCGGAGTCGTGATTGACGCCACCGGGGATGCCGATGTTGCCGCTTTCGCGGGAGCGGATTATGAGAAGCGGCAGGATACTACCTCGGTGGGAATGCCTTTTGGGATGAATGATGTAGACATGACCCGACTGGTGGAATACTTGAAGAAAAATAATCTGATTACCCAGTTGATAGAGGGCGATAAGGGAAGTGAGACAGACCACGTGATCCGTCTGGGCTTCCAGTTGAATCAGGTGCCGGAATTTACGGAATTTATGAATAAGGAAGGTATGTGGGGGCCGTTGGGGTTCTCCCTTCATGAAAATAGCTTTACTTACATTAACAGCGCCAATTTAATAAACGTAGACACTACCAATTCAGAGGAATATTCAGCGGCAGAGATTACGCTTCGTCATCAGATCATGCAGCTGGCGGCAATGCTTAAGAAGTATATTCCGGGTTTTGAAAAATCATATGTGAGCTGGACACCGGCCAGCATCGGAATCCGGCTGACCAGAATCATCACCTGTGAACATGACATGTCACTGGAGGAGATTGTAAATGGACGACGATTTAAAGATGAGGTGTATCTCTATGGCTTTCATGATTGTGCGCCGCGGATTACCATTAAAGAAGGCGGCTGCTACGGCGTGCCGTACCGGGCGCTGCTGCCGGTGAAATTGCAGGGACTCCTGTTGGCGGGCAGATGCATTACCAGTACCTGGGAGGCGCATATGTCTACCCGCAATACGGTGTCCTGCATGGCCCAGGGGCAGGCTGCGGGAACTGCCGCCGCCCTTTGTATCCGGGAAGGATGTCTGCCCAAAGCACTGGATGTAATGAAACTGAGAACAACATTAATTTCCCAGGGAGTGTATCTGGGACAGGAGGATAAATAAGATGAAGATAACGTTAGCAGAACCTTTAAGCATTCCAAATACGCTGGTTGAAACGTATAGAAAGAAGCTTACGGCACAGGGGCATGACTTTTCCTGCTATGATACGGTAGCAGACAGTGAAACGGAATTAATGGAAAGAAGCAAAGGCAGTGACATTGTGATCATCGCCAACCATCCCTATCCGGATGCGGTGGTCCGGGCGGTGCCGTCGCTTAAAATGATTGCAGTAGCCTTCACCGGCATAGACCATGTAGGGGTGCAGGCGTGTCTTGAACAGGGGGTGACGGTTTGCAATGCGGCCGGATATTCCAATCAGACGGTAGCAGAGCTGGTGATCGGCATGGCTGTCGCTGCTCTGCGGAATTTAAGAAAGGCTGACCAGCAGCTCCGGGCCGGCGGTACCAGCGCAGGCATCGGCGGAAAAGAAATCTGCGGCAGAACCGTGGGAATCGTGGGAGTTGGTCGGATCGGTCTGGTAACGGCGGGACTNNCTTTTGGAGCAAAGGTGATTGCCTATGATCCTGCCGCCCCGGAAACGGGCGGGCAGTCGGGGATTGTGTATCAGTCTTTGGAGGAAGTGCTGTCTCAAAGTGATCTTATATCTTTGCATCTTCCTCTTAACGAAAATACCAGGGGCTTTATAAGTGGGGACCGCCTGGCACTTATGAAACGGGATGCAGTATTGATCAATTGTGCCAGAGGACCGATTGTGGATAACCGTGCCCTGGCTGAGGCCTTAAACGGGGACCGCCTGGGCTATGCCTGCATTGACGTTTTTGACGGAGAACCCCCGCTGGCTGAGGATTATCCGCTACTTCACGCAAAGAACACACTGCTGACTCCCCACCAGGCGTTTTTATCTGAGGAATCCATGGTGCGCAGGGCGGAAATCACGTTTGGCAATGTGGAGAAATACCTGGCCGGAAAACCTGAAAACGTATGTGTGTAAATAGAGTAAGACAGTCTTAGCCCTTCAACACCGGAAATTTCCTTCGTACCCGCAATGCTGCCGTCTTACTCATGATCTCCGCCGGCATACTCCTGCATGGAATCCAGCGACAGGATCAGATGGCGCTCCGCCAGAGGATATATCTTTTCGAAGTCACATGTAATGATGCAAACGGTATTTCCTCTTCTGGCGATGCGCTGCAGGGATTTCTTCAGCATATGCAGGGTGTCATAATCAATATATTTTTCCGGATAAATGCAGAAGATGATTTTCTTTCGCAGAAGCTCAAGCCGGTATAAGTACATGGCCAGTTTTTCCTTCTTTGGGAGGTTCCGGCAGGAGGAGCGGGGGACAAATCCTTCTTCCTCATATTCTTTTAGAAAAGTCTGTTCCACATACTGTGTTCTGGCGCGTTTTAGGATGCCCAGGGGACCGGCCAGCTTCCTGTAGCTGCCGATGCATATATTATCTCTGGTGGACAGTGTTTCGAAGATACAGTCCTCCAGATCAAATCCGGCAAATACAAAGGAAGCACAGCTCTCTCCTTTGACGGGCTTATCATAGACGCTTATGAAGCCGGAGGTCAGATCCCGGGGATGGGAGAGGAGAGCCAGCAGTTGGGATGAGGCATTGCGGAATAAGTCAAAGATGGCAACGATCCCGCCTTCATGAAGTTCAAAGGAAATGTGCTTTAAGGAACCGTAACAGAGCCCATCCGCTTTCATCGCCACGACCGGAGATCCGTGGGAATAGGGCTCTGCGTAAGCCAGCGGGCGGCTGTAAAGTCTGGAGATATCAATGGCATTCCTTTTTTCATTGTATATCCATTTAACCATGCGGTGGTCGTCCATGAAGTAAATGCGGTCTGAAAAGAGCTGAAGCTGGTATATATCACAGGATGTTATAAGGAAGGAAACCTTTTTTTCTTTCAGATACTGATACATTCTGGAGAACTGCGGGTCCTGAAAGAAGGTCAGAGGAATGTCATCCAGGATGATCAGCCTGGCTCCCAGGATATAAGCCTTCAGTATTTCCACCAGACATTGCTCTGACCTTGTAAGATGGTTTACCTGCACATGGGGAGGAATCGTAAGCTTCATTTCCCTCATGTAATTCTGCGTCTCATGAAGGATAAGCTTTCTATGCATGAGAAATGCTCTTCGCTTATGGCGCCGGATGATGAACACATTTTCCGCCACTGAGAGAGAGGGAATCAGGGAGCTGTGCCTTTGCACCAGAACAACGTGGGAGGCCAGAACGTGAAAGGAAACAGGAGACTCTTCGTAGTAGAATCTGCCGCTGTCCGGAAGCTCCTGGCCGGAGAGGATAAGGGAAAGCAGAGACTTTCCGGAGTCATGAAGTCCCATGAGTCCGATAATTTCACCCTTATATTGATACATAGTCAGATGGTCTATGAGCATGGTATTGTCTTTGCGCAAACATAGATCCTGTATCCGGTACAGTTCATCAGGCATAGGTATTTCCTCCGGTTTGGGAAAAGTCATCGGAATTCACGGAGATATAAGGGATGTGAATCTCCACATCGGTTCCCAGGGCAGGTGTGCTGGATACATGGAGACCGTAGCTGTCTCCAAAGACCAGCTTCAGCCGCCGGTTTACGTTCCACAGGGCCATGCCGGTGCTCCTTTTGCCGTGGTTGGGTGAGACATAGTACTCCTGTTTCAGGGAATGGTTCAGCATCTTAAGGGTATCGGAATCAATTCCTTTTCCATTATCGGATATGCGGATATTAATATGTTTTTTTGCAGGGATAATTTCTATGGTAATAACCCCGTTGTCTGCGGATTCCGTAAAGGCATGTACGATGCTGTTTTCCACAATGGGCTGCAGGGTGAGTTTGGGAATCACCGCATCCATGATGCTGCTCCAGGTATCCGGAAGATCCACGTTCAGGCAGAACCTGTCACGGAAGCGGTATTGCTGGATCTTCATATAATTGTTGATTACATTTACTTCATCGTTCAAAGTGGCGAAGTCGCTTTTCGTGCTGATGCTGTAACGGAAGAAGTTAGACAGGGCGTAGGTTATATCCGCTATCTCCCGCATGTCGCTTAGTACGGCCTGGGCACGGATGCATTCCAGGGCATTATACAGAAAATGCGGGTTTATCTGATTTTGCAGGGTAAGGAGTTCGGTCTGCTTCTTTAAGATTTCATTTTCATAGTAACGCGCATTATCCCGGACGGCCTTCTGGCTGTGCTCCTCTAAGAGCTTTTGTAATTTCTTTTCTGTTAAGAGCTTCATAGTCTTTCTTTCCCTTTGCATGTCAACTGTATATTTTTCGGTAATCCTTCGGCGTGATGCCTACGTATTTTTTAAAAAGCTTGCTGAAATAACGGGCATCCTGAAAACCTGTGGAATATGCAATCTCATTGATGGACAGATTCGAGTCCTTTAGGAACTCCCTGGCCTGACCGATCCGGTATGAATTTAAATAGTCCACAAAATTCTCACCGGTTTCCTTTTTAAAGATATTGGAAAGGTAGGCAGGATTTAAGGTTACTAAAAGCGCGGCATCCTCCAGCCGGATTGGATCCGTGTAATGTTCCTCAATGTATTTGAGTACCATTCGGATGGGGCGGGTGTTCTGAGCCTGGACGGCCTTTAGGATATTTTCAAATATGTAGGACACAGGTTCCGATATGGCAGCCTTTAAGGTATCCAGGGACAATGCGTTTTCTATGGCGTAGCGGATCTGGCCGGATAGGTAGTCAAGCGGCAGCTCTTCCTGGTCCAAAGATAAGTCCATGCGTACAAGCATCCGGCATATCTCCCCCAGCATGTCAATGACGTCAAACAGTGGAAAAAGGTTCTTTGGTCTGAAAAACAACTGATTTAATGTTGCCATAAAATCCGTGATGTTTACAGATTCAATGGCCTTTTTGAACTGCTGCAGATACATGCTTTTTTCCACCTCTGTAAGATACGGGACCGGAGGCAGCTTCTTCCGGTACAGGATCTGTCCGCAGCCCGACAGTATGCGGTAATAGGCAGCATCCATGGCGTCCTTATTGGACTGCCCGAAGGAAGAAATCTTATCATAGGAGTCGCCGACGCCCACGGTTATCTTAAGTCCGGCAAACAGGTCCAGAAGATTACAGGCCTTCTGGTAAAATTCCTGGAGGTGGCTAAATAAAGATCCGGCCGCCTGCCGGGGATAATTGATGCCGAGATAGATAGCGCTGCCCTCCATGCAGGAAAGAACCTGGAAGCAGAAGTCTTCAAATTCCTCGTGGAACATGGAGATCAGCTTTTTGTTTAAGGAGCTGATATTGTCCAGATTATCCGCACTCTGGTTGACAAAATCCAGCTTGAGGCAGAGGATACAAAACAGTCCGGGTTTAAAGTCTATGCCATATTCACCGATGACCTGCTCCAGCGGGACGGCAGGGTCCTGGATTTCCCATATAATCCTCTTTAAGAAAAAAGATCTGCCGGGATGTTCTGTGTGGATGGCAGGCATAGCATTGCCTGCAGCCTGGGTCTTATTGGTATTCAATTCTTCCATGATTTTCTTAAGGGCCTGGTTCAGTTCGTTTTCATTGATGGGTTTTAAAATATAGTCATCCACCGAATATTTCAAGGCATTGTGAGCGTATTCAAACTGTTTATAGCCGCTTACGATGATGAAGCGGCAGGGAATATTTAAATATCGTGTCTGACGGATCAGCTCAATGCCGTCCATAACTGGCATGCTGATGTCCGTAATCACGATGGCAGGACGTATATCCTGAATCTGCCAAAACAGCTCCTGCCCGTTGTGGGCACAGCCGGCAAATTCCAACTGCAGCTCATCCCATAGAATCATCTTTTTCATCAGCTCACAGATCAGGAATTCATCGTCGGCTATGAGCACCTTCATTCTTTCACTTATCACAGGACCCCTTCTTTCTCTTATAATTTGTCATTAATATAGCATACCAAAATGGTAGTGTAAATGGAGGGGTTAGTAAAAATGCATAAAAAATATGCTGTAAAAATACAAAAATAGAAATATTACACATATTCTAAAAAACGGTGCATTGAAAAAAGCCTAAAACAATCTTATGATAAGTTCCATCAAACACCTGTGAACAGGTTGAACTGGAAAGGAGAAGGAGTATGAACAAACAGATTCTTGCATGTGTATTGGCAGCAGCTATGGCAGCAGGAGCCCTTGCGGGATGCAGCGGAACTTCCAAAAGTGGAGCAGCAGCGGGTGAAACGACAGCTTCAAAGGTATCCGCTGGGGGAGCGGAGAGCCAGGGAGGGGAGGCAAAGACCGGGGAGAATATCACCCTTACGCTGTGGCATATTGAAAATGACGCAAAGCGCCAGGAGGTAGTGAAACGTTGTATAGAGAGATTTGAGGCAAGCCATCCCAATGTAAAGGTGGAACAGGTGCCCATGGAGAACGACCCTTATAAGACCAAGCTTACCACCGCCATGGCAGCCGGACAGGAGCCGGATATATTCATCTCCTGGGGCGGCGGCTGGCTCCAGTCCTTTGTGGAAGAGGGAAAGGTGCTTGATATTGACGAGGACGTGAGAAAAATCTCTGACATCTACCACGAGTCAGCCCTGTCTCTTTTCGAGCTTGAGGGGAAATACTGGGCAGTGCCCTTTAGGGCAGGCGCGGCCCCTGTGTACTATAATACCGAGATTTATAAGGATCTGGGACTTAAGGTTCCGGAGACGGTAGAAGAGCTTGAGGCCAATTGTGAAATTATTAAGGAACATGGCATCATCCCCTTTGCCGAGGGAAATTCCAGCCAGTGGCCGGGGGCGCTTACCTTTATATGGCTGTCCCTTAGAGAGGGAGGTTCCCAGACGTTCCTTGACGCCTATAACCGTACCGGCAATGCTACGTTTGAGGACGAGAGCTTTATTAAAGCCGGACAGAGGATCCAGGATTGGGTGAAGAAAGGATATTACCCCGAAGGCCTCAATGGTATCAACTATGATACCGGAGGATCCAGAATGCTGTTTTACAGCGGTCAGGCAGCTCACATTGTACAGACCAACAGTTTCGTATCCAACTGTAAGTCTGAAAAACCGGATTTCTACGAGAATAATCTGGGGTTGTTCAACTACCCTGTAATAGAAGGCGGCAAAGGGAAGGCAGACGAGATCTTGGGAGGAGGCAACGGATATTCCATCTCTGCTTCCTGCAAAAATCCCAAAGAAGCGATGGAACTGGTTAAAGTCCTGACAGATCAGGAGTATGCCCAGGATATGTCTGATACGGCAGGAATCCTCACCGGAATAAAGGGTGTGGAAATCAAGGACAGCAAGCTCCAGCAGATGGAGGGGCTTCTGGTTCATGCCTCTTATATGCAGAACTTCTACGATCAGTTCCTGCCAACAGAGCTTGGAAACTTACATAAGCAGACCACCTACGACCTCTTCGGACTCACCACCACGCCAGAGCAGGCGGCCGCTGACATGGAAGCACTGGCACAGAAGGATCTGGTTAAGAAATAATACATGACATGAAAGAAGAGGGTGTTGCATGGCAGAATGCATGTTGCAACGCCCTCATTCCGGATCGTCCTTGCGTGAGAAGGAGTGATTATATGAGCAAACGAAATAAACATATTGGAATCATAACGCTGTTCGTGCTTCCGGCCCTGCTGTTTTACGGTACATTTAACGTAGTGGGAATCGTCAGGACATTCATTTACAGCTTTATGGACTGGAAGGGGATCAGCGCCAACAGGACCTTTGCAGGATTTGGGAATTACATCGAGCTGTTCGGAGATTCTTTGTTCTGGAATGCCATGAGGAATAACGTAATCCTGGTTATTGTATCCGTGGCCATCCAGCTCCCCGGAGCCCTGCTCTTAGCCCTGCTGATCAATCAGGAGCTTAAGGGAACAAGGTTTTTCCGTACGGTGTTTTTTATGCCGATGCTGCTGTCCACGGTTGCTACCGGTATCATGTGGATCCTGTTTTACGATCCCTATTTTGGCCTGATAGCCAGTCTTATGCAGAAACTGGGGTTAAAAAGCATTGCTTTTCTGGAAGGAAGATCATCCATGCCTTCCATTCTGTTCGTCATATGCTGGCAGTTCATTCCCTTCTATATGATTATATTAAAGGCGGGACTGACTAATATCCCGACGGACATTTATGAGGCAGCCAGGATCGACGGGGCAAATGGGAAGCAGTGCTTCTGGAAAATCACCCTTCCGCTGCTTGTACCGACCCTTCGCTCGGCGGCGGTCCTGCAGCTGGTTGGGTCTTTAAAATACTTTGACTTATTCTATGTCATGATGGGCGGCGCCCCCAACAGGGCGACAGAGCTGATGGCTACCTACATGTACAAGAAAGGATTTACGGAATTCCGTATGGGATATGCCAGCGCCATTGCTGCCAGCATGTTCATTCTGTGTTTTGCCATAGCATGCATGTTCCTTTACATTACGAGAGATAAGGAGGTGGCATAATATGGGAGTGTTGTTAAAAAGAAAAATAAAGAATATCATTCTTTACGCAGTCAGCATAGCTATTGCACTGATCACAGGATTTCCCTTTGTGTTTCTGGTCATCAACAGTTTTAAGGGCATGGGGGAATATTTAACTAATATCTGGAGACTGCCCCAAGAGCCGTTTTTCGGAAATTACCAGTTGGTTCTG
Organism: Hungatella sp. UBA3048; assembly: GCA_002367105.1. Classification (GTDB taxonomy): domain Bacteria; phylum Bacillota; class Clostridia; order Lachnospirales; family Lachnospiraceae; genus Lacrimispora. The sequence continues at coordinate 140,525 of DFCS01000033.1, forward strand.
AAACCGGATTTTCTCCGGTACTTCCTAAACAGCGTTATAGTATCAGGGGTCAGCGTTTTCATCATTGTGGTCGTATCGTCCATGATTTCCTTTACCTTTGCAAGGCTTAAATACAGAGGGAAAAATCTGCTTTACTTTGCCATTATCGCGGGAATGATGATCCCGGTACATACGACTCTGATCCCCACATTCACGCTTTTAAGCAGCATTGGCCTGACAGATACCTTAACCGGTCTGGTGGGGCCTTATGTCAGTTATAACATTCCCATTGCCGTTTTCATACTGACTCAGTTTTTCCGGGAGATACCAAAGGAGCTGGAGGAAGCGGCCATCATTGACGGCTGCAGCATTGTGGGAACCTTTAAGAATATCATACTTCCGCTGTCCGGTCCGGCTATTTCCACTATTGTAGTGTATACATTTTTGAACATCTGGAATGAATTCATTAATGCCAATGTGCTGATCAACAGTACGGGAAAGAAGACCCTGCCCTTAGGGATCCGGGAATTCTACGGCATGCAGTCTGTCAATATACCGGCAGTGCTTACCGCTATCCTGATCGGATCGCTTCCGGTCATCCTTTTGTACTTCTTTGCGCAGGAAAAGGTAGTTAACGGATTGACCCAGGGAGCGGTAAAAGGCTGAGTGAGCCCGGAAGGGACAAATCTTTAGGGACAGATATTAAGGGACAGATCGTAAGAGAGGAGAGGATTAGATATGGATTTTGAAAAGAGGGCGAGGGAGTTAGTCGGTCAGATGACCCTGGAAGAGAAGGCCTCCCAGCTAAGATTTGATGCCCCGGCAATAAAAAGGCTGGGGATCCCCAGATACCACTGGTGGAATGAATCGCTTCATGGCGTGGCCAGGGCGGGGACTGCAACCATGTTTCCCCAGGCCATCGGCATGGCGGCCATGTTTGACGAGGAGATGATGAAGGAGATCGGCGCCGCGGCGGGCATGGAAGCAAGGGCAAAGTACAATGCCTATTCGGCCCTGGAGGACCGGGATATCTATAAAGGACTGACCCTTTGGTCCCCCAATGTGAATATCTTCCGGGATCCCAGATGGGGAAGGGGCCATGAGACGTATGGAGAAGATCCATACCTTTCCGGCAGACTGGGCGTGGGATTCATACAGGGAATCCAGGGAGAAGGTGAATACTTACTGGCTGCAGCCTGTGCCAAGCACTTTGCGGTACACAGCGGACCGGAGGAACAGCGCCATACCTTTGATGCCTTAGTCAGCAAAAAGGATCTGTGGGAGACCTATCTGCCAGCCTTTGAAGCCTGCGTCACCGAGGGTAAGGTGGAAGGAGTCATGGGAGCGTATAACCGGACCAACGGAGAGCCATGCTGTGGCAGCAAAACTCTGATGCAGGATATTCTGAAAGAAAAATGGAAGTTTGACGGGTATTTTGTGTCTGATTGCTGGGCCATCAAGGATTTCCACGAAAACCATCATGTGACGGATACTGCCGCACAGTCCGCAGCCATGGCCCTGAGAAATGGCTGCGACATCAACTGCGGAAATACTTACCTGCATATTTTAAGTTCCTATGAACAGGGCCTGGTGACAGAGGAGGAGATTACAGAGGCAGCGGTGCATGCAATGCGCACCAGGATGCGTCTGGGACTGTTTGATGAGGACTGTCCCTACAATCAGATTCCATATGAGACGGTGGGATGCAAAAAACACAGAGAACTGGCTATCCGTGCGGCGGAAAAATCCATGGTCCTCTTAAAAAATGACGGGTTTCTTCCTCTTGATAAGACGCTTAAGAAGGTGGCTGTCATCGGGCCAAATGCGGACAGCCGATGGCCGCTCATTGCCAATTACCACGGCACAGCGCCCCGGTATGTGACGGTACTGGACGGAATAGAGAATCTTCTTGGTGAGAATACAAGAATCTTTTACTCGGAAGGATGCCATACCATGAAAGACCGTGTCGAACGGCTGGCTCTGCCGGGAGACCGCATAAGCGAGGCAGTGACTGCAGCCCTTAAGGCAGGGCTGGCCATTGTTTGTGTGGGACTGGATGAGCGGTATGAAGGGGAACAGCAGGATCTGGGTAACCGTTTTGAAGAGGCGGTCAGTATGGCGGATAAGCCCTCTCTGGCCCTTCCGGAATCCCAACGCCGCCTGCTGACAGCACTCTTAGAGACTGGCATACCGCTGGTGGTGATAAATATGTCTGGAAGCGCCATGGATCTGGCATGGCTGGATCAGGCGGAAAGCGTAAAAGCAATCCTGCAGGCGTGGTATCCCGGTGCTGAGGGCGGAACGGCCGTAGCCAGAGTCCTCTTTGGGGAGACCAGCCCATCAGGCAGGCTTCCAGTCACCTTCTATCGGTCTGAGGAGGAAATCCCTCCCTATGAGGACTACAGCATGAAAAACCGGACCTACCGGTATATGAAAGAAGAAGCTCTTTATCCCTTTGGATTCGGCCTTTCCTATACCAGATTCCGGTACAGGGATTTAGAGTGCGTCCCCGCAGGTGACGGCAGCGTGTCCGTATCTGTGAAGGTCAGGAACGAAGGACCGGCAGATGGCGAGGAAGTGGTTCAGGTATATATGAAGAACCTGGATTCTTCCCTTGCAGTGAGAAATCATTCCCTGTGTGCCTTTGCCAGGGTGAGTCTTGCAAAGGGACAGGAGAGAGAGGTAAGCTTCTGTCTTCCGGGTCTGGCTTTCTGCGTGGTGGACCAGGACGGGGAGCGCCGCTTTGATGGACATCGGTACGATATTTATGTGGGCGGCAGCCAGCCTGATGGCAGGAGCTGTCTGCTTACAGGCTCTGAACCCTTAAAAGTCGGGGTGGAGCTGTAAGAGAAATTGGTGAAAGAAAGCTGAAGAAGGAGAGATGAAATGGACTTATTACAGGTAAGAAATGGTAAAATCGTGGATGAATCGGGAAATCCTTTGTACCTTCGCGGTACCTGCGTGGGCGGCTGGATGAACATGGAGGATTTTATCAACGGATATCCGGGTACTGAGAGCGGGATGAAGAGGGAGATGGCCAAAGCCATTGGTGCAGGCAAGGCAGAATTGTTTTTTGAGACCATCCTTGACAATTTCCTGGCTGAGGAGGATATCCGGCTGATCCGGGAAACCGGGGCCAACTGCATCCGCATCCCTTTGAGTTACCGGCATTTTGAGGATGACCAAAATCCCTTTGTATATAAGGAAGCGGGATTTAAACGGTTGGATGCCGTACTGGATGCCTGTGAACGCCAGGGTGTCTACGTAATCCTGGATATGCATGCCTTGTCCGGCTGGCAGAACTGCCACTGGCACAGTGATAACGAGCGGGGCGCGGCTCTTCTCTGGAGCTTCCGCCATTTTCAGGAACGGATCATTGCGCTTTGGGAAGCGATTGCACAAAGGTATAAGGACAGAAATGCGGTGGCAGGCTACGACCTGATGAATGAGCCCTCCACAGGAACGCCCACCGGCGAACATGCCTATGACTTTTATGAGTTCTATCAGTCGGACTGGAAGGCAATCAACAAACTGTACCGGGAGATAGCAGATGCGGTCCGAAAAATTGATAAAAAGCACATCCTGTTTCTGGAGGGGGATAATTATTCCAGGAATTTTGAAGGGCTTGAGAATCCTTTTGAGGATCAACTGGTGTACAGCAGCCACAACTATATACCGCCTGGATATGGGCCTGGGACGTACCCGGGATATTATGGCAGGGTGTACTGGGATAAGAATAAGCAGAGGACTGAATTCCTTAACCACCAGGGGACACAGTTTGCCTTTAAGCACCATGTACCCCTGTGGGTAGGGGAGTTCGGTTCCCAGTATCATGGTTTTCCGGAGGAGCTTCCATACCGACTGGCTTCTATGGAGGATCAGCTGGATATTTACAACACGTATGGAGTCCACTGGACCACCTGGACCTATAAGGACCCCGGGATTATGGGATGGGTATTCTTAGATCCGGAGAGCGAATATATGAAAATCATCCAGCCGGTTCAGGAACAAAAACGCATCCTGGGAGCTGAGAATTTCGTTGCAGATTATGCAGGGGTGGCGGAGGGCAGAAAGAAATCCCGCGCGCTTGCCGATTATATCCTGGATGTGATGGGAGAAACCAGGATTGACAAAGCTTCCAATGCGTTTGTGATGAATTACGGTGTACTTAACGGCTATGCGGGCGCTATGCTGCAGCCGGCTTACGCCAGGCGCTTTGCCGGATACAGTGAGGATGACTTAGAGCGCATTGCCGGAGGCTTTAAGCTGGAAAACTGTGTGAAGAACCAGCCTTATCTGAATCTTCTGAAACATATGCTGCATTGATTAATATCCATGAATCTGTTAAAATTGGATGTGAAAATATGTAAATAAGCAGACAGGGATAACGGAAAGAGGAGAGAACTTGGGATGAGGAAAAAGTTAGTCTGGAAAGAGAAAATGGCAGAATACTGGATGATTGGGCTTTTACTCTTCCTGGTGGCTGTGTTCTCCTATATGTTACCGGTATTTGCCACCAGAGGAAACCTAGCCAGCTTCCTGCGTTCCATGCCTATTCTGGGAATTTCCACACTGGGAGTGGCTATGCTCATGATCTCTGGCGGAATTGACTTATCCTGCGGAGCAATCATGGCCTGCGCAGGGACGGCAGCTGCGTATCTGGCGGTACGGGGAATGCATCCGGCAGCATGCCTGGCTCTTGGCATCCTCTGCGGCGGTGCCTGGGGACTTCTCAATGGGTTTCTGATTACACGGTTTGAGCTTAAGCCGTTTATAGTGACCGTAGGAAGCAATTACATGATCCGGGGGCTGACCCAGATGTTCACGGGGGGCATTCTGATCAGCGGCCTGCCAGGCTGGTTCTACCACATTTCAAATACCCGTCTGCTGGGCAATATCCTCTATTCCAACTTTCTTATCTTTCTGATCCTGGCTGTTGCAGTTGTCCTTGTTATGAAATGTACCATATTCGGCCGGTACTGCTATGCCGTAGGCTCCAGTAAGAAGGCCAGCAGTCTGGCCGGCATCCAGGTAAAGCGGCACCTTCTCAAGGTTTATTTTATTGAAGGGGCCTTTGCTGGGATTGCGGGAATCATCCTTATGTCCTACTTGAATGTGGGTGCATCCAGTGAAGCCATGGGACTGGAAGCATATGCCATCGCTGCTGTAATTATCGGGGGGATCCGGTTTGAAGGAGGGGCAGGAGGCATCGCTCGTGCGATTCTGGGGCTGCTTATTATTGAAGTATTTAAAAACGGTATGAATGCGGCCGGATTAAATACTTACGGACAGCAGGCAGTTACAGGACTTATGATTCTGGCGGCTATCGTGATGGACTATTTTCGGAAGAAGAGGGAAGAATCGGCATGAGAATGTTTAAAATTTGGGTAATCGGAATGGCTGTATGCCTTTTTGTGTCCGGATGCGGAAGGCAGCCGGCCGCTGCTTTTGAACGGCAGGAAGGGAAGACTCTGTATCTGATTGCATTGAATGAAGAAGGCCCTTATTGGAAGCCGTTGATTCAAAGTGCGAAAGAGCAGGCCAGAGAGCGGGGGTGTTCTCTGATCGTAAAAGCAGGGCTGCCCGGGGATTCTTCACGGCCCCAGAAGCTGATTGAGATGGTCCAGGAGGCCATCGATCAGAAAGCAGACGGCATTGCCATGGCAGCCCTAGAACCGGAGATGTTTGATATTAAAGCGGCAGAAGCAATGGCTGCCGGAATCAAAGTAGTCACCTATGATACGGATATCAGGACTTACAGCAACCGGCTGGCGTATATCGGAACCAATAATTATGAAGCCGGAATGGAACTGGGAAGGCGGGGTGCTGAAGACTTAAAAGCCCGGGGAATAACCGGGGGGAGGCTGACGGCCGTTACCTACAGTGGTTCCGCTCAGAACATGACCGAGCGTTACAAGGGGCTTAAGGAAGGTTTTAACCTGGCGATGGATCAGGATGCCGCCCAGTTTACCTGGTGTACCTGGATCATAAACGACCTAAGCGTATCCAGGGCAAAAGAGCAATTGGAGACACAGATCATATCCTATCCTGACTTAAAGGCAGTGTTCACTCTGGGAACAGAGTCTGTCATTACAGGGACCATGGAAGCTATCAAATTCCAGAACCTTCAGGGAACTCTGTACCACTATGGATTCGATTATTCTCCTACACTGGCAGCCGGTGTGGATGAGGGGCTTATTACAGGCATTGTGGACCAGAACTGTCAGGTAATAGGCAGGACACTGGTTGACAAACTGGCGGACGCAGTGGAGGGGGGAGAGCTTGAGAAGGAGTACTTAATTGATGTGACATGGGTAGAAGCTAAGGATATAAAAGCATATGGAGAGAAATCAGAGAGGTAATATAAATGAATATAAAGCAGAAAAGCGCGCCCCAGCGGGAGCTGTGGGCTCAGTTTGACGCCCTGCAGATGGGAAGCGGCTGGGACGAGGAAGATATAAAGAAGCCTCAGATTTTGCTTGAGGATGCCTATGGGGACAGCCATCCGGGCAGCGTACATCTTTCGGGACTCATGGAACAGGTAAAATACGGTGTGTTTGAAAAAGGCGGGTATCCTGCCGGGTATCATACTACGGATATCTGCGACGGCTGTGCCCAGGGACATAACGGAATGAATTACATACTGGCCTCCAGAGAGGCTATCTGCGATATGATAGAACTCCACGGTTCCGTGTATCCATGGGACGGGATGGTACTTGCGTCATCCTGTGACAAATCCATACCAGCCCAATTAAAGGCAGCGGCCCGGCTTGACATTCCTTCTATATTTATACCTGGCGGGAGTATGAGGAACGGGCCTGGGATGACGACTTCCCTGGTGGCAGGAGACATATCCCTGCGCCAGAAGCGGGAAGGGGCTATTACTCCGCAGGAAATAAGGGATTACAAGCTGACGGGATGCCCCTCGGCCGGCGCATGTACGTTTCTGGGAACAGCCAGTACCATGCAATGCATGGCGGAAGCCCTGGGCATGGCTCTGCCCGGCTCTGCGTTAATTCCGGCCACTATGCGGGATATCCTGGCGTGGGCGCGCAGGGCAGGCCAAACCATAATGAAGCTGGCAGAGAAGGATATCCGCCCCAGCCAGATCATGACGAAGGAAGCTTTTGAAAATGCCATCATGATCCATAGCGCAATCGGAGGGTCCACCAATGGAGTCATTCATCTCACTTCCCTGGCAAGGGAGCTTGGACTCCTGGTCGCACCGGAAAAATTTGACGAGATCAACCACCGGATCCCCCACATCGGAAATATCACCCCCAGCGGGCAGCATCTGACAGAAGCCTTCTGGTTCGCAGGCGGAATTCCCATGGTGGAACGGGAACTTAAGGATCTGCTGCATCTTGATGTAATGACAGTCACAGGCAGGACGCTGGGAGAAAATCTGGAAGATTTGGAGAAGGACGGCTTTTACGAACGTTATGCAGGTTATCTGAGCAATTACGGACTGAAGCGGGAACAGGTTATCTTTCCGGTCAGTGAAGCTTGTGAAAAGGGCTCCATCGCTGTTATGCGGGGCAATCTGGCACCCGAGGGAGCTGTCATTAAATATGCCGCATGTGTCAGGGAGATGTGGGAGCATAAAGGAAGAGCACGTGTCTTTGACTGTGAGGAGGATGCTTACCAGTCAGTGGTGAAAAAGGAGATCCGCAAAGGTGATATCATTGTGATCCGCTATGAAGGGCCAAGAGGCAGCGGCATGCCGGAAATGCTCATGACCACAGAGGCAATTGTCTGTGATCATGAGCTCAATGGAAGCGTGGCCCTGGTTACGGATGGCAGGTTTTCAGGAGCCACCAGAGGACCTGCTATCGGCCATGTGTCTCCGGAGGCAGCAGCAGGAGGGCCTCTTGCCTTTGTGAGAGACGGAGATATCATTTCCTACAGTGTGAAGGACAGGACCCTGAATCTGACAGGAATCAAGGGGGAGGAACGGACGCTTAAGGAGATTGAGAAGGAGCTGGAAGAAAGGAAAAAAGAGGGGATCATTCCCAGACCGAAGCGGAAAGGGATATTGGCAAGATACACCAGGGATGCTCTTTCAGCCATGGAAGGGGCCGGATATGAAGAATAAGGAACGAAGGAGCGCGGGAAGAGATATCCGGGCCCGTCTGACGCATATCGTGTTTAAGGAGAGAGGAAGGATGGCAGTTTAGATGAATGCAAAATATATAACACCGGCAGTAACGGCATTTACAAGTGACTTTCATGTGGATATGGAGGCCAATAGGCAGATATACGACCATCTTATAGCAGGAGGAATGGATGGAATCCTGATTCTTGGAAGTATCGGGGAGTTTTTTGCCATTCCGCTGGAAGAGAAGAAACGGATGATCCGGGAGGCTCTTGCTTACGTGGATCATCGTGTAACGGTTTATGTAGGTACCGGAGGAACGGTTTTTGAGGAATGTGTAGAGTTGTCCCGCTATGCCTTAGAGCAGGGCGCGGATGGAGTTATGGTCATCTCGCCCTATTACTTTAACCTGCCGGACAGCGCTGTTCTGGACTTTTATGATACCCTGGCAGGAAGGATAGAAGGCCCGCTGCTGCTGTATAATTTTCCTGCCAGAACCGGGTATGACCTAAAGCCCCAGGTGGTTCTTGAGCTGGCACGCAGGAGGAAGAATATTGTAGGGATTAAGGACACCGTGGATGTCATGGGGCATACCAGAGCTTTGATACAGACAGTGAAGAAAGAATTTCCTGAATTCCTGATCTATTCGGGATTTGATGAGTTCTTCTCCCATAATGTGATAAGCGGAGGAGACGGCTGTATTGCAGGGTTATCCAATTTTACACCGGAAACAGCCTCTGCTCTTGCCGAGGCGGCCAGAAAGGATGATATCGGGCTGCTGCGGGAATACCAGATGAAGATCGACCGGCTAATGGCGGTATACGATGTGGGAGAGCAATTTGTACCTATTATAAAAAAAGCCATGGTGCTTTGCAGGGTGCCCATGAAGTCCGTTTGCGCCCGGCCCATGCAGGAGGCCACAGCGGGAGAGACCAGACGGCTTGAGCAGATTCTTAAGGAAGAGGGATTGCTTCGGTAAACGAAGAGGGATAGAGGTTTTTTAGCAGGAGAAAAGAACATTCTTTTTCGGATATCCGCTGAAGAATGTTCTTTTTATTGAATTATAAATCTCCTGATTCGCGGTGTTTTTGCGGGATTTCATTCGCAGGGTTTTTCGTTAAATAAAATATTAATTTTACAGATAATGGAAAATAATGTATAATTGCCATATGATCGAAAGCAAAGGTCCTTTCGATCATCAGATGAACGGGCTGAAAAGCAGCCCTTTTATTTTTACTTGCTGTGCGAGTATGAATAAGTTATATATTCTGACAGAAAGGGAGATGATAGAAATGGATCAGGATAATCAAGATGGTTCCTGGCAGGAAAACCAGGATTGGGATCGCGATGCCGTATATAAACAGCCAGAGAGTCCGGTACAGAGCAACATGGCCCTTGCCTCTCTGGTCATGGGAATTCTTGGAATTATAACTTCCTGCTGCTGTTACGGAGGATTGATTTTCGGAAGCCTTGGAATTCTGTTTGCCCTGCTTTCCAGGACAGAAGACAGGTTTGAAGGCTATGCAAAGGCAGGCCTTATTACTTCATCCATTGCCATTGTGCTTGTTGTATTGGTTATAATCGTATTTGTCGGAACTGCGGCGATGAGTGACTTAGGGCTGGGAGGTGTGTTTTCATGAAAACTTCATCATCCGAACTTAAAAGTCGTGCAAAGCGGTCCTTGAAAGGCAGATACGGCTTGTGTATCGGCATCCAGTTTATAGAATGTGCTATTCTTCTGGCTATATCCCTGGTGTATATTTTAACATCCTTTTCTATGGGACTGGTAAGAGATCCTATTTTTAATGGCGGCAGCGTATCTGCTGGAAATGTGATCATGAAGGCAGGGGTTTATATCTCATTTCTGATCATTCTTTCTGCATATAGTCTTTTAAAGCCGGGAGTGCTTAAAATTTATATGGATATATGCAATGGCCATACCGCCAATCTGTCTGACCTGCTCTTTGCGTTTCAGAACAAGCCCCATAGGTTTTTAGGACTTTACTTTATAAATCTTTTCATTGGATTTGCCTGGGGGATACCCTACTTTGTAGTACTTGTTGTAGCGGTCATCACTGACTTTATACCTGTCATGGTAGTACTGCTGGTACTAACGTACCTGCTTCTGCTGATTGGGAATATCATAACAATGCTGTATTTATCCCAGTCCATGTTCCTTCTCATCGAATCTCCGGATTTAAGGGTAATTGGGAGTCTTAAGGAAAGTGCAGCCATGATGAAGGGCAATAAGGGAGGCTATTTTTATCTTATCATAAGCTTTATCGGTATGGTTGTCTTGGGATACTGTTCCATGGGTATTGGCTTTCTCTGGATCCTCCCTTATGTTCAGGCTACGATGACAGAATATTATTTTGATCTTAAGGAACGGCTTTCTCAGAACACACCGGTGAGAGGTGAGGATGTTTCCTTTGAATCCATGTGGAACCAGGAAAATCAGTGGTAGAGCCGTGTCATGCATGAGGTATGCGCATAGAATATACTAAGGAGGTGTATCCTATGCGAATTTGTGAACTAAAACAAAAAGAGGTAATTAATATCTGTGACTGCAGACGTCTCGGTTATGTTGGTGATGTGGATTTTGACATGGAAACAGGATGCCTTTTAGCCATAATTGTACCAGGGCCAGGGTGCTTTTGCGGCTTTTTAGTCAGGGAAAAGGAGTTTGTAATTCCCTTCTGTGACATAAGGCAGGTAGGCCCGGACATCATCCTTGTAAATGTGGATTTGGAAAAGGCAACGGAAAGATGCGGGATATAAGGAGGTTGGGCTTGCGGATCTTCGGATTGTAAGCTATGATATATAAAACGAAGTTCGATTCGTGACACTAATATTACAGTCCGTAGACAGGAGGACCAGAAACGTGAAATGTCCATTTTGCAATGAAGCAGACACCAAGGTCATTGATTCCAGACCGGCAGACGACAACAGCTCAATCAGACGGCGCAGACAATGCGAGAAATGCGGAAAGAGGTTTACCACCTATGAAAAGCTTGAGACCATGCCCCTTATGGTTATTAAGAAGGATAATTCCAGAGAAGTTTATGACCGTTCAAAGATAGAATCAGGAATTCTTCATTCCTGCCACAAGCGGCCGGTATCATCCCAACAGATTGATTCCATGGTAGACGAGATAGAAACCCAGGTTTTCAACCGTGAAGAAAAAGAAGTGGAAAGTACGGTGATCGGAGAGCTTGTTATGAAAAAGCTGCAGGAAGTGGATGAGGTTGCTTATGTGCGCTTTGCTTCCGTATACAGGGAATTTAAAGACGTGAGTACGTTTATGGAAGAAATAGGAAAACTGTTGAAAAAGTAGGAGATATATGTTTAAAGTATTTTATCCGGATAAAGATGCGGCATCAGCATACGACATATCCTTCGAAAAATTATATAAGAAAGGGATCAGAGGTGTGATTTTTGATATCGACAATACTCTGGTGCCTCATGGTGCGCCCGCAGATGAAAGAGCTAAAAAATTGTTTTTACATCTGCAAAACCTTGGGATGGAATCCTGCCTCCTTTCCAACAACAAAGAGCCGAGAGTGGCTTCCTTTGCCAGGGCTGCGGGCAGCCCTCATTATATTTATAAAGGAAACAAGCCCTGGAGAAGAGGCTATCAAAGAGCGATGGAATTCATGAAGACGGATGCGAAACATACGGTTTTTGTGGGGGATCAGCTCTTTACCGATGTCTATGGAGCCAAAAGAGCCGGAATCTACAGCATTCTGGTCAGGCCGATTCATCCAAAAGAAGAAATTCAAATCGTTTTAAAGAGGTATTTAGAAGCAGTTGTGCTGTATTTTTATCACAGAGATAAGAAAAGAAAAAAGTGAACATTGTCAGATGAAAGAACATTTCTGACGGGTAAAAGACAACCTGACAGGTTATAATACGGATGAGACGGTCCGGACAAGCCGGCTGATCCGGGACATACAGGAGATGCTTTGCCCGGAAAGCATGGGAGAAAAGGTGGTAAAAAGGATATGAAAATTCTTGTATTAAACGGGCCGAATCTAAACTTTTTAGGAATCCGCGAAAAGGGAATATACGGAACAGAGGATTATCATGCGCTGGTATCCATGCTGGAAGAAAAAGCGCAGAGAGAAGGTCATGAGCTGGAAATCTTTCAGAGCAATTATGAAGGTGGAATCATTGACAAAATTCAGGAGGCATATCACAATGGAACAGAAGGGATCATCATTAATCCCGGAGCGTTCACCCATTACAGCTATGCCGTTAGAGATGCCCTGGGTTCTGTGGAAATCCCTAAGGTTGAAGTCCATATATCCAATGTCCATAAGAGGGAGGAGTTCCGCCATACATCAGTGACGGCACCTGTTTGCACCGGACAAGTAGTTGGCCTGGGGCTTAAGGGATATGCTCTTGCAATGGATTATTTAACAGGAAAATAATTGCTTAGATTCAAGAAAAGGGAGATATTTGTAAAAAACTGTTGAAAATGTATTTGTTATAGTATAGAATATAAAAGGTTAAGAAGAGAAATTCAAGGAGGAATATCATTTATGATATCAGCGGGTGATTTTAGAAACGGTATCACATTGGAGATCGAGGGTACTGTTTATCAGATTATGGAGTTCCAGCATGTAAAACCTGGAAAGGGTGCTGCATTCGTAAGAACTAAGATTAAAGATGTGTTAAACGGCGGCATTAACGAGCGCACATTCCGCCCATCAGAGAAGTTCCCACAGGCAAGAATCGATCGCTTTGACATGCAGTATCTGTATGCTGATGGAGATCTTCATAACTTTATGGATACGAATACCTATGAGCAGATGGCGTTATCTCCAGATGTAATCGGTGATGCGTTAAAGTTTGTAAAAGAGAATGAGACGGTTAAGGTATGTTCTTATAATGGTAAGGTATACTCCGTAGAGCCTCCGTTATTCGTGGAATTAGTTATTACAGAAACAGAGCCGGGATTCAAGGGTGATACCGCTCAGGGAGCTACCAAGCCAGCTACGGTTGAGACCGGTGCAGTAGTATATGTTCCCTTATTTGTAGATCAGGGTGACAAGATTAAGATTGATACACGTACAGGTGAATACCTGTCAAGAGTATAAAAGGAAAAGGACCGGGCGATCTGCAAGGTCCTTTTATTAATAATGTATGATATGGAGAAAACAACGTAGAAAGGATAGTTCTAATATTCCTGCGTTGTTTTTGTGCTTTAAAGGTAATCCTCTCCATGTGGCTGAAGATCATGGAGCAGTACAGTTTTGGAAAAGAAAAGGGAAAAGAATTTGATTTTTAAGGTCACTTGTAATATAATTAATATTTAGCGTAGAAATATCTGGAATGGAAAAAGGAGACCAGGAACTGATGAAGAAGATTCTTGATTTGATTACAGCAGAGATGAAGGCAGCATTTGCGAACTGCGGATATGATGAGGCTTATGCAAAGGTAACCTTATCGAATCGTCCGGACCTTTGTGAATACCAGTGTAACGGAGCTATGGCAGCAGCCAAGGCTTATAAAAAGAAACCGTTTGATATAGCATCGGAAGTGGTGGAAAAGCTTGCAGCCAGTCATGTATTTGCTGCAGTGGATGCAGTGATGCCGGGATTTATCAATTTAAAGCTCAATTCAGATTATCTGGCAGACTATATGAACGGCATGGCTGACGAAGAACAGTGCGGCTGTGAAAGAACAGAAAACCCCATGACAATAGTGGTGGATTACGGCGGAGCCAATGTTGCAAAGCCCCTGCACGTAGGCCATCTCCGTTCCGCGATCATCGGGGAGAGTATTAAGAGAATGGGCCGTTTCCTTGGACATCATGTCATTGGAGATGTTCACCTGGGAGACTGGGGCCTTCAGATGGGACTGATCATTGAGGAGCTTAAGGACAGAAAACCGGAGCTGCCTTATTTTGACGAGTCCTTCGAAGGAGAGTATCCAAAGGAAGCACCTTTTACCATCACTGAGCTGGAAGAGATATACCCTGCGGCCAGTTCAAAATCCAAATCCGATGAGGAATTCAGCACCAGAGCTCATGACGCCACTTTGAAGCTGCAAAATGGTTTTAAACCTTACCGTGCCATCTGGCGCCATATTATAGAAGTATCTGTTTCTGATTTAAAGAATAATTACGGAAATCTCAATGTTTCCTTTGATTTATGGAAAGGGGAAAGCGATGCGGAACCTTATATTGCCGGTTTAATTAAGGAGCTGGAAGATAAGGGCCTTGCCTATGAAAGCCAGGGAGCCCTTGTTGTGGATATTGGAGAAGAGGGAGATACCAAAGAGCTTCCTCCCTGTATTGTAAGAAAGTCTGACGGCGCAGCCCTTTATTCCACTTCTGATCTTGGAACCATCATTGAACGGGAGAAAGATATAAAGCCTGACTGGTACATCTATATTACGGATAAACGTCAGGAACTGCATTTTGTCCAGGTGTTCCGTGTGGCGAAAAAGGCCGGCTTTGTATCACAGGATAAGAAGATGTCACATCTTTGCTTTGGAACCATGAACGGAAAAGACGGTAAGCCTTTTAAGACAAGGGACGGCGGAGTTATGCGTCTGGAAACACTGATATCTGATATCAGCCAGGCAGCTTACGAAAAGATCATGGAGAACCGTACCGTTTCTGAGAAAGAAGCGGAGGAAACATCAAAGATCGTGGGAATGGCAGCCTTAAAGTATGGAGATCTGTCTAATCAGGCATCCAAGGATTATGTGTTTGACATGGACCGTTTCGTATCCTTTGAGGGAAATACCGGCCCTTACATCCTTTATACGATCGTAAGAATTAAGTCAATCCTGGCAAAATACCAGGGTCTTGAAGATAAATACCAGGGTGAGGAGCAGATTCTTGCAGCTGCATCGGAGGCGGAAAAAGATCTGATGCTCCAGCTTTCCAGATATAACGAAATCATGGAAACAGGCTTTACGGAGCTGGCGCCCCATAAAATATGCCAGTACATTTATGAACTTGCCAATGCATTTAACCGTTTTTACCATGATACAAAGATCATATCCGAAGAGGATAAAAAACGGCAGGCATCCTGGATCCGTTTAATCAGGCTTACCAAGGATGTATTAAATGCATGCATTGGCGTATTGGGAATCGAGGCGCCGGAACGAATGTAATGGTGAACGGATGTGAGGAACTATGAGAGTATCACACTTGACGACAAATACCTTCTGGAAGGGTGAATCAGGTGTCAGTGCCCTGGTGGAGGATCAGGGAATGGAATATAAGGCAAATTTGCATATCAAGGGTAGTCAGGTTTTTGACTACTCTTGTTCTTGTGCCCAGGGAAATTCTTACCGGGGGATGTGTCCTCACTGCAAAGCTTTGTTTGAGGTGTATAAAGAGCAGGAGTCAAACCCTGGAAGGCCTGTACTCACTTCCCAACAGGCAAGGGCCATGATCCGGGAATATACCAACCGGGAAGTGTCCCGGATCATGAGCGAGGGAGAAGAGGAGCAGGTGAAACTTTCCCTATCCCTCCTCATCAGCCGAAGAGACGTGAAGCTGGAGTTTAAGCTTGGAAAGGACCGGCTCTACATGGTGAAGGATCTGGCTGCATTTGCAAATGCGGTAGAAAACGGCACTTATGTGGAATATGGCAAAAATCTGGCGTTCCATCACAGCCCTTCCGCCTTTGCGAAGGAGAGCCGCCCTCTTCTGGAATTTGTACTGGAGATTGTAAATGCGTATTGTGAACATTATGAGCAGTTTCAGAAAAGTTCCTTTTCCACAAAGCCTGTCCTCCGGTTTTTAAATTTAAGCCGCGCGAACCGGGATCGTTTCTTTGGAATCATGATGGGAAAGACCCTGGAATTTGAGGATTACAAGGGGCAGAAGCGGCAGCTGATGATCGTTGACCGCAATCCCAACTTAAAGGTTACGGTAAAGCGCCAGGGACGGGATGGGGTTTTGGTGTCCGTTGACCGGGAGCTTTTGACCTTTGAGGGGGAACACCGCTTATATCTTGCAGATATGAAATACTTATACTGCTGTGACCAGACCTGCAGCGAGGCCCTCTCCGTGTTTCTTGGACAGATGATGGAAGGGTTTAAACCTTCCTATGAAACGGAAATCAATGACAAGGATATGCCTCTTTTTTATGAAAGGGTTTTAAAAAGGATTGCTGCCTACTGCACCATTGATTCCAAAGAACTGGATCTGGAAGCTTATAAGCCGGAGGAGTTAAAGGCAAGGTTTGACTTTGATTCCGATGGGAAGGGCGGACTGATTTTAAAGCCGACCCTTTCCTATGGAGACTATTCCTTCCAGCCGGTAGAAGATGAGCGCCTTCCCCGCACTGTGTGCAGGGATGTGCCGGGAGAGTTCCGCATCAGCCGCCTGATAACCCGCTACTTTAAATATAAAGAATATGAATCGGAATATCCGGCCATTCGGGATGATGAGGAAGCGGTATACCGGTTACTCACCTCAGGGATGAGCGAATTCATGGCGTTGGGAGAGGTTTATTTTTCCGAATCCTTTAAAAAATTAAAGATTCTGCCTCCTCCCAAGGTATCCATCGGAGTCCGGAGTGTAGGGAACTGGCTGGAATTGGACGTGGATACGGCCGGGCTGTCAGGAGAGGATTTAAGCAGGCTTTTGGAAGTGTACAGCCAGAAAAAGAAGTATTACCGCTTAAAAAGCGGGGAATTTATAAGTCTTGACGACAACGGGCTTATGACGGTTGCAAAGCTGGTTGAGGGCTTATCTGCTGACCCTGATAAGCTGGGCAAGTCGTTCCGCCTTCCCAAATACAGGGCACTTTATCTGGACAGCATTTTAAAAGAAGGAAATGGCATTACCCTTTACCGGGACCAGCTCTATAAGGCGGTGGTTCGGGGGATGAAGTCTGTGGAGGACAGTGATTTTGAGGTCCCCCTGCCCCTGCGTCAAGTGCTGAGAGGGTATCAAAAGACGGGATACCGTTGGCTTAAGACGTTGGACAGCTATGGCTTTGGCGGAATCCTTGCAGATGATATGGGACTTGGAAAGACCCTCCAGATCATAACCCTGCTCCTTGATGAAGCAGGTAAAAAAGAACATACAACTTCCCTTATCGTCTGCCCTGCATCCTTAGTTTACAACTGGGAGAATGAATTTCACATTTTTGCTCCTTCTCTTAAAGTTGCGACAATCACCGGCCAGGCAGGGGAGCGGGAAGAGTTGTTAATGCATACGGATGAGGAAGATGTGCTGATCACATCCTATGATTTATTAAAACGGGATATTGATCTTTATAAGGATAAGTTCTTCCGGTTTCAGGTCATTGATGAGGCGCAGTACATCAAAAATGCATCCACTCAGAGTGCAAGAGCGGTGAAAAGCATTGATGCAGGAAACCGGTTTGCTTTAACCGGCACTCCCATTGAAAACCGTTTATCAGAGCTATGGAGTATTTTTGATTTCCTGATGCCGGGATTTCTCTTCTCCTATCGGAAATTTAAAAAAGAATATGAACTTCCCATTGTCAGGGACCAGGAAAGACCGGCGCTGGAGAGCCTTCACCGCCTGATCGGCCCCTTCCTTTTAAGGCGGCTTAAAAAAGATGTGCTGAAAGAATTGCCGGACAAGCTGGAAACCATTGTTTATTCCGCTTTTGACAAAGAGCAAAAAGAACTGTATGCGGCAAACGCATTCCGCTTGAAGCAGGAGCTTGAAAGTTTAGATGGCAGTTCGGGAAGGGATAACATCCAGATCCTTTCGGCGCTTACCAGACTCCGTCAGATCTGCTGCGATCCTCATTTATGCTATGAGAATTACAAAGGAGGATCTGCAAAGCTGGAAACCTGCATTGACCTGGTTCGCAATGGAGTTGAAGGCGGGCATAAGATCCTGCTCTTTTCCCAGTTTGCCTCTATGCTTGAAGTGATCGGACAAAGGCTGAAAAAAGAGGCGGTTCCATTCTATATGCTGACCGGAGCAACTCCGAAAGAAGACAGGCTCCATATGGTAAATTCCTTTAAAGATGATGAGATCCCCTTATTCCTGATTTCCTTAAAGGCAGGCGGTACAGGACTTAACCTGACTGCGGCGGATGTGGTCATACACTTTGACCCATGGTGGAATGTGGCAGCTCAGAACCAGGCCACGGACCGGGCCCACCGGATCGGCCAGGAGAAGCAGGTGAGCGTATTCAAGCTGATCACAAAGGGTACGATCGAGGAAAATATTTTAAAGCTTCAGGAATCCAAAAAAGATTTGGCGGAACAGATTATATCAGAGGGAACCGTTTCCTTAAGTAATCTGACCAAAGAGGATTTATTGGGGCTTTTGGATATATAGTTAATTGAATGAAAGGATGGATAAGTGATGAAAGTACTAATGTTAAATGGGAGCCCTCATGAGAGAGGCTGTACCAACCGCGCCCTCCTTGAGGTGGAATGGGCTTTGAATGAGGAAGGCATTGAGACAGAAATCCTTCACGTAGGGAGCCAGTCTGTCCATGGATGTATTGCCTGTCAGAAGTGTTCGGAAACAGGAAGATGCGTATTTACTTATGATTTGGTCAATCAGGTGCTTGATAAAATGGAAACTGCGGATGGGCTGATCGTAGGTTCCCCTGTTCATTATGCTTCTCCCAACGGCACCGTGCTTTCCTTCCTGGACCGTTTGTTTTATGCGGGAAGGGATTTTGCCTTTAAGCCTGGAGCAGCTGTTGTTTCCGCCCGGAGGGCAGGAACCACCGCTTCACTTGATGTTTTAAACAAATATTTCACCATTGCACAGATGCCGGTGGTTTCCTCCACTTACTGGAACATGGTTCACGGATTTACGCCTCAGGAGGTGGAGCAGGATTTGGAAGGGCTTCACACCATGAGAGCTCTCGGGAAAAATATGGCATGGCTTTTAAAATGTCTTGAGGTGGGAAAGGCCGCAGGAATCAGCCTTCCTGCCTGGGAAGAAATCCCAAGGACAAATTTCATTCGATAAACATGAAAAAATTTCCTTTACTTTTTCTGGTTGTGGTGTATAATGAGATGGACACTATATGTAGTGATTTTAAACTTAGAGATACAAAATATAGAAGAGGTTAAGGTGACAGGGATGATTAAAGTTCAAAAACGTGACGGCAGAATTGTAGAATATGACAGGGATAAAATCATTACAGCCATTCGGAAAGCAAATGCAGAGGTGGAGGCTTCTGAGCGGGCCGGAGAGGAAATGGTTGATGCAATACTGGATCATGTGGAGAGAGATAACGACGGCGTGATCAGTGTGGAAGCCATTCAGGACATGATCGAGAGCAGTCTGGTAAATAAGAACAAATATACGCTTTCCAAAAAATACATCATTTACCGTTACCAGAGGGCTCTGCTTCGGAAGGCAAACACAACCGATGAGTCTATCTTAAAGCTGATTAAAAATGAGAATAAGGAACTGGCAGAGGAAAATTCCAACAAGAATACCATTCTGGCATCGACTCAGAGAGATTACATCGCAGGAGAGGTGTCCAGAGACTTAACCAGAAGAATGCTGCTTCCGGAGAGGATTTCTCTTGCCCATGACCAGGGCTCCATTCACTTCCACGATGCGGATTATTTCGTGCAGCCGATTTTTAACTGCTGTCTGATCAATATCGGTGATATGTTAGATAACGGCACCGTGATGAATGAAAAAATGATCGAGAGTCCTAAGAGTTTTCAGGTGGCGTGTACGGTCATGACCCAGATCATAGCGGCTGTTGCCAGCAACCAGTACGGCGGCCAGTCCGTAGATATCCGGCATTTGGGAAAATATTTAAGAAAAAGCAATGATAAATTCCATAAGCAGATCCGAGTAGAATTCGGGGATACGATTTCTCCTGAGATGATGGAAAAGATGGCAGCCATCCGTCTGAGAGATGAGTTGAAATCCGGTGTCCAGACCATTCAGTATCAGATCAACACCTTAATGACAACCAATGGGCAGGCACCCTTTGTGACCCTGTTCTTATGCCTTGATGATAACGATGAATACTTAAAGGAAAATGCCATGATCGTGGAGGAGGTCCTCCGTCAGAGGCTTGAGGGGATCAAGAACGAAGCAGGCGTATATGTCACTCCTGCATTTCCTAAACTGATCTATGTTTTAGATGAGAATAACTGCTTAAAGGGCGGAAGATATGATTACATAACGAAGCTGGCGGTGAAATGCTCTTCTAAACGCATGTACCCGGATTATATTTCTGCTAAGAAAATGCGGGAAAATTACGAAGGAAATGTATTCAGCTGCATGGGCTGCCGGAGCTTCTTATCTACCTGGAAGGATGAGAATGGCAATTACAAGTTTGAGGGAAGATTTAATCAGGGAGTGGTAAGTCTTAACCTGCCGCAGATCGGTATTCAGGCAAAGGGAGACGAAGATACGTTCTGGAAGATTTTGGATGAGCGTCTGGATCTGTGCTATGAGGCTCTGATGTGCAGACATAAGTCACTGGAAGGCACCCTTTCCGATGTAAGCCCGATTCATTGGCAGTACGGCGCCATTGCAAGACTTAAAAAAGGTGAAAAGATCGACCCGCTCCTTCATAATGGCTATTCTACCATATCTTTGGGATATATCGGCCTTTATGAGACGACAAAGCTTATGAAGGGAGTCAGCCAGACAGATCCGGTAGGAGAAGAGTTTGCCCTCCGCGTCATGAATTATATGAAGAAGGTTGTAGACCAGTGGAAAAAGCAGACAGGCCTTGGCTTTGGCTTATACGGGACACCGGCGGAATCACTCTGCTACCGTTTTGCCAAAATTGACCGGGAGCGGTTCGGAAACATTCCTGATGTGACCGACAAAGGTTATTACACCAACTCCTATCACGTTGATGTGCGGGAATCCATTGATGCGTTCAGCAAATTCACCTTTGAAAGCCAGTTCCAGAATATTTCTTCCGGCGGGGCCATTTCCTATGTGGAGGTTCCCAATATGCAGAACAATCTGGAAGCAATGGAAGAAGTGGTGAAATTCATTTACGATAATATCCAGTACGCAGAGTTTAACACCAAATCAGATTATTGTCAGGAATGCGGTTTTGACGGTGAGATCATCATCAATGAAGATATGGATTGGGAATGCCCTCAGTGCCATAACAAGGATAAGAAGCGGATGAATGTGACCAGAAGAACCTGCGGTTATCTGGGAGAGAATTTCTGGAACACCGGAAAGACAAAGGAGATCAAATCCAGGGTTCTTCATCTATAGGAGGCATGCCATGAATTATGCAACCATAAAGCCTACGGATGTAGCGAACGGCCCGGGTGTCAGGGTATCTTTGTTTGTCAGCGGATGCAATCACCGCTGCAAGGAGTGTTTTAATTCCGAAGCCTGGGATTTTCATTATGGCCAGGAATATGGTCCGGAGACCGGCTCAAAGATACTGGAATATTTAGACCATCCCTATATTGCAGGCTTAAGCCTGCTTGGGGGAGAGCCCATGGATCCTAAAAATCAGAAGGGCATCCTGTCTTTGATAGAGAAAGTAAAGGAGCGTTTTCCGGAAAAGACGATCTGGTGCTACACCGGCTATGATTTTGAAAGGGATATTTTGAAAGATATGGCAGGAAAGCTTCCAGAGACAAGACGGATCTTAGATTGTCTGGATGTCCTGGTAGACGGAAAGTTTGAAGTGGAAAAAAAGGATTTAAAGCTGCGGTTTAAAGGGTCATCCAATCAGAGGATCATTAAAGTGCAGGAATCCCTTGATATGGGAAAGATTGTATTGTGGGAATAAAAACAGGGTATTTTGCAGTCCGCCGTAAAGGCGGCAGCAAAATACCCTGTTTTAGCTTCTTACCGTTTAAATAAATTGATCATGGCCAAAACCCAACCAAAAGAAGTGTGTGTTCACAAACCTGGAAACCTGTGGTAAAATAGACGTAAATCCAATCCCCCGCAGCAAGCCATGGGGGATTAGGACCTGCGGGCATCCGCCAAGGTTAAGACCGCTTGACTTTGGCTTATTGCCTTTGCGGGAATAGACAGGAAAGGTGCGGAACATGATTGACAATCCAAACAAAAGCGAAAAAACAAAATACCGTCTGGCCGATTCCATAAAGGATTGCATGAAAACCAAGCCCGTGGATAAAATAACAGTCCAGAACATTGTGGACGGGTGTGAGATGACCAGACAAACCTTTTACCGGAATTTTAAGGATAAGTACGATTTGATCAACTGGTATTTTGACAAGCTGGTGCTGGAATCCTTTGCCCAGATCGGGGTGGATAAAACCGTACGTCAGAGCCTGAAGGAAAAATTTGAATTCATCAAAAAGGAAAAGGTATTCTTTACAGAGGCGTTCCGTTCCGACGATTATAATTCTTTAAAAGAACATGATTTTGAACTGATCATGGGATTTTATACGGAACTCATCACCCGGAAGAGACAGGAGATGCTTTCTGAGGAAATCCAGTTTCTTCTCGAGATGTACTGCAGAGGTTCCGTATATATGACGGTGAAATGGGTCCTTTCGGGCATGAAGCAGAGTCCGGGTGAGATGGCTGCAAGTCTGACAGAAGCCATGCCGCCCAAGCTGGAAACGGTATTTTCGGAAGCAGGGCTGATTTAGGAATGATTGCTAAATAATAAAAGTTACAATTTGTGTTTTTTGTAATAATTGTTACAAAGGATACCGATTGTAACTTTATTTTTTGTCTGTATGTTGTTAAAATTATAACATAGTAAACATGTCTTTTATAATGAGAAGGAGAGGTTATCATGGCAAACAGGATTGTATTAAACGAAACATCATATCACGGCTCCGGTGCAATTTTAGAGATTCCGGACGAGGTAAAAAGAAGAGGATTTCAAAAGGCATTTCTTGCATCTGATCCCGACTTAATTAAATTTAACGTAACCTCGAAGATCACAAAGATCCTGGAAGAAAACGGAATGGATTATGAGATTTATTCGGATATCAAGCCAAACCCGACCATAGAAAATGTCCAGACAGGAGTAGAGGCATTTAAAGCGTCAGGAGCGGATTATATGATAGCGGTCGGCGGCGGCTCTTCCATGGATACCGCAAAAGCAATCGGCATCATCATTGCAAATCCGGAATATGAAGATGTGAGAAGCTTAGAAGGAGTGGCTCCCACTAAAAAACCAAGCGTGCCGATCATTGCCGTTCCCACCACAGCAGGTACGGCAGCAGAAGTTACCATCAACTACGTGATCACTGATGTGGAAAAGAAACGCAAATTTGTCTGCGTGGATCCTCATGATATTCCTATCGTTGCCATCGTTGATCCGGACATGATGTCCAGCATGCCAAAGGGGCTGACTGCCGCTACAGGCATGGATGCCTTGACCCATGCAATTGAAGGTTACATTACAAAGGGTGCTAATCCCATCACAGATATGTTTAATTTAAAGGCAGTTGAATTAATAGGAAAAAGCTTAAGAGGAGCCGTGGAAAATACCGCCGAAGGACGGGAAGGCATGGCAATGGGCCAGTACATTACAGGCATGGGATTTTCAAACTGCGGCCTTGGTATCGTGCATTCCATGGCACATGCACTTGGCGCTGTTTATGACACGCCTCATGGGGTGGCAAACGCCATTCTGCTTCCTACCATCATGGAGTTTAACGCCGAAACAACCGGTGAAAAGTACCGTGACATCGCAAGGGCAATGGGCGTGGAAGGAACTGAGAGCATGACGGAAGAAGAATACCGCAAAGCAGCGGTTGATTCGGTCAAAAAATTGTCTGTAGATGTAGGGATACCGGCTGATTTGACTCAGATAGTAAAAGAAGAGAATGTGCAGTTCCTGGCAGAATCCGCGGCGGCAGATGCATGCGCTCCGGGAAATCCCAGAGAAGCCAGTCTGGAAGATATCATTCAACTCTATAAATCGCTTATGTAAGCAAAAGAAACCTCCTGGCCCCTGGTCAGGAGGTTTTTCCGATACCCCGATATCTATGGAAAAAGAACTTGAAATAAGATCCAAATCGGTTATTCTGAAAGTAATATAAATGGATAAGGAGAAGACCCACATGAATGATCGAATGAAAAAGGCCGAATCTGTCTTAGAGATGCTTCCCGGCTTTCAATATCTCTATAAAGGTGAAGTGAATACAGAAACTGTGGAGTATCTGATAAAGAAGGGCTGGGCCCTGGAGGCGGAGGACTGCGGATCTGTCCATCTGGCCTCTCTGGCCGGAATGGACAGGAACGACATTTATTTCCCGGTTCTTGATAAAGAGCCGGCAGCCATAAAAGCAGTCATTGGGACATGTAAGTTCGTTGCCACCAGTTTGAAAGAGATGGAACTTATCAATGAAGCGGCAGCCGGATATATGGTTCCGGGACATCTGGAAGTGATAGGAATTTCCGTGATTGCAAAAGATTATGACGATGGAAAAATGCCTGGCTTCCGGGTGGAGGAATTATCCCAATTAGCCGCAGAAGCCAGAAAATTGCGTTTCATATCCATACGCGGCTGTTTCATCCAGGCCAATACGAAAGAGCTGTCTGGAGAAGATCTTGGAAGATATCTAAGAGACTGCTATGAAACGGCCAAACTGGTTACCACAACCATACCCTGTGGCATGTCTTACATAAATGCAGGCAATTCCATGGAACCGGCTGTACAAACCTTGAAATCAGGAAAGGAAGCTCAGGAAAAGCTTCAAACTGCTGCAAAGATCATGGTCAACCAGAATCAGACCGCATTTTATGCAAAACTGCTGCTGCAATAATGAAAAATCTCCCCGCTTCGAGAAACTGCATCTGTCTCTTACAGCGGGGAGATTTAAATCCATTATTTCTTTCTATAATACGTGTCTTTTAACGGCAGGCTCTGTCTGAATACTCCATCCAGCCTGTAGTAAGCATGAGCACAGGCGGGGGAGGTGGGGATCATGCATAATTCCCCGCATCCTTTGGCGCCAAAAGAGTAAGGCAGTTTATCCTCTTCTTTTGGCTGGCAGAGAATTACTTCCAGTTCAGGTGCCTCGTCTGCTCTCATAAATCCGATGGTACCGAATTTACTGGTAGGGTATCCGTTTTCACATTTAAACTCTTCTGTGACGCCGTAACCGATTCCCATGATCATACCGCCTTCAATCTGGCCTTCCACGGACCCAATGTTTACTGGAGTACCCACGTCAAAGGCAGATACTGCCTTGGTGATCTTTCCTTCTTCATTTAAAATAATTACCTGAGTTCCGTAGGAATAAGATACGTGGCTCACAGGATTATCCTTGATGGCTCCCAGCGGATCTGTCTGTGCAGAATATTCTCCGAAGAATTCGTGTCCTTCTAAGTCCGCCAGACTGTATCCGCTGTCTAAGGCGCATTTTAGCTTTTCGCCGGCTCTTCGGGCTGCTTCCCCTGTAACAACCGTCTGACGGGAAGCTGTGGAGGTGCCGGAGTTAGGCGTCCTTATGGTATCTGCCGCTTCATAAATAAAAAGGGCAGGATCAAGTCCGGAAGCATGACAGATTTCGGTTAGGGCCATTTGACCGATTCCCTGACCCATACAGGAGGCGGAGGTTCGGATGTGAACCTTTCCCTCTTCAATGGAAAGAAGAACACGGCCTACATCCATTTTACCCATTCCGGTTCCTGCGTTTTTAAAGCCGCAGGCAATTCCGGCGTATGGATTGGAATAATAAATATCCTTTACAGCATCAAGGCAGGCTTCCATATTGGTATTGGGGTCAGCGGTCTGTCCGTTTGGAAGGACATCGCCTGGCTTGATGGCATTTAGCCGGCGGATTTCCCAGGGATCCAGTCCGGCCATTTCTGCCAGCAGGTTGATATTCATTTCCGTTGCAAAACAGCTCTGGGTGACGCCAAATCCCCGGAAAGCGCCGGAAACCACGTTGTTGGTATAAACGGACATACCAAAGATATCAATATTCTGGTAGTTATAAGGGCCGGCTGCATGGGTACAGGCGCGGTGGAGCACTGGGCCGCCCAGAGAAGCATAAGCTCCCGTATCGGCAATGATTACACCCTTCATAGCAGTCAGACGGCCGTTTTCATCACAGGCTGTGGTGAATTCCATTTCCATGGGATGGCGTTTTACATGGTAATTTAAGGACTCCTGACGGCTGTATTTTATCTTGACAGGTTTCCTGGTATACCAGGCCATTAAGGCAGCATACTGCTGTACAGACATATCCTCCTTGCCGCCAAAGCCGCCGCCCACCAAAGGTGCGTGACAATGAACCTTATCCTTTGGAAGGCCCAGCATCTGGGCGCATTCTCTCTGAACGTCATATATGGACTGGCTGGTGGTGTAAATCAGCAGGCCGTCATCCCCTTCAGGAAGTGCCACACAGCATTCAGGTTCCATGAAGCCGTGCTCCTGCCAGGAGGTTTTGTATTTTCTTGTTACTACATATTTTGAATTTTTAATGGCTTCATCTGCATTTCCCCGCACTAAGTTGGCCCGGCTCATGATGTTGCCGTCTTCATGAATGAGAGGAGCATCTCCCTTTAGAGCCTCATAAGGGCTGGTGATGGCAGGAAGCTCCGTATAATCAACGTTAATGAGAGCCAGAATTTCTTCCAGGGCTTCTGCACGGGTCGCTGCAATGACTGCCAAGGCATTTCCAACGTAACGGGTGATATCTCCTTCGCCCATAAGAACATCCCAGTCCTGCTTGATGTGGCCGATCTTATTGCATGTCACATCCTTTTTCGTCAGGATTTCCACGCAGTCCGGGTGTTCCAGAGCTTTTGATACGTCGATCCGGTTGATCATGGCTCTTGGAAACTTGGAATACAGGCACTTGGCGTACAGCATGCCAGGCAGATACATATCATCGGCAAAAATTCCTGTTCCGTTTACTTTCTCTGCAGCATCAATGCGCTTAAAGTGCTCGTTCATGTGCAGGGCAGTAGGAGACCGTGGGATCTCCAGCTTCTCTCTGAAAAAGTCGGCAGCCAGAAGAATGGCATCTTCAATCTTTTTATAGCCGGTACAGCGGCATAAATTGCCCTTGATTGCCTTTTTAACTTCCGCTCTTGTAGGGGTGAGATTCGTATCCAGAAGGCTTTTGGCGGAAATGACCATGCCGGGAATGCAGAAGCCGCATTGAACAGCGCCGGCCTCTGCAAAGCAGTGTTCATATACCTTCATTTCTTCCGGGCCGATTCCTTCCACAGTAAGAATATTTTTCCCCTCCAGCGTGCTGATTTTAGGGACGCAGGCCTTTACTTTTCTTCCGTCAATAAGAACCGTACAGGTTCCGCAGGCACCTTCGCTGCAGCCATCCTTTGTAGCTGTCAGATGAAGATCATCACGTAAGAAACGCAGCAGCTTTTTGTCGTGGGGCGTTTCGTAGTCCTGCCCATTGATGTGTAATATGTACATTTGTAAACTCCTTCCGGCTAAATGCCTTTTTCTTCTAAGAAATCCTTAAGCAGGTTCATACAGACTGCTTTTCGGTATTCAGCAGATACGCGGCCTCTGGTCAATACCAGGCGCTCCCCGTAAGCAGAAAGCAGCTCTTCTTTTAAAGCGCTGGCTTCTTCAAGGGTTTTTCCAGATAGTTTGGCTTCTAAATCCTGAAAACGGAGAACCGTATCGGACACAGCCCCAAATGCGGCAGCCATCCCTTGGATCCGTCCGTTTTCTACAGTCAGAAGACCTGCAAATGAAACACGGGAAATGGCAAGAGCGTTTCGCCCGCCGACTTTTTTGTAATAATAGTTATCCAGGCCCCGTTTTGGGAGGAGTATCTCTGCAATCAGCTCCTCTGGCTTCAAATCCAGTTTTTTTCTTCCCAGATAAAAGTCTTTTATGTTTACGGTCCGCTGACCGTGGACAGAGGCAAGACGAATTTGTGCGCCGCAGACAAAAAGGATCAGCACGGAATCGGCTTTGGCAGACCCGTTTCCGATATTGCCGCCAAAGGTTCCCGTATTCCGGATTGCAGGTGCAGCAATTTGTGCAACAGCCTCTTTCATAAGCGGGGGAATCAGGCCGGATTCCAGTGCCTCTGTAAAGGTAACGCAGGAACCGATGGATATATAGTCCCCTTCCTCCCGGATATGCCTTAATTCTTCCAAACCGTTTAAGAAAAGATAGGAGACTCCTTTTCTGTTTTCCACCATAAGGTCAGTGCCGCCTGCATAGGGAACGGCATCGGTAGTTTTCTTTATCTCCAATGCTTCCTGTAAGGAAGCCGGTCTGTATCCGTTTACCATAATCCATTTCCCTCCTTAGCTGCTATATGAATTGCATTTACAATGGCATTGTATCCGGTACAGCGGCATAAGTTGCCGGATAGTCCTTCCCGTATCTGGCTGTCTGTGGGATTGGGAATCTTGTTCAAAAGGGCTTCGGCTGCCATTACCATTCCTGGAATACAAAAACCGCACTGAACCGCCGATGTAGCAGCAAATGCTTTATTTAATACTGCAAACCGTTCTGTTTCCCGAAATCCTTCCAGTGTGACAATACTGGCACCTTCTGCAGCGCCCATAGCAACGCAGCAGGAGTTTACCAGAGTTCCGTTCATCAGGACAGAACAGGCGCCGCATTCTCCTTCCTTGCATCCGCATTTAACACTGGTCATACGGAAGACATCTCTTAAAACATCCAGAAGACGGTCTGCTGCGCTGCCGTCATAAGCAGTTTCCTCTCCATTTAACAGAAAATTAATTGCTTCCATTATAACCCCTCCTTCATAATCACCTTCATGGTATCCTCTGCTGTAAATGGAGCGTGATTCAGCTTGACTCCATGCCCCAGGGCCTGTTCCACAGCTTCCACATAAGCGGCAGGAATCCCTACCAAAGGCAGTTCTCCGGCTCCTTTGGCCCCATAAGGTCCGTCAGGGTATTTTTCTACATGCAGCATACAAGTCAGATTCGTCACATCGGCGGAAGTAGGTATTAAATAATCAGAGAAGGAATTGTTTCGGATTCTTCCTTTCTGGTCGTAATCCATATATTCGGTGGAAGCATAGCCGATCCCCTGAAGGAATCCTCCTTCCATCTGTCCCATGACAATGTTGTAGTCAATGGGAGTACCTACGTCAAAATTGCCGTAAGCCCCAAGGATCTTCGTCAGTCCTGTATAGGTATCCACCTCTACTTCCGCGGCGTTGACACCCCAGGCATAAGTGGGATATGCATCGCCCTGGAATTTATCCAGGTAGAAGGGAATGACAAAGTCAGGTTCTTTAAACCGTTCTTCCACCATCTGATCTTCCCCGTCCTTCCATTGGGAGCGCAGCTTAATGGCACAGCGGCGGAGGAGCTCTCCTACTACCATGAGGGAACGGGAGGCAACAGTGGGGCCGGAGTCCGGAACCCGGGCCGTATCCGGATGATCGTAATAAACCTTATCAAGAGGAAGGTTTAATTCCCTGGCAACGATTTTAGGAAACGTGGTACGCAGCCCCTGGCCGATTTCTCCGTTGGAAGCCAGGATCTCTACCGTGCCGTCAGGGTATTTGTGAAGCCTGCATACGGCTTTGATAATGTCCCGTTCCCCGGAACCGGTAAACCCGGCCCCATGATAATGCATGGAAATTCCGATTCCTCTGCGGTACCGTCCGGTCTGAGGCTTTGCATATTCCCGGCGCTTTCTGCGGTAATCACATACCTGGTCGATTTCTTCGATCATGGAAGGAATGGGTACAGGAAAATGGTATTTCCCGGAAGTGGAAGTGGAATCCCCTTGCTTTACAATGTGTTTTTCCTTAAATTCCAGACTGTCGATTCCCAGATCCATTGCAATGTGATCCATTATCATTTCAACTGCAAAAAATGTCTGAGGGGCGCCGAAGCCCCGGTAGGCTCCTGAGGGAGTGGTGTTGGTTTTTAAGGCCCTTCCTCTTACGTGGAGATTTTCAATGTTATAGATTCCGTTTGAACAGATAATCCCCCGTTGAAGAACCACGGCAGACAGGGTGGTGTAAGCTCCGCTGTTGAATTTTACATCGATGTCCATGGCGGTTACTTTGCCGTCCTTGACGGCAACTTTATATCTGCAGAGGGAGGGGTGGCGTTTGGAGGTAAACTCTAAATCTTCCCGGCGGTCAAAGATGCAGCGGACGGGAGCGCCGGCCTTTTTGGCAGCAACAGCTACCTGGCAGCCCAGGATTGACGGAAATGCCTCTTTTCCTCCGAAGCCTCCTCCGGTCACATCCTGTTTGATATGTACCTGATCCGGTCCGCAGCCAAGGGCCCGCATAACGGCTCCGTGTACGTAATAGGCGCATTGGAGGGAGCCGTGGACGAACATTCTTCCGTTTTCCTCAGGTTCCGCCATCATTCCCTGGGTTTCTAAATAGGTCTGGTCCTGATATCCGGTGGTGAACTCTTCCTTATAGATCTTATCGGCTTCAGCAAAGGCCTTATCCATATTCCCTTTGCCATATTCGTAGTCAAAGAATACGGTATCCGCATTGCCAAGGTCCAGGACAGGTTCCAGTTCTTCATAGGAAACCTGGATCCCGGCCAGAATGCGGTCAACCACCGCTTCTTCCGGACCCACTACCATTCCAATGGGCTCTCCGATGTATTCTACCGTTTCCCGGGCATAAACAGGCGTATCGTCCATGACGATGTTTACATGATTGTCACCGGGAACATCAGACTTATCAACGTAAAAATAACCGTCGGGAAGGGGTGGGATGTTCACGGCGGTAAGTCTTGCACGGGCCAGTCTGGAACGAAGCATTTTTCCTACCAGAACCCCGTCATTTTCATAATCGCCTACATAAACAGAGCGGCCCGCCATCTTTGCCTCATGGTCTTTTTTAACTACCGGCTGACTGATGTTTTCCATTGTTTCATTACCTCCTTTTAAATTTTGGCCGGACAAAACCGGCTGATGCAGACTTCATAATCTTCCATGGTATCCAGATCCATCCATACGCCGTCATCATCCACCGGTACGTGGATGATGGAATCCTCCTGCTGCTTCCATAACTGCCGCAGACCGCCTTCTCCTTCAAATTGCAGTATGATGTCACGGAATCTGTAATCGATCAGGGGAGGGTGCTTCCGGTATCCTCCCAAAGTGGGAAAGAGGACAGAGGGCCGGTCGTCTGGCCGGGATTTTAATAGTTTAAGGAATGTGTTTTTTTTAACAACCGGCATGTCACCTGGAAGCAGAAAAAATGCTTTGCAATGGGGCATGGAGCGAAGACCATACTTTATGGAAGTCAGCATATCGGTAGTTTCATAGTGAGGATTACTGGCATAAATGATTTCTTTCCCATAATGAAGGCGAAGAACTGACTCAATCTCATTTCCGCGGTAACCCAGAACGATTACGATCTGTTTCACTCCGGCTGCCAGCATGCTGTCGATGGTGTTTTCAATCAGGGTTTTTCCCCGAAACGGCATCAGCGGCTTGAAATCCCCCATGCGGCTGGATAATCCTGCTGCCAGTATGAGGCCGCAGGCAGAACTGGCTCCAAGCAAAAAAATCCCCCCTTTCATAACAACACTATGATTATAATGCCATTATAAAAGGGGGTTATGTATGTTTCAAATTCTTCCTTGGAAGCACTCGCTTTACCGGAATAATCCACTGTCACGGAACAGAGAGGAAAATTCTTTCTGTGTAAACTGAAATATATTATCCTCCAGCTTCTGCCAAGACCTTAAGAACTGGATTCCCTGGGGAGTCAGGGTGGTATTTCCGCCGCGTTTGCCTCCGTGTCTCCGCTCTGCAATGGGATATCCCGTTTCCTCCTCCAGTTTATTTAACATATCCCATGCTTTCCCGTAGGACAAGGCCATGCGGTCACAGGCACTGCGGACGGAATGGGTGTCAAGGATCAGGTACAGCAGAAGTTTGATTCTTGTATTAAAGAAAACGGATTCCTTTTGGAGGTTTAACTGAACGGTTGGATGGAGAAGCGCCCGGTTGTGCTCCGCTAAGTAATCCTCCAATTGACGGCAGTCCCGTACACTGATAAAGATTCCGGGGTCATCAACCGGTAGAAAGATGCGGCGGTCGGACATAGAAGATATGGCCGCCTTTAAACCTCCGCTTCCGGAGTAAGCAATGATTTCCGGAACAATTGTTTCTGAAAGAATGATGGGATGGCCGCCTTTTCCTCTGCAGGAAGGTGTTACAATATCCCCGTTGGCGGCCAGCAGGATATTTAAAGTGGCCGGAGTGAACATGGGAACATTTACCGGTGTAAAAACCATCCGGTCACATTTCCCCAGCAAATATTTCAGACCTATTTTTACGGAGTCAATAAGCTCCGGCTGCTCGCAGTTCTCATTGCGGATAAAGATCACACCATAGCTGGATAACTGGTATTTTACTTCGGCCTCCTCTGCTCCGGTTACGACTACAATGGGAAAAATGCCTGCCTGTTGAAAGGTTATAACAATACGTTTTATTATGGGGATTGTCCCGATCTGCAGCAATGGTTCCGCATCTTTTTTGCTGGCGGCTGCAATCACCCCGCCAATCCGGCTGATTTTCATATTGGGTCCTCCTCCTTAAATAATTATCTGTTTCAATCATAGCATGCAGCCGGGAGCCGGGCAAGTTCTTGTAACAAGGATCTTGACAGAATTTTTATGGAAGAAAGCCTTATTGGAGAATGGCAAACTCTGTTAATATGGTATTTATTGCCGTTACAGGATCCTATGGGGAAAAACTGGATGCAAAATCAGAAAGATAATGTTATGATAAAACAGGTAAGGAGATAATTCTGAAATGGCAGATACAAAGAATGATTTTTCAAAAGGAAACGTGGTGTAAAACATATTAAAGCTGGCCGTCCCCATGATGTTGGCTCAGCTGATCAATGTGCTTTACAACATCGTTGACAGAATTTACATAGGAAGGCTTCCGGAAAATGCGACCATGGCACTAACAGGGCTTGGCCTGTGTCTTCCGATCATTTCCATAGTAGCGGTGTTTTTCTCCATCTTCCGCAAGGTGGTGATCGTGATTCCTCTGATCCTCATCCTTCCGGGTCTGCTTGGAAACGGGGCGGCGGGAGTCTTTATGGCGGAGCCGGTTTCCAATCTCATCGGAGGCGGAGCCTGCTTTATAACCATGCTGGCGACTATATGGCCGGAGCTTAGTGAAAAAAGAAAACAGTAAAAGGAGAAAGGTATGAAAACCATAACCAGGGATTATATTACAAATGTTCTTGCAAAAGAGAATCTGCCCTGTGACAGGATCAGGGCAGGAGAGATCGTGGCCTTTGAGACCTATGACTGCTTTACAAACCAGTTTCTTCCGGAAGAGGCGACCTTTGAAAATGTGATAAGAAAACCAGGAAATCCCGCTACAGGGCCTCTCTGCATTGAGGGAGCGATGCCGGGAGATATGCTTAAGATCGATATTCTGGATATTGAGATGGGGCCTGTGGGAATTGTCATGCTAGGGCCTGGCAGCGGAAGCGAAAAGGAGGAATTTCCCCGGAAGGTATTAAGACGGGTGCCTGTAAAGGGGGGATACGCCTATTTCAATGAACGGGTTAAAATCCCGTTAAAACCCATGATCGGCGTCATCGGGGTGGCTCCGGCAGGCGAGGGAGTATCCACCATCACCCCCATGGATCATGGCGGAAATATGGATTGCACTGAGATCAAAAAAGGAGCATCTTTATATCTGCCTGTATTTGTGGAGGGAGCTCTTTTATCTATGGGGGACTTTCATGCTGTCATGGGAGACGGCGAAGTGGAGGACTGCGGTCTCGAAATAGAAGGACGGGCTACCGTCCGGGTGAGCGTTGTGAGAAATAAAAACTGTGTTTCCTATCCAATGATCGAAACAGAGGATAAGCTTATTACCCTTGCCTCCAGGAAACAGGTGGAGGAAGCCTGGCGGGCGGCTTCCAGACAGATGTATGAGTTTATGAAGGAAAAGGTTGGGATGGATTATGAAGAAGCCGGCATGCTGCTTACCATGACCGGGGACCTTGTTATCTGCCAGACAGTAAACCCGATGAAGACGGTAAGAATGGAACTTCCCCGCCATATAACTCAAAGTTATGGTTTTGATTCCATTTCGGTAGAGTAAATAAGGCTTAAGATTCTTGACATCCAACCCTTTTTGGAAGATAATGATAGATAAATTACAATAACTGACAGATATGCCGGTAAGGGAAAGGAAGAGTATCAATGCAGACAATCAGAATCGAAAAAACAACTTGCCCGAAAGAAAAACCAGGCAATGATAACCCGTTGACATTTGGAACCATATTTACGGATCACATGTTTGAGGTGGACTATGAAGAGGGAAAGGGCTGGTATGATCCCAGGATCGTGCCTTATCATAAGCTGGAGCTGGACCCTTCTTCCATGGTATTCCATTATGGACAGGAGATGTTCGAGGGCTTAAAGGCCTATAAGACAGAAGATGGCAGGGTCTTGCTGTTCCGCCCTGATAAGAATATCGAGCGTGCCAACAGAAGCAACCGAAGGCTTTGCATCCCGGAGATTCCGGAAGATCTGTTTTTAGAAGGATTAAAAACAGTTGTAAACGTAGATCAGGACTGGATCCCTACAAAACCGGGAACCTCCCTATATATCAGGCCCTTTGTAATTGCTACCGATCCCTTCTTAGGGGTAAGGCCTTCCAACACCTATAAGTTCATGATCATCTTATCGCCTGTTGGAGCTTATTATGCCAGCGGACTTGATCCGGTCAAGATATGGATCGAGGATGAGTATGTGAGAGCGGTAAAGGGCGGCATCGGTGAAGCTAAGACAGGGGGGAATTACGTTGCTTCCCTGGCTTCTCAGGTAAAGGCTCATGATGAGGGCTATTCCCAGGTGTTATGGCTTGACGGCGTTCACCGGAAATACATCGAAGAAGTAGGTGCCATGAACATCTTCTTTAAGATCAACGGCGTGGTCATCACACCGGAGCTAAACGGAAGCATCCTCCCGGGCGTTACCAGGGATTCCGTCATTGCCCTGTGTAAAAAATGGGGAGTGGCTGTTGAAGAACGGAAGGTTTCGGTTGACGAGGTGGTCGCGGCGGCTAGATCCGGAGCAATGGAAGAATGCTTTGGTACAGGAACGGCAGCCGTTATATCCCCGGTTGGTGAGCTTCGGTTTGAGGAAGAGAGAATGTCTGTGGGAGGCGGTAAGATCGGAGAATTGACCCAGAAACTTTATGATGCCATTACCGGCATTCAGCTGGGCATGATTGAAGGACCAGAGGGCTGGTCCGTGGAAGTAAAATAAATCTTACAGAAATTATCCGGCGGAGCTGATCCTATAGCGCCGCCGGAAGTTTTGAGGAATACAAAAAGAAAAAGGGAGCCGGATATGACAGCGGTACTGATAAAGGCAGTTGCATTTGTATCAATTATTATTATGGGATACCTGCTCAAACGGGCAGGTTTTTTTCAGGCAAAGGATTTTTACCTGATTTCCAGGATCGTGATCAAGATTACCCTTCCTGCAGCCATTGTTTCCAACTTCAGCAGGATCACCATGGATTACTCCATTCTTTTTGTATGTGTAATTGGATTTCTATGTAATTGCGTGACGGTTGCCGCCGGGTATGTGATGTATGCACGAAGAACAAAGGATTTAAGGGCTTTTGCAATGATTAACATGTCTGGTTATAATGTGGGAAATTTTACCATGCCCTTTGTACAGAGTTTTTTAAGCCCGGTTGGATTTGCAGCCACAAGTCTGTTTGACGCCGGGAATGCTGTTATGTGTACCGGAATGACTTACACCCTGGCTGGCATGGTGATAGGAGAAGGGGAAAAGCCTTCCTTCAAAAATGTTGTGCTTAAGCTTTTTTCCTCGGCCCCTTTTGATGCCTATGTCATAATGACTGCTTTAAGCATACTTAATATAAAGCTGCCATCTGTTTTGGTCACCATTGCGGATACTGCAGGGGGAGCCAATGCGTTTCTCGCCCTTTTAATGCTTGGCATTGGCTTTGAGATCCGTATGGAAAAGGAAAAGATGAGCCACATTCTCAGGATATTAGGAGTAAGGTATATTATTGCGGTTTTCATGGCAGTTGGATTTTATTTTCTGGCACCCTTTGGGCTTGATGTACGCCGGGCACTGGTGATTGTGTCTCTTGGCCCTGTATCGTCAGTGGCGCCTGCTTTTACCGGTGCTTTAAACGGAGATATCGAGATGGCAAGCGCAATCAATTCCCTGTCAATTATCATCAGCATAGCTGCAATTACAGCAGCTCTGATTATTCTTTTGTAAGAAATTTTTTTATGACGCTTGACAAACGGCTCAGCCGTGTTATAATCTAAAGCTATAAAGCAATATAGAAAAAGCATTGACAAGACCAGTATCATATCAGGAAAGGCCAGAGAAAGGCGCGTTTGGTGAAAGCGTCTTACGGGAATGATATGAGAAGACCAGCTTGGAGCGTCCCGTAATGGGGAACGGTGATTCCGTTATCATCATATGAAGTGGTTTGAACGTTTAATTTGTTCACTCAAGTAAGGGTGGAACCGCGATTTCTTTGAATAGAATCGTCCCTTTCTGTATGGANNATCAGTCAGGAGTATTTTTTTATTGTATAGGAAAAGTTCGTCCTATACGATAAAAACCCTCCGGGGGATGCGCACTTCGCGCCAAGGAAGTATAGTTGCTGAAGCAACTGCGCTCCGGCGCAAGAGTTCGCAAGCGAACTCATTATTTTAGAAAAAGAATATTTCATAACAATGTAAAGGAGATTGAAGGCATATGAAAATTACGTTAAAAGACGGCTCAGTCAAGGAATATGAACATGCAATGTCAGTGATTGACATCGCTTCCGATATAAGCGAAGGCCTGGCTAGAAATGCCTGCGCCGGCGAGGTGGATGGAAAGGTTGTGGATTTGAGGACCGAGGTTGATGGGGACTGCAGTTTAAGCATTCTTACGGTCAGCGATCCTGCAGGTCTTTCTGCTTACCGTCATACAGCAAGCCATATCCTGGCACAGGCTGTTAAAAGGCTGTATCCCCAGGCAAAGCTTGCAATCGGACCATCCATTGAAAATGGATTTTATTATGACTTTGATATCCCTTCTTTCTCAAGAGAAGATCTTGACAAAATCGAAGGTGAGATGAAGAAAATCATAAAGGAAGGTGCTAAAATCGAGCGTTTTACCCTTCCAAGAGAAGAAGCTGTTAAATTTATGGAGGAAAAGGGCGAACCTTATAAGGTAGAACTGATTCAGGACCTTCCTGAGGATTCTGAAATTTCCTTCTATCGTCAGGGAGAGTTTACGGACCTTTGCGCAGGACCCCACCTTATGAGCACCAAATCCATCAAGGCATTTAAGCTCACTTCTTCCTCTGGAGCATACTGGAGAGGCAGCGAGAAAAACGCTATGCTGACTCGTGTATACGGCACTGCTTTTGCTAAGAAGGAAGAGTTAAATGAATACCTGGAATATCTGGCAAACATTAAGAACCGGGATCATAACAAGCTGGGCCGTGACATGGAGATTTTCGCAACGGTTGATGTAATCGGCCAGGGACTTCCTCTATTAATGCCCAAGGGTGCAAAGATTGTACAGACCTTACAGAGATGGATCGAGGATGAGGAAGAGAAGCGGGGCTATATGAGAACAAAAACCCCTCTCATGGCAAAGAAGGATTTATATATCATTTCCGACCACTGGGATCACTATAAGGAAGGAATGTTTGTACTGGGTGATGAGGAAACGGATGATGAGGTATTTGCTCTCCGCCCAATGACCTGTCCATTCCAGTACTATGTTTACAAACAGAGCCAGAAATCCTACCGTGATCTGCCTTGCAGATACGGCGAAACCTCTACTCTGTTCCGCAACGAGGATTCCGGCGAGATGCACGGTTTGACCCGTGTACGCCAGTTTACTATTTCTGAGGGTCACTTAATCGTGCGTCCTGATCAGATTGAAGAGGAATTTAAGGGCTGTGTGGATCTGGCAAAATACTGTCTCACAACACTTGGCCTGGAAGGCGATGTTACGTATCAAATGTCCAAATGGGATCCCAATAATGCGGATCATTATATGGGCACACCGGAGATGTGGGATGAAGTGGAAGGCATGATGCGCAAGATCCTTGACCACATCGGAATCGATTATACGGAAGCAGCCGGAGAAGCGGCGTTCTACGGACCTAAGCTGGATATTCAGGCAAAGAACGTATATGGTAAGGAAGATACCATGATTACCATTCAGCTGGATATGTTCTTAGCAGACCGCTTTGATATGAGCTTCGTGGATAAGGATGGAACAAAGAAACGTCCTTATATCATCCACAGAACTTCCATGGGCTGCTATGAAAGAACCCTGGCCTGGCTGATTGAAAAATACGAGGGAGCATTCCCGACATGGTTATGTCCAGAGCAGGTTCGCGTACTTCCGATCTCTGAAAAATACCATGGCTACGCAGAAAAAGTTGTGGCTCAGTTAAAGGATAACGGTGTTCTGGCAACGGTTGATGAGCGTGCGGAAAAGATCGGATACAAGATCCGTGAGGCACGTCTGTCAAAGCTTCCATATATGCTGGTGGTAGGCCAGAAAGAGGAGGAAGAGGGTGTTGTATCTGTCCGCAGCCGCTTTAACGGCGATGAGGGACAGCGTCCGCTTTCCGATTTCATCGATGATATCTGCCGCGAGATCCGTACAAAGGAAATCAAAAAGGTAACTATAACTGAAGAAGCAAAATAAAATCTATCATGGCTTTAGGAAGAGAAGGAAAATATTCGTGAGAATATTTTCCTTCCGCTGCGTGCATAATAATCCTGAAACATTATCTTAGGTAAGAATGCCAGGAGGAAATAGGCCATGACAAAATTAGATTGTAATGTAACAAGCTGTCTTCATAATTCAGATAATTATTGCTGTAAGTCCGCCATTATCGTAGAAGGATCCCAGGCAAAGGACAGCTATGATACCTGCTGTGGAAGCTTTGATGAGAATAAGGACGGTTCTTTCCATAACTTATTCAAGACTCCGGAAAGCCGACTGGAAGTGGACTGCGAAGCTGTCAACTGTGTTTACAATGAAGGACGCCACTGTTCTGCTGAGCATATTGGAATTGCAGGGGATGGTGCGAACGCAGCAGAGCACACCGAATGCTCCACCTTTAAAACCAGATAATTATTAAAAAAATAAGATGCGCCGGGAGGAAGTTCCTGACGCATCTTATTTAAAGAGTTGAGGATCATAAGATCATAACAAAGGTCCCTGCCGTAATCAGAAGGATGCCTATGAGCTTTTTTATGGTAAATTGTTCATGGAGAATTAGAAATGCCAGGATCACAGTGAGAACTATGCTTAGCTTATCTACGGGAACTACCTTGGAAGCTTCTCCAATTTGAAGGGCCTTGTAATAGCAAATCCAGGAGAGGCCGGTAGCAATGCCGGATAAGATGAGAAAGATCCAGCTTTTTCTGCTGATTTCAGAGAGACCGGTTTGGGCCCCTGTGAGAAAAACAATCAACCAGGCCATGAGCACCACAACAACTGTCCGGATGGCCGTAGCCAGATTGGAATTGACTCCTTCGATTCCCATTTTAGCCAAAATAGATGTGAATGCGGCAAAAACGGAGGAAAGAAGAGCGAAAGCAAACCACATAAAAAGCGCCTCCTGATTCGTTTATTTTATTACATACTACCATTGTAGCTCTCCCGATAGAAAGTTGCAAGATAAACCTTAAAAAGATAAAAAGGACAATGTTTTAAAAATATGTTGACAGAAAGAGAAATATATAGTATTATTATGTGAGTTGTGAAAACAGCAAACAGGAAAGTAGGTATCCGCCTCACCACGGCACGAGCAAGTGTCCCTGGTTCATAGCCTTTTGTACATAGGTTTACTGTGTAGAGACTTTGGTGGTGGATAGCGTTTGTCTATCTACTTTTTTTTATGCCTACGGGCAA
This sequence comes from Hungatella sp. UBA3048, assembly GCA_002367105.1. Taxonomy (GTDB): domain Bacteria; phylum Bacillota; class Clostridia; order Lachnospirales; family Lachnospiraceae; genus Lacrimispora. The sequence goes on from DFCS01000033.1 coordinate 180,388, forward strand.
GCAATGTGGATTCCAGCCAACACACACTATATAATGGAGGTGCACGACAATTAGCGATTTAATGATTAATGAACAGATCAGAGATAAGGAAGTTCTGTTGATTGGTGAAAACGGAGAAAAATTGGGAATCATGTCTACCAGGGATGCTTTGCAGATGGCAAAGGAAGCAGAGCTGGATTTGGTTAAGATTGCTCCGACTGCAAAACCACCGGTTTGTAAGATTATCGATTATGGTAAATATCGTTATGAACTGGCAAGGAAAGAAAAAGAAGCTAAAAAGAAACAGAAGGTAATCGAAGTAAAGGAAGTTCGTTTATCTCCTAATATTGACACCAACGATTTAAACACGAAGATGAGCGCCGCAAGGAAGTTCCTCGAAAAAGGAGATAAAGTTAAGGTAACCTTACGTTTCAGAGGTCGTGAGATGGCGCATATGTCAAAGTCAAGATATATTCTGGATGACTTCGCTGAGAAGTTAGCAGATATCGCTGTTATTGACAAGCCACCTAAGGTAGAAGGAAGAAGCATGGTTATATTTTTGAATGCAAAACGCCAGTAGAACTTATCAAGGAGGAAAATACAATGCCTAAATTAAAAACCAGTAAATCAGCTGCTAAACGCTTTAAAGTTACAGGAACGGGAAAGCTTGTAAGAAATAAAGCTTACAAATCTCACATCTTAACTAAGAAATCAACTAAGAGAAAAAGAAATCTTAGAAAAGATATCGTTACCGATGCAACAAACGCAAAAGTAATGAAGAAGATTTTACCATATTTATAGGATCTTAAGTTAAGAAGGAGGAAAAACCGATGGCAAGAATTAAAGGCGGTATGAACGCTAAGAAAAAACATAACAGAGTGTTAAAGATGGCTAAAGGCTATAGAGGCGCTCGTTCCAAACAGTATAGAGTAGCAAAGCAGTCAGTCATGAGAGCATTAACAAGCTCCTATGCAGGCAGAAAAGAGAGAAAGAGACAGTTCAGACAGTTATGGATTGCCCGTATCAATGCTGCTGCACGTATTAACGGTGTATCTTACAGCGTATTTATGCACGGCTTAAAGTTAGCTGGAGTTGATTTAAACAGAAAAGTTCTGGCTGACATGGCAGTAAATGATGCAGAAGGCTTCGCAAAATTAGCAGAACTGGCTAAGTCCAAAGTGGCTTAATCGCATATTCAAACCTCGGAAACCTCGTGTTTACGGGGTTTTTTTGATGCCGCGAGCGTCTAAAAATGAATAAATTTTGATACGTAATATACGCGCAATATACGTATAATATACGCGCAATATACAAGCATATTTAGAACTTAGCAGGAATTTTATTAATTTCTGCAAGTAGTTCTTCCGTCGTTTTATGGGTATACGTCCCTTTGGTTATATCAGTAACAGAATGACCAGCAATGAGTTTGATACACAGATCGTTCATACAATATCTATCTGCAAGAGTAATAAACGTATGTCGGGTATCATGAGGAATATGATCAAGATTCATGCGCTTGGCTGCCGGCTTCAGTTTTCATACCGCCTATAAGGTACTTATCTTCAAGAAAAACATTTTTCTTTTCTATAGTGATAAATTCACTAGCTCTCATTCCGGTATAGATCATCATGAGAATAATATCTACGAATGGTTCTTCTTTGTTGGCCCACAGCTGCCTTAATTCATCTTCAGAAAATGGAACGTGCATTTCTTCTTCAGGATTCGTGTATTCCCATGTTACAAGCTCTGCATAGTTTTTTTCGCAATATTCATGTTTGATTCCATATTCAAACATCTGGGAAGTTACTGTCTTTGCCATTGTGACTGTGGAATCTGATTTTTCCTTCAGGATGTTGGCTATATCCTGTATATCCTTAGTTCTGATCGTTGAAAATTTTCTTTGATGAAGAGATTCAAATCGCCTATAGGCTATGTCATAGTTACGAATAGTTGAAGGAGATGGCGCTTTTTTTAGGCCTTTCTTAAAGTCAAGCCATTCCTCATATACCTGTGTAAAACCGTAAAGTACATTAATTTATAAGATAAGCCGACAAAGAAACGGTTAAAAGAAGCTATTGAAAAAATACCCCAGGGCGATATAAAGAAACTCAAAGGATTAGAAAATGAATATCGCTTAAGGGTTGGTGATTTAAGGGTTTTATTTACCATTGAAGGAAACATGATAATTATCTATGATATCTTACCCAGAGGGCAGGCATATAAGAGAATATAGGAGGTGCCAGAATGAGCAGAGAAGCATTAAAGAATCTCATTGAATTAGTACCGGAACAGGATATAGAAACCCTTTTCCGTGTGATTGTAAAATTTGTTCCTGGGGATATAGCAGATCAGGACGAGATAGAAGCAATACTTGCGGCGAAAAGAGATATTGAAGAAGATGGGACAGTTTCACATAATGACATTAACTGGGATTGATTTAAGGGCCGGCGGTTGCTGGCTCTTTTTGTGAATGCATTTGACCTTTTTGTTATTTCCATTTGACAATTTTGTAAAATGGATACTCCCGATTTGTCAAATGTTAAAGGATGTATTATATAATAAATATATATACAGATAATAAACCAGATATAAAACCAAATAAATAATACAGTATTAAAATACTGTTTGTACTCCTGCCCAAATAGCAGCGCAATGATCTTGATTTTTTGACTTTGAAGACACCATACATTATCTCTGGGGAGGAATCTTAAAATATTATATCACCATTCCCCAAAAATAAACTGTATATATAATATATAGGCACAACATATAGGCTTATAAAACTGTAGAACAGTTATTGACAGATATTTTATATTGTGGTATTATCTGGAAAACGATATAAATAAAGCGTGCATGTGCTAGCCTGGTTGGCCTTGACCATATGCAATGTCCCCGTAATAGGCGGGAAAGAACCAAGAATTTATGTCCTTGTGTTGTACGGTATTCACTCCGCATGGCGCGAGCACTTTTCTATCTGGCCCATGAATCGCT
>DFCS01000017.1:0-5006 GCA_002367105.1 Hungatella sp. UBA3048
GACGAGTTATTTACCATTTACCATGTTTCCAGCTCTGCGTGGGTAAAACAGCGTAAAAAAAGAACGCCTTTTGGCGTTATCCAAGACACTTTACCATACGTTTTAAGTTTAAGGCGGTTGCCGATAAGAGACAGTGATCTCTCGCCGCCTCTATTCCCCGCCTAAACAACCGTTTTAAGTTATGCATCCATTTCTGAGCTGCAAAGCTTCCCTCACACCAGATATACAGTCCCAAATGCTTTCTCATATGTTCCATTCGTGCCAGATACGGCTCCGAGTCGCCTGTCTTTCCCGGTGTTATTGCCACATCCACTCAATTCCATGGGCAGCATCGACACTTTGATGACTCAGATAATGCATTCCTTCCGGTTTCCCCGGCCTCTTAAGCATCCCTGCCCCACGGTCAGTGGTATTAATTGTTTTTTCTGTCCTTTTCCTCTCTTTTTTTACCTTGCCAGTGCGCTGCAGTTTGATGGCTCTGGAATCCTCCAGTCGTTTGCGCTCCTCTGCTTCATATCGATCCAGCCGTTCCATATAATCCGTTGTTTCGTGTTCCGCCAGCACCTTCACATTTGCGTAAAAGGATGCGTTTGCCTTTACATGAGTGGAATCGGTCAGAATCAGCCTTCCATCTACCAAGCCCTTTTCCATACATAGATGCAGGATATGCTCAAACAAGCGACCGAACAGATTTTCTCCTCCAAACTGCCTACGTCGATTCTGTGAGATGGTGGAGTTATCCGGTACCCGTTCATCTAAATCCAGTCCCAGAAACCATCGGTAGGCCATATTGACCTGAATTTCCTGTTCGATACGTCGTTCCTATTCGGTACCGTAGAGGTATCCTATCAGCAGGTATTTCACCAGAATCACCGGGTCAATACTGGGCCGTCCAGGTGGCCCCTCCTTTAGCAGAAACGAAATATCTTTAAACATAAAGAACCCTCCAATTGCATTACTGCCATTGGAAGGCTCTTAAAAGTGCTCATTTAATACACCAACCCATGCTGTTACTTAGCATTGGCAGTTGCATTATGATACAATCGGCCGATTGTTGTAATTCAGAAATCTAAACTATTGAATTCATTTTGCAAAGATAAATGGTGCAAATCATACCATGATAAGATTCAATGCCTTTGGGTAAAATTGAGTTACAAGCAGGTCTTGTCAACGGTAGCTTTTTTATTCTTCAAAGCATACAGATGCACCTGATTCTAATACACCTGCAATATACTTTGATACTTCTACATGAACAGGATTAATTAGATAAGCCTCCATATCTTCCATTGAGGAAAAATGAGTAATTAAAAGAATATCATAAGAAGATTCCCCATGTCGTATATCCACCTGAACCTGTATTCCTCGTAGGATTTCAATTTTACCCTCCATACTTAAAAGCATAGATTTTGTCTTTTCAATAGTTTCATTATTTCGTTCTTTTAATTTAATTAGCAAAGTGTTGGTTATCATTTTTTATCCTCCAATTCGTAATGATATTATTTGTTTTGCAGTTGTTGAAGCTTTAGCACTGTATGAGCAACTTCCTGCCCATTTACTAAAAGCACAACTCGATGGTCGCCCGGATAGTGGCAGCGTGTTGTTATATCCGACCAGTTGTGTAGTCTCGTCCCGGTAAGATGTACGCCGCCAGATACTGTTTTATCTGACAAAAGAAATGATTTCCGTGATATATGTCCTTTTGCCTTTACAAAGTCGATTCCGTATTCAATACGGATATGAGTTGCTCCACCTTGACGAATATCAACTTCATACTGGAACTCACAGCTTTCACCTATTGTCAATATGGTAGACTGTGCCAATATTGAAGCATGAGTGGTAAGAATCGGTTCCTTTGAATAGCCCAATAATTCCATCGCTTCTGGATTTGCGTTTCTGATTAAAGTTCGGCAACCATGCCTTATAATCCAATCTGTGTCGGGATTTTCACCTGTCCATCGGTGGGCGGTTTTAAGCACAAGGTCAGGATTATCCTTTGAAATATCATTGAGATTATTAGCAACACTTTTGCGCACATACAACGAAGAATCTTCCTTTAGCAGTTCTAAAACCAATAAAACGGGGGTCGGATTTTCTTTAAACACGGGCAATGCCTCCCCCCAAGGAAGCCGGGGACGACAACCTTCACTGGCAAACCGCCGAACATGTTCATTAGGGTGCTTTGCCCATGCAGTCATACGTTTCATTACCCGTTCCGGGTCACGCAGTAAAAACGGTCTTATGGCAAATTCAGAAGATGATTTCTGTGTGAAGTTTTCAAGCGCCCTCATGGAAAGTTCCCAATGTTTTTCTTCCTGTCCATATACAGCTACAAAATCCGGAAAAAAGAGATAAGGGAACCCTACGCAATCATTGGCAATCTCAAACAAAATGTCCAGAGCGGCTTCATATCTGATTGGCAAAAAAACTCCAAGCTTTTCGGAAATCTGTCGAGTACGAGCCTTGAGTGCCAGTCTTTCCCATGTTTCATTCATTACAGAAGTGATAAAGTTGACTGTATCAAAATCGTGGTATACCGATTGAATTTTTTCGCTAAACTCTAATAAAAAATCTTTCGTGTAAATGTTTTTTAATTGTTCTGCCAACTTTATCACCTCCCTGAAAGCGGCAATTGCATAGACTATAGAAATAATACCGTTTTACAAATTCTTTCTTATTCGCCTGCTAAGACGATTTTCAGCGTGGCAATCTTCTGATCTTTCATGGTGAAATAGTAATCAAGCGCAACAGGACTTCCGTCAAAGTTTCCAGATAGAGTAGCAGTGACAACCATTTCCCTGCTTTTTTCTACGGCATTTGTAACATCAGTTTTAACCAGCAAATCGTTATTTGCCTCTACAATATGCGCCTTTATAGCGGAGGGGCCGTGATAAGCCTGTCCCTCATCATAGAGTATTGCATCTTCTGCAAAGCACTTGGCAAGCAGGTTGCTGTCATAAGAGTTTGATGCCTGAAAGTAAGTTTCAATAGCTTCTGGTAATTGTAAATTCATTGTTGTTATTCTCCTTCTCTTTTATAAGGTGTATTTAGATTGTTCGGATAATGCCACCGTCAATTGTATGCTCTGCTCCGATAATGTACGAAGAACGGTCAGATACTAAAAAAGCAACAAGTTCAGCCACTTCTTCTGGCCGTGCGGTACGTCCTATTGGAATACCGCCAAGTGAATCCATCAAATTTTGCCGTGCGCCATCATAATCTGTACCTAAATTTTCCGCCATTCGCATCATAAGTTCTTCAGCGGCTTTTGTTTCAGTAAATCCGGGTGCGACAGTATTTACACGGATTCCTTTGGGCGCAAGCTCTGTTGCCAGCCCCTTACTGTAATTGGTGAGGGCTGCTTTAGCTGCCGAGTAAGCCATTGTATTTTCACCTGGGAACCTCCTCTGAATAGATGAAACATGAACGATAACCCCATATCCCTGTTTGAGCATTGGGGGCAGTAATCCCCGATCAAGCCGAACTGCCGCAAATAAATTTGTTTCAAAGGCAAACTGCCAATCTGAATCGCTTTGTGCAAGCACACCTCCTGTTGGCGCAGAAGAACCTCCAACATTATTGACCAGAATATCAACCCCGCCAAAGCGTTCAAGTATATCAGTTACAATCTTAGTCGTTCCATCGGGTGTACTAATGTCTGCCTGAATAAATAAATCTGACATTTTCATTTCATCTGGAGTTTTTCGTGCAGTAGTAATAACTGTTGCGCCTGCATGAGTGAGGCGTTTGACTATCGCTTCGCCAATTCCTCCTTTAGTTCCGCCTGTCACAAGAACCCGCTTTCCATCAAGTTCATTCTCGTAAAATGATTTATTTGTTAAAGCTGTCATAGTTTCCTCCTTTTTATGATTTTATGGTTATTCATTACCATGTTTTAATTATACTGACCATAACCTGACGACATTGGTTCAAGTTATCATTTTTATTTTTTGTATTTCCAAATAATTTCTTCTAATTTGTCTTGAACCATTTCACGAATATTTTGTGGAGCCAATACTTCAATATCTGTTCCAAAGGAGAGGATATAGTGTAACAGCCATTCGTTTTCTGGTAAAGAGGTTACAACCATAAAAGAGCCGTCTTGATTTTTAGTTATTTCATTTTCGTCGAATTCATCAAATATTCGATACGCTCCTTGAGGGGCAATCTGCAATTGCACATTAATCCACTTTTGGTAGTTCTGCTCCTTGTTATCCACTGAAAATCCTTCCGACATTCTATCCACAAAAAACTCCTGCATTATCTCCACATGGGACATACGCGATATTTTGAAGGTTCTATATTCATTTTTGATTAGACAGAACCCTTGGAGATACCATGCGTGAACCTTAAAGATAAGCTTTAGCGGTTCGACCGTTCGGGTGCTCTTCTCACCAGATGAATTAAAATAAGTAAATTCAATAATTTGGTGATTAAGAATGGCATTTTTTAGGATAGTAAATTCACATGTTTTATTTTTATCACTTCCCCAGGGCGATAAATCCACTTCAATCCAATTGGTCTTGCTTTTATTAAACAGACTACTTAATTTTGAAAGCACTTTGTCAGTTTCAGGGTTTTGTGTTACGGTTAGGCTCTGCAACGCAAATAAAATTTCATTTTGCTCTTCTTCCGAAAGTAAAGATTTATTTAGGACATAATCATCAAGCAACGATATGCCACCGCCTTTTCCTTGACTCGCATAAACGGGTATACCAGCCGAAGATAACATATCTATATCCCGATAAATTGTTCTTACAGACACTTCAAATCTCTCGGCAAGTTCTTTGGCAGTCGTCGTCTTTTTATTTAACAGAATATATACAATTTCAAAAAGTCTATTCATTTGCATAATAATCACCTCAGATACATTATAAAATATATAACTTGACAACATTATGGCATATTATACATCTAAAAACAATTAACTTGTTATATGCAAGCTACAGCTATTATGCGTACTGGTTTTAAGAGGGTGTTAACAAGGTTCCGCTAACCGGCAAGCAGGG